>JAXMBI010000030.1:0-93868 GCA_046349955.1 Pirellulales bacterium | reverse complement strand
CGCCGCAGATCGACAAGCTCCGCGCCTTCTACAACCATCCCGGCTACATCGCTGCGATGGTCGCCCGCGTGCAGGCGGCGCTCGCGCAACTTGACGACAGCGACGCCGCGCGGGCACGGCTGGTGTTCACTGCCCACAGCATTCCCCTAGCGATGGCCGCCGGCTGCCGCTACGAGGAACAACTGCGCGAATCGAGCCGTCTGGTGGCCGATGAAGCCGGGCGTCCCGATTGGACGGTCGTCTACCAGAGCCGCAGCGGACCGCCGCAACAACCTTGGCTCGAGCCCGATGTAGGCGACTACCTCCGCAAGGTCGCCGCGTCCGAGCCCGGCCTGCCGATCGTGCTCGTGCCGATCGGCTTCATCTCGGACCACATGGAGGTGCTCTACGACCTCGACACCGAAGCCCGCGAGCTGTGCGGCGAACTGGGACTGCCGATGGTCCGCGCGGCGACCGCCGGCACCCACCCGGCGTTCGTGGGCATGATTCGAGATCTCATCGTCGAACGCCTCAGCGGCGCCGCCGAAAAACCAGCGCTGGGCAGCTTTCCCGCGAGCCATGATGTGTGCCCGGAGGGATGCTGCCCCTCGGGACGGCCGCCGACGGCAACTATTTCGCCTTGAGCTTGAGCGGCGACGGTTTGGCAGCCGTGGTCGGCGCGCCGACCGTCGGCTCCATCAATCGCAGGCCGAGCGCCAACTCCTGGTCGTTCTCGCCGAAGCGTTCGGTGAACTGCTGCGAGATCGTGAAGGCGAGCGAGGCCCGGCGGCCGCTGCGGTCGGTGATGTGGTAGTAGCGCCATTCGATCGGTAGGTCGGACACCGAGCCTTGGGCAACGACCCGCAGCACATGGTAGTCGGCGCCGCTGGTCAACTCGGCGGCCTCGGCAAATTGACGGAAGTTATCGCCCAAGGCCTTGCGCACCTCAGTCTGAAAGTCCGCCAGGCTGAGCTTGTTGCCGGAGGCCAAGGGGGGCAGTCGGGTGGCGTTGCATTGGGCCAGTAGGTCGCCGCGCTCCACGAGCCGCAGCACGGCGATTTGCCCGTCTTCGTTCACCACCTGCCAGCCGCGATTGACCGCCATGCTCAGTTCGCCGCTAGGCGAAACGTAGGCCAGGCGGGTCAGTTCCGGCGCCGGTTCGAGCGGCACGCCGGCCAGGGCGGCCTCGCTCAAGTCCTCGGCCTTGGCCAGCGGATCGATCTGCACCTGCAGTTTGGCGACAACGTCGACCCCGGGCGCGGCGTGCCCCACCGAGCGGTTCTCCTTGATCAGCATCGCCAGCCAGTCGATGCGGCCGGCGACCTGGTTGAAGCGGTACTTGGCTTTGAGCTCGATGTCGGTGGCTACGCCGCCCACGGCCCCGGCGACCGTGCCTGCCAAGGCCATTTCGGCCTCGCCGTCCTTGAGCTGGCTGACAACGCTCTCCACGTCGGCCTGACTCACGGCATCGAGTCCCAGCAGCAGCGCCAGGTCTTCCGGCTGGTGGCGCCAGGTGTCGCCGAGCTTGACGGTCTTGCCCGGCAGCAGCCGATTGATCAGCAGGGTGCTGCAAGGAACGTCGATCAGGTCCAGCTCGTCGCGGGTAAGCAGCCCGGTGGGGCAGAAGAGTGTCTGCGCATCCTTGCCGACGCTCGCCACGATCAGCCGGTGGGGCGAACTGAGCTCGGGCGTGAGTTTGCGGCGTTCGATGGTGAGCGTGCCGGCGGCGGAGTCGTACTTTCGCACGGAGCGCGAAACGCGCGAGCCGTCGGCGGCCGCCAGCAGCCGTTCACGGTAGGCGGACTTGCCGTCGACCTTCATGGGGGTCTGCGAGACCTTCCCGTCGCGAACCATTTTGAGCTGGCCGCCCACTTCCATCTGGAACTTGACCTGCGCAAGCTGCCCAGGCCGCAAATCGGCCGAGAGGTTAATCGTGTCGGCGGCCTGGGCCGCCGCGGCGACACTGAACAAGGAGGCGGCCAGGCAGGCAAAGCGGCAGAGGGTCGGCATCGGGAGCGCGCCTCGAAAGAGCGGTCGTTCCGGCAAAGACTCGCTGGCTAGATCGACCGGCAGAACCCCGACGATTGAATCGCCAGACCGAAGTCGCGATTGGGAAAGGTGGTGAAACTAGGTCGCAGCGGTGCGGCTGAAGGGAAAACGGCCCTCTCCGGAGGGTTTGTCACCAAGATCGTTCGCTTAGCATCGAATTTTCCTGGTTGGGAAGGCGCTTGCCTGTTGCACAGGAAATGGGCAATTTTGCAAGCCGCGCAGGATTCGGCAGCTCCGTTCTGTCAAGACGGGCCGAGATGGGCGCTGGGGGCAAACTGTCCGGCGAATTGGCCTAGTGTCGCAAGGCATTTCTGTAGAAAGACTTGCGAATCGCAGCCCGGTCGTTCGCGGGTTTTCTTGGTCGCACCAAGAGACAGCGGCCGATTCGGCCTGACCTTTGCAACAACCAAGTGTCGCCTGGCTGCGTATGACAGTTAGTGTCGAGCGGTTGCATAAGTGTCTCCCTCCCCCAAAGGGGAGGATGGCCTGTGCGAGTGCGGTCGGCGAGAGGCTCGCCCGCCAAGACGGCGGCGCGGAACTGAGAAGAGTGTTCCCCGGTTGTCGGCTCCCACCAGAGCAAGGAATGGCAGCCCCGGGACGAACAGCTTGGAAGAGAGGTCGTTCATGCATGCCGATTACCACAACTTGGCCCTCCGCCAGCTCCGCGACCAGCAGGTGCGGTTCGCCCCGCGCGACAAGAAGATCGACCAGGTGAATCGCGCCGAGCGTTTGATTCGCGAGCTCGATCCGCGCCGGACCTATACCTATGAATACCTTTGCTTCCGCGTGACGGACTTCCGTCCGCCGGCCGATGTCGATCAAAAGCTCAGTGGCGAGGAAGCGAGCCACGATTTGCGGCTCTTCGTCGAGGACGTGTCGGAAGCCGCGCACGTGCCGGCCGAGGCGGCCGGCGAGCCGGTGCTCACCGTCGAGGAACTGAGCAAACAGTTCAAGGTGTCGACCAAGACGATCGCTCGCTGGCGCCAGCAGGGGCTGGTCAGCCGCCGCTTCTGGTACGGCAGCCGCAGCCGGGTGGGCTTCCTCAAGAGCTCGGTCGACTCGTTCGTGGCCAATAACTCCGAGCGCGTTCGCCGCGGCGCCAAATTCAGCCAACTCACCGAAGAAGACAAGCAAGAAATCATCGAGCGCGCGCGGCGCCTGGCCCAAGCCGGCGGCGGGCCCTCCGAAGTCATGCGGCGCGTCGCCGCTCATATGGGACGAAGCGTGGAAACCGTTCGCTACACGATCAAGCAGTTCGACCGGGAGCAGCCGGACCGGGCGGTCTTTCCCGACCGCACCGGCCCGCTCACGGTCGAACTCAAGACTCAGCTCTACCAGGACTACAAGCGCGGCGCAAGCGTCGAGCGGTTGGCCCGCCGCTACCACCGCACCCGCACCAGCATCTACCGCTCGATCAACGAGATGCGGGCACGGCGGATCATGGATCTGCCGCTCGACTGCATCCCCAATCCGTTGTTCGACAAGGTCGAGGCCGAGAAGCTGATCCTGGGCCCCATGCCCGAATCGCCGGAGCCGGCGGGCCGCAAGGCGCGGCTGCCGAGCGGGCTCCCCCCGTATCTGGCCAGCCTGTACGAGGTGCCGCTGCTCACCCGCGAGCAAGAGGCCTACCTGTTCCGCAAGTTCAACTTCCTCAAGCACCGGGCGGCCAAGCTGCGTGAGCAGCTCGACCCCGCCGCGGCCAAGAGCAGCTTGATGGACGAAATCGAGAAGCTCTACGACAAGGCCGTGGAGGTGAAGAATCAGATCGTGCGGGCCAACCTGCGGTTGGTCGTTTCGATCGCCAAGCGGCACGTGGCGCCGAACGACAACTTCTTCGAGCTCGTCAGCGACGGCAACATGTCGCTGATCCGGGCGGCCGAGAAATTCGACTTCGCCCGCGGCAACAAGTTCAGCACTTACGCGAGCTGGGCGATCATGAAGAACTACGCCCGCACGATTCCTGACGAGAACAAGCGGCGCGACCGGTTCCGCACGAGCCAGTCGGAAATGTTTACCAGCACCGAGGAGCGGCGGACCGACCAGCACGAGCTGGAAAGCGCCCAGGCGCAGCGCGAACAGCAAGTCGGCAAGATCCTGGAGCGGCTGGATGAGCGCGAACAGCAGATCATCATCAGCCGGTTCGGGCTCGACCCCGGGGCCAAGCCACTCACGCTCAAGGAGGTGGGGGCCCAGCTCGGGGTGACCAAGGAACGCATCCGGCAGATCGAGGCCCGGGCCCTAGCCAAGCTGCGGCTGGCCGCCCAGGAAGAGAAGATCGATGTGCCGGGGCTGTAAGCCTCGGTTGTGAACTCCTGTTGACCGAGCAACGCGTGGCGTGGCTTTGGAGCCGCCCACGCGTTTGCTTTTGGTCGCTCCCCGGTAGCCGTCGGAGTACTCACGGCAGCCCCGCACAGGGCCTAAGTGACTGCTAGCATGCGGCTTTTCCGGGCTCCGGGGGAGCCTGAGTTTTTGCCTGCAGGCCGTCTTGCAACTCTTCGCGAGTTCACTATATTTAGTAGTTTTCATGGCGGGACTCGATCGCTAGCGTAGCTCAGTTGGCAGAGCAGCTGATTTGTAATCAGCAGGTCGTGGGTTCGAGCCCCTCCGCTAGCTGGTTGCCGACGCGGCGAGGAAGTCTTTGCTTCCAGAGCGCGGCTTCGCTGTTTCCCTGGGCCGCGATACAATCGCGTTCCGCGGGTAGGGCAGTTGGTTGGTAGCGCGAAATCACGGGGGGTTTCCCGAGTGGTCAAAGGGATCAGACTGTAAATCTGACGGCATAGCCTTCACAGGTTCGAATCCTGTACCCCCCACTTCCCTGCCGCGCCGGGCTTCGTCGGCGGGAGTTGAGGGAAGCCGATCGAGGCAAGAAGCTGGTCGAGGCAGGGAGTCGCCGTGTCGCGGCCCGCGCGAAAGGCGTTTGGCTTGGCGGCGAGAACGAAGAGAGACACGCCTGCGGGTGTAGCTCAATGGTAGAGCAATAGCCTTCCAAGCTAAAGACGAGGGTTCGATTCCCTTCACCCGCTTTGAAGTGCCCGCGGTTTCTCTGGCGAGGCGAGGAAACGCAGAGATCGAGCAGAACGCGAGAACGAGGAACGAGAAGTTACGAAGAGACAACCGACGAGTGGCGTCGCGACCGCGCCGGGCGCGCTATTTCCGTCGAACAGAGTCCCCGCTTGCGGGGTTCGGGCTGCTGTAGCTCAGTTGGTAGAGCGCGTCCTTGGTAAGGACGAGGTCATGGGTCCGAATCCCATCAGCAGCTCTGGCAGTCGGACGTCCGGCGCAACCGTAAAGACGCAGAACACCTTCATCCCCTTCAGAAGAACGAGCGGCCCTGTCTTTGGGCCGCAGGCAACCCGCCAGGAGTGAGATCAGAATGGCCAAGGACACCTTCGAACGCAAGAAACCGCACTGCAATGTGGGCACGATCGGCCACATCGACCATGGCAAGACGACCACAACGGGAGCGATCCTGGCTGTTCAGGCTGCCAAGGGCATGGCGAGCTTCAAGTCATATGCCGACATCGCCAAGGGCGGCACCGTCCGCGACGCCACGAAGACGGTGACCATCGCGGTCTCTCACGTCGAGTACGAGACCGAGAAGCGTCACTACGCCCACATCGACTGCCCGGGCCACGCTGACTTCATCAAGAACATGATCACCGGCGCCGCCCAGATGGACGGCGCGATCCTGGTTGTGTCGGCCGCTGACGGCCCGATGCCGCAAACCCGCGAGCACATCCTGCTGGCCCGCCAGGTGGGCGTGCCGGCGATCGTGGTGTTCCTCAACAAGTGCGACCTCGTCGACGACGAGGAGTTGCTCGAGCTGGTGGAGCTCGAACTCCGCGAGCTGCTCACGAAGCACGGCTTTCCGGGCGACGAAATCCCCATTGTCCGCGGCGCCTCGAAGCCGGCTTACGACAACCCGAAGGACCCGGCCGCCAACAAGTGCATCGGCGACTTGCTGGACGCCGTGGACGCCTACATCCCGCAGCCGACCCGTGAGGTCGACAAGCCGTTCCTGATGGCCGTCGAAGACGTGTTCTCGATCGAAGGCCGCGGCACCGTGGCCACCGGTCGTATCGAGCGCGGCCTGGTCAAGGTCGGCGACGAAGTCGAGATCATCGGCCTGGCCGAGCAGCCCCGGAAGGTGATCTGCACCGGCGTGGAAATGTTCAACAAGACGCTGAACGAAGGTCAAGCCGGCGACAACGTGGGCCTGCTGCTTCGCGGCATTAAGCGCGACGAGATCGAGCGCGGCCAGGTGCTGGCCAAGCCGGCCTCGATCACCCCGCACAAGAAGTTCGAAGCCGAGGTGTACGTCCTCTCGAAGGAAGAAGGCGGCCGCCACACCCCGTTCTTCAGCGGCTACCGGCCGCAGTTCTACTTCCGCACGACCGACGTCACGGGCACCGCCAACCTGCTGGGCGGCGCCGAGATGTGCATGCCGGGCGACAATGCCCGCGTCACGGTCGAGTTGATCACGCCGATTGCCATGGACGACGGCGTCCGCTTCGCCATTCGCGAAGGCGGCAAGACGGTCGGCTCGGGCGTCGTGACGAAGATTCTGGAGTAGTCCGGAGCTGAAAAGAGTTGGCCTCGAGGACTTTCGAGGCGCGGCCAGCGGTCGGCCAGGCCGTCGGCTTCGAGCTAGGGGTGTAGCTCAACTGGCAGAGCGCTGGTCTCCAAAACCAGAGGTTGCGAGTTCGATTCCCGCCGCCCCTGCCATTATTTTGGGCGCCGGGAGAGAGGCCTGGACGGCTTCTCTCCCGGCCGCTGACTTTACGACTGGATCATCGATTCCGGCTCAGGCCGCGGATCGCGCCCGACAAGGAAGCGGACACCAAATCAACCGATCGACCGCCGGCCCCTGAGGGCTGCAACAGACGCCGCCTGTGTGAGCGGCCCGTCCGGCGGACGACCTAAGGCATTCGTGCAACGATGGCGCAAGACAACACAGCTTCGTGGGGATCGGTCTTCCGCGAACTGTTCCACTTCGGCATTTACAAGCGCAGCCAAGGCAAAATCGCCCGGCAGACGACAGCCTTTGCGCTGTTCGCGTTGGCCGCCTTTGGCGACTACCGCTTGCTCGTGTTGCTCACGTCGACGGTGGAGCAAACCTGGGTGCGGCTGGCCATCGGCGCCGGAGTGCTGCTGGCCGCGGCGTGGATTTGCTTTCGGTTGGTGAACGCCCCGAAGTTCGCCGACTTTCTGATCGCGGTCGAGGCCGAGATGAGCAAAGTTTCCTGGCCTTCGCGCACGGAGTTGATTCGCAGCGTGATCGTTGTCATGATTACACTTTTTGCCCTGACGGCCATCCTGTTCGCTTACGACGCGATCTGGAGCGGCGTGTTTCGCATGTTGGGGATCCGCATCTAGCCCCGTTGCCCGCCGTTTTCTGCGTGTTTTCCCGGTGATTGCACTGTTTTTGTGCGGCCGCCACCTCGAGGAAGCTTTGCGACCGTGACCCACTCGACTGACCATCCGCACGACGACCTGACTGCCGAAGGCTCGGCCGCGCCTGCCGGGGCGGCCGCCGACCCGGCCGACGGGGGTTTGTCGGCTGAGGCCGGTCACGGCCCGGCCGGCGGAGAGGACGCCCGAAACGACGAAGTTGCAGGCGGATCGGCGGTCGTCGAGGACGACTCCGACGACAACGCGCAGCCGATCTACGAGGATCTCGGCCGCCCCGAAGCCACCGGCGCCCGCGAGTGGTACATCGTCAAGGTTCAGAGCAACCGCGAGGAGTCGGTCAAGCAGGCTCTGCTCCGCCGCGTGCGGATCGCCGGCCTGGAAGAATTCTTTGGCGACGTGATCGTGCCCACCGAAACGGTGGTCGAGTTTCGCGGCGGCAAGAAGCGCTCGGTGAAGCGCAAGCTCTACCCCGGTTACATCGTCGTCCACTTGGAGCTGACCGAGGACACTTGGTTCCTCGTCCGTGAAACCCCCGGCATCGGCGACTTCACCGGCTCGGCCGGCAAGCCCACGCCGATGCTGCCGCACGAAGTGCAGCGCATTGTGTCGAAGGGGGAGGCCAAGGCCGACGAGGCGCCCAAGCTCAAGATCGCTTTCAACATCGGCGATCGCGTCAAAATCAACGAAGGCACGTTCGACAACTTCGAGGGCGAGGTCGAGAGCATCGACCAGGCCAACGGCCGCGTCACGGTGATGATCAATATCTTCGGCCGTTCCACTCCGGTGCAGCTCGAGTACTGGCAGGTCGAACCGGTCTAAATTCTTCCGTTCCCCGTAGCGGCCCAATCCGGTTCCCCCCTCTGGAACCGCGGCCCCACTCAAGCAAACAGTCATGGCAAAGCAGCTCGTCGGACAAGTCAAGTTCCAGGTCCCTGGCGGTCAGGCGACTCCCGCGCCGCCCGTAGGCACCAACCTGGGCCGCTTCGGCATCAACCTCGGCCAGTTCGTGCAGCAGTTCAACGAGCGAACCAAGGAAGCCGGCGGCATGCCGATTCCGGTGATCGTCAGCGTCTACAACGACCGCAGCTTCGAGTTCGTCACCAAGAGCCCGCCGGCGGCCAACTTGCTCAAGCAAGCGGCCGGCATCGCCAAGGGTTCCGGCGTGCCGAACAAGGACAAGGTCGGCAAGGTGACCAAGTCGCAGATCGAGCAGATCGTGAAGCTGAAAATGGCCGACCTCAATGCCCGCGATGTCGAGCACGCCACGCGGATGGTGGCCGGCACGGCCCGCAGCATGGGCCTGGTGGTCGAAGGCTAGCTCGGGCGGTCGCGCGAACAAACACAACTTCAGCAATCAGAGCGGCCCAGGGCCGCGAGTGCGAGCAATCATGGTTCACGTTTCGAAGCGGATGAAGAACTCCGCGGCCAAGGTCAAAACCGAAGACGCGATCCCTTTGGATCAGGCGGTTGCGCTGCTCAAGCAGTTCGATAAAACCAAGTTCGACCAGTCGGTGGAAATCGCCGTACGGTTGGGCATCGACGCCAAGCAGGACGACCAGCGGATCCGCGGCTCGCTCGTGCTCCCCAACGGCATTGGCAAGTCGCTCCGCGTGCTCGTGTTCGCCAAGGGGGACAACATCGCCCTGGCCGAGCAAGCCGGCGCCGACCACATCGGCGGCGACGATCTCGCTAAGAAGATCAAGGAAGGCTGGACGGAGTTCGACGTGTGCATCGCCGCCCCGGACATGATGGGCATCGTCGGTCCGCTCGGTAAGGTGCTCGGCCCGCGCGGCCTGATGCCTTCGCCCCGCGCCGGCACCGTGACGCCCGACATCGCCAAGACCGTGAAGGAGTACAAGGCGGGCAAGGTGGAGTTTCGCACCGACGCGGGGGGCAACGTCCATGCCGTGGTCGGCAAACTGAGCTTCGACGCCCCGAAGCTGGTGGAGAACATCCAGGCCTTCTTGCACTACATCGGCGGCCTCAAGCCCTCAGCGGTGAAGGGGCACTTCATCAAGGGCGTGTCGATCAGCGCCACGATGAGCCCTGGAGTCCGCGTGGCGGCGTAGCTGCGAGCAGCGAAATTCGAATTCCCGGCCTCGCTGCGTGGTGCGGCGGGTCACCTTCTCCTCCCGGCCAGGCCGGCCAGGAAGCGTTCATGAGCAAGTACGTCAAAGATCTGGTCACACAGTCGCTTCGCAAGCAGCTTGAAGGCGTCGACTACGCCTTGTTGGTGAACGTCGTCGGCCTCGACGCCGTGCGGACCACCAATCTCCGCAAGGAACTGCGTGGCCAGAACATCCACCTGGCGGTCATCAAGAACAGCCTGGCGCGCCGCGCGACGGAGGGCACGGCCCTAGCGGCGGCATTCGAAGGGCTGTCGGGCACGGCGGCCGTGGTGTGGGGCGCGACGGATGTCGTCGCCTTGGCCAAGACCATCGTCAAGTACAAGGACGACAAACAGTACGCCGGGTTCGAGGCGCGGGGCGGCGTGCTCGATGGCGCCAAGCTGACGACTGCGGACGTGACTGCCGTCAGCAAGTGGCCCAGCCGCGAGGAGCAGCTCAGCATCCTGGTGGGGCAAATCCTGTCTCCGGGCGCCCTGCTCGCCAGCCAGCTCACCAGCGTGGGCGGCGCTCTGGCCAGCCAAATCAAGCAGCGGGGCGAGGAAGCGGAGGGGAGCGAAGAGGCCCCGGCGGGCGCGTAGCCCCCATTAGGAGGGAGGCCCAGCTCTGCTGACGGCCCCGGAACAACGAAACATCGGCTCGAAATTGACCCAAAGGTTTACACGCTCAGGGGTTCTCGCCAGCGAATCCCTTGGGCGTCCTCGTGGAAAGGAAAGTTTCTGACATGGCGACTGCGACGCGTGAGTTTTCTTCTTCGGCCAAGGATCTGGGCGACAAGATCGTCGGTCTGACCCTCAAAGATGCCAAAGAGCTGTCGGACTACTTGGAAGAAGTGCACGGCATCAAGCCTGCGGCGGGCGGCGCCGTGATGATGGTCCCGGCTGCCGGTGGCGGCGCCGCGGCGGCTGTCGAGGAGCAGACCGAGTTCAACGTCATTCTGGAAGGCTTCGGCGACCAGAAGATCGGCGTGATCAAGGTCATTCGCTCGATCACCGGCCTGGGCCTTAAGGAGGCCAAGGACTTGGTGGAAGGCGTGCCCAGCAAGGTCAAGGAAGGCGTTTCGAAGGAAGACGCCGCCAAGATCAAGGCGGAATTGGAAGCGGCCGGCGCCACGGTGTCGGTCAAGTAGCGTTCGGTCCGGCGGAGCGGCCAGGCAGCCGACCCAGATTGCGGTCGCATTTGCTTGACCCTGCGCATAGAATGCACGGTTGCGGTTCGCGCGGCGTCCCCCGCCGCGCGAAGGGACTGCCGATTCCCATCCCCGGGATTCGGCGGATTCAACGTCGAATGGACCACAACGTCTTGTCGCCACTCGACATCCACTTTGCCATCCTGCACCCCGGCGGGCGCTTTGCGCGCCGGGGCGCTTCTGGCCGCGGTTGGGGTTCGTCTTGCGCGCGTGCCCTGGGGCGCACGTCGCGTGTCTTCGGGAGCTTGATTTAGCATGGCCACTAGCGCTCAACGTCGGCTCAATCCCTCGGAGCGGCGGCTCTTCGGCAGCCACCAGGAGCACCACGAGATCCCCGATCTCACGGTCATCCAAACCCGCAGCTACGACGCCTTCTTGCAAAAGGAGACGCCCTGGGAAAAGCGCAAGGACCAGGGCATCGAGAGCGTGCTCCGCGAGATCTTCCCGATCGAGAGCTACGACAAAACGCTCCGCCTCGAGTACGTGCGCTACGACCTGGGAAAGCCCCGCTACGAGCCGACCGAGTGTCGTCAATTGCGGTTGACCTATGGGCATCCCTTCCGCGTTTGGCTGCGGCTCACCAAGGAGCAGCCCGTCGAAGAAGAGGTCTACCTCGGCGACATCCCGATCATGCTCGGCGGCGGCGAGTTCATCATCAACGGCGCCGAGCGCGTGGTGGTGAGCCAGTTGCACCGCAGCCCCGGCGTCGACTTCATCAGCGAGATGGAGGCCGGCGAGCGGAAGATGTATAGCTGCCGCATCATCCCCGAACGCGGCAGTTGGATCGAGCTCAACATCTCGAAGAAAGACACGCTCAGCGTTCGCATCGACCAAAGCGGCAAGTTTTCTTCCATGACGCTGTTGCGGGCCATGGACCCGCGCTACAGCCTCAACGCCGACATCATCCGCGCCTTCTACCCCACCACCGAGGAAAAGGTCGTCGACGGCCGCAGCGTCGGCAAGATCGAGGGCAAGATCGCCGTCGAAGACGTCGTCTATCCGTCCGGCAGCGAGAAGGCGGGCGAGATCCTGGTCGAAAGCGGCCACAAGATCACCAAGGCGGCCGCCGAGTTGATCTGCACCTCGGGCCTCACGATGGTCGAGGTGATGCCCGAACCCCCGACCTCGCTGATCTTCAACAGCCTGGCCGAGGACAACACGTCCAGCCACGAAGAAGCCCTGCTGCGGATCTACCAGCGGCTCCGGCCGGGCAATCCGCCGCAGTTGGAAAAGGCCCGCGCCCTGTTCCACGAAAAGTTCTACGACACCAACCGGTACCGGCTGGGCCGCGTCGGCCGCTTCCGCATCAACCGCAAGCTCGAGCTCAACGTGCCCGAGAGCGAGATGACGTTGCGGGCCGAAGACCTGATCAATGCGGTGAGTTATTTGAACAAGCTGCATGGCGGCGAGGCGGGGGTGGAGGTGGACGACATCGACCACCTCGGCAACCGCCGCTTGCGCACCATCGACGAGCTGGCCTGCGACGAGCTGCGCAAGGGCTTTCTCAAGCTGCGGCGCACGGTGCAGGAGCGGATGAGCCTCAAGGACGTCGAAGACATGACGCCCCGCAGCCTCATCAACCCCAAGAGCGTGTCGGCGGCCATCGAGTACTTCTTCGGCCGCGGCGAGCTGTCGCAAGTGGTCGACCAGACGAACCCGCTCTCGATGCTCACGCACGAGCGGCGGCTGTCGGCGCTGGGCCCCGGCGGTTTGAACCGTAAGCGGGCGGGCTTCGAAGTCCGCGACGTGCACATTTCGCACTACGGCCGCATCTGCCCGATCGAGACGCCGGAAGGCACCAACATCGGTTTGATCTCGAGTTTGGCGATCTACTCGGCAGTCGACGAATACGGCTTCCTGGTCACCCCCTACCGCAAAGTGACCAAGGGCAAGGTGGCCGAAGAGATCACCTGGCTGCGGGCCGATCAAGAAAACGAAGCCTACCTCGCCCCGGCCGACGCCGCGATCGACGACAAGGGCAAGCTGGTGGGCGAGAACATCGTCGCCCGCTACCGGGCCGACTTCGAGATGGTGCCGCTCGACAAGGTGCAGTATATCGACGTGGCGCCCAGCCAAATGGTGGGCGTATCGGCCGGCTTGATTCCGTTCCTCGAACACGACGACGCCAACCGCGCGCTCATGGGCTCCAACATGCAGCGGCAAGCGGTGCCCCTGCTCGTGGCCGAGCCGCCGATCGTGGCCACCGGCATGGAGCGCGACGTTGCCCGCAACTCGGGCATGCTCGTGCGGGCCCGCCGCAAGGGCACGGTGACCTATGTCGATGCCGACCGCATCGAGATCGGCGGCGACGTCTACAAGTTGCGGAAGTTCGTCGGCCTGAACGAGCGCACCTGCCAGAACCAGAAGCCGATCATTCAGCTCGGTCAGAAGGTCGAAAAGGGCCAGGTGATCGCCGACGGCGCCGCCACCTTCCAGGGCGAGTTGGCCTTGGGCCGCAACGTGCTCGTGGGTTTCATGGCCTGGGACGGCTTCAACTTCGAAGACGCCATCATCATCAGCGAAGAGCTGGTGAAGGACGACACGTACACCTCGATCCACATCGAAGAGTTCGACATCGAGATTCGCGAGACGAAGCTCGGCCGCGAGGAATTCACCCGCGACATTCCCAACGTCAGCGAGCGGGCCCTCCGCAATCTCGACGAAGGGGGCATCGTTCGGGTGGGCACGTTCGTGCGGCCCGGCGACATCCTCGTCGGCAAGGTCTCGCCCAAGTCGAAGACGGAGCTCACGCCCGAAGAAAAACTGCTGCACGCCATCTTCGGCCGGGCCGGCGAAGACGTGAAGAACGATTCGCTCGAAGTTCCCTCGGGCATCGAAGGAATCGTGATCGACACGCAGAAGTTCTCGCGGCGGATGAGCTTGTCGGAAGATGAGCGCAAGGCCTTCGAGAAAGCCCTCAAGGAGGCTGAGGCCGAGGGCAACGCGGCGATCTCGGCCGCCTTCGGCGCCATGGTGGCCGAGATCGAGGAGGTGCTCCAACGCCCCTTGACCGATGAAGACGGCAACCCTCTGGTGCGCGACCAGGAACACAAGTTCGTGGCCGAGCGGGCGTTGCTCTTCAAGCTCGACAACCTCGACATTCGCAGCCCGCAGCGCAAAGCCGACGTCGAAAAAATCCACAAGACGCAGTGGCCGGCCGTGGAATTGGCCATCGACGAGCGCGACCGCAAGCTCAACTCGATGAAGCGCGGCGACGAGCTCCGCTCCGGCGTGTTGCAAATGGTCAAGGTCTACATCTCGGCCAAGCGCGTGATCTCGGTCGGCGACAAGATGGCCGGTCGTCACGGCAACAAGGGCGTGATCGCCAAGATCCTGCCCGAGGAAGACATGCCCTTTTTGGCCGATGGCACCTCGCTGCAAATCATGCTCAACCCGCTGGGCGTGCCCAGCCGTATGAATGTGGGCCAGATTCTGGAAACGCACCTGGGTTGGGCCGGCGCCAAGCTGGGCTTCCAGGCGGTGACCCCCGTGTTCGACGGGGCGACCGAGGGCGACATCCACGAGTGCCTGAAGGCGGCCGGCTTGCCGACCACCGGCAAGAGTCAACTCTTCGATGGCCGCACGGGCGAGCCGTTCGAGCAGCAGACGACCGTGGGCTACATCTACATGCTCAAGCTGCACCACCTGGTCGACGACAAGGTGCATGCCCGCTCGACCGGGCCCTACTCGCTCATTACTCAGCAGCCGCTGGGCGGCAAGGCGCGGTTCGGCGGTCAGCGGTTCGGGGAAATGGAAGTCTGGGCGCTGGAAGCCTACGGGGCCGCCTACATTCTGCAGGAGTTGCTGACGGTGAAGAGCGACGACGTGGAAGGCCGCACCAAGATTTACGAGTCGATGGTCAAGGGAGAAAACACGCTCGAAGCCGGCACGCCCGCCAGCTTCGACGTGCTGACCAACGAAATCCGCGGGCTGGCTCTGAACATGCAACTGGAGAAGCGCAACGCGTGACCGCTTGACCCGGCGTTTCCCCTGTTCCCCGCACAAGACCGCTCACCTTGCCGGTGAGTTTCCCGATTAGGAGCACAACCGTGAGCATCGGCGAAACCTCTTACGACCGGATCAACGACTACGCCTCGGTGAAGATCAGCCTGGCGCGGCCGCACGACATTCGCAGTTGGTCCTTCGGCGAAGTGAAGAAGCCCGAAACGATCAACTACCGCACCTACCGCCCGGAAAAGGACGGTCTCTTCTGCGAGCGCATCTTCGGCCCCGAAAAGGACTGGGAGTGCGCCTGCGGCAAGTACCGCGGCATGAAGTACAAGGGCATGATCTGCGATCGCTGCGGCGTGAAAGTGACGCACAGCCGCGTGCGCCGCAAGCGGATGGGCCACATCGAACTGGCCGCGCCCACGGTGCATATCTGGTTCTTCAAGGCCATGCCCAGCCGCTTGGGCAACCTGCTCGACATGAAGACCTCGAGCCTGGAGAAGGTGATCTACTTCCAGGACTACGTGGTGACGAATCCGGGCGACACGCCGCTCAAGAAGCAGCAGTTGCTCACGGAAGAAGAGTATCGCGGCGCCCGCGAGCAATATGGCGAGGCCTTCGAAGCCGACATGGGGGCCGAGGCGGTCCGCAAGCTGCTCATGGACCTGGACTTGGTGCAGCTCTCCAAGACGCTCCGGCAGGACTTGGCCGAGACCAACTCCAAGCAAAAGAAGAAGGACCTGATCAATCGGCTGAAGATCGTCGAGTCGATCCGCGACAGCGACAACAAGCCCGAGTGGATGGTCCTCGACGTCATCCCGGTCATCCCGCCGGATCTGCGGCCGCTGGTGCTCTTGGATTCGGGCAACTTCGCCACGAGCGACCTGAACGACCTCTACCGCCGGATCATCAACCGCAACAACCGGCTCAAGAAGCTGGTCGACCTGAACGCGCCCGAGGTGATCATCCGCAACGAAAAGCGGATGCTGCAGCAGTCGGTCGACGCGTTGTTCGACAACAACCGCTGCAAGCGCCCCGTGCTCGGGTCGAGCAACCGCCCGCTCAAGTCGCTCACCGACATGATCAAGGGCAAGCAGGGCCGCTTCCGCGAAAACCTGCTCGGCAAACGCGTCGACTACTCGGCCCGCAGCGTGATCGTGGTCGGTCCCAGCCTGCGGCTGCACCAGTGCGGCCTGCCCAAGAAGATCGCCCTCGAACTGTTCCAGCCGTTCATCATTCGCCGCCTGAAGGAGCTCGGCCACGCCGACACCATCAAGAGCGCGAAGAAGATGCTCGAGCGCAAGGACGACGAGGTCTGGGATATCCTCGAGGAGGTGATCCGCAACCATCCCGTGTTGCTCAATCGCGCTCCCACGCTGCACCGCATGGGCATTCAGGCCTTCGAGCCGGTGCTCGTCGAGGGCAACGCCATCAAGCTGCACCCGCTCGTGTGCAAGGGCTTCAACGCTGACTTCGACGGCGACCAGATGGCGGTCCACCTGCCGCTGTCGATCGAGGCCCAGGTGGAAGCCCACACGCTGATGATGTCGACCAACAACATCTTCAGCCCTGCCAACGGCGCGCCCATTATCAGTCCGTCGCAGGACGTGGTGATGGGTTGCTACTACACCACCATGGCCGTCAACGACCGCAAGGGCGACGGCATGAAGTTCTCCTCGCTCGAGGAGGTGTTGCTGGCGCATTCGCTGGGCGTGGCGCACACGCACGCCACCATCCGCGTGCGGCTGCCCAAGGACCGCAAGCTCAAGGGAGACGAGAGCAAGAACGCGCTCGGCAAGCTGATCGACACCACGGTCGGCCGCGTGATCTTCAATCACATCCTGCCCAAGGGAATGCCCTTCTACAACATTCCCATGCGGTCGAGCGAGCTGGCCAAGGTGATCTCCGACAGCTATCAGCTGCTCGGACGCCGCGCCACGATCGATCTGCTCGACGGCATGAATCGGCTCGGCTTCCGCCAAGCCACCAACAGCGGCCTCTCGTTCGCCACCGACGACCTGGTGACCCCGCCCAGCAAGGGCAAGATCATCACCGAGGCCGAAAAGAACGTCCTCAAGATCCACAAGCTCTACCAGCGCGGCATCATTACCGAGGGCGAGCGTTACAACCAGGTGCTCGACGCCTGGACCCACGCCCGCGAGCGGATCACCTCGGAAATGATGCAGGAACTCGAGAACGACCATCGCTTCCCAGGCTATGTGAACCCAATCCACCTCATGGCTCACTCCGGCGCCCGCGGCGGCGTCGAACAGATTCGTCAGTTGGCCGGCATGCGCGGTTTGATGGCCAAGCCGTCGGGCAAGATCATCGAAACGCCGATCAAGGCGAACTTCCGCGAAGGCCTGTCGGTGCTCGAGTACTTCAGCTCCACGCACGGCGCCCGTAAGGGCCTGGCCGACACCGCCCTCAAGACGGCCGACTCGGGTTACCTGACTCGTAAGCTGGCCGACGTGGCGCAGAACGTGGTGATCACCATGGAGGACTGCGGCACTACGCAGGGCATCACCAAGGGGGTGATCTACCGCGGCGAAAAGGTCGAAGTGCGGCTGGCCGACAGCATTCGCGGCCGCGTGAGCCGAACCAACATCGTCAACCCGATCACCGACGAAGTGATCGTTCGCGAAAGCGAAATGATCACGCCCACGATCGCCCGCCGGATCGAAGAGCTCGGCCTGGAGAAGATCCAGGTCCGCAGCCCCATGACCTGCGAGGCGGCCCTCGGTGTCTGTCGCTGCTGCTACGGCATGGACCTGTCGACCGGCGCCAAGGTCGAAGAGGGCATGGCCGTGGGCATCATCGCCGCCCAGAGCATCGGCGAGCCGGGCACCCAGCTCACGATGCGGACCTTCCACATCGGCGGCACCGCCGCCCGCGCCGTGGAGGAAAGCGAGATCCGCGCCAAGAAGGCCGGCCAAGTGCAGTTCACCCGCCTCAAGGTGGTGCGCAACGACGACGGCCAGAACATCGTGCTCACCCGCAACGGCGAAGTCACGGTGCTCGACCCCAAGGGCCGCGAGCTCGAAAAATACGAGATTCCAGCCGGCGCCAGCCTCATGGTCGAAGAAGGCGCCCAGATCGCCGTGGGCGCGATCATCTGCCAGTGGGACCCGCACTCGATCCCCATTCTGGCTGAGGTCGGCGGCAAGGTCCGCTACGAAGACGTGATCGAAGGCCACACGATGCGGATCGAAAAGGATCCCAGCGGCCACGAACGCCGGCTCATCATGGAGCACAAGGGCGACCTGCACCCGCAGGTGGTGCTCGAAGACGCCAGCGGCAAGATTCTCGACTTCTACTACATGCCGGAAAAGGCCCACATCGAAGTCAACGAAGGCCAGCAGATCAGCCCGGGCACCCTGCTCGCCAAGACCCCCCGCGAGGTGTCGGGAACGCAGGACATCACCGGCGGTCTGCCCCGCGTGACGGAAATCTTCGAGGCCCGCAAGCCCAAGGACCCGGCGGTCATCGCCGAAATCGACGGCCAGGTCGAACTGCTGGGTGAGAAACGCCGCGGCAAGCGGACGATCATCGTCCGCAGCGAGTCGGGCATCGAGCGCGAGCACCTGGTGTCGCACGGCAAGCACTTGCGGGTGCATGCCAGCGACTTCGTGCGGGCGGGCGAGGCGCTTGTCGATGGACCGCTCGTGCCGCACGACATCTTGCGGATCTCGGGCGAAGAAGCGGTGCAGCAGTACCTGGTGCGCGAAATCCAGAATGTCTACCGCAGCCAGCGCGTGGAAATCGACGACAAGCACGTCGAGATCATCGTGGCTCAGATGCTCCGCAAGGTCCGCATCGAGTCGCCGGGCGATACGACCCTGCTCCCCGGCAGCGTGATGGACAAGTTCGAGTTCCGCAAAGTGAACCAGAGCTTGAGCGGCTGCCTGAAGATCACGGAGAAGGGCGATTCGGAATTCGCTCCGACGTCGGTCGTGCCGAAGGACGCGCTCGAAGCCGTGAATGCTCAGATCGAGGCCCTCGGCGGCGAGATCGCCAAGGGGACGCGGCCCAAGCCCGCCACGGCCAGCACGCAACTCTTGGGCATCACCAAGGCGAGCGTGCAAAGCTCGAGCTTCATCTCCGCGGCCAGCTTCCAGGAAACCACCAAGGTGCTCACCGAGGCCGCTCTGGCCGGCAAGGTCGACAACCTGGTGGGCCTCAAGGAAAACGTGATCCTGGGCCACTTGATTCCGGCGGGCACCGGTTTCCGCACCTTCCAGGAGTCGGAAGTCCGCATCCGGCCCGAGGCGCTCGAAGCCCTCCAGGCCGAGAAGGACCGGGCGCTGTCGAAGTCGTTCCCGCTGTTGGATTCGGTGGAGGACGAGAACGGCGCCGGCCAGAAGCGCCCGAGCACTGCCGGCACCCTCGAGGCCCTGCTGGGCGGCGGCCCGGCAGGCAAGTCCGAGTAAGCCGAGCAGGATCTCCGTCGAGCGGCAACTTACGAGCGAGCGGGAAGCAATTCCCGCTCGCTTTATTGCTGCGCGAGCGCGGCAGCCTCACTGCGGCGGCAGGGCGCACTGGGGGGCGTCGCCGGGCGCGGAACGATCGAGCAATCCGCGCACGAACAAGGGGTCGCTTGGGTCGAGTCGCAGCAGCTGTTCGACCACCTGTTCTGCCATCTCCCGCTTGTCCACCGCCAGCAGGCAGGCCACGAGCCCCTTGCCCGCCGAATGGAATTCCTGATTCGCCGGCAACCGAAAAGGGAGCGGCCCGCCGCTGCCGGCGCGCCGCATGGCTTGCTCGCCCGCTCGATAGGCCTGGCCAAAATGTCCGCGGGCGAGCGGCAGATCGTTGTCGGCCATTGCCAGTTCTCCCAGCCGGGAATGAGCCGCAATGAAGTCGCTGCAACCGCCAAGCAGCCAGCGCAGTTCATCGACGGCGATTTCGGTTTCGCCCATCTCGACCATTTGGTCGACTTCTTCGAGGTCCTCGGCGCGCTCGAGAGCACAGCGCGGATGGACCAACTCCCAGGCTTGCTCGGCTTCCAGCCATCGCGCGCGGACCTCGCTTGCGGAACGGCCGGGGGCAGCGGCCTTCGCGGGCTTTGTGGAAGCGGGGCGCTTTCGCGAGTATTTCTTGGGGGCCAAAGTGGGGACTCGGGAAGGGCGTGGCGAATAAGGTCCTCATTCTATCCCGTCGTCGCCAGACTGCCAAAACCTGCTGGACTATGGGGTCGTTCGAAGTCGTAAGTGTTTTTTCGGATTGGCTTTGCGACTGCACTCGGGTGAGTCTTGGCCGGGTGCCCGCATAAGTGATCGATTTGGAAAACCAGGAAGAATCGGTTGACATTCCACCTGGGGGGAGTACCTTAGACTCCATGTGACCGGCCTATCCCTTACCTCAATCGATGAGACTACATCTGTGAATAAGGGCAAGTTTTCGTTGTTTTTTTGCTTGGTCGCCCTGTGCGGCCTTGCGTTCGCGGGGTCGGCTTCGGCCGCCGCGCTCCCGTCCGGCACGGTGCTCGTACCGTCGCCGGGCGAAGCGGACCCCACGGGCGGGGCGGTGATCGCCTCGCAATCGGTGCCTTTTAGCGCTGCTGGCGCGTTCAGTGGCGTGTTGACCTCCAAAGTGATCAGCGGTGATCCGTCGAACGCCCTGGGCGGCTTGACGTTTACCTACGAGATCACCAACGACGGCGTCTCCGGCCCCAACTCGATCGGCCGCCTGTCGGTGCCCGATTACACGGGTTGGACGGTCGACGCCAGCTACCAGTCGACGAGCGTGGGCGTGGTGCCCGGCTCGATCGATCGTCAGCCCTCGGGCGAAGTGGTGGGCTTCAACTTCCTCCCCACCCCGGCCGATCCGCTGACCGCCTTCCTGGCGCCGGGCACCGGCAGCCGCCTGTTGGTCCTGCAGACCAATGCCGCGGCCTACGGCGATGTGCTGGCCTCGGTGATCGATGGCGGCGTGACCCAGGCGAAGTCCTACGGACCCGCCGTGCCGGAGCCCTCGACCCTGGTGCTGGCAGCCTGCGGCGCGCTCGGCCTGGGCTTGGCCCTGCGTCGGCGCAGCTAGGCTACGCTCGCGAGTTCGACCTCGCTTGATTGTTTTCGCAAACGCGGCGGTCCCCCAGGGACCGCCGCGTTTTTTTGTTGACAAGCCCTCTTTCGCGCGAGTCCGACTTCGTCCTGCAGGGCGGAACCTTGGGACCCTCTTCGGGTTCAAGGTTGCGGGGTTTCGACAGGGGCAGGCCCGCCTGATGTCCCCCGCCAACCCACAAACTTTCTCGATCTTGCGGATCCAGCCGGCACGCGTCCCCTCTTGAGGGGGGAGCGGCCCTCGAGAGGAGTTGCTTCATCGTGCTTCGACCTTGCCTGTATGTGCTCATTGCTGCCGTTGCCTGGTCGCAAACGCTTTCGCCGCTGACCTCCGAGGCCGAAGCGCAGGGTGGTCGTCGGCGCGGGGGTGGGGAGCGGTTTCGAAGCGGCGCCGGCGAACGGGGCGGGGGCGACCGAGGTCCCGGCCGCCCGGCCGGAGAAGGCGAAGGTCCGCGCGGCGAGGGGGGCGAATCAGGCGACGAGAAGCCGGCGGACGTCGCCGCACCCGAAGAGGTCAAGAAAGAAGAGGCGAAGCCCGCAACGCCGCCGGGTCCGCCGGTGGTGACGCGCGACCAGGTCGGTCCTCCCACGGGCCCTCGGCTCGAAGTCGCCCCCGGCGAAAACGGCCGCATTCGCTTCAATTTCCGCGGTGAGTCGTGGCCTTCGATTCTCGATTGGTTAGCCGAAATCTCGGGCATGAGCCTTGACTGGCAAGAGGTGCCGGGCGACTTCCTGAACCTCGAAACTCAGCGCGACTATACGCTCGACGAAGCCCGTGACCTGATCAACATGCACCTGCTTGCCCGCGGCTTCACTATGCTCAAACGGGGCGAAGTGCTCTCGGTCGTCAAACTCGACAAGCTCAACGCGAGCTTGGTTCCGTATGTCGAGCCCGAGCAACTGGCCAAGCGCGACGCCCACGAGTTCGTGCGGACCACGTTCAAGCTCGAGTGGCTGGTCGCCGAGTCGGCCGCTCAGGAACTCAAGCCCCTGCTCAGCCCATTCGGCAAACTCGCGCCGATGAAGGCCACCAATCGGCTCGAAGCCGTTGACGCCGTCGTGAACCTGCGCGAACTCAAGGCCTTGCTCGAGCGCGAGCAATCGGGGGTCGCTCAGGAGCGGTTGGTCGAGGAATTCAAGCTCCGCCATGCCCGCGCCGTCGACGCCAGCGACAAACTCCGCGCGCTTCTCGGTATGGAGAAGCCACGCGATCCGAACTCGTTCGGGCAGATGCGGATGGCGATGGAAGAAACGCGGATGAAGGCCGAGATGGTCAAACAGCTCGGCAAAGACGCTCCGGGCATGAACCGGCAGCAGCCGGAAGTGTATATGGCGGTCAATGAGCAAGAGAACAGCATCCTGGTGAATGCTCCGCCGGACAAGATGGCGCTCATTCGTCAGGCGCTCGAGGCGCTCGATGCGCCGCCGCAGAACGCCCGTTCGCCTTTGCAGGCCGCCACGCGGATGCGCGTGTATCGGCTTCCCGGGCTCGATCCGGAGCGCGTGGTCGATCTTCTCACCAACCTGCGCACCAGTGGCGACCTCGACGCCGGCACGCGACTCGAGGCCGACAACAACAACGGCGCGCTGATCGCCTACGCCGCCCCGACCGATCAAATGCTGATTGGCGCCATCATCTCGCAGCTTGACGCCGCGGGACGACGCTTCGAGGTGATTCCGCTGGCGAATCTCGACGTCGTCGAAGTGGCCGGCACCGTCGAGTACATGCTCGGCGCCCCGGCGCCGGCCGAGGCTGCTGAGAGCCGCAACTGGCGCCGCCGCGGCGAAGAGCGGCAACCGCCGCAGGACCAGTTCCGCGTCGAGGCCGACGTGGAGCGCAACCAACTCTTGCTGTGGGCCACCGAGGCCGAGCTGAACGAAGTAAAGACGCTGCTGGCCAAGCTCGATGCCCGCACCGGCCCCGCGACCGACTCCAACGTCCGCGTCATTCGCACGCCGGGCGACACCGACGAGTTGCTGCGCCAGCTCGAACGGCTCTGGCCGACCGTGGGAGACAACAAGCTCGAGGTCGTACCGCGCGAGGCCAAACGCAAGGGGGCCGAAGGGGAGCGCCGCAGCCAGCGCGCGAGCCCGCCGCTCAAAGAAGTGCCGCTCCGCATGGGCAGCCAGCGAACCGAAACCGCCCCCGCCGCCGACAAGCCCGAGCCGGCTGCCGAGGCGCCGGACGACGTACGGCGCCGTTCGGCCGATCTGACCCGCCCCCAAACGCCGGTCCTACTGGCGATGAATCCCGTCTCCCCGGCCGCTGAGGCGGAAAAGGCGGCCGATGCCGTGGCAAAGCCATCGGATGCACCGGCCGCTGCGAGCGACGCCCAGGGAGCGGACGAAGCTGACGAGCCGGCGCAAGCGGCGACCCAAGCCGGCTCGCCGGTCCGCGTCACCGAAGGCCCCGCTGGCCAGGTGATCGTCACCTCGCCTGATCCCGAGGCGCTCGACCGCGTGGAGCGGCTGCTGCAAGAGCTGTCGCCACCGGAGCAGGACTTCCGCCTCTTTCGCCTGCGCCATGCCTGGGCGCCGACGGTGCGGATGAACTTGGAAGAGGTGTTCGGCGTGACGCCGGCGAGCGCGGCCGCCGCGAGCGCGGCGAATCGCGGCTTTGCCGGTCAGCGTGGCGGCAACAGTGGTGGCTTCACCGGCGGCGGGTTTGGCGAGCGGCAAGGGGAACGGGGCTTCGGCCGCCCGCTGGGAACGAGCGCGACGCCGCAACAGCGGCTCTCGCGCCGACTGCCCCTCAAGCTCATTTCCGACCTCGACTCGAACACGATCCTCGTGCAGCACGCCTCACCGGAGCAGTTGCGCACGATCGAGGAGCTGATCGAATTCTACGATCAACCCGAGCCTGAAGACTCGCAGTCAGCCCGCCGCACCGAGCTGGTGCAGATCCAGCACTCCAAGGCCACGCAAGTGGCCGAGGTGGTGAAAGAGGTCTTCCGCGACCTACTGAGCGAGAACGACAAGGCCCTCGCGCAGGGCCAACAGCAGGGGGGCGGCCGCGGGGGCGAACAGCGCCGCGTGGTCTATCTCGGCGGCGAGCTGACCAGCACCAAGAGGCCGCAATACAAAGGCCAGCTTTCGCTGGGGATCGATGAAGTCTCGAACCAGCTCATCATCTCGGCGCCTGAGTTCGTGATTCGCGAAGTCCTGGCGCTCGTGAAGCAGGTGGACCGCGCCGCGTCGGAGCGGAACGTCGCCGTGGTGCCGCTGGGACGGAGCGTCGACGGCGCGAGCATGCGTGAGGTGCTCGCTCGCGTCCTCGGTCAACAAGCCGGCGCCACTCCCACGGCCGCCAACGCGCGGGGCCAAGGCGGGGGCGGCACGCGGAACGGCGGCGGCCAACAGCGATTCGGCCAGCAGGGCGGCGGTTTCGGCGGCCAACGTGGCGGCTTTGGCGGCGGGGGATTTGGCGGCGGGGGATTTGGCGGCCGCTAACGGCTACCACCCTCGCGGGTCTTGGGCTACGATCGGGCATTCGTGCGCGTCGCCGGCGGTCTCCCGTTCGGTGGCTGCGCGGTCCGCGCCCCGATTCCTTCGCCCCACGCCCATGAATTCTCGCGAACAAGAACTGCTGGTGCTCAGCCAGCAGCTGCTCGACAGCATCGCTGCCGGCGACTGGTCGACCTATGAGCAGCTTTGCGACCCCACCCTCAGCGCCTTCGAAGCCGAAGCCCGCGGCCACCTGGTGGAAGGGCTCGACTTCCACCGCTTCTACTTTCAAGGGAACGGCGGCGGATCTCCGGTCCGCAAGCTGAACACGATCACCTCGCCCCACGTCCGGCTGCTCGGCAACGACGCCGCGGTCGTTAGCTACGTGCGGCTCATTCAGCGGCAAACCGCCGACGGCGCGTTCACCACCGATTGCTGCGAGGAGACCCGCGTCTGGCAAAAGATCGGCGGCGGCTGGCGGCATGTTCATTTCCACCGCTCCGGCAACCGCTAGATGCCTCCGTTCACGAGCCATATCTTCGTCTGCTGCAACCAGCGCGAGCCGGGGCATCCGCGCGGCTGCTGCGATCCCGAAGGAACCGAAGCCCTGCGCGAGTGCTTCAAGGCGGAACTCAAACGGCGCAAGCTGGGGCCGCTGGTGCGCGCAAACTCGGCAGGCTGCCTGGAGCAGTGCGAGTACGGCCCCACGGTGGTGATCTACCCCCAGGGCATCTGGTATGGCAACGTGACGGCGGCCGACGTGCCGCGGATTCTCGACGAAACGGTGGTCGGCGGCCGAGTGCTCGACGACCTGGCCATCGATCCGGCGGCTTTGAACACCAAGGGACAGATTCCCTGGCGACGCCGTTCGTAGCGCTTTGTCGAAGCCTAGGTTCCGGGTCGGAGCAAACGATCCATCGAGCTCCCGGGGTGGGCTGGCTGACTTCGCGGCCGAATTGCCAGATCGCGCGGAATCGGCCGGCTTACGCCGGGCCGCTCGCCTGGGCGGTGGTTTTGGCCGCCGGTTCCGGCGAGCGGCAGCGTGAGCTGGCTGACCTTCACGCCGATTTGCCAAATCACCGCTCGCCAATCTGAACCTTCACCTGTGACAAAGCACAAGCTAGCTAGCCGCCGAATTCATCCGGCTTCCCGAACCTGCTCGAGCGCGCGGTGGGCGAGTGCGCAGCCACGCTCGACGACCGTTTCCCGCCAGCCGGCGTCCGCAGGGCAGAAGACCTCGAGCAAACGCTGCCGTGCCCGCGTCGCCGTCGGCTGCCCGCGCTCGGCATAGTGAAAGGCCTGGTTCTCCGCCCGCAGTGCCGCGAGCACTCGCAGCGGCGCATACGTGCCGAACTCGGCGCACAGGCCGACGTAGTCGCGCCCGGCGAGCCGCTGGGCGAGCCAAGGTTGGATGCTCCCCTTGGTGACATAGGGCAGATCCCCGCGGCGAGTTGCCCGCAGCTTGCCAGGCCCCAATTGTTCCAGCCTCGCGCGGGCTTCGTCGGGCAAGTCCTGCTCGAGATAGAGCTGGTAGTCGCCCCATGGGCCGAGCCCCGTGTGGTAGTCCAGATGCAGCACTCGCTCGGCCGGACCAAGCCAGCTTGGCAGCCGCTCGTCGAGCACGCGCAGCGTTTCGCTGGGCCCATGCCCGCCGAAGAATAGGCCGCGCGGGAACTCGTATTGCCCCGCAGCGACCGCCTGCTTGAACGCCGGCATGCCAAGTCGCAGGATCTTCCAGGCTGCCCGTAGCAGGAACGTGTCGGGCCGTGGAGCGCAGCGTGGATTCAGCAGCGCATCGAGGGCGGCGTACTCGGGCGCAGCCCCGCTGTATTGCTGGCTGGCGAGCAGGAAGTTGCGGTTGCAGTCGATGTTCTGCTCGTTCGTCCGCCGCAGCCAGGCGAAGCCAAACGGATTGAGCGCGTGGAGCAGCACGACGGCGGCGCCGGCCGGCGGCGCCAAGGCCCCGCTCTCGAGCAGCCGGCATTGCACGGCCGAGCCAAAGAAGCCTTCGACGCCGTGCAGGCCGCTCGAGAGCAGCAGGACGCGGCGGGCACCCTGGTCTCCTAACCGCAGGCAGTCCAAAAACAGAGGCTCGCCCGCCGGCCCCCGGGCAGCGAATTCCACGGCCTCGGCCTGTCCGCCAGTAGCCGCGCCGACAGCTAGGAAGCGCTGGCGGGCGGTCGCATACTCGGGCGTGAAGAGCCTAATCATACCTCGGTCGATCCAATGCGAGCCCGCAGCAACCGGAACCGCTGCGATCGTAGGACGTTTGAAGCATTGATGGCAACCGAAGGCACGTTGAAGGCCCGTCGAAGCCGTGCGGAACCGCGCCGGCGACGGAAAGGCGCTCGCATGGAACGAAGCTCTAAGTCGAATCTCGGACACGACTCACACCAAACGCTCGGCCTTGGTTGCCCGCCTCCCGGCCCCTGGTAGAATCGGGTTTTCGGCCGCTAGCAGCCTGTCTGGGGCGCTAGCGGCCGGCCGTACGCAGTTCGCAAGGGAGGCGCCTTCTCGATGTCAGGCAGACCGTTCGTCCACCTTCACTGCCACAGCCACTACAGCCTGCTCGACGGCGCGAGCCCCATCGGCGGGCTGGTCGAGCGGGCCAAGCAGCACGGGATGAACGCGCTGGCGCTCACCGATCACGGCAACCTCTACGGCGCCCTCGAGTTCTACAAGAAGGCCAAGGGCGCCGGCATCAAGCCGATCCTGGGCTACGAGGCCTACATCGCCCCCGGCAGCCGCTTTCAGCGCGACGGCGGCAGCCTCAAGGAAAACGCCTACCACCTGACGCTCCTGGCCGCCAACCGCACGGGCTTCAAAAACTTGACGAAGCTGGCCTCGGCCGCGTTCCTCGAAGGCTTCTACTTCAAGCCCCGCATCGACAAGGAACTGCTGGCCGCCCATAGCGAAGGCATCATCTGCCTGAGCGGCTGCGTGTCGAGCGAGTTCAGCCGCGCGCTGCTGCGCGGGCAGGCCGACTCGAGCGATCTGGCCAGTGCCCTCGACATCGCCGGCTGGTTCCAAAAAGTCTTCGGCGACCGCTACTTCATCGAGATCCAGAACAACGGCGTCGACATTCAGCGGCAGCAGCTCGAGGCGGCCGTCGACTTCGCCCGCAGCCACGGCTTTCCGCTCGTCGCCACGAGCGACGCCCACTACGTCGATCAGACCGACGCCGAGGCCCAAGACGTTCTGCTCTGCATCAACACCGGCAAGTTTCGCACCGACACCAACCGGATGCGGATGGAGGGGGACCAGTTCTACCTTCGCGCGCCGGAGGATATGTACGCGGCCTTCCCGGGCCTCGAAGAAGCCGTGGGCCGCAGCCAGGAGATCGCCGACCGCGTCGACATCGAGCTCGAACTCGGCAAGCGGCACTTTCCGAACTTCTCGCCGCCCAACGAACAGACTCCGACCGAGTATCTGCGCGAGTTGTGCCTGCAAGGCCTCAAGGAACGCTATGCCGACCGCCCCGATCGCTGGGAGAACGGCGAGCTCTCGAAGGAAGTGATCGACCGGCTCGATCGCGAGCTCCACGTGATCAACGTGCTCGGCTTCCCCAACTACTTTCTCATCGTCTGGGACTTCGTGCGCTATGCCCGCGAGCAAGGCATTCCGGCCACGGCCCGCGGATCAGGCGTGGGCGCGCTTGTTTGCTATGCGCTCTACCTGAGCCATGTGTGCCCGCTGGCCTACGACTTGATCTTCGAGCGGTTCCTCGACGAGAACCGGCTCGAGGCGCCCGATATCGACATCGACTTTTGCAAGGAGCGCCGCGGCGAAGTCATCGACTACGTCAAGCAGAAGTACGGCGCCGACAACGTGGCCCAGATCGGCACCTTCGGCACCCTCGCTGCGCGGGCAGCGATCCGCGACGTGGGCCGCGCCCTCGGCTGGCCCATCCCCCGCGTCGACTCGGTCGTGGCCATGGTGCCCGAGGAACTCGGCATCACGCTCGACGAGGCGATCGAGCAGAGCGCCGATCTCAAGCGGGCCTACGAGCAAGACCACGAAGCCCGCGAGCTGCTCGACCTCGCGCGCAAGATCGAAGGCCTGGCGCGCAACGTCGGCACGCATGCCGCGGCCGTGGTGATCGCCGACCGGCCGCTCACCGAATACGTGCCGCTGGGTTGCGTGCAAGGGAAGGAAGACGTCATCACCCAGTGGGCGATGGGCGACGTCGAGGCGGCCGGCCTCTTGAAGATGGACTTCTTGGGACTGCGCAACCTCACGATTCTGTCGAAGGCGGTCGACCTGATCGAGCAGACCACCGGCAAGCGGGTCGACCCCTACAAGTTCCCGCTCGACGACAAGCCGACATTTGCCCTGCTGTGCCGCGGTGAAACCAAGGGCGTCTTCCAGCTCGAAAGCGGCGGCATCCGCGATCTGCTGCAGAAGATGAAGCCCGACCACTTCCGCGACATCATTGCCACGAACGCGCTGTATCGTCCCGGCCCGCTCGAAGGGGGCATGGTCGACGACTACGTGCAGGTGAAGCACGGCCGCAAGCCGGCCGAATATAAGCACCCGGTGATGAAGGACGTCCTGGAAGAGACCCACGGGGTCATGGTCTACCAGGAGCAGGTGATGCGGATTCTCAATCGCCTGGGGGGCATCGAGCTCTCCAGTGCGTATACCTGCATCAAAGCGATCAGCAAGAAAAAGCTCTCGATGATCGCCAAGTTCCGCGAGGAGTTTGTGGAAGGGGCGGTCTCCAAGGGGCTGCCGAAGCAGGAAGCGATCGATCTGTTCGGCATGATCGAAAAGTTCGCCGGCTACGGCTTCAA
This sequence comes from Pirellulales bacterium, assembly GCA_046349955.1. Lineage (GTDB taxonomy): Bacteria > Planctomycetota > Planctomycetia > Pirellulales > JBGAPH01 > JBGAPH01. Next base: position 64,866 of record JAXMBI010000030.1, on the reverse strand, counting down.
CAAGAGCCACAGCACGGCCTACGCGGCGATCGCCTATATCACGGCCTACCTCAAGGCCCACTATCCGATCGAGTTCATGGCCGCGCTCCTCTCGGGCGACATCCCGGGGCGCAACTTCAAGAAGAAGGACGCGCTCGTCGAGCATCTCGAAGACTGCCGGCGCATGAACATCGAGATCGTGCCCCCCGACGTGAACCGTTCGGAAGGCGACTTCATCGTTTCCGAAGGCAAGATCGTGTTTGGCCTCAAGGCGATCAAGGGCTGCGGCGGCCCCGCCAGCGCCGCGATCGTCGCCGAGCGGCAGGCCAACGGTCCGTTTCGGAGTCTGTTCGATTTCTGCGAGCGCGTTGATCCCTTGGTGGCCAACCGCGCGACCCTCGAAACGCTGGTCAAAGCCGGAGCTTTCGATTCGCTGGGCGCTCGCCGCGCGCAGCTTGCAGCCGTGGTCGATCGGGCCGTGCAATCGGGCGCAGCGGCCGTGGCCGATCGCCGCGCTGGCCAGAAAGGCCTGTTCGACGCCGACGACGACGAGCCAGCCGCTGCGGGGGCCGCCAGTAGCTCCCTCCCCGACGTGCCAGAGTGGGAGGAGCGACAGCGGCTGTCGAACGAAAAGGAGGTGCTCGGCTTCTACATCACGAGCCATCCGCTGGCGGAACATGAGGCCACGCTCAAGACTTTCTGCACCCACAGCTCGAGCAGCATGGGCGAGTTGCAGCATCGCTCCGAGATCCTGCTCGGCGGGATGCTCGCGTCGCTCAAGTTCTCGCACACCAAGAGCGCCCGCCAGCCTGGCGGCGACACGAAGTACGTGATGTTCGACCTCGAGGACATGGACGGCATCGTCCGCTGCATCCTCTGGCCCGACCAGTTCCGCGACTTCGGCCACCTGGTGGTCGCCGACGCAATCCTCGCGGTCCGAGGCGTCGTCGACCGTCGCCCTGGCAGCGAAGAGGCCAACCTCGTGGTCAACGAGTTGATCCCGCTCGACGAGCTGGCCCGCCGTTATACCCGCGGCCTGATGGTGCGGATCGTGGAAGGTCAGCACACCGAGCGACACATCGACCAACTCCGCGAGATCGTCCGCGGCTATCCCGGTTCCTCGGAGCTGCAACTCGTCGTCTCCTTTAGCGACGGTGCCCGGATGATGATGGCGTGCGAAAACCTACGGATCGAGATTGGCGCGGAGTTGCGGGCGCGCGTCGACGATTTGCTCGGCCCCGGCAATTTGAAACCGCTAGCGGCGCCGCCCAAGGCGGCGCCCCCGCCCCCGCAACGCCGCGGGAACGGCGCGCCGGCGATGGCGCGACGCTGAGTTGCACTTAAACGCAGGGCTTGCGCTGTGCGGGTCGAATACGAAACCACGGTCGATGACCTCGTAGCACTCCAGCGACTTGCCAGGTCGCAGACGGCGCCGCCAATTCGTCGTATGCAACAGCTCAATGCCGTGGGCGGAGCCGCCTTGGGCGGCTTGCTGCTCTATCTCCTGATCCCTGATACGCCAACGGTCAAGCTGGTCTTCGCCGCGTTTGGCGTTATCGTGGGTTTGCCGCTTGCGTTCAAGATGCAGTCAGGCATGCAGCAAAACCTCGAGCGGCGCCTTGCCGAACATGCGCTCGCTGATCGTTCGTCGACGCGTGTCGTGATTGAACTCGAAGACGACGGTGTCCTTGTCGACCAGGGTGATTTGGAAATTTTGTTGCGATGGAAGGGTCTGAAGGCCATCGAGGAAGACACTGACCGGATAGCAATCCGCGGACCAATCGGCGTGGTTGGCGTTCCGCTCCGCGCGTTCAAGTCGCCTCAGCAGGCGCAAGAGTTTCTTGCGGAAATCAAGCGACGAATGCCGCAGGTCGCGGGTTAGGGATTCTGCACTTTTCCGGCGTTTCAACAGCGCACTGAGCGCCGCACCGACGAGCGGCCCAACGTAAGTTGGCGGGCCGATCGCGGTTGTTGGGGCTCGCCACGCACGGTCAGCCGGCTGACGCCGGCCGCTCGCCGGGGGCGCGCTTGCCGCAACCCACGTTCACGTGACGGTCGTCGTGCGACGACGAGCAAGACAAGCCCGGCCATGGCCAGCGTCATGCCACCCGGCTCCGGCAGGGCCACGATGTCTCCCGCCTGCCCCGCGACGATGCCCGGTTGGTGAAAGCTGAACTGATAGGCCGGGTCGTCCGCCACACCCGGCGCCGTGCCGACGCGGGCAGCGATGCCTGCGAAGCTGCCGACGAGCGGCTGACCGAGCGCCGCGCTTACCTTGCTGGCGGACAGCGAGTTTCGGCAGACTGACCTGGGCTACTTCTTGCTCGTCCCGGAGCGCTGCTACGGACTGGGTTGTTGGGAGGAGCGCTGTCGCCGCCTGCCGCTGGGCGGGCAATATGCGGTGTTTGCCCCGCGAGCTGTGCAATCCTCCACGCAAACGACCGCTTCGCCGAAAACCGCAGTTCGGCAAGAGTAGTCCGCTTCACCCAATAATTACCTGCGGCTGCCGCTCCGGATCGGGCTGCGCTTCACAGATCAGCTTCCGCACCATCCAAGGCACGTTCCCTTCGCCCAGCAATAGGAAGCCCACGCTGGCCGCCACCGGGCTTTCATCGGACCAGCCGAAGTGGACTTCCGGCGGCTTGCCGGCCTGCGAGAGTTCGAGCGCCACGGCGGCGATCACGTGGGCGATCGAGGCGCAGCGGGTGATCTTGATCACGAACTTGCCCTCCTGCTCGAACACCCGCACGAGCGGCACCTGCTCGAATTCGCTGGGATCCTCCAGGCTGGCCTCGAGGAATACGATCGGCACTTCCTCCGAGAGCCGATGCCGGTCGCGGATGATCCGCTCCTTTTCCGTAAGCATGCGGTTGCCGGGGCGGTGGGGCACGAGCACCGGAAACTCCAGGTGCTTCACGCTGTCCCAGAGGAACTTGCTCTCGGCGTCGGCGAACTCGAAGCCGTGCAGCCGCAGCTCGGTGCTCCGCTGCACCCGCGACACGATCGACGACACGATGATCCCCAGAATGAAGCAGCTCGCGATCTTCAGGCCGTCGGGCCGCTCGATCATGTTGGCGGCCGTGGTGTAGAGGAACGCCGCGGTGATCAGCAGATAGCGCTTGGGCGCCCGCTGCCAGAACGTGCCTTCGCGGGTGCGGAACAGGTCGATCACCGTCGCCAGGCAGGCGCTCGAAATGAGCACGAGCACGCCGGTGGCGTAGGCGCCCCCTTGGGCGATGACGTCGGCGTTGAACCACCACGTGACGAACAAGTTGATGATCGTGAACAAGAGCACGAGCGGCCGGACGGCCCGAGCCCACTCGGGCGCCATGCCGTAGCGCGGCAGGTAGCGCGGCATCAAGTTCAAGAGGCCCGCCATGGCGCTTGCGCCGGCGAAGGCCAGGATCAGCACCGTACTGATGTCGTAGGCGGTGCCGAAGATCTCGCCGAAGAAGGGGGCGATTTGCTCGGGGGCCTCGCCGTGCGCCAAATAGGCGAGTGCGCGGTTGCGGGCTTTGCCTTCGGTGTGAATGTCGGAGGGGGGAATCAGCGTGGCGGTGACGATCGCCGAGCCGAGCAAGAAAAACGACATGATCGCGGCCGCCGTGACCAGCAGCTTCCGCGCGTTGCGTATGCGGCCTCGCGGCTTGGCCGGATCGTCGTCGGGATTGCCGCGGATGAGCGGCATCACGGCCACGCCCGTCTCGAAGCCGCTGAGCCCCAGCGCCAGTTTGGGAAACACGAGCAGGCTCACCGCGATCATCACGCCCAGGCCGTGCCCTTCGAGCGGCGCATGCGCCAAGTGCCAGTCTCCGGTCGAAACCCGGCCCCACCATTCCTGAAAGTGGCTGGGGTGTTGCAGCAAGAAGGCCAGCCCGAAGCCGACGACCAGCAAGTTGAGGATCAGATAGACCCCCACGATGGCCACGGCCATGCCAATGACTTCGCGAAACCCTCGCATGAAACTGGCCCCCAGGGCGACGAGGAGGCCCATGGTGAGCACCACGCGCTGGCGGTCCTCGCCAAAGGAGTGCAGCCAGCCGGGCGCATGCTGAGCCCAGAGCGGGTTGTGCTGGATGTGCTCGGCGGCGTCTGCGGCCGAGAGCGTCTTCGTGATCACGAAGTCGGTGGCCGCGAAGCCGAGCAGCACGAGCACCAGGATCTTGCCCGACCAGCCGCGGACGAGCCGCTCGAGCATGGCGATCGAGCCTTGGCCGTGCGGCGATTGGGAGGCCACGTGCGAATAGACCGGCAGGGCGCCGAGCAACGTGACGAGCACGAGAACGACGGTCGCCAGCGGCGCAAGGGCGCCGGCGGCTTCCACAGCGATCGAAGGTTGGTAACCGAGGGTGCTAAAGTAATCGACCCCGGTCAGGCACATCACCCAAAGCCAGTAGCTCTGATGGTGCTCGTGCGCCGCCGGGGCGGGGGGAGCGTTGTTCATGGGGCCTGATTGTAGCGACCGCTTGGGGGCCACGACGAGATCGTCGACCGTGCGCGACACCTAACTGCCTTTCACACATAGCCTTGCGGATTCTGCGCACATGCGAGCGTAGCACGCCGGCCAAGGAGAAAAACGAGAAACGCCGGATCTTGACGCGCTTGTGGGTCGTAGGGCGCGCACGGCGCCGCAAAACCCCCGACCTGGATAGGGGCCGAGGCCCCTATCCAAGCCGTGGGGCTTCCTTCTGGCCAGGCGGAGCCAGAATTATCGCCACTGCCGTGTCCCCTCCATGGCAGTCGGCAGAGGGTCCCAACCGTTGAGGCCGGCGGCGAGCCACACACCCGCCGGCCGCCGCGCACTCGTGTCTGTTCCGATCGTCGGTCGCGAAGAATCGCCGGCCCCTTTGCCCCCGCACGGTGAAGAGGCCCGGCCTGAGGGTTCGAGAATCCGCCAAGTCTTGCCAGCGCAAGACCCATCGCCGCCCGCACCGCAAAGCAACCAAAGTGCCATGAGCGCGACTGCCCACTGGGCCAGCGAGAGCAATCGCAGCACAACTGCAATTCATGCAACTGGTTGCGTAGAACAAGACTTCCGCAGCGGCGTGTCACCCAACCCACCAGCCCCCCAGTTCTTGCATAGCCGCATGGCAAGCGCTGCCAGCGCATTGGGCAGGCTCGCTACGATCCTTACCACCGCCGGACCAGCGGTTTCTCGAGCCGGCAAATGTGCTAAACATGAAGGAGCCGCCACGCCACGCGCATTCCCAACCCACCTCGCTCGAGCCCCAACCCGACCATGTCCGAAACACGCAACCTGGTAATCGTTGGCGCCGGCGGATTTGGCAGCGAAGTGCTGTGGGTCGCCCACGACATGAACGAGACGGGCACCCAGGAATTCCGTTGGAACGTGCTTGGCTTCGCCGACGATAACCCCAACCGCAAGGGCGAAACCTACGAAGACCTGCCGATCCTCGGCACAACCGAAGAGGTCGCCCGCGATCTTGGAGCCGGCACGTGGTTCCACGGCGCCATCGGCGCCAACCGGCAGCGTCAGAAGGTCGCCATCTTTCTCGAGTCGCGCGGGCTGCGGCCGGCCACCCTCGTGCATTCGAGCGTGGTGATCGGACCCGACGCCAGCATTGGCGAAGGGACCTATGTGGGCGCCCTCACCGTCATCGCCCCGCAGGCCGTGATCGGCCGCCACGTGCTGATCAACACCCAGGTGGGCGTCGGTCATCACAGTGTTACGGGTGATTTCGCGCAGCTTTGCCCGGGGGCTAAGCTCAACGGCGGCTGCATCCTTGACCGCTTGGCCTTTGTAGGATCAAATGCAGTTATTCACCCCTACAAGCGCGTGGGGGAAGGCGCGACCGTAGGGTCGAGCTCTTATGTAATTCGCAGCGTGGAGCCTCATGTCACCGTGATGGGGGTTCCAGCCCGGATTATCAGCAAACCCGCCACCGACGGGTCGACTGCTTAAGCCCAAGCGATTTCTTGGGCGGGACTGGCCTAGAATCAAGGGTGTGGTGTTGCGCGCCGGTCGCAGCCGCCGCACCGATTCGGGCCGTTGTGGCGACACCCCTGACTACCGGACCTATGTGGGCGAACGATGCCGTCGGAACAGGAAATTCGCGAAGCGGTGGCCGATCTGCTCGAAGTGACGCCGAACGACTTGCAGCCGCAAACCAACCTCGCCGATCTGCCTAACTTCGACTCCGTACAGCTCTTGAGCCTGATCGTGGTGCTCGATGAGTTGGGGGTCGAGGTGCCGCGCAACAAGATCGCCGACCTCCGCACCTTTGGCGACATCTTGGGCTACGCGGCCTAGCGGTTGCGCTCCACCTCGAGAAGTCGCTGCTCGCTCTCCCCAGGAACTCTGGCATGCAGCGCTTTGCCAACAAACTGGCCCTGATCACCGGCGGCTCCTCCGGCATCGGCCTGGCCGCCGCCAAGCGGCTGGCCGACGAAGGCGCCCGCGTGGTGCTGGTCGCCCGCTCGGAAGACAAGCTCGCGGCCGCGGTTGCCCAACTGTCCGGCGAAGGACACCGCACGATCGCCTGCGACGCGGTCGATGAGAAGGCGCTCGCCGCGGCGCTCAAGCCGCTCCGCGAGGAGCTTGGCCCGTTTCACGCGGCCGTGCTGTGCGCCGGCGCTCATCAAACGCGGCCGCTCGCCGTGTCGCAGTCGGCCAACTACGAAGAAATGTTCCGCGCCAACGTGATCAGCGCGGTCGCCGCCGTAAGGGCCTTCGTCAAGGTGGCCGACAAAGAAGCCGCCAGCATCGTGCTGGTCTCCTCGGGTGCGGCCATTCGCGGCGGCTCGGCCGTATCGGCCTATTCGGCGGCCAAGGGAGCGCTGTTGTCGCTGGGCCGCAGCTTGGCGGTGGAACTGGCGCCGCGCAAGGTGCGGGTGAACAACGTAGTTCCTGGCGTCGTGAAGACTCCGATGAGCGACGCCTTTCTCGGCGGGTTGCCGCCTGAGCAAGCGCAGGCGATCGCGGCCGCGCACCCGCTGGGGCTGGGCGAGCCGGAAGACGTCGCCGCGGCGATCGCCTTCCTGGCCTCGAGCGATGCCCGCTGGATCACCGGAACCGAATTGATCGTGGATGGAGGGCTGACATGCAAGTGAACGAGGCTGGCCAAGTGGAAGAGAAGCTGAAGCAAGTGGTGCTCGACGTCCTCAAGATCGACCCCTCGCAGTATGACGAAGACCTGGCGGCCGGCGACCTGCCGGAGTGGGACTCGATCGGGCACGTCAACCTGCTGATGGCCGTGGAGAAGGAGTTCGATGTGGCCTTCGACGTGGCCGACGCGATCGACGTGGAGTCGATTGGCGACCTGCAGGACTTGCTCAAGCGGTATCTCGCGCAGCGTGGAGCGGCCTGAGCACTCTCGTGGCATTCCCCGGCGTAACGCTGCTGTCCGAGATCGTCACCACCGGCGCGGCGCGGTGGAACGATCGCCCTGCGCTGGCCGATCCGAATGAGGCGGTCAACTACGCCGAGCTGGCCGATCAACTCTTGCGTCTCGCGCGCGGTTTCACGCAACTCGGCGTGGCGCCGGGCGACCGCGTTTCGCTCGTGCTTCCCAACAGCGTGAACCTGCTGCGGGGGCACTTTGCAGCGCTCGCGGCGGGCGCGGTCAGTGTTCCCTGCGATGCGCAAATCACCGCGAGCGGCTACGCGGCGATTGCCGGAAGCTGCCGGCCGCGCGTGCTCGTGACCGATTCGGCCTCGCTTGAGCGACTGTCGCTGGCGGTCGTTGGATCGACGGTTGAGCGCGTGGTGCTGTTTGGCAAGGCTACCGACGGCGCTGCTGACGGCGCGGCGGTCCACAGTGCGGAAGAATTGATGGCGACCAAACCGCTTGCGGCGCCGGTCGGCCGCTCGCCCGACGACTTGGCCGCCCTCATGTACACGACCGGCACCACCGGCCGGCCCAAGGGCGTCAAGCTCACGCATCGCAACGCGCTGACCGCCCTGCGAAACATCTGCGAGTTCGTCGGCTATACGCCCGACGACCGCGAGGTGGTGATCCTGCCGCTGTCGCACAACTTCGGCCTAGGGCACGTCTACTGCAATCTGCTTTCCGGCGGCGCGGTGTACACCGAAAACGGCCTGACGCGCGTGGGCCGCGTGCTCAAGACGATCGACGAATGGGGCGCGACCGGCTTCCCCGGCACGCCGCTGGGCTTCGGCATGCTCATCGACAAGTTCGGCCCGGTGCTTGCCCAGCGTTGTCGGAAGCTGCGATTCACGGTGATCAACTCGGCGCCCCTGCCGCCGGAGCGCACCGTGCAGCTTCAAGAGTTGCTGCCGACCCTTGACATCATGGTTTACTACGGCCTCACCGAGGCTAGCCGCTCGTGCTTCGCCTCGCTTACGCAATTGGGGCCGGCAAAATACCGCTCGGTCGGCCGCCCGATGCGCGGCGTGCAGATCAAGCTGCGTCCTGTTGATCGCGAGATCGCCGACGGCAGCGGCGAGGTGCTGATCTCGGGCCCCACGGTCACGAGCGGTTACTGGGAAGACGACGAAGCGACGCAGGCCGTGTTTCAAGACGGTTGGCTGCACACCGGCGATCTCGGCCGCTTCGATGAAGACGGCAACCTGAGCATCACGGGGCGGATCAAGGACTTCATCAACGTCGGCGGCTACAAGGTGAATCCCACGGAAGTTGAGCAAGCCATTGCTGGCTTCCCGGGGGTCGAGAGCGTCGGCGTGGCGGGGGTCGAAGGGCTCGACGGCTTCACCGGCGAAACCGTCGTCGCCGGCATCGTGGCGGCCGCAGGCGCGAGCGTCGACCTGGTGGCCCTCGAAAAACACTGCCTGGCGTCGCTCGAGAAGTTCAAGGTGCCGGGGCACTTTGCGTTGATCGAGCAGGTTCCCCGCAGCGATACCGGCAAGACCAAACGCCAAGAGCTGGCCAAGCGGTTGGCCGAAGTAGTAGGCACACTCCGTGTGCCGTAACTGAAGCGGGATCACGCTCGAGTGATGACGAGCCGAAGAAAGCCCTTCGCGGTTTCCGGACGGCGGGGGTAAACCCCGCCGCTCGCGGGAAGCGAGATCGAGACACAACGCGGATTGAGTAACCAACGATCTTCCCAAGCATTCAGCACTCGGAGAGTGCTGGCTACTAATCATGCTGCGACTGCGATTGCCTCTGCCGAGATTTGTGAGCGCTGGCGAGATCTTCGTCGGCCGCGGCAGCCTGGCTGCGCTCAAGTCGCTCGAAGCGGCGCGGGCAACCGTGATCATCTCGCCGTCGATCTTGGCCAACGCCGAGCTAACTGCCCGTATCGAAAAGGCGATCGGCGCTGTCGATATGCGGCTGGTGGCGGCCCCGCGCGGCGAGCCGAGTCTCGAATCATTGCAGCCGGTAGCGGCCGCGCTCGCTGAGCAACGCCCCGATTGGATCGTGGCCATCGGCGGCGGCTCCGTGCTCGATGCGGCCAAGCTCGCCTGGGTGTTCTACGAGCAGCCCGAGGCGGAGGTCGAGCGGATTGCTCGGCCGTTCGCCCTGCCGAAGCTGCGTGGCAAAGCCCGCTTCGTCGCCGTGCCAACGACCGCCGGCACCGGCTCCGAGGTCAGCTCGGCGGCCGTTTTCACCGACACCACAACCGGGCGGAAGCGGCCCATCGTATCGCATGACTTATTGCCTGACGTGGCGGTGCTCGACCCGACGCTCACGGTCGGCGTGCCTCCGGCGGCGATCGCCGCGGCGGGGCTCGATGCCTTGGCCCATGCGGTCGAAAGCTACGTGTCGAACTTCGCCAATCCGCTGGCCGACGCGCTGGCCGAGAAGGCGACGGAAATGATTCTCGCGGCGCTGCCGCGCACGTTCCGCGATCCCGACGATCTCGACGCGCGGCTCGAAATGATGGAGGCCGCCTTGCTGGCCGGCTGGGTGCAAAACCAAAAGGTGCCTGGGATCGGCCACGCGGTCGCCCATCAGCTTGGCCGCTTCCATGTGCCGCACGGCCTGGCGTGTGGTGCGCTGCTCGTGCCGTCGATCGAAGTGAATCAAATGGAAGATAAAGCGCGGGCAGGGTATCGTCGCCTCGCGCAGAAAATCGGCTTGGCCGATGAACGGGCCTTGGTGGCCAGCATCGATGAGTTGCGGGCAACGCTCGACGCCGACGACCGCTTGCGCACGGTGATCGAAGGCGGCCTCGACCGCGTCGTGCCGGAGCGGGCAGCAATCCGCGAAGGCGCGCTCGAAGACATCTGCTGCCGCGCCAACCCCCGCCGCGTCGACCCAGCCCTGATCGACGAAGTCCTGCAAAGAGCCTTGTAAACCAAATTGCTTAACCACAAAGGCCCGAAGACACAAAGAAAGAAAGTTCTCGCCAAGGCGCAGAGCTCGCAAAGTTTTGAATGACTTTCCTTTGCGGGCTCTGCGCCTTTGCGAGAAACAAAGATGTTGATCTGCATTCTCTTCGTGTCTTTGTGTCTTCGTGGTTGAAAGAGATTCTCTCCGTGCCTCCGTGTCTCCGTGGTTAGAACAGCCGTGAGCAGCGATGTCGGTTGAAGCCCAGACGAGTGTGATCGACGAGCTCTTCTCTCTGCCGCCCTATGGGTTGCCGGAGGAGCAGAAGCGCGCGCGGCTGATGGAGGCCCTGCACGAGGCCTACCGACATCACTTCGCCCATTGCCCGGCCTATCGCCGCTACTGCGAGCGGCGCGGCCTGTCGCTCGACCACGCCTTCGCCGACTACGCCGAGTTCCCCTACTTGCCGGTGCAAGCCTTCAAGGAAAACGGCGAACTGCTGGCCAGTGTCGATGCGAGCGAGATCAAGACGCGGCTGCAGTCGTCAGCCACGAGCGGCGTGCCTAGCACCGTGCTCGTCGACAAGCTGACCGCGAAGCGACAAGTGAGGGCTCTCGCGTCGGTGATCGGCGAAGTGCTCGGCCAGCGGCGGCGGCCGTTTCTGGTTTTGGATGTCGATCCCCGCCAGGCTGGCCCAACGGGGCTCGGCGCCCGCGGCGCGGCGGTGCGCGGATTCTTGAACCTCGCCCGCGAAGCCCGCTACTTCATGCAGCAGGGCGCTGGCGGGCTCACGCTCGATGAGCCGGCTTTCCTGGCCGCGCTCGAGGAGTTCAGCGCCGCTGGCGAGCCGGTCTGCGTGTTCGGCTTCACGTTTGTGCTCTACATCAACGCGGTGAAGCCGCTGCTGGAGCAGGGCAAGTCGTTCAAGCTGCCGCCTGGCTCGCAGGTCATTCACATCGGCGGCTGGAAGAAGCTGGTCGACCAAGGCGTGGCCCGCGACCGCTTCAATGCCGATATGCACCAGGCGCTGGGCGTGCCGCCCGAGTCGGTGGTCGACTTCTACGGCTTCACCGAACAGATGGGGGTCACCTACCCCGATTCGCCGACCGGGCTCAAGTGCGCTCCGGCGTTCGCTGAAGTCGTGGTCCGCGATCCCACGACGTTTGAGCCTGTGCCTGATGGGCAGGAAGGGCTGCTCGAGTTCCTCACGCCGCTGCCGCATTCGTATCCCGGCCTCGCCGTGCTGACCGACGACGTGGGCGTTGTGGTGCAGCGCGGCACGGGTCCTGACGGCTGGCAAGGCACGCACTTCCGCATTCTCGGCCGCGCCAAGAAGGCCGAAGTGCGCGGCTGCGGCGACATCATGAGCGAGAAGGTGGCCCGGCCGCGTGCCGCTCGCGCCGCCGCGCAGCAATCGACCGAAGATGCGCCGCCCTCCGACGTGCGGCTGCTGTTCGACGGCCAAGCCAACTACACGCCGCGGAACTTCCTTACGCCGATCGACCTCAAGGCATTGCCGCAGGTCGAAGACTTGCCAGCGCTGGCGGATCGCCTCAAGGCGGCCCGCGCGCGGCTCGATTATTACACGACCGACGAGATCATCGCTCTGATCGGCGCAGCGGCCCGTCGCTGGGCAGCGCCCGATTCGCCGCTGGGGCCACTACGACAGCAGGGGCTACAGTTCCTCTCGAGTTGGTGCCAGGCGCCCTCGATGCGGAACACGGCCGACCGCTCGCTCCGCGGCGCGCGGGGCTTTCTCGATGGATTCCGCCCCGAAGACGGCAGCAACCGCCGGCTGCTGATGGCGCAGCCGCGCGGTTTGGTGAGCCACTGGTTGGCTGGCAATGTGCCGCTGTTGGGCATGCTGGCTCTCGCCCAGTCGATGGTCACCCGCAACGCGAACCTGCTGAAGGCCGCGAGCACGTTCTCGAGTGTGTTGCCGGCGCTGCTAGAAACCTTCCGCGGCCTCGAGGTGGCCTCGCCCTCGGGCCGCGTGCTGCGCGGAGACGATCTGCTGGCCGCTACGGCGGTGATTTACTACCCGCGCGATGACTACGAGTCGGCGGCGGAGCTTTCGCAACTGGCCGACGTGCGGCTGGCCTGGGGCGGCCGCGAGGCGATTGAATCGGTGCTGGCGCTACCGCGTCGTTACGGCTCGGAAGACATCATCTTCGGCCCCAAGCTGTCGTTCATGGTGATCGGCCGCGAGCGGCTGGCTACCCCGCGGCTGGTGAAGCGCACCGCGCGGGGCGCTGCGACCGACTCGTCGGTCTTCGATCAATATGCCTGCGCCTCGCCGCACACGATCTTCGTCGAGCGGGGCGGTGCTGAGTGCGATCCGCGCGGCTTCGCCGAACGCCTGGCTGAAGAAATGGCGAAGGCCGCGATCCGCATTCCCAAAGCGCCGATCGACTCCGGCACCGCCGCCAAGGTGGAGAGTGCCCGCATTCGTTACGAGCTGACGGGCGACGTGTGGCGATCGTCCGGCACCGAGTGGACCGTGCTCTACGACGAGCTCGGCGTGCGCGGCCTGGCCGAGCCCTGCTACTCGCGGGTAATCACGGTGCGCGCGATCGACGATGTATTGGCCGCGGCCGACTTTGCCCACCATGGGATTCAAACCGTGGGGCTGGCGCTCGACGGCCCGCGGCGGCTGGAGTTTGCGCGCCGCGCGGCTGCCAACGGCGCCGAGCGCTTTCCCGACCTCGGCCGCATGACCTTTTTCGACAGCCCCTGGGACGGCCTCTTCCCGATGGAGCGCTTCGTCCGCTGGGTCTCGTTAGGCGGACCGTTTTAGGAATCGAGATTTCTCGCAAAGACGCAGAGGGCGCAAAGCTCGAGTTCATTACTTTGCGATCTCAGCGCCTTGGCGAGAAATGATCTGCTTTGTGTCTTCGTGCCTTCGTGGTTCAAATCCCTCCTCGATCGACGCAACCATGACTTCCAGCGCCATCCTGGCCACCAGCTACTACGTGCCGGAGAACCGGCTCACCCATGGGCAGCTCGTCGAGCGGTTCGGCGCCGAGGCGATGCAGAAGGTCGCCGAGAGCTCCGGCATCTTCGAACGTCGCGTGGCGGGGCCGGAGACCTGTGCGTCAGACCTCGCGTTTCGCGCCGCGCAGGATCTGTTGTCGGCGCATGCGATCGATCCCGCGTCGATCGAGCTCCTGCTGATGGCCACGCAGACGCCCGACTATCTGCTGCCGACCACCGCCTGTATCCTGCAGCAGCGGCTGGGGCTGCCGACCTCGTGTGCCGCGTTCGACATTAATCTCGGCTGCTCGCAGTACGTGTACTCGCTGGCCACGGCCCATAGCATGCTCATGGCGGGCCTGGCTAAGCGGGCGCTCGTGCTCACTGGGGAAACGCCGACGCGGCTCTTGCATCCGCAGGACCGGGCGGTGGTGCCGCTCTTCGGCGACGCCGGCACCGCCACCTTGCTTGAGCGGGCGCCCCAGGGGCAGGGCTTCGTGCAGTTCGAACTCGGCACCGATGGCTCGGGGCACGAGCACTTGATCTGGCCCACCAGCGGCCTACGTCATCCGCGCACGCCGGAATCGGCTCAGGAGACGACCGACAAGAACGGCTGCGTCCGCCGCGGCGACGACATGTACATGGACGGCGCCGCCATCTTCATGTTCACGCTCAAGATGGTGCCCAAGGCGGTGGGCAATCTGCTGACCAAGGCCGGGCTCACGGTCGACGACGTAGATCTCTTCATCTTCCACCAGGCCAGCGAAATGATCATCGAATCGTCGGCCAAAAAGCTGAAGATTCCTCGCGAGAAGCTGCACTACAAGCTGCACGACGTCGGCAACTCCGGCGGCTCAACGGTCGCCGTCGCCCTCACCGACGCCTGGCTCGCCGGCCGCTTGCGCCCCGGCATGCGGGTGGTGCTCAGCGCCTTTGGCGTGGGGCTCTCCTGGGCCAGCGCCCTGGTCGTGTGGCCCGAGCACACGCTGGGGCCGGTTTGCCGGGTCGACTTTACCGGCAGTCCGCCTCGTCCGGCCAACCAGCAAATCGCCTGACGGTCGGAGCCAAAATCCGGGGTTAGACCGGCATTCGTCAGGCTAGAATCTAAGCAGCAGAGGTTGGGGCTGGTCGTTCAGCTTGTTCCCAAGCGGATTTATTGCATGAGCTCCGTGGCCCGCAGGGTTGAAGTTTGCCCTGTCTGCGCATCGCCCGATTTTCGCCCCGCCCGGCGCCGCGGACCGCTGACGTTTGGCGCCTGTGGGAAGTGCGGACTGGCCTACGTGCAGCCCTTGGTCGAAGACGACGACCCCACCGTTGCCGGCAGCCAGTCGATTCGCACCTGGGATGAATACACTCGCAACATGCTGGCGATGCACCAGCGCCGGGCGGAAAGCGCTCGCCCGTTGGCGCGAGCCCGCAAGGAGTTTTACGAGCGCACGCTCGGCCGCCCACTCGAGTCGCTGCTGGACGTGGGCTGCGGCGACGGCGCCTTCTGCGTCGCCTTTCGCGAGCTCGGCGTCGATTGGGCCGGACTCGACATCAACCCCGAGGTCACGGCCTTCACGAAAGAGATCGGCCTGCCCATCGAGTTGGGCGATTTCACGCAGCGTCCGGTCGAGCGGCAATTCGAGGTGATCTTCTCGAGCCAGGTGCTCGAGCACTGCCTGAATCCGCACGAGTACCTGGCCAAGGCCCGCGAGACACTGACGCCGGGGGGGTTGTTGCACCTCGACGTACCCAACCACAACGGCCTGGTCCCCACGCTGCGAAAGCTGAACCCCTGGGGCGCCCACTACGGTTTCTTACAGCCGCCCTATCACATGCTGGCCTACACGCGGCCGGTGCTGCACGGCCTGCTGGAATCGGCGGGCTACGAGGTCTTGATCTGCAACGCCTACGACGTTTGCCATCCCATCTTCGGCCAGGTGCAGCGCGAACTGTCGGCCCCTGCGCGCTTGGCCTTCCGGCTTACCGGATGGCTTGGGCGCGGCAGTCTGCTGGTGGCCGTAGCGCGGCCTCGATAGGCCCTTAGCCCCCGGCGAGCCGCCGGGGGACGAGAATCGCGACGAACCGATCGCGATAAACCAACGGCACTCGCGCAATGCGGCGTAGATTCCCCCCCGTCATTGACGGGGGGCTAAGAAGCCGTAATCCGCCTGGCGTTAACGCTTCGAGAACTGCGTTCCCCGGCGGGCGCCGCGGAGACCGTAGTGCTTGCGTTCCTTCATGCGGCCGTCGCGGGTGAGCAGGCCTTGCTGGCGAAGGACCGTTTCCGCGTCCTGGTCGAGCTTCTTTAGAGCCCGTGCGATGCCCAGCAGGCAAGCGCCCGATTGGCCTGTCTTGCCACCGCCGTCGGCGCGGATCAGTACGTCGAAGTCGTTGCGGCGGCCGGTGCCGTCGAGGGCGGCCAGCACGTTGCGGCGATCCTGATCGATCGTAAAGTACTCCTCGAACGGGCGGCCGTTCACGGTGATCACGCCCGACCCCGGACGAAGCCGCACGCGCGCCACCGAGGTCTTGCGGCGGCCGGTGCCCAGAATGTCGTTCGCGGTCTTCGTATCTACCATGACTGCAGCCTGCGGTCCGAAGGAAGTGAGTTGGGAAGCCGAGCGGCGAACGCCTTAGGCCTTGGCCGGCAGTTCGAGCGGCTGGGGAAGTTGGGCCTGGTGCGGGTGTTGGTCGCCCACATACAGCTTGAGCTTGTCGAGCATTTTGCTGGCCAGCTTGTTCTTGGGCAGCATGCGGCGCACCGCTTCACGCAGAATCTCTTCGGGGCGGCGCTGCAGGCGGTCGCCCGCAGTCTCCGAGCGGAGACCGCGGTAACCGGTGAACCACTTGTATTGCTTCTTCTGCCACTTCTGGCCAGTGAAGACCACCTTTTCGGCGTTCACCACAACCACGAAGTCGCCCGTGTCGACGTGCGGGGTGTAGGTGGGGCGGTGCTTGCCCATGAGCACCGTGGCGATTTCGGCGGCCAGGCGACCTACCACCTGATCGGCCGCGTCCACGAGCCACCATTGGGCTTCCAGTTCGCCGGGCTTGGCCATGTAGGTCGTCTTGGACATCGTTCACCACCACCGCGTCAGCCGCGGAGTCTCCTCGGGAAGGGCGCCCGGCCCGCACGGCGAAATTGCCGGGGCCAAGGGGCGTAAAACTCAATAGTTTAGCGGCCTTCCCGCGGGGCGGCAATGCCCTTTGGAGCGGGTTTTTGCAGTAACCGGCACCGTCCGCTGCGCCGAAGGTTGGAGACGGATTTACCGTGTGCCGGCAACGCAGGCTTCGTCGCGCCTTCGCTTGACTCAGCCCTGCCACAGGGGGATTCTGGGGGGCCTGGCTCGAAGCGGCGTCGGGCAGGGTCGAATTCCTTGGGTCAGACGCACGAGCATGGCCGAGCCCAATCTCGAATCGGTCCTACGGCTCAGCCTCGTCTCAGGCGTCGGCCCGCGGCTGCGGCAGGCACTGCTCGCCCGGTTTGGCTCGCCCGAGGCCATTTTGAGGGCGCCGCCAGCCCAACTCGGCGAGGTGCCCGGCATCGGCCGCAAGCTGAGCCTGCGGATCGCGGCGGCGCTCGAGGAAATCGATGTCGATCAGGAACTGGCCGTTTGCCGGCAGCACGGCATCGCGCTCGTGCCGCTCGAGTCGGACGCGTATCCGCGGTCGCTCCGCGAGATTCCCGATCCGCCGGGCCTGCTCTTCGTGCGTGGCGAACTCGCGCCGCAGGATGCCCTGGGAATCGCCATCGTCGGCTCCCGGCATGCCACGCAGTACGGCCTTGCCCAGGCCGAACGGCTGGCGGCCAGCCTGGCGCGGGCTGGGCTCACGATCATCAGCGGCCTCGCCCGCGGCATCGACGCCGCGGCCCATCGCGGCGCCCTGGCCGCCGGCGGCCGCACCTTGGCCGTGTTGGGGGGCGGGCTCGTCGACATCTACCCGCCCGAACACAAAGAACTGGCCGGCGAAGTGGCCGCCCAGGGGGCCGTGCTCACCGAAACGCCGGTGCGGGCGGCGCCAGTCGCCGGCTCGTTCCCGCAACGTAATCGGATCATCAGCGGCATGAGCCTCGGCGTAATTGTAGTAGAGGCCGCGGTGCATTCCGGCGCTCTGATCACGGCGCGCCACGCCACGGAGCAGGGGCGCGAGGTGTTCGCCGTGCCGGGACGGGTCGACAATCGCATGTCGCACGGTTGCCACCGGCTGATTCGCGACGGCGCGAAGCTCGTGGAATCGGCCGACGACGTGCTCGAAGAACTGGGCCCGCTCGTGGAGGCCGCGCCGCGGGCCGACGAAGGCCCGCCAATTCACCATCCGGCGGAACTGCTGCTCAACGAAATCGAACAACAGGTGCTGGGCACGATTACGCTCGACCCGCTGACGATCGACCAGGTGATCGCCAAGAGCGGACTGACGACGCCCCAGGTGCTGAGCACGCTCTCCATTCTGGAGATGCGGCGGCTGGTGAAGCGGTTGAGCGGAAACCTGGTTGCGCGGCCTTAGCGGCGACCGCGCCGACGCCTTCGCGTATCAGGCGGCAGGGCGCGCATAGCATTGATCCCAGGCGTCGACTGCCCTGGCAAGGTCTTGCCGGTCCTTCGGATCAATCGTCTCCGCGAAGAACAAGGCTTCCCAGCGATCTCGCATGCGCCGCTCGCAGTAGAAGGCCGCGATTTGTTTTATTGCCGGCCATTCAGGATCCGGGGGCGCTGCGAGCGGCCTCGGGAATGGCCCCGTGCCGATTAGGCTGTTGTCACAAGCGAGGAGAAAGGTTCGAGACGCAGCGACTACGTCGGCCGGGCACGCTAGGCTCCACCAAGCTTCAAGACAGCGAGATACGTCACGATCACATGCCAAGACCTTATCGAGCCAGTCGTCCGGGGTGGGCAATCCTGCCCACCGCTCCGCCGGCGTCCTGGTGAAGAGAAGCAAATAGACGGCGTCCATCCAGCGCCGCACGCTGGCATGCTCGGCATCCGGCCAGTCCCACCAAGCGTACTCGATCAGCTTGGAAGTAATCTCGTAGGCCGGAATGGATTCGGCGGTCTCCGCGACTGCAGTCTGCCCGAAAAGCTCGAGGACACGCGGCAGCAGATACTTGGTTCGCTCCAAGCTATCGAGACACTCGCTTAACCCGGACCGGCCCATGCTCCAGTTGCGATGCGAGCGCAGGTCCTCGGCGCTGACCTCGCGCAGATCCTTCTCGAACACGGCCGTCGGAGGCTCCTCACCCGCGCTTCGCAACGCGCGCAGCTCCCGGCCGCGGATCCAGCCATAGGCGCCGAAAACCGCGTACAGACCGGCGATCGATGATCGCAAGTCGCTCATGCGGTCTTCGCGGGTGATCGACCGGTCTGCTTCAGGCATGATGCACGCAACTCGGTGACCCGAGTTCCTTTTGCATCTCATCCTAACGCGCGGGCGCTCCCGCCCCATCTCCCAACAAAAAAAACCGCGGCGACCCGCCAAGCTTTCGCTCGGGGATCGCCGCGGTGGAGAAGGGCAGGCGTTCGTGGCAAGGGTTACTGTGGGGGCAGGCTCAGCATCGGCGGAACGCTCGGGCCGTTCGCGGCCAGGTTGGCCGTCGGGCCTTGCGGGGCCGGGGCGGCTTGCAGGGGCTGAATTTGGTCGCGGCTCACAAGGGCGCCGTTGTTCTGCTCGTCGAGCTCGTCCACCTGGTTCAGCTCATCCAGCGAAACACCAAGCACTCCGAACAGCGTCGGGCCGTTGGGGCTCGGCAGGCCAAGAACCTGCACCGGCAGCCGAATCTCCACGGTCGTGGTCTGGCCAGTCTGGATCGGCCCCACTTGGGCGGCGGCCTTCACCGCTGAGCCGAGCTGTTCCTGGCTGACCGCGGCCGCGATCCCCGCTTGGAAGGGAGGCGAAACCGAGGGACCTTGGTTGGCAATCGTCAGCAGGAACCGCGGGCCCAGGTCGGTCCCGTTGCCCGGATCCATCAACCGCAGATCGGTCAGCAGCAAGTCGGCCAAGGGGAGCTGCGGGGCCGGCTCGGTCGCCACCGGCTGAGCCGGCGTCACATAGGTCACCGTGTTGTTGTAGACAGGGTAGCTGTTGTAGACGGGGTAGCCGCAGTAGTACGGGTAGCCGTAGCAGGAGTTGTAGTTGTAGCAGTACGGGCGGTAGCACCAGGGGTTGTACCAGTTGTTCCAGCCGCACCAGCCGCTGTTGCCGAAGCAGAAGCTCTTGTTCGACTTGTTGGGGTGATTGCCGAAGCTTCCGAAGAAGTTGTTCTGCTTGGTCAGGCCGTTGAACTTTGCGGGGTTGAACTGCTGCTTGCCGAACTGGCCGCCGACGAGCCCTGGCAAGCCATTGACCTTCTGCAGGCCTTTGTTCCCTTGGAAGGTCTGGGCGCCGTGGAACATTTGGTTGAGCAACTTGCCGTTCTGGCCGTTGAGCTGGCCAACGCGCTGCAGACCCTTGAACTGGTTCTGGTTGGTCCCGATCTGCGAGCCGAACTTCTGGCCGAACGACTGGTTGCCCGCCTTCAGGCCCTTCGAGAGGCTCTGGAATTGGCTGCCGGAAACGTTGCCCAGCGTGCGGGCCTTGAATTGGTTCTGGTTCAGGTTCGAGTTGATCTTCAGGGCGTTCCCCAGGTTGCCGCTGAAACTCTGCGACCGCATCGAGTTGCCGCCGCCTCCGCCGCCCCCAAAGCTGAACCCCTTATGGCCGGCGGCCGAAGCCGTGCTGCCGATCAACGTTCCCGCAACCGCGATGCCCGTCAAAAACTTGGTCCAGAGGCTTTTCATTGCTCACTCTCGCTTTCGTTCGCCACGGCGGCCCTGGCCACCGTGGCGGGCTGTTTGCCGTCTCTAACAGCACCAGCGAGAAGCGGAGCAAAGTGTTACACAGAACTTCCCCAAACAGCCGACCCGCCGGCATGTCATAGCGCAAGTCGTTATTTACCAATCGGATAGGACGATTAGTGTGTGCGTTTTTCAGGCTATTTATCGGGCCGGACCGCCAGCTCCTTGAGCAGCCGCACCGCCGCCTCGACGAGTTGCTCGCCGCTCCCCGACTGCACCCGCGAGTTGACCGTTTCGTAGCTCCCTTCGGCGAAGGCCTTGCGCGTGGGAATGTAAGCCGGGTCGTCGTTGGCCAGCTCGATCACAAGCGTCGTCGGGAAGGGCGAAGCGGCCTTGATGGCGAGTCCCAACTCGACGAAGACCTCCCCGGGCAGCCCCACGACCGCCACCTCGTCGCTGAACCGAAACACCTGGGTCTCGAGCGGGTAGTTGGGCTGCCCGCCAAGACGCTCGAGGTCCACGATTTTGACCGTCTCGACCTCCTCCAGGAACGGCATCAGCCGGCGCCCGACCTCCGGCAGCCGTTGGCGGGCGGCTTCGAGCTGCTCTGGAGGATAAGTCTGCAGCGGCGCTTCGACGATCGCCCGCCGCACCGCCAGCGAGGGGTTTGCGATTGGAGGCAAATTGGCGAGCGTGCTCGTTGCTGTGGCAGATAGTGCGCTGCCGATCCGCTCGGCCTCCGCCTGACCGCCTTGGGGGCGGTCGTGCGTCACGTCGATGTGGTTGATGTCGCCGCAGGTTCCGGCCGCGAATAAAGAAACCACGCGCGGCCCCAACGCCGTTTGCAGCCCCCGCTCCAAGTAGAAGGGGTAGTCCGCGGAATAGTCTGTGCCGCCGACCGTATCGAGATGAAGGGCAAACACGGCGAGCACGGCCTCGGTTTGGCCAGCGGCGTCTCGCACGGCTACCAGCCCAAGATCCGGGTCGATCGGACCGGCTGGGCGAACGATGTTCGGGTTGAGCTTGCCCGGATTGAAGACCACCGAACCGTCGCGGAGATGGAAGCGGCGGTTGAAGGACAGGCCACGCTGTTGCGCGACGCCCGCCGCCAGCGTTGCCGGCTTGGCGGCTTTGTGGGCAGCCTCGACCGCGGCGACGATCTTGCCGGCTAGCACGGCGGAGTAGTCGACCGGCTCCGCCGCATCTTGCCCGAAATGTCCCACGGCCTGGGAGTGGTAGAAGTCGCGAAGAGCGTCAAAGTAGAGCGGGCCGGTGTGGCTGTGGGTGGCGGCGACCAGAATGTTATCGGCCGGGATGCCCGTCTTGATCGCGGCGTCGCGGCGCGCCCGCTGCGTGACCGCGCGCGGCAACCCGATCAGATCGCAGAACACCAGCGCTGCCCGCACGTCGCCCTGCTGGAAGACGAGGGCCTTGGCCCAGAGGGGGTCATGCGTGCCGGTGTTCAGCCGTTCGAAGAAGTAGCCGCACATGCGCATGCCGCGCGGCGGCGTGATTTCTACCTGAGCGGTTCCAACCGAGAGCTCTTGTCCGAGAAGAGGGCCGGGGAAACCGCCGACCGCCACAAGGCAGGCGAGGGCGAGGAAAGCTCGTTGAATCGATAGTCCTAGGGAAACCCGCACGACGATCCTCCGCTTGGCTCCGATGGCGCCCGCCCGCGCCATCGTATGCCTAAGCGGTTGAAGCCGCAATCAAATCGTTGCACCCGGCAAGACGTAGAACCAAGCGCGCGACCTGATGACGGGAAAAGGGAGCTCGTACGCCATACCCGGCAACGAGTTCCCTCCGGCAGAGCCAAGATACGCAACACGCATACACTACACAAAAACAATTCGCCTCCGAACGGTTTTGCCGCTCGCGAGAGTCGAAAAGTGGGCCGCCCCAAGGCGGGGCGGCCCACGGAGGCCCGGTCCTCGCAAACATGAACTGTGGGGTGGGAAATGGCATTCCCTACTACTATTAACGTTCGGATCTAACACGATTTTGAAAACACCCCCCCTGTTGCGGGAGAAAGCCCGGTCGTTAGCATCAGAAGGATCTGCCTCGGAACCGTTTTGGAAAAATCATGACAGGTCCAAACGTTAATGATGGTAGAGGGCCGCACGATGGCTTGAGCGGGACCTCGACCTCGCTGCTGCGAAAGGCGGTCGCCGCCGACCCGTCAGCGTGGAATGAGTTGGTCGACAAGTACGCGAACACGATCTACTCGTGGTGCCTGAAATACGGAGTGCCGCCGAACGACGCCCGTGACGTCGTCCAAGAGGCGCTGTCCGCCGTGATGGCAAATCTCGAACAGTACCGCCATGATCGAGACACCGACACGTTCCGCGGCTGGCTGCGGCAGATTACGGCAAGAAAGGCGCTCGACGAAGAACGGCGGCGGAAACGCCGCGTAGGCGTCGCCGAGGGCGGCTCCGAGGCCCTGGTTCGGCTCCACAGTTTGCCTTCTCCCAGGGAAGAAGAGGACGACCTCGATTGGCGTCAGGCAGAAATCGACCGGCTGCGGGCCGAGGTGAGCGACCGCGATTGGATCATCTGCCGCGAAATGGTGAACGGCACGTCGACCGCGCACGAATTGGCGGCCCGCTACGACCTGAAGCTCGCAACCGTCTATGTCATTAGATCGCGCGTTATCCGTCACTTAAGAGCGAATCGCCAGGCGACGAATCATGAAGACGCCAGCGGATCAGCCAGCGCTCCGATGCCCGCCCAACCATGAGCTCGTCGCGCTGAGCGTAGGCAAGCTCGAAGAAGAGCGCCTGGTGGCGGTGGCCCACCATGTGGGGCAGTGCTCTCGCTGCCAGGAGTTTCTCCAAGCCCATAACGACGCCAGCGACTCGGTTGTCGGCCTCATTCGCGGCGAGACCAGCGGCGACGCGACTACCGCCCCTGTCGAGTCGGCGGAGCTGTCCCTCCTCCGACACGAACTCAAGGCGCGCGATCCGGGCCAGGGCGAGCCCGTGGAAACCCGGCCCTTCCCGCGGCAGTTCGGCCCTTATCTGCTGGGCGACTTTATCGGCCAGGGCGGCATGGGCAGCGTCTACCTGGGCCAGCACGTGCGGCTCAAGCGGCGGGTCGTGATCAAATTCCTCGCCCCGCAGCGGCTGGCCGACGCCGAGGCCATCGCGCGGTTCCATCGCGAGATGGAAATGATCGGCAAGTTCGCCGATCCGCACGTCATCTTGGCCCACGACGCGGGCGAAGCTGATGGGCACCACTACCTGGTCATGGAGCACGTCGCCGGCGTCGATTTGCGCCGTCTGATGCTCGACGGCGGGCCGCTGCCCATCGCCGAAGCTTGCGAGGTCGTCCGCCAGGCCGCGGCGGGTTTGGAAACCGCCCATCGCCTCGAGGTGGTTCATCGCGACGTAAAGCCCTCGAACTTGCTCGTCTCCGATTCGGGGCAGGTCAAAGTGCTTGATCTGGGACTCGCCTCCCTGGCCAGCGGAGCTGGCGATCGCTCAGGCACGGCCGACTACATGGCCCCCGAGCAGTGGCGGGCGGAGGCGGTCGACGCGCGGACCGACGTCTATGGGCTCGGCTGCACGCTCTTCAAGCTGCTCACCGGCCAAGCGCCGTTTCAGGCGGAGGGGCGCGACACGTTCGAGCGGATGAAAGCCCACTTGGAAACGGCGGCGCCCGATGTCCGTTCGCGCCGCGACGACGTGCCTGAAGGCCTGGCGTTGCTGTTGAGAGAGATGCTGGCCAAGACACCGGGCGAGCGAACCGCTTCGATGGGCGCGGTGGCGGAGCGGCTCGCTCCCTTTGCCCAGGGCGCGAATCTGGGAGAGCTCGTGCGGGGACGCCTCGCGCGCGGAATTAGCACCGAGAGCGACGTGCAGGGAAGCACCTTTGCCGTCCGGCCCACACTGCTGCGCGAGGCCGCCGGAAATCGTCTTCGGCGGCTCAAGCGCGGCGAAGTGGTCGCCTTGGGCATGCTCGCATTGATCGTGCTCTTAGGCATCGTGCGGTCGTATCGCGAGCCGCTGATCGTGAAGGATCTGCTTGCAGCGTATCCTGCGCCCTTTTTGGATCACGCAACCTTTGCGGAGCGCGCCAAATTCGATCCCGATCCGCAGGATGAGGGCGGGTATATTGCCACCTCTGTGCAGAGCGCGGGGTGGCTGACCTTGAAGGAGCCTCCCGAAGGCCCCTTCACCTTGCATCTCGAGTTGTCTCAAGAGGAATGGTTCCACCACAGCGGCATTTTCTTCGGCGCCGTGCCCAGCCAGGAGTTTCCAGCCTCCTGGAGCCATCAAGCCATCTTGCTGAGCCCGGGGGCGGCCGACGACCCAGAGCGAAAACTCAGCCTGTATTGGTACACCTTCGAAAGTGGGATGAGCGAGGGGCACAGGAGCGAAGGATTCGCCTTTGAGAGCGTGCCTATGCCGAAACCTGGCACACGGCACTCGCTTGACCTCGCGATCGATCAGACCGGGTTGACCAAGGTTTACTGGGACGGCCAGGAACTCCCTAAGCTGGTGCGCGACGGCAACCGGCATCGTCCTCACTATTGGCCAGGCGGCATCGGACTCCTGAACGGGATCGGAACCACGCGGTTCCACCGTTTTTGGTTGCTTCAAGGGAACGAAAGGAAGCTGCATGGCGCTCTCAATCACCAGCCCGATCGGAGCGGAGACCCCTTGCGACTGCGCTAACGGCAACTTGGTATGCGTCAAGGGGGGCGGCGCGATCAAGCTGGGCACCGTAGCCACCAAGGTCTATGCGAAGATCATCTCCTCGAGCGGGACGTGCAGCGCGAGCCCGCCTGCCGGTTCGGCGAATGTAGCGCCCGACGCCAACGGCGACTACAGTCTGGGTCTGGTGGGCACGGCGCAGTGCTCTCCGAACGCGCCCTATCCTGACAACAAGATCTGTGTCTGGGCCGAGTATCCCGTTTCCACGTCTTCGTCGTCCGGGGGATCGGTGATCTACGACTTAGCCAGCAAGACGTTCACCGGCAAGTGCCAGGCCAGCGTGACTTGCTGAACGAGCGCCTGGCGTTCGCGGCCAGCAGACGAGGAAGCGCATGTCGGCATCGTTTGCCGCGGCCGAACAGGGGCTGCCCCCGATCTTCGTCGTGGGCTATCCCAGTGCGCTGGGCGGCGCTGACACCGAGCTCTGGCACGTCCTCAAACTGTGGCGCAGCCACGGCCTCGAGGTCACGCTCATCCCCACGTGGCGCACCCCGCCCGAGTGGCGGCGGCGGTGCGACACGTTGGGGTTGCGCACCTGCGAGATCGAGGGGCCCGCAGAGCTGGCCTCGGTCCCTGGTCTGGCGGACGCGATCGTCGTGTCGTTCTGCAACGACGAGTTTCTCCGCCGGGCCGGGGACCTCCGCGCGCTCGGTTGCCGGCTCGTCTGGGCGAACTGCATGACCTGGATCTTCACCGAGGAAGAGCGGCACTACGAACAGTACGGTCCGTTCGACGCGCATGTATTTCAGTCGCGATTTCAGCGGGAGAACCTGCTCCCGACGCTCACGCGCTATGGAGTGTCGCCCGCGCAGTGCCACTTGATCCACGGAGCGCTCGACCTTGCCGACTTCGCCTTCCGGCCCTTGCCCCACGCGGCAGGCGAGGAGTTCATCGTCGGCCGAATCTCGCGCGCCGATCCCTCGAAGTTTCACCCAGACACCTGGGAGTTGTTCGCGGCGGTCCCCTACCGGCCGTTCAAGGTGCGGGTGCTCGGCTGGAGCGATCAGGTGCAAGAGAAGCTGGGGCCGCCCCCGAGTTGGGCCGAGGCGTTGCCGCCTGGAGGGGAACCGGCCGATCAGTTCTTGCGCTCAGTGCACTGCTTGGCGCAAGTGAATGGCGGCGCCCAGGAGAATTGGCCGCGCGTCGGCCTCGAGGCCCTGGCCAGCGGCACACCCTTGGTTGTGCAGCATGCCTGGGGGTGGCGCGAGATGCTCGTTCCGGAACAACACGGCCTCTTGGCCGCGGAGCCGGCCGACGTACCGGCGCTGATCGGCCGGCTCGCGCAAAACAACGCCCTGCGCGGGCGGTTGGCCAGCGCAGGGCGAGATCGCGTAATCGAACTGACTAACCCAGCGGAACTCTGGGCACAATGGCGGCGGCTATTCGTGGGCCTGAGGGACGGGCGCCGCCCCGCAGACTAGCTGCCGAAGCCGGCCGAGGTGAGGTCGGTGTTGATGCCGCCCCACATGCCGCCGGTTCGGCCCCCCACGCTGCCAATGGCGCCGATGATGGCGACCAGAATCAGCGCCAGCATCACGGCGTACTCCACCGAGGTTGTGCCTTCGTCATCGTGCCAGAATCGCGCGATTGCGTTGAACATGGGAGCCTGCCTGCCACGGATCGGGCGAT
The DNA here is from genome assembly GCA_046349955.1 of Pirellulales bacterium. Taxonomy (GTDB): domain Bacteria; phylum Planctomycetota; class Planctomycetia; order Pirellulales; family JBGAPH01; genus JBGAPH01. The sequence goes on along the minus strand of JAXMBI010000030.1, from coordinate 38,604 downwards.
TAGCGGCCACAAAAGGCCGAGTTTTGAGGTCGTGAAAAGCATTTAGGAGGACCGCCGCATCTGGCCGCGGTCCACCGCAAACCTACTTCCTCTGAGGGGAGAGTCAACGCAAACTTCAGCCGATCGCTGCAACTTGGCGTGGGTGCGAGATTTCTTGTTCCGAGGCTAACGGCCTTGCCGATCGTACGGCGCACGCCAGCCGATTCTCGCGCAGCGCTATTCGAAGAAGCGGCTGAGCCAGCCGCGGCGGGGAGCGGGACGCGCTGGGCGGACCGGCTCGATCGGCTCGCCGCGAAACACCGCGGCGCCATTGGTCTCGCAAATCTGCCGGGCAGCCGCCGGGCCGATCCACTCCGCCAGCACGCGGTGCGCCGCCGCCAGTTTCGGCGGCCGACGCCGCACCGAGTGGCCGTCGGAGCCGATGAGGTGGATGTGCCCCCGCTCCGCCCATTGCCGCAGAACTTTCACGTCGCGCGGAGCGATCTCGCCGGTCAGGCTCCCCGACGACACCTGGGCCAGGCAGCCCAGCTCAATCCAGCGCTGCATGACGCCGGGAGAATGAAGCAGTTCGGGATGGCGCTCAGGATGCGCGAGGATCGGCGTGAGTCCGCGTTCGCGCAAGGCCACGATCAGCGAAGACAAATCGAGAAACAGCCCGCCCGGCAACTCGATGAGCAGATACTTGCCGCCGTCGGCGACGCTGAGCAGTTCGCCGCGGTCCCACGCTTCCTCGAGCCCCGCCCAAACCATGACCTCGGCCGTGGGAAAGATCTCGAGCGGCACTTCGAGCTCAGCCAACTGGGCCGCCAGCGTCGCCGCCGATTCGCGAATTCTTGCCGGCGTGACTTCTGGCCACGATTCATTCTGATGGGCCGTGGCGGCGACCATGCGTGTGCCTTCGCCCCAGGCGATTTGGCACATTTCGAGCGCATCGTCGGGAGTGCGGGGACCGTCGTCCAGGCCGGCGCAGAGATGACAGTGGACGTCGGCGAACCCTTGCATCTGAAACGACGTCCTCGGCTTCCAACCAGTCCCCTGCCCGCGCTGCCCTCCTTTATTTGGCCGGCTCGGCCGCGGCCGGCTCGGCCGGCTCGTCGGGCACTTCCTCTCGCGCCATAGCCGCCTGTTTCCCGTAGCGATTGAGCACGTCCTGGAAGAACTTGTCTTCCGGGAACGATTCGTCGAGCAGCTCGAGCGTCGTGCGATACTCCTCGATCACGCCAGCCAGCTCCTCGCCCGTGGTGCGGTCATCGAGCAACTCGGGGAACTTCGCCATCACGACCTTCCACCTCGCCAGCCCCGCCCGGAAATCTTCCTTCGCTTCCTGCAGATGGCCCTTGGCGCGTTTTTCCTTGCCTGAATGGACCAGTTCGTGCGCCGCAATGGCGTCGTCGGTGCGTTCCATCTCGCAGCGGGTCCGCCAGTAGTTGAAGTTCACGACGCTGCGGTAACGCTCCACGCCATGGGCATATTCTTCGGCCCGGGCCAGTTCGTCAGCCACGTTCAGCGCCTCGAGCCGCTTGGCCTCAGGAGCTCGCTGCGCCACTTCGAGGTGCGAGACGAGCACTTTGTCTTCCACGGGACCGGCCAACTGCTGCTGGTCGGGAGAGCGCTGTTCGTAAGGCACGTCGAGGGCGGCGCGCTCCTCGGGCTTGAGCGCGGCCCGCTTTTCCTCGCGAATCTGCTCGCGGGCGCCGGGCGCCAACTCGTCGAGCTTGGCGCGCAGCTCCTTGGCCTTCTTCTCCATCGGCTCTTGATCGTTGAGTGCGATGTCGAAGCCGAAGGTGGTGGGGAGGATCGTGTCGCCGTAGCGGGTCCAATCGTCGTGCGACTTTTGCCAGGACTGCTTGGCCCGCTCGCCGTAGACGCCGTCCTCGTTGAGGTTGTCCGAGGAGTTGATCTGGGCCATCGCCGGATCGGCATGAAAGATCAACGGGTTCATGCCTTTATAGCTGTTGATCCGCCGCACGGTGTCGTGGGCGCGCTCGAACCAGCGCTTGCCTTCGAGCCAGTTGTCGTATTCGTTGGTCTTGGCGTCTTCGCCGAAGAGATCTTCATCGTGGCGGAACATGCGGCGGAATTGCTTGCGCTCGTCGGAGCGGCCGATCTTGTGCGAGATGAACCACCCCGTGTCCCACTGCAGCCGCGGGCTGTCGGCGTTGAACTCATTGCCCCGGTACAGGTACTTGATGCCTTCTTTCACCCAGTGGTAGCGGTCCTTGTAGTCGTCGAACTCGGCCGAAACGTTGTACGACAGGTTCCAGGCCTGGAACCGCCACACGGCCACGAAGTTGGGCTGCAGCTTGATGATCTGGTCGAGGGTGGCGCGGAAGTTCGTCCAGTCCTCGACCTTTTTATAGTGGTTCGCCCGCGACCAGAGCAGGTTGGCCCCCACGTTGGCCATGCCCAGCGAAGCCAACCGCATGGTGGCGCTCGCCGGATCGATCTCGCCCAGGTTCGCCTGGCTGAGCTTGTAGTCAGCCCGCAGCGTGGCCAGCTTGCCGCCGGCCGACTTGCTGGTGGCCGGTTGGCTGAGCCACGCCATGGGCACGAGCAGAAGCACGATGAGGCCGCCGTAGAGGCCGTATTTGCGGATGCGGGACCAGCGGTTCACTTGGCCACCTCGCGCGTCTTCAGGAAGAAGTAGCCGGCCACGAACAGGGCGAGCAGGTAGCCGAGCACGGTCACCAGATGTTCGCCCACCATGTCGGCGGGAATGTTATAGCCGTAGGCCACGTAATCGGAGTTGTCGAGCGCCCCAAAGTTCGGGGCGATGCGGCCCACCGCGCTCATCATGAACAGCAGTCCCTGATCGAGCATCTTGGCCACGGTCGTGCCCGGACTCTCCTCGAGGGCCGTCATCACGTTCTTTTGTGTTACGATGCGAATCAAGGATTCGATCGGTCCGCCCCCCATCACGGCGTCCGGCACGGTCTCCGCGCCCTTGTAGGTGCCTTGGATCACGCGGGCGATGAAGCTGGCGAAGAAGCCGACCACAATCGTGCCGAGCGTGGCCATCATCGCCACGGCGCCGTTCAGGAAGGTGCTGTACATCACGCCGAAGCCGATCACCAGCACCATCTGGCTCCAGATTCCGGCGAAGCCCTTAATGAAGTTCCAAGTAAACGAGGCGTCGCGGGCCTTGAGATAGACGTCGGCCTTGGCCATGCCAAAGTACTGGGCCGGGTCGATGCAGGTCAGGATCACCTCGAGCTTGCCGTCGCTGCTCACGAGGTCCTTCATCAGGTCGAGCGGCTTTCCCTTGGAGTCCTTCTGCTCCCACTTGAGCAGCTTCGTGTCGACGTGGTAGTCGCGCGCCAGGAACACGAGCTGTTCGGTCGAGACGCCCGTTTGCGGATTGCGCAGCACGATGCCCCCCGCCACGCCTTTTTCGATGTTTCCCTTGTGCGTGCGGAAAACGCGAATCGTCAACTCGAGCGGCAGGCCGTCGGGAAAGCGATCGCGCGGGAACAACGTCGGCGTGACGCCCTCGAAACTCCAGATCGCCGCCGCCTGCGAGCCTCCTTCGATGAAGCTCCGGTACATCCATTCGTTGCCGGTGTTCACGCCCTTGTCGGTGGGCTTGCCGTTGCGGTCGAGAAACGAGAGCTTCGCCGCGTAGAGCGGCTCGCGAGCCACCAGCACGCCCAGGGGCGGACCCACGGTGTAGCTCGTCTTGTCGCCGCTGGTCTGCGATTCGATCTCGTGCCAGTGCCCTTCGCGGAAGTCGGTCACGTAGTTGCCGTCTTTGTCGGTCAACACGTCGTGCCGGTGGTTGTGGTCGGTGGTGGAGCGCAGCTTCAGCCCGGCGGTCGCGGCGTCGGCGGCGTCGACTTCGACGACGCCATGGCTATGGTCCACGGCTCGAACCACGAACACGTAACTGGCCACGCCCATGCAGGCCAGCAGCAGCGTGCCCACGAAGGTGAAGCCCAGAATGCGGCCGAGCACGATCTCGCCGGGGCGCACCGGCTTGGTCACGATCGTGTAGATCGTGCGGTTCTTGATGTCGTTGGGCAGGCTGAACACGCTGAGGAACAGCGCCAGCAGCAACACCAGGTAGCTCGTCCAGGAGAGCACGAAGCTCAGATAGAGCTTGCCCGGGTCGGCCACCGAGTCATCGAGATACCAGCCGGCGAAGAGCAAGATCGCCAGGAACACGGCGAACACGACGATCACGCGCCGCCGAATCGACTCCTGCACCGCCAGCTTGGCGATGGCGAACACGCGCCGCGGCGAGGTGCGCAAGAGGTCGGCGACACCGGTCGAAACCACGCGGTAGGTGATGTCGCCGGCGGCCACCGGTCCATGCCGGGCGGCGGCGATCACGTAGCCAAACACCAGCGCCAGAAAGGCCACGGCTGCGGCCGCCAGCGCAAAACCCAGCAGCGCCGGCGGCAGCCACTGAAGAAAAGCGGGAATGTCCTGTTCAACGGTCATGGAAGGCTCACACTCGAGAAACCGCGTTCGCAACGAGTTGGGAGGGAGAGGTCACCGGCAGCGGCAAGCTGCTCGGATGCGCTAAGCGCCGTCTCCCTTGGCCCGGCGTCCGGGCCGGGCCTCGCTCTCGCGGACGATGCTGAGGAACAGCTCCTCGAGCGTGGTGGTGGGGTTGTCCATCTGCATCAGGTCGCCATGGTGCTTCTCGATCGCCGCCCGGATCTCATCCTTGCAAGCATCGTTCAGCCCTGAGGCGCGGATCTGCGTCACGTCGCGGACCTTGAGCAGGCTGTCGACGCGGCCCAACTCCTTGAGCTCGCCCTGGTAGAGGATCGCGATGCGGTCGCACACGTCCTGCACGTCGGCCAGCAAGTGGCTGCAGAGGAGCACTGTCTTGCCCTGGGCCTTGAGGTCCAGGATCAGGTCCTTCATCTCGCGCGTGCCGATCGGGTCGAGGCCCGTGGTCGGCTCGTCGAGCACGATCAGCTCGGGATCGTTGATCAGCGCCTGGGCCAGGCCGATGCGGCGGGTCATGCCCTTGGAGTACTCGCGCAACTGCCGCTTCTTGGCCCAGTCGAGCTTGACCATGGTGATCAGGCGGGCGGCCCGCTCGCGGCGCTCTTGGGCCGACATGTCGAACAGCCGGCCGTAGAAGTCGAGCGTTTCCTCGGCGTTCAGAAACTTGTACAGGTAGGATTCTTCCGGCAGGTAGCCGATCTGCTCGTTCTTCTGCACGTCGGTGGCGTCTTTGCCGAAGACGAGCGCCTTGCCGGTCGTCGGAAAGAGCAGGCCCAAAATGAGCTTGATCGTGGTCGTTTTGCCCGAGCCGTTGGGCCCGAGTAGACCGAAGATCTCGCCGCGATAGATCTCGAGGTCGAGCGCCTTGAGCGCCCGGACCTTTTGCCGGCCCCAGAAATCGCGATAAACCTTGGAGAGGCTGCGGGTTTCGACCACTGCTTCCCGGCTGGTGGCCGGAGAGGAAGCCTGTGGGTCACGCGTCACGGCAGTGCTCATGCGTGCCTCGGGAGAGATTCAGACGGGAAGAAGTACGGATGAAAAAGCGCCCAGAAGAAAATGCGGGGCGCGTGTTGCTGCTCGATTCAGGGGATGACAGGAATTCCGGAACCTCCCGTCAGACCGACGCTAGCCGCCGTGCGTATCGATAGTTACGCACGCAGCGTGCACCCGGTTCAGGGATGGCCCGTAGGCCCCTTGTCCGCCAGGCAAACCCTCAGTGTAGGCGGCCCCAGGGTGGGTTTCAAGGAAATCCGAGCGGCCCTGCGCACCAATTCGGGGCCTGAGTCAGGCCGGCGGACGGGGGCTGGCCGCTAAACCTTCCGTACGCCGCGCAACCGGCGCCCAAAACCAGCCCCTGGCAAACCTTGGGCGGACGGGTGAGAATCGATGAGACGCTCGCACCTGAGATCCGGATAAGAGGACGGCCGGCGTGGAACTCGGCAATCGAATCAGCTTCGGCGAGCCTTGGTATCTGCTGTTGCTGCTGGGGCTCCCACTGGTGTGGTGGCTCGGCCGCCGCAGCTTGACCGCCATGTCGCCGGTTCGCCGCTGGCTGGCCTTCGCCCTGCGCACGGCCGTCTATGTGCTGATCGTGATGGCCCTGGCCGAGGCCGAAATGGTTCGCCGCCACGAGCGGCTCACCGTTTTCTACCTGCTCGACCGTTCGCTCAGCGTGCCCTCCGACCAGTCGGACGCTGCCCGCAAGTTCGTCACCGAGTCGGTTCGGGCCCACCGCCGCGGCCTCCGCGCCGACAGGGCCGGCGTGATCGTGTTCGGCCGCGAGGCGGCGGTCGAGGTGCCGCCCATCGAAGGGGACTTCGAGCTCACCGCGTTCGAAGCCCCTATCGACCGCGAGCACACCAACCTCACCGCCGCGCTCAAGCTGGCCCAGGCGTCGTTTCCGCCCGACTCGGCCAAGCGGATCGTCATCATCAGCGACGGCAACGAGAATCTGGGACAGTCGCTGCGTCAGGCGCGCGCGCTGGCCGAGGCCGGCATCGGCATCGACGTGTTGCCGGTTTCCATGGCCCCGCAGCCCGACGTTGCCGTCGAGAAGGTCGCGCTCTCGCCGGAGATTCGCCAAGGAGCGCCCTTTGACTTACGCGTGGTGCTTCACAACCAAGCGCCGGCCGGACAGCAGGCGCCGGCGGCCCATGGCAAGCTCCGTGTGGTCCGCCGCAGCGGCGAGCACGAGGACCTTGTGGTCGAAGAAGACGTTACGCTCGGCCCCGGCAAGCGCGTGCTCTCGATTCAAGACCGCATCGACGCCGCCGACTTCTACACCTACGAAGCCCGCTTCGTTCCCGACTCGCCGTCTGGAGATCGCTACGCCCAGAACAACCGCGCCACGAGCTTCACGCACGTTCGCGGAAAGGGGCGGGTTCTGCTGGTGGAAGACTGGACGAGCCCCGGCGAGTTCGACGTGCTGGCCGACCGCTTGCGGCAGGAGGAACTCGAAGTCGAGATTCGCAAGAGCAACGAACTCTTCGAGAACCTGGCCGATCTGCAGCGCTACGATCTGGTGATCCTGGCCAACGTAGCCCGCACCGGCGACGACCAAGGGGAACGCGTCACCGAGATCAACGACCAGCAAATCGCCCTCCTCGTGCGCAACACGCGCGAGCTCGGCGCGGGCCTGGTCATGCTGGGCGGCCCCAATAGCTTCGGCGCCGGCGGCTGGTCAGGCACCGAGCTCGAGAAGGCGATGCCGGTCGACTTTCAGATCAAAGGGGCCGAGGTCGTGCCTGTCGGCGCCTTGATGCTCGTGATCGACCGCTCGGGCTCGATGTCGGGCGAGAAACTCGAGCTGAGCAAGAACGCGGCCCGCGAGGCGGTCAAAGTGCTCAGCCCGAAGGACTTCGTGGGCGTGGTGGCGTTCGATTCGGCCGCCTACCGCGTGGTGCCCATGCAGTCGGTGCGGTCCCCCGAGCGGCTGACGGCCCAGATCAACACGATCACCCCGGGGGGCGGCACCGACATGTACCCCGGCATGCTCGAGGGCTTTCGCTCCCTCGCGCAGACCGAGGCCTCGGTAAAGCACATGATCGTGCTCTCCGACGGCCAGACGAACGAGGCCGACTTCGCCACTTTGGTCAAGCAAATGCGGGCAGCCAACATCACGGTCAGCACGGTGGCCGTGGGGCAGGGCTCTGATAAGCCGCGGATGCTGAACATTGCCCAGCAAGGGGGCGGCAAGTTCTACTCGGTCGACAATCCGCGCTCGATCCCGCGAATCTTTGTGAACGAGGCCCGCCGCGTGGCCCGCCCCGTGGTGTACGAAAACGACAAGGGCTTCACGCCGTCGGTCGTAGGCGATCAAGAGATCCTCCGCGGCCTGGGAGACGCGCTGCCGCCGCTGACCGGCTTCGTGATGACCACGCTCAAAGAGAGCCCGCTCGTGGAGCTGGCCATGATGTCTCCCGTGCCTGCCGGGCGCGAGAACACGCTGCTCGCCGCCTGGACCTTTGGCGCGGGGCGGGCCGTGGCCTGGACGACCGACGCCGGCCGCCGCTGGGCCAAGCAGTGGCCCGATTGGAACGGCTACGACAAGCTCTTCGCCCAGATGATGCGTTGGGCGCTGCGCCCCTCCGATCAGGACGGCCGCTTCCAGCTCGCCGTCGATCAGCGCGATGGCCATGCCACCGTGGTGCTGAACGCGCTCGACGAGGAAAGCCGCTTCCTCAACGCGCTCACAATGACGGCCACCGTGGTCGAACCCGATCTCACGGCCAAGACGGTGTCGATCCGGCAAACAGCCCCCGGCCGCTACCAAGGCGAGTTCGAAGCCACGAGCCCCGGCTCCTACTTTCTCACGATCCTGCCTGGCCCCGGGCGAGCGCCGCTGCGGGCCGGCATCACCGTACCGTACTCGGCCGAGTACAACGAGCGGGCCTCGAACGATCGTCTGCTCACCGACCTGGCGGGCGTGCAGCCCACCGGCGGCGGCGACGGCAAGGTCATCGGCGGGCCGGCCGGCGCTTGGACTTTGGACCAGGCGCTCGCGACCGACGTCTTCCGCGGCGACTTGCAACTCGCCGAGAGCCGCCGCATGGCCTGGCCGTTGTGCGCCCTGTTGGCCGCCACGGTCTTCTTCTGCGACGTCTTCAATCGCCGCGTGATGGTCGACCCGACGGGGCTCTACGGCTGGCTCGCCGCCGCGTGGACGCGGCTGCGCGGCGCTCGCACGATCGCGCAGCCGGAATACCTCGATCGCCTCAAGAGCTCGAAGCAAGCGGTGAGGGCATCGCTCGAAGGAACGGCCGCGCGGTTCGAGCCGTCGGCGGCCTTCAGCGGCGATCTGAGTGCGGCCCTGGCCGACGAGCCGGCCCCCGCGGTGCGCGCCGTAGCTAGCGCTGCGCCCAAGCTCGCCGCCGAACAACCAGCGGCCGAGAGCTACACCGAGCGTCTGCTGGCCGCCAAGCGTCGTGCCCGTCATTCGGCCGACGACCGGCCGTAGTGCGGATCGATGAAACTCGCTTCTAGCGACCCGCCGACGCCCGTGACGAGAATTGAAACCGTCATGCCGATCGGCATTCGAGGCAATCGTGGATGAAGGCCTCCTCGGTTCGGCGCGACAACGCTCCACACGAAGCCCGCGATCATCGGGGACCGCCGGCGTAAAGGCCGGCGGCTCGCTGGACCGGGGGCGACGTTTTCTCCTCGCCGTTAGCCCTGCACCCGCCAAAAGCCGAAGCCGGCCATCGCCGCTATGCCCCACAGGGCCAGCAGCACGAGCAACGTCAGTTCGAGCACGGCCGATTCCATGTGCCAACGCTAGGTCGCCCCGCCGCGCGGTCAAACCCGCGGCGCTGCACCCCGAGCGTTCCAGTGGCGAAAACCGCACGTGTGGCCTTTCGGCCACTGCAGGTGGCGTCGCGTGCGCCCCCTTTCTACACTGGCGGGCAATCCGCAAACCCCGCCCTCATTCGCCGCTTCCTCATGTCCGCTCCGTCGTCCGCTCCGGTCGCTCGTGTGGGCCGCTCTTGGTTCACCCGCTGGGAGGCCCGCGATTGGGCGCCGCTCGTCTCGCTGCTGCTGATCGCAGGTTTCTTCGCGCTGGCGAGCGAAAGCTTTCTGCGTCCCGTCACCGCGATGCAGATTCTCAAGCAGGGCTCGGTGCTGGCGATCGCCTCGGCGGGGCTGACGTTCGTCATCCTCTGCGGCGAGATCGACCTAGGGGTCGGCATGATCGCCCTCTGGACCGCCTGCTTCTGCGGCTGGCTCTACGAGCGCCCCTGGGCCGCCGGCGCAGGAGGCAGCGGCCAGCCGGGCGCTTGGGCGGTGGCGGTAACGCTGCTCGTGCCGCTGGCCACGAGCGTGCTGCTAGGCGCTCTCTCAGGCCTGATCGTCGTGTGGTCGCGGCTGCCGAGCTTCATCATTACGCTGGCCACGATGAACATCGCCTACGGCCTCGCTCGTTATCTCACGCGGAGCGTGCAGCACGACGTGCCGCGGTTGCTCGACACGCTGGGCAACCGCGGCATCGAACTCACGCCGCGGGCAATGATTCCCTATAGCGCCCTATTGGCCGCGGCAATCTTGGCTGCGGGGCACTACGCCCTCGTCCACACCCGCTTCGGCCGCTCGGTCTACATGACGGGGGCCAACCGCCGCGCGGCCTACTTCTCGGGCGTGCGCTGCGGCCAGGTGGTCGTCGCCTGCTTGGTGATCTCGGCGCTCGCCAGCGGCGTGGCCGGACTCGTGAACGCTGGCAGGCTCGGCAGCGTGAGCCTCGACCAAAACCGCGACCTACTGCTGCAAGCGGTCGCCTGCGTCGTCCTGGGAGGCACGAGCTTGCTCGGCGGTCAAGGCAGCATGGGGCGCACGCTGCTGGGCGTGCTCACCTTCACCACGCTCGACATCGGCCTCAACCAAATGAAGATCGAAGACCACGCCCGGCCGCTCGTGCTCGGCACGGTGCTGATGGTGGCGCTGGTGGCAAATGGGCTGCTGTCGCGGCGCGGGGCGGGGTAGGCAACCTTCTTCCTACCGCTCGATGCGGCCGCGCGAATTATTCGAGCGAACGAATGCGCTCACACCGCAACTCTGTTGCCGTGAGCAGCGCACCGTGAGAGAATAAGCCGCGCTGGGTCAACGGCTGTCGGAATCGGTCCCTTGATTTTGGTGCGAATCTGCACGATGTCGACGATTCGCTTTCTGCTCTGTTCAGCCCGCGTTCCTTAAAGACGGGCTATGCCCGGAGGGGAATTGCCATGCGCAGACTTTCGTTCCTCGGCCTGTTTCTCGCACTGGCAGCGGCAGCATTGGCCGAGGAAGGGGCCCCACAGCTCAAGTCGCTCGCGTCACTCCCAGCTCCGGCGCGGGATGCTCTCTCTTGGTTGCCGGCCGACTGCGATACGCTGTTCGTTTCCACGGCGCTCGAATTGCGATTTGCGTCCGCGCCGCCGGGGCCAAAGACAGGACCCAGGATGTCGTTGCTAGAATTTATGGCCTTCGGGGACGCGCTCGCCGTGCCGGCGTTAGAGAATAAATCAGCGGCGTGGGCAATTCATGCGCACCGTGGGACTGAGGTGGTGAGTGCGTTCGGGTCGCTCCGCTACGAAGGCTGCACGATCTTCGGTCTCGGATCGCTAACGGCCGAGGATCGTCAAGCCCTGACGAGCTGGCTGGCCGAGAATGCGCGTTCGATCGGGTCCGAGGGGAAGGCTACGGTCTACAAGTTTCCCTCGAGCTTTGTTCGAGAGGGGGTCTACCCGGAAAAACCCTGGGAAGGGGTGTTCGTCACTTGGGCGAACGACGCGCTCATCGTGGCTACGAGCGACACCTATCTCCGGGAACTCCTCGCGCGCGTTGCGCAAGCCGATCGCAAAATCGCCGTCCCTGCTTCGGTGCTTGATTGGAGTGACGTGGCGCCCTGGGCCGCGGTGTGGGGCGTGCGCGCGTTTCCTGCGAAGACTGAACCGATTCGGCCCGAAGCCCGCACTACTTTCTTCGCGAAGGACCGCGTGAGCCCTGAGTTGCGTGTCGTCTACCGGCCGGCGATCCCAGATGGCCTGGCCGCCGCGACGCGGATTTGGCGACCTGCGGAATTGTCTGAAAGCCGTGATGCGCCTCGCGCGAAGCTGGAGGAAAGTGCCGGGACGATCGTAGTCACGGTGCCGGACGGTGACCTGTCCGTTGTTTTCGCGCTCATCAGCGCCTTGGTCCACCGGCTCGAAGACTTATTGGCTTTTAACCTTCCAAGCAACTCCCCATAGACTGGATTCTATGTCGCTCGAAGGGCGGCACCTGGATTAGCCAAGAGAGAAGTGATCCACTAGAATCGACCGTTTCGAGGGTTAGTCACCATGCGAGAACGCGGTGCGCGACCTTGGGCGTTTTCGATTCTGACCATGTTCGGTCTAACGACCTGCTTTGCGGCGATCGCATGGATCTCGTCGCTTTGGCCGGGGCAAGAGACCGCTGCCTTCGGCAGGTTATCCCTTGCGTTTGCCACCTTGCTAGCCCTTTTGGACTTGGCTGGCCTGCCGCGACGCCGCGAGCCGGAGGTGGGGAAGCGAGTACTAGCGTGCAACATTGGCGTGCTGTGCTTTGTGTCGGCGATTTGCGGTCTGTCCTTGCTGGGCATGTTGTCAGACCAGGCAGCGCGGCTACTGGCCTGGGCGATGCTCGCGCCGTACGTTTTTGCGATCCGTTGGGTTGTGCTTGCCGGCGAGCGGTCGAATGCAAACCGAGTCGGAGGTTGAACGCTGGCGCGCAATCTGGGCGACCTTGCACATCCTTCATCCGGCCGCGATTGCCCGGGCGCTGCGGCAGGATGAGAATGAGAGGGTCGAGGTCTTCTCCGCCGACTCGCCGATTTCTCGAGGCCGAATATGCACCCCCGAGCCGTTCTCTTGGCGTTGGCAATTGCGGGCTGCCTGGTCGCTGTAGGCAAAACGCAAGACGATGAGCCGGACGACGCCGTCGAAAAGTCGCAGGCTTCGGTGCTCGAAAAGCTCCATAGTTCCGATCCCGACGTTCGGCTCGAGGGTCTGAGCGATCTATACGAAGGCCGCGAGGACGCGCTCGACCACTTGCCGCTGGTGGTCGATCTGGCTGCCACCGCCGACGCCGAAACGCGAGGCGTGGCGCTCGACGTCATCTCCACCATTGCGCCGAGCAACGAGACGATTCCGGCCGAACTCCGCGTGCTTCTCGAATACCCCAACGCCGGCGTTCGCGTGACGGTCGCCCGAGCGATTCTCAATCGCGAGCCTGGGAATCAAGCGGCGATCGAGGCTCTGCCGGCGGCGCTCGCTGCTTCTGACGTCGAGCAGCAAAGAATGGCGGCGGAGTTGCTCGAAGATCAGGGATTCAAAGCGAAATCTGCAATCGACTCGTTGTTGGTCGCTTGCTGCGATCCAGCCGCGGAGGTGCGGGCCGCGGCGGCGCAAGCTCTAGGCGCCGTCACGCCCGCTCGCCGCGACGACGTTGTCCAGGCGCTGCGATCTCTGCTCAGCGATGCGTCTGCCGACGTGAAGGGAGCAGCCGCCGAGTCGCTGTGGGAACTGGATGAGCCGGCCGACAAACTTGTGCCGGTGCTCCTTTCGCTCGTCGAAATCTTTATTCCGAATCCCGCGAGCGGCGAATTCCCAAGCGTCGATGACCACGATGCGGGCATCGAGCGATTGGCTAAGATCGGGCCAGAAGCAACCGTCGCGATTCCGGCGTTGATCCGCGCGCTCGACAGTCCGGTGTTTGGCGAACGAATCGCGGCGGCCGACGCTTTGGGGGCCATGGGAGCGGGCGCGGCAACCGCGCTGGAGCCTCTCGAGAGATCGCTTCGCGACACTCAGTCGCACTTTGTGCCTGGCATTCATCGAGGCTGGATTGTCGGCAAACATGCAGCCGCGGCCATGGGCAGGATCGGGGAACCTGCGCGCCCAGCGCTCGTGCGGGCGTTGCATGACAAAGATCGGATCGTGCGCGCGCTCGCGGTCCAACAACTTGGCCGCATGAAGGCCGACGCTGCGGCTGTTGCCGAGGTCGTTGCGCTGCTCAACGACCAGGAGAGTTTTGTGCGCGGCGTCGCGGCCGATAGCTTGGGGCAAATGGGCCCGCCGGCGATGCCTGCGGTCCCTCAGTTGGTGCGACTGCTCAACGACGAAGCAGGCGAGCAGGCGCTCGACGCGATCGAACGGCTCAATCCGGCCCAAGATCAACTCGCTGCGGCGCTGCTGGAGCAGATCGTGATCGATCGCCGCATCGAGCGTCCCGCGCTCGAATTGATCCGGAGGCTGGGGCCGCTAGGCAAGAAGCTAATTCCTGCGATCGAGCCCCTGGTGTCCGATCCGGCCAAGCGACGTTTGGCAGCGTGCGCGCTCGCGAAGATCAACCCTGATCATCCGGGGTTGTTCGAGATTCTCGAACTCGAGTTGAAATCCGACGAGTCTGTCGATGAATTGCTCGTCAGGGCGCTGGGCGACATGGGCACTCGCGCAGCGAGTATTTCGCCGACGTTGCGCCGTCTGCTCAACGGCCACTTTCACGCGAGCTATAAGGCCGTCTGGGCGGCGGCTCTGGTCAAGATCGATCCCGGCGATCAGGTTGCCGTGCGCAGCCTGGCTGCGGCGTTGCGCGGTCCAGGCCCTATGCTGTTGCATGCACCCGAGTACGACGACGCGACCTTGACTTGGCGGAATCTCGGCCCAAAAGCTCAGGCCGCAGAAAAGGATCTGGTCGCGGGACTTTCGGAACAGGCGGAGGGGAAAGGGAGAGAGGAAACTGCGACGGAGCAATTCGCTTGCGCCAAGCTGCTAGTCGAAGTGGGCTTGGTCGGCCCGCCGGTGATTCAGACGCTCGCGCGGATTTGCCGGGACGATCTGCCCCAGGGCGTCGCCGAGGTTATCGCGCGGCTGGGTCCTGCCGCCGCGCCCGCGGTTCCCGGCCTGGTCCAGATGCTCGGCTCGGAGGACTGGTACTGTGTCACTCAAGCCTTCGGGAACGCAGGCCAAAGTATTGGCGATGCCGAAGCCGCGGTTAAGGCCTTAGTGGCCATTGGCGAGCCCGCCGTGCCAGGCTTGCGGGCAGGACTGCACGACGAAAACCGCCGCGTGCGCGAGGGGGCCGCAACCGCGCTTGGCGGCATCGGCGCCGCGGCCCTGCCTGCGGCCGATGAACTGGCGACGGCTTTGACCGATCCCGCGTTCCGCGTGCGCGCCGCTGCTGCAACGGCGCTCGGTCGCTTGTCCGACGATCGGCCAGCGACCGTCTCGGCGCTCATCGCGCGGCTTAGCGACGACCACCTGGCCGTCCGCGTGTCGGCCGCTCGAACCCTCGGCAACTTGGGCCCAAAGGCCGAGGTGGCCAAACCGCAACTCGAGCGACTCGAGCACGATGCGTTCGCCGAAGCACGAGACGCCGCGCATGAAGGGCTGCGCCGGATTGCCGGGCCGGGACAGTAGCTGCGATGTGCGCCCTGACTTGGATCGAGCTCAATGACTGCGCAGGAGCCGCCTATGAACGATCAGCCAGCCACTCAAGCACACGAGCCAGCCCGGCGGTTTCGTCGGCCGACGATTCTGGATGCCCTGATTTTCACCGGCGCGGCGGCGGCGGGATTGGCGATCGCTCGCGCTGGCACGCTCGCCGGCGAAGGGGGGCGTTGGCAGTCGTTCTATTGTGCTGCCTGGTTCGCCAACGGCATGATTGCAGGCCCCGCGATCATCGGCGCGCAATACCTGCGGGGCCGCCGCGGCCGGCTGGGTTTTGGCGAGGTGGTTTGGCTGCTGCCTGCCGCGCTATATTTTCCGGCGGGCCTCGCAGGCTGGCTGGAGGCCGAGCGCTTGGCCGGCGGGTTGTTTCTAGCCTACCTTGTGACGCACGCCTTGAGTGCGGTCGCAATGGCGCCCGACCTGGACCGACTGGCTGGGCGCGGTGGTTTGCCTCGCCACATTGGTCGCCTTTGTGTTGTCGATTCACTACGGCATCGACGACACTTACTACGAATGGGGGCTTCTGAACCATAACGACTAGCGCTTTTGTCACCGCTCGTTTTCGGGTCCGCATGACGGAGGAGCAAATGGCCCAGCGAGCCGCCGGCTTACCGCGGCGACAAACTCCTTCAGCGAGTGAAGCGACGATCACAGCCAACTTGTCGTGGGAATTGGCAGCGAATCAATCACGGCTCGCGGTACAGGAGGCCTCGATTTCCTCAGCGCGCGGCACGGCGGGGTACACCCCGCCACTCGCCAACCCCATCGTCTAGCTGTGACGCAGCACGAGGAGCTCGGCTCGTTTCAAGGGGCGACGGCTGACGTGCGGCCCAGCCGCATCGGATGATAGCATGCCGAGCGCGCTGTCGGGATCATTGTCGACCCTCGCTGTGCCGACCGCCGTCTCCCCTCCCTTCCTTTCGCCGGCGCAAAGAAAAACGGCCTGGCAGCGCTGCCAGGCCGTATCGAGATTTTTGCGTGAGGCCGTTGGCCCGAGCCGGCTACGGCGTAGGCGGCGTGGGCGGGGGCGTTACTCCCAGCTTCGCCTCTTCCTCTTCCTGAATGATGATGCGCGGCGTGACCATCATCATCAGGCTTTGCGTTTCGCGACCAATACCGACGTTTTTGAACAACCGGTTCACGTACGGCAGCTTCGACATGATCGGCACGCCGCGTTCGGTGCGGCCTTCCCGCAGGCGTTTGATGCCGCCCAGCAGAATCGTGCCGCCGTCAGGCACGCTGACCGTCGTGCTCACGCTGATCGAGGCGAACGTGGGCAACTGCACCGTGGTGCCATTGCGGTTGGTGTTCGCGCTCTTGCTGTTGGTCGTCGTGTTGTCGGTGTTGTTCTTCGTCGTGCTCTCGGAGTCGGCCGAGGTTTGGCTCCCCGTAAAGGTGAACTCCTGCACGTCGCCGATGTTGCTGAAGAACGGCACCAGCGTCATCCGCACGAAGCGGCGGTCGGGCGACACCACGGCCTGCACCGTGAGGTGCGTGCCTTCGGGCAGCACGACGATCACCGGCTGCTGGGCGGCGGCGAAGTCGCCCACCACGGGGATCACGCTGATCACGAACGGTTGCTGTGCGGTGTCGTTCACGCTGGCCTGCTGTCCGTTGAACAGCGTCACCTTGGGCGCCTGGAGCACGTTGGTGCGCGTGTCGCCCTGGGCTGCCTGCACGAAGAAGAAGGTTTCGATGTCGCTCAGGATGGCAAACCCGAAGGTGGCGGCCGTCGCGGCGTCGAACCCACCGAACTGCGGCACCGTGGAGCCGAAACTCCCCTGACGGAACTGCAGGTCGAGGTCGCTGGTGAAGGTCGGGGGCCCGGTGCCCACGCCGTTGGTGAGACCGACCGTGGCTGACTGGCTAGGCTGGAAGTTGGCGTTCTGGTTCTGGCCCAACACGGCCTGAGTGACGGCCGGGCCGATGTTGAAGTCGAAGTCGACGCCGATCCGCTCGAAGAAGTTGTCGTCGAGCGTGATGAACCGCACTTCGATCGTCACTTGCAAGTCTTGCAGCCGCCGCAACTGCTCGAGCAAATCCACGATCTGCTCATGCACGTCTTGCGTCTGGCTGATGACCAGGCTGAGGTTGGTGGGGAAGGGGCTGATCGAGCCGGGACCGCCCACCTCGTCCCACGAGTCGGGAGCGATGGTGGTTACGATCAAGTCGATGAGCGTGTCGAAGTCAGCCTGAGAGCCGCCGGAGAGGCCGCCCGGACCAGTCGCGGCGGGCTGCTGCATGTAGGGCCGGTCGCTCGGCCCGGGCGCCGGCTGGGCCAGCGTACCCGAGGCGCCGAGCGCCTGGTCGCCTTGGCTGGCGAACCCCAGATTGCTGCCACCCGTGCCCAGGTTGCCGTAGGCGCCGCCGTTCCAGGTGACCGCGGCGTCGGCCATGCCCGCTTGCAGGGCGGCGGCCAGGCCAAGGCGGCCGGTGGGAGCGAAGTTCGGGATCGGGATCACCAGGTCCGCGACGTTGTAGGTTCGCGGATAGAGGTCGCCGTCGCGCTTCTGCTCGCTCGTGACCTTGAGCACCTCATCCTTGATGATGTAGCTCAGCTTGAGCGGCTCGAGAATCAGATTCAGAGCGCTCTTGAGCGAGATCGGCGTGTCGAGCGGAATCGTCACCAAGGCGTCGCTCTCCACGCCCTCCTCTTGTAAGGCAAGCTGGTCGAGGACGATCGGAACGCCCGTGACCTTGGCCAGGTGATCGATCACCTCGCCGAGCGGCTTGTCGCGGAAGTTGATCGAGACCTCGCTCGAGAGCTTGCGCTCGATCTGAATTTCCTTTTCGGTGCGGCGGCGGCGTTGTTCCTGCTGCCGGCGGAAGGGGCTCGTCGTGAGCGAATCCCAGTTCTTGTCGAACACCAGCGGCGTGGCGTCGCCCACGGTCAACTCGCTGGCCTGGTCGACGTCCATGAGCGTCGAGGCGACCGAGTCTTCCTTGCGATCGAGAATTCCCTCGTTGCGGCGGAGCCGGCGAACGAACTTCGATTGCAGCAGGAGCTGTTTCACCACCGGATGGTCGGGAGCGAGCTCGTTGGCCTTCTTAGCCAAGGTTTCGGCCTCGGCGTAGCGGTGCTCGTCCATCAACTCGTTGTAGTCGTTGACCAGCTTGGCCAGGCGAGCGTCGACCTCGACGCGCACCTGTTGCCGGCGTTCGACGTCGTTGAGCACGGCCTGGTTCTGTTCGGCCAACTCGATGTCGGCCCGATTGGCCGCGATGTACTGCTCGGTGTCGCGAACGCTGATCTCCAACCGCCGCAACAGTTGATCGCGATACTGGGGCTCGAGCCCCGAGGCCGTCACCTGGGCCTTAGCCTGCGTCAGCAGTTCCAGGGCCTTCTTCGGATCGTTCTCCCGCAGGTTGCGGGCTTCCGTTTGCTGGCGAGCCAGGTCGGCCGACACTTGCTTGAAGAGCAATTGCTGCCGCTTAGCCGCGTCGCTAATCAGATCGCCCGAATTGGCCGTCGGCGGCGGCGTGGGCTCCACCGGCGGCGAGAGGATTTGCAGATGGCCGTCGAGCCGCTCGAGCGTGGCCGGGTCGAGATCGGCCCGATGCTCGTTGGCCTGGCGGAAGTTTTTCAGGGCCGCGTCGATGTTGCGGGCCTTGAGGGCCTTCTCGCCTTCGCGGAACAGTTGCAGTCCCAAACTTTCGGTGGGCTGCGGCTCGGCAGCCGGCAATTGCACCGGCGGCGCGGTTTGAATCGGGGCCTCCGTGGCCGGCAGGTCGACCGGCGGCGGCTCAGCCGGATTGCTCAGGGCGTCGGCCGGGGGCGCGAGCGCTTGGCCCGGCTCCGGTTGCGACGGCAAGGGCTGCGCCGGCTGATCCGGCGGGCCAAAAAGCGGCGGCTGCTCGGCCGGGGCCGTGTCGCTAAACGGATCGTCCGCGAGCGGGTCGGCGTCGCCCGGCACAACTTCGTCGGCCTGCGCCGCGGCGTTGCGCGTTTGGTCCTTCGAGGGATCGAACAGCAATTGCTCGACCTTGCGATCGGCGCCGCCAGCGCGGGTTCCGGCCGTCGGCAGCACCAAGCCGTCGTTGACGGCCGCCGGGGTCGACGATTCCAGACCGCGACGCGTGCGAATGGCGCGGGCAATCGACGACGGGCGATCCTCGCCGGGGCCAAACTGCGTTTCCGGCACGCGCAAGGCTTCGGCCTGGCGAACCAGCCCCTCGGCGCGGTCCAGGTCGCCCTGGCCCAAGGCCAGGCGAGCCTCGGCCGCCAACCGCAGAGCGCGTGTCTTGGCCGCGGCCGGCGAGGCCGCGGGGGGCGAATTGCCCGCCATCTCGGAAGACTGACCATTCGCGCGCCGCTCATGGGCGATGCGGGTCAGCAGTTGCTTGGGGCGAGCCTGCAGTTCGGGAGCGCGACTGGTCAGGCGAGCGGCGTCTTCAGCCAACCGCTCGGCCTCGTCGTACTGCTTCCAGCGAAGCAGCGCTTGAGCTTGATCCACGAGCAGCGTGGCGTGCATCCGCCGCATCGCGTCGGAGCCGCCTTCGGTCTTGGAGCGGGCTTGCAGATCCTCGAAGTCGCGCAGCGCGGTTTCGATTTGATCAGGATTGTCGTCGCCCGCGGCGTACTCGAGGCCGAGTTGGCGGGCCTGCGCGACGCGCTGGCGGGCCTGCGCCACGTCGCCCACGGCCAGGAAGCGTCGCGCGGCGATCAAGTGGGCGTCCGACGAACTCCCGTCGGCGCTGGCGTCGGCCGCCGGGGTGCGGGCAGGCCGCACCGGACGCTCGTTGGGCATGAATTGTTCTTCGGCGCCGCCATCGAGCGAGAGCGGCTCGGGGCGCCGCCGCACCGGCGGGGGAGTTTCGCTGTCGTCCCCTGCGCTGTCGGCGTCGCCAAACGGATCGGAGTTCTTGGCGCCGGTCCGTGTGGTTCGCTCCGAGCGCGAGCGCGGGGCCGCGGCCTTCTCGGCCGGCTCCTCGCTCGAGGACTTGCGTCCGAGCGCGGTTTTGCGCTTCTCGAGGTCCCGGCGGGCCTTTTGCGGCGTGTCGCCGAAGAGGAACAGCTTCGAGTAGGTGAGCCCTAGGGCCTCGGCGCGCGAGACGTACGACTCGGCCGTTTCGAGGTTGCCCTCGGCCAAGGCTTCGCGCGCCGTCTTCAGCAGCCGTTCGGCTTCCTTGCGGCGCTCGTACTCTTTGGCCTTGCTCGCCTGTCCCACGGCTTGCGTCGCCAGCGCGACGGAGGCCGCAAAACGTGTGGGGCTGGCCGGGGCCGGGATGGCGGCCAGCGCCACGCTAACGGCAACACCACCGGTGAACAGCTTGGACATCATGTTCAAAACGGCTCTCCTTGTGAGGCTGGCGGTGCCCGCCGGGCGCTCTTGGTCGGCTGCCTAGAACCTGCTTGCTCGTCCTTGAGCAAACTCGCTGGCTCTCGACTTGCGGACCATGCCCGACGGCGCAGCACTCAGCTCGCGCATCTTGGCGAGGCGTAACTCTTGATTTCCCTATCCCGGCCCCGATAGCGGTCTCGAATCCGGCAGAAGAGAGGCGGATAAATACTGAGGCCCCCCGGACCGGTCAATAGCAGCTTCGAAAAAATTATCGCGAACAGGGCGAACGGGCCGCCCCGGTCGAACTCAGCGTCCCCAGAGCGCCCTCGCGGGGCGGGAGATTAGCGAGCGTGCGGCCCGATGGCAACGCCGATTGGCCGCGGAAGCGAGGCGAGCCAGAGACACACGCGCTCGCGCACCTCGCCCGCTTCCGGAACCTGGCGAACCAGCGCGGCCTGCCCCGTTTGGAGAGCTGCCAGCAGTCGCTCCTGCCGCGCCGCTAGTGCCTCCAGCAGCGTTTGCTGTTCCGAGTCGTCGAGCTCGTGCCGCACGAGCGAAACCTGGCCCCCGCTCCGCTCGCGCCGCAAGCTCACCAGCCGTCCCCCTTCGGCCTTGAACAGCAGGCCCCTGACATAGGCTCTGCGCAACTCGCAGCGCGTATTGAAGTGATAGGCCGGCTCTTCGCCCCAGTAGACGCTGCCGCATCCATCGGCGCGAAAGCCGACGACGATGGACTCGGGTTCGTGCGGCAACGTGAGTTCGCAGCGGACCACGAGCGCAGTCGCCTCGCGCATCAGGTCTTCGCGAGATTCGCTGTCACGCGCCATGGCGCCTTGCCTGTCGTCTCGAAGGAATCAGCGTCCGCAGCGGGCACCGGCCGTGCAGCGCAATTCATACCGCGTGATGCCGGCGCCGCGGCTCGGGCGCAACTCCATGAGCGAACCGCAGCGGGGGCAATACTCGGCCGGTCCCGGCGCCCCGCCGCGCTCCATGGCGCCCGCGCACTTGGCGCAGAACGTGACCTTAGGGAGCGCCGCCACGCGCTCCGCGGGGATTGCCTGCCCACAGGCTTCGCAACGGCGCTCGCCCGGCAGCTCGAATTCTTCGGCGACCGGGCGACTGCTCAGGCCCGCACTGCCGCAGGTGGGACAGACGAGTGAGGGAGCCGCCGCGCGCAACAGTTCATGCAGAATCGGCGTTTCCGGCAGCCCCGCTTTGCGCGGCCGGCCGGCCCGCTCCAGCCATTCGCCGGCTCGCACGGGGCTGCACTGTTCGGCCCAGCCGCATGCGCCGCAGGACAGCTCGATATACAGGCTCGCGCGGCTCATGCAGCAGGGGCATCCACCGAAGGACTTCGGACTAGGGCCAGCGATTGTGAGGCAGCGGTTCGCCGGCGGGCGGGACTTCGCCCGGCCACACGTAGCTCCAAGCCGGCAGGCTTTCGCCGCTGACGTTTTCGACCCAAATCAGGGCGCGCAGGTAGGAACTGACCGTGCCGGGGCGAAAGTCTTCCAGCAGATCGAGCTCCGCGAATTCATGTGCGCCGGCAAGCGCGAGGAGCTCGCCCGATGCCCGATCCAGCCGTTCCGGTTGTGGCGACGCCTGGCCCGGCGCCTGCCCCCGGCGATCCTCGCGCCGCTTCCATTGGCTCCAGGCGTCCGCATCGTAGTCGGCGGTGCCGAGCACGATCAACTCGCTGCGCGGCACCACGAGCGCCGGGTAGCCTTGGGGGAGCGGATACAACCGGCCCTCCGCCCAGGCCGGGCCCACGTGCTCGCTCCCTGCGCAATAGCGGCGGTGATTCTCAAACCCCGGTTTGAGCGTGCCGTAGACGAACAGCAACGGACGAAGGTGCATCTTGCGCGGCAGCTCCCAACCGCGCGGCCTCCGCCTCTGGGCCGCACGAATTTTACACGGGTTGTTCGGCCCGCTTCCGTTCGGGATGCAGATAAATGAAGTTCTTGCCCAACCGGCCGCCGTAGTTGCCGGCGGAAATGCGTACAAGGCCCGGCGTCTCGACCGCGGCGGCGATCGCCGCCTGGGTGGCCGCCTCGATCGTGGCCAGGTCGTGGCCGTTGAGAATGATCTCTTGGATCGAATGCACGCCGTCTGGCACCCTTGACGCCTTGCCGAGCTTTTCTCTGAGCGTCGGGCAGAAAGCCTCATAGGTGCTGGCAATGCTGAACGAGTAACGGCTGCCCGCCTTCGAGCCGCTGGCGGCGACACCGCCGGGGAAAGGCTGGATCACGCCGGGCGTTTGTGCGGCCGCGGCCGCAGCGCGTTCGGCGGCCAACAGAGCTGCATCCTCCGTTTCGCCCATGAACCACAGGTTGCCGCCCATCAGCCCCGGCCGATGACCGAAACGACGGTCGATGACGAACTCACCGGCCAAGATGGGCACTACCCACACTTTGCGGCCGAAGCGTTCGTCGCGAAACTGATGGCCGTCTCCAAAGAAAGCTAGCTTGCGGCCGAGCTTGTAGAACTCGGGGGTCTCGAGCAGGTTGAACACCCGCAGCGTCGGGCAAGTGAGCAGGTTCTGGCTGACGCGGGCCAAGAGGGCCTTTTCGAGGGCCGGCACACGGTCCTTGCGGAATTGCGGGACGTGGAACTGGAGCACCGCGCCGGGACGGCCATCGGGAGTGGAATAACTCTCGTCGCCCCCCGGGCCCACGTACCGGTCGAGGCCGGCCTCGCAGTCGCACATGATGGTGCTCGAGGCGTGTCCGGTGGCGGCCTGGATTCCATGGTCGAGCCAGCGGCGGTCGCGGCCGGTGACGAGAATTTCGGCGTAGAGGCTGCGGAAGGCCTCCGCGAAGGTGTCCTCGACCTCAGCCTGCTCAGCCGGCATGGGCGCGTCCTTGTCCGGAAATCACCTGGCTCTCGGTGATGATCTTGTCCATGAAGATGTCGTGCGACTGCGTGGGGATCTCGGGAAAGAGTTGGCAATCGAAGGCCAGCGCCACGAGGGGAGCGTCGGGGCGGGCGTGTTCCAGCAGCTTGTCGTAGTAACCGAATCCGTGCCCCATGCGAGCGCCGCGGGCGTCGAACGCGACGCCGGGCACCATGACCAGGTCGAGCTCCTCGACCGAGACCTTGCGTTCAGGGCGGGCCCGCCACTCCGCGCCCGGCTCGAGAATGCGGTAGGCTCCGAGCGAAAGCTCGTCCATCGACCGCAGCCAGAAGAGCTCCAGTTCGCCGTCGACGCAGTAAGGCACAACGATGCGCTTCGACTCGAGCAGTGCATGCGGAAGCTGTTGCCGCGTCTTGACTTCCGACCGAACATCCACGTAGTACATCACGCAGCCGGCGGCCGCGTATTCCGGCAGAGCACAGAAGCGACGGCAAATCTCCGCGCTCAGCTCTTCCTTGTCCGGCTGCTCGTTGCGGTTCGTGTGAGCCTGCTCCCGAATCGCCTGTTTCCGTTGGCGGAACTCGTCGATTTGAACATCCATGGTTCGGCGCCGCTCGCAGGGCGGCCAAGTTGCTCCAGAGGGCCTAAGCGGAAGGGGCTGGGTGGTTTCGCCCGCTTTGCACCCGTAAACGAGGCCACGTAGGCCAAAGCGTTCAGCGATCACCCGCATTCTACGAAATGGGAGGGCCGGCAGCCAAGCGGCCGAAAGCAGGGCTCGATTTGCAGCCCTGCCCCCCCCCAGCGGGCTGGTGTCTAGCGTTTCTTTTTCCGGGCTCAGAAAATTCGCCGCCAAGTCCTTGCTTTTTTTTGGGGGGTCGATTAGGTTGAGCCGTAGCTGATATTCCGATTATTACTCTCGCCCTGAATGCGCTGGCTGAGGCTGGTGGTGCGGGCTAGAAGTAGGTTGGAATCGGATTGCATTACCGATCGAATCGGTTATGCTGTTTCGAAGGCTGCGGAGGAGCAACTGGGTAACCGCGCTGCTTGTCTGCCAAAGAATCGATGAACGACTTGCGACGACACGGGCAAACCACTGAGATTGAGATCCAGGAGTAGACCACCGATGAAGCGTTTCCCAACGTTGTTGGCGCTTGCTTTGGTCGCCGTTTTTGCGACGGTGAGCCAAGCCGCCACCATCAATTTCACGGCTTTCATCGACGAGAGCCAGGAAGTCGACGGCAAGGGGACGGCCACTCAGGCCGACGACGTGCTCGCCCCGACCGGTTCGGCTGCCAAGGGTGTGGGCGTGTTCGAGTTGGACACTGCCACCAACATCCTGTCCTACGAGATTCTGTACACCGACGTCCTGCTGGATGGTCCCGAGACGGCCGCCCACATCCACGGCGCTGCGGATCCGGGCAAGAATGCCGACGTGATCTTCCCGCTGCCGCTGGGCGACTACAAGGCGGGAGTGACCGCGGCCCTGACCCCGGCCCAGGTCGCTGACCTCAGTGCCGACAAGTGGTACGTCAACATTCACTCCTCCGCGTTCCCGAACGGCGAGATCCGCGGCCAGATCAAGATTGTGCCGGAGCCCTCGACCCTGGTGCTCGCTGGCTTGGGATTGGTTGGTGTGCTCGCCCTGCGTCGTCGCCGCAGCTAGTTTGGCGGAAGCCCCTGATCTCTCAGTCTAAGTGGCAAACTTGGGCCGCCGGGATGCTTGCATCCCGGCGGCTTTTTTTTGTTGGGCGGCAAGAGTCGGTACCGCGCGACCCAGAGAAGAGGCGGTTGTCGCTTCCCGTTACCGCTTTTGGCGAGGATCGCCGTGCAGCCCGATGTCGTTCAGCAACTCTCACAGGGTCTTCAGACCGCATTTCGCCGCGGTGACCCTGCGGTCGACGCCAAGACCATCGAACGCGACCATGTGTCGTTGCTCGAACAGCAGTATCGGGCGATCGGCGAAGGGCGCTTCGCCACCACCTTCTATGACAGCCTAGCCGAGGACGTCGAGCTCGAGATCCTGGGTCCGCCCGAATGCCCGTTCCTTGGTCGCTGGACAGGCCGCGATCAAGTGTATGCGGCGGTCGAACGCAACTTCGGGCTCATCGAAACGCAAACGCCGCTGATCGAGTCGGTCGTCGCCCAGGGAGACACCGTAGTGGTGATCGGCCGGGAAACAGGGCGCTACCGCGAGCCTGCGGCCGAATACCGCGTGGCTTGGGTCCAGGTGATGACTTTCGCGGCGGGCCGCATCCGGCGCCTGCAAGAATTCGTGACGCCCGTGCTCGATTGAACACTCCGGCTTTCGCACAGGCTAGAAGCCGGTGCCACGAGTTGGGCCGTGTAGCAAGTGGCACAGGCTTCTAGCCTATGCGAACCCCCATTGAGTCCCGGCCTAGCTAGAGCTTCGGTGGATCGCGCCGTGGGGGGGGCGGCGGCGCTCGCCGGGCCTGGTCGTCTTGAGGCATGGCCGGCCCCGCCTGGGCCACCATCCGCGGCCGGTTGACGCCGGTGTGCCGCTCGGTCCATTCCCAGCCGAGCGGCGTTTCGAGCTCGCGCGCGGCCATCAGGGCCCAGGGAGTGTCCTTGTGTTCGGCTACCACACGCTCGAGGTAGGTCCGCGCTTGCTCAGCCTGCTTGGCGAGGGCGCTGCCGGAGCCGATCGTGTTGGCCGGCCGCAACACCCAGGTGTCGCTGTTCTGATCCTTGAACTTCAGCCCTTGCTTGGCCTGGGCCAGCATTGCGTTATAGCCCTCGGTGCGGACCTTCACGGCCAAGAGACGGCCCATCGCCAGGTCAAAGCCGGCCTTCCAGCGTTCGCCCGTTAGCCGGTCGCGATGCGGCCCCCCCTGTTCGAGCACACGGTAGACCGAGGCCAATTGGGGCTCGAGCCGCGCAGCAGCCTGCTGCGCCTGCGACAGGAGCGCCGCCAGGCTGGCGTCGTCGGCCTTGGGAAAGATTAGGCGGGGATTCTCCATCGGCGAAATCCAGGTTTGCCGCGCCGCCTCGACCAGCGCCAGGCGGGCACGGTTTCCCTTGAGCAGCTTTTCGTAATCCCGCAGCGACAGGTAGTCGGGCTGATACCGCTGCATCCGCTGCGGATCGAAGAAATGTTCCAGGTTCGACGCCAAAACGTCGTTCCGGCCCCGCTCCCTGAGCGGCCCGCGATTGGGATGCACGGCAAAGAAAATGCCCCCCGTTTCGTAGCACAGCCGCGTAAGCCCGTAGGGGCCGAAGCCTGAATCGACCGGGGGCGAATCCTGCTCCTCCCCCACGAACCGCAGCCGCAACGCCTCGGGCTGATACGACTCGGGGCCCTGCTTCACCGGCAGCCACTGGGGCGACTGGTCGAACTTGGGGTCGGGGTCGACGTACCGCACGTACACTTCGTCGCGGCCAAAAGGCGCCGGCACGCCGACCACATAGACCGGCATCTCGTGCCGCTGACAGAGCGAAACGGCCGCGTCGAGCTGGTTCTGGTCGTCCCCCACTTCGTCGCTGAACAGCACGAGCATCACGTTCCGCTTCGGGGACTTATGGCGGTATGCCTGGTAGCGTTCGACCGCCTGAATCACCGTGCCGAAGGTGACCTCGATCCCGGTGGGGTCGCTTTCGATGCTTGCCACGGCCTGCTTGATGGCCGCCAGGTCGGCCGTCGGCTCGAGCACGAACTGCGTGCTCTGCCCATAGGCCATGACCGCCGAGAGCAGCGGAGGAGGCCCGCTGGAGGGCACGGCCGCCTCGGCGCCCAGCTCGGCATAAACGCGGTCGAGCCGTTGCCGAATGCCTTCCCGCTGCCCAGACAGGCTGCCTGAGCGATCGAAGATCCAGACCACCAGCGTTTCCCGCGATTCGAGCGACCGCAGGATTTCGGCCGTTAGACGGTCGATGGCGCCGCTCGTGCCGGTCACTCCCGCCCCGGCCACGCCGCGGACTAGCTCCGTCTGGCTGAGCTGGGTGCTCATCGGGCGGGCGATGTCGTCAAGGAACTGGATCGTGCCGGTGTCGGTCAGAGGCACGGGCGTCGGCAGGTCGGTGACCGCAGCCAACTCTGGCGCCGCGGCGGCCGCTGCCAGGGCGCCCTCTGCACTATTGGCCCCATGTTCGGGCCGCACGTCGGACGAAATGTCGTATTCGCGGGTGGCGTCGAGCGCATCGTCACGGACGACGGTCGACTCGAGTTCGAGCAGCATGCTCACCGGCTGCGTGTAGACGGTGCCGGCGGCCAGGAGCAGCAGCAGGCCCAAATGGACGCCGAAACTGGCCAGCCAGCCGGCCGTATCGCGATCGACGGGGGCTCCCCCCTCGTTGCGGTCCAGCCACCAAGCCTGGAGGCGGCGCCACCAGGGTTCGCGCAGCGGCGGTTTCGTGCGTGGCAAAGCGGAACTGGCCAAGACCGTGGCTCCGGCAAGCGAGCGGCGAGCATTTCTCCCCATACTATTGTCGGCGAAAGCGACCAAAGCGACAAGCGTTTGGATCGGCAAAGCCTTTCAAGCCTGCTCGAGACCGGCGGCCAGAGCCCGCAGCGAGGGGCTGCCGGTCAAATCTCGCCGCTCAAAGCCCGGGCGAGGATCGTGTGCCGGTCGACCTTGCCGGTGGGGCCCAGCGGCAACTCGTGGACGATCCGCACCCGTTCCGGCGTCTTGTAGGCCGCGATCCGCTGGGCCACGAACTGCCGCAGCTCGTCGCCAGTGGGACGCGGCGCGGCGTCGGGCCGCAGGGCGACGTACGCGGCCACCGTTTGCCCCCAGTGGTCGTCCGGCAGGCCAACGACGCAGCTCAGCCGCACCGCCGGGTGCTCGTCGAGCGCTTCTTCGACCTCGAGCGGCGAGATGTTCGAGCCGCCGTGGATGATGATCTCCTTCTTGCGGCCCACGAACCAGAAGAAGCCGTCGGCGTCGCGGCGGGCGAGGTCCCCCGTGTGCATCCAACCGCCGGCCAACGCCGCAGCGGTGTTTTCCGGGTCGTTCCAATATCCGTTCATCATGGCGGGGCTGCGGACGAGCAGCTCGCCGCCCTCTTTACTCGCTTCCCCCGCCGGCGCGTCGACACGGGCCTCGGTCTGGGCGGCGGGCAGGCCGATCGAGCCGGCGCGCTTGGGGCCGAAGGGTGGGTTCGTGATGCAGCTCAGCACCTCGGTCATGCCGTAGAGCTCGGTGATCTCGAAGCCGACGGCGCGCTCGAAGCGGTGATGCAGATCGACCGGCACCACGTCGCCCCCCGAGGTGCAGCAGCGCCAGCTCGAAAGGTCGCTGCCGGGGTTTTTCTCCAAGTGCTCCACCAAATCCTCGAGCGACGCCGGCAGCATTTGCACGCGCGACACGCGGCGGCGGACGATCTCCTGCACCACGCGCTCGGGTCGCGGCAGATGCGTGAGCACGCAAGCGCCGCCGCTGGCCAGTCCTGGCAAGAGCTGCCCCGTGAACGCGGCCGCGTGACAGGCGGCCGTCGAAACGAGATGCACGTCGTCCGGCGTGAAGGCGAAGGTTTCGATCTGGATGTCGCAATTCGCCGCCAGCCCCCCTTGGCTGTAGACGACCCCCTTGGGCTTGGCGGTCGAACCCGAGGTATAGAGGATGGCCACCGGTTGGCGCGGATCGAAGTTGGGATCGGGCAGCGCGCCTCCGCCTGCGGCGAGCAACTCGTGGAATGGCCGCCAAGGCGGCGGGGGCGCGGGATCGTCCACGACATAGCCTCGCCTCAGCCCGAGCCGCTGCCAATCGAGCGGCGCCGCTTCGGCGAACAGCGACTTATGGACGATTAGCAGCTTCGCCCCGGCGTGCTCGAGGGCGTACTCGGCCTCCGGCGTGCGATAGCGATAGTTGAGCGGCACCGCGACGGCGCCGAGACGGAAGCAGGCCGTGTAGGCCAGCACCAGCTCGGGGCAGTTGGGCATGAACACCGCCACGCGATCGCCGAGCCCGACACCCGCCGCCTGCAATCCGCGCGCGAGCGCGGTCGACTGATCATCGAGCTCAGCGAATGTCCACGCCTGCTCGCCAAACCAGAGCGCGGTCTTCTCCGGCCACTTCGCGCGGGCATTGCGAAGCATCTGAGCGATGATCATGTCACCATACCTCGAACGAGAATTAACCACGGAGACACAGAGACACGGAGAGAAACCAAGAGCCTTGGAAAGCCTTCTCTTTCTCTCCGTGTCTCTGTGTCTCCGTGGTGAAAAATCCGGAAGAACTTAAGCCCCGCGGCGGGAGAGTTGCGCCGGCCGCACGTTCAGGTAGTAGTGGCACAGGGCGATCGCCAGGGCGTCGGCCACGTCGTGCGGCTCGGGGCAGCGGTCGAGCCGGAGCTCTTGCTGGATCGCCCGCTGGATCTGCGCCTTGGGCGCCCGGCCATTGCCGGTGAGGATTTTCTTGACCTGCGTCGAAGCGTAGTGGATCACCTCGAGGCCCGCCTGCTGCCCGGCCAGGCAAATCACGCCGCGGGCATGCCCCATGAGGATCGCGGTGCGCGGGCGGTCGTAGTGCGAGTAAAGCTGCTCGAGGGCCATGGCGGTGGGGCCCAGGGCGCTCAGCACTTCGCTCAGGCCGCTGTAGATCTCCCCCAGGCGACTGGCGAGCGGGCCGCGCCCCTTGCTGCGCACGACACCGGCCTCGCAGAGGCGCACCGTCCCCTGGGCGACTTCGATCACGCCGTACCCCGTGGTGTTGAGGCCCGGGTCGACCCCCAAAATCCGCACCGTGGGGCGTTCGGCGGTCAGGGCCATTAGCCTTCCTTGCGGGTCCAGTCGGTGCCGCCGGGGCGGTCTTCGAGCACCACGCCGGCGTCCCCCAGGGCGTTGCGAATCTTGTCGGCGGTGGGAAAGTCCTTGTTCTTGCGCGCGGCGGCCCGCAGCTCGATGATCAGGGCCATCAGCTTGTCGACGAGTTGGTCCTCGTCGCCCTCGGCCTGCTTGCTTTCCGTCGGGCGAAGGAAGAGGCCCAGCGTGCCGCTGATCTCGGCCAGCACGCGAGCGCCCTGACGCAACGGAGACAGCTTGGCCGCAGTGGCTTGGCCCGGCGCTTCGACCTTCTCGTCGTCGACGAACTTGTTGAGCACTCGTACGAGTTCGAAGAGGTCGCCGATCGCGCCCCCCGTGTTGAAGTCGTCGTCCATCGCCTCGATGAACTTGCGCCGCAACTCGGCCACGCGCTCGAGCAGCGGATGCCCGCCGGCTGCGAATTCGCCAGCCGCGCGCTGCTGGGGTCGCTCGAGGCCGTAGAAGCTCTCGCCCGTCACCCGCTCGAACCGCTTGAAGAACCGGTAGAACGATTCGAGCCCTGTGGCCACCTCGCGGAGCCGCTCTTCGCTGTAGTCGATGGGGCGGCGGTAGTGCGTGGAGAGCAGGAAGAAGCGGATCGCCTCGGGCTGGTGGCGAGCCAGCAGATCACGAAACGCGCTCGCGCCCTTCGACTTGCTGATCTTGCCGTGGGCTTGGGCTTGCTCGTCGTCGGCGGTGCGGGTGTTGCGTCCGCCGACCTTGCCCACTTCGCTCGAGGCCTGCATCAGGCCATTGTGCAGCCAGTATTTGACGAACGTCTTGCCGTGGGCGCACTCGCTTTGGGCCAACTCGTTTTCATGGTGCGGGAAGACCAGGTCGAGGCCGCCGCCGTGAATGTCGAAGGTCTCGCCCAGGTAGCGCTGGCTCATGGCCGAGCACTCGATGTGCCAGCCTGGCCGGCCCGGTCCCCAGGGGCTCGCCCACGAGGGTTCGCCGGGCTTCGCGCCCTTCCAGAGGGCGAAGTCCATGGGGGAACGTTTGCGCTCGCCCATTTCACCCCCTTCCCCCTGCATGCTCTCGAGCGCCCTGTGGCTGAGCTTGCCGTAGTCGCGGTTCTGACCGACGTCGAAGTACACGTCGCCGTCGGCGGCGTAGGCAAATCCGCGGTCGATCAGCTTCTTCGTCAGGCCGATGATCTGGTCGATGTTGTCGGTGGCCTTGGGGAAGTGATCGATCGTGTCGACCCCCAGGGCTGCGAGATTGCGCAGATAGTCGGCCGTCATCTCTTTGGCGAGCGACGGCATGTCCATGCCGCGGGCCTTCGACTCGACGATCAGCTTGTCGTCGACGTCGGTGATGTTCACGACGAGCGTCACCTCGTAGCCGCAATAGGCCAGGTAGCGCTTGATGGCGTCGAAGATCACCGGGCCGACCATGTGCCCGATGTGGCTCGGCTTGTAGACGGTGGGGCCGCAGAGGTAGATGCCTACCTTGCCGGGCTGCACCGTTTCGAACGGCTCCTTGGCCTTGGTAAGCGTGTTGTAAACGCGGAGCGTTGTCGGCAGGGCGGCCATGCGGGAGCTTTGCGGGGCGGTTTGAGTGGGCAACGCGAGAATCCCTTCCACGGTTGACGGGTCCAGGCGGCTGCCACGGCGTGGGCGGCGGCCGCTCCTCCTGAGCAACGAATTAACGGGCGTGCGGCCCCAAGCGTCAAGAGCGCTCCAGCAACACGACGCACTGAGCCATGATCGCTTCCTCGCGCCCTACCGGACCTACCAGCTCGCCCGTCTTGGCTTTCACGCCTACCTCTGCGGCGGCGACGCCCAGCAATTCCCCAATCCGAGCTTGCAGAGCCGGCTTATAGGCGGAGAGCTTGGGCCGCTGGGCGAAGACAATGCAATCGGCGTTCACCACGCGGTAGCCGGCCTTCTGAGCTTTGGTCAGGGCGGCGGTCAGCATCTCGGCCGAATCGCGGCCGCGGTTGACGGGATCGGTGTCGGGGAACAGTTCGCCGATGTCGCCGAGCCCCGCGGCGCCGAGCAGGGCGTCGGTCACCGCGTGCAGCAGCACATCGGCGTCGCTATGCCCCAGCAGATGGCGATCGTGCGGGATCTCCAGCCCTCCCAGCCGCAACGGCCCGCCAGGGCCAAGGCGATGGGTGTCGTGACCGATGCCGACCCGCAGGCTGGTCATAGAATGGGAGCTTGAAGACGGAAAGGCAACCGCGATAGCGGTTTGCAGCGATTCTAGCCGTCACGAAGCCGCCGAACAACGTGGGTTTTGACCGTATCAGCCAAGGTCCTGTCAAAATGACACGCTTTGACTAGACCCTGCGCAGCCCGCAATTGCCGCAAAACGCCGAACCAATCTTCTTCCCGCGGGTGGTCTCGTGCTATAAGAGATTAAGGCCAGTGTGTTTACGCTCGCTGAGCATGAGCGGAAATCAGCCCCTCTTGGGCTGCTGGCATTCGACTTGCTGTTAAGCAAGCCGGCGTACTGAAACGACGGCAAAGGTTGCAGCAGACTGGCTTTGAGGCCAGCCGCGGCCCATGGTGAGCTCGATCCTTATTACCGACGACGACCAAGGTTTCCGTGAAACCCTGCGCGGCGTGCTCGAGCCCGAGGGGTATCACACGATCCTGGCGGGGGACGGCGAAGAGGCCCTCGGCATCGTCGCTTCGCGCGACGTGCATCTCGTTCTGCTCGACATGCACATGCCCAAGCTCACCGGGCTGGAAACGATTCGCCGGCTTCGCGATCGGCAGCGGTTCATCCCTTGCGTGCTGATGTCGGCCTTGGCCGACGACGAGCTCGTGCAGCAAGCCCGCCTGGCGGATGTCTTCTCCGTGCTCACCAAACCGGTCAGCCGCCAGGTGATCATGGGCACGGTCCGCTCAGCCCTCGAACGCGCCTGGCCGAAGCGCTAGTCAGCGTCGCGGCTGCGAATTGCGTTCGGCCTCGAGCACAGCCAGATTCTCGCGGGCCAGCTTCCGCCGCACCCACCAGTTGGGGTCGTAGTCCTCATCGAAGATCGGATGCGGTTTGCCGAGGCCTGGCAGATTGGCGAACTCGCCGGCCGCCATGGCGGCGGCGAGCTTGTCGTCGGCGATGATCTGGAGGGCGCGTTCGCCAAGGAAAAGCGGATTGGCCATGAACTCGAGTTCTGTCGACGGGTTGGGCCTACTTCCAACATTGTTGCGCCACCGGCCGGTTTTTAACCAGACCGTTTGGGTTCAGGCGCGGACCCGGCCCGCATGATCCCCGGCATTGAGCTTTGTGCAAAGCTCGTCCGCCTGCTCGCGTGACTTGCAGGGGATCCGCACAGCGTTTTTGCCGCTGCGATCGTTGATCACCAGAGCGTTTCCGGCGCGAGCAACCACCACACGGAACATTCCGGCGTTTTTCGGGATCGTGTATTCCGCCATCGCCGCACACGAGTATGCACCAGGACAAGGGAACGAACCGCGAACTTTTCCAGCATGATCTCGGAGAGAGAGGTCAGGTTCGCGCCAGCAACTCCCGATAAACCGCCGCGTGCCGCTCGACCATCCGCTCGACGGTGAATTCGGTCAGCACTCTTGCCCGCCCAGCAGCGCCGAGCCGCGCCGCCAGCGCCGGGTCGCCCAGCAGCTCGTGCAGCCGCTTGGTGAACCCTGGCACGTGCCCTACCCGCACCAAGTAGCCCGTCTGGCCGTCGACCACCACGTCGCGGTTTCCGGCGATGTCGGTCGCCACCACCGGTACGCCGGCGGCCATCGCCTCGAGCAGCACGTTGGGCATCCCTTCGTACTCGCTGGCCAGGCAGACGACGTCGAAGTGCGGCAGGAACCGTGCCACGTCGCCCCGTTCGCCCAGCAGATGCACGCGGTGTTCGAGTTCGTTCTGGGCGATGTAGCGCTCGAGCCGCGGGCGAAGCGGGCCTTCCCCCAGGATCAACAAATGAAAGTCTTCGCGGAGGATCTTGAGCTGATCAGCCGCCCACACCAGGTCACTCATCCGTTTCTGCGGCCACAAGCGCCCCACCGCGCCGATCAGCTTGGTGTCGGCAGGCAGGCCGAGTTCGGCGAGCAACTCGGCGCGTGATTGCGTGGCAGGCTGCGCCGGCTCGATGCCGTTGGGGATGATGCGAAACAACTCCGCCGGCACGCCGTGCGCTGCGTAGAAGTCGCGGACGCCGCTCGAGTTCGTGAGGATCGCCGCGCTGCGGCGGGCAAGGCGGCGGTCGATCGCCAGTTCGTGCCAGCGCTTCCACGGGTCGACCGAACGCTCCCCCCCCACCACGCACTTGACGCCGGCGGAGAGCGCCGCCGACCGTCCATAAGCGTTGGCGGCGAAGATCCAGGTATGCACCAAATCGGGGCGCAGGGCGGCGATGTGCCGCTTGAGCCGCAGCCAGGCAGCAGGGTCGAGCTTGCACCGCTTTTCGATGCAGGTGTAGGGAACGCTGGCCGCGTCGAGCCGTTCTGCCAGCGGACCCAACCGCGTGAGCAGGCAGACATGCACATCGAATTCAGGGCGCGGCAAGCCCGCTGCCAGCAGCGTGAGTTGCTTTTCGGCGCCGCCGCGGTCGAGCGTCGGAATGACTAACAGCACGCGCGGCATCGGCAGGCAATCGGCTCGCGGGAAGAACGCTTTAGAAGTCGGCCGATTGTCCCTTGCCGGGGGCCACGAAAAAAGGGGAGGCCGGAGCAGTTTCCGGCCTCCCCTGAAATCGACAGCGAGCAGTTCCACAGACGGGGCCGCTAGGCCCAGCCCGCAGCCACGCTACTTGGTCTCGGTCTCGAGCTGGGGCAGCTTGGCCGCGAACTTGGCCGGATCCTTCTCGAAGGCCTTGGGGCAGTTGCCGCAGCAGAAGAAGACCTTCTGGCCCTTGTACTCGGTGACCTTGGTCACGTCGATGTCGGCGCCCGACACCGGGCACTTGTTCTGCAGGGTGAAGCCCTTCTTGAACGCCTCGGGGCTGAAGACGAGCGCGAGCAGATCGGCGCCCTCGGTCTTCTCGGCCTTGCCTTGACACTTCTCACAGCAGAAGGCGACCTTCACGCCGGCGACGTCGACGGTCTTCTCCGGGTTCAGCTTGGCGCCGGAGATGGGGCAGCCGACCTGCACAATCTGCTTGGTTTGCAGCAGTTGGTGCGCGGCCTTGGTCATGAACTTGGCCGGGTCTTCCTTGAAGGCCTTGGGGCAGTCTTCGCAGCAGAAGAAGAGCTTCTTGCCCTTGAACTCGATCATGCCTTCGGCCGTGGCGTCGTGATCGGAGACGATGCACTTCACGCCTTTGAGGTCGATCTTGTCTTCCTTCTTCTCGTCGGCGGCGTAGGCGAAGCCAGCGACCGCCAGGGCCAACGCGGCCAGAACGTAGCGAGAGGCTTTCATGGTTTGTTTCCTTGGTGACTGGGAAGCGGATGAGGAAAGGACGGGGGAAATGTCGAAGCGAGCGGCGCACCGATCAACGGACCGGCGCGCAAGGAGCGAGCGCAAATAGGTGGTGCGCTCGAGAAGAGCGGATCAGATCCGCCAGACGCAAAGCCGAGGCAGCAGCGCCCGGCCCGCCAAAGGCGGCGGAGCAAGGCCATGCAGGCCGAAGTCACGGCCTTCGACGCCAGCAATCGTCCAGCCATCGGCCGGAGCGAGTTGGACCAGCAGCAAGAGCTCGTTCTGCCCCGAGCCGGCGGGGCGATGCGGCGCCGGCGCCGAGGGAGCCGGATCGCTCGAGCCCGAGCAACAACAGTTGTGCAGGCCGGCGAGCGCTGAGAGCCTGACGCTCGTTGGTTTCGCACTTGGCCGCTCGGCGCAGCAACCGCGGCTGAGCGCTGCCGCCACTTCGCGCTTTCGGCAACAGCTTGGCTTGGCGACCTGCTCAAGCTGAGCCGCGGCAGCGCAGCAACCGCAACAAGCGCGGGGGGCCTTGCCTTCCATGCCGCGACAAGCCGATGCTAGCGCACCAAGCGGCTGCGCCAGCAGGCCAAGGCCTACCAGGCAGACGATCGACATGCGCATTGCGCGGCGTGCGAACACGGCACAGGTCCCACGAAGGGTGTGGCGAAACGACCCGTAGTATCGGCCTTCGCGGATACCACGGTCAAGAGAATGCGGGTGAGCTTTCGGTTTACTTGCCTACGCCCCTACTTGGCCGCGGGCTCATCCCCCGTCAGCGGTTTGATGCGGATGTTCTTCCAGCGGCACTTGGCCCCCTTGGGCCAGCCACTGCCGCCATGCACTTGAACGGCGATATGCCCTTTGGCGCCAAGGGTTTCGGCCACTTCTTCGCGGTCGTAGTTGGGGCCGTCAAAGGTCTTGCCGTTGAACTCGCTCACCTTCACGCCGTTGAGCCAGGTGGTGATCCGCGGCGGGTTGCCCACCAGGCGGACCTTGGCGGTGTTCCAGTCCCCCACCTTCCAGGCCTTGAGCCAGTCGTCGCCCGAAATCGAATAGGCCGGCGGCAGGACGGTGTTGTTGCGCGTGGTGGTCAACTTGAGCAGCCGGTCCTGGCCGTCATACACGCCGTCGATGTTGAAGGGGCGGTTGTTGAAGCCGCCCACGCCTTCGCCGTAAATGTGTCCCACGTTCCCGGCGTCGTGGTAGTCGACCATCATCTGGTAGCAACGTCCCTCGTCGTCGCTGCGGAGGAACAGGCCGCTGCAAATGCCCCAGTCAGGCTTCATGTCGATCAGCAGCTCGAAGTCGCCGAAGTCAGCGTCGGTGAGCAGAATGCCGCCGTTGCCGCTGCCGGGCGGATCTTGTTGCCCCACGATGGCGCCGTCTTCGACCTCCCAAATGCCGCCTG
Source organism: Pirellulales bacterium (assembly GCA_046349955.1). Classification (GTDB taxonomy): domain Bacteria; phylum Planctomycetota; class Planctomycetia; order Pirellulales; family JBGAPH01; genus JBGAPH01. Next base: position 2,069 of record JAXMBI010000030.1, on the reverse strand, counting down.
TGCCGTGGCCGATCTTGGCCGGATTCTTGTGCCAGCCCTCAAGGGTTTTGCCGTCGAACAGTTCGAGGTAGCCCTCTGCGTCGGCCTTGGGGTCCGCCGGGGCTTGGGCAAACGCGAGAGAGGGCAGCAGCACAAGTGCGGCCGCCGCGGCGAATCCAGGGAGCGACATGAGTCGAGTCTCGGGTGCAAAGGAGGGAGTCAGGCCGGGCCGCGCCAAGAATCTCCGCGGCCCTACAAGTGTAGCAACTTTGCGGGGGGGAACACGGCAGCCCAACGAGCCGCGCTCCAAGTGGTTCCGCGTTCGCTACTTGGGGCTATAATCCCAGGCCCCTGCGAACGCCGCGCGAGTGCGCGGCCGGTCCGTTGCGAGCGATTTACGCGTGCCTCCCCCCAACCGTCCCGAATGGCTGCTCCCCGCCGGCGTCACCCGCGGTCTCTGGGACTACGTGCAAGCGGAGCACATCGCCTGGGACTACGACGAATACCACGCCTATAACAGCCTATTCGACTTCGACCAGGCGGTGCTGGCCGAGCACTTTCGGCCGCCGGGGCTCGTGGTCGACCTCGGTTGCGGCAGCGGCCGGGCGCTCGCGCCGTTGGTGCGGAGCGGACTCACGGGGCTGGCGGTCGATCTGTCGGCCGAGATGCTGGCCGTGGTGGGCGAAAAGGCCGAGGCCGAGGGGCTGCGTATCCATCGCGTGCTCGCCAACATCGCCGAGCTCGACGCAATACGTGCTCACGTGGCCGACTACGCCATGTGCATGTACAGCACGCTTGGCATGGTGCGCGGGCGAGACAACCGCCAACGGGCGCTCGGCCACGTGCATCGCATCCTCAAGCCGGGCGGACTCTTCGTGCTGCACGTCCACAACGTGTGGCGCAATTTGCACGATGCGCTGGGCCGCCGCTGGATGGCCAGCCACTTCGCGCGGCTGGCGCTGGGGCGCGATCAGGAACTCGGCGACAAATTCTTCGACTACCGCGGCATCCCGCAGATGTTTCTGCACGTGTTCACGGCCACAGAACTACGCAGCGCGGTTACGTCGGCCGGTTTCGAGATCGTGCGCTGGATCCCGCTCGACACCGAGCGACGACATCCCCTGCGGTCGCCCTGGCTGGCCAGCCGGCTGCGGGCCAACGGCTGGATCGTCGTGGCGAGGGGGGTGAAGGCCTAGAGTCTGCCGCGCCCGTCTGCGCTAGGCGGCGGCCGTAGAAAGCCAGTCGTCGGGCAACTCATACCCCAAGGCTCGGTAGGCCACGACGGCCTCGGGGCGCAGGATCGTGCGAATGACCTCCGTTTGCCAGGCCTCGAAAGCACGCGGCCGGCGCCCCGCCAGCGACACGTGGGAGTTCGGCGCACCTTGCGTCTGCGCCCAGGCGAGATACCTGTCGTGCGTTTCGACCTGGCCCCCTGAGAGATGGCGAATAAAGGCTCGCAAAGACATCGGGCAAGTCGAAAGATCCTCGAGCCGAAACAGCGGAAACAGCTCCTGCTCCTCGATCACGGCGTTGAGCATGTTCACCGCGTGGACGAACATCAGCCGGTCGTAACTGCGCACGTGGGCGGCAATTTGCTCATAGCCTTGGAGCGACTCCACGTACTCCATGTTGGGCCAGGCCGCCGCCGAGTAGTGGTTCGTCTCGAAGAGCGCCAATTGCGAGCGCAGCCGCGGCGCGGGCGACCGCACCAGCCCCGCGCAGCGGAAGCGCGTCCCGAAACGGGCCCTCAGCCGCGGCACGCTCGTGCGGGCCAATCCATGCACCTCGCCCGCCAGCGGCAATCCGGCTCCCATGCGCTCGACGGCCGAGAGAATCTGCACGTCGTCGAGCCGCTCGGACACGCCCTCGCCCACTCCGAGGCAAAATCGCAGGGCATGGACGCAGAAGACATCGGGGTGGCCGTTGAGCACCTGGGCCAACCATTTTGTGCCGGCACAGCCCCACGTGATGACGGCGAAGAGGCCTGGAGGTCCAGGTTTGTCGCTCAGCGCGGCGGCCTGGCGGACCTTGCCGCGCGGTTTCCGATCCGACGCGATTGTGGTGTGGCTCGACATGAGTTGGCCCTCATG
>JAXMBI010000029.1:0-102548 GCA_046349955.1 Pirellulales bacterium | reverse complement strand
CCGGCGGACTCAACGGATTCCGAGGAGGCCGACGATGCTCCCCAAGCGCCGGCGCCGGTCGAGCATCCCTTTCCGCCCGAGTATCTGCGGGAACTCGAGCGATTGTGGGACGAGTGAAGTCACCCGCCCGCGAAATCGTCACGGCAGCATCTTAGGCTGGATGAACCCCAGCCCGAGCGCCGCTACAATGGCCCGCCTAGGCGCCTTCTTTTCTCGGAGGATCTCATGGTCGGCCGTCGGATCGCGGATTCGCTCGCTGTGTTCCTGTTGGCTGCTGCGTCGGCGTGGGCCCAAACGGCGCCTGCGCCCAAGACCTACGCCGAGTTGCCCAGCGAGATTCCCGAGAAGTTCGCGCCCACCCTCGATGGCTATGATCACGAGCGCCGCGAGGTGATGGTCCCGATGCGCGACGGCGTGAAGCTGCACACGGTGATCCTTGTGCCCAAGGGGGCCAAGGGCGCGCCGATTCTGCTCACGCGCACCCCTTACGACGCCGATTCGCTCACCAAGAACGCCGAGAGCGTGCATCTCGAGCCGGTGCTCACCGGCTACGACAACGCGGCCGACGTGGTCGTCGATGGCGGCTACATCCGCGTGGTGCAGGACATCCGCGGCAAGCACAACTCCGAGGGGGACTACATCATCAACCGGCCGCTCCGCGGTCCGCTCAACCCGACGCCCGTCGACCATTCGACCGACACCTACGACACGGTCGACTGGCTCGTGAAAAACGTGCCGGAGAGCAACGGCAAGGTCGGCATCCTCGGCATCTCCTACGACGGCTTCCTGCCGCTGATGGCCCTGGTCGATCCGCACCCGGCGCTCAAGGTGAGCGTGCCCATGAACCCGATGGTCGACGGCTGGCTGGGGGACGACTGGTTCCACTACGGTGCCTTCCGCCAGTTGAACGTGTGGTGGATCTATCGCCAGGTCGGCGCCCGCAAGGCGATCCACAAGCTGCACACGACGCACCACGACGTGTACGACATGTTCCTCGACGCAGGCTCGGCCGGCGAACTGGGCCGCCGCAAGGGGCTCGATCAGCTTGGCTTCTGGCGCAAGCTCACCGAGCATCCTTCGTACGACTCCTTCTGGCGCGAGCAGGCGGTCGACAAGCTGCTGGGCGCTCGGCCGCTGTCGATTCCCACGATGCTCGTGCACGGCTACTGGGACCAGGAAGACATCTACGGGGCCCCAGCCGTTTACCGGGCGCTCGAGCCCAAGGACAAGAACAACGACAAGGTGTTCCTGGTCATGGGCCCCTGGTTCCACGGCCAGCAGATCGAAGACGGCAGCAAGCTGGGGGCGATTCACTTCGGCAGCGACACTTCGCGCCACTTCCGCCGCGAAATCCTGGCGCCCTTTCTCGCGCAGTATCTGAAGGATGGCGCCCCCAAGGCGAACGTTGCGCCGGTGGTGGCCTATGAGACCGGGACCAACGTGTGGCGGAGCTTGCCCAAGTGGCCGGCGGCCGAGGGTGACCGGCGCATCGAGCCGACGCCTCTCTATCTGCGCGCAGGCTCGAAGCTCGCTTTCGAGGGCCCATTGCCAGGGGAAACCGCCTACGACGAATACGTGTCGGACCCGGCGAAGCCGACCCCGTTTCGCCGGCGGCCGATCCAGCCGATGGGCTACGGCGACGGCCTGACCTGGGCCGAGTGGCTGGTCGACGACCAGCGTGAAGCCTCCGGGCGAACCGACGTGGCCACGTTCACTTCGCAAGTGCTCGACAAGCCGGTGCAGATCAGCGGCCTGCCGATCGCCAACCTGGTGGCCGCGACCTCCGGCACTGACAGCGACTGGGTGGTGAAGCTGATCGACGTCTACCCCGACGAGGTGGCCAGCCAGCCAGAGATGGGGGGCTACCAGCTCATGATCGCAGCCGACATCTTCCGCGGACGCTACCGCCAGAGCTTCGAGCAGCCGCAGCCGATCGAGCCGTTCAAGCCACTCGTCTACCGCTTCGAGCTCCCCACGGCCAACCACGTGTTCCTGCCAGGGCACCGCATTATGGTGCAGGTGCAGTCGGCCTGGTTCCCCCTCTACGACCGCAACCCGCAAACCTTCGTGCCGAACATCTTCTGGGCGAAGCCGGGGGACTACAAGTCAGCGACGCAGCGGATCTACCACGCGCCGCAGCAAACGAGCTTTGTGGAATTGCCGGTGGTGCAATAGAGCCCGCCGGTTTGCACGCGCCGTGGTGGCGAGCGGCCGTCGTAAGCCGGCTGACCGTACCCGGCGCCCAGTGCAGCGCGGATGGGTCGGCCAGCTTACGCTGGGCCGCTCGCCATGACCGTTGCTAACAACGTACAACTCTCAGTTCAACCGCTCCGGCGAGCGGCCGGCGTCAGCCGGCTGACCAGTAGTCCGACAGCCACCACAACACGCCCGTGCCCGCCGCCCAGCCCCACGCTGACCTTCGAGGGGCAGCCGGCTGACCTTTTACCTCGCTTGCAGCCCCGGATCTGGTTCGACACGACTCGCAAATCGCCTTGCTTTGGGCGGCGCTGTCGCGCAATGGCTCTAGGCGAAGAGAGCCCATGCGCCACCAGACTCATGGTCCAGCCGCCCCCGCTCGCAGTTGTCATGCCTAGGCCGGCAGCTCCCAGCCGGCTCGGTAAGGCGGGTTGATCAACCGGTTCGCTTCGTCGCTGTTGCGGAACCGCAGATTCGGCCCGTCCCAGTCCAGTTTCTTGCCGGTGCGCAGGGCGATGTTCCCGAGCAGCACCACTTCGGCCAGGTGCGCCGCATGGTCGACGAAATTGGACCCCGCCGGCGGTCCGCCCTTGCAAGCGTTGATCCATTCCACGTAGTGCCCTGGCGACCGCGCCAAGACTCGGGGCGGAGTTCCGAATTGTTGAGCCCGCGTCTCCGGGATCAACCGGTCTCCGTACATCTTTCCCTCGTCTCCCACGATGTAGAGCCAATCGTCTTCGGCAAAGGGCCGGTCTGCTTCCAGTTCCGCCGGACGAGTCGGCTTGAGTCCCCCGTCCCACCACGTGACGGTGACGGCCGCGCGTTCCGGGGTCGCGGGAAACTCCCAACGTGTGATCGACGACACCGGCGCCGTTTCGCCGGAGATCTCGGGCGGCATTTGGTGATTCGACGAGCAGCCTTCCACGGACGTGGGGCGCCCCAGCTCGAGCGCCTTGAAGACGGCCGACAGTTGATGGCAACCGATGTCGCCGAGCACGCCCGTGCCGAAATCCCACCAACTGCGCCAACTGAACGGATGATAGGTCGGGTGGTACGGACGCACGGGCGCGGGACCGAGCCAGAGGTCCCAGTTCAGATAATCAGGAATCGGTGGAGACTCCTGCGGTCGGGCGACGCCACGTGGCGTGATCGACGGCGTTCGATTCGAGCCGGCGTGGACTTCACGCACGGCGCCAAGGGCGCCCGAGAGGATCGTCTCGGCGATCAGCCGCGCAGACTCGCCGGCTTGGCCTTGATTGCCCATCTGAGTGGCGACTCCGGTGCGCCGGGCGATCTCGCCGATGCGCCGAGCCTCGTAGACGCTGTGTGTCAGCGGCTTTTGGCAATGCACGTGCTTTCCCATCTCCATCGCCAGGGCGCTGATGACGGCGTGAGAATGGTCGGGCGTCGCGATCACCACCGCATCGATCTCGGGCTGCTGCACCAGCATCTCCCGGAAGTCTGCGTAGCGTTTGGCGTCAGGGTAGTGCTCGGCGTTCCGTTCGAGCGCCCTGCGATCGACGTCGCAGAGGGCCACGACGTGGTTGCCGGCCGCCACGCTGCTCAGATCCCCTGTGCCCATGCCGCCGAGCCCCACGCCGGCCACCTGCAGCTTGTCGCTGGGCGCAACATGCCGCGGGCCCCCCAGCACGTGGCGCGGCACGATCGTGAAGCCGGCGACGGCCGCCGCCATCGACAGAGCCTCGCGCCGACTGAGCCGGCGGCCGCTCGCGGGCTTTGCCGCTCGGGCTCCCGTCAGCGAATTGTCCGCGAAAGGGGATGGAGCGCCGTCGGTCGAAGTTTCGCTGGCCATGGTAGGAAGTCCCTGAGAGATGCGCGGGTGCGGGGGGCGGATGCGTCGAGGCGGCAAAGCCAAAACGGGCGTCGGTGTGGCGATGCGCAGTCTAGTGCGCTGCGCCCGGCGGTCCAAGCAGTTTGCCGCGGAATCGGCCAGATTGCCAGTCCGCGCGAAGCGCGCCGCAAACTCTCGCTGCATTTGCTCGGCCTTTCGGCCAGAGCACCGTCAACGCTTTCGCCAGGGCCCATTCTCACGAGTGCGTATCCGCAGCGCGTCTACTCCCAACGCAAACCGCGTTTGTACGATCCGTGGCAAGCATAACAGCACGAAACCGGACACACGCCCTCGATCTTCGATCACTTTGGACGGCGCGAGAAGACGCGCTTTGGGCCTGCCTGCAGAACCCTCGGTCGTTCGCAGGCAGTTGCCGGCTAGGGGAGGGCCGGAGGCGACTGCTCATCGGTCCGCCCCGCCCGGCGGGCTCATCCCGAATCGACGCGCAGGCTAAGCAGGCCCTGGTCGCACTGCAACGGCGATGTCTCGGCTGGCGGCCCACTGCGCGATGTCCCGCCGCTGGATCGCGGCCGCCATGAGGTCTGGAAAGAGGTCGGGCGTGCAGGCGAACGCGGGCGAGCCGAGCGCCGCCAGGTCGGCCGCGTTTTCGTGATCGTAGCAGGGCGCCCCATCGTCGCTGAGCGCGAGCAACGTGATCAGCGTTGCGCCCGAGGCCAGGATGCTGGCCGCCCGCTTGAGCAAGTTCTCCCGCACGCCTCCCTCGATCAAGTCGGAAATCAGCACCACGATCGTGTCGCTGGGTTGGCGGATCAGCCCTTGGCAATACGACAGGGCTTGGTGAATGTCGGTGCCGCCCCCGAGTTGCGTGCCGAACAGCACTTCGACGGGGTCCGAGAGCTTGTCGGACAGATCGACGACGACGGTGTCGAACACTACGACCTGGGTGCTGACGGCCGGCAGTGAGGCCAGCACCGCACCAAAGATGCCGCTGTAGACCACGCTCGTGGCCATCGAGCCCGATTGATCGATGCACAGAATGATGTCGCGCAGCGCCGCGCGGCGACGGCCATGGCCGATCCGCGTTTCGGGGACAATCGTGCGGTGCTCCGGTTGATAGTGCTTCAGATTGGCTCGAATCGTGCGGTTCCAGTCGATCTCGCGGTGACGGGGCCGACGATTTCGCACCGCACGGTTGAGCGCCCCGGTCACTGCCTGGCGGAGCGGTTCCGCGAGCCGCCGCTCGATCTCGTCGACGCACTTGCGGATCACCAGCCTCGCGGTTTCCTTCGTCTTGCTCGGCATCACGCCCGCCAACGAGAGCAGGCTCGCGACCAGATGCACGTCGGGCTCCACGTGGGCCAGCAGCTCGGGCTCGAGCAGCATTTGCCGCAGACCCAAGCGATCGAGCGCGTCGCGCTGCAGCACGCGGACCACAGGCGTGGAGAAATACTGCCGAATGTCCCCGAGCCAGCGGGCCACTTTGGGGGATGACGATTCCAGGCCGCCGCTGCGCCGGCCACTTTTTTCGCCGCGGGAGACAGTGCGATAGAGGGCCTCGAGAGCGCCGTCGATCGCCAGGTCGGCCCCCGTGAGCGACGCCCCCAAGCAACCGGCATCGGCGCCTCCCAGAATGAGCCGCCAACGGCGCATGCGTTCTGCGGAATCGATGCTCATCGAGAGCTCCCTGCTGGGGCCGCCCCCAGAATAAGCCTGAGCACGGGCAGCACTCGCGCCGCCCGCTGGTGGTCCAGGTCACGGTCTTCCTCGCGCGCTGCGGATTGGCCGGCGCCCGGATCGTGCAACTGTTCGGCGAGTTGCCGGCGTTCGGCGCCGCTGAACGTGGAAAATGTGCGTCGCAACAACGGCAGTTGCTCTTGAAACACTTCGGCCGAGATCGAGCTTAGCCAACCATCGACGACGCCGAGCAACGCCGCGTGATGCACGAGCACCAAGCCGGATCCCTGAAAGAAGCCTTCGATCCAGGCTGCGCCTTGGGCGGGGTCCGTGCCTAGACTCAGTACATTGCTTAGCCGGCGGGACACGTCCGGCAGGCTCCAGCGACGTGCGTCGAACAACAAACGGGCAGTTTTGCCGCGGACCAGGCCATGCGCCGTGAGAACGTCGGCCACTCGTTCGAGGGCCGCCAACCAGGGCTCGGTTTCGCTCGTCGACTCGAGCAGTTGCACGCTGTCATGCACCTGAGCCAGCCGCGCGCTCATGGCTTCCGACGCTTCGTCGTTGAGCGACTGCACCGCCAGCGGCAGCCCAACGCAGATGCGCGGCAGCACGCCGTGGATCGCGCGTTGGACCATCGTCGCGTCGGTTTGCCGGACGTTGCCATAGCGCAACACGGCGGCCAGCGCGGGAAACGCGTCCATCAACAGAGCTACGTCCGCCCCGCTCCCCACCACCGCCAAGAGTCGATCGAGCAGCGCCGACACCGCCTCCGGCAGATCGGCCAGCATTACATCGCGCAGCGCGGCGGTGAGCGTCGTCAGCTCGCTCGACTCCTGAGCGGATTGGGCCACGCGCGCCGTTGCGGCGGTGGCCACCGTGCTGCCCCAGCGTCCTTGCTCGATCAGGTGAACGATGAACATCGGGTCCCAGCGCAGCCGCCACAGCTCGTGAAACGTACCCTTGCCCAGAGCGCCCGAAGTCGGGACGCCCCATTCGATGCCCAAGAGCCGCAGGCGGTGCAGCAGGTGCGAGCGGGCCAGATCGGTCTCGTTGCGCAGGTCGAGATCGAGCGTGCGCTCGAGCGCCTCGGGCTTGAGACGCAACCGCCGCTGGGCAGCCTGCAGATCCTGCTGGAGGGGCGCGAGCGGAAGGTCGGCGGGGGTGCGGCCCAAGCGCTCCCCCACCAGCAGCTTGCGAGCGATCAACTGCATGGCCAGATCGCTGTCGAAGCAAAAGACCGCTCGGCAGGCGTCGGCGATGTCGCTGAGATCCGCCAGGGAGCGGCCGCGGAAGGCGGCCAACGTCGTCGCCAACCGCGTGGCTTCGATCACATGCGCGCTCGAGCAGTCGAGCCCCTCTGCGCGGAGCAGCCGCGCCACGCGCGTCATCCAATGGTCCACCACGTTGGCTTGGCGCCGCCAGAGGTGCTCATACCAGCCGGGCGAGGCGACGCCCGCCCCATAGCCGCTCGCGAAGGCTAAATGGCCGCAGGTCCACGGGACCCACGTGGCCGAGGTTTTGACCTTCGGCAAACCTTTGAGCCGAGCGTCGTCCTGTTTCTTGCACGCCGCCAGTTGCTCGTCGCTGAGCGCTGACGTGTGCCAGGCGCCGCAGATGGCCACGACAGTCGCGAATTCTCGGCGGGCTTCGCGGAGGGCGCGCCGCATCCAGGCTTCCCGCAGGCTTTCGACGGTGGCATGCTCTTCGGCAGTCGCGTCGCCGGCCTGCTCACGGAGCACGGCCATCGCCTCGGCGATCGCCGGGAACACGGCGTGTCCTTCGCTCCGCGATTCGATGAGCGAGTCCCACCAGCGTTCGCCGTCGTCGAAGCCGGCCGCTCGAGCCAAGGCCCCAAGCGGATCGAGCCGCAGGGCCTCGATCGCCGGATCGGGGCGAGTGGAATCAGCGTCCGCCGGAGCGGTGCTCTCGCAGCTTTCGCCGTCAGCTCGATCAGCAGGGTCCGAAGCCAAGCGATGCGTTTGAGGAAGGTCGAAGAATCGCACTTCCCGGCGTTCGGCAAGCGCCCAGCGAAGGGCACACCATTCGGACGAGAATTCGGCGAAGGGGCAGAACACTGCCTGTTGCGGGTTGTCGACGGCGTAGAGCAACAGGGCGACAGGAGGCGACATCTCTGCGTGCGCCGCCAGGGGAAGGACGCTGTTGGCGTCGGCCGGCCCTTCGATCAACACACAGTCGGGGCGCAACGCCTCGAGCCCCCGCAGCACGGCCCGCGCGCTGCCGGGCCCGTGGTGTCGAACGCCGAAGACGTGAACATTTCCCGTCACGAGTCACCCTTTTATCCGCGCCCGCTAGAGCATTTCGCGGCAAGCGCGGTAAACATCCTTCCAGCCGTCGCGCTCCTTCACGACCGTTTCCAGGTATTCCTGCAACACGACTCGATCCTGGAGAGGATCCTTGACCACGGCGCCGAGCAGCCCCGCGGCGAGGTCGGCTGCCCGCAAGGCGCCGTCGCCAAAGTGGGCCGCCAATGCGAGCCCGCTCACCACCACGCTGATGGCCTCGGCCGTACTCAGTGACCCGCTGGGCGATTTGAGCTTAGTCTTGCCATCGGCCGTCTGTCCTGCGCGGAGCTCGCGGAAGACCGTCACGACTCGGCGGATCTCGGCGAGCGCCGGAGGCTGCGCAGGAATCTCGAGCGCATGGCCCAGTGCCTCCACGCGCCGCCGCACGATGTCGACTTCCTCGTCGTCGGTGGCCGGCGTGGGCAACACCACGGTGTTGAACCGGCGCTTGAGCGCCGACGACAACTCGTTCACTCCCTTGTCGCGATTGTTGGCCGTTGCAATGACGTTGAACCCTTTCTGCGCCTGAGCCTCTTCGGAGAGTTCGGGAATCGGCAAGGTCTTTTCCGAGAGGATCGTGATCAGGGTGTCTTGAACGTCGGCCGGCATGCGCGTCAGTTCCTCGATGCGCGCCAGCGAACCCTCGGCCATCGCCGTCATGATCGGACTGGGCACAAGTGCTTCGCGGCTGGGTCCCTTGGCCAGCAACAAAGCATAGTTCCAGCCGTAGCGAACCTGTTCTTCGGCCGTGCCGGCGGTTCCTTGCACGAGCAGCGTCGAATTGCCGCTGATCGCCGCCGCCAGGTGTTCGGCCACCCAGGTCTTGGCGGTGCCGGGCACGCCCAACAGCAGCAGGGCGCGATCGGTGGCCAGCGTGGCGATGGCGATTTCGATCAGCCGACGGTTGCCGATGTACTTGGGAGTGATCTCGGTCTTGCCGGCTTGTCCTCCCAGGAGATACGTACTGACCGCCCAGGGACTGAGACGCCAGCGGGGCGGCCGCGGGCGATCGTCGATCGCGGCCAAGGCCACGAGCTCTTGCCGGAATTGGGTCTCGGCGTGCGCTCTCAAGACGCCATCGTCCGCGGAGGCCGATTGATCTGCCTGTTTCCTCATGGATCAAACTCCTGATGCAGCTCGCGCCGCAGCGCAATTTCGAAGAGTGCCTGGTCCAACTTTTTGCCACTCGCGTCAGCGACTGATGCTAGCCGCTGTTCCAGTTGTTCAAGCGATCCCGGCGCGATCCAGCGGGCCGCGTCGGCAGCCAGCAATGCTGGAGCGCCAAAGCGTTCCACGAGCGCCGCCGAGGTGGTCTCGTCGAGCGGCGGCCACGCTTGTCGGACCTCGGCGAGCAACGCCCACTCCTGTCCCGGCGCGCCCAGGGGTTCGAGTCGGCGAACCAACTCGGGCCGCTGCTCCGCTGGCGCCGCGGCCAGAAACCCTGGCTGAAGGCTCTGAGCGCCGAACAGCGGCATCGTCCATTCGGCGGAAGGATGCCGCGCATAGGCGGCCGCCCAGCTTCGTAGGAGCAGAGTGCGGTGCTCTTCGGGCGCCGCTGCGACGAGGGCCTCCGGAGAAAGTTCGAATCGACGAGACCAGACAGCCGGCGGCACGCGGCTCAACACCTGCTCGAGCCACCATTGCCGGGGGCCGATCGCTGCGGCGGGTTTCTCGCGCAGTCCGTCGCGCGTCCAGGCCGAGTCGAACTCAGCCGGCAACGTTGCCTCGAGCTGGGGCGGTTTCGTGCGCCCGAGCAGGCCGCGCTTGGAAGGCGCGGCAAGCGTGAGCCACGACTGCGCCCGCTCGGTCATGCGCCGCACGTAGGCGGAGTCGGGCAGGCGCGCCAGCAACTCGGCCGCCGCCTCGCGCACCTTGGCGCTACGGTCGTCGAGACAGCTTTCGAGCCAGGGCTCATCGTCTGCGCTCAGCCCGACCGCCAGTGCGGTCAGCCAGCGCTCGCGCTCGTCGGCCGGATCCGTGTGCCAGGTGGCTTGAATCAGCTCCCTCGCACGCGCCGGCGACGACTCGCGCAAGCGTTCGAGCAGGGAGATTCGCTGGACCTTTGTGCCGGTTTCCCAATCGGCGTCGCCGTCGCTGGGCAGCGGGGCTGACCAGGCCGCGTTGAATTGGCAGAGCCAGGCGCCGCGCGCGTCCATCACTCGTTCGACCGCGCGACGCAGCGCAGCCTGCGACGCTCCGAGATCCAGCAGCCGGGGCAACAGCCGCGGCGGAGGTCGTCGCTTCGCTCGCGCCGCAAGCGTTAGCCACTCGAACAGCAGTTCGTTCCCCCCACGTTGAACGATTCGCTCCAAGAGGTCGGCCGCCGCCTGCGTGCAGCACTCCTGCACGTCGAGCGGGGCGAGCGGCAGCGCGTTGGCCGCCGCGATCGGGCGGACTCCTGCCCGCTCGTACAGCGACTGTGCGGCGGCCAATTCCAGCAACTGCACTTCTCCGGGCAGGTCCGTCATCGATTCTCGAAGCGCCATCACCTGGTCAGGCAGACCCTGAAGGTCAGGCGGCCCTTGCTGGGCGCCCAGCAAGGCAGAGGTCAGCAATCCTTTCACAGTCCGACTCCCTCGCCGCTGTATAATCTCAGGTTGATGAACTCTCTGGACGTGGCCAGGCACATGGGGCGCAAGGATCGGCCGTCGAACTCAACGGCGATGTCGACGGGGTTGCCGCCAGAGACCGCCAAGAGCGCCATGATCGAGGGCTCGGCGGCGCGCAAGGGCAGGCCCTCACCCGCGCGATCGCACAGCAACCAGCCGGACGACCCGCGTTGTGGCGCGACCGCGACAAGCGGGAGGCCCAAGCTCTCCAACCAAGGGCAATCCGCCAAGCCGTGCGCATAGCGATCGAGCAACTCGGCAAGGGAGTCGCAGCCGTTCCAGGGCGCTTCCGCCGCCGGAGCGAAGTCGCCTCGGAGGGCGGCGCGCATCCCGGAGCCGGGATAGAACACGAGTTCCGCGTCGTACGACTCGCCAAGTCTCAGCCGGCCGTCGAGGGGCGCATTCCCATGGGCAAAGCTGAGGTGCAGGGCCGTGCGGCGGTGTTTCCGGCCAAAGAGCCAGTGCCGCTGCACGCGCAACCGGTCGTCGAGCTCCACCTCATGGCTCACAACCTGCCAGTCGTCCCGAAGGGCCGGAAGTTGATCGAGTTCCGCCGCGGCAACGGTGAGTCCCAAGGTCGCTTCGAGATCGGCACGGACGGTCGACGGCAACGAATCGGCTCGCTCAGCGGCGACGGTCATCAAATGGAGCAGCGACAGCCGCTCGAGAAACGGCCCTTGCCATCCTTCGCCGGCAGCGGCGCAAGAGCCCAACTCGCGCACCCAGCGTGCTGCCCCCGGGGCTTGCGCGTCGACCAGACGCCGGGCCTGATGATCGAAGAACTCGAAGCCTTTGCCGGGCGCCGAGGCGATGCCGACACGCACAAGATCTTCGGCCCACGTTTTCAGGTCCGCCAAGCCGGATTTCACACGGTCCCAGCGCTCCCCTCGCCGTTTAGCGCTGGCGGCCGGATCGGACGCGGCTGTCGCTCGCTTCGGCTTCTCGGCTACCTGTGCGGCCCGTGCCTCTCGAGAGGCACGCCATTCGACGACCCAAGCGGGCGGCGCCGTGGAGGCGACCGGCTTTTCGACGTGCAGCAGCAACAGGCCGAGCGCGTGTTTGCAGGGAAACTTTCGGCTGGGACAGGAGCACTTGGTCGCCAGATCGCTCAGGTCGACGCGGACCTGATAGGGCAGCTTGCCGCTCCCCTGGCACTCTCCCCACAACCCTTGGCTATCACCGCCGCGCGACATCCACTTGCGGTCTTGGCCCAATTCTTGCCCGCTCTTGGCCGACGAGGCATCTGGGGCTAGCCGCAACACGTCCTCGCGGCTGATTGGCTGAGACATCATGCACCACGAGCCACTCGAGCGGCGGAACCGAAGCCACGAGGCCTCTGGTTAGGAGTGCCGCAGCAGCCGTTCTAACCAAGGCGCTGCACCCGTTGCAAGCGTGGGCAATCGTGGCGTGCATACACAAAGCACAGCAATGTTGAGCGGAGCGAGTCGGCTGGGTCTGTGGGAGATCACTGGCTCACGGGAAAAGGGGAACTCAACGAATTGGCAGCAGGTTTTGAAATCCGCTAGACTGTCGACGGCCCCCCTTCCGCTCCTCACTGCCCCGCCTCGCAGGAGCAATCCGATGCCGACGCGCGAAGATGAATCGCTCGTAGGGTCCGCTGTGCGGACCAACTCAAGCCCGCGCTGTAAGGAGTGGTCCGCACAGCGGACCCTACCAATCACCCGCCGGCAAGCGCTCGCTGCGGGACTCGGCGGGCTGGGGTGTTTGTGGTCGGACTGGCAGCTTGCAGCGGCAACCACGGCGCTGGCACGCCCTAAGGCCCGCTCGGTCATCCTGATCTTTAATTGCGGCGGACCTAGCCATCTCGACCTCTGGGACCCCAAGCCGGCGGCGCCTGACAACATCCGTGGACCGTTCCGCACGATTCAAACCAACGTGCCAGGCATTCAGGTGACGGAGTTGTTGCCGCGCATTGCCCAGCGGGCCGACAAGCTGGCGATCCTCCGCACGCTCCACCACGAGCATGGCCAGCACAACGCCGGCATGTACTGGTCGATCGTCGGCCGCCCTTACCGCATCGACAGCACGCTGATCAACCCCAGCCGCGCCGACCTCCCTTCCGTCGGCACGCTTGTCGGCTGGCTGGCCAAACGCGACGGCTACACAAAACCCTTGCCGCCCTACGTCATCACGCCGCGTCCCCACTGCGATAGCTTTCAGTACATCACGCCAGGGCAGTATGGCGCGTGCCTGGGGCCGGAGCACGATCCGTTCGTGCTCAACGCCGATCCCAACGACAAGAACTTCGAGGTTCGAGGCCTGAGCTTGGCGCACGGGTTGTCGCGCGAGCGGATCAACGCGCGGCGCGAGTTGCTGGGCGAACTCGAACGCCGCGGACGACCGGTGCGCACTGCGGCCGCCCGCGACATCGACCTGAACCAAGCCAAGGCGCTGTCGCTCTTGGCCAGCGACCGCGCGGCGGCGGCCTTCGATCTCGCGCGCGAGCCGGAGGCGGTGCGAGAGCGGTATGGCAGGCACACTTGGGGCCAGTCGCATCTGCTTGCGCGGCGGCTCGTTGAGGCAGGCGTCCCCTTCGTGACGACGGTCAACGGCCCGAGCATCACTTGGGACACGCACACGAACAACTTCAAGCAGATGCGCGACCGGCTCGTGCCGCCGATGGAACAGGCGTACGCCGCGCTCCTCGACGATCTCGACGAGCGCGGGCTGCTCGACGAAACGCTGGTCGTGTGGATGGGAGACTTCGGCCGCACGCCGGCGATCAACAAAGACGCGGGGCGCGACCACTGGCCGCAGTGCTACAGCATGGTGCTCGCCGGCGGCGGAGTGCGCGGCGGCCAGGTCGTGGGCCAGAGCGACGCCCACGGCGCCCATCCCGAGCACCGCCCGCTGACGCCGGCCGACGTCCACGCCACGATCTTCGCGGCGCTCGGCTACGACGCGCGGCGGATCACCTATCACACGACCGACGGCCGGCCGATGGTGGCCTCGGAAGGGGAAGTGGTCCGCGAGGTGCTCTCCTGACCCCCTCTCCCTGTGGGAGAGGGTTGGGGTGAGGGACGGCAAAGCTGGGGCACGGCGCACCCTGTCCTGCACCGTCCCTCACCCCCGGCCCTCTCCCACAGGGAGCGGGGGGATCTTCACTGCTCGCCGAACTCTACGTCCCAGTCGGCCTTCGACATCTCGTCGACCCACTTCGCCCGCAGTTTCTGAAATTTCTCCTGGCTCTCCGGCGACGTGTCGGTGAACTTGTAGGCGAACTGGTAGCTGATCAGGCCGGGGTAGCCGGGCTTCTTCAGGTAGCGGTGGATGTTGAACTCCAGATAGCTGCCGTCGGCGGGCCAGGTGATGAAGTCGATGATTGCTTCGCTGCCGTCCTCCTTCTCGAGCAGCCGGTACTTGGCCTCGGGCTGCATCTGCTGCAGCGTCTTGCCCACCGCCGCGGCCGACTGGCCGGGGTCTTCGAGCTTCATGAAGTTGCGCACGGCCAGCAGCTTGGTCCAGTTGTCGACCGTCTCGTCGGCGCGCACGAACTCCATGAGGCGAAAGTCAGGCGTGGCGCTCTCGAACTGCTCGACGTAGGCGTCGCCGTCGAACTCGATGCTTTGGCCTTCCGCGGCGTCATCGCCGGCCGCCGTGTTGGCCGGGGCGCCGGGAGTCGTCTTCGGCGATGGCGCTTCGCTCTCGGCGGCGGGGGCGGCGGCGAGGAGCAGACCGAGGAACAGAGTGCGCATGAGAGGTGGGCTCCGCGAGCACGAGGATCGACCGGGACGCTTGTCAACCCTAGGTCAACCGCCGGCACGCCGGAGCGTCAACGAAGCCGGTTGTACCGCCCGCAGCGGCGGATAGTCTGGATCACCAGAGACCTTGCCAACCTGCCCCACGAGCCGCGCAATGACCAAACGCGACAACCACTACGAACTGGCCTTCGAAGCCCTGCTGCGCGAGCGGCAGATCGGCTATGTGGCGGTCGACGAGGCCCGCCGCAGCCTGCTGGCCGAGCGGTCGCTGAAAAGCCTGGACTTCATCGTCACCGCCCGCTCGGGCTGGAGTTGGCTGGTCGACGTGAAGGGGCGGCGGTTCCCCTCAGGCGAGGGCAAACAGTACTGGAAAAACTGGTCGACCCGCGACGACCTGGAGAGCCTGGCCCAGTGGGAAACGCTGTTTGGGCAGCAGTTTGGCGGGCTGTTCGTCTTTGCTTACAATGTGGTGGGCCGGCGAGCGCCCCTACCGCGCGACCAGTTGTTCGCCTTTCGGGGCGCGCTGTATGGCTTCGTGGCGATCCGTCGGCACGACTACGCCAGCCTGGCTCGGCCGATTTCCAGCCGCTGGGACACGCTGGCGATCCCCCGCGACCGGTTTCGCGAGATCGCGGCGCCGTTCGATGCGTTCGTCGCCTGACCGCTGCCTTGCCTTCCTTCAACCAGAGCTTGCCCTCGATGTTGCGTCCGAATGCCGCCGCCCTGATTCGCGGGTTACTGTTTCTCACGTTGACCACGCTTCCGCTGCAAGCTGCGTGGGCGCAGGCGACCCCGCCGCCGGCAGGCCCCAAGAGCTATGTGCCCGTCTACTCGGTCGTGGGCCTGCTCGTGGGTTTGGGGGTCTGGCTGCTCGTGCGGCCCACGAATCGCGCGGACGAGGGGAAGGAAGAGTTCCGTATCGGCCCCACCCCCAAGGGGATGAAGGGGGACGACTTCCACAAGCCGCACTAACAGCGGCCGGGTGCTAGCAGCGCAAAGTTCGTCTGCCCGCGTTGCCTAACTTCTCTGCGGAAGCTGCGGCGAGTTTGTCGATCTTGACGAATGATCCGGCGTGCTGCGCGCACTTCTGCGCGCGGACAAGGCCGGACTGGCTTGGTAAGGTCGACAGAAGTTCATGCCGGGGGAAACCGCACCACCGCGCGCCCTCCTCGCCTTCGCGGCGAGTGCGCTGGCGGTCTGCTTGTGGCCCATCCCGGCGCGGGGGCAGCTCCCGCCGCGGCCGATCGGTGCTCATGCGGCCCCGCCGCCCGGCAACCGGCAGCTTCCTCCGCGCTCGTTCGCGGCCAGGGAAGCCGTTGGCCTGCCGGCGCCGCTGCTCTCCCCGTCCGACGCCGCCAGCGGCCCCGCTGGCGCACAAGTTCGCTGGACGCTCGCCGAAGCGGTCGCCTTTGCCATGGCCAACAACCCCCGCCTCCGCGCCGCGCAGGCCGAGGTCGACCGCAGCCTGGCGAACGAGCAAATCGCCTTCGCACCGTTCCTGCCGCAAGTCGATCTGCTTAACCGCTACGGCGGCACCGACTCGAATTTGAGCCCTGGCGCCCCGGGCCTGACCGGCAGCATCTTGCCAGAAACGCGCGGCGGGCACACCTTCGTGCAGAGCGAGCTACAGGTGCAGTGGACGCTGTACGACTTTGGCCGCACGGCTGGCCGCTACGGCCGCAGCGCCGCCCAGGCTCAAATCGCGCGGCTGCGATCGCAGCGGGCCTGTGAAACGATCGTCTTCGAAACCAGGGCCGCGTATTGGCGCGGGCTGCAAGCACGCGACGGCCGCATCATCGCCCTCGAGGCCGTGCTGCGTTCCGAGGCGACCCTGCACGACGCCGAGGCACGCCGCGCCGGAGGCGTGGCCGATCGCGACGACGTGCTCCGCTCCAAGGTGCAAGTGGCCGCCGCCCGCGAGCAGCTCGTGCGGGCTGAAGAGGCGGAGCTGGCGGCGCTCGCACAGTTGAACAACGTGCTCGGTCGGCCGGCGCAGCTCCCGCTTGAACTTGCCGACGAGCGCGGCGTGCCGGAGCTGCAACGCACGTTGGCCGAGAGCGTCGAGGTCGCCGTGACTGCGCGTCCCGAAATCGCCGCCGCGCGGCAGGCCGTGGCCGCGGCCGAGTATCAGCGCACCGCCGCCGCGGGGGACCAGATGCCCAAGATCTACGCCCTGGCCAGCCTGGGCTATGTCGACGGTCACAACGTGCAAAGCGGCGCCCAGGAAGGCGCCGGCATCCATCTCAATCAGCCGCTCTATGCCGGCGGCCGCCGCCGCGGCGAACTGCGGGCAGCCGAGGCCGAGGTCCGCCAGGCGACCGCCCAGGCACAAACCATCTTCGACGCGGTCACGCTCGAGGCGACCCTCGCCTATCGCGCGGTGCTCGCCGCGCGTGATCGCGTGGCGCTCGCGCAGCCGACGATCGACGAGGCCCAAGAGAACCTGCGGCTCGAGCGGGTGAAGTATCGCAATGGCGACGCCAGCCCCACCGACCTGGTCGACGCCGAGACGGCGCTCACGCAGGCGCAGCAGCGCTACTTCGCGGCCCTTTACGAACATCGCACGGCGCTCGCCCGCTTGGACTACGCGCTCGGCGTGCCGGCGGCGCCGCCGCTTGACAGCCCTCCGCCTCCGGCCGACAACGGGCCGCAGCCGGCGGCCCCCGCGTCTCCTTCCCCCGGCGCCCCCTAAGGACCGACCGCGCCCATGGCCAACCTCGATGCTGCTCGCCGCGTGGCCCGAGCGATCGCCTGGCCCTTCCGCGCGCTCGGGCACGGGCTGCGGCGGGGGATCGGGGCCTTCAGCTTTTGGGTGCTGACGACGCTCGTGCTGCTCGTGTTGCTGCTGGCCTACTATGCCCTGGCCGACCGCCGTACCCCGCTGACGACCGACGCTTATGTGCAGGCCTACGTAGTGCAAGTGGCGCCGCAGGTGGCGGGGCAGGTGGTGCAACTGGCGGTCAGCGAGGGGCAGCAGGTCGAGGCCGGGCAGTTGCTGTTCGCCCTCGATCCGCGTCCCTTCGAACACGCGGTGGCGCGCCTGCAGGCCAAGTTGGCCGAAGCTCAGCAGCAGGTGCGCGAGCTCGACGCCGACCTGGCGGCGGCCCGCGCGAATCGTGCCCGCAACCAGGCCGACGCCGACTACGCGGCGGCCGTCTATCGACAGGAAGAGCAGATCTTTCGCAACGAGGCGACGACCGAGCGGCGGTATCTCGAGGCGTTGCAGCGCCACAAGGCGGCCCAGGCTACGCTCGCCCAGAACGACGAGGCGATCAAGCGGGCCGAAGACGCCCTAGCGGCCCGGATCGGCGAGGAACATGCCCTGGTGGCGGCGGCCCGCGCCGAGTTGGCCGAAGCCGAGCTCAACCTCGGCTATGCCCGCGTCACCGCGCCCTGCTCGGGCGTGATCACCAACCTGCAGTTGCGCGAAGGGGCCTACGTGCGGGTAGGCGAGGCGGCGCTCGCCCTCATCGACACGAGCCAATGGCGGCTCGTGGCCAACTTCCGCGAGAACTCGCTCGAACGCCTGCAGCCAGGGCAGCCCGCGCTCGTAGCCCTGGCGGCCGCCCCCGGCCGGCTGCTGCATGCCCGCGTGGAAACGGTCGGCTGGGGCGTGGGCCAAGGGCAAGGAATCCCCTCCGGCGTACTCCCCAACGTGGAGCGCGAAACGAGCTGGGTCCGCCCCTCGCAGCGCTTCCAAGTCCGCCTCGCCTTCGACGACCCCCACCTCCCGCCACTGCGGGTTGGGCAGACGGGAAGCGTGTCGGTGTACACGGAAGAGGAGGGGGCGCTGTCCAACCTGACCCGCTGGTGGCACACGGTGTTGGCTTGGTTGTATTACCTGTAGGGCCGTCGCCAGAGGGCTCGCTGAAATGTTGGACGCTCGGGACACGCGTCGATTGCAACCCCCTCTGCTCGGCGGTTTCGCGTCTCACGGAACTGTCGCTGGCGAGGGCGGGCGGACGAAATGTAGGCGCGCCTCGGGAGGGCTTTCACTCGGGTTCGAAGGCCGGCTTCCGCTCGTCAGCGGTCTCCAGCGCTGTCCACCCGTTCCTCCTTATCCATCGCTTCGAGTTCGCGTTCGCTGAAGGTAGCAATGTGCGCAGGAACCTCGATCGTCCACACCGCTTCGTCCGCGGCGGTAGCAGCGAACTGCCCGAAGATACTTCCTTCCCCCTGAAAGATGGTCTGATATCCTGCGCGAGTCGGCCCATCCTGCCTTCCGGTACGTCGCAAGACGGAAAAGGTGGCAAGGTCGTACGTATCGGCGTCCATCTCTTGCGTTGGGGGCTCGGCGAATCTCCCCAAGAGCCATTCGTCACGGTCAGAACCGTGAGGCCCTTGCACGGTGGCAGGAGATTTTCCATTCAGATCCCGCACGACGCGAAAACCAGTCGCTTTTGTCCATGTCACGTCGCCGATGGAAAATCTAGGAGTCGAAGGAACAAACTCGCATGCCAAAGCAAGCCGTTCGTTGAGTTCTCCAGGCCATACCACGTTGATCTTCGCATGAGATTCCTGCGGTGGCTTAGGGTTAGGCGGGCACTCGATACGCCGCGCGGTTTGCCCCGCCAGAATCGCCAGTCCTTGCCGCTCAGTGCGCCATTTCCAGGGAGCGGAAACCCAATAGGTGTAGCTGCCGGGCCGGATCGGCCCGAAGCGCGCGTGGCCCCTGGCGTCGCTTGTCTGTTCGAGCGTCAGCGGACTATCAGCATCGACCGCCGATCCGAGCAACTCTACGCCGTAGCCAACGGCAGGGGCGCCGCTGCCCTCTTTGACAAGCTCAAAGGTGAGGTCCGCCGACTCAACGGGAGAACGTGGGGCGGAGAAGCCTTCGAGGCGAGCAACAAGCGCGGCGTTGGATTCCCGCAACTGCCGAAAGGCCATCCAAGCAAGACCGTTCGCCGCGAAAACACCAACGACCAACAAGGCGGCCAAGACCAACAAGGCACGTTGACGCATGATCGGTTCCTTCATTGCAT
Source organism: Pirellulales bacterium (assembly GCA_046349955.1). Lineage (GTDB taxonomy): Bacteria > Planctomycetota > Planctomycetia > Pirellulales > JBGAPH01 > JBGAPH01. The sequence goes on along the minus strand of JAXMBI010000029.1, from coordinate 83,246 downwards.
CGACCCAGAGTTGTTGGGCGACCTGCGATGGGTCGCCAAACCGCTGCAGGACCAGCTGCCGCGCGGTGGATTCGTCCGCTCCTCGAAGCCGCTGGTCCTGGAGTGCGGCCGCGAGGTGATCTGCCAGTTCGTCGGCAATATCTTGTCGAAGGCTAACCGGTTCGTCGGCATGGGGCGGAGGCAAGTTGCTGCTCAGAGATTCAGGCCACACCGCTGGCTCCTCCCAATACGCCGCTGACACCAGCCACGAATCGAGCCCACTCCGCGGTCTTGGCGGCATGCGCCTTTTTGCCGGCAGTTGTGAGCTTGTAGTACTTGCGGCGGCGGCCGTCAGCCTCGGCCCAAGTGGCCGCCAACAGCCCGTGTCGCTCTAGGCGATGAAGGGCCGGGTAGAGGCTGCCTTCCTTTAGGTCGAAGTAGCCGGCCGATTGCGCGGTCACCTGTTGGCTGATTTCGTACCCGTAGCTTTGCCCTCGGGAAACGACATCCAGCACGAGCATCTCGACGATGCCCCAAAGTAAGCGAGAATCCATGAGTGCGGCCCAGATACCTAAGTGCTCTAGGCATAAACATAGCCGTCCTATGTATAGGTCGTCAAGCAGTCCGCACCACGGTTTTTTTCCGAGGAGGAACGCCCGCCGGTCGCGCGACCCAGATTTTGGGAGCCATTGGGCGGCCGCAGCGAGGCGCGGCGAACCGTCGCCGCGGACGGCGTGTCACCCCAACCGTGGGCTACGCTAGAGGTTGCGATCCGCGACCTGGCCGCACACCTCGCCCGTTTCGGGCATTGTTCGCTTCGGCCGGTGCCCGCTATGATGTGACCAAGCTGCGGGCGATCTGCTCCGCGGCTGATACCCGATGGTGTAACGGTAGCACTAGGGATTTTGGCTCCCTCAGTCTAGGTTCGAATCCTAGTCGGGTAGTTTGGCGTGTGTCCGCGGGGCAGGTTAGAGCTCACTCGGGGCTGGGGCAACCGCTACAGGCCTGGCTCAACCCATGCGCGAGCGTCCGATCGCCCAGGTTCCCCTCTCCTCGCTCCTGCCGGGGGTGGAGGCCGATTTCTTTGCCTTGCTCGCGGCCAAGGAAGAGCTGACTACCCGCGACGGCAAGCCGTATTTCAAGGTCACCTTTCGCGACGCCGGCCGCGAGGCCACCTTTCCCATTTGGCACGACTCCGCCTGGATGAACGACTGCCGGGCGGCCTGGACCGCCGGCGTTTTCTATAAGCTGCGGGCAATTCTGCGCGACACGAGCTACGGCCCGCAGCTCGAGATTCGCAAAATACGCGAGGTCGTTGAGTCGGACTCCGCCGAGGGATTCGATCCGCAAATGTGCCAGCGGCGGTCGCGCCATGATCCCGAGCAAATGGCGGCCGAGCTAACGGCGCTCGCTCGGCAAGAAATACCGGCCGGTCCCCTCTTGGAACTGACGCTGGGCCTGCTCGAGCGGCATCGGGCCGAGTTGCTCGTGTGGCCGGCCGCGCGGCGGAATCATCATGCCTATGTCGGCGGCTGGCTCGAACACACGCTGGCTGTTACCCGCAACGCCGTGTGGCTCGCGCATAAGTACGTCGCCGAGTATCCGGAACTCGAGCCGCCGCTCCGCGTTGATTTGGTGGCGGCCGGCGCCATCCTGCACGACATCGGCAAGCTGCGCGAGATCGCCCCCACGGCCACCGGCGCCGAGCACACTCCCTCAGGCACGCTTGTGGGACACATCCTGCAGGGGCGCGACCTCGTGCGCGAGGCGGCCGCCGGCGGTCCGCTCGATGCCGACACGCTGTTGCGGCTCGAGCACATCATTCTGGCCCACCAGCGGCTGCCGGAATGGGGCTCCCCCAAGCCGCCGATGACGCCTGAGGCGCTGCTGGTTCACTACGCCGACGACATCGACGCCAAGTTCCACATGATGGCGGCCGTGCTCCGCGAAGACGCCGGCGCGGGGCACGCGACCTCGCGGAAGAATGTGTTGCACCAGGAGGTGTATCGTGGGCCGCCGGGCGAGTAGGGATTTTTCGCCGCTGGAGTGGAGCGTGGCTGGGGTCGAGCCGTGAGGCGAGCGCCCAGACCGGCGACACGTGAGAGCGGCCGCACTCGCCCATCGTGGTGGTTTGCTGGGGGCTCGCTTTGCTCGACCCCAGCCACCCGGCCGACCCTCAGCCGCCCGGCTTACATCGGTTGGCCCGATTGTGCGGGCGGACCGTTACAAGGAATCGCCTAAGCCGGATTTTTCGGCAACCTACACTTGACCGTGATCGACGCGCGGAAGGAATCGTTCGGACTTCGGTTTACGAGTTGCGGAGCGTGGCGGGGCAAGCGGTTCTGTGCGGAGAGCGGTAGGTGGTCGGCTTCGTCGTCGCCATCGGCGTGATGAACTTTGCCCTGGGGGCGGCGGTCGCGCATTTCCTGTTGCCGCCGCGGCGGACGCGCGTCGTCATTGCGCCACAAGCTGCCGAACCGCCGCCGCCCGAGCCCGTTGCGGAACCGGTCGTCGAAGCGGCGGCGCCTGTCGAGCCTGCTGCCGAGGCGCCCGTGGTGGCTCCTGCCCGCGAGGTCCCGCGCGAGGCCGACGTCCCTCGCGAGTGGCTCGAGCGGCTCGAGGAGTCGCTCGTCACCGGCACGTTCATCGAGGCCGCCATCCAGGTCTTGCGGCTCGAGGTGGGCAAGTACCGCAACCGGCTGGTCGAGCTCGAGCTGGAGCTGCGCGGCCTGGGAGATCCGCTGTCGGCCGAAGCGCTGGGCGACTGGAGCCAGCGCTTGGCCGAAATGAACGAGGCCTGGCTGGCCCAGCAATCGGAGGCCGCCGGCCATTTGCGCGATCGCCAGACCGACCTCACCAGCGGCAACAACCTGGCCGGCGAGCTCGAGTCGACCCTGCTCATGCAGCAGGCGCAGATCGAAACGACGCTCAACAACCTGCGGCAGATTCAACTGGCCGCCGACCCGACGGCCGCCCGCAAGAAGCTGCTCGAGGAGCTGCGGCGGCTGCTCGACCTGGCGCATGCGCTCCGCGACCAGATGCACGCCTCGCTGGCCACAGTGCTCGACAGCGAGAAGAGCCTCTCGGGCTGCGATCCGCGGCTGCTTGTCGACGGCCTCACGAACTTCCGCAGCCGCGCGGGGCTGGCGGCCATGATGAGCGAATGGCTTGAGGCCGATCCGGGACGCACTCGGCTGAGCAGCGCGGCGCTGCTCGACCTCGATCGCTTTGGCCGCATCAACGAACAGCACGGCGCCACGCTGGCCGACGAACTGCTCCGCGTCGTGGCCGAGTTGCTCGATAGCCACGTCCGCCGCGACCGCGGCTTCGACGTGCTGGCCCGCTTCACCGGCCAGCAGTTCCTGCTCTTCTTCGGCGACACCGGCCCCCGCCAGGCCACGGCCGCCTGCGAGCGGTTTCGCCAGGCGGTGGAAGGGACGACGTTCGAGAACGGCGAATCCGAGATCGCACTTACCGCCACGGCCGGAATCGCGGAGTTTCGGGCCGGGGAGACGCCCGAGCAGTTGTTTGGTCGGCTGGCGAAGTGTTTGTCTGCGGCGAAAGCCGGCGGGCAGAATCGCAGCTTCCTCGATGAGGGGGCCGGCCCGACGGCCGTCGACCCGCCGGAGTTCGCGGTCAAGCATCGGGCCGTGCGGCTCAGAGGCTAGGCGGAAGGACCCAGGGTCGGCCGCACCAAACGCGTGCGAAGTTGGCCGCTCCTGTTAGAATCAGGTGAGAGCAGCGCGGACGAAGTCAGGCAGCAGTTCCGGTTCCTAGGCAAGACGAACCGGCGTTTCCGCGGCTGCGTAGAGCTGGTCAGAGCCAAAAAAGTGTGGGGCCTCTGACGCGCCAAGTACGCATTGGCAAGGTCGAATGGCCAGGGGCAAGACTGCCATTCGGCGTTTCGTCGTCAGAGGCCCCGCGGGCCAGCTCAACCAATCTCTTGCGTCGGCGACTGTCAGATCGCCGGGGTCCCGCTTAAGCACGCGGAGTGCCAAGTCCCAAAATGGGTCTGGGTGGCGCGCCGGCGTTCGTCACAACTGATTGCAAATAAAAATGTTGTGGCGATTTGCCGGCGGCGGCTAGATCGCTTGGCGTTTGCGGAGGCGACGCTGTCGATGCGCCGCGAATTGACGCACTTGTTGCAGGCCGCAACAAAATGCGAAGAACCTGGCCGGAGCGTCTCATGGTGAGACTTTGCGTCGCAAGACTATATATCGTTTTGGCTTAAGACGATTGACTGCGAGTTGATGCCGCGCGGCGCGTTCATTCCGTTCGTTGCCGCTGGGAAGGCATTTCGTCCAGATTTGAGACTGCCTCGGCTTCCCAGTCTCGCAGTTTCGACGTCGACTTCGCAGCCACGGTAATTTGCAGGCGACCCGTCGTTGTAACCGAGGCGCGTTCCCGCCTATCTTGGCGGCGAACTTCTTTCCTGCCCGCCCAGGCAGCACGCGTCTCGGCGTCTTCTGTATGCCCCTATCCACCACAACGCTTCCGGCGCAGGCCAGGCGGGTGCTGCTTTGCACCAATCCCAAGGCGGGAGCTGGCGGACGCGGCGAGCTGGCCCAAAGTTTGGCGCGCCGGCTCAGTGAGGCCGGCTATCAGGCCGAAGTGATCTGCGATCTCGACCGAGTCGCCGCCGAGGCGAATCGCCTGCAAGCGGCCGGCGAGCTGCGGGCCCTGGTGTCGCTAGGAGGCGACGGCACGGCCGCCGAGCTGGTCAACCGCACGATGCCGGGCGTGCCGGTGGCGGTTTTCCCGGTCGGCACCGAGAACCTGCTCGCCCGGCATCTCGGCATGGAGGCGAACGCCGAGAGCCTTTGCCATGCGATCGCCAGCGGCGAGGTGTTGCAAGCAGACGCCGGCCGGGCCAACGGCCGCATCTTTCTGCTCATGCTGGGCTGCGGATTCGACGCCGAGGTGGTGCATCAGCTCAGCGCAACCCGTACAGGCCACATCCGCCGCTGGACCTACGCCAAACCGATTCTGGCGGCGGCTCGTAGTTATCGGTATCCGTCGGTGCGCGTGACCGAGCCTCCCCCGGGCGGCGACCAGCTGGCCGCGAGCCACGAGGCGTGTTGGGCGTTTCTCTTCAATTTGCCGTGCTACGCCGGCGGATTGGGGCTGGCGCCGCACGCCGACGGCGGCGATGGCGCGCTCGATCTGTGTACCTTTGCCAGGGGATCGTTCTGGCATGGCCTGTGGTATCTTGGAGGCGTGTTGACCGGAATGCATCGCCGCATGCCTGACTTTAAGACGCGACCGGTGCAGCGCGTGCGGCTGGAGGCGGACGAGCGGGTGCCCTATCAACTCGATGGCGATCCGGGGGGCTGCCTGCCGGTGGAGGTCGAGACGCTGCCGGGGCGGCTCACGCTGTTCGCCTCGCCGGCGCGGCTGGCGGCGCTCCGCTGCCCTGCGGCCCATGGGCAGTCTGCTTAGCGATCGTGGCCGCTTAACCTTTGTCTTGCAGGAGTCCGTTCGTGCCGAACAATCCCGTGGCGATCGGTCCGCACCGCTGCGGCCGCGGCCAGCCGCTGCTCGTAATCGCCGGGCCCTGCGTGCTCGAGAGCGAGGAGTTGGCGCTGCGCATCGCCGGGCGGCTGCGCGAAATCGCCAACGAACTGCGCGTGCAGATCGTTTTCAAGGCCTCGTTCGACAAGGCCAACCGCACCAGCGGCGACTCCTGGCGCGGCCTGGGAATCGAAGAAGGGCTGCGAATTCTCGGCCGCGTGCGCGAGACCACCGGGCTGCCAGTGACCACCGACATTCACGAATCAGGGCAAGCGGCGCCTGTCGGCCAGGTGTGCGACTTGCTGCAGATTCCGGCGTTTCTCGCGCGGCAGACCGATCTGTTGGCCGCCGCCGCCGCCACGGGGCGCCCCGTGAACGTGAAAAAGGGGCAGTTCATGGCGCCGCACGAAATGAAGCATGTGGTGGCCAAGCTCGAGAGTTCGGGCTGCCCTAACGTGTTGCTCTGCGAACGAGGGACGTTCTTCGGCTATGGACGCCTGGTGAATGACTTCCGCGCGCTGCCGCAAATGCAGGCCTTGGGCGCGCCCGTGGTGTTCGACGCCACCCACAGCGTGCAGGAGCCGGCCGGGCTGGGAAGCACCACCGGGGGCAACCGGGCCATGGTCGAGCCGCTGGCCCGCGCGGCGGTCGCCGTCGGGGTCGACGCGCTGTTCTTCGAAACGCACCCCAACCCCGATCAATCGCCCAGCGACGGCCCCAACATGGTGCCGCTCGATCAGTTCGCCGCACTCTTGCGCCGTCTTCTCGATCTCCGCTCTACGGTGGAAAGCTTTTCGCGATGAATCGCCCCCGCTTCGCTTCACCGCTCGCCTGGCTCATTTCGGCCGCCGGATGCTTGGGTGCCCTTTGGCTATTGTCGGGGGTTGGCTGTGCGCCTTCCCCATCCCGCGGACGCAGCGGCCCAGGCACGGCCAGCGCGGAGCAAGGGGACTCCCAGACGGGTCAGATTCTCTTCGACACGGTGGCCGAGAATCTGCAAACGCTCGAGCGGTTCGTGAACACGCGGGTCGACCAGCCGATCAACGTGCTGGGGGCCGGCAACACGACCGACGGCCAGCCCGCCAAGGCGATCATCCACAAACGGAACTCGAACGATCCGGCGGCGCAAATCGACCAGTTGTCTGTGGTGGCACGGAACAGCCAGTTCCTCAAGAACGGTATTCAAGCGGGCGACATCGTGCGGTTTTTTGCCCTGCGTGATGAGTTCGGCAGCGAAAAATACGTGGAGCTTCCCGTCGCCGAGGTGCTGAACGATTACACGCTGCGGCTCGGCGTCGTCTTGCCACAGCCGATCTATTCGCCGGAGAAGATCGAAATCTGGCGCAAATACAGCGGCGAGCTGATGCGCGTGGCCGACCGCCTGAATTACTGGGCGCAGAGCGGAGAGCCCAAGTTCTTCTGGGAGCCTTCGCCCGACGAGAACGTGTTGGTGCAGATCATCAACCGGCTCAACCAGTGGGCCCGCTCGCTCAAGGGAGACGACCCCTGGCAGCGCAACCCGCTGCTCGAGGGCTTGCCGGCTGAACTTGCCGAGCTGCCGCAGGTGAAGGCCATGGGCGGGCTGACGTTTGAGCCCGAGGATGGGCGAATTCTGCAAGAGGCCGTGTGGCTGCGCGACATTGCGGCCCGCGAGCAAGGCGCCGACCTCGACGATCTGGCCCGCACGCAGAAGCTTTTCGATTGGGTGGTGCGCAACGTCCAGCTCGAAACGCGCGCGAGCCAGCAGGGCTTGTTCAACCGGCCCTGGCAAACGCTCCTCTACGGCCGCGGCACGGCCGAAGAGCGCGCCTGGCTGCTCGTGCTGCTGGGACGCCAGCAAGGGCTCGATCTGGTGGTCGTGCAGCCGGCCGCTGGCGGCGAAGGGGCGGCGGCCGCGCCGCTGCTCGTTGGACTCTCACACTCCGGCAAGCTGCACTTGTTCGACCCGGCCCTCGGCCTGTCGCTGCCGGGGCCCGCTGGCCAAGGCGTGGCCACGCTCGATCAGCTTGCCGCCGATGACGCGCTGCTGCGCCAACTCGACCTAGACGCCGAGCATCCCTACCCGCTCAAGGCCGAGCAGCTTGCCAAGGCCAAAGTTCTGCTCGAAGGCTCGCCGTCGTATTTGTCGCGGCGCATGAAGCTGGTCGAAGCCAAGCTGGCCGGCAAGCAGCGAGTGGTGCTGGCCGCCGATCCTTCGGCCCAGGCCGCCCGCGTGAAGAAGGCGGCCGGCGTGCAAGAGGTTGGCCTCTGGACCTATCCGCTCGAAACCTTGGTGCGGCAGTCCAACATGACCCGCGACGAGCGGGTAGCGGCGGTGCGGCAGTTCTACGTATTCCCCACCGAGCCGATCCTCTGGAAGGGGCGCGTCCTCCACTTCAAAGGCATCTACGAGACCGAAGACCACGACGGCGCCAAGGCCTTCTACCTGCAATCGCGCCCGGCCAACACGACGATCAAGAACGCGGGGCTGTTGCCGAGCCAGCAGGACGTGATCGGCATCGGCAAGCAGGACGCCAGCTACTGGCTGGGGCTGATCGTGTTCGAGGAAGCCGCGCGGGGGGGCAAAGACGACGCGGCCCGCAAGAACTACGAAGTCGCCCTCGACTACTTCCAGAAGCGCGTGCTCGAACAATATCCCGATGGCATCTGGACCAGCGGCGCCCGCTACAACCTGGGTCGCACCTACGAGGCGCTGGGGCAAAACGCCGAGGCCCGCGCCGCCTACGAAGCCGACCAAGGCCCCCAACGCCACGGCAACCTACTGCGTGCCCGCGGGCTGAAGTAGGGGTAGTCGGAACGATCTTCACCGCAGAGGACGCGGAGGACACAGAGAAGAGGGAAAGATTTGAACCACAAAGGCACCAAGACACGAAGCTGACAATTCTTTGTGCCTTCGTGTCTTGGTGATTCAATCTCCGGCTCTTCTCTGTGTCCTCCGCGTCCTCTGCGGTAAATGAATCATCCTCTGCGGTAAATGAACGCTACGGGTTTTCGAGCGGCTCACCGTCGGCCATTTGGAACATGCGGCGCAGGTTGGCTGGCGATCCCGTCTTGCCGAGGGCGCCGCGGACCGAGCCGTCGGCAAAGGCGGCGGCGAAGCCATTGGGGCGGAGCCCGATCAGGCCCTGGATGGGGTTCTCTGGATCGAACTGCCAGTCGTCGGGCCGCGTCCACTCGACCGCGCGATCCGGCGCCGCCTCCACGATCAAGATCGTGTTTGACGTGCCGTCCTTGATGTCGCCAAAGGTCGCGCCTGCGGGCTTCTCGAAAATCGTGCCGGGGCCCACCGGCAGCAGATAGCACGTCTTGCCCAGTTCGATCTTCTGATCGGTCGCCGGCTTGTAGTAGTCGGGGATCTTGGCGATCAGCTTCTTGTTGTGCTCGCTGTCCCACGGCTCGTCGTGGTGGAATTCGTCGTACAGCTCCTGCTGCTCGAGGTACGGCAGGATCGCTACTCGCCAGCTCAAGAGCGGCTTGCCGTCTTTGCTCAGGCTCGCCCGCGGCGGGAACGACTTGTGGACGTCGTAGTAGACGTGCATCGCCAGCGCAACCTGCTTGAGGTTGTTCACGCTTTTCACGAAAAAGCTTTTCTCGCGGGCCAGGGCCGTGGGCACTTGAAACAGCTCGAGGAACGCCTCGGGCTTCACGTGTTCCGCGTCGATCCGCGTGACGAGCTGGCTGCCGGCCCGCTTGGGGAGCGCCACCTTGGCGCGGCCGAGGAACGAGGGGAACTGCAGCGCGAAGCCGTCAGACCGTTCGGCTTCCTCGAGACCGCGCGCAAGCAACTTCTCGAACTGCTCGGCAGCCTGCTCGTCGGCCGACTCGATTACGAACCGTCCTGCGAATGATTTGGGAGGCAGCTCGAGTCCGAGCGCGGCCCACTTCACGCCGCGGGCGACGACCGGCCCCGGAGCGAAGCCGAGCTTCGGGTCGGGCTCGGTCAGCGTTTCGCTGGCGATCTTGGCGAAGCCTGGCGGCGGGAGCACGACGATCTGAAACTGGCCGCCGCCGGTGGCTTGCCAAGCGGCCTGCCAATCGGGGCGGGCGGCGGCAGGGGTCTTCTTCAGACGGTCCAGCACCACCTGGGCGCCGGCCACCACCACCTTGCCGCGGACTTCGGCGGCGTTGCCGGAGAGCCCGTGCAAGAGTTGCCGCACGGCGTCGGCTTTGGTCTCTTCCGCGACCGGCACGACCACGAAGAATGCCTGGAGCGGCGCGTCCTTGTTCCACAGGTCGGTCGGCGAAGCGAACAGGTAAACCTCCTTGACGCCCAGCGCCTCGAAGGGCTGCCGCAGGCCGGCGAATTGCTGGCCGATCTGCGCCGCGTGTTCCAGCGTGATCCACGGCTTGCCGAACAGCGCGGCCGCCTGACCGGCGTCGACGCTCGTGTCGAGCCGCGCGACCAGGCTCGTCGACTCATTGACGAACGGCGCGACGACCACGGCTTGCCGCGCAAGGTCGTCCTGAGCAAGGGCTGGGATGGGAAGCAGGCCGACAAGGGCGATTGCAAGTAGAAGCTTAGGCATGAGAGTGTTCCGGCGAGAGGTGGTTGAAGTTCAGATTCGGGGATCGAACCGCGGAGGCGCGAAGACGCGGAGAATTCGGAGCAGGTTTCTCGCAAAGTCGCAAAGTGCGCGAAGAACATGAGGTGAGCGACTCGGTAACAGAGAGGGCTTACTGGCGATCCTGGCGCCCTTGCAAGAACACTCTCCTCTGATCCCTCCGCGTCTTCGCGTCTCCGCGGTTCGTCTATCCCTTGTGTTGTCACTTGCGCAGGGTGATCTCGTAGCGGTGGGCGTCGCTGATGTGCTGGTTGGCGGGTTGCGGCAGTTCCAGGATTGCCTTGTCTCCTTCAAGCCGATAGGGAAACGGCTGCCCGGTGAGCACGTCGACCGGCACAGGCACGTCCTGGATCTCGTCGAGCGACTTCGGCAGCCGACCGTGCTTCGCCGCGAACAGCCGCAGCGCCTCGACCGTGCGCAGGGCGTCGATGCGGCGGGGCGCCCGCTTCAGCGACTCGCGTGCATTGGAGACGGCGGGCAGCATCCGAATGAAGGGATACCCTTTCCCTTCCCGCTCCGCCTGCTTCACCACGTCCTCGATCTGGGCGCGCATGGCCGGCGACGCGGTTTGCGCCGCGAGCGTCCACTTGAAGTAGTCGTCGCGGATCTCTTCGAACTGCTTCCAGGCGTGCAGCAACACGACCTGCAGCGCGGGCCAGGCGTTGAGTTGGCTCTCGCTGTAGCCACGGACGAGCAAATCTGCTCGGGCGGCGCCGTAGTTTTTGAGGGCCCAGCCGGCGACGAACAGCGTGTCTTGAATCTGATCGCGGCCCGCGGCCGAATCGCCTGCCCATTGCCAAATCTCGCGGGCAAGCGTTTGCGCTTCCTCGGGCGACAACGCCCGCTGGTCGAGCTGCTTGAGCAAGTGTGCAGAAAACTCGAGGCCGTGCCGCTCGAACTCGAGCGCCTTGCGGACCGAAATCAAGGGCTCAGGCACGGTGCTCAGCGCCCAGTAGAGGTTGGGAGCGCCGGGACGGCCAACCCAGTCCTCGATGCAGTCGAGCATCAGGCCCACATGCACGGCGCCGACCAAGGCATGGATCAGCGTGGTGCCCTGGGAAGAATGCTGCCCGAGGGAGAAGCCAAGGACTAAGGTCTTGGCCGCCTCGTCGAACTTGCCTTGGGCAATTTGCAGCCGGGCCTTCAGCGCGAGGACGCGCGCCAGCGCACGAGTCTTTTGCAAGTGCGGCAGTAAGGTTGCGAAGCCCTGTTCGCGGACCGGATCTTCCCAGTCGCACACCACGCGGAGCGATGCCCGGCGGACTTCCTCGAGCTGGTTGCGGTAGACGCCGACCGTATTCTCAACGTCCTGCAGCGGCAGATCGGTCAGTTGCACACCCAGCCAGTTGTAAACCTTGTTCGAGTATTCCTCGTCGTTGAAGAAATCGCGGCCTTCCCAAGCGAGGGCGCGAAAATAGAACGTCGCCGCGTTGCCGGGCTCTTGCTCGGCCAGGTCGGGGAGCAACTGGTACTTGAGCGCGGGGCGCGGCTCTGCCTGGGGCGAGAGCTCGAGCTTTACGACCTTGGGGCCCGAGTCATCTGCCCGAGCAGAGATCGACGCTGCCACGAGCAGCACAGCGAGGGGGACGAGTGTTGGGAATCGCATAATCTGTTCCTGGAGGGCCCGCGCTGCGGACCAAAGGGAGGCGTGATGAATCTGTTCTTCTCTGTCGTAGCCGGCACACTCCGTGTGCCGAACGCCGCGGCGGCGACCGCCGCTGGCGCCTAACATTCGCGCTACCCCGCGGCCTCGAGCAACGCATCGCGCAGCGCACGATACGTTGGCTCACTGCTCGGCGTTGCGGCTTCGCCCGACGCCGCGCTCGGCTCGCTCACTGGCCGGCGCTCGAACTCGCCGCGCAGCGCCTGCTCGCGCAGACTGGCATACGACTCCGGCGGAAACTGAGTCGAAAACCGACTCGGCGAAAACGCTTCTCGGTTCGTGGGCAACGTCACCGCGGGAGCGATCGCGACCGCTCGCGCATCGGCAACAGGCGTTGCGGGCCGCTCGACGTACACGATCTCCGTCCGCGGCGCGCGCGCTAGCAGCGCCGCGTTCAATCCAAGCGAAAGCAGCGCGAGCGCCGCGGTCGCGAGCGGCCAGGCCCGCCGGCGCCCGCCATGCTGAGCGAGCGCGGCATTACGTTCGGCGGCGGCGCGCCCCGCGGCGAATAGTAGCTCGTCGCGTGCCAGCTTGGCGGCCGGCGTCAGCCCCGCGAGGGCTTGTTCGAAGGGGCTGAATTCGGAGTCGCGTGGTTCGTCGTGCATGGCACTCTCAGTCTTTCTCGCAGCGCGGCCAGGCCGGCCTCGTAGCGGCGATGCGCCGTGCTGGCCGAGGAGTCGGTCAGCCGGCCGATTTCGGCAAACGTTAGTCCGCCCCACAGGTGCGACACCACCACCTCGCGCTCGTCGGCCGGCAACCCGGCGAGCGCCGCGGCCGCGGCTTGGGCGTCGAGCGCGTCTTCGAGGCGGTCCTCAAACCAGGGCCGGGCCGGGACTGCGGCGGTTTCGCGACGGCGCCGCCGGCTCTCACCGCGGCCGGCGCTGATTGCGCCGTTGCGGACCACGCGAAATAGCCAGGCCTTGGGCTCCGTCGGCAGCGTCGGCTGCCGGGAAAGCTGCACCAGCGCCTCCTGGACCACGTCCTCGGGCGTATCGCACCACTGCCGCGCCAGCAGCACAAGCGCAGGGCCGTACCGATCAAGCAGTTCCGTCAGCAGCGATGGGCCGGCGGCAGGCATGGAGGTTCATTAGGGGCGTCATCTAGAAGACGCCGCCAGGGCCAAGGCATCCCAGAAAAAGGCCGGTCCCGCAGGTTGCCTAGTCTAACAAATGATTCGCGCGCAAGGCTTGCCGAGGGACTGCCCTAGCGTCTACTATAAAAGCCACATTTTCTTTTTAGCGTTTCGCTTGGCTGGTGGTTCCATGTCCGAAAGCGTCCCTCCCGCCCCGATGCTGCAGTACGACTTCGAGAACAGCCTGGGGCTGTGGATTTTTTCCGCAGCTCACGAGATGTCGCGGCTGATGAACGTCGAACTGGGGGCCCACGGCATCACCGTGCGGCAGTGGGAGGTGCTCGCGCACCTGTCGCTGCGAGGGGATCAATCGCAGAGCGAGCTCGCCGAGACCATGAACATCGAGGCGCCCACGCTGGTGGGGGTGCTCGACCGCATGGAGCGCGACGGCTGGATCAACCGCGTGGCCGACGAGACCGACCGCCGCCGCAAGTTCATTCGCGCCTCCGAGAAGGTCCGCCCCGCCTGGAACAAAATGGTGGAGTGTGCGCTCAAGGTGCGGCGGCGGGCTCTGCGCGGCATTTCGGAAGACGAGCGGCTGTTGCTCCGCGATCTGCTGGCCCGCGTGCAGGCGAACCTCGAAGGGCCCGAACCGCAGGAACCGGCCGAGGCTCCGGAAGCCGCAGAGGCTCGAGAAACCCTGGCGGCTCAGGCAGCCGTGGCGGCCGAAGTGGCGGGCCCTGCGGCCGTGCCGCAGGAAGCGGTCTAGCGGAAGTCGCGATTTGCCAACGCGTTGCGGCATGCCATCGCCATCGCCGTCGCGCGGCCAGCCGCCCCGAAATCCGGAAATTCCGCGCGAACCTTTTGCGCCCGTCCGACATCTAAACCCGCGTACCCCTCGAACGGTCAAAAATCCCGGCTCATCCGCCCAGGATCGACTTGGCCCAAGCGGGTTGGCAACTTAGGATTCTTCTAGGGATTGGTTCGAGTGCGCCGCGGCCTGCGGCCGATGCGCGGACTAGGGCCAAAGCCCGCTAAGTGTTTCATCATCTTCCCAAGCCGCGCCGCTAGCGCGCCGGAGCGTCCCATGCGCACGTCCATTCGCAACATCACGTCGAGCATCAGCACCTGCATCAGCCAGGCTTGCGGCCGCGTGTTCGCGAACGACCTGCTGGACCTCCGCGCGAAGCGCTTGCGCGCCTTCTTCGCCGAGGTGGCAATGCACGTCGTCGGGAAACATGTCCCGCCGAGCGTTACCACCGCGGCCGCTGCTGCTGGAGCTTATCCGGCAGCCCGGCCGCCGCGGAGCCGGCAAGGTTGGCAATCGCCAACCCCGGTCTACGCGGGCTAACGAAGCGAGCGCCTGTTAAGGCGCAGCGCTCGAGCCCCAAGACCTGAAAGCCGGCGCCGCCTTGGCCTCACCGCCAAGCTGGGCTGGCTAGCCGTGTTCCCCGGTTGCGCCGCACAAGGCTTTGGGCCTCGTGCCAGGCGTCAGCCGCTCGCGTGCGTTCATTCCTGAAGAAGGCAACTTTCTCGCGCTCCCCACGGGTGAGCGCGAGTTCAGCGGTTGGAGAGATTCAAGTGACACTCGTCATCGAAGAGACAGAGCTCGAGGGACCGGGATACCAGGGGCAGTCGGAAACCGTGGCCTTGGTGTTGGCCGCGCAGGACGGCGATCGGGAAGCGTTCGGCTTGCTCGTCGAGCGGTTCGAGCGGTCGGTCTACGCCGTGGCCCAGCGCCGGCTCGGCGACCACGCCGAGGCGCAGGAAGTGTGCCAAGAGGTGTTCATCCAGGCGCTGCGGAAGCTCGACCAGTTGCGGGAGCCGGCTTGCTTCGGCGCCTGGCTGCGGTCGATGGCCGGCCGGATGGCGATCAACCGGGCCACGCGGCGCGGGCCGGCGATCGCCACCGATCCGAGCACGCTCGAGGTCACCTGCGCGCGGGGGCAGGGGCCGGTGGCCGACGCCTTGGCCGAGGAGCGCCGGCAGCAAGTGCGGAGCGGATTGGAGCGGCTCAAGACGCTCGATCGGGAAACGCTCGTCGCGTTCTACGTCGACGGGCACTCCCTGGTGGAGATGAGCCACAACTTCCGCTCGCCGGTCGGCACCATCAAGCGGCGGCTGCACGTCGCCCGGCAGCGGCTCGCGCGAGAGCTCGAGCAACTGGCGGCCGTGTAGCGGGCAGGGCCCCGGCGACTCGCACGGGCGGCGAAGGGAAGCCAACGGCGGTTGGTGAACTCCCCGGCCGTGGCGAGTCGCCGGGGAAGCGGTGCGCTTTAAGCGTTTAGGCCAGCGGCCGCTATTTCCCCCCGTGGCTCACGGGGGGCTAATGCGAGCAGTGGCGCCAAGAAGCATCATTAGCCCCCGGCGAGTCGCCGGGGGTATGCCGCGGGGGACGCTGCGAGCCCCGCCCGATCCGCGCTTCACGCAAATCGCATCAGCAGCACGAGCGAGCCGATGGCCATCAGCAGCCCGACGATCTCGCCCGTGCTCAGCGACTCGCGAAACGCCACGGCGCCGATCGCGGTGAGCAGCAGGATCATCGACACCGAGTAGAGGACGCTGATCGTGGCCAGCTTCAGGTGCTTCATCACGAAGACCCAGCCGAAGGCCGTCGAGGCGTAGAGGGCGAAGCCCAGGTAGAACCAGGGGGAGCGGAGCGACTGCGGTTCGCGGCTGGCCAGCTTGAGGAAGTAGTCTCCCACCACGCCCACCAGGCTGAACGCCATCGTGATCACCACGGGAAGCAGCTTGCCGGTCATGCGTTGAAACCTGGGTTCGAAGGGGGAAGATCGCGGCCGCGGGCGTATTCTGACGGCTCCCTTGGCCGATCGAAGCCCAATCGCCCAGCCCAAGCCGCTGAGGCCCGCCCCGGCCGGCTGCGCGAAATCCGTGCGAAGCCCCTTCGCGTCGACTATCGTGAAGGGATGCCCCCTGCGTGGGAACGCCGGCATCCGCCGGTTCGCCGGGGGTGGCAGAGAAGCGCGATTTTCGCCTGGGGGCTGTTTGTGGTCCGCCGTGCCTGGCCGCTGCTGTTGGCCGTTGTCGGGGGCGCCGCGCCGGCGCTGCTTGCGGCCGATTTCATCGTGGTTCCGGAAGCCCAAACGGGAGTTCCGGTGAGCCTGACCGATCTCTCGGCCGACGGTTCGGTCGTCGTCGGCTCGAGCGGCTTTCTTTCCGGTCAGGCCCTGCGCTGGACCGCAAAAGGCGGCGCCCAACTCTTGGGCGATTTGCAGTCGCCCGCTATCCGCAGCGCGGCCCTCGCTGTTTCGAGCGACGGCAAGACGATCGTCGGCAAAGGGACCGCTGACGACTCTTCGACCGCGGCATTCTCTTGGACTTCAACCGACGGAATTCTCCCGGTCTGGCCGCTCCCCCCTGCCCAGGCCAACGACGTCACGGCCTATCAGGCGACCGGCGTTTCAAGCTCCGGCAAGGTGATCGTCGGACAACTGGAGATGGGCGCCAACCGCCAGGCCTTTCGCTGGACCGAAGCCGACGGCGTCAAGCTCCTCGGCGACTTGACCGGCGGTGCGACTTCGAGCGGCGCTACCGACGTCTCAGCCGACGGGCAGAAGCTCGTCGGCTGGGCCACCTCGGCACAGGGGCAGCAGGCCGCCTATTGGACCCCGGGGACCGGCTTCGTCTCGCTGGGCGGGCTGCCGGGAGGCGCGGGCACGGGCTTCTTTCCGAGTCTGGCGCAGGCGATCACGCCGAGCGGCCAAGCGATCGTGGGCCAGGTCGATGGACCACGCGGCCAAGAGGCGTTTCGCTGGACGGCCGAGAACGGCATGGTCGGGCTCGGCGATCTGGCGGGCGGCTCGTTCTATAGCGACGCGGTGGGCGTGTCGGCCGACGGCCGCACGATCGTGGGACACAGCGTTGTTGCTGGGGCAGGAGGCGTCGACCGCGACGCCGACTACATCTGGGATCCCGTGCGCGGCATGCGACCGCTGCTCGACGTGCTCGTAAACGACTACGGCCTGAACGCGGCCAAGTCGCTGGCTGGGCGGCCTCTCAACGTCCGCGGAATCTCCGACGACGGACTGACGATTCTCGGCGACAACTGGATCGCCAATCTGCACGGCACGTTCCTGCCGGGCGACGCCAATTTCGACGGCCGCGTCGATCTGAGCGACTTCGGCCTCTTGAAGGCGAACTTCGGCAGCGGCCGCTACCGCAACCAGGGGGACTTCGACGGCGACGGCCAGGTAAACCTTTCCGACTTCGGCCTCTTGAAGGCGAACTTCGGCAAAGGGGGCGCAACTGCGGTTCCCGAACCAGCGACGGGAGTCAGCCTGCTGCTGGGCATCACCTTGCTCTTGGCGGTCCGCCTTCGTAGGGTGGGGCGCCAGCCCCACGCGGACCCGCGGTGACCCACGCGAATCGCCTGGGTTGCCGGAAGACGGTGGGGCTCGCAAAGCCTCGCCCGCCCCCTACGCGGCGCTACTCGCCCAATCCGTCCGCGTCTTCCATGCCTTCGATGTAGCGGCGCAGGCGTTCTACTTCGTCGGTGATGTGGCGGAGGCGGAGCATGTTTTGCACCCGCTTGACCAGTTCGAGCTTGTTCACCGGCTTGCTGAGGAAGTCGTCGGTGCCGGCGTCGACCGCCCGCTCGATGTCGCCCAGTTCGTTGAGCGCGGTGACCATGAGCACCATGATGCCGCGGGTGGCGGGGTCGCTCTTGAGCTGCCGGCAGACTTCGAAGCCCGAGAGCCGGGGCATCATCACGTCGAGCAGAATCAGGTGCGGATGGAAGGTGGCCACCTTGTCGAGCGTGTCGCGGCCGTCGACAGCGATCTGAACGTCGAACTCGAGATCGGCCAGAAAGGCCTCGAGCAGCTCGACGTTCGTCGGGTTGTCGTCGGCGATCAGAATGCGGCTGCGGTCGGCGCTGGTCATGGAAGCAGCGGAAGGGGTGGCGCGGAAGTCCTTTGACAAGCGAAGATTATAAGGGGTGGTGGGCTGGGGGAGAATGCCGAGCGAGGGCAGCACCCGGGCGGAGGGAAAAACGGCTGGACGCCTGCTGCGACTGTCCGGAGGCGGCGGTCCTCGCGTTCAAGGGGTTACGGACTCAAGGCACCCACGGATTATTCTGGTTTGCCTCTTGGCGCACGCTAGAATGGGGCCGAGGCAATGCGAGGGCCTCGCCGGCTGCGGAACTGAAGTTGCAGGATAGTGAAGAGGTTTTCGAGCGAAAAGACTCACCGTCCCTCAGCCCGGCCCTCTCCCACGGAGAGAGGGAGAGCAGAGGGCAAGCCTAGCGGGGCGACAAGGAGATCCGCATGGCGACCGTCGAAACCCCTCAATCGCGTGCCTCAGCGTCTGCTTCACCTGCCAACGAAGCTTGGAAGCCGTTCGATTTGCCGCGGCCCGAGCCGCGGGTGCCGCCCATTCAGCTTGTGAAGCTGTGCTACACGCTGGTGCACGCGGCCGAGGCCGCCGGCATCCGCGACCTGGCCGACGGCGAGTATCGGCCCGAGGACGCGACGCTCGAGCAGGGCATTCACCGCCAGCTCAACGAACTGCTCGACCGCGTCGGCTGCACGCGCCCCGGCTTCCGGCTGCTCGAGATCGGCTGCGGCTATGGCTCATTGTTGGCCGCGGCGAAGCAGCGCGGCGCCCGCGCCGTGGGCGTCAACGTCTCGCCCGAGCAGGTGGACTACTGCAACTCGCAGGGCTTGCAGGCCTACCGCAGCAACTACCGCGATTTGCTCACCGCCGACGCTTGGCACGGCCAATTCGACGGCGTGATCGCCAACGGTTCGCTCGAGCATTGGGTGCAGCCCGAGGACGTGCTTGCCGGCCGGATGGACGACATCTACCGCGAGTCGTTCGAGATCGCCGCCCGCGCGCTCGACCCGAGCCTGCCCGAGGCCCGCTACGTGACGACGGCCATCCACGTGAAGCGCGAGGTCCATCCCGAGCAGTTGCTCACCCCCTGGTATCGCCACCCGCGCGGCTCAGACGCCCGCTTCTACAGCCTGCTGCACCACTGGATGGGCGGCTATTACCCGGTCGATGGCCAACTGGCTCATTGCGCCGAGCCTTGGTTCGAACTCGAGGCCGAGACCGACGGTACGGCCGGCTACAAGCAGGCCAACGACATTCGCCTGGCGCGGATGCAGCGAGCGCTTTACACGAACCCCAAGGTCGTCTGGCGCATCGCCCGCGCATTTGTCCGCCATCCCTGGGTGACGGGTACGATGATCGAGAGCTTTTTCGTGGAGCAAGCGTGGGACTGGCAATTCCGCGGCGATGATCCGCCGATGAAGCTGCTCCGCCACACCTGGCGGAGGACTCGCCCCCTGTAGGGTTCGCTCTGCGGACCAGATGAAGTTCGTTGAGAACTCCCCAAAGCGTCGCCGACGTTTGAGCGCCGAGTTATGCTGGCGGCCATGAACCTTCATCGACGCCAGTTCCTGTGCGCCGCTGCAGCCGGCGCGGTTCTCGCCCCTTCCGCTTCGAGAACGCGCGCCGCGACGCCGGGCTCTGCACAACGCCTCTTCTTCACCTCCCAGGGCAAGACCGCCGTTGTTCAGGCCGATGGCGGCGGGCTGCGCTATCTCTCCTTCGATGTGCCCAACCAAGCCACTTGGCAGCCGTGCGGCTTCTTCGCTGACGGCCGCGTGCTGCTCCTGAGCATGGAGCCGCGGCGCGACGGGCCAGGCAAGCCGTTCGACGAATACTACCACCAAACGCCCACGCACCTGTGGATCCATAACCTCGACACCGGGTCGCTCGAAGAGATCGCCACGCAGCGTCGCATGGCGCCCTTCTACGCGCCGCAACTGCTGCTGGGCGATGATCGGCTGCTGGTTCAGGTCGTGCGCAAAGGGGGTGGGCAGATCTACAGCATGAACCTCGACGGCAGCGACGCCCGCGAGTTCACCCGCCCCGAAGACGGCTTCCCCTACGGGATGAGCGCAAGCCCCGATGGCAAGCGGCTGGCGTTCCACCTGGCCACGGGCGAGGGCTATCAGGTGTGGACCAGCGACGCCGAGGGGGGCCAGCGCACAAAGGTCGCCGCGGCCCGCGGCCATCTCTACTTCGCGCCGGCCTGGTCGCCCCACGGCCAGTGGCTCCTCTATCAGGACTGCCTGCATGAGCAGGACCCTGGCCACGATTGGTCGGACGTATGCATTGGCCGGCCCGACGGCTCGGAGCAGCGCACTCTAACGAGCGGCCAGGCGATGTGGTTCGCCGCCAGCTACGGCAACCTGCAACATCGCGGCGGCGGCTCGAACGTGCCGACCTGGACGCGCGACGGCGCGATCCTGTTTCCCCGCAAGCTGCCCGGCGCGCAGGTCGCTTGGGTCTATCAGTCCCAGCGTCCCGACGTCGATCACTTCAACCGCGATTTCCTTCCCGATCAAGCCCGCGGGGGCACGGAGATCGTCCGGCTTGATCCCGAAGGCGGCGCAATCCAGCGGCTCACCTCAAGCGATCCTCCCGTGTGGGATTTTCGGGCAACGCAGTCGCCAGACGGGAAGTCGATTGCGTTTTGTCGAGCGGCAACGGGCGAACTGCCGGCGCTCTGGATCATGGATTCTGGCGGCCAGAATGCCCGTGAGCTGACCAAAGGGCTCGAGGGCCTGGGGGCCGATCATCCGCGCTGGTTGCCGCTGGCGTCGGCAACATGAAGTGACGGGCGCGGTTAGCTGAAGAGTTATGCTGAAGCATAGCCTACGTACTCTTGCTCCGTAGGTTGGGCATGGCGGTTGCAGTCCGATGCATCACGTCGGACCGCTTTAACATCCCTCTCTAGGAGGATCCCGTCATGTCGAGCGAGCATTGGGGATTGTGCAAAGACTGCAAGTGGTGGCAGATCGAGCCCGACGGGCGCCGCGCCGATCAAACGATCGGCATGTGCATCGATGAAGAACTGCTCAACACCCAATTGCGGGTGTCGGGCAATAGCGGCTGCAACCGCTTCATGGCCGGCAAACCAGCGAAAGCGACGGGCTCGAGCGCCAAGCCGCCGGCGGCGACCGCCGTTCGTTGACTATTCGCACCACGATTCAGCGAACGCTGCGATCTCGAGCCGCACGAGTTGATCGGCCAATTCGGCAGCCGACTGCGGGCGACGCAGGGGCTCCTTCGCCAACAAGGAGCGGACCAACTCCGCGAGAGCGCGCGGCGCCGCCGGTGCGATCGCGCGGGGATCAGGGGGCGGCGCGCGTCGATGCCGCTCCAGCACCTCGGCCACCGAATCGCCTTCAAACGGTCGACGGTGCGTTAGCAGTTCGAAGAGTACGACGCCCAGAGAGTAGAGGTCGCTACGTGCGTCGATGGGGAGCGCGGGCGCGAGCGCTTCGGGCGCCAGATACGCCGGAGTGCCTAGGATCGCATCATCGACCGACCGCTCGGCGGTCGTCCGACGGGCGAACCCAAGGTCGAGCAAGGTGAGGTGCCCACGCGGCGACACGTGCAGGTTGGCCGGTTTCAGGTCCATATGCAGCCAGTTCGCGGCGTGCAGCGCCTGGAGCGCCTGGGCCGCTTGCCGCGCCAACCAAAGCACGAGCATCAGCGGCAACGGCTGGCCTTCAGCGAGGATTTCCGCGAGCGTAGCGCCTTCCAAATACGGCAGCACGACGAAGCGGTCGGCGCCTTGAATGCCCGCATCAAGGACTGAGATCAGGTGCGGGTGCGTTACCTGCCGGCCGACTTCGGCTTCGCGTTCGAGGAGTGCAAGAGCCCGCGGATCACTTTGGCATTCGGTCCGCGGAAGCTTGAGCAGGTAGGGGGCCCGGCCGGTGCCTTGCCTGCCACGCGGCCAAGCGGCAAAGAGATCGCAGAGGGCCCCCCGAGCCTCGCAGGGCCCGGCTTGCCAGGCGCCGACCACGAAGCCTTCCGCGAGGCGACGGCGGGTTGGCGCAAGGGGGGCGGTGGAAACAACCGTTTCGGCTTGGCTCATTCGCGGTAGCTGTACTGCGGGAGAGAACGCCGCGGCTGGGTCGGCGGGCGGCGTTCCCGAAAATCGTTCGAATACCGGGTCTGTAAGGGCTGAATCGGTTGTAGGGGCGGCGGAATTGAAGCGGCCCTTATGGTCCGGTTGGGCTTACCCAAGCTGCCCGGCCGCATCTCCCGCCGCGAAGCGAGCAGGCGCGTCGCCGATTCGATCCATGTTGTTTTCCGGCAACGAGTTCCGCGCGGTTCGCCGGCGGCGCGCCGCCGCCCAATCGCTTGTGACGATTCTTGCGCTCGACTAGGCTAAAAATCTTGGCTCCTTGCCTGTCTTATCATTCGCTTGCTTCCTCCCGAACCGGGCGCCGCCGGCTCTATTTGCATGGTCGATCGATCCGCTCGACAGCGAGGCGACGGGGCGCCGGCATCTTGGCCGGCTCGAGCCGCGGTCGGACTGTTGACCTTGGCGGTGGTGCTCAGCCCGTGGGCTTTCGGCTCCGTGCACGCATATTCCCAGGTCGTCTTGCTAGCGATCGTGATCGTGGCGGGGGCGATCAGTTTGCTTTCGCGCTGGGCGCCGCCGTTGCCCTGGCTGGCGATTCCCTTGCTGCTGGGCTTTGGGTTGGCGGTCGTGCAGCTCGTGCCCCTCTCGGCGGAGACGCTCGCCAGGGTGGCGCCCAAGTCTTTTGAGTTTCAGCAGCGCCTGTTCGAGCCTGCGAGTCCCGACGGCAGTCCTGCCGTCACCGCACGGCCAATTTCGCTGTATCCGGCCGCGGGTCGTCACCAGCTCTGCTTGCTGCTCTTGGCCACCGTGGCATTCTTGACCGCGGTCCGCTGCTTTACCAATGGCTCGCTCGCCCTTTCTTTGGCGGCGGCCGTGGCCGGCAACGGAGCGGCGCTCGTGCTGTTTGGCTTGGTGCAGCGGCTAACGTGGAACGATCGGCTGTTCTGGGCGGTGCCTCTGTCAGGCGGGGGACTGCCCTTTGGACCGTTCGTCAACCGCAACAACGCCGGTGGATTCTTGAATATGTGCCTCGCCGGCGGTGTGGCCTTGTTGTTTTGGGCGCTGCGGCGTCGCGGGTTGGAAGGCGAGGAGGACGACTGGCAGTATCTTTCGGCCGACGGTTTCTCCTGGTGGGAACGCGTTCGCGGAACGGTCGAGGGATGGCTGGCCAACCTCGACGCAACCAAGGCGGGCGCGCTCGCGCTCACCGGGTGGCTCGTGGCCGGCGTGATGGCGACCCTCTCGCGCGGAGCGGTAGTCGGCATGCTGGTCGCCGGCAGTGCGACACTGTTGGCCGCCGCCGGAATGCGGCAGCGGCTGCGGCACCTGGCGGCTCTTGGCTTTGTCGGCGTCGTTGGCGCTGCGCTGCTGGCATGGTTCGGCTTCTCGTCCGACCTGCAAGAACGATTTGACACCATGGGAAGCGGAATCGACCAAACTCGGCCCACGATGTGGCGCGAATCGCTGGCGGCCGTGCCAGAGTTCTGGGCCACAGGCAGCGGGTTGGGCACCTTCCGCTATGTTTTCGAGCCCTACCGTCGCAATCTTTCGGACCACGCTTGGTACGAGCATGCCGAGAATCAATATATCGAGGCGGTGCTCGACGCCGGAGCGCCGGGGTTGGCGCTGTTGCTCGCCGCGTTGGCGCTGGCGAGCTACGCGCTCTATCGCCTGGCGCGGGCCGCCCGTCACGCGAGTCCGTCGGTGCAGGCGGCTGCGTTGGGGGCCGTGTTTGCCTTGAGTTCGCAAGCCGCGAGCGGCGCGTTCGACTTCGGGCTGTACTTGCCGGCGAACATGACCTTGCTCGCGGTTTGGTGCGGCTTGGCTGTAGGGTTGGCGATCTGTGTATCGCCGCCAGAACGCCTCAGCCGCGTCGCCTTGCCCGGCTCGGCCTGGCTCTGCTCGGGCGTGCTCGCCGGATTGTTGGCGGCCGGCGTCCCCGCGCTGCTCGACACCTGGCGGCTGGGCCGCGTGGAAATGGCCACGCGGAAGGCGTCGCTTGGTGATCTGCGAGAACTGCCTAGCGCGGAAGAGCTGAAAGGCCGCCTCGACGCGCTCACCACTGCTCTCCGGGAGCGGCCTGACGACGCCGAGGCGCAGCTACGGGCGGCTGAACTCTGGATCATGCTCTATCGTCTGCAAGCGGAAGACCGGTTGCGGGCCGAAGCCGAGGCGGCCATCTCCGCCGATCAGGTGCGCGACGCGGCTTCGACCGGGGTGCTGCATCGTCGCGCCCAGCAGTTGGCCGCGGCCGGTGACATGACGGGGCTCGCGCGGCTGCGGTCGGAACCCGTGGTTGCCGAAAACCTGTTGCCGGCTCGCGAGCGATTGGTGCGGGCCGACCGCGCCTGCCCGCTCTTGGCCAAGGCGCTCGTGGGTTTGGCGGAACTCACATTTCTGAGCGGTGACCCGCGCGACAACGCGGCTCTGCTGCAGCGGGCCAAGCAACTTTCGCCGGCGGACGGCCAACTGCTCTACCACATCGGCGCGCTCGAGTGGGACGCCGGTCGTACGACCGAGGCTCTGGCTGCTTGGCGCGAAAGTTGGCGCCTGTCTCCGCCGTTCGGCGAACGCATTCTAACGCAGGCCGGCGAGCGACTCGAACCCGCCAAGTTGGCCGCCGAGGTTGTGCCCGCCACCCCCGAGGCGATTGCCCAATTCGTTCGCGCGCGTCGAGCTGCCGGCGACCCGCAAAGGCAGTGGTCGGAGAAGCTGAGCGAGGCGGAACACCTGCTGTCGACCGCGAAGCTTACGACAGCCGAAAAGTTGCGCCTGCGGGCAGCGCTGGCCGACTTGGGCGGCGAGCACGGTCAGGCCATCGAGGGCTACTTGCAGGCCCTGGCGCTGCGTCCCGCGGAAGTCGGGTGGCGACGCGAGTTGGCGCGCGTGCTCCTTGCCCAAGGCCGCGTCGAGGAGGCCCGTCGGCAGGCGGTCGCCTGCGCCCAATTTGCTCCGCGCGATCGCGAGCAAATCAAACTGATGGACGAAATCGAAAATGCCGTCCGCCGGCAAGATCCCTCGCCTCGTTGACAAGCCCATGCCCGGAGTTGCCGCCAAGCTCATGCTGCTGAGCAAAGCCTGTGGGTGGCCACTGGCCTTGGTGCGCGCTGCAGGCAGCGGCTGGCGGACCGGGCTCGATCGCGTGCGGCGGCCCTGGTGGCGGTATTGCCTTGCCTCGCTTGGTCCTCGGACGCAGATTCAGCGGAGCGTGCTGATCTATGCCCCGCGGCTGGTGTCGGTGGGCGCCGACTGCCTGATCGCGCGCGGGGCGCAGTTGGTGAGCGAATCGTTGGAGGCGGAGCTCGTGGTCGGTGATCGCGTGCAGCTCAACTATCACGTTCATCTCGACTACACGGGCGGTCTGACCTTGGAAGACGACGTACTGGTCTCCGAAGACGCGATGATCTACACCCACAGCCATGGGCACGACCCCAAGTCGCACCCAGTTGCGACGCCGCTGGTGGTGGGGCGGGGGGCCTGGATCGGGGCGCGGGCGATTGTGCTTCCCGGCGTCGCTTGCGTGGGCCCCGGCGCGATTGTGGGCGCCGGCGCCGTGGTCACCCGCGAAGTGCCGGCGGGGGCCATCGTGGCGGGCAATCCGGCGCGCGTTGTCGGCCAACGGAGGGCGGAATTGCCTGGAAATCCCGCGGCCGCGAAGGCCCTCGCGCGGGTTGGGAGCGGACCAGCGGCTTCATAGAAACACCCCACCCCGCTTGGGGGGCGAAGCGAAGGGGGTGGGCGCGGGTTCGTATTCGTGGCTTTTTTGGGTTGGACTGCTTAAGATGGAGCTTGATTGTCTCCAAGCGTGAGCAGCGGTTCACCTTGGAACCTTCGAATGCCAAGCCGATCGGGGGCAGCGGGATAGGGATGGGGCGAATACCCGACCAAGACGTTGCCAGCGCCCCCGGAAAACGCGGACGCCTTCCGCTTGACTCGAGGTGACCGAAGCTGATGCCGGCGACTGAATTGCTTGAAACCGAAGTTCTCGACACGGGAGCCGCGCGGCGCACGGTGGACGTGCTCGACGTCCTCTGGCGGCATAAATGGCTGATCGGGGTGGTGTTCGTGGTCGGCGTTGCGCTGGGGGCGGTCTATTACGCCAAGAGCACGGTCATCTATCAGTCGTCGGCGCAAGTGCTGGTGGTTCGCAAGGCCTCGGCGCTTCCTGGAGACAACGCAGTGCGCCCGCGCGGTTACGAGGAGTCGCTCACCTACGACGACCTCGCCACGCAGATGATGGTGATCACCAGCAAGGAGGTCGTGAAGGTCGCGGTCAGGGACGGCAAACTCGCGCAGTTGCCAACCTTCGATAAGGCGCGCAGTAAAGGGGAAGACGTAGCCGACCATGTGATCGGCGGCCTCTCGGTCGAAAAGGGGGGCCGCGGTCGCGACGCCAAGTTGGCCAACGTACTTACGGTCAGCTTCTCCGGCCCCTACCCCGATGACTGCCAGCAGATCGTGAACGCAGTCATCGAGGCCTATCAAACGTTTCTTAGCGACACGTCGAAGAATGTGGGCAAAGAAGTGCTGGGGGCCATCAAAAAAGCGCACGGCGAGATCGATAGGGAACTCGCCGACAAAGAGGAAAAATATCGGGAGTTCAAGGAGACGGCGCCCCTGATGTATGCGCAGGGAGAGGATGGGGGCGGAAACCCCTACAAGGACGAGTTGGCCCAGATTTTAAAGCAACGCGGCGAACTGTACGTCGTCAAGGCCGAACTCGAGTCGCACTTGGAGACGATCGAGCAGGCGACTGCCGCCGGCGTTGATCCGGAGATCTCGGTGCTCACGATCGAGGGCCGCATGGCGCAAAAGAGCGCGGCCGGCGCCCTCTTTTCGCAAAACATGGAGCCGCGGATCATTGCCGACCTCAAGATCGCGCTCGAAACGCTCAAGCAGAAGCGGGCCGCGCTGATGGAACAGTGGAACTACGGCTCGCAGCACAAGAAAGTGCTCGCCGTGGACGAGCAGATCCGCTTGGCTGAGGCTGCCCTCGAGCGGGAATCGGCCAATTCAGCACTGTGGGCGAACAAGACGCCCAAGGAAAAGCTCGACCAGCACGTGGCTTCGATCCGCCAGCAACTGAAGATCCTCGATGCGGAGGACGGCAAGTTGTCTGAGAAGTTCGACGAAGCGAAGGCCGAAGCTCTCAAGCTCGATAAGTTCGTCGACAAGGACCAGGACCATCGCAACCAAATCGGGCTTACCCGCAGCCTTTACGACACGGTCGTGAAGCGGCTCGACGAGTTGAGCCTGGTCAAGGACGATGGCGGCTACAACACCCAAGTCATCGAATTCGCCGAGGCCGGTACCAAGATCCTGCCCCGCTTGCTGCACACGGTGGGGCTCTTGGGGGTGATGGGCATGATGGCGGGCTGTGCTTTGGCCTACGCGGTGGAACTCGCCGACAAGAGCTTCCGCGGCGTCGACGATGTGCGGACCACCCTCGGATTGCCGCTCGTGGGGCAGATTCCCATGTTGCCGGCGGCTCGAGCCCTCCCGGTTCTCGAAGGCTCGCCCGTGGACCGCACGCTCCGCACCTGGCATCGCCCCCAGTCGCCCCTGGCGGAATCGTATCGCGCGGTCCGCACGGCCCTTTTTTTCAGCACTCGCGGCAGCGGCCACAACGTGGTTCAGGTCACCAGTCCGGTGCCCGGCGATGGCAAATCGACCCTGGCCGCGAACCTCGCGGTGGCCATTGCCCAGTCGGGCAAAAAGGTGTTGCTGATCGACGCCGACTTCCGTAAGCCGCGCGTTCACAAGCTGTTTGGCATCGACGACTCAGTCGGCATGTCGAGCGTCATCGATGGCGATGTGGAAGTCGAAGAGGCCATTCAAAAAACGGAGCTCGAGCACCTCTACCTGATGCCCTGCGGTCCGATTCCGCCCAACCCTTCGGAACTGCTGAGTTCACCCAAGTTTCAGGAGCTCATCGAGACGCTGCGCGATCAGTTCGCGTTCGTCATCGTCGACACGCCGCCGCTGTTGGCCGTCAGCGATCCGAGCGCCGTCGCTCCCCGCGTGGACGGCGTGATTCTGACGCTCAAGCTGCGGAAGAACGGTCGCCCGCTGGCCACCCGCGCCCACGAAATCCTCGAGAACGTGGGCGCCAAAGTGCTGGGCGTGGTCGTCACCGCTGTGGGTAAGCAGGACGGCTACGGCTACGGTTACGGCTACGGCTACGGCTATGGCGAAGGAGCGACCGAAGGGGGACCAGCCACCGGGCCGCACAACAAGGGCCGCAATGGTCGCCTCAAGGCCGAGCCGAACGCGCTGGCCCTGCGCAGCCCCGCCAACGACTCCAACGCGCCTTTGCCCCTCGAGTAACGCGCGGCCTGCTTAGAAGCTCTCCCGCCGCTCGTACAGGCCGCCTCACGGCGTCGGCCCCGCGCCACTCTTTCCCGCCGTTTTGCGGGGTGCCTTTTTGGCGGATTCCCATTATAACAGGGACGCCGCCAGCAGCGCCGTTCGCAGGCTCTTGCCTCCTTCGGTTCGGTTGCGGCCATGGCAGTGAGGCCGCGGCCAAGCCGCCGCACCCGGAGCGACTCCCCGAACTTCGAGCCAAGGCAGGCGATTGTGAAAGTTCCTAAGTTCACCCCCGCCGAACAACGAGTCGTGCGACTCATCACCTTGGGGCTGTCAACGAAGGAAGTCGCGCGCGTGCTGGGCAAGGCCGTGAGCACGGTCGACAACCAGCGCACGAGCGCTATGCGAGCCGCCGAGATCAACACCGCGACGCTGCTCGTGCGCGTGGCGCTCAAGGCCGGGATCACCACGCTGGAAGACGACCTGACGCCCTCGGAACGCCGCCGGCTTCGCCTTGCCACGCACCGCAGCAAGCGCAAGGGAACGCGACGCGAAGCGGCCGACAACACCGCCCAATACGATGCCCCCGCGGGAACCGAAGGCCGCGCGCACAAACCGACGAAGAAAGGCGCGCCGATCCCGGCGAAGGCTGCTCGACGGCGGAAGCAGGCAGCGGCGGCGGGGCCGACCGAAAAGAAAGCAGGTGGGCGGCCCGCAAAGAAAAAACGTCCCAGGCGTCGACCGGCGACAGCTTGACGCGGTCTTGGCCGCCGTGCTTGCGAGGAACTCATGCGATCGCAATGTCTCTCGCGCGGTTGGCTGCTGCCCAGCGCGCTGTTTGTGCTGCTCATCCACTTTTCCGCCGCGGCGGCGCCCGCTCAGGGGCCTGCGCATCGGCTCCGCAATTGGCCCCATTGGCGCGGCCCGCAGTTCGACGGGGTTGCGCCTTTCGGCGATCCGCCGCTGCATTGGGATGAGCAAACCAACGTCCGTTGGAAGCGCGAACTGCCAGGCGAAGGGAATTCCACGCCGATCGTGTGGGAGGACCTCGTCTTCGTGCTCACGGCCCAAGACACCGGGCGCGAGGGCGGCGCCGAGGAACTTGCCGCACTGCGGTTGGCGGCCGCCGATCAAAAGACGGTCCCGCCTGGCAAATTCGTCGATCTGCAAGTGCTGGCCGTCGACCGATCGACGGGCGCCACGCGTTGGCAAGTTACGGCGGCGCAATTCCTGCCACGAGAAGGTCTGCACCCGGCCAACACCTATGCCTCGGCCTCCCCGATCACCGACGGGCAGCGCCTTTTCGTGTCATTCGGCTCCCGCGGACTCTTCTGCTACGACTTGTCCGGCAAGCTGCTGTGGCGCCGCGATAGCGGGCCCATGAGAACACGCGCCGGCTGGGGCGAAGGCGCCTCGCCCGCACTTTGGCGCAACACGCTGTTCGTAAACTGCGATCAGGAGGCGGGCTCGCATTTGCTGGCCCTCGACGCGGCCACGGGCGAGCAGCGCTGGCGCGTCGACCGTGATGAGCCCACGAGTTGGTCTACGCCGCTCGTGGTCGAGCGGCCGCAGGGGACGCAAGTGATCACCAGTGCGACGCGCCGTGTGAGGAGCTACCATGCCGAGACGGGCGACGTAATCTGGAGTTGCGAAGGACTGACGACGAACGTCATCTCTTCCCCGGTAGCCGACGCCGACGCGGTCTACTGCATGAGTTCGTATGGCGATTCGGCAGTGCTGGCGATTCCGCTTGACGCCCGCGGTGAGTTGACCGCCGACCAATTGCGCTGGACCTTCACGCAGGCGGCGCCTTACGGTCCCAGCCCGTTGCTGGCCGACAACCGGCTCTACCTGACGCGCGGCAAGGCCTCGGTGGTCCTGAGCCTCGACACTCAAACCGGCAAGCCCGTCTGGCCGTTGTCGCGGCTCCCCGAGGCGGCGAGCGATCTGTTTGCCTCCCCGGTCGCGGCCGCCGGCCGCATCTATTTTTTGGCCGCCGACGGAACAACGGCCGTGCTCCGTCTGGGCGATACGTTCGAGTCCTTGGCGGTGAACCGGCTCGACGAGCAATTCGAGGCCTCGCCCGCCATCGTGGGGCGACAAATGTTTCTCCGTGGCCGTCGGCATCTCTACTGCTTAGAAGAGCCGCCCAGCCAGTAATCGCCGGGCAAGCGGGGGCAAGCGATCCTCAGGCGTCGGACGACGGGCTATGATAGGCACTTGTTCAGCCCTTCCTCCGCGGAGTTGCCATCCCATGCCTGCGCTCCCTCGCCTGCTCACTTCGTTCCTGCTCGCCGCCGGGGCCTTGATCCCCTTGCTCGATCCCATGCCTGCCTCCGCTGAGTATCCCACAATCGATCGCTTGCCGGCGAACTCCGCCTTGCCTGACCCGCTGATCACCCTGGCCGGGAAGCCCGTGACGACCCGCGATGCGTGGTTCAACGAGCGGCGTCCGGAATTGCAACGGCTGTTCGAGCACTACATGTATGGCCGGGCGCCCGCTGCGCCGCCGGTTCGTGCGCGGCGGGAGCGAGAGGACCGCCAACTCTTCGGCGGCAAGGCGACCAAAAGGGAACTGGCGCTCGAATTCGGTCCCCCCGGCACTCCTCCGATCCACCTGCTGCTGGTCGTGCCCAATGGTCGACCGAGGCCCGTGCCCGTGTTCGTGGGGCTCAACTTCTGCGGCAACCACACGGTGCTCGAGGATCCCTCGATTGCGCTGCCGAGCATTTGGATGCCGGAGCATTGCCCAAGCTGCGAGGGCAACCGCGCGCACGAAGCCGGGCGCGGCAAACAGGTCGATGTATGGGCGATCGAGCAATCGATCGACCGCGGCTACGCCGTGGCCACGGCCTACAGCGGCGACCTCGACCCCGACAAGCCGGACTGGAGCGACGGCGTGCATCCGCATTTCCTGCGGCCGGGCCAGACCGCGCCTGCGGACGACGAGTGGGGCTGCATTGCCGCCTGGGCTTGGGGCTTGAGCCGCATGATTGACTACCTGGTGACCGACGCCGACCTGGATCCCCGGAGAATCGCCGTGGTGGGGCATTCTCGCTTGGGGAAGACGGCGCTCTTGGCGGCGGCTTTCGACCCGCGGATCGCGCTGGCCATGCCCCACCAGTCCGGCTGCGGCGGCGCGGCTCCCAGCCGTGGCAAGGTGGGGGAGTCGGTGCTGCAGATCAACGAGCGGTTTCCGCACTGGTTTTGCGGCAACTTCAAGCGGTTCAACTCGCAGGTCGACAAGCTGCCGTTCGATCAGCACTGCTTGGCGGCGCTCGTGGCGCCGCGGCCGCTGCTGTTCACCAATGCGGTGGAGGACCAGTGGGCCAACCCCAACGGACAATTCGAGGCGCTGCTGGCCGCGGAGCCCGTCTACAAACTCTTGGGCGCCGGGGGCCTCGAGGATCGCACCATGCCTGAAGTCGGCCGCCTCAGCGCGGGCGTGCTGGGCTATCAGATCCGCCCGGGCAAGCACTCGATGACGCGCGAGGACTGGCAGGTGTTTCTCGATTACGCCGACCGCTGGCTGCGAAAACCATAGTCCGCGCCCGGCGCCAAACCTGCGTTAGCTGGGCGGCTGCTTGAGCGTGATGTTGTAGTTGAGCACAACTCGAACATCGTGCGCGTGGGGAGGCGTGCCGGCGTGGTAGTGCCGGCCATCGAACAGAATGGCGCGGCCCTTCTTAGGCGACACGGAGCGCACGATGCGCGCGTCCTGCCAATCAGGGTACGTCTTATCCAGCAACAGGGTGTCCCCGTCCGAATCGTTCACGTAGTAGATGACCACCCAGTGGGGCTTCGGCAGATCGACGTGGGGAACAAAGGGCTTCGGCCCACCCGGCTTGGCCGAGCGGACCAAGAGATTCGCCTTGATGCGAACCAGCATCTCGGGAGTGAACCCATGGCGCTGGGAGAACTTGGCGAGGATCGAGGTCGCGGAACGCATCCAGGGCGTTGACGGTTCGTTGCCTGGAAAGAGCACGAACGAAAAGCCGTGGGAATCCTCGAAGCGTTCGTCCGCGCCATAGATGCCCGGCACGCCCGCCGGCGGCGCTTCCAAGTAGTTGACGTTGCCGTAGTAGAACCACGGGAAGCGATTCGAAAGGAACAACTGCTCGATCGAATCGGCTTCTTGGGCGCTGAGAAAGTCGTCGCACTGAATGAAACTCATTGCGAACCAAACTCCCAGGCGACGGTGAACGACGAACCAAGGAACCACGAACCAACAAGAAGCGGATTATAGTCTGCGGGCAAGCCGGCACAAGCGAACTCGCCAGGCCGGCTGCGCGGCGGCCCTGAATCACTTCGCGCAAGCAAAAACCCCCGGGCCGCGTGTTGAACGCGACCCGGGGGCCATGGTTGGCATGCGGGAGACCGGCGGCGAGCCGGCCGTTTCCGCGAGTCTTACACGGAGTCGTCAGCGAACGGATCGGCAGCAGCGCCGCCAGCCGCCTTCGCGGCCTGGGCCACGCCCACGGCAAACGCGTAGTCGGTGGCCTGGGCCACAACCGCCGGCGTAGCCACGGCGCCCGATTTGCCGAAGTTCTCCTTCAGGATGCCGAAGTCGGTCAGGTCGACCTTGGCATCGCCGTTGGCATCCCCGTCGCCGAGCGCCGCGGGAGTCTTGCCAAAGTTCGACTTGAGGATGCCGAAGTCGGTCAAGTCAACCTTGCCGTCACCGTTGAAGTCGCCTTGGAGAGTCGGCAGACCCTTCGTGGCGAAGTTCCAGGTCGTGCGATCGTTGGGCGTGCCGGCGTAGGTGTTGCCGACCGCTTGGCCCTTGACCACGATGTTGTCGACCGACCACCACCAGTCGTTCGAAGCGTTGACGATGCCAAACCGCACGAGCATCGAGCCGCCCGCCGGGTTGGGAACTTCGATCGACAGATGCTCGTTGGCGTGATCCAGGCTGCCGGTGCCGCCGGCGGTCTCCTGGTTCTGCAGCATCACGTTTTCCCAGGTCGTGCCGCCGTCGAACGACACATCGACCAGGGCCGTCTGGCCGATCCAGTCCGGATGGTCGTCGTTGAGCCGCGGAGCTTCCGGACGGAAGCTCGAGTCGAAGTCGATCTTCACCGTGCTGGCCGTGACGTCCGTCAGGTCGATCGCCGGCAGCGTGGTAAAGGCCTCGAGATCGTGGTTCGGGCCGATCGACGAGAAGTCGTCAAAGGCATCCGGGTCCATCACCGCCACGGTGCCTTCGCCCAACGTAAACGTGGTGCGGTCCTGGTCCCCCTGCTGGGCGATCCAGAAGTCCTTGTTGAGCTGGGTCCAGCCGCTGTAGACCGGCTCCGGGGTCGGCTTGTTGGTGTCCTTGGTCCACCCGTACGGCATGTTGGCGTTGTAGTCGTGCGGATCCGCATCCGGCGGCGGCACGAAGCCAGGCACCTGGTTGTTGCCCGAGAAGTGACCCTTGTTGCCCGAGTTCCACACGTCGGCGGTGGGGATGACCACGGTGGCGGGGAAGCCGTCGGCCAAATCCGTGGCGCCGTCGCGCATGTCCAAGGCCGCCTGAATGGTGCCGACGGTGTTGGGGGCGGCCGCCGCGTAGCCGGTGGCCTTGATGCCGTCGACGGTCACGCCAATGCCCTTGGAGTCATCGCCGACCACCGCGAACTTGGTGGCGTCGAAGGCGATGGGGTCAGGCAGCGTGCCGTCGTCCTTGGCGTAGAAGAACTCGCCGCCGGAGCCGCCGCCGCCCTGGAAGAACATGTACTCGAACTTGTACTCACCCTTGGCCAGCGTGATCGAGTTCTCGGAGAAGAAGTCGGTGACGCCGTGGGTCGTGTCGTCGAAAACGATCGTGTCCTCGGCGTCGTTGATGTCGGCCTTGCCGTCGCCGTTGAGGTCGATCGCCAGGTAGCCGCCGTCGTCATTGGCGATGCCAAAGCGATAGTTGCCGGCTTCCTTCACGTCGAGCGTGCCGTTCATGAACACGGCGTAGTTGTTGAGCGTCGGCTGGTCGAGCGGGCTGTCCAGCATGTGCGAGGTTTCGAAGTTCTCGCTGAACAGGACCGCATCGGTCTTGCTCGTCGAGGCGTCGCGGATCGCGCCCGGATCGATCGAGATGTACAGCTTGGCGTCGGCCGGCAACGGATTCACCGGATCGACCGTGACGGTGTGACCCGAGAAGTTCACCCGAGCCGGATCGCTGATGTCGACCGCCTCGACCACGCTGTCGTCGGCGGCGTTCATGATGAGCAGTCGGCCGGCGCCCGGACCGGCCTTCACGTCATCGGAAAACGTAAGCACCAGGTTGGCATTGGGGTCAACGCTGGAGGCGCCGTCCGCAGGCAGCAACGACACCAAGTCGGCGGCCAGCATCTGGCGGTTTTCAAGAGACTCGAGCCTCAGTGAGCTCGGGCTACGCCGGCCATTCTTGGCACGGCGCGAATCAGACTTCTTCGACCACGGCTGTCGACGCATAGTTCTTGCTCGTCCTTTTCGGAGTTTGCCCCGGTGGGTTATTCCAGTGGTGCCATTCAGGGGGGGCCAGTGGCAGCGAACAACAGGCTACCAGGGCGACGTTGCGGATTCAACAAAATGGAATGAAGAAACCGTTAATTCGGGCCCTAACGACTAGTGGCTCCCGTAGCCCGGAAACCGCCGGTCAATCGCCACAAATCCCGACACACACGAACCTTCGAGCCGCAAGCCAAGAGGCGCAAGCGCGCGGGATGCCTCCGGAGAAGCATATTAATTGTGATCCGAATGATCGACACGTACAATCCCATCGGAAAAATTGCGCGATCCGAACCCCCAACTGGATTTGCGGGAAACCCTCAGGACCCATGAGCGCCAGCCCTCCGATCACTCTCGAACGCAGCGTCGCCCAGGCGTACGCCACCCCTATTGGCCGCTTTCGCCTCTCCGAGTCGGCGGCCCTGAACCAAGGCCTGCGGCGCATCGTCCTCGAGCGCGAGGCCGCGCAGCCGTCGGACGATTTCGCCAACGTGGGGGGGTGGCACTCGACGATGGACCTGTGGGAATGGCCGCAGCCGGAAATCCAGCAGCTCAAGCCGCCGATCCTCGAGGCGGTGCGACATATGATGGCGGTCGCGGCCGGCGGACAATTGCCCGCCGGCCGCGTAGCCGTCAAAGCCTGGGCCAACGTCTCTCGCTGCGGCAACTATCACCGCCTTCACAATCATCCCAATGCGGCCTGGTCGGGCGTCTACTACGTCGACGCCGGCGGCAGCGCGCCGGAGCAGCCACTCAGCGGCGTGCTCGAGCTCTGCGACCCGCGTCCCTTTACGGAAATGATTCACGCTCCGGGAGATCCGTACGGAAAGCGGGCCGTATTTCCGGCAGAAGCCGGCACGATGGTGCTGTTCCCCAGTTGGCTCTACCACTTCGTAAACCCCTTCGTGGGGGACGGCGAGCGAATCTCCATCGCCTTTAACGTGCAGTGGCAGGCCAACGCCCCCGCCGCTCACGCGATGACCTGAAGACGTATAGTCAGGTAGCGGTTCCGGGCCGAGTCAGGGGCCGGACGCTCGTTTCCTGGACAACTTTGCCGCCCAGGCCTATCATGCACGGCTTGAAGACTTTGTGACCGTCAGCCGCGCGGCGCCTCGGGCTCGAGGCCGCCGCTTTTTCGCTTTCAACCGCTCGAACCCTCGGAGATCCGCGCGTGGCCCACGTTGACACCAAACTGCCCTACAAGGTCGCGGATATGTCCTTGGCCGCCTGGGGCCGCAAGGAAATCGAACTGGCCGAGAACGAGATGCCCGGCCTCATGGCCCTGCGGGCCAAGTACGGCAAGCAGAAGCCGCTCAAGGGCGCCCGGATCGCCGGCTGCCTGCACATGACCATCCAAACCGCGGTGCTCATCGAAACGCTCGTCGAGCTCGGCGCCGAGGTCACCTGGAGCAGCTGCAACATCTTCTCGACTCAAGACCATGCCGCGGCCGCCATCGCCGCCGAGAACATTCCGGTTTATGCCTGGAAGGGCATGTCGAACGAAGAGTTCGACTGGTGCATCGAGCAGACGCTGTTCTTCCCCGACGGCCAGCCGCTCAACATGATTCTGGACGACGGCGGCGACCTGACCGCCATGGTTCACGACAAGTACCCCGAGTTGCTGGCCAACATCCGCGGCCTCTCGGAAGAGACGACCACGGGCGTTCACCGCCTGTACCAGATGCACGCCCGCGGCGAGCTCAAGGTTCCGGCGATCAACGTGAACGACTCGGTCACGAAGAGCAAGTTCGACAACCTGTATGGTTGTCGTGAGTCGCTGGCCGACGGCATCAAGCGCGCCACCGACGTGATGGTGGCCGGCAAGGTCGTGGTCGTGGCCGGCTACGGCGACGTCGGCAAGGGCTGTGCCCATGCCATGAAGTCGCTCGGCGCCCGCGTGATCGTCACCGAGATCGATCCCATCAACGCCCTGCAGGCCGCGATGGAAGGTTACGAAGTGACGACGATGGAAGACGCCGCCGCCCGTGGCCAGATCTTCGTCACCGCCACGGGCTGCCGCGACATCATCCGCGGCGAGCACATGCAGAAGATGCCCAACGACGCCATCGTCTGCAACATCGGCCACTTCGATCTCGAGATCGACATGGCTTGGCTGAACGCCCAGAAGAACGTGACCAAGATCGAGGTCAAGCCGCAGGTCGACAAGTACACCTTCCCCGATGGCCGCTCGCTCTTGATCTTGGCCGAAGGCCGCCTGGTGAACCTGGGCTGCGCCACGGGCCACCCCTCGTTCGTGATGAGCACCTCGTTCTCGAACCAAGTGCTGGCTCAGCTCGCACTCTGGAACGAGACCAAGAACTACCCGCTGGGCGTTCACGTGCTGCCGAAGAAGCTCGACGAAGAGGTGGCCCGCCTGCACCTCGACAAGCTGGGCGTGAAGCTGACCAAGCTCACCAAGGCCCAGTCGGACTACATCGGCGTGCCGGTCGAAGGCCCGTTCAAGCCGGAATACTACCGGTACTAATTAGTCGCCTCTCGCAGCGGACACCAACTTACAGAGCGGGCATTGGCCGATTGCGGCCAATGCCCGCTCTTGCTTTTGCGCCGAACGGACCGCGCCGACTCAGCGAACGCGTGTCGCTTTGCGCGTCGCGCCGCCGATGTGGAAGACGAAGCCGGTCGGCTTCCCCGCGTCATCGAGCTCGAACACGAGCCGCGCCGCGGTGTGCCGCAGTGAGAACTCGGCCGCCGAGTGGGGCACGAGCTCAAGGAACAACGGGCCGTAGAAATTGGCCCTCAGGCCGTTGTTCCCCAACTCGATCGTGTAGGTGTTGTCCTCGTCGACGCGGTACTTGCCGGCGAACTTCTCGAGCTCGGCGGCCGGCAGGTTGACCACCGGTTCATTTGCGGGCGGTGGGCTCGAAGCGTCCCACTCCGGCAACTCGCGCAACCAAATGTTGCGAAAGCGCACCGGGTTGCCATGGTCCTGCAGCGAAAGCGGCAGTCTGTCGGGCTGAGCAGCATAAGGACGATGCTGCAACCAACTCGTGGGCCCCCACGCCTCCACGCTGTCTTGCACGAGCACGCCGTTCAAGAACACCGTGAGCCGCGCCGGGCGCTCGAGCGCGCCGTCGGGCTTGAAACGCGGCCGGCGGAAGACGATGTCGTAGGCCTGCCACTCGCCGGGCGGCAGCGTGGCGTTCACGAGCGGCGGGTACTGCCCGTAGACCGAGCCGGCGTAGCCGTCGGCGTAGGTGTCGTTCTTGAAGTTGTCGAGCACTTGGACCTCGAACAAGCCCATCAAGAAGACGCCGCTGTTGCCGCGGTCCTGGCTTGTTCCGTACGGCGGAGTGGGCGCCGACCACTCGACGTGCAACTGCACGTCGCCGAAACCGCGGGCCGTGTTCAGGTATCCGCTCTCGGGCACGCTTTCCATGTACCCGTCGCGCACGACCCACTTAGGCGGCTGCCCGCCGGGGCTCTGCCAGCCGGACAGGTCTTTGCCATCGAAGAGCACGAGGGCGTCAGAAGGCGGCGCCGCCGGAAGCTGCGGTCGGCCGGGCGTGACCACCGCCGGCTTGGGACGCGTGGTGTCGTGAGCTTTCCAACGCCCTGGCCCTTGGGCAAGAACGCTGGGCAAAACAAAACTCAACGCAGCGAGCAGGACGAACGCCAGGCGTGCCGGCATGGTGCGACCTCGTAGCGGAAGGCGGTTGGGGAATTCCGCCCATTATGGGTGGAACCAACCGCGGCCGCGAGAGTGCCGCCGTAGGGTGGCGGCGAGGCTTTGCGAGCCCCACCACTTCCTGCCGAACGGTGGGAAAGGCTGGTGGGGCTAGCGCCCGCACTCTCCAACGATCACGCCGCCTCGTCGCCGCTGCCGACCCGCATCTTGCGGCGAGCGCGGGTGAGCGTGGGACCGATCGTGCCGGAGGCCAGTCCCGTGCCGGCGCTGATCTCCTCGTAGCTTTTCCCCTCGAGGTGGTACATCCGCACGGCTTGAGCCTCGGACGCGTCGAGCTTCGCGAGCAGCTTCTCGAGATGGTCGCGGTCGCCTGCCCGTTCGGCGGGGGAGCGTCCGGGATCCGCCGAGCGTTCCACCTCGCCGTGTGCGGCGGCGTCGGTCAGCCGGCTCAGGGCGCCATGTTCGATGAGGCGCCGCACGACAATCCGCCGCGCGACGACGGTAAGGTACGTGGCCAGACTGGATTCGCCGCGAAAGTGCCGCAGCGCAGCGAAGTCGTCCTTCACCAGCCCCAGGAACACCTCCGCCGCCAGGTCCTCTCGATCGTCGGCCGACAAGCGCACGGAACGAGCCTGCGCCGCGTGATTGGCGACGTGAATCACCAGCCCGACGAAGCGGTCGACGAACTCCTCCCAGGAGCGCGGCTTACGAGCCAGGCAGCGATCGAGCAGACTACGGTCGATGTCGGAGAGGGCCATCCATTGCACCTCGTGTTCAAGTCGGGCGGGCGCGAGGCCGCCGGGGCGGTCTCAGGCGACGCTCGCCGCGGCGAACTACGCAAGCGGCGAGCGCGAAAACGGTGGGGATGGTAGGGAATTCAAGCGGAAGGGGCAAGTCGGACTCGTGGCAGGTCCGATAGCTTAGGAGCAAAGCGTAACGAGGGCGCCGGTTGCTCCTGGTAAACGGCGCAAACTTTTTCGCTGCTTGACGCTTGCAACCGAGCCTACTAAGATTCGGGCGCAGTGCTGCCTGGGGTGCTTCAAGTGCTTCGCAGGCAACAACTTGTCCGGGCGGCGGACGAACAGGATGGCCCCCGCTGGGGCCTGCTTCGAACGCCGAACGGAAGATCGATCGCTCCAAGAGGATGCGGCGACAGGAGCCGATCCCTTTGTTTTGTTCTTGGTGACGCATGAAGGGAGAGTTCTGCCGATGACTCACGTTGTTTGCGAACCATGCTTCGGCTGCAAATACACCGACTGCGTGGTGGTCTGCCCGGTGGAGTGCTTCTACGAGGGCGAGAAGATGCTCTACATCCACCCGGATGAGTGCATCGATTGCGAGGCCTGTGTGCCGGAGTGCCCGGTGGAGGCCATCTTCCTGGCCGACAACGTGCCCGAGCAGTGGGCCGACTTCACTGCGCTAAATGCCGAGCTCGCGCCGCAGTGCGAAGTGATCACCGAAAAGAAGGAGCCGTTGGCCGGCGCGTAAGCAGCCTGCCTGACGTCCGCGAGAAAACAACTGGCCCAGCGGTCGCGACCGCTGGGCCAGTTTCGTTTTCAAGGCGTCTCAGGGCGGCTCCGCTCGGGCGGACGTCTCCGGCCTCGTGGCCACTGGCAGTCTGGCCGTGAGCGGGCGATACACGATTGCGGGCATCGCCGGCAACAGCTTTAGTCTCAACGGCGCGAGCTAATCGAGCGGCAGCTACGCCCCGACATCGAGAAAGGTCGGTAGGCGGAAGGGCTGGGCGACGCGCGTCGTCCTTTGGCGCCAGACCCTTATTCGAAGGGCAGCCCGCCTATGCGGCCCCTCAGCCCCAGCGTCAGCACGGCCGCCGCGTAGAGAATCACGCAGAGCGGTCCGCGTTGCGTGTGGCTGTTAGTGCCTTCGGCTCCGCGTCCCCCGCCGGCGCCTCGCTCCTACCAGCGGTACTCGAGCCCCAGGTTCACCCCTTGGAGCCAGAAGTCGGTGTCCTTGAATTCGAACTGCGGCCGGGCCGCGCCGACCAAGGTGCCGCTGTTGATCTGCGTGGGGTTCACGAGCAGATCCACCTGATCTCCCGGACGCACCATGTGGGTCAGGTAGATCAGATTGTAGGCCACGGTCGCTCGCAAGCTGGAGGTTACCTGGTAGCCGACGCCGACCTGGGTTTCCTGAATCAAGGCGAACTGCGAGTGGTTGTAACTGCCGATGTTCGAGGGGAGCGCCAGGAGGCCGCCGACCGTGCTGGCCGAGGCGCCGCCGGGCACGGTCGTGGTGGCGGCGCCGTTGATGTTCACCGACTCGTTCACCGACCCCAAGGCCAGCTTCACGCCGGCTTCCCAACTCCAGCGACCTTCCTTGTATTCCCACAGCAGGCCGATTTGGCCGCCGTTGAAGTTGTTCTTGGTCGTGAATTGGTCGAACGAGGTGATCGTGGTGCCGATCACGATCGGGCCGTTCGGATCGTTGGCCACGATCTGATCGTTGATCGTCAAGGATTCGTTGACCTTGAAGAACCGGTAGCCGTAGACGAAGTCGAGGCGGTGTCCGTAGCAGCGAAGGATGTTCTCGCTCAGATAGGCCTCGGCGCCCAGCACGTCGATCGAGGCGGCGATCGCGATGTCGCCGGTCCACACGTTCGGGAAGGCGATCAGGCTCGAATCCTGCCGCGGGCTGCCCGTCTGCGGCTGCACGTTGAAGAACGGCCGGGCGAGAATGGGGTTGCCGTTGGAACTCGCGGTGTAGTCGAAGTTCTTGCCGTTCAGAACGAAGAAGTTGCCCAAGATGCCGGTCGTTTCGCAGTCGTCGGCCCAGTATCCGGCCGTGAACCGCCCGCCGGCCATCATGTCTTTGTTGATCCGTTCGTTGCCGACCAGGATCTGCGTGGTGAGCGTTTGATTGAAGTTGGGGCCGAGCACGCCGGCGTTTTGCTGAGTCACATTGTTGGGACTGGTGGTCAGCAGCGGAGGGATCCGCATCCCCTGGGCCCACCACAGCAGGGCTTCGGCATCGGCCATGAAATGGCCCATCCGGCCGACGGGGGGACAGTCGCCATAGGCGCCGCCGCCCGACTCATCCCACCACACGTCGTCGGTAAAGGGCTGGGCCAGGCCGTCCCCTTCGGCGATCGGCATCAGGTCCATCTCTTCGGCCGCCGCGGCGGCCACGGCCCGGGTCGGCGCTGCCGGCGGCGGCAGCAGTTCGCTGGCGGCAGCCTGGCCGCCGGCGGCCAAAGCCAGCCCCACAAGCAGAGCGAATCGGTCCCGCAGCATCGTCTTCCCCCCTCGTCGCGGTGAGCTTCCCAAGTTTTTCCGCGGCTTGCCTGCCGCGTTTGCGCCTCGCGGGCGCTTGCCGGGCCCTCAAGGCCCATAAACTTTGTCGGCTGGGATGAATCTGCCAGTTGAAGCGATCGAAAGGATTCTTCCGAAAACGCGAGGCTCTTGGGGGGGAGTGCAACCAGTCGAGCAAGGGCCTGGGCACACTGAGGGGGCAAAAGTGGCAGCGGCCTGGTAGTCTGGGTGGTCTTTTGGCTTGACCGCACTCTCCTTGGCAGCGCCCGATAAGGCGCAGAACGAATGTCGCACCCGGCCGAATCTCGCCGCACTGACTGGGAGCGCTTAGCCCAGGCGCCCTGGCAGGCGCTGATCGTGGGCGGAGGAATTGTCGGCGCGTCCGTCGCCCGCGACGCGGCGCTCCGCGGGCTACGCGTGGCGCTCGTCGACCAGCAAGACTTCGCCGCCGGCACAAGCAGCCGCTCGAGCCGCTTGCTTCACGGCGGGCTCCGCTATCTAGCGCAAGGCCGCGTTGGACTAGTGCGCGAGGCCAGTCACGAGAAGCGAATCCTTGGTCGGATCGCCCCGCATCTGGTTCAGCCGCTCGAGTTCGCGTTTCCGGCTTACGCCGGCAGCGGCTGGCCCTACTGGCAGTTACGCGCCGGGGTGAAGCTCTACGATTGGCTGTGCGGCGACGGCAACTTTCAGCCGTCGCGCGGGCTATCGTCGACCGAGTTGGCGGAACTCGCGCCCGGTTTGCGCTCCACGGGCCTCGCCGGCGGCGTGGCCTACTTCGACGCGCTCACCAGCGACGCCCGCCTGGTGCTCGACACTCTGCATTCCGCACGGAGCGAGGGGGCCGCAGCGCTCAACTACGTGCGGGTGCAGGAGGCGGCGCCGGCCGGTCGGGAGCGC
Source organism: Pirellulales bacterium (assembly GCA_046349955.1). Classification (GTDB taxonomy): domain Bacteria; phylum Planctomycetota; class Planctomycetia; order Pirellulales; family JBGAPH01; genus JBGAPH01. The sequence goes on along the minus strand of JAXMBI010000029.1, from coordinate 40,965 downwards.
TGGCGGTGCGTGGTGGAAGACCTGCGCACCGGCGCCACGACTCGCCTCGAAACGGCCGCGGTGGTGAACGCCGCCGGCCCCTGGGCCGATCAGTTTCGCCAGGCGGGGGTGCATCTCCGCCACACCAAGGGCGTACATTTGGTTTTCGACCGCGAGCGGCTGCCGGTGTCGACTGCGCTCGTGATGCCGCACGGAGAACGGATCGTGTTCGCCATTCCCTGGGGCTGCCGGACCTACGTCGGCACGACCGACACCGACTACGCAGGCGATCTCACGAACCCTGAGGTCACGGCCGAGGACCGAAGCGACTTGCTCGGCGTGCTCGGGCATTTTTTTCCCGACGCGAAACTTTCTGCGCGGGACATTCGGGCAAGTTGGGCCGGCATCCGGCCGCTGCTCCAAGCGCGGGGCCGGCCCTCCGAGGTTGCGCGCACCCACCGGATTTCCTGGGCACAGCCCGGGTGGCTTGACGTGGCCGGGGGGAAGCTGACCACGGCGCGGCTGATGGGCGAACAAGCGACCGACGCGCTGGTCGAGTGGCTGGGGCTGCCGAAGATTCCCTGCCGCACCGCGGAGTTGCTCCTGCGCCCCGATGCTCACACGGGGCCGGGCGACGACGTGCTCCCGCCGGTGGTGAGCCGCCACCACGTGGAGCGCGCTTGCCGCGAAGAAGGCGCGCTCACGCTGACGGACCTCATGTTTCACCGTACGAGCTGGCACTACTATCTGAGTAGCCGCCGCGAGATCGCCGCGCAGGCCGCCGCGTGGATGGCGACTGCCCTTGCTTGGAACGACGACCACGTGCGCGAAGAGCTTGCCCGCTACATAGCGCACTTGCCGGCAGGGGAGGAATAGTCGTCCGTCGTCAGGCGGGGGAGGGCGCGGGCTTGGGCGGGGGCGCTTCGGGCTCGACAGCCAGCCCTCCGGAACTGCGGATCACGATCTTGTAGCTCTTGCCCGGCATCAGCTTGATCGAGGGGGCCTCGCCATGGGCGGCGCGAACGCCCGCCGACTCGGCCTTGGCGCGGTCGTTGGCATAGTGCCAGAAGTTTTGCCAGAGATCGCTTTCGAAGTCGGAGAGCGGAACTCCCCGACCGTATGCCGCGGGGCGCTTTCCCGCGGCGTCGACCACCTGCCCTTCGCTCGGTTGCTGGTACTCGCCAAAGAGCCGGCGCAGCAGGCAGATCGAAGCGCCGCGCAACGGGTCGTTGCCTTGCTCGACGAACTTGTCGTCGAACTTTACGACCCAGTAGTCGACGTACAGCAGGTCGCCATCGATCGTCATCACCTTGGGTTCTCCCAGCGGCTGGCCAGCCTCGTCGACTTCGACGAACTGCAGCTTCGTGTGCGGGCGATCGCTGCCTTCCGGCGTCCACTGCTCGAGGACGTCGATCCGGGCCACGCGGCGGTCGATCTTGAGCAGCCGGACGGCGGTGTCGAGGCGGGCGACCTCCTTCTGCTTGAGCTCCAGCTCCTGCGAGAGCTTCTCCGCTTTGGCGCGTTCTTCGGCCAACTCCTTTTCGGCTGCCAACAGTTTCGGATCGGGCGTACTCAGCCGCTGGTAGCCGATCCAACTGCCCGCCGACAGCAGCCCCACGAACAGCAGCGCCGCCAGTGCCCGCATAAAGTTGGTCAAGGCGGTCATGCGAGAAGACTCCGAATGGGGCGAATTCAGGAACGGGCGCCGAACCCGCCTTCAATCTTAGGTTCTCCCGCCGGGCGGCTCCAAGACGAGTCGCCGATTTTCAGGCCCAGCCGTCTCCGCGGCGCTCAGTGCGGAGCGGCCCGCTGGTTCGCCTGCCACTGGCCGATGAGCTGTTGCAGCAACTGGAAGTCGACGGGCTTCACCAAGTGGTAGTTGAAGCCCGCCGCACGCGATTGCTGGCGATCCTGCTCCTGCCCGTATCCGGTGACGGCGATCAGCAGGCAGTGCCGCAGCCGCTCGTGGGCGCGAATTGCGGCGGCCACTTCATAGCCGCTCATGCCGGGGAGGCCGATGTCGAGCATCACGACCTGGGGGGTGACCTGCGCGGCGAGCTGCAGTCCGCGGGGCCCGTCGTGCGCCACATGCACCGTGTGGCTGCATTGTTCCAAGAACCGCGCGGCGCCGCGGGCGATGTCGGGGTGGTCTTCGACGATCAGGATCGTCGTCGGCTCTGGCGGCGGCGTGTCGAGATTGAGCCGGGGAAACCAACCCGACGACGTGATCTGAGGCGCGAGCGGCAACCGCACGCTGAACTCGCTCCCCCGTCCCACCCCGTGACTGCTGACAGCTACGCTGCCGCCGTGCATTTCGGTGAGCCGCCGCACGAGGGTGAGGCCGATTCCGAGGCCGCCCCGCGCCCGATCGAGCGTCTGGTCGGCCTGGGCGAACAGATCGAACACGCGCGGCAACATTTCGGGCGGAATGCCGATGCCGGTGTCGCGCACGCGGATCACCAGTTCGTTGCCCGCAATCTGCGCGGAGAGCCACACCTGGCCTCCCTCGTCGGTGTACTTGGCGGCGTTGGTAAGTAGGTTGACGAGGATTTGCTCGAGACGCGCCGGATCGGCCTCGAGCAGGAGCGGGCGCGGTTCGAGTTCGACGTACAGGCGATGGCGCCGCTCGTCGAAGATGGGTTGCACCACTCCCACGCTACGTTCCGCCGTCTGCCGAAAATCGACTGTTTCCAGCCGAAGCTGGATCTTGCCGCGGGTAATTCGCGACACGTCGAGGAGGTCATCGACCAGCCGTGCAAGTTGCTTGATCTGGTCGTCGATCAGTCCGATCGTCCATTCGAAGTCGTCGCGCGCCCCAGGCAGGTGCAGCAATTGCACGCCCGCGCTCACGGCCGCCAGCGGATTGCGCAGCTCGTGGGCCAAGGTCGCCAGGAACTCGTCTTTACGCGTGTCCGCCTCTTGCATCTCCTGGTACAGATGCGCCTTCTCGAGCGCGAGCGCAATCACCTGGGCCATTTGCAGCAGGAGCGCTTCGTCTTCCTCGGTGAAGTCTCCTTCGAACTTGTCGGAGAGCTGAATGACGCCGAGATTGCCGCCGTCGCGGCCGATGAGGGGCGCGGCAAGCAATCCCCGCAGCGGCGGCTGGCGTTCGCGCTCGGGCCTCGCGTCGCGATAGGCGGAGTGCTCTTGCAGCTCGGAATCGGTGAGCCGCAGCGGCCGGTTTTCGCGCGAGACGATGCCATAGATGCCCGTGCCGTCGGGGCGCACATCGTACTCACGCCAAGCCGCGTATTTTTCCGAGAGGCTAAGGGCGTGCGAGGCCTTCGACCATTGCTGGCCGATGGTCATGCTGGCGCCCGCCTGATGCGCCCCAATGACATTGGCGGCCAAGCCCGCGCCTGCGGCGAGGATGGACTCGATCGTGTCTTCGCGGTTGATCGCCGTGGCGGCTTCCGAGAGCTTCAGCAGTCGCGTCATCCGCTGCCGTTCGGCGTTCAGCAGCCGTGCGCGTTCTTCTTCCGATCGCTTGCGATCGCTGATGTCGAGCACGAACGACACGCCTTCGCGCTGCGATCCTTCGAACAGCGCCCCGCCCACGATCACCGGCACGCGACTGCCGTCTTTGCGGAGATACTCCTTCTCGTAGGGGCGGCTGCGGCCCCAAGCCGTCAATTCGGCAATGGCCTGGGCGTTGGGCGCGGCCCAGTCGGCGGGAGTCATCGCGTTCCAAAACAGCTCCCCGCGGCGCAGGTCCTCGCGTGAGTAACCCGTCGTCTCGAGGAACTTGTTGTTGGCGTCGAGGATTTGCCCCGTCTCGAGATCCCAGTAGATGACGCCGACGATGTCGGAGTGGAAGATGCGGCGGGCGCGGGCTTCGCTGTCGCGCAGGGCCTGCTCCACGTGTTTCCGGTCGGTGATATCGACCACGCCGCCGCGGAGCCGCACCACGCGGTTCGCCTCGTCGCGTTGGCAGCGCCCGGCGCTGGCCAGCCAGCGCACCTCGTCTCCGGCCAGTAAAACCCGGTATTCATGCCGAAAGTCGTTGCCTTCGGCGATGGCCGTTTGCAGCGTGGCCTCCACTTTCGGCCAGTCGTCGGGATGCACCGAGCGCTGCCAAACCTCCAGCGACGGCGTGCATTCCCCGGCGCGATAGCCGAACAGCACGTAGTGATACGCGCTCCAGGCGAGCTGGCCAGTCGCCAGATCCCAATCAAAGATCCCCATTCGCCCTGCCTCGAGCGCGAGGCCAAGCCGCTCCTCGCTTTCGCGCAAGGCCTCTTCCGCCCGCTTGCGGCTGCTCAAGTCGAGCGCGAAAGCAACGCCCGCGTCGGTGCGGCCGGCCAAGGGCGCTCCGCCGATCAACACCGGCACGCGCCGACCGTCGCGCGCGAGCAGGTGCTTTTCGTAGGTGGCCCGCTGCAGTTCGCCCGCAGCAAACTGCGACATCGCCAGGCGATCGAGCGCGAGATCCTCCGGGGCTGTCACCTGATCCCAGCGAATTTGGCCCTGCCGCAGCTCATCGGCCGTGCGTTCGATGAGCGCGAGAAAGGCCTCGTTGGCATCGGTGATCCGTCCGTCGGCTTCCCAAAAAAAGATCGGTGCGATGTTGGCTTCGAACAAGCGGCGGTAGCGTTCCTCGCGCGTCGTCGCAGACCGCTGCGCCGGTCGGGAATCAGGGCCCGTGACGCGGTCCACCGCCTGCACCAAACACAGCAGAGCGGCCGATTCGCTGGCCAGCGGCAGCAACTGCACTTCAAAAGACTGCCCACGGGCGTTCGTAACGGTTGTCGCGCAGCGGTCAGCCAGGTTCGGCGGTCCTCCTTCCGCCAACCCGAGGACGGCCGCGATGGGAGGGCCCGGTGTCTGGCGGAGGACAGGCCCCAGCAACGCCTCTGCGGCCAGATTGGCGTCGAGCACTCGTCCTCGTTCGTCCAGCAAGAGCATCGCCTGGGGCAACGCATCGGCAACAGCCCGCCACGCAGAGTCTCGCAGGGACAACGCTACGAGGCGTTCGATGGCCCGTGGCAACTCAGCGAGTTCTTCTGGGTCCCGCAGAGCAACCGTTCGGCCCTGAAGCGGCGCCAGCGGGTGGTTGTTGTTCGACTCGCGCAGGAGGAGCACCGTAGGGAGCGCCAGAGCGGCGGCGGCCGCAGGCGCTGCCTGCCCGCACGCGACGAGCGCTCCGACGGACTGCTGCGCCACGAACCTCCGCGCCTGTTCCAACGAAGACGCGCGGAGCACTTCGAAGCCGGCCTCGACCAACAGCAAGGCGGCCGAAGGCGATTCGCCGTCCAGGTCGAGACACAGGATCGGCTCCGACACGGATAGTGCTCGCGAGACTGGAGAAGAGTATGCGAGGGGCCAGTTTGCAGATTTGACTCCCCGCCTGGTCGGCAAAGGACCAGAAGACTAGGCACACCATTGTAGGGGCGAACGGAGGAGGGCAACTATGGGGTCTTTTCGTCAGCACTACTTAGGTGCGAGAAGGAAAGGTGGGAACCGCGAGCGAGCCGCCGGCGGCACGGAATCTGCTTCCGCAGGGGGGGGGCGGCCGGCCTGATTTTGCAGGCGGCTGCTCAGGACGTCTCGCTGGGGCCTGACACTCTTCCTTCCAACCCCTGTATGGGAGTGCTTCGATGCATCGAAATTTTGGACTTGGACTCACGGCCTTCCTCGCCGTACTGCTCTTAGCGCTGTCCGCAGCCCCGGAGGAAGCGCAGGCGGGGCGCCGCCGACACGGCTGCTGTGGCGTCCGCGGTCACTACCGCCACCATCGCCTGCGCCATCATGGTTGTGGCGGCGCCTACCAAGGGTGTGCTTCCGTGGCGACGAGCTGCTGCGGTTCGGCGCCGGTCGACGCGAGCTGCGCGGGCGGCATGGCGGTCGAGGGAAGTGTGGACAGCGGCGAGGGCCTGGCCCCGCCGCCGGCGCCGGACGTACCCCCGGCGCCAGCGCCGGCCGATTCGGGGGCGTCTCCCTCGGACAATCCCCCCACGCCGCCGCCTGGCGCTTAGAGCGCGATTTTGGCCGGTTCAGGGCGAGTTCTCCAAGCTCATCCGCCGCAAGTTGGGCGGATGAGCTTCTTTTGGCGCCATCAAGGTCAGGGGACGTTGCAACCGGAGATGCGCAAATTCCACCGTTTTTTCGAGGCTGCGGATATACTCTGAGGAAGGCGCCGGGCGGCGCCCCGGCGCTCTGGCGCTGCGCACCGGGAGACAGCCTCGAGGAAGACGCGGCAACATGGAGAAGCCCTGGGTTTTGGTGCACTGCACGCCATGGAAGACGCGCCCCAGCAAACGGCTGGCCCTCCGCTTGGAGCCCCTCGAAGCGCGACGGCTGCTCGCCGTCGGCGCGGCCGGCGATTGGGCCTACACGCTCCAGTCGCCCCTGGGCGGGGGGGTGATGGAGCGCAGCGTCAGCGGCGGCTTGGTCGACGACGCGCCGACGTACGTCTCGAGCGAAACGCCGCGGGCAACCGCTGGGATTCTCAATCCCGATGTGGGGGTCGGCGGTTTCAACCTGGACCTGATCGAGGGGCCCGATCTGCAAACGAACGCCGCCGCGCAGGCGGCGTTCGAGCGGGCGGCCCAATTCTGGGAGAGCATCCTTTCCGACCCGGTCACGGTGCGGCTCGACGCCGACTTTACGAGCGTGGGGTTCTCCGGCCCGAACGTGGTTGGGAGCACCAGCGTCCAGAACTTCAACTTTCAGTACAGCGACATCCGTGCGCGGTTGACCTACGATGCAGCGCCGAACGAGTCGCTCGTGAACAGCCTGCCCGCCGTCGGTGCGCTGAACTTCAGCTTGCCTGCCGGGCCCGCGCTGCTGCAGCTCACCAGCGGCGTGAACAACCCCGTAATGGCGGTGACGCGGGCCAATGCGCTGGCCCTGGGGTTCACGAACCTGACGACCGGAGTTCCCACCTCTGCGTTTTCACCGGGCGTGCTCATCGACGGCACGATCAAGTTCAACAGCGCCTTCAGCTTCGACTTCGACAACAGCAACGGCGTGAGTCCTGGCTCGCTCGACTTCGAGACAGTTGCGATCCATGAGATTGGCCATGCCTTGGGCTTCTTTAGCACGGTCGACGTGGTCGACGCGGTGCTCGACTCCGGGAATCCGCCGACCAACGTCTATCCTCAAGTGCTCGACTTGTTCCGGCTGGCGCCGGGACAGGGCCCCAACTTTTCGACGGCGAACCGATTGCTGACGACCGGCGGCAACCAGGTGGTCTACGACGGCCAATTCGACATCGGTCAATACACGCCCGCGTTCGCCGCCTCGATCCCCGGTCTGGCCCAGGGGGACATCGTGATGTCGACCGGCCGAGCCACCGGCGACGGCCAGCAGGCCAGTCATTACAAGGCTGGCGAGGTATCGGGTTACACGGGGCTGATGGACCCGACGATCAATTTCGCCGAGGTCCTGCCTTTCACGAAAACCGATTTGCGGCTGTTTGGTCTGATCGGTTGGGACACGGTGAATAGCGGCCGGTTCGCCCCGGCGCCAACCGTCGCCGTTACGCCGAAAGCCACCAATGACACCACACCCTCGTTGAGCGGGACGCTGACGGCCGACGTTCCGGCGACGGCCAGCGTCTACGTGGGCATTCCGGGGGCGCTCGGCACGAACTCGGCCACACTCACGGCCGACGGCTTTTCGACGAACGCCGGCGCCTTCGTACTGGCGAACGCCGCCAACAGCCATGCCAACATCGTGCGGGCCGAAGTCATCCTGCCGGGGTTCGGCTCGTTCGGGAATCTGATCCCCGACTACCACATGCATACGCGCAGCGGCGGCGGGTCGGGCGCCGCCACCGACTTCGAAGCGGGGGCGGGCGAGCCAGCGCTCGTGGGGCTGCTCAGTCCGCAATCCGACGCGCTCACCAGCGACGGGGATCAGTTCAGCATCAGCAAAACGCTGGTCATGACGTTCAGCGACTTCAATCCGGGCGAGTCGATTTCCTGGCGGATCGACATCGATCCAGGCGGCGTCACTGGCAACCAGTTGGCCGGCGCGATGCTCGTGGTTACCTGGGACAACGGATTGTCGACGCGAGGCGCGTTGGCCGCCATCGGCGCGGCGAATCCCGACGCGTCGACCGTGACCGTCGTCCAAAACCATGCTCTGAAAGCCACCAACAACGGCAACGGCACGTGGACCTTGGCCGACAACCTGCTGCCGGCCCTGGCGGTCGGCCTTTACAACGTGCAGGCAACGGTCTGGGACGAATCGGAAGCGCGCGTGCAGGACGCGACGCTCAATGAGTTGGTGATCGATCTCGTCGCCCCCACGGTCGACATCGTCGACGTGGCGCCGGACCCGCGGAACTCGACCGTCAACGCGATCTCGATCGTATTCAGCGAGGCCGTCGCGGGCTTCAATCTGGCCGACCTCGTTCTCTCGCGAAACGGCGGCCCCAACTTACTTACCGGCGGCGAGTCGTTGACCTCGGCCGACAACATCACCTGGACCTTGAGCGGGTTGGGGCCCCTGACCGGCGCGGAAGGGAACTACACGCTCACACTCGCCGCCGCCGGATCGGGAATCGCGGACACCGCCGGCAACCTGCTGGCCGCCGGCGCGAGCGACGCCTGGACCGTCGACACAACGAGTCCCACGGTGGACGTCGTCGACGTAACCCCCGATCCCCGCAACACCGCGGTGGACAGCCTTTCGATCGCGTTCAGCGAGGCGGTCAGCGGCTTCGACCTCGCCGACCTTTCGCTCACGCGCGACGGCGGCGGCAACCTGTTGACCGGCGCGCAGACTCTTACGTCCGCGGACAACATCCACTGGAACTTGGGGGGACTGTCGTCGCTGACCGCGGCCGCCGGGCAATATGTGCTCAGCGTGTCGTCGTCGGGCACGGGCACCGTCGACACCGTCGGCAACGCGCTGGCCGCAGGCGCGAGCGACGCCTGGACGGTCGACCTCACGGCGCCCACCGCCGACATCGTGGATGTGGCGCCCGATCCGCGAAATTCAGGCACGGATTCGATCACGATCGTTTTCAGTGAGCCGGTGACCGGATTCAATCTGGCCGACCTGGCGCTCGCGCGGAACGGCGGCGCCAACCTGTTGACCGGGGCGCAGACCCTGACTTCGGCCGACAACATCACCTGGACGCTCGGCGGGCTCAACGGCCTGGCGGCCGCAGAGGGAAACTACTCCCTGTTGCTCACGGGCGCAGGTTCGGGAATTGTCGACGCGGCTGGCAACGCCTTGTTGGCCGACGCCAGCGATGCTTGGGTGGTCGACACGACTGCGCCGACCGTGAATGTAGTCGACGTTGCGCCCGATCCCCGCAACACGGCGGTGGCCAGCGTGTCGATCGTCTTCAGCGAGACGGTGTCCGGTTTCGACCTGGCCGACCTCCAACTCACCCGAGACGGCGGCGTGAACCTGCTGACGGGTTCGGAAAGCCTGAATACGCTGGACAACATCACCTGGACCCTCTCGGGGCTGGGCGCGCTGACGACGCCGTCGGGCGCGTACGTGCTGACGTTAGGAGGGGCGGGGATCGTGGACGCCGCTGGCAACTCGCTGTCCAGCGGCGACAGCGATAGCTGGGTGACCGACTCGGTTGCGCCGACCGTCGACGTTGTCGACGTGTCGCCGGATCCGCGCGGCACGCCAGTCGACAGCATCGACCTCGTCTTCAGCGAGGCGGTGAGCGGTTTGGATCTGAGCGATCTGTCGCTCACGCGAGACGGCGGCGCGAATCTGCTGCCCGGCGGCGCCTCTCTGGCGACCTTGGACAACTTCACGTGGACGGTCTCGGGGCTCGGCGCCTTGACGACCGCAAGCGGCGCGTACCAACTCACGCTCACTGCCGCCGGCTCGGGCATCCTCGACGCCGCCGGGAACGCGCTCGCGAGTTCAGCCTCCGACGCGTGGACCGTCGTGGGAGGTCCCTCGGTCGACGTGACGGACGTGGCGCCCGATCCGCGGAACACGGCCGTGTCGTCCATCGACATCGTCTTCAGCGAAGCCGTGAGCGGGTTCGATTTGGCGGATCTCGCGCTAGCCCGCGATGGCGGCGCCAATTTGCTGACCGGCAGCGAAACGCTGACCAGTTCCGACAACATCACCTGGACGCTTTCCGGGCTGAACGGACTCACGGGAACGGCGGGGCAGTATCAACTCACGCTCACGGCCGCCGGCGCGGGGATTTCGGGCGCGAGCGGGGCGCTCACGGTCGGCGCTGCCGATTCGTGGGCGATGGACCTCACGGCGCCAACCGCCGATATCGTAGACGTGACGCCCGATCCACGCGGTACGGCGATCGACGCCTTGACGATCACCTTCAACGAACCGGTCGCCGGGCTCGACCTGAGCGATCTGCAGTTGACCCGTGATGGCAGCGCGAATCTGCTCTTGGGCACGGAATCGCTGACGACGAGCGATCAGATCACCTGGACGCTCTCGGGTCTTGCGGCGATCACCGCCACCCCAGGCGCCTATGAGGTGAAACTGACCGCCTCTGGCAGCGGGATTGCCGATCTCGCGGGCAATTTGCTGGCTGTCGACGCCGCGGACACTTGGCTGGTCGAGCCGTCGCCGCCGAACGTCGACATCGTCGATGTGTCGCCCGATCCGCGCAGCTCTGCGGTCTCCTCGGTGCAGATCGTCTTTAGTGAGCCCGTGCTCGGCTTCGATCTGGCCGACCTCTCGCTCGCGCGCGACGGCGGCGCGAATCTGCTGACCGGCGCGAACAGCCTAACGACCGCCGACAACATCACGTGGACGCTGGAAGGCTTGGGGCCGCTGACGGGAGTTTCCGGTCAGTATCTACTGACCTTAACGGCGGCCGGCTCCGGGATCACCGATGCGGGCTTGAGCCCGCTCGCCGGCGGCGACAGCGACGCTTGGACCACCGACACCCACGCTCCCATCGCGAACGTGACGCCGGTGGCGCCCGATCCACGAAACTCGGCCGTCTCTTCGGTGGAAATCGTGTTCGATGAACCGATCACCGGCTTCGACTTAGCCGACCTGCAGTTGACACGCAACGGCGGCGCGAATTTGTTGACGGGCGGAGAATCGTTGACCAGCGCCGACAACATCGTGTGGACCCTTGGCGGGCTGTCGGGGCTGACGGCGACCGCAGGACACTACGAGTTCACGCTCGCCGCTTCCGGTTCCGGAATTCAAGACGCCGCGGCCAATCCGCTGGCGGTTTCCACGAGCGACACGTGGCTTGTCGATCTCACGGCCCCGACGGCCGACGTTCTCGACGTCGTCCCCGACCCGCGGAACGCCGGCGTTTCTTCGCTGACGATCGTCTTTAGCGAGCCGGTCGCCGGATTGGAGCTTGCTGATCTTGCGCTCACGCTCGACGGCGGAGCCAACTTGCTGACGGGCAGCGAAACGCTGGACACTGGTGACGGTGTGACTTGGACCTTGGGCGGACTGTCCACGTTGACGTCGCCGGCCGGTCAGTATCAGGTAACGCTCACCGCCGCGGGTTCGGCAGTCGCCGACCTGGCGGGCAACCTCTTGGCCGGGAACGCACAAGACGCGTGGCAGGTCGACACCAGCGCGCCAACGGCGAACTTCGATCCCGTCGCTCCCAATCCGCGCAAAACGTCGCTCGCCTCGGTGACCTTTGTCTTCAGCGAGGCGGTGACCGGAGTGAATCTGGCCGACCTGGTGTTGCGGCGGGATGGCGGCGCCAACTTGCTGACCGGGGCGGAGACCTTGAATTCGCCCGACGGCATTCACTTTACCCTTTCGGGCCTGAGTGCGCTCACCGCGCCCGAGGGCTCGTATGTGCTCTACTTGGTCTCCTCGGGATCGGGCATCGTCGATGCGGCGGGCAACGGCCTGGCTGCCGACGCCGAATTGGGCTGGATGGTCGATCTCACTGCGCCGCACTTCACCATCGTGCCGGTGTCGCCCGATCCGCGCAGCACCGCCGTCGGGGAGATCGAAATCGTGTTCTCCGAGGCCGTCAGCGGTTTCACGCTGGCAGACCTCTCCCTTTCGCTCAACGGCAGCGCAAACCTGCTGACCGGCAGCCAAACGCTGTCCTCCGCCGATGGCGTCTCGTGGACCCTGAGTGGGCTCGCCGGGCTAACTGCCTTCGCCGGGAGCTACTCGCTGGCGCTGGCGGGCGGCAGCGTCGACGACTTGGCGGGCAACGCGCTTGGGGCGGGAGGGGTGGAGAGTTGGCTGGTCGATATTTCGGGCCCGACGGCTGACATCGTCGATGTTTCGCCCGACCCGCGCACCAGCAGCGTGAGCCAGATTTCGATCGTGTTCAACGAAGTCGTCACCGGCTTCGATCTCTCCGATCTCGCGCTCTCGCGCAATGGCGGGCCCAATCTGCTCACCGGCGCGCAAACGCTCGGCACCGTCGACGGCATCCACTGGACGCTCGGCAACCTGGGCGGAGTGACCGGCGCCGACGGCAGCTACCAACTTTCGCTCGCGGCGGGGGCGGGGGTGACCGACGCCGCGGGAAATGCACTCGTCGGCGGGGCCACGGACACCTGGAGCAAGGACTCCACGTCGCCGTTGCCCACGATCGTGGCCGTTTCGCCTGACCCCAGGAACACCCCGGTTGCTTCGATCACCATCGTGTTCAGCGAAGCGGTTACGGGTTTCAACCTCAGCGATCTCTTGCTCGACCGCGCCAACGATGGCCAAGGCAACCTATTGACCGCGGCGCAAACGCTGACCACCAGCGACAACATCACTTGGACGTTGGGCAACCTAACGCCCGTCACCGGCCAGTCCGGAGACTACACGCTGTCGCTGGCCAGCGCTGGCAGCGGCATCGCAGATGCGGTCGGCAACCCGCTGCTTACGAACGCCGTCGAACATTGGACGGCCGACATCACGCCCCCGACGGTCACGGTCGGCCCGGTGTCGCCCGATCCGCGGAGCTCGCCGGTCGCCAGCCTGCAGATCGTGTTCTCGGAGTTCGTCAACGGGTTCGATCTCGGCGACATCACGCTGGTTCGCAACGGCGGGCCGAACCTGCTGACTGGCGGGCAAACGCTGACGACCAACGACAACATCACGTGGACGCTAGGCAACCTGGGGGCGATCACCGCTGCCGAGGGCGGCTATTTGTTGAATGTCTCGTCGAGCGGCGGAATCGTCGACCTGCATGGAAATGGGCTAGCCGGCAACTCGGCCGACACCTGGGTCGTCGATTTGTCGGCCCCCGCGCTGGCGATCGTGCCCGTGAATCCCGATCCTCATCCCGCCGCGGTCAACGAACTCACGCTGGTGTTCAACGAACCCATTACCGGCTTCAATCTGTCGGACCTGGTGCTCTCGCGCAACGGCGGACCGAATCTGCTGACGGGCGCTCAAACGCTCAGCACCAACGACAATGCCACCTGGAAACTCGGCAACCTGGCCGGTCTGACCAACACTCCGGGACAATACACCCTGTCCCTGATCGGCAGTCCCGGCATCGCAGATCTGGCCGGGAATGCGTTGGGCGCAGCGCCGAGCGAGGTGTGGAATCGAGCCAACTGGTTGCCTGGCGACGCCAACCTCGATGGCACGGTCGACCTCACCGACTTCGGCATCCTGAAGGCGAACTTTGGCGCCGGCGACGAGTGGTCGGAAGGCGACTTCAACGGCGATGGCAAGGTCGACCTCAGTGATTTTGGCATTCTCAAGGCGAACTTCGGCTCGTCGGGCGCCGTTGCACTGCCACCGGCGGCTCTGGCCGCCGGCGCTTCGACTCAGAATTCTGCCGCCCTAGAGGCCGCTTGGGCCGCCTGGGATGCGTTTGATGAGGCGGCCGATGGAAGCGGATTAGGGGGGCTCGGCGGGGCCCTGTGAACGTCAGGGCTGCCCCCACCCCTACGACCATTTCGAGTGACTCTAGGGAACTGGTCGCTTTCCACCCAGGTGGGTGGATTTTCGACCGGCCGTTTCCAGGTCAGCGACGCCTTCTCGCGGCCCCCCGCGCTGCCGGCACGCGACGCAATTCATGATCTTACAATCAGTTCCGACGACGCCGGGCAAAGCCCGGTAGGCTTGCAGGCGCGTGTTTTGCTGTCTTGACCGGTAGGGATGGCTGTCAGCGTCCAACCCATTGAGATCGGGCGCGGAACCCCGGTCCGACCAATATGCCACCTTCCCGCGCTGATCTTTTCTTGAGGAACGCAAGTCATGGGCATTCGATTGCTGGTCGCCGACGATCATGAAGTCGTCCGCGCCGGCCTCGTGGGTCTCTTGAACGATACAGAAATCGAGGTCATTGCGCAGGCCGCCGATGGCGAGAAGGCCGTCGAGCTGGCCCGCGAGCTCAAGCCCGATGTCGTGTTGCTCGACATCCGCATGGCCGACTCCGACGGCCTCACGGCGCTCAGCCGCATCAAAACCGATCAGCCGAATGTGCCGGTGCTGCTGCTCTCGTCCTACGACAATCCAACCTACGTCGCCCGCGCGGTGGCGCTGGGGGCCCAAGGATACCTGCTCAAGGGCTGCACCCGCGACGAATTGCTCACCGCGCTGCGAGCCGCCGCATCGGGCGACAACATTTGGACGCGCGAGGAGCTGCGCCGCGTGACGGGCGCCCTGGCCACGCCGCGCGTCTCCGCCGACATCGACGTCCCCCTCACGCAGCGCGAGAGCGAAGTGCTGCGGCAGCTCGCTCACGGGCTGACGAACAAGGAAATCGCCCAGAGCCTGACCATCAGCTACGAAACGGTGAAGGAGCACGTGCAACATATCCTGCGGAAGATCGGCGTCAGCGATCGCACGCAGGCCGCGGTTTGGGCAGTGAGGAAGGGGCTGGTCTAGCCCGGTCGGGCGGGGTATGGTGCGGACGGCCTGACTATTGGCCTCCGCCCTCATCCCCGCCAGGTCCTTCGCCTTGTCTAAGTCGACCGACGTTCGCATTGTTTCCGCCGCGAGCCAAGCGGAGAGCATCCGCTACCGGGCGCCGATGAAATTCGGCGGTCGAGTGGTCACCGAGGTTACTCTGCTGCACGTGACTCTCGAGGTCGAAACGCGCGACGGCCGAAGAGGGGTCGGCCGCGGCTCGATGCCGCTGGGCAATGTCTGGGGCTGGCCGAGCCAGCAAGCATCAGCCTCGGAAACCCTGGCCGCCATGGCCGCGCTCGGCGAGCGTTGCGTGGCGGCGGCAGGCAAGCATTCTGGATGTGGCCATCCGCTCGAGATCGGTCGCGACTGGGAGCATGACTTGGCCGGCTTGTCCGACGAAGCATGTCGAGCGGTGGGGGTCGCCGAGCCGATGCCGCGGCTGGCTCAGTTGGTGGCCGCCAGTCCCGTCGACGCCGCCCTGCACGACGCCTATGGCCGCGCCCTAGGCGCCAACGCCTACAATCTGCTGGGCCCCGAGTTTGTCGGGCCCGATCTGGCGGAGTTTCTCTCGCCTGAGTTCGCCGGCGAGTACCTCGACCACTACACGCTTCGCCAGCCCAAGCCGCAGATGCCGCTCTATCACCTGGTGGGAGCGCTCGATCCGCTGACCGACGCCGATTTGCCCCAGCGGCTGAACGACGGCCTGCCGGAGACGCTGCCTGAGTGGATCGCTGCCGAAGGGCTGACGCACCTAAAGATCAAGCTCAACGGCGACGACCTGACGTGGGACGTCGATCGCGTGTCGTCGGTGGAACGGGTGGCCTCGCCTGCGCAGGCGGCGCGGGGCTGCACAAACTGGCGGTACTCGCTCGACTTCAACGAGCGCTGTCCCAACGTGCAGTACGTGCTCGACTTTCTGGCGAAGCTGCGTGAGCGTTCGCCCGCGGCCTTGGACCGCGTGCAATACATCGAACAGCCCACGCACCGCGATCTGCGGGCAAATCCCGAGAATCGCATGCACGCCGCGGCGAAGATCAAGCCCGTGGTGATCGATGAGTCGCTCGTCGACCTCGAGAGCCTGCTCTTGAGCCGCGAGTTGGGCTACTCCGGCGTGGCGCTCAAAGCCTGCAAGGGGCACGGCGCGGCGCTCCTGATGGGGGCCGCGGCCCAGAAATTCGGCCTGTTCCTCTGCGTACAGGACCTCACCTGCCCCGGCGCCTCGTTCCTGCACTCGGCGAGCCTCTCAGCCCGCATTCCCACCGTGGCGGCGATTGAAGGCAACGCCCGGCAATATTGCCCTGCCGGGAATCGCGGCTGGGCCGAGAAGTATCCGTCGATGTTCTCGATTCACGACGGCGTGTTGGGAACCGGCGTGCTCACCGGGCCGGGGCTGGGGTTCGACTGGCCCGCCTAGCGCTTGTTACTCGACCCCCGCGATCCGCCGCAGCATCGCCAGCATGTCGTGGCGTTGTTGTTGCAAGACCGCCAGGCCGGTCTGCGCGTTTTGCACGAGAGCGTCGTACTTGTCGCGGAGCATGCTCTCTTCGTCGTCGTTGACCTTGTCGACCTGGTCGATCGAGTTGGTGAGGTCCTCGTCGAACGCGCTCATCAAGCTGGCTGATGAGGCCGCGGCGCCGTTGGCGAAGCCTTCGACCAAACCTTGAACCTGGTCAAGCCGGCCGAGCGCTTCGTCGGCGATGCGCAGCGCCCGCGAGGCGTTGGCCCCCAGGCCGCTCGCCGCGCCGCCGGTGACGAGGTCGGCCAACGTGCCGCTCAGGCCACCGAGCCGTGCGGCGAGCAAGCTGGGAATCGGCAGCGGAGTCCGCTGGCCGGGGTCGGTCGACAGGGCAAACTTGACTCCGTCGTCGTGCAGCGTGATCGGCGCGAAGTCGCCTACGAAGCCAGGGGCGAACTCGATCGTGTAGCGCGAGCCCCCCTGATCGATCGTGAAGCGGTTGCCGTCGACGCGGGGATTGGACTCGGCGTCGGCGCCCGCGGTCAGAATCGCAGCGAAGGTCCCGCTCGTCACGTCGACATCGACGTTCGCCGCGGCGCCCGTGGTCGTGGTGCTGAGGACGAGATCGTTGAAGTTCACCGCCGCGGAGACGCCGGTCACGCCCGACTGCAGGTTGATTGCGTCGCGAACGGCTGTGAGCGTTTGCCCCGAGGTGACCGAAAACGCGTGGTTGCCCAACGGGCCGGTGAGCTTGAAGTCGGCGTTCTGCGTGATCTTGCCCTGCAAGCCGGTGTAGAGCGCTTCGGCGGCGCGGGCCGGCTGATACCCCGCATACTCCACACCGCCGATCACCGCGCTGGCGTCGGTTCCGCTGGCCGTGCCGGCGGTCCCTCCGCTCACGGCAAACGTGCCAGCGGTCGCACTCACGCCCGCGACGGCCTTTGCCCCGTAATCGACGCTGCGAAGCGTCAGCGTGTTGCCGGCGGCCTCGGCCAGCAGGCCGGTCCGATGGCTTTGGGCATTGATCCGCGTAGCGGCCGCTGCGAGCGAGTCGGCCGTGGTGAACGAAATCGACGCCTCGCCGCGATTGCCGCGGAACGTGACCGTGGCGTTGGCCGCAATGTTGCCCGCCGTGCCGGTGTAGGTCAGTTTCGCCTGCGTCGCAGCCTGCGAGACCCAGCCGGAAATCGCCGGCAGCGGGCCATAGGCGGCGTCGCGCCCTTCGGCGTGCCCTTGGCCGTCGCCGCCCGTGATGGCGAACGTCCCGCTCGTTGTCTCCAGGTCCACGAACTGGTCCTGGCCAGCCTCGGCGCTCGCAAACACCAGGCCCCCGCCACGAACTGCGGCGGTGACGCCGGTGGTGTTCGAGCGATCGTTTACTCGGCGCGCAGCTTCGTCGAGTGACTGGTCCGTGGTGAGGGCGATCGTCGTGCTGCCGAGTTCCCCCTCGAGCCGGATCGTGGCGGCCGCCGCCACGTGCCCGCCGGTTCCGGCGTAGTAGAGCTCTGCCCGTTTTGCCGAGACGAGCGGTCCGCCACCGCCGACGGCCGCGATCTGGAGATCGCGAACCTGGGCCGCGTTTCTCCCCGAAGTCGTGGGGCTCGCCATGCCGCTGAGGAGGGCTCGGCCGTCGATCTTCGTGCCGGCCAAGCGATCGATCTCGGCCACCGCGGCGTCGATGGCCTGCTGCTTGTCGGCGCGTTCCTGGGGCGTAAGCTGCTGGTCTTCGTCTTCGGCGGCCAGCGAGCGGATCAGGTTGGCCTGAGTGACGATCCGATCGAGCGTGAGCTGCGCCTGGCTGGCGACGTTCGTCGCCGATTGGGCATTCACCAGCGTGGCGCGAACCGCGGCCTGCCGCGTGTGAAAGTTGCTCAGCGCGATGAACCCTGCCGGATCGTCGGCCGGGCGCGTGATGCGATGGCCGCTGGTGAGCCGCAGCGTGCTGAGCTCGCTGCCGGCGCGCGCTTCGGCCAGGCGGTTGAGCAACGTGCGCTCGAGCCCCGACAGGCTTGCGCTGATGCGGGCCATGGTCCGATCGGCAGGTTGGCCGCGCCCCTGGCCGGGCGGCGGAGGTGGGAAATCAGGCGGTTTCGCGCTTGCTCCGCCAGGGGAGCAGCAGGTTGGTCGTCAGGCGGGGTTTGGTCAGCTCGACGCTGGCCGAAACTTCGCAGGCCATCAGGTAGGCCTTGAGGCTCGCCAGCACTTGGCGGGCTCGTTGCAACGCATCGCCGCGGCGGCGATCGCGGTGCTTGAGCGGCCGCATCACCACGTCGACGCGGGTTTGCACCGCGTTGCCTTCGCCCGTGCGCTCTTCGACGAAGGCCAATTCGATCTGCAGCGGCAAAGGTTGATCGGGCGAGCGGCGCAGCCAGTCCGATTGATTGCCGTCGAGCTTGAGCTTGAGCAGGCCTTCTTCCAAGGCCTCGATCTCGGCCTGATGATCGGCCAGGAAACCACGCAGCTTTTCGACCGCCACCTTGAGCGGCACCTTGGTGAGCAACTGGCGCGTGATCAGGCGGTCGGGTTGGCGGCGCGTCCACTGCCACCAGCGGCGCTTGGGCTCCTCTCGCCAGCCGGAGATGCCGGTGCCGAGCTGGACCACGGTGTTGCGGCCCGAGCGCTTGGCGTCGAGCAGCGCGCGGTCGGCGCGGTTGAGCATGGTCTCGGCCGAGTCGCCCGGCTGAATCTCGGTGACGCCAAAGCTGGCGGTGAAGCTCCGCCCGCCAAGAAAGTGGTGGGTCGTGCCGGCCAGCGAGGCCCGGATCTGTTCGGCGCGGGACGCGGCGGTGGCGTTGCCGCAGTCGGCGCACAGCACCACGAACTCTTCGCCGCCGTAACGGGCCACCAGGTCGCCGGCGCGGCAGGCTCGCCGCAACAGCTCGGCGAAGCCCTTGATCGCTTCGTCCCCCACCGGATGGCCGTAGTTGT
The DNA here is from genome assembly GCA_046349955.1 of Pirellulales bacterium. Taxonomy (GTDB): domain Bacteria; phylum Planctomycetota; class Planctomycetia; order Pirellulales; family JBGAPH01; genus JBGAPH01. The sequence goes on along the minus strand of JAXMBI010000029.1, from coordinate 21,842 downwards.
CGTTGATCGACTTGAAGTGATCGATGTCGCAGATGATCAGGCTGCAGGGCAGATTGTGTTGCAAGTGCGCCGCCACGAACAACTCGTGAACGCGGTCGAACTCGGCCCGGTTGGCCACTTGCGTCAGCGGGTCGCGCGTGGCCAGCTCATGCAGGTTTTGGCAGCGTTCCTCGAGCGAGGCCTCGCCCGAGGCATCGTGCAGGGTGACCGTGGCCCCGTGCGTCGTGCCGTCGGGGCCGACGACCGCCACCACGTGCATGTCGACCATCACGCGGCCGCCGCCCCGGCTGCGAATCGAAAGCCGCAGGTGCGAACGCGTGCGGCCGGCGATCGCCCGGCGGACCGGGCAGTCGGCGTCTTCGAGCTCGAGCCCGTCGACTGTCCGCATGTCGACCAGACGCGGCTGCCAGGGACGCTGGAACGCCGACTCCGAGGAGATGCCTGTCAGCCGCTCGGCGCCGCGGTTCCAGAGCACGATTTGCAGGCCTCGATCGACGAACACCACCCCGTCCGACAGGTGATCGAGCAACCGCTGTTGGAACAGCGCCTCAGGCACCATCTGCCCCGCGCACGCCAGCGTGGTGCCGCGTTGCCAGAGGCTGTCGACCTGGTCGGCGTCGAGCTCGCGGAGCCACTGCGTGGCGGTGCGGTGATACCAGAGACCTTGCGAGCCCAGCCGCAACTCCGCGAAGGAGCGCACCAGCTCGGGGTCGAACTGCGTGCCGGCGAACTCGAACAGCTCATGCACGGCCCGCTCGAGCGGCAACGCCCGCCGATACACGTGGTCAGAGGTCATGGCGTCGAAGGCATCCATGATCGACAGCATGCGGGCGGCCAGCGGCAGATCGAGCCCAGAAAGGGCGAATCCCTGGCGGCTGCCGTCGAACCAAGCGGGGCTATAGCGAACGATGTCGATCAGGTCCTGATCGCGGCAAGAGGCCGACACGACGTCCAGCCCCATCGAGCGATGGCGATTCATGATCGCCTGCTCATCGGGCTTGAGCGGCTCGGGCTTGGTGAGAATGGAGTCGGGCACGCCAATCTTGCCGATGTCATGCAGGATCGCAGCGATCTCAAGGCGCTCGCGGGTCTCGGCCGGCAAACCGGCGGCCTGAGCCCAAGCCGAGCAGCCGAGCGAAACGCGGAGTGCATGCGCCGCGGTGGCGGCGTCTTTGCAGCGCAAGGCACGGTAGAGCCCCGCGGCGATGCCGAGGCGCGCGCCGACGAGAGAGCCCTCGTCGCTGCCTGGGTCGAAAACACTTTCGGCGCTGGGCTCCTGCCCCGTGGCTTGCTGCACGAGCTCGCTAAGTTCGCCGAACTGGTCGGGCGCGGTGATCGCGCCCTGCAGGCTGTCGCTGGGGAACGACGAAGTTGGGGCGAAGCCCGCGGAAGGATGCATCGTGAATGGCGCCCGGCTGCGTCGACGTGGCAAGAGGCTCGCCGGTCTGCCCCTTCGACCGGCGCGCGGCGACAGTGCAAACCAGCACCGCGCCCGTGGCTTTTTCATGACGCTCAACCCTAGGTCGCAACGCTCCGAGGGTCAAACCGTGACGCGGCAAGAAGTTTGGAGCGACGGGAGCCCCCCGCTGGCGCTTGTTGGTCAACCGTGCGCGCGATAGCCTGGGAGGACTTCGAGCCCTACCCGCCGCTGGTCCGCACAACTGATTTTGCAGATCGCGCGACTGCCCGTCCTGCCCACGGTTTCCCCGGCCTATGCGACTTGTTTCCTACCTGACCGACCAGGGACCTCGCGCCGCAGCGTTGCGGGGCCAAGAGACTGTCGATCTCCAGCGGGCAGATCCCCGCTTGCCCAGTTCGCTGCGGGAACTTTTGGCCGCCGGGACCGACCTTTGGCCGCGTGTGGCCGAGGCCGCCGAGCGTGGCGCCGGGCTGCCCCTTTCGACGGTACGTTTGGCGCCGCCGGTGCCGGATCCCCGCAAAATCATTTGCATCGGTCTGAACTACGCGGATCACGCCAAGGAAACCGGGGCCGAGCCTCCGCCGGAGCCGGTCGTCTTCAACAAATTCCTCACGGCCCTTACGGCCCACGAGCAGCCGGTTGCGCTGCCGGCGGCGAGCTCCGAGGTCGACTATGAGGCCGAGCTCGTCGCGGTCATCGGCCTGGGCGGGCGACACATCCCCCGTGAGCGGGCGCTCGAGCACGTGGCCGGTTATACCTGCGGCAACGACATTTCCGCCCGCGACTGGCAGAAGAACAAACCTTCGAAGCAGTGGCTCTTGGGGAAGAGCTTCGACACGTTCGCTCCGTGCGGCCCGGTGTTGGTCACCGCCGACGAGGTGGGGAACGCCGAAAACCTCCGGATCCAGTTGCGGCTCAACGGCCAAACGATGCAAGACTCGACCACGGCCCAGCTTATTTACGGCATCGCCCACCTGGTTTCGTACCTGTCGCAGGTGGTGACGCTCGAGCCGGGCGACTTGATCTACACGGGAACTCCTCCCGGGGTGGGCATGGCTCGCAAGCCCCCCGTTTTCCTCAAGCCGGGCGACCTGGTCGAGGTCGAGATCGAGCGGATCGGCCTGCTTCGCAATCGGGTGGTGGCCGAGGCGGGGCCGGCCTAGACCGCTGGGGCCGATTTCAGTCGTTGCCCCGGAAATGCCGAATCTGCTGTTGGAGCGGCCAACGTCCATCGCTGCCGAGCGGAGGGGTTGCGCCGTTTGCCGCAAGCTTGGCGGACTTTGCGGTTGCCTGCAGTCCTTCCTCGGCCCAGGACGGCGCAGCGCCCCTCCCCGCACATCTTGCGGCGCTTTCCAACCTTTAGGCCTTCACGATCTTAGGCATGTCTCACAGCGACGATCGCCGCCGCCGGTTGCTGAGCGAAGACCCCAACGCCGCGGAATCGCCCCGTACGCGTTCGAACGCCGCCGGGCCGCCGCTGGGCTACGCCGAGGCGGCTCGCCGACAGCATCAATCGCACGTTACCGATTTAGTGCCGCTTCGCGGGTGGTTGCATGCCCTGCTCTTTCTGTCGGGCAGCGCTGCGATTGGCGCCGTCGTGTCGGCGTATTGGTTCGTGCCTGGCGCGGTGGACGGGCGTTGGCCGCTGCTCGACCTAGCGCAAGACGGCAGCCTAGCGGCCTGGCTCGGCGCAGCCTGGCTGGCGTGCGCTGCTCCGCTGGCGCTGGTCATCTTCGCGGTCCGCCGTCATCGGTTGGATGACTATCGCGGCCGATACCGGATGTGGCTCTATCTGATTCCTGCATTGCTCTGGCTGAGCCTGGAGCAGACCGCGGCGCTCCACTCCACGGTGCGTGACGGGTTGGAGACTGCCACCGGCTGGGCCTTTTTCGCTGCCTCCGCGCCCTACTGGCCTCTGACCCTGGCGACACTGCTCGGGGCACTCGGAGTGCGGCTGGCGTTCGAAACGCGCCGCTCGAAGTTGGCGACCGCGGGCGTGGTTGCGGCGCTGCTGGTGGGATTCGCCGGCTTGGCTGTGGAGTTGGATTGGATCGCGCTTGAAGCCGGCCGCACGCATACCGCTGTGCTCGTTTCGCTCCAGCTTTGCGCCGTGCTGTTGTTGCTCGCGTCGCTTGGCGTCTATGCCCGGCAGGTGATCTTAGCCGCCGAGGGGCAGTTGACCGTGCGGGTGAAAAAGCCGCGCATGCGGGCGGCGCAGGCGGGTTCGTCTGCGGACGAACCGGAAGACTTGGCGGGCAAGAAGCGGCTCGCCGCCGTCGCCAAGGTCGATCCTCCGCAGGGTCTCAAGGGCCCGATCACGGCTCGCACCGATCTGTCGTCGCCCACTGCGGCCGCGAAGCCGGCTGTCGCCGCCAAGCCAATCGCCAGCCTTGCTACGACGGCCGCGCCTGCCCGAACGTCGGCGCCCGCGGCGGCCAAGTCGGTGGACCCGGACGAGGAACCTGGTCCGCGCAAGCTGACGAAGGCGGAGCGCAAGGCTCTCAAACGCCGGCGGATGTCCGACGACGAGAACGACGATTGGTGGGAGCGCGGCGACTGAGCCTGCCGCGCGCTTCAGTCCGCAACCGCGATCAGCCCCAAGATCTGCCCGGGCTGGAGCGGATCGTCTTGAAAGCAGAACTGCTCGACGAGCCGGCCGCTGACGGGCGCCGGCAGTTCGATCAGCACGCAGCCGGCCAGGATCTCGAGCACTCCTTCGCCGGCGAATACCCTCGCGCCGCGGGGCACCAGCCACTGGCCCAGCACCGGTGGGTCGTCGCCCACGCCGGCCGCCTGCAGGCCTAGCTCGGGCATGCGCAACTCCTGCCGAGGCTGGGTCATGCGCGGGCGGTTTCGGAGAGCGGCCGCTTAGCCCTTGGCGTCATGGGCTCGGCACCAGGCGAGGATGTCGGCGGTGGCGGTCGGCAGCTTTCCGGCCGGGGCCTTGGCAACGGGCACTGGCGCTGCTTGGACTTCGGGCTCAGGCTCCGGTTCTGGCGCCGCGACCGGCGGCGGGGGCGGCGCAGCCGCAGGAGGCGCCTTCGCAGCGGGAGCGGCCTTGCCACGAGCCGCCGCTAGAATGTCGGCCGTGCTCAGTTTGGCCTTTTCGGCAGGAGCGGTGGTCGCAGGCGCCGCACCTTTACTGCGCGCGGCGGCCAGAATCTCGGCCGTCGACGGCTTCTTCCCCTCCGCGGCCGGCGCCTCGGCAGGCTTGGCGGCGGCGGCCTTGCCGCGGGCAGCCGCCAAGATGTCGGCCGTCGAGGGTTTCTTGGCCGCAGCCGGCGCCGCCCCAGCCTTGGCGGGCGCGGCAGCCTTGGCGGGCGCGGCCTCGGCCTTCGGCGCGGCCTTGCGTGCCGCCTTTTCTTCGACCGGTTTCGGCTGCGGCTTATCGACGACCTTCAGAAAGGCCGGGTTGATGTCGTACCAGCCGATGTTGTTGTACTGGTCGAACTCGACGAGCGCGCGACCGCTCATGTTCACGGTCTTGACCTGCCCCGTCGTGCCGGCAAAACGCCGCAACTCGGGCCGCGATCCATCGACCACGACGTACTTGTCGGTCAATTCCTGCTTCAGCTTTTCAACCTGGTCCAACAGCATCGGCACGGCTCGATCCGAGAGGTTCTTCTCCGGCAGACCGCCTAGGGCCCGCGGCAAGACAGCATTGTGGGGAAAATGCCGGGCTGATTCAAGCCGGGACGGGTTTGCCGGGGGTCTCGGTTTCAGACCGCCGACGGGCCACATTCAGCCGACCGCTGCCGCCGCCGGTGCTCCGTGAGGGGCGCCACCGCCGCGTCGGCGAACTCGGTGTCGCTGCGGGCGAGAACTTTGGTCACGGTTTTCCCGAGAATCTGCAGATCGAGGAGCGGTCCTTGACGCTCCACGTATTGCACGTCCATTTCCAGGCGGTCGTCCCAATTCGCGCGGTTGCGGCCGTTGACCTGCGCGAGGCCGGTGATGCCCGGCAGAACGTCGTGGCGGCGGCGCTCGCGCGGGGTGTACACCTCGAGGTACTCGACCAGCAACGGCCGCGGCCCCACGAGCGACATCTCGCCGCGAAGCACGTTCAGCAGTTGCGGCAGCTCATCCAGGCTTGTCTTGCGGAGGAAGCGCCCTACCGAGGTCAGCCGCTCCGCGTCGGGCAGCGGGCGGCCATCGGAACCGTTGGCGTTGCGCATCGTACGGAACTTGAAGACCGAGAAGATCCGTTCGTCCTTGCCCACGCGACGCTGACGAAACAGCACGGGAGAGCCCATCGACCAGCGCACCAAAGCGGCCAGCGCCAACATGGGAAGAGCGAAGACGAGCAGCGCCACGGCGGCGGAGCAGAAATCGAAGGCCCGCTTAACCGGCGGATACCACATTCCCCGCTCCCTCCAAGACCCGGCCGTAGAGCCGCTCGTGCAGCTCGATCACGCGCGTCAAATCGTAGTGGGCGATCCGGCGCTTGGCCCGCTCCGCCATCGCCTGCGCTTCCGCCGGGCGATCGACGATCGTCTGCATGTGGCCGGAGAGCGCCTCGACATCTCCCACTTCGTGCAGCAGTCCGCAACCGTCGCTGAGTAGATCGCCCAAGCCGCGAATCTTCGTGCCGATCACCGGTACGTCGAGGCACATCGATTCCATCACGCTCCGCGGCAGCCCTTCGCGCTCCGAGGGAAGCGTTGTGGCCACCGACGCCCGAATCAGGACCGGCACATCGCGGCGGAAACCTAGGAAGTGAACCCGCTGGGAAAGCCCGAGCTTTTCGACCATGCTTTCGATCGCCGGCTGCAAGGGCCCCATGCCGGCGAAGGCCAGGTGGGAGCGCTGGTTCGGCAGCTGGGCGAACGCCGCCACCTGGTCGCGATGCCGCTTGCCGGGGTCGAAGCCCGCAATCATGAGGAACAGAGGGTTGTCGGCGGCCAGCCCCAACTCTTTGCGAACGCGCGCCACGTCGGCCGCGGCGACGGCCGCGGGCGAATAGTGAGCCAGGTCGACGCCGATCCCCGGCATGTAGTGAATGTGCTCGGGCGGCACGATGCCCAGTCGGTCGGCGGCGGCTTCATCTTCGCGGTTGATCGTCACGAGCTCGTCGGTCCATTGGCCGGCGAGCCGCTCGAGCCCCATGAACGCCCAATTGCGCAGGGGGGGCCCGCCCTGGTAGAAGTGGAAGCCGTGGGCCGTGTAGATCACCTTGAGGCGCTTCGCGCGGCGATGGCGGCGGAGCGCCAAGCGGGTGACGAAAGCAGCCACCGGCGTATGCACGTGAACCAAGTCGTAACCGACGGAAGTCGCCAAGGCGCCGATGCGCGCACGGGCATCGGTCAGATTGCCGAGCGACAGCGGATTGCGGCTCCAATTGACGTCCCACACGCGATCGAAGGCCGGGCCGCAGTCGGGACAAGCGGAGATGCCCTCGGCGGCCGCGTCGACCCGCCAGCCCAGCGCGCGAAAGTGGCGGGCAAAGGGCAACAGAAAGCTGCGCACCGTGAGGTGCGTCGTGGCCACGAGCAACAGGCTCGGAGGTCGCTTTCCGCGGAGATTCGAAGCTGCGGCGCCGACGCTTTGAGTCGACATGGATTGATTCACCGGGGTGCTGCCCTTCATTTTACACTCCCCCCGTCTTGGGGTGGGTCAAGCGGTCTGCGTGCGCTGCCATTTTTCCGATTCCGCGCGGACATGGCGAAAGAATTCCAGCCGCCGCGTGCGCAGCACGTCGGGGCGATATTCAAGAGCTCGCTTCAGGTTTCTCGCCGACATGCGGTGCATTCTTTCCGGGTCGACGATCACCTGGCTGATTTTGGCGGCCAGCCCGGCGGTGTCTCCCGCCTCGACCAGGTCCTCGGCCGTCAACAGCTCGGGAAACCCGCCCACCGTCGAGCCGATGCAGGGAAGCGCTCGGGCCATGGCTTCGACCACCGCCCGCGGCAACCCTTCTTGGAAGGACGGGAGTACAAATACGTCGGCTTGGTCGAGCGCCGCGCGAATGGGAGCGCCGGTGGGCAGCCCGCCCGTGAACTCCACGCGGTCTGTCACGCCTGCCGCCGCGGCGCGCTCTTTGAGGAACGGCATCAGCACTCCTTCGCCAACGAATTTCACCCGCAGATCCAGCCCTTGCTTCCGGCAGATCGCCAGGGCGTCGACCAGAACGTGCGGTGCTTTGTAGAGCTGATTCATGTGCCCCACCATGATCAGCGTGCGCGGTCCACCGGCCGGCTTCAGTGGCCGCGGTTCGTCGACGAAGGCCTCGGGCGGGATGAATACATCCGACACGCCGACGGAGTATTTCGGACAGGGGTAGCGCCGTTGCAGCGCCTCCTTGGTGACGTAGAGCGCGGCCATCGCCTCATGGCACTGGCGCCGCAACTCGCGGGGAACCCACCAGCGCAGCAGCGGACGCAAAGGGTGCTTGAGGCTGCCAGGGGCCAGCACGTCGTAGGGGTCGCCCACCACCTCCACGGCGAAAGGCTGTCCGCGCCGGCGCAGCTCCTTCCAGACATGCGTGCCGATGACGCCAGGCACGCGGAGGATGTAGGCCGCGTCGGGCACGCAGGCTTCACGAATGGCCCGCTTCACCTCGCCGCGTTTGCGCAGATACTGCTCGGGGCCCATGTACCCCGGCACCGGCACGAGACGCACCCCGGGCCCGGTGGCTGGCTTCGCTTCGGCGTCTTCTTCGGGAAAAAAGCGGGCCAGAATGGTGACCGACTCGAAGACGTCGAGGTAGCCGTACTCCTTCCAGAACTGCTCGTAGGTGATATAGCGCGAGGCCGGCTGGCCGTCCTTGAGGACGAAGCGCCCTTCGAGCGGGACGATAACGTGCATGACTGAAGGCGATCTCGGCGAATGCGGTGGGGCAGAGGGTTATCCCAAGCGTACTACGGCTCCGCCCAGGTTCCCGGCCGACTGACGTTTTTCGGGGAGTACGATCGCGATGGTTACGGCGGTCGCACCGGCCGCAGGCAAGGAGACGGCCCGGGCGCCAGCCCCGCACCTCAGGCCATCCCCCGCCCCGTGCTCGTTTCGGCGGCGGAGCCGGCATACGCCGGGGCCAGCAGGTACGGCGGCGAGCCACGAACAGCCAACTCGACGACCAGACCCAGCAGCATTCGCGTGGCCGGCTGGGGCAGCCAACCGCCCGTGGGCTGACTAGGACTAAGGGCGGCCGTCACGGTACATCCTTTCCAGCTCACGGACTCCCTGGTCGATATTGAAATGGCTGCCGGCGACCGCGGCTAGCGTTTGCGACGGCTCGATCCTGGGGGGGCGATCGAGCAACTTCTCGAGTTGATCCGCCCAATTCGCCGCGGCCGTGTTTCTCGGCAGGCGGTGCATCAGGCTGGGAACCAACTCAACTTCGGGCGAAATCGCTTCGGTGAACACCGCTGGCACGCCGGCCGCTTGAGCTTCGACCAGCGCCAGACCCAGGCCCTCTCGAAACGAGGGGAACATGAAGGCGTCCATCGCCCCGCGCAAAATTCGCGGCACGTCGCTGCGTGCGCCGGGAAACGAGAACCGATCGCTCAAGCCGGCTGCCGCCACTTGCTGTTCGATCGTGGAGCGTAGGTCTCCTTCGCCGACCAGCAAGAAATGAACGTCGTCTCGCCGGCGGCGCAGTTCTCGAGCCGTTTCGACGATCAGCGCGTGATTCTTGAGCGGCTCGAAGCGGCCCACGTGGCCGATGACTTTGCGTCCGGAAGGAATGCCCAACTCCGCTCGCACCGCGGCCTGATCGACCGGCTGGGCGAACCGCTCCATGCCGATGCCGCAGTAGTAGATGCGCCAGCGTGGGTCGGTGCGCCAGTCTTCGCCGAAGAGGGATTCGACCGCCTGTCCGCTGCAACCCACGCCGATCGTGGCATACCGTGCGAGCCACCGCTGCATCAGCGCCGCGTACTGCCGCCGCAGCCAACCGCTCGAGGCCACGATCGGCCGCGTGTCCGTGTGACTGTGGGCGATCCGCACGGGCACGCCGGCCTGTGCGGCCATTCGCAGGATGAAGCCGCTATACAGATGCATGTGGCTATGAATGACGTCGTAGGGGCCGTTTGCGGCCAGCGCGCGGCGAAACTGCGGCGCGTACCGCCAAGGCCGCTGTGCCGCGAGGCACGGGATCACTCGGCCGCCCAACGCACGGATCTCGTCGTCGTAGGGCTGCGGTTGGTCGGTGTGGACCAAAAAATCGAGCTGGAACCGCTGCCGGTCGATTCGGCGTAGGACCTCGAGCAGCCAGGTTTCGATGCCGCCGGGGCGCATCTGAGCTACGACGTGCAACACGCGCAGCGCGCCCACCGCCTGCGGCGAGCCCGTGGTTCTAGCGGCGGTAGCCGAGGGCGCAGACATTGGTCGTGAATACCGTTTCCGCGGCCTCGCCGCACAAGCGGAACACGGCTCGGTGCAGCCAGTGCTCCAGTTTCAGCCGCACTTTGGAAGAGACATCGAACCCCCGAATCGGCGCCACGCGGCAATCGCTCAGTCCGCCCGCGGTCAGCAACTGCACGATCGACGTACTGGTAAAGCTGTTCTCGTGCGTCAGATCGCGGTACCGGGTGTAGCTGCCCAGCAGGCTGGCCCCGTTCGGCATTCGGCAGTACAGGAACCCGCCGGGCACGAGGGCCTCGCGAATCGTCTCCACCCATTCCAGCAGCAGGTCTTGCCCAGGAATGTGCTCGAGGACGTCCGTGCAGAAGATCGCCGCGAACGTTCCGCGGTGCGACCTCAAATACTCGAGCCCGTCGCCGCCTTCGATATCGAGCGCCGGCAGCGTCCGCCGCGCCACCTCGATCTGCGACGGGGAACTGTCCACGCCCGACACCGCCAGGTTGGGGAATTGGCTGAGCCACTGCAGCATCATCCCGGTTCCGCAGCCCAGATCGAGCACTCGGCTGCCCCGCGGCAATCCGCGCACCAGGTCGGCCAGATTGGCGTCGAAGTAGGCGAACAGGGCCGGATCGCGCTTGGGAGCGATGTCGGCGTTGACGCGGGCATAATGATCCGCGTAGTCCTCGATCAGGCGGTCGCGAAGCTGGGTCATGATTGATCTTTCGGGAAATTGGGGGCGCCGGCGGCGCTAGGAGGCCGCTTCCGTCATCCGCACGGTTGCGGCGTCGCCGAGCGTCCGCCGATGGTCGGCGTCAAGTCGGTTCAACAGCGACTGGCACCACTGCGCGATCTTGGGGTCGATCGCCGGAAAGCGATCGCGGCCCACGCACTCCGGCGTCACTCCGATCAGGTGGTCCGGCTCGAACGGCAACTCGAAGTGGTCATAAATGCGCGGGAACGACTCTTCGGGCCGTTGCACCAGATCCTCGTACCGCACCAGCAACACGTGAGGATGCCGGTTCAGTTCCAAGCCGTAGTAATACTGCGTCCGCAGGTACCAGAACAGTGCGGCGCCTTCATGCACGCTCAGGTCGGGGCGAGTACGCTGGGCCAAGGCCGCGCTCACCTGCTCGCTCAGCCGCGCGCCCGCCCAGCCGGTCTGCGAAAACAGCCGATCCGCGGGATCGATCGTGCCGCACGATTCTCCGTCGACCACGCGCTGCACGAGCTCCCGCATGTCGCTTCCCCAGAGACGCACCATGGAATTCACCGTATCGCGATAGTCGCGATAGATCCAGATGGCCCGGGCGCTGGGATAAGCCTCGAGAATGCGGTCGGCGCGCTGGTTGTCGCACAGCGGCTTGAACAAAACCTGGCTGGCTCGGCAGCGCGCGATCAAGCGATCGATCACGTCGACCGAGCGAAACCGCAGCCGGTTGTCGAAGGCGGCGCGGTGATATTCGTTGTACAGCCACAGGTGGGGCGAACGGTCGAGCGCCTGCACGAGCATCGTCGTGCCCGACCGCTGGCAGCCAAACACGAACCGCGGTTGCGCAGGCGCCTCAGCCGGGGCCAGACGCAGCGCAGACGCCTTCCAGCCACGGTGCGCCGTGCGGTGGGCAAACCTGGCGGCGCGGCGCAGTTGCCGCCGCAATGTTGACAAAGGATGACTCATCAATACCCCGTTCTACCAAGGAGCAGCTTCGCGGCTGCTAGTTCTCAGACCATGCACCCCGTGCCTCCACGCCGCTCCCCTGCGCCCGTTCGCGGCGCTTTTCCCGAGCGGCTTGTCCCAAGAGCACGATGCCAATCGTTACGTTCGACAGACTGAACCCGAGCGTGACCCAGGCTGCGCCAAGGATTCCATAGGCTGGCACGAGCGCCCACGAGAGCGCCGCGGTGAGCAATGCGGACAGCAGGTAGGGGATCGTCAAGCTGTGAAAGCGACGTGTCGCGGTCGTGGCATAGCCCAAGATCGCGCCGACGTATCCCGCGCCCGCCGCGATCAACAGCCAAGTAAAGGTGGTCAAGTGCGCGGCGTATTCTGGGCCAAAGATCGTGGTCACCGTCCACTCGCCTGCCGTCAGCGACACACCCAACAACCCGAGCCCGATCGCCGCACAAAGTCCGGCCATCCAGCCGATCAGTCGGAAGAACTCCCGCAGATCCCCCGCCTCGTAATATCGTGCCAGCCGCGGACTGGCCGCAGCGCCGAGGGCGGCGACGACCATCTGCCCGACGATCACCACGTAGGCAAAGGCCCCAAAGATTCCGAGCGCCGCCTCGCCGTGAAACCGCTCCACGAAGTAGCGGGGAATGAACACATTCAGCGACAGCAGCGTGACCGCCAGTCCCAGCGGCCAGCTCAACCAGAAGAGCCGGGCCATGACGTTCCGGTCGAAGTGCGGCCGCAAAGCCGCCCATGGCCCGGCGGGGCGGCTGGCTCCCAAGCAGTGCGCAGCCGCCGGCAGATCGTAGCCCCACAACACGCCGATGCGCGTCAGCAACAGGGCCGCCATCGCCCACAGCAAGTTGCCGGTGGCCACAAACGTGGCGCCCACAGCCGCAACCGAGAGGATGCCCCGCAGGATGAGCGATCGGGACACCCAGTCCATGCGCTCGTGCTGCTGCATCGCACCGTGCGCGATGTCGCTGATCGACTCGAGGCATTTGGCGCCGCCGATCGCCAGCAACACCGCTGCCACGCTGCCCGCATAACCGCCGGCCAGCACGACGCCCAGCAAGGCAAAAACCGCGACCGCCGTCGTCAGCAGCCGCAGGCCAAGGTAGTCTCCGAACGGCGTCTCCCGGCGCGCGTCCGTCACCTGCACCGTGCGCAGACTCAGGTCGGTGAGCAGCAGCAGGGGCGTAGCGATCGACATGCCCAACACGAACTGACCAACGAGTTCCGGTGATCCCAGCTTGACCAACAACTGCAAGATGACGAAGTTCGCGACAGCCAGCAGAACGTTGCCCAAGAACGTCCAACTGACGTTCTTGCGCAGCGACAACGGCGCCGCGGCCGAGGGAGCCGCAGCCCGCACGTCGTCAGCGGGAGCGTCAATTTCTGCCAAACTAAGCGACACGTCCGGGGGAGAACTCGGCTGACCAGGGGAGTAAGGGAAACCGCTGACTTCCGCAGTCCTAGGCGCCCGCGGCCGCCGGCACCGGCCCGGCCAAGCGCTGCCGCACTTCGCTCCGGTGGGCTTGAATGCTCGCGACCGCACCGCACACGCCGGCAATCACCTGGTCGTCCACCTGCGCGCCGATCGGCAAGCTCAAGCTGCCCGTCGCCAACGCCTCGGTGTTCGGCAATTGCTGGCCCGGCTGGGTGAAGTGTTGGTAGGCGGTCTGGCGATGGGCCGGCGGATCGTAATATTTGCGGGTATCCACGTTGTCGGCCCGCAGGGCCAGGGCCAACTCGTCCCGGGTCAGGCCAAAGGCGTCGGCCTCGACGACGATCGAAAAGTCCTTGTACGACGAGCGGTCCCCCGGGCGAATCTCCTGGAAGTGCAGACCGGGCAGGCTTTCCAGCCCCGCGCGGTATTTCTTGGCCACTTCGTTGCGAAAGCGGGCCGTGCCTTCCAGCAGCGGCAGGCCGTGCAGGCCCATCAGGGCGCTGATCTCTGGCATCCGAGCGTTCATGCCTGCGAAGGCGCTGTCGTAGGTTCCGTCGTTGCCGTACTCGCGGCCCAGGCGGATGTGCTGGGCCAAGGCGTCGTCATTGGTGGACACGATGCCCCCTTCGCCAGCCACGAGCAGCTTGGTCGGGCTCATGCTGAAGCAGTGGGCATCACCCTGGCCGCCAACCGGCTGGCCTTGGTAAAGCGTGCCGAAGCCGTGGGCGGCGTCGAACACGAGCTTGAGCTTGTGGCGGCGGGCGATCTCTTCGAGCTCCGCGATCGGCGCGGGGTTGCCGAAGTTATGGACACCGACGATCGCCGAGGTCCGCGGCGTAATCGCCCGCTCGATCACGGCCGGATCGATGTTCGTGCTGTCGAAGTCGACGTCCACGTAGACCGGCGTCAGCCGGTTCCACACCAGGGCGCTGACCGTGGCCATGAAGGTGAAGCTCGGTACGATGACCTCGCCGGTGAGCCCCAGGCCCTGGTAGCTCAGCATCAGCCCCGTGGTGCAGCTCGACACGGCCACGGCGTGTTGCACGCCCAGGTGCGCGGCCACCGCTTCCTCGAACTGCCGCAGGCGGCTCCCCTTGGTGAGCAGGCCGCTCGAAATGATCGAGCGCAACTCGTCGGCCACCTGGTCGAAGCTCGGCAAGGTAGGGCGAACGAAAGGAATGGGGCGCTCGAAGCGGGGCGACCCGCCCAGAATGGCTGGCACGTCGTGGCTCAAAGAAGGCTCCTCGAAACGCGGTCGCTAACTGGTGATGGAGATGAGATTGCCGCAGGGCTTCGCAGTGGAAGGTCCTGAGCCCCTAAATGCGGGATTGGCGGTCGCCCCAGGTGTGCATACGGCGGTCGTCCGCCGAGGGGTCGGCCTGGCCTCCTGCAAGGCCTTAGCCGCCCCCAAGCTTGCTAAGAAAAGTCTACCCCTTGGTTTACTGCCCGAAAGGCGTTCCTTTAGGCGGAGCGGTCCATGGCGGCCCGAGCCGCCTTGCGGGCCTCGAGCGGCACCACGTCAGGCATTTCGGCCTGCTCGCCGCGGGCCTCGGCCGCCGCGGCCGACCAGCCGCTGGCTGGCAGCGCTTCAGGCGGCATATATTCTGGCACGAGCTCTTTGATCTTCCGCCGCAGTTCGTCCCCCGTGGCGTGGGCGAGCTGGGCCAGTTCGTCGATGGCGAACCGCACTTCGGCCAGGTTGTAGGGCCGGTGGTAAGCCACGGAGAGCTTGGGATGCGGAGTCGGCAGGCGCTGCTCTTCGTCGAAGTACAGCTCCTCGTAGAGCTTTTCGCCCGGCCGCAGCCCCGTGAACACGATTTCGATGTCGTCCGACCGCAGGCCCGAGAGCCGCACCAGGTCGCGGGCCAGGTCGACGATCCGCACCGGCTCGCCCATGTCGAGCACGAAGATCTCGCCCCCCTTGCCCATCGAAGCCGCCTGCAGCACGAGCTGGGCCGCCTCGGGAATGGTCATGAAGTAGCGCTCGATCTCCGGGTGAGTGACCGTAATCGGGCCGCCGCGGCGGATTTGCTCCTGGAAGATAGGCACCACGCTGCCGTTGGAGGCCAGCACGTTGCCGAACCGCACGACCACGAACTTCGTGGTGGCGATCTCCGAGAAGGCGTGGATGTAGCGCTCGGCCAACTGCTTGCTGACCCCCATGACGCTCGTGGGGTTCACGGCCTTGTCGGTCGAGATCATCACGAATTCGTTCACTCCGTAGCGGTCGGCCAGCTCGGCCAGGCGCTTCGTGCCGAGCACGTTGTTCTTCACCGCTTCGCCCGGGTTATTCTCCATCATCGGCACATGCTTGTGCGCGGCGGCGTGGAACACGACATCCGGACGGTGGGTGGCGAAGAGCTGTTCGATCCGCGGGGCGTCGGTGATGTCGGCGATGCAGGGGACCAGCCGCGTTTCGGTGCGCAGGCCCCGCAGCTCTTGCTCGATGAAGAACAGGCTGTTCTCCGCCCGCTCCACCAGCAGCAAGGTCTTGGGATTGAACCGCAGCACCTGGCGGCAGATTTCGGAGCCGATGCTGCCGCCGGCGCCGGTGACCATTACGGTGCGGTCGCTCACCAGGTGGCGGATTGCCTCGTCGCTGAGCTTCACCGGTTCGCGGCGGAGCAAGTCGTTGATGTCGACGTCGCGAATCTGGATCGCATAGTCGCCGGCCAACAGCTCGTCGATGCCGGGAATGACCTTGAGGTCGGCGCCGACTTCGGCGCAGCCGTCCATCAATTCGCGGAGCTCTTTGCCGGCCAGCGAGCCGGAGATCACGAGCACGTCGTCGACGCCCCAGGCGGCGCAGATTCGCGGCGTGTGCGCCGGGTCGCCGAGCACCGGAATGCGGGCCAGCATCGAGCCGTGACGCGATCTATCTTCGTCCAGGAAGCCGACCACCAGGTAGTTCAGCCGCTCGTCGAGCTGCAGGTGGCGGGCCAGCATTTCGCCCGCGGAATTGGCCCCCACGATCAGCGCCTTGCGGTAGCCCTTGCGGAAGAACCAGGGCCGCACCTCTTCGCGCGACAGCCGGGCCACCGCCCGCAACCCGCCGATGACCAAGATCGTCATCACCAGATCGAGGAACATGATGACCGCCGGCACGAACAACTGCAGCATGCCGAGCTGATGAAGGACGGCCTCCATCGCCAGGATGAACAGCGTCGACAGGGTCGAGGCTTTGAGCAGGGCCGCCAGGTCGGAAAATGTGACGTACCGCCAACTCGTGTGGCAGTGCCCCAGGTAGTAGAACGTGGCCAGTTTGACCGTCAGCACGGCCGGCAGCGTGAGCAACAAGAGCTGCCAATACTGGCCCGGAATGCGGAGATCGAAGCGAATCCCATAGGCAGACCAATACGCCAGCGTGAACGCCAGCGCGTGGACGAGCAGTACGAGAAACGACCGCTTCGAGAGGCGACGCAAAATGAACCGCTTATTCATGGATGTCAATCTAGGTGTGCCGGCTGCCTGGGCGGACAGCGGGTCGGCAATCCCTGCCGCCCAGTCACAATCGACGCGCTCGATTCATGCGCCTCAGTCTGCAAGATACCGGTTTGCCCCCCGCCTTTCAACAAACGGGCGGCTCGCGGCGCTCGCATTCTCCGGGGCGTTTCCCCTTGCCCCGTAAACCCTTTCCATGCTTTCCCAGGCTAACGCGGTTGCCCCTTGCGTAGTGCCCGAATTGCCCTGGTTGCCCCTGGGTGGGTGCGACACTTCTTGCAAAGTGAGTGCCCGCCGCAGACTTTGCCCGCTCCCTCGTGCGGCTGTAGGGCCCGCGCGGGTTATAGGCCGGTTGGGCCTGCGTTCGGGCTTGGTCGAGTCGGCCGAGCCGGCGTGGGGCGTCGACCATTTGCCACGCCGTTGTGGTGAAAAAGCAGCGTATCTGGTCCCGATGGGGGATGCTCGAAGGGGTCTCTCGAGAGCGTGCCGGCGAGCGGCCGGCGTTAGCCGGCCGACCCCGTCGAGCGAGGCCAGCCGTTGGCGAGCTCCTCCCCCGCCCGCGGTTTCCGACGTCTCGATCCCTCTACGGCAGCGCGTCGGACCGCGGCGAAAAGGAAAATCACTGGCAACTTTCGCCAACCTCGCAGATAATGCAGGGCGGGGGCCGGAGCGGGCCGCGGGTCTAATCTTTGCGAGGAGTTCGGGCGATGGTGGAGCGCAAGCACAACGGGTTTACGCTGGTCGAGTTGCTGGTGGTGATCGTGATCATCGGCATGCTCGTGGCCCTGCTCCTGCCGGCCATCGGCGCCGCCCGCGAGTCGGCCCGCCGCGCCACCTGCATGAACAACCAGCGGAACATCGGCAACGCGCTCACGCAGTACGCCACGAACAAGGACAAACTGCCTGGCTACGCCAACGCCGTCCCTCGGCAGGGGCAGAACACGGGCTTCATCAACATGAGCTGGATGGCGGTGATCCTGCCCCAACTCAGCCGCCAAGACCTGTACGATGCGATCGTCAAGTCGTTGCCGGCCTCCGGAGAGCCCAATTTGAAGAAAGCTCTGGGCGGCAACTATCTGGAGATCGCCGTTTGTCCGAGCGACCCGCCGTCGAACTTTGGCAGCAGCGTCACGAGCTATGTGGCCAACACGGGCCGGATGGACAAGCGGACCAACAGTACGGCCATTCCCTTCGACTGGCCGGCCAATGGCGTGTTCCACGATCACTATGTGTTCGCCAACGAGCCGGCCAAGGCTAGTGCAACCCTGGCCTTGCGCAATGCGTCGACGGTGCGCATCAGCGATCTGGCCCGCTGGGACGGCGCAACGACGACGCTGCTGCTTTCGGAAAACGTGCAGGCGTCGATGTGGTGCGGGTTGGACGTGCCCGCCGCCGATCCCTTTCAGCAGTTCCCGATGATGGAAGCCCGGCTTGGCATGATCTGGATGCCGACCCTAACCCCCAGCGACGCCCAGAAGATCAACGGCCGCAAAGACGAAGGGGGCGACGTGGCCCAAGGCTTCGACTTCGTCCGTCCCTCCGCCAATCACTCGGGGGGCGTAAACGCGACCATGGCCGACGGCAGCACTCGGTTTCTGTCCGATGAGATGGACTACTTAGTCTATATCCTGATCATGACGCCGAATGGGCGTCAGGCGTGGGACCCCGGCCAGAAGTCGCTCACCGGCCCGCCGCAGTTCATCAACGCCGTGCAGAACACCACGCTCAACGACGGCATGTTCAACAAGTAAGGCGGGGCGCGGTGGACGTCATCGCGAACCCGCTTCTGCCGGGAATTGTCCGCGTCGTGTTCGGCGGCGCGTTCATGGTCGTAGCGGCGTTCTTCTGGCTTGCAATCTTGGGGCACCTTCGTTCCGGAAAAGTGCAGCTCCCGCGCAGTCTGGTGTTCGACCGGCAGCAGCAGCCAGTCGACTACTGGATCACCATCGCGTTTGCAGGCTTCGTTTCGCTCGGCGCCATCGCCCTCGGCGCCTCGCTCGCACTGGGAAGGCTGCCGGTAAGTACGCGGAGGGCCCCCGCCGGCGTGGAGTCGACGAGTCCGAAGGTCGACGGCCTGATCCTGCCGACGCCCCGGCAGGCTATGCCGGAATCCGCCAAGAGCCATCCGCCCGCCGCGCAATCGCCCACTACGCCTCGAGCGCCGCAATCTCCTTGAACCGCCCCTTGAGCGACTGATAAAGCCCCTGGTAGATCGGGAAGCCGCGGTCGTAGTGCTTCTTGGCCGAAGCCACCACCGGCGTCTCCTTCACCACCTTGATCGTCGCCCCGCAGGCTTCTTCGATCGACTTGTAGGCCCCCGCCCCCACCGCCGCCAAGAGCGCCACGCCGTAGGCCGGGCCTTGCTCGGCGTTGATCGTGCAGGCCGGCTGGCCGAACATGTCGGCCTGGATCTGCCGCCAGAGCTGGCTCTTCGAACCGCCGCCTGAGGCGCGGATCTGCTTTACCGGCACTCCGAGCTCGCGAATGATCGCCAGGCTGTCGCGCATCGCGTAGGCCACCCCTTCCATCACCGCGCGGGTCATGTGCCCGCGGGTATGGGCGAGCGTCAGGCCAATGAAGCAGGCGCGGGCGTCGGGGTCGGCGTGGGGCGTGCGCTCGCCGGCCAGGTAGGGGAGGAAGAACAGCCCTTCGCTGCCTGGCTTCACCGCCGCGGCTTCTTGCGCGAGCAGATCATAGACATCGGTCTTGGCCTTCTTGGCGGCCGCGGCGTCGGCCTGGCAAAGCTGGTTGCGGAACCACTGCAGCGAGCCGCCGCCCGACAGGCTGACGCCCATCATGTGCCACTTGCCATGCACAGCGTGGCAGAAGGTGTGCAGCCGGCCTTCGGGGTCGATTTGCACTTCGTCGCTATGGACGAACATGATGCCCGAAGTGCCGATCGAGGTCGACAGGCTGCCGCGCGAGACGATGCCGTTGCCGACGGCCCCCGCCGCGCAGTCGCCGGCCCCGCCCACCACGACGCAATCGGTCGTGAGGCCGAGCGTCTTGGCGGCCTCCGGCGTGAGCTTGCCGGTCACCTCTTCCGACTCGTAGCACTGGGCGAAGAGCGCCGGATCGAGCTCGAGCTTTGCGAGCAGCGGCTTCGACCAGGTGCGCTTCACCACGTCGAGCAGCAGCATGCCGGAGGCGTCGCTCACGTCGGTGGCGAACTCGCCCGTCAGCCGGCGGCGAATATCGTCCTTGGGGAGCAGCACCTTGCGCAGCGCGGCGAAGTTCTTGGGCTCATGGTTCCGCAGCCAGAGGATCTTGGGCGCGGTGAAGCCGGTGAGCGCGGGGTTGGCGACCAGCTTGATCAGCTTGCGGCGTCCGCCGGCAGCCTTTTCGATTTCGGCGCATTCGGCGGCGGTCCGCTGGTCGTTCCAGAGGAGCGCGGGGCGGATGACCTTGTTCTGCGCGTCGAGGAAGACCGAGCCGTGCATCTGCCCCGAGAGCCCGATCGACTTCACGTCTGCCGGCTTGAGCTTAGCGGCCTTGAGCACCTTGCGCACGGTCTTGATCGTGGCCTGCCACCAATCCTCGGGGTCCTGCTCGCTCCAGAGCGGCTTGGGGTGATAACAGGGGTAGAGCTCGGTGGCCTCGGCCAGGATTTTGCCGGCCTCGTCGATCGCCAGCGTTTTGGTGCCCGAGGTGCCGATGTCGATGCCGAGGAAGACGCTCATGCGTGAGGGGGAGCCGCGAAGGTGTGGGGTGCGAGGCCGAGGAGCAGGATCGGCGGATTGTAGCCAGCCGGCGCAGGGGCGGGCAACTCGGGGGAACTCCCTCAAGACGAGAAGTCCCTCCAAGACCCAGGGCTAGAATCCCTGGGCTATGCGCCGAGATGGCCGCCGAGCAAGCGTCCCTAGGCGACACCCACCGGCTGCCCGTTCACCGGCGGCGCCTCTTCCAGCGCCTGCTTCACCAGGAACGGGCTGGCGGTTGCTTCGCAGTCGCCGAAGTTGATGCCCAGGGCGCGGGCGGCCTGCACTGCGTCGCCGTTGGGGTCGACCTGCGAGAGTCGGTGGATCGCCTGGCTGATGGGTACGCTCTCCATTCGCGGCGGCACGCAGCAGATCATTTCGCCGAAGCGTCCTTGCACGACGAGCCTCACCGCATGGGCGCCGAACTGCGTGGCCAGCACGCGGTCGAACGTCGTTGGCGGGCCGCCGCGCTGCAGGTGGCCCAGGACCACGCAGCGGGCCTCGCGGTGCAAACGCCGCTCGATCTCGGCCGCCACGAGCGGGCCGATGCCGCCCAGCCGCATTTGCCGGCCCTCCGACTTGCGGTCGGTGCCAACCATCTCGCCGTCAGGCAGGCAGGCGCCCTCGGCCACGACGATCAGGGTGAACTTCTTGCCTTGGCTTTCTCGGTCGAGCACCTTGTGGCAGACGTGCTCGAACTTCCAGGCGATTTCGGGGATCAAGATCACGTCGCCGCCGCCGGCGATGCCGGCGTGGAGCGCGATCCAGCCGGCGTGGCGGCCCATGACCTCGAGCACCATGATCCGCTCGTGGCTGGCGGCCGTGGTATGCAAGCGGTCGAGGGCGTCGGTGGCGCAGGTGACCGCGCTGTCGAAGCCGAACGTATAGGCCGTGGCCGAAAGGTCGTTGTCGATCGTTTTCGGCACGCCGACGACAGGGATGCCATGTTCATGGAACTGCTGCGCGACCGCCAGGCTTCCGTCGCCGCCGATGCAAATCAACCCCGACAAGTTGAGCTGGCGAACCGTGGTTTGCACCGCCTCGAGCAGGTCGGGCTCGATGAGAATGCGATCGTCGACGCCGCTTTTGGCGCCGAATCGGCCCTTGTTCGTCGAGCCTAGAATCGTGCCGCCCTGGGTCAGAATGCCCGAGGTGTTCTTGTAGTTGAGCGGGACATAGCTGACGGGGTCGACGAGTCCCTCGTAGCCTTTGAAGAAGCCGACGCATTCGTAGCCGGCTTGCGAGGCGCTCTTCACCACGCCGCGGATCACGGCGTTCAGCCCCGGACAGTCCCCGCCGCTCGTCAACACCCCGATCCGCTTATTGCTGGCAGTAGCCATGCTGGCGCCCTTGTTCCTCGCAGAAAACGATCCTCTGCGCGTGCGCCCGGATCCGCCGGCTGGACGAACGCCATCAATGTACGCTGAAGTTCACTATACGAGGCGAGAGACGGGCTTGGCCAGAGGCGGCGAAGCTTGCTCGCTCATGACCGGCGCCTGCTGAATCAGTCGGGCTAATGCTAGCCCGCCGTCGGGCCCTGCGGCGCTTTGGCCACGCGCGGCGCGCCGCCTCCGCACCATTCCCGCATTCCCAACCGCAGAATCATGCCCAACGCGGCAAAGGCTTCGCGGAGGTTGATCTTCGATTGCCCAAACCGGCGGTCGACGAACGTGATCGGAATCTCCTGGAAGCGGGCGCCGGCTCGCTTGAGCAGCCAGAGGATTTCTTCTTCGAAAGAATAGCCCCGCGAGCGGACCTGGCTCAAGTCGACGCGCCGCAGCAGGTCGGTGCGATAGGCGCGAAACGCGCCGCTCGTGTCGCGCACCGGCAGCCGCAGTGCGCCGCGGGCCAGGGCGTTCACCA
>JAXMBI010000028.1:0-116171 GCA_046349955.1 Pirellulales bacterium | reverse complement strand
CAAGAGCAGCATGCCGAAAGTCGGCTGCACCGGCCCCGACGCACGAGCCGCCAGCATCGTCCGCAGGCACCTCCAGCACACGCAGGTCGTCACGCCGAAGCCGTAGGCATGCACGACCTGGTCGTACTTCAAGCGCCCCGGCACGAGCCACCAACTGTAGAGCACGCGGATGTCGCCGTTGATCGGCCAGCTTTCGGGAACCGGCACGAGCCCGCCGGCCATATGCAGCAGCCCCCACACGCTCAAAGCCCAGAGCAGCCCCAGCCCCAGGTCGACGCGGGCATGCACCACCAGGGCGCCCGCGCCGAGCACCAGCATGACCACGATGTAGAGCAAGAACTCGGAGTTGCCGCGCGACGAGGCTGCGACCGCCGCGATCGCGGTGTACAGGATGGTAAAGCCGGCGACCGCCAGCAGACCGGGCTCTCGAAGACGTGCAGGAACCATGGCGATCCTTCTTCCGTGGCCCCGCACAAACCACACCCTGGGGGAGCGGCGGGGTTCACCCCCGCCGTCCCCCGTCACGCGGACGCTGTGACGCTCGGCCCAGTTGGGTTATCGAGCGTCGCCGACCCTCACCGCGGCCCTCTCCCACGGGGAGAGGGAGAGTTACAGCCCTACGGCGTGAGCACTAACTTGCCCCCCAGGGCGCACGTCTTCTGCACCGTGCTCTCCTCCTGCAGCTTGTGGGCGGCGGCGGTTTCCGAAAGCGGCAGCACGCGGTCGATCCGCGGCTTGAGCTTGCCTTCGGTCAGCCAGCGGTTGATGTCTTCGGCCGCTGCCCGTTGCTCCTCCGGCGAGGCGTTGAACATGGCGAAGCCGAACAGCGAGCAATCCTTCACGTAGAACGGCCCGATCGGAAACACCGGCTTGGCGTCGCGGCCGGCCATCACGATCAGCCGCCCGCGGAATGCGAGCAGCGGCACGATCTGCTCTAGGTTCGGCTCGCGCAGCGTTTCCCAGTAGACGTTCACCCCCTGTGGCGCGAGCCGCTTGATCTCGGCCGGCACGTCGGCCTCGCGATAGTTGATCGCGTGGTCAGCCCCCAGGGCGCGGGCGGCGGCCACTTTTTCGGCCGTGCCCGCGGTGGTGATCACGGTCGCCCCCAGGGCCTTGGCCATCTGCACCACCGTGGAGCCGACGCCCCCCGTGCCGCCGTTGATGAACAATGTTTCGCCCGGCTGCAACTTCGCGCACCGTACCAGGCCCAAATGCCCCGTGATGCCCACGAGGGACTGAGCGGCCGCCTGTTGATCGGTGACCTTGGCGGGCGTGGGGTAGAGCCACTTTTCGTCGACCGCGGCGTACTCGGCGAACGTTCCCTGGCGGCCCATCAGCCCTTGGTTCGAGCCCCACACGCGATCGCCCACCTTGAACCGCTTGGCGGCAGGCCCCACCGCCTCGACCGTGCCGGCCAGGTCGCAGCCGACGATGAAGGGCTTGGGCAACTCGGCCTTCACCATGCCGGAGCGGATGTAGGTGTCGATCGGGTTCACGGCCACGGCCCCCACCCGCACGAGCACCTCGGCCTCGCGCGGCTCGGGCTTGGGGAGATCGCCGAACACGATGGTCTCGGCAGGTCCGGGCTGCTGAATGAAAGCGGCTTTCACGAGGGCGATCCTAGGGCTGGCGAGGGGAGAGGGGCGGTTCCGATGGTGTACCGCAGCGGGCGGCGGCGCACCAGGGGGCAGAGGCGAGGTGAAGGACGAGACGCAACGGTCTAGCCGTGTGCCACGCTCACCGGGGTCGCGGGGCCAAGGTTCGTCGACGTCGGTAGGCTGCAACGCAGATCGAGGCAGAGACTACAACTAGCCAGATCTCGGATGCCATCCGTAGGAGCGTTCCACAGTCACCGTGGATGGCCGAAATCCAAAAAAAGGGGCAGCTCACGAACAGGACCAGAGGAAGGACGGGCCGGAAAGGACCACGTCGCGCCATCGAGATAGCGTAGCCGCCCACAACTGTCAGACCCGCCAGAAACGAGAACATGCCGATGGTTTGCGCCGCCGCAATCGCCGCGGAAGCCCCGTCGCCGGAGCACGCAAGCAACAGCAGCAGTCCGCCTTGCATTTTCTCGCCCTCGAACCGAGAGGCAGCCACCCGGTGAGGATTATGCCGCGGGTGCGAGTTGGCTCAGCGCCCAATCACCTCGCCCCCTTCGCGTGTGCCCAGCGCCTGCCAAACGCGGCGGTCGATGTCGCTCGAGGCCGATTGGACCGAGCCGTCCATGAGCAAGTAGTTAGCCAGGCCAGGATGAAAGCTGCGGGCCGTGGCAGCGCCGTAGGAAATCGCGGTCGCACTAACCCCCAGGCGGCTGCTCATGAAGTCGACATCGTAGGTCGTGTCGCCCTGGGCGAAGGGGACCTGGGTGTTCGGAGCAAAGGCGGTGCTCATCCCGGTTTGCACGAACATCCCGTTCACCCACTCGGTGTGGCTCAGGTCGGCGTCGAACGTTCCCCCATAGGCCACGGCGTCGGCAGGGGTCGCGGGAACCGGCACGTCCATCGTGTTGGGCTTGAGGCCATCGCGCAGAATCGGCTGGTGGGCCTTAACCTCGGCGAAGCCGATGGTGTTGCTCAGGCCGTCCTCGAACTGCGAGGGCCGCATCGCCTTGTTGACGGCGAATGCGCCCGAGCCGATCTCCTGCGTATTGGGGTTCCAAATGAACCACGTGCCGAAGTTCACGCCGTAGTTGGTGGGCTGGTAGGTCAAGGCGCCCACCGTCACGGGCATGCTGTTCTGTTCGCTCGGACACAGGAAGATGCTGACCCGCGCCTTGGTGACGTCGGGCTGTTCCGTGTAGCTGCGGTCGAAGCGAATCAGCGATTGCAGATTGGCCTGCTCGATGTAGGGGAGAATCCGGGCGTGTACCGAGAAGCTATGCGAAGGGGCGCCGATCGCCAGCGTGCAGCCGGGCGGAAACCCCTTGTGGGCGTCGGCGTAGAGCTGAATGGCCAGGCCCATTTGCCGCAGATTGTTCTTGCAGCTCATACTGCGGGCGGCCTCGCGAGCCTGCTGCACCGCGGGAAGCAAGAGCCCGATCAGAATGCCGATGATCGCCAGGACCACCAACAGTTCAACCAGCGTGAAACCGGCCCGACCCAAGCGCTTCATGGCGGAGACTCCCCAGCGTAGTTCGCCCCTCGTGACCAATGCGTCCCGCAGGGCCGCGCCGCCAGAAATCGGGCCCTTGCGACCGTCTTAGCGAGTTTGGCCGACAGCCACAACTGCTTATCGGCTCTCGCCGCCCAGCTTGAACGTGGGCAGTTCGCTGGCGACCGCTTCCGGCTGATCCTCGGTGATGGTCAGCAAGCGGCCGCTGGGCAGGTTATCGAACTGCTGGGTGACTCCCGTCGTGGGCCAGAAGACCTCGAGCCGGCGGATCTTGTCCGCCTTGCCGAGGCCGAAATGCTGACGATAGCTGTTTCCGCCGAAGCTGCTGCCGCTCGTCATGTGGCGGTAGATCGACCGCGGCTCGCCCGCTTCGTCGATTTCGACCTTGATGCGCGCCCCCACGCCAAAGCGGTTGCTGCGCTTGCCGACCAGGCGCACGGCCGCCCAGTTGTTGCCGAAGCCGGGGTTTTCGTAGAGCGCGTTGTAGTAGCGGTCGCCGGGGTACGCGCCCCCCATTTCCTCGAACAAATCCTGATCGCCGTCGTGGTCGAGATCGGCAAAGAACACGCCGTGGCCCTTCTGCAGGCTGCCCACCTTGGCCGCCGCGGTGATGTTGGCGAAGCCTTGGCCGCGGCGATTGCGGTACAGCACATTCGGCATGAGGCTGAAGTACTCGGGATCGCCGGTGCCGAGATAGAAATCGAGGTAGCCGTCGTTGTCGAGGTCGCCGAAGTTCGAGCCCATCGTCGAGCAGGGAGTGCGCAGGTTCTGCTCCCAGGCCACGTCCTGGAAGCCTCCCTTGCCGTCGTTGTGGTAGAGCGCGTGCAACTCGTTTTCGAAGGTTTGCCCGGTGTAGATCGCCGCCAGGTCCGCGGCCTTCGTGGAGTAGGAGCTCACGAAGATGTCGAGCCCGCCATCGTTGTCGTAGTCCCAGAACCAGCAGGGGAAGCTGAAGAACGGGCCGCCCACGCCGAGATCGGGCGCTACGTCGGTGAAGGTGCCGTCGCCATTGTTGTGGTAGAGCCGATTCAGGCCGTTTTGATTGGAAACATAGAAGTCGGGCAGGCGGTCGCCGTCGTAGTCTCCGGCGGTCACGCCCTTGGCGTAGCGGTGGTTCAGCACGCCAGCCTTTTCGGCGATGTCGGTGAAGGTGCCGTCGCCGTTGTTGCGGAACAACTGGCAGGGGGCCTCTACGTTGTTGCCTTCCTCGTTGCCGATGAAGAGGTCGAGGTCGCCGTCGTTGTCGATATCGGCCCAGGCGGCGGTCTGCGAGGGGTAGTAGGCCTTGTTCAGCCCTGCGGCGACGGTCACGTCGACGAAGTGCCCATGGCCGTCGTTCTTCAGCAGCGAGCGGGGATGCACGCCGTGCTCGCCCATCCAGCCCCCGCGCAGCACCAGCAGATCGAGGTCGCCATCGTTGTCGTAGTCGGCGTGAACCAAGTTGAGCCCGCCAAACAGGCCCTCGAAGTTCGCCTCCACCGAGCGATCTTCGAACACGCCCTTGCCCGTATTGCGGTAAAACTTGAGCGAGTCGCCCAGATACATGGTCGAGGTCACAACATCCAGAAAGCCGTCGCCGTCAAAGTCGTCGGCAATGGCGCCGCCGCTCAGATTAAAGCGGTCGAGCCCCACCTCTTTGGCCACGTTCACCAGGCGCGGGAACGACTCCTCCGAGGCGAGGGCCGAGGGGGGGATCAACCATTCGGCCGGCACGTCCTGGGGATAGCGCCCGATCGTCATATAGGCCACGTTCAAGAGCCATTGGCACTGCCGCTGCATGCGCGACCCCTTCGGCGCGCGGCCCAACACCTCCATAAAGTGGTGAATGGCCTTCTCCGACCCTTCTGGCTTCACATGCACGCCCTGGCCTTCGATCGGCAGCAAGCAGCTGTCGATCGTGTGCCGCTGGCAGCAGTTTTGGCTTTCTCCAAACCGCAAGTAAGCAACGCCCAAGCGAAACTCCGCTTCGTCGATCCAGTCCGGCGGCAATTGATCCTTCAATGCGGCGACCTGTTGGTAGGCGATTCCGAGCTGCTCGATCGCTTCTTGCTCGTTCGACAGCCGCAGTTCGTTGTTGCCCAAGCGAACGCGGTCGCGCCACAGGTTCTTGCTCATCTGCCCGGGCGGCACCAAGGCCAACGCGGCGCGTAGACGCTTGGTCTCGCCCTGGCCCAAGAATACGTTGGTCTCGAAGCCCTTGTCGCGGATCTCGCGCAGCGCCTCGAGCATCTTTTCGTGCGAGGGGGGCAAGCTGGCGTAAGCCTGCTTGAGGGCAAGTGGTTTTCCAGATCCCCCAGTGAGAACGGCGCCGCCCAGCAGACTCTCGTCCTTGGGGTGGTCCGCCCAGCGCGGGTTCTCCGCCTGGGGTTGCTCGTCCATGGCCAAGTGGTCCTTGGTCTGGACCGTCGCGGCCACGGAGTTCTCAACCGTTGGACTCGCAGTCGTCGAATTCTCAGTCGTCGAATTCGCAGCCGTCGAATTCGCAGTCGTCGTCGGGCTCGTCGTCGAAGACGCTGCCCGCTGACATCCCGCGAATTGCGCCACCAACAGGGCGCCGAGAGCCAGGGTCGACAAGGAGCGGTGCAGGCGGGCGAATCGCATGGCTTGGTCGCAGTCTCAAAGGGGTTGGGCATCCAGCCAAAAAAGAAAGCCCGTTCGGCAGGTTGCCGCTGGGCTTTCGTGGCGACGGGACTGACCAGCCATCTTGGGCCGGGCATTGAATTTTGAGCATAGGCGGCCCAAGGCCCTTCGTCAATCAATTTCGACGGAATAACCTAAAAAGGCCGCAAGGCTTGGCACATCGCGGAAGCTGTTAGGGCGCGGGCCCGACACGGCGTATTCTGAAAGGGGGCAGGCGAGTTCGGGGCGCGTTTCCGCTCACGAGTCTCGCAGCCCTTTACACAAACCCGGCCTTGTGCTTCCGTGGAACTCGACGACGAAGTCTGCCTCTGCTTTCACGTCACCAAGCGCAAGCTGCTCAACTTTCTGCGCGTGGAGCAGCCGCGGCGGGCGGCCCAGCTCAGCGAGTGCTTTGGCGCCGGCACAGGGTGCGGCTGGTGCCGGGGGTATCTGCGGCGGCTCTTCGAGGCTCAGGCCCAGGCGAAGGGCGCCCTTCCCGCCGACCCCAGCTTCGCCGAGCACACCCAGGGCCGGGCAGGCTACCTACGGGAAGGCCGGGGCACGCCCCCGCCCGGGGCGACGCCGAGCTCGTAGGTTATGCTTCAGCATAACGACTTGCGCCGCAATCTAGGCCTTGCGGCCCCCGTGCCCGCGGCGTAGAAAACGCGATTCGTCGAATGGCGGCCGAACGGTTCGTCTCGCGTATTCGGCCGGAGTTATGCTGAAGCATAACCTACGTGGTTCCAGTCTCTGAGCTCCCAGTTCCCCATGCCTTTGCTCGTGCAGAAGTTCGGCGGCACCAGTGTGGCCGATCCGCAGAAGATCTTGGCCGCCGCGCGGAAGGCCATTCGGGCCGCCCAGGCGGGCAACCAAGTGGTGATGGTCGTGAGCGCCATGGGGCACAACACCGACCACCTGATTGATCTGGCCCGCCAGATCAACGACCGGCCCCCGGCCCGCGAACTCGACATGCTGCTCTCCACCGGCGAGCAGGTGAGCGTGGCCCTCATGGCGATGGCCGTCTGCTCGCTGGGGCATAAGGCCACGAGCCTCACCGGCGCCCAGATCGGCATTCGCACCGACAGCACCCACACCAAGGCCCGCATCCAGTCGATCTCCACCGATCGGATGAAGCAGTTGCTCGGCGAAGGGCACATCGTCATCGCCGCCGGCTTCCAAGGCATCGACGAGAACCTGAACATCACCACCCTCGGCCGCGGCGGCAGCGACACCACGGCCGTGGCCCTGGCGGCCGTGCTCGGGGCCGACACCTGCGAGATCTATACCGACGTCGACGGCGTCTACACCACCGACCCGCGCCTGCTCCCTGAGGCCCGGCACGTCTCCCAGGTGAGCTACGACGAAATGCTCGAGCTCGCCAGCCTGGGCGCCGCGGTCATGCATAGCCGCTCGATCGAGTTCGCCAAGAAGTTCGGCGTGCCGATTCACGTCCGCAGCAGCTTCAGCGACACCCCTGGCACGATGATCGTGGAAGAGCCCGAGGCCCGCCTGCGGCCCGTTTCGGGTGTCGCGCTCGCCAAGGGAGAGGCCCGCGTCACCGTGCTCGGCGTGCCCGATCGCCCCGGCACGAGCCAGGCCATCTTCTCACGGATCGCCGCCCGCAATGTGACGGTCGACATGATCGTGCAAAACGTCGGCACGGCAGGGCACGCCGACGTGTCGTTCACCGTCGCCCGCGACGACCTCTCAGCCACGCTCGAGGCCGTCGACGACGCCGTGCGCCATCTCGGCGCTGAAGGCTATACCCACGATCAAGAAGTGGCCAAGGTCTCGGTCGTCGGCCTCGGCATGGCCATTCAGACCGGCGTGGCCGAGAAGATGTTCCGCGCCTTGGCCGATGCGCGGATCAACCTGCAGATGATCTCCACCAGTGAGATCAAGATCTCGGTCCTCGTGGCGGCCCAGCAGGCGGCCGAGGCGGTGCGCGTGGTCCACCGGGCCTTCACGCTCGAACGCCAGCCCACCGCGGCCGAACACGGCAAGCCGGAGGACGCCCACGCCGACGACCGCTCGAACCCGGCCGACATCCTCCGCAGCTTGCAGCGGATGGAGGAATTGACGATCGACGAGATCGTGCTCGACGAGAGCCAGGCCCGCGTGAGCGTGTCGAACGTGCCCGATCAGCCCGGCATCGCGGCCCGTGTGTTCGAGGAAGTCGCCAAGGCCGGCATTTTCGTCGACATGATCGTGCAAAGCACGGGGCGCGACGGCCGGGCGAACCTGAGCTTCACCGTACCGCAGGCGAGCCTGAAGCAGGCGGTGGAGACAGCCAAGAAGATCGGCGCGGCGCTGGGCTGCGGCGGCGTCGACAGCGCGCCGCAGGTGGCCAAGCTCAGCGTCACCGGCATTGGCATGCGGAGCCACGCCGGCGTCGCCACCCGCACCTTCGAAGCCCTGTCCGCGGCCGGCATCAACATCGAGATGGTGGCCACGAGCGAGGTGCGCGTGAACGTGGTCGTGCAGGGGGATAAAGGCCCGGCGGCGATGCGGAAGCTGCAAGAGGCGTTTGCGGACGTGCTGCGGTAGGGGAGTTGGCCGCGATCGGTCGACTCGTTGTAGGGTGCTGTCAAGCGAAGCGCAGACGCACCTGCGTTGGTAGCTCAATACGAGTCGACAAGCCCTTGCACCGTTGGTGGGTCTGCGCTTCGCTTGCCCCACCCTACGTCGTGTAGGGTGGGGCGAACAACGTGAGCCCCACCGTTGGAGACCGTCGCATGCAACGCGCATTCGGGCGCGGATCTCTCTGGTCTTGCCGGCCTGGTGCGGTGGGTCTGCGCTCCGCTTGACCCACCCTACGGCTTGCCCCACCCTCCAGGTGGCATTCCGGCTGGCCAGAATTGCCCCTGCATGGCAAACTAGAGGGTCTGTCGCCCATCCCCTCGGCGTTCGCCCCGCGAGCGTAAGTCTCCATGCAAAAGCAGTTAGCGATCGTTCTTGCGGCCGGCAAAGGCACGCGGATGAAGAGCGAGTTGCCCAAGGTGCTCGTGCCGGTGAGCGGCCGGCCCATGGTCCACTACGTGCTCGACGCCCTGGAGCAGGCCGGCGTGGCCGAAACGCTGGTGGTCGTTGGCTACCGGGCCGAATTGGTGCGGGAGGAGCTCAAGAGGCGCCGGGAGATCACGTTCGTCGACCAGCCGGAGCAGCTCGGCACCGGCCATGCCGTGATGGTTTGCCGGGAGCACCTCGCCCAGCACAACGGCCCGGTGCTGGTCGTCGCCGGCGATTCCCCCCTCTTGCAGCCACAATCGCTGAAAAAGCTGTTCGCCGAGTTCGCCGAACGCCGCCCTGCCTGCCTGTTGGGCACGGGGCACAAGGCCGACCCGCACGGACTTGGCCGCATCGTGCGGAACGGCCAAGGGGACTTCCAGGCCATCGTCGAAGAGAAGGACGCCACGCCCGAGCAGCGTCGGATCACCGAAGTGAACATGAGCTGCTACCTGTTCAACGCCGCCGATCTGCTCGAGGCCCTCGGGCAATTGCGGGCGGAGAACTCCCAGCGGGAGTACTATATTACCGACGCTCCGGGGCTGCTGAAGGCCGCCGGCAAGGATGTGCGGGCGTTGCCGGTGTTGCTCCCCTGCGAGGTGCTGAGCATCAACACGGTCGACGAGCTGGGCGTCGTGGAAGAGGCCATGCAACAGATTCGCGCCGGCACGCCCCCGGCTTCCGTGGGCCGCTAGTCGCCCGTTTTCGCTTCCATCGCCATGCCTGCCAACATGAACGACCTGAAGATCTTTAGCGGCCGCGCGAATCCGGCGCTCACCACCCGCATTTGCGACTACTTGGGCCTGCCGCTGGGGCGCATCAACCTGGGGAACTTCCCCGACGGCGAGATCTCCTGCAAGATCGACGAGGACGTTCGCGGCCGCGACGTCTTCCTGGTGCAGCCCACCTGCCCTCCGGTGAACGAAAACCTGATGGAGCTCTTGATCATGATCGAGAGCTGCAAGCGGGCGAGCGCCGAGCGGGTGACGGCCGTGATGCCCTATTTCGGCTATGCGCGCCAAGACCGCAAGGATGAAGGCCGCGTGCCGATCACGGCCAAGCTGGTGGCCAACATCATCACCCGCTCCGGGGCCGACCGGGTGCTGGCGATGGACCTGCACGCACCGCAGATTCAGGGCTTCTTCGACGTTCCGGTGGACCACCTGTATGCGGCGCCGGTGCTGAATGACTACTTCTTCCGCATGGAACTGCCGACGGAGCAGATCGTGATCGTCAGCCCCGATGAAGGCAGCATCAAGCGGGCCCTGGGGCACAAGAACCGTTTGGGAGGTACGCTCGCGATCGTCGACAAGCGCCGCGCGAGCGCCGAGAAGACGCACCAGGAGAACATCATCGGCGCGAGCGTCGAAGGCAAAACGGCCCTGATGTTCGACGACATGATCAGCACTGCCAGTTCCATCTGCGGCGCTGCCCGCGCGATCCACCAGGCGGGCGCGAAGGAGATCTTCGTGGCGACGACGCACGGCGTGCTCTGCGGACCGGCGATCGAGCGGCTGGAAAACGCCCCGCTCACGCGGGTCGTGCTCACCGACACGATTCCCCATGCTCCCGGCAAGCTGTCGGACAAATTCCTCACGCTCAGCGTAGCGCCGCTGTTGGGCGAAGCGATTAAGCGCATCCACCGCAATGAATCGGTCAGCCGGCTGTTCGATTAAGCGGTAGCCTGCGACGAACGCCGCACCGCGAGCGGCCAACGTAAGCTGGCTGAAGGGCCGCAAGCCCCCGTGAATATCCTGGCCTTTGAGCCTGCCGTCCTTCTTCAGCGCACGCTGAGTAGCCCGAGCGCCGCTCCGGCGGTCCCAACCTCGTTCTTTTCACAGCCGCGTTGATGGGTCTGGGATCGATTCTGGGGTACGCCTCGGCGCAGCGCTACTCCCGCTCGTCGACAAGCACACGATCAGGGCCCTCTTGGGAGTGATCCTGCTGCTTGCGACCGAGGAGCTAGTGTCCTCCAACCATTCTCTTGGCGCCGCCTGCCACCTTCGCAACCGCCGGCGGAAGAATTCGATAGAAGACCGGCACAACGAAGATCGTCAGCACGGTCGAGCTGAATAGGCCCCAAACGATGACGGTTGCCAACGGGCGCTGAACATCCGAGCCAAGCCCGGTTGCCAGTGAGGCGGGAAGCAGACCGAAAATGGCGACGACTGCGGTCATCAGGATCGGGCGCAAGCGCTGCTCAGCGCCCCCAATGATCGCTGCTTCGATTCCAGCGCCTGCCTCGCGCATCACATTGATCCCGCGGACCATGAGAACGCCGTCCATGATCGCAATCCCAAAGAGGGCGCAGAACCCGACGCCCGTTGAGACGTTGATGTGCATGTCTCGAAAATAGAGAGCCAGCAAGGCGCCCAAGCAGGCAAAGGGGATGCCGACGAGAACGAGCAGCGCGGACTTCAGCGAACCAAAGGTTACCAGCAACAGCACAAAGATGATGGCGACCGTAATCGGGATGAGGTAGAAGAAGTGATTGCGCGCCCTAGACAGGTTCTCGAACATGCCTAGCCAACCGACCCGATAGCCCGCTGGCACCTTTGCGGCAATGTAGCTGGCGAACTTTTCTTGAGCCTCCGCAACAAAGCCCCCCTGATCCCGGTCGACGATGTCGCAACGCACGGTGATCCGTCGACGACCGTTCTCGCGGGCAATGATGGTCTGGCCATCGATCAATTCGATCTTTGCCACTTGCGACAACGGCACCGGCATGCCGTCGGCGCTCGGAACCGGCAAGCGGCCGATCGCAATCGGCGAATTGGCGACCTGACGGTCCACCTTCGCCGCAATGTCGAAGCGGCGTTCTCCCTCGAAGAGAGTGCCGATCGGCTCGCCGCCGAGCGCGACGTTGATCAGGCGCGACACGTCCGCGAGTAGAACGTTGTGGCGAGCGCACAGTTGTCGGTTTGGGGTGACGACGAGCTGGGGCTGCGGTCCCTCCTGCTCGATGTTCACGTCCTGCGCACCGCGAATTCCCCGCAGCATGTCCACGGCTTCCCGCGCCAGGGACAACAAGACGTCTGAGTCGGGCCCGGTGAACTCGATCGCAAGATTGGCCGATGTCCCGTTGGTGTCCTCGGTCACGCTATCGATGATGGGTTGCGTAAAGTTGAACCGCGTGGTCGGAAACTCCTCGCGCAGGTTCTTGCCGATGGCGGCAACCAACTCTTGCTTGGTCCGAAACTGCGTCCATTCGTCGCGGTCTTTCGGCCCGATCATGATCTCCAGCCGGCTGCTGGGAAACGGGTCCGTGCCCGAATCGCTGCGACCAGCTTGCACGGAGATGAACTGCACATCGGGCATCTTCGTCACGATTTCACGAATGCGGCCGCCATACTCGCTCGATTGCTGTAACGAGGTGCCCTCGGGGAAGTTGGCCCGCACCCAGATCACGCCCTCGTCCATGTAAGGCAGGAATTCCGCCCCGAGTTGGGGGACGATTTGGACGGCAACGAAGGCGAGCATGCAGACGACGCCGGCGACCACAAGCCAGCGACTAGCCATCAGCCAATGCAGTGTCCTGGCATAGAGCGGCCGCGCCATTTTCAGAAGCGGGTTTTCCCACTCTTCGTAGCCGCCACGGAACAAGATTGACCCGAGCACGGGAACTACGAACAGCGCGAACGACAGCGAGCCGACCAATGCGTAGACCATGGTCAGCGCCATCGGCCGAAACAGCAGTCCTTCAATGCTGGTGAGCGACAGCAGCGGCAAATACGCGACCACAATCATCAGAATCGAGAAGAAGACCGGCCGCTCCATCTCTTCCGCCGCTTGCAGGACGATCTCGTCGGTCGGCCGATCGTCACCCGACTCGTGCGCCTCGCCCAAACGCCGGGCCATGTGCTCCACCATGATCACTGCGCCGTCGACGATGATTCCGAAATCGAGCGCGCCGATCGACAGCAGACCGATGGGTATCTTGGTCAGGTACATGATGACCAAGGCGAACAGCAGCGAAAACGGAATCGTGAAGGCCACCAGCGCCGCCATGCTGGCGCGACCGAGAAACACCAGCAACACAAGCACGACTAGCGTAACCCCGAGAAACACGCTATGCGCGACGGTGTGCAGAGTGCTGTCCACCAAATGCTCGCGATCGTAAAACGGCCGCACCTCCACGCCAGGGGGCAGGTCCGCTTTGTTCAGCTCTGCGACCGCGTCCTGGACGTTCGCCAGCACCAGCGATGGATTCTCACCGCGCCGCATCAGCACGATGCCTTCGACGCCCTCATCCATTTGGTTCTTGCTGAAGATCCCCGACGGCGTGAGGCTGCCCAAGTCGACGCTGGCGACATCGCGCAGGAAAACGGGCGTTCCCCCCACCGACTTCACGAAGATATTCTCGATCTGCGTTTGATCCTGAAGTGAGCCGCTGCCGCGGATCACGAACGACATGCTTCCGCGTTGCAGCACACTTCCCCCGGAAGAGGTGTTGTTGCTCTGGACTGAGTCGACAATGTCGGTGAGCGTCAGCCCATAGCGATCGAGGTCAGCGGGCCGAAACGTGATCGTGAACTGTTTCACGAGTCCGCCAAAATTCGACACTTCCGCGACCCCCGCTGCACGCAACAGGCGGGGAATCACGACCCAATCGTTGAGTGTGCGCAGCTCCATCAGATCGTGAGTGCCGTCGTTGGCGAGTTCGTACCGATAGACTTCGCCATACGCCGTAGCCAGCGGGCCAAGCTCTGCCTCTGCCCCCGTCGGCAAGATCACGGCCGCCAGGCGTTCCTGCACCCGTTGCCGCGCCCAATACTTTTCCGTGCCTTCGACGAACACGAGTTGCACGACCGACAATCCGAAGATCGTGCGCGAGCGGATCGTGTCGACGTTGGGCACGTTCCGCATCGCAATCTCGATCGGGACCGTAACCTGCCGCTCGACTTCCTCAGGTGCGCGGCCGGGATAGGTCGTGATCACCTGCACCACTTGCGCCGAGATGTCAGGATAGGCGTCGATCGGCAGCAGGATGAATGCATACGCCCCCGCCGCGCAGACGCATGCCGTTACAGCAAGAACGATCCAGCGGTATCGCAAGCACGCCGCGATCAATTGCGCGATCATAGGACGTCCTTGGGCTCGTCTTGCGCACCAATGCGTGTCGTCTGAGGCGACGGATCGTGCCAGACCCATTTGTGCCGCAACACTCAACGTGTGCGTGAAGATGCGCGACGGCCCGCAACATCTATCTACTACGAAGCGAGAATCAGCAAGGGCGAGTAGCGCTTGCTCGCTGTTTCGTAAGGTCCATGGATTACGGACCTGTAAGCGAGGAGTTGGTCCATCGACAAGCAATGGATTTCATTGGCAGCCGGCAATGGAACTTGCACGCGCGCATTACGTGCGATCCCGCACGCGGCCGCTTACGCAAGCGACGCGCGTTCGGCATAAGCTTGCGAAACGGACACCTAGTGGAAAAGCACTCGATGCCTGCGGGCAGGCCTGTGCTCGGCAGAACCGACTCTGCGCTCCTCAGTGCGCCGATGCCGCCCCGGCGGCAATCAGCCCGGCCGAGTTGACCTGCGTGCGCCACAGAGCGCTGCGCCGGCGTTGCCGGCCAACACGTAGCCCACGAAGGTGGCCGTGGAAAAGACGGGTCCTGGCGTCACCTGACCGGCGGCCACGGCGTCGAGCAGTTGCTGGGAATTGAGCCAGCCGCGCCGTTCGACGAACTCCGCCTGCCGGAAGGCGAGCAGCACATAGCCGCTGCCGAACAACACCGAGCCTATCTCGAGAAAGACCAGGAACACGCTGGCCGGACTGGCCGGCTGGGCCTGCGCGGCTAGTGCGGGGGAGGGCTGCGGTGGCTCAGCCAATGGTCGCAGCTCCAGGGGCCGGCGCCCACGATCAACAAAAACAGGGATCCCAACAGCATCGACCAATCGGTTCGCGCCTCGTGGGCCATCTTCCAGAAGCCGTCGCTCCGCAGAATCGGCAGCTTGGTGGACACGATCGCCGTGAGCATGATGACGATCAAGGGCAACACAGCCGCGCGCGTCAACAATCCCAACAGCACGAGCGTTCCGCAGGCGATTTCGAATCCGCCCACCATGGGGCCCAGCAAGTCAGGCACAGGCAGGCCAATCTTGGCGAATCGACCTGCGCCCACGGCAGCGGGAAACAGAAACTTTTGGATTCCCTCGGAGAGGAACACCGAGCCAACCAACAGCCGGACGAGGATCACCGCCGGGGAGGCCGTAGCGTCGGGAGGTCGGTCTACCATGGGAACGAGGCGCCTAGCGCGGCCAAGTCGGCCTGGGGATCGAAATTGAGGATCGGGGCATCGGGCGTCTGAGGAATGCGCAGCTTCAGGAACGCCTTGTCCGACGCCTTGTGGCAAGCGTAACAGGTTTCGAGCGTAAACCGATAGGCGCTTTCGAAGGCCTGCGCGTCGCGGGCGGCGATCGCCTCGCCCAGCCGCGCGAGCGGGGAGTTCTCCATCGCTTCGAGGATCGCCGCCAAATCGACCTCATTTTCTCCCACCTTGCGCTTGGGAATGATCCGCACGGCCCAGCGCAGGTGCGACTTGGTTTCCGCCAGGTTGAACTCGGCCAGCGGCCAATTGGCCGCTTGTCCTGCGAACCACAGGTTGGCGAAGTGATGGCCCACGTCGGCCATGACATGCGCCTGGTCCGGGAGCCGCCCGCGCAATTCCGCGAGTTCGGCGGCCAGGCCTTCCAGAGTGATCGCGGGCGTGAGCTGAGCGTCGGCGAACCGCGTAGCCGAAGGGAAAAACAGCCAAGCTCCGGCGGCGCCCAGGGCAAATCCGGCAATCCCCGCAGCCCAAGTGGATTGGGGTCGGAACAACATGGCCAAACTTCGGCCTTCGCAGGCGCAAAGCCTCTGGTAGGGTCGATGCTAAGGCGACGAAGACCGCGATTGTAGCAATTCTGATCGAAGGGAAATATCGACCGTTGACATGCCTGCGATGTCGCGGGGCGCGGCCACGACCTCGGGCCGGGGCAGCGTCACGGCTGAGAATTGCTGGGCGGCATTGTCAGCCGGCGCGCCCAGCCGGCGATTCCGCCCCGTGCTTGCGCTTTCGTGAGTTAGCGCGCGGCGCAAAAACGGAGCCGTCAGAGAGGCTGGCTGACGGCTCACATGATCGCGGCGGAAAGGACTAGAAACCGACGCGTCTAAACCTTCTACGTCCAGACGCTGCCCAAGGGTTCAGTCGAAGCGCACAAAATTCGGCCGCGGACCGGCGGCGGCCTTGGGGGCAATGCCTTTTGCGAGTCGGCAAACCCTGCGGAATCCGCGGGTTATTCGGTCGATTTACGATCGCGGAAGACTGCCAAAGACCGCGCCTCGAGCTCGTAGGGCTTGCCTGGCTCGCACAGCGTCTGCTGTGCGGGCCGGCCGCGGCTAAACCGCGTGTCGAGCACCAACTCCCAGCGGTCGTGCCGGTGGTTGGGCAGCACAAAGGGCACGGGCTCGTAGTGGGCGTTGAACAACAGCAGCAGCGTGTCGCCAGTGATCGGCTGCCCCCGCGGGTTGACTTCGTCCAAGGCGTCGCCGGCCAGACGAATGCCGAAGCAGCGCGTGACAGGCGTGGTCCAGTCCTGCTCGTCGAGTTCCTTACCGTCGGTGCGGAACCAGGTGATGTCCTTCACCTCGGAGCCGCGAATGCGGCGCCCCTGGAAAAACTTCCGCCGCCGCAGCACCGGCTCTTTCTTGAACAGTTCGATCGCCGCCTTGGTGAACTCGAGCAGATCGCGGCGGCGGTCGTCGAACTCCCAGTCGAGCCAGGAGAGCTCGTTGTCTTGGCAGTAGGTGTTGTTGTTGCCGTTTTGTGTGTGTCCGCGCTCGTCGCCGGCTAAGAGCATCGGCACTCCTTGCGACACGAACAGCGTCGCCAGGAAGTTGCGCTTTTGCCGCTCGCGGAGAGCGAGGATGCCTTGGTCTTCGGTCGGGCCTTCGGCGCCGCAGTTCCAACTGGCGTTGTCGTTTGCGCCGTCGCGATTGTCCTCGCCGTTGGCCTCGTTGTGTTTGCCGTTGTAGCTCACCAGATCGTGCAGCGAGAAGCCGTCGTGGCAGGTGACGAAGTTGATGCTGGCGTACGGGCGGCGGCCGTCGTCTTGGTAGAGGTCGCTCGAACCCGTGAGCCGTGAAGCCAAGTCGCCCACTTCGCCCGAATCGCCCTTCCAGTAGCGGCGCACCGTGTCGCGGTAGCGGCCGTTCCATTCGGTCCAGCCGATCGGAAAGTTGCCCACCTGGTAGCCCCCCATGCCGACGTCCCAGGGCTCAGCGATCAGCTTGACGCGGGAGAGCACGGGGTCTTGATGGATGATGTCGAAGAAGGCCGACAGCCGGTCGACATCGTGCAGTTCGCGGGCGAGCGCGGCGGCCAGATCGAAGCGGAAGCCGTCGACGTGCATCTCCTGCACCCAGTACCGCAGGCTGTCCATGACGAGTTGCAGCACGCGGGGGTGCCGCATGTTGGGAGTGTTGCCGCAGCCCGTGTAGTCCATGTAGTAGCGCTGGTTCTCCGGCGATACGCGGTAGTAGGCCGCGTTGTCGAGCCCGCGAAACGAGAGCGTCGGCCCCAGCTGGTTTCCTTCCGCCGTGTGGTTGTAGACCACGTCGAGAATCACCTCGAGCCCGGCTTGATGGAACGCCTTGACCATCTGCTTGAATTCCTGCACCTGCTCGCCGCGCGTTCCGGCCATCGCATAACGGGATTCAGGGGCGAAGAACCCGATGGAGTTATAGCCCCAATAGTTGCGCAGCCCCTTGTCGAGCAGGTGCTGGTCGTCGACGAACTGATGCACCGGCAGCAGTTCGACGGTCGTGACCCCCAGCGACAGCAGGTAGTCGATCACCGGCTGCGTGGCCAGGCCCAAATACTTGCCGCGCAGCTCCTCCGGCACTTCGGGATGCCGGGCCGTGAAGCCCTTGACGTGCAGCTCGTAGATCAGCGTGCGGTGCCAGGGA
Source organism: Pirellulales bacterium (assembly GCA_046349955.1). Taxonomy (GTDB): domain Bacteria; phylum Planctomycetota; class Planctomycetia; order Pirellulales; family JBGAPH01; genus JBGAPH01. Next base: position 98,480 of record JAXMBI010000028.1, on the reverse strand, counting down.
ATACTTGGCGCCCGATCGTCTTCCCAATCGAAGCGATCGTCGACGACGACCGACTTCGGCATGAACTCGGCGCTGTCGCGGTCGTCCTGCGAGAGGTCGGCGTCGCCATGGCCGATCTTGTAGCCGAACATCGAGGCGTCCCACTCGAAGCCGCCGTGGATCGCTCGAGCATATGGATCGAGCAGCAGCTTGGTGGGATTGAAGCGGTGGCCATGCGACGGCTCATAAGGACCGTAGGCTCGATACCCATAGAGTTGGCCCGGTTGTACGCCCGGCAAGTAACAGTGGAAGACCTGGTCGGTCCGTTCGCGCATCCGCACCCGCGCGACCTCGGCGGCGAAGTTCGCTTGATCGAACAAGCACAGCTCCATGCTGGAAGCATGTTCCGAGAACACGGCGAAGTTCGTGCCTTCGCCATCCCACGAAGCGCCCAGCGGGTACGAGCGACCTGGCCAGATCTCCATCGACTCAACTCCAGAAGTTCGAGACGCGGCAGGCGTCCGATCAAGAAAGGACCGCGCCGATCAAGTATAGAGCGGACAACGACCAGCGGGCGCCCGCCAAGGCTACGAAAAAAGGCCTCGCGCCGAGCCAGAAGCCGCAAAAACGACTTCTCGTCGGCCGTGAGGCCATTCGTAGAATTCGCGCCTTGCTTGACGAAGGTCCGCCAGGCACGAAGGCGGGCTAGCCCGCAACCGCGCTCGGTTAGACCACCGGCCGTCGCAAGCCAAACACCAAGCTGATCAGGAACAGCACGATGAACACGACGAACAGAATTTTGGCGATGCTGACCGCCGTGCCTGCGACGCCGCCGAAACCGAGAACCGCAGCGATCAACGCGATGACGAGAAACGTCAGAGCCCATCCCAACATGTTTCACTCTCCCAGACTTATCGAGTTCGCCACGCGCACCGGGACGGCCGAACGATTCGGCGTTTGAGAATCGCGGGGCACGGCTTACACTTGCTGAGAGACTGCCATTGCAACCGCCGTTCCAATTTTTGAAGACGTGGCGGAAAATCCGCGATCCGGTTGTGCGGCAGCGAGTTGCGAGCTTCCGTCGCGCGAATCTGCCTTTGCTCCTGGTCGCCTGCTATTCCGGGGGGGACGCCAACCAAGCAGGCGGCGCAACAGACTGGCCGTCACGAAAACAGCGAATCTGGAACCCCGCCCCAACACTCGCGATGGTCTTCGATCTCGAAGGATCTCTGCAGCGGATGGGCGGCGATCTGGAGCTGTTCCGCGATCTCACGGAATACTTCTTTGCCGACGCTCCGCCGCTCGTGGAGCGAATCGCCCTGGCGATCGAGCGCGACGATGCCGGGCAACTCGAGCGAGCCGCTCACAGCGTGAAGGGGTTGGCGGCCAACTTTGGCGCGGCCCAAGTCGTGGCGAGCGCCGCCCGGCTGGAGGACCTCGGCCGCCAAGGCTTCGCAGCCGAAGGGGCGAGTGCGCTGGTCGATCTGCAGAACGCCTTAGCGAAACTCTTCGAAGAGCTCGCTGCGTATCGGCGCTGAATCTGGCTTAGCGGAGCCGAGGTCCCGCGGCTTCTGCAGTCTCCTCGATCGGGGAGTCGGCAGGAGCCGGGATGTCGAACAAGTCGAACGAGAGTTCGCTGGGAGCTTCCTCCTCGCCCTGTTCCTCGGTCTCAGCATTGTCTGCCCGCCGCTCGTCGCGGCGCTCGCGCCAGGACCGCAGCGGTTCCTCGGTCGCCGGACGCGAGGCCACCGGCGTGGCGTCGACGTTTGCTCCAACGCCGCCAAAACGCCGCTGATCGTAGAGCGCTAGGCCGTGGACCGCGTGGCCCAAATGCCCGATCTCCCACTTTTGGCTGTTGCGGTGGTCGATGAGGATGCCCGACAGGTAATCGACCGCCCGCACGAGCCGAGGATCGTCGAGCTCGGCGTCGTCGGAGGAGTAGGCCAGCCACTCGAGGATGTGCCCCGTGGTCTGCAGCCGCCGCTCCAGATCCTGCCGGGCGCCGCCGCGGTTGAACCACTCGGTGCTGAAGCTGCCGTCAGCGTTTTGCATGCTGTAGGTGTAGCGGTGGTAATCGCGGATGTACTGCTTCGCCCGCAGCGCTTCGCCTTCGACGGGCTCGCCGCGCTTCTCGCGTTTCTTGTAGGCGAAGCTCAGCCCCATCAGGCGGTGCGTGCCGCCGCAGGCGGCGCCCCGGATCGGCGCCGCCAGTTCCTCGCGGATTAGCCGATCGATCGACCAGGTTTGCCCGCGGTCGCACTTCCAGGTGGCGCTCGAGGGCAGATAGTGGGTGAGCGCGATCAGCTTAAAGGTCAGCTCCGTGCCCGTCTGGCAGGTGCGCTTCTCCTGCTCGATCAGGTCGGCCACGGTGAAGTCGCGGTTCTGCACGCGAATCGGGTATTCGGGGCGCACGTAGGACTGGGCGAGGATCGCCAGATACTGCCCGTAGTGCCCCTGCACGCCAGGGCCTTTCTCGGCAGAGGGGAGGTCGCGGTCGACGAACAGGAGCGAGCCGCCGCGGCAGTTGCCGTCGTAGTTCAGGTAGCCGATGGCGTTCACCTCGGGGCCATCGGGGCCTCCCTGGCGAAGCGTCGCGTCGGTGCCGTAGCCGATGATCCAGTGAAACACCTCCCACGGATTGTGGTCGCGGGTGTTCACGGGGCGGCGGTAGTAGATGGCCAGCGCCTTGCGAATCTTGTCGCGTAGTTTTTCTTGCGCAGGCGTCAGCGGCAAAGTTTGCGGGCGGGCCGGAGCATTGGGCTCGGCCTGGGAAACCGCCTGGTCGGGGGGGAGCGGGGCGGGATCGTCGTGCGTCGCCTGCAAGCCGCGCGAAGCAACAAGGGCCAGCCCACTGACCGACAGGGCAAACGTGAGCGAAAGGGCACGGAACATCGGTGGCGAACTCTCCCTGATCGACAAACTTTGGCGCTTCCGCGAAGCCACGCTTCCGCCGGGCGTGGGCCCCTGACGAGGGGACCACTTGGTCCGCCTAGTCCACGGATAGCAATTGGTATCGGAAGCGCGGTGGATCGAGTCCAACCAGAGGACGGGCGTAGGACTTGGCCCGGCAAGGCAGACCCGACCAGTCGCGCCGGGCGAATGGCGAGAGGAACTGCAAGCGCAGCCGCTACGATGATTCCGCCCGTCGCAGCTTCGCGCGAGAAGTTGGCAAGCTGCTCCGATCGCACGAGCCGCGCGGCGAGCGACGGCGATCTAAACCAGTCCCCAGCGCCGCCGCAGCCACCATTCGCAGCACATGAGCGCCACGAGCAGCAAAAAGAACGGCCAGGTGTCCCAAAGCGTCACTCGTTCTTGGATTTCCAGGTCGAACTCGCTGCGCTTCTTGCGCAGGTCCTCGAGCACCTGGGACAGGGATTCCGGCGAGGCAGTTTTGCCGCCGGCCGACTCCGTGATCTTGGCCAGGCTGGCGACCAGCGAGGGGTCGGCGGCCGCGTTGTCGAGTTCGAGGTCCTGGTCGAAGACCAGGAATCGCGCCTTGGCCTCGCCGAGCGTGCCGCCGGGGCCCTGGGCCTCGACTTCGATCGTATAGTCGCCGGCCAATTCCGTGGCGGCGAAGGTCGCGGCGGTCTCGCCGCCGCGCGACTCGAGCGTGGCCGGCCGCCGCGAGCCGTCGGGCGCGACGATGGCGGCGGTGAAGGTTGCCTGCTCCACCGGGTCGCCCGTAGGCGTCGTGGCGCCGACCTCGAACTCCACACGCGAGGTAGGGGCAAACCGCCGCTGCCCCAGCCGAATCCACACGCTGCCGTTCTCGGTCTGATCTTTCTTGGCCAGCCAGAGAATGGCCTGCCGCCAAAAGCGGCGGTGCTGCGCGTCGAAGCCGTGCATCGGCCACTGCCAAGTGGTGTCGCCGGCGAAGGCCATCACGCGCCCCGCGCCGGCGTCGTCGACGACCAGCAGTGGCCGGTCGGCCCCGGCGTCGGCCAACACCTTGGCCGAGCGGCGCGGGGCAATCCGGTTGGCTCCCGCCAAAGCAGGCAGCTTCTGCCAAGCAGCGTCGTTCTCGGCGCTCGGGGCCAGGTGCATGATGTAGTGCCGGCGGCCCAGCGGCTCGGAGGGGCGCATCGCCAATGGGCCAGGCCAGTGCAGATCGGCCCGGGGCGGCTCGCCCAAAACTTGCCGTTCATGGCGCCCCATCTCGACCGGCAACACGGCCGCCAGCGGCGTTTGTTGATAGCCGCCGCCGCCGAAGCTTTGCTGGCCCCCCAGCATCAACAGCCCAGCCCCCTCCTCCACGCGGTCGGCCAGTTGCGTCAGGTCTTCGGGACGGAACGCCGAGCTATCGAGATCCCCGAGAATGTACACGTCGTACTTCCCGGGCTTGAAGCGGTCCCCTTGGTCGACCGGCCAGTCCTTGCGGTTGCGCGGGTCGATCCACTCGTAGTCGACTTGAATGTCGGGGGAGCCGTCGAGCGCGCGGCGCAGGTGCGTTTGCTCGAAGCGGGGAGCGCCCTCGAGGTAGAGCACGCGGAGGCCGCCCGGCTGCACCGTGACGAACGTCGAAAGCTCGTTGTTCGTGGTCACCAGTTCGCCCGGCTGCGGCGCGACCTTGAGCGTCAGCTTGAACTCGCCGGGGCTGTCGGGCACGTGCGCAAGCTCGATCGGCAGCCGCTGGCCGTCTTGGTTCGCCAGCAACTCGGCGGCCCCCACCTTGGCCATCTTGCCGGGCGCAGTCTCCCAAGTCATCTCGACCGGGATCGCTTGGTTCACAAAGCCGTCGACCCGCAGGTTGCCCAGCACGTCGAGCTGATTCTTCACGAACACGGTCTGCGGCACGATCAGGTCGGTGAGCGCCACGTCGCGGGCTTGGCTGCGGCCCCGCGCCTCGCCAAACACGAAGCCGATCAGCGGGCAGCCCAGCTCGGCCAACTGCCGCGCCGGCAATTGCGGAGGAGCATCGTGCGGCGCGACCGCCCGCTGCGCGCCATCGGACAGCAGCAGTACGGCAGCCAGCCGTTTGCCGCCGGCGGAGCGCAGCACTTCCTGCAGCGCGCTGCCGATCGCCGTTTGCCGCCCCGTGGCTTCCGCTGGCAGGGCGATCCGGCCCTCTTTGACTTCGAGCGCCTTGGCATCGGCCGCAAAACCCAGGACCTGCAAGTCGAAGTCTTTGCCAGTTGCGGCTAGGGCCGGCTCGGCGGCGGCCAGCGCGTCTTTGAGCGCCTGATAGCGAGTCTTCCCGCCAAAGGCGTCGGCCACCTGCAGGCTGCGGGTGGTGTCGAGCAGGAAGACGATCAGCGCCGGTTGCTGTTTGATCGACGTGTAGACCAGCGTCGGCCGCAGCATCGCCAGCAGCACGAGTAGAAAGATTCCAACGCGGATGCCGACAAGCGTCCAGCGCCGCCGCGCCGGGCCCTTGCTGGCCACCGGCGCAACTGCCAGCAGCAGGAACAGGCAAACAGCCGCCGTCGCCACCAGCCACGGTCCTCCGACGGGTTGTAGCGACAGGCTGGGCATGCGTAGGCGGCGAACGATGCGAACGGGATTGCCACGGGGGCTGCTCTGCCATCCGCGGTCGGGCTACCTTCATTGTTGGCTGACGGGCGCGGGTTGCAAGCGCTGGTGGCGGGGCGATTTCGGGTACAATCGGCGACCCCAACCAAACGAGCCCGCCCAACTTGCGGAGTCCACCGAAAATGACGCGTGTCTTCCCCGTCCACGGACTTGTGTTTGGCCTCGTCCTGCTGGCCGCCGGGCCGACCGCCTTGGCCGAAGACTGGCCCCGCTTTCGCGGGCCCGCCGGCATGGGGGTCGCAACCGAGCAGGAATTGCCGCTGGAGTTTAGTCCGGATAAGAACCTGGCTTGGAAAACGCGCCTGCCCGGGGCCGGGGCCTCGAGCCCCGTGCTGTGGGGCGACCGGATCTACCTGACCGCCCACACCGGCTACGCCGTGCCGGGGGAAGAAGGGGGCTCGCTCGATCAACTGCAACGCTTGCTGCTTTGCCTGGACCGCAAGTCGGGCAAGATCCTCTGGACGCAGAGCGTACCGGCGAAGCTGCCCGAGGAGCCGACGATTCGCGAGGGGCACGGGTACACCGCGAGCACGCCGGCGGTCGACGCCGCGGGCGTCGTCGTGTTCTTCGGCAAGTCGGGGGTGTTGGCCTTCGACCACGAAGGCAAAGAGCAGTGGCGGGCCGACGTGGGCGAGGGAACCAACGGCTGGGGCTCGGCGGCCTCTCCAATTTTCTACCAAGACCGCGTGATTATCTCCGCGAGCGTGGAAAGCGAATCGCTCGTGTCGCTCGACCGGGCCACCGGCAAGGAACTTGCCCGCGCCTCCGGCATCCGCGAAGCCTGGAACACGCCGGTGGTGGTCGTCAATCCGCGCGGCGAGCACGAGTTGATCGTGCCCATCATTGAAAAGGTGCTGGCCTTCGATCCGCTGTCGCTCGCGCCCCTGTGGTCGTGCGACACCGACATCCCTTGGTACATGGTCCCTTCCGTCGTCGCCCGCGATGGTATCGTGTATTCGATCGGCGGCCGCCCTGGCGGCGGGCTGGCGATCCGCACCGGCGGCCGCGGCGACGTGACCAGCACCGAGCGGTTGTGGACCAGCCGCAAAGGGGGCAACGTGTCGTCCCCGGTGCTCCATGGCGAGCACCTATATTGGATGCACGACAACTTGGGCATCGCCTTTTGTGCGTCGCTGGCCACGGGCGAGCTTGCGTACGAGCAGCGGCTGCAGCGGGCCGGCATGGTCTACGCGTCGGCCCTGCTGGTCGGCGACCGCATCTACTACATCACCCGCGAAGGTCGGGTGTTCGTGGTTCGCGCCGCCCCCAAGTTCGAGCTGCTGGCGACAAACGACCTGAACGACCGCAGCGTGTTCAACGCCAGCCCGGCCGCGGCCGACGGCCGGCTCTACGTGCGGTCCGACGCCTGGCTCTACTGCTTCGGCAAGAAGTAGACGTTGGCTACTTTTTGCCGAGCCGCCGCTGTTGCCGGAAGAACTCGGTCAGCACGGCGCCGCATTCCTGGCCAAGCACGCCGGAGATCACGTCGGCCCGGTGATTGAGCCGCGCGTCGCCCAGCAGCCGGTACAGCGACTGCACGGCGCCGGCCTTGGGGTCATCGGCCCCGTAGACCACCAGCGGCAGCCGAGCCTGCAGAATGGCGCCGGCGCACATCGGGCAGGGTTCGAGCGTGACATAAAGAGTGCAGCCTTCGAGCCGCCACGAGCGCAGGGCGTCGGCGGCTTGCGTGAGGGCGATCATCTCGGCATGGGCCGTGGGATCGCGGAGCTGCTCGCGCTGGTTGTGGGCCGCGGCGACGATGCGCCCCTGATGCACGATGATCGCGCCGACCGGCGCCTCCCCTTCCTCGGCGGCCTGCTGCGCCTCGGCCAGCGCAAGCTGCATGAAGGCGGCATGAACGTCGAGCGGCAGCGGGTCTTCCATCGTCGGTTCCTGGGGGCCGAGCCCTCTTTGGCCCATGCACCTTGATCCTACCGCAGGTGCAGTCATGCACGCCATGAAGTCGCGATGGCTTCTCGCGCGGCTGGCAGCAACCTCAAACCAATCTGCTGCTAGGTCGCCAGATCGTTGAGAATGTCTTCCAGCTCCGCTTCAAGGGACGATGGTCCAACGGTACGAGACCGAGCTGCGATGTCAAAGGCAGCGCTCGAACGTTGGACCTGCCCCTCCGCCAACGAAGCGAACGCCAGCGCTAGCGCCTGCTGATTCGTCCATGCGGTCGCCGCCGAAGTCGTCAGCGGGTTGCCCGCTAGATCCGCAATCCCAGCGGCGCCGGCCGCCAGATAAAGGTTGTAGTTGCCGGTCGCGCCCGTGATAGCGGTTAGGTTCCCGAGCACGAAGGTTTTGTTGTCGCTGGTGGTCAGGGTTTGGCTGGCGGTCAGTAGGTTGCCGAGTCCATCGGAGGCGCGGTCGAGGTTGAGATCGCTGCGGTCGAAGCCCGTGACCGGCTCGGTGAACACGATCGTGATGCTGTCCACCGGCCCTGTGTGCGGGTTGGGCGTGACGGACTGGATCGTCGCCTTAGGCGCCGTCGTGTCAGTGACGCCCGTCTGCTGCCAGGCTGCGGCGCCATTGTTGGCGAGCGGATTGCCTGCCAGGTCTTGCACTCCAGAAGCCGCGGCATTGAGCGACAGGACGAAGTTCCCGTTGTTGTTGGTGACAGGGGCCAGGTTCCCGAGCACGAACGTCTTGTTGTCGCTGGTAGTCAGGGTTTGGCTGGCGGTGAGTAGGTTGCCGAGTCCATCGGAGGCGCGGTCGAGGTTCAGGTCGCTGCGGTCGAAGCCCGTGACCGGCTCGGTGAACACGATCGTGATCGAGTTTACCGGCCCCGTGTGCGGGTTGGGGGTCACGGACTGAATCGTCACCGTCGGCGCGATCGTGTCTGCGATGCCCGTCTGCTGCCACGATTCCGTGGCATCGGCGGACAATCCGTCGCCGATCGCATTCGCGATCCCCGAGCCCAACGCCCGCAGGCTGAGCGTGTATCCTCCGTTGGACTGTGTTAGGCCGCCTAGGTTTCCGAGCGTGTAGGTCTGATTGTCGGCCGTGGTCAGAGACTCGCTTCCCGTCAACCGGTTTCCCAGACCGTCAAGGTGCTTGTCGAGATTCAGATCTGACAGATCGAAGCCCGTCACCGGCTGACTAAAGACGATCGTAAGTTCGCTGACGCTGCCGGGGTATGGGTCGGGAGCGATCTCAACAATCGTCGCCGTGATCGTGGCGTGCGTCACCTCGAGATTGCCGGCCGCGAAGCTGAAGGAGTAGTTGCTGGCCGCCAGCGTGCCGAGGGCCGCGGTGATCGGATAATCGCCCAGCGGGCTCGAGGGAAGGGCCGCCGTGCTCAGGTCAGGGCTGCCGGTGACGCCGCTCGCGGCCAGCGTCTCGCTGTTCTTGAAGCCCGTGATCGTGGCGGTGAGCGTGGGGTTGGCGTCGCCATACCCGCGGCTCTGATCGTCGGCCGTCACCAGCAAGGCCGCCTTGGTGACGGCCAGGTTGCCGGCCGCGAACGTGAACGAGTAGTTGCTGGCCGCCAGCGTGCCGAGGGCCGCGGTGATCGGATAATCGCCCACCGGGCTCAAGGGATCTGCCGCGGTGCTCAAGTCGGGGGCCCCGGTGACGCCGCTCGTGGCCAGGACCTCGCTGTTCTTGAAGCCGGTGATCGTAGCGGTCAGCGTGGGGTTGGCATCGCCGTATTCGCGGCTCTGATCGTCGGCGGTGACGAGCAGGGCGGCTTTGGTGACCTCAAGGTTGCCGGCGGCGAAGGTGAACGAGTAGTTGGTGGCGGCCAGAGTCCCCAATGCCGCGGAGACCGGATAATCACCCACCGGGCTGGTAGGATCGGCCGCCGTGCTCAAGTCTGGGCTGCCGGTGACTCCGCTGGTGGCCAGAACCTCGCTGTTCTTGAAGCCGGTGATCGTAGCCGTGAGCGTGGGGTTCGCTTCCCCGTATTCCCGGCTCTGATCGTCGGCCGTCACGAGCAAGGCCGCCTTAGTGACGGCCAGGTTGCCGGCCGCGAACGTGAACGAGTAGTTGCTGGCCGCCAGGGTGCCGAGGGCCGCGGTGATCGGATAATCGCCCACCGGGCTCGAGGGATCGGCCGCCGTGCTCAGGTCGGGGCTGCCGGTGACGCCGCTGGTGGCCAGGACCTCGCTGTTCTTGAAGCCGGTGATCGTGGCCGTGAGCGTGGGGTTGGCGTCGCCGTATTCGCGGCTTTGATCGTCGGCAGTGACGAGCAGGGCGGCTTTGGTCACCTCGAGATTGCCGGCCGCGAAGGTGAACGAGTAGTTGCTGGCGTCGAGTGTGCCGAGCGCCGCCGAGATCGGATAATCGCCCACCGGGCTGGTAGGCGTCGGCCGCGGTGCTCAAGTCAGCGCTGCCGGTGACGCCGCTCGTGGCCAGGACCTCGCTGTTCTTGAAGCCCGTGATCGTAGCGGTCAGCGTGGGGTTGGCGTCGCCATACTCGCGGCTCTGATCATCGGCAGTGACCAGCAGGGCGGCTTTGGTCACCTCGAGATTGCCGGCCGCGAAGGTGAACGAGTAGTTGCTGGCGTCGAGTGTGCCGAGCGCCGCCGAGATCGGATAATCGCCCACCGGGCTGGTAGGATCGGCCGCCGTGCTCAGGTCGGGGCTGCCGGTGACGCCGCTGGTGGCCAGAACCTCGCTGTTCTTGAAGCCGGTGATCGTGGCGGTGAGCGTGGGGTTGGCGTCGCCATACCCGCGGCTCTGATCGTCGGCCGTCACGAGCAGGGCGGCTTTGGTCACCTCGAGATTGCCGGCCGCGAAGGTGAACGAGTAGTTGCTGGCGTCGAGTGTGCCGAGCGCCGCCGAGATCGGGTAGTCGCCCACCGGGCTGGTAGGATCGGCCGCGGTGCTCAAGTCAGGGCTGCCGGTGATCTCCGCTGGTGGCCAGGATCTCGCTGTTCTTGAAGCCGGTGATCGTGGCCGTGAGCGTGGGGTTGGCGTCGCCGTATTCGCGGCTCTGGTCGTCGGCGGTGACGAGCAGGGCGGCCTTGGTGACGGCCAGATTCCCGGCCGCGAAGCTGAACGAGTAGTTGCCGGCCGCCAGCGTGCCGAGGGCCGCGGTGATCGGATAATCGCCCACCGGGCTCGAGGGATCAGCCGCCGTGCTCAAGTCGGGGGCGCCGGTGACGCCGCTGGTGGCCAGGACCTCACTGTTCTTGAAGCCGGTGATCGTAGCGGTCAGCGTGGGGTTCGCGTCGCCGTACCCGCGGCTCTGATCGTCGGCGGTGACGAGCAGGGCAGCCTTGGTGACCGCCAGATTGCCGGCTGCGAAGCTGAACGAGTAGTTGGTGGCGGCGAGGGTACCGAGCGCCGCCGAGATCGGGTAGTTGCCCACGCTGCTCGTCGCCACGGCAGTCGTGCTCAGGCTCGGGCTGCCGGTGACGCCGCTCGTGGCCAGGACCTCGCTGTCCTTGAAGCCCGTGATCGTGGCCGTGAGCGTGGGGTTGGCGTCGCCGTACCCGCGGCTCTGATCGTCGGCGGTGACGAGCAGGGCGGCTTTGGTGACCTCGAGGTTGCCGGCGGCGAACGTGAACGAGTAGTTGCTGGCGTCGAGAGTCCCCAATGCCGCCGAGATCGGATAGTCGCCCACCGGGCTGGCAGGATCGGCCACCGTGCTCAAGTCGGGGGCGCCGGTGACGCCGCTGGTGGCCAGGATCTCGCTGTTCTTGAAGCCCGTGATCGTGGCCGTGAGCGTGGGGTTGGCGTCGCCATACTCGCGGCTCTGATCATCGGCAGTGACCAGCAGGGCGGCTTTGGTCACCTCGAGATTGCCGGCCGCGAAGGTGAACGAGTAGTTGGTCGCGGCCAGAGTCCCCAGCGCCGCGGTGATCGGATAGTCGCCCACCGGGCTGGTAGGATCGGCCGCCGTGCTCAAGTCGGAGCTGCCGGTGACGCCGCTGGTTGCCAGGATCTCGCTGTTCTTGAAGCCGGTGATCGTGGCCGTGAGTGTGGGGTTGGCATCGCCGTACTCTAGGCTCTGATCGTCGGCCGTCACGAGCAAGGCCGCCTTGGTGACCGCCAGATTCCCGGCGGCGAACGTGAACGAGTAGTTGTTGGCCGCCAGGCTGCCGAGCGCGGCGTTGATCGGGTAGTCTCCCACCGGGCTGGTAGGATCGGCCGCCGTGCTCAAGTCGGGGCGCCGGTGACGCCGCTCGTGGCGAGCGTCTCGCTGTTCTTGAAGCCCGTGATCGTAGCGGTGAACGCGGGGTTGGCGTCGCCGTACTCTAGGCTCTGATCGTCGGCCGTCACGAGAAGGGCCGCCTTGGTGACCGCCAGATTCCCGGCGGCGAAGCTAAACGAGTAGTTGCTGGCGGCGAGGGTACCGCCCGCGGTGATCGGATAATCCCCCACGGGGCTGCTCGGGTCGGCCGCCGTGCTCAAGTTGGGGGCGCCGGTCACGCCGCTCGTGGCCAGGACCTCGCTGTTCTTGAAGCCCGTGATCGTAGCGGTCAGAGCGGGGTTGGCCTCCCCATACTCTCGGCTCTGATCGTCGGCGGTGACGAGCAGCGTGGCGTGCGTCACCTCGAGGTTGCCGGCGGCGAACGTGAACGAGTAGTTGCTGGCGGCGAGCGTGCCGAGGCCGCGTTGATCGGGTAGTCGCCCACCGGGCTCGAGGGATCGGCCGCCGTGCTCAGGTCAGGGCTGCCGGTGACGCCGCTGGTGGCCAGGGTCTCGCTGTTCTTGAAGCCCGTGATCGTAGCGGTGAGCGTCGGGTTGGCGTCGCCGTACTCTCGGCTCTGATCGTCGGGTGACCAAGAGCGTGGCGTGCGTCACCTCGAGGTTGCCGGCGGCGAACGTGAACGAGTAGTTGCTGGCGGCGAGCGTGCCGAGGGCCGCGTTGATCGGGTAGTCGCCCACCGGGCTCGAGGGATCGGCCGCGCTGCTCAGGTCAGGGCTGCCGGTGACGCCGCTGGTGGCCAGGGTCTCGCTGTTCTTGAAGCCCGTGATCGTAGCGGTGAGCGTCGGGTTGGCGTCGCCGTACTCTCGGCTCTGATCGTCGGCCGTGACTAAGAGCGTCGCCTGGGTCACCTCGAGGTTGCCGGCAGCGAACGTGAACGTGTAGTTGCTGGCGGCGAGTGCGCCGAGCGCCGCGTTGATCGGGTACTCTCCCACCGGGCTGGTAGGATCAGCCGCCGTGCTCAAGTCTGGAGCGCCGGTGACGCCGCTCGTGGCCAGCGTCTCGCTGTTCTTGAAACCGGTGATCGTAGCGGTGAGCGCGGGGTTGGCGTCGCCATATTCGCGGCTCTTGGGATCGGCGGTAACGGTGAGGGTCGCTTTCGCGATCGTGAAGTCGGCAAAGCCGTTGCTCCCCGTATGGTTCGCGTCTCCGACGAAGCTAGCCGAGGCACGGTACTGGCCGGCGTTCTTCGGGGCCGTCGCGCTGGCGGCGTAGCTCGTGCCGTTGATTCCCACGTAGCTCACGACCAGGGCGGCGCCCTCTCCATCCGCGCCGCTGCTCGACCACGAGGCGGTGGCCCCGTGAACCAAGCCGTTGTACTCGGCGCTCAGGCCGTCGGCCCAGCTCACGGCGACGGTCGAACCGACCTGGTTCACCGTCTGGGTGAGCGTGCTGGACGTGCTGCCGCTGAAGCCCGCGCCGCCACTGTAAATGGCGTGGATACTGTGCGACCCCGCTTTCAGCGAGGCGATGGCGCCGCTTGCCGCCGCTCCGGCGCTCACAGCAACCGGACTGCCAAAGGTCGCCCCATCCACGTAGAACTGAACGGTCCCTACGCTGGGGCTGCCCGAGACGCTCGCGTTGAAGCTGGTCGCTTGCCCATAGGCCGAGGGGTTCACAGTGGATGTGATCGACGTCGTGGTCGCCGCGGGGACGTTCAGCACCACAGCGTTGCTATTGGTCTTCGTGACGGTCGTCGCCCCCTGTCCCGGGGCGGAGACCGTCACGGAGTACGAACCATTGGGCGCGGATCCCGGCACGGTGACGTTGATGGTGGCCGAGCCGCTCGCTTTGTTGTTGATGGTCGCCGTATTCGACCAAGTATTCGTGCCATCAGTGACTGTCGCCGTCGCCGTTACCGTGGCATTGCCTTTGTTGTCAGCCACCCAAGAGAAGCCGACAGGCACCGTATAGTTGGCCGCAGCCGTCGTGATCGTCTGCGGAGACGCGGCTGAAGGGCTGTTGATCGAGATCGACGACACCGTGTCCGTAAACTCCACCGCAGCTTCAGCGCCGGACGTGAGTCCTGTAGCCGACAAGCGGAGCGCCGAATTTGCGTACTGGTCTTCAACAAACCACGAGGTGTGGACGACCGCGTCGACCGTTTCGTCGAGGTCGGGCGCGACGCCCAAGTCTTGCGCGCCGTCACCGTCGATGTCGACGTAGTAGGCTTCGAAGCCCCCGACGCCGTCGGTGACGAACCACGGCAGATTGCCGCTGGGATAGTCTTCGATGCCATCGGTGCGGGTCACCTGGAACTTCACGGTCTCACCCGCGGCAAAATCGCCGCCCGCCTGCTCGTCGTTCGACGCCGTGATCAGCGCCGTCTCGCCTGGGGCGTAGTCCACTTTGTCGACGCCGACCGTTGCGGAAAGCACCACTCGTAGTTCAAGCTCTTCCCAAAGAGGCCGACGAGACTCGCTGCCTCGAGGAGCTGAACTGCGCGATAGGCCAGACCACGAGCAGGACTTCAGGCGGGGAAGGCGCATGGGTTCTCAGGGGCAATTCGGGGTGAGAGTCTGCGGCGACCCTACGGGGTTAATTGGGCGCCAGTTTACCCCTCGGTTCGGGGCACGCAAGCAAACAAGAAGCACGCTCGAGAAAGCACGAGGCCGTTCGCTTCGATCGAGTCGTTATCGAGGGCGCAGCATCTCGCCAGCGAACCGTGGAATATCGACGCGTTTTGCCGGCTCGCCGTTGCAGCATCGTTTTTAGAAGCCCCGAGCCGAATGCCCGGCTCGCGGGAGAACGCCCCCAATCACTGAGCGGCAAGTCGGCTTACTGGTGTGAATACATCACGAGCACTTGCCGAAGGTACTTGGTCGACTTGGTGAATGCAAGGCGGTCGTTCCTGGGGCGATGTGGGCCTCCCAAAGGGCAGTTGGGCCCTGGTGATTCCTGCTTGGACCCGCTCCTCTGCCCGGCATTCCTCACGCCCTTCGGCTTCGGAACCGCACCGGCAACGCGGCCCAACTGCCCGACCGCGCACGGAGCGCGTCGAGATCAGGTCGCCCGCCGCAAAGGGGCTGAAGAGCGGCGGCCTTCGACCGCCGGCCGAGGCCGACGAGCATCCGGGGGCGTCAAGATTGCCGAACCGCCGATCTAGCGGCCCGCGGGGCATTTGAACGCCCTGCCGTCGACGGGGCGAACGCCCTGCCCGCCAAAGCCCAGCTCGAACATCGCCGTGTCCCCCGTGCGCCCGCTCACCTGAACCTGGTGCCAGCCACGACCAAGTCGGACCGGCATGTACTTGAAGTTGAACGGCTCTCCTTTGAAATTGCCCAACTCGCGGCCGTCCACTTCGATCCGCAGATCCCCCAGAAATCCGGCGACGAACTGGTAGGTGTCGTCGGCCGGCACATTGAAGTAGCCCTCCAGGCGATAAGCCTGGTTCGGCTGGGCGCCGGCGCTCGTGAACCAGCCGGGGCTGCTGGCGTCGCGAATGAGCTGCGGCCGGTTGGTTCCGAGGGTCAACTGCACACCGGGGCGCAGGTCGCTCGGCGGGTCGCGCAAGGGGAGCATCGCCAGAGGAGGCACGACGTCGATCGCCAGCGGCGCGGCCACGGCGTACTCCTTGCCGGCGGTGTCGAGCGCTCGCACCTGCAATTGCCCCGGGCCTTGCCCCAACCGCGCGCTGTCGACTTCAAGGGCCCCCGATTCTCCCGCGATCTTGCCGAGTTCGCGCCCCTGGTGGAGCACGACGAGGGAAGCCGCGCCGGGGCTCTTGGCGGCGATCTTCAGCGCGGCCCCCAGCCGCACCGTTTGTTTGGGAGAAGTGGCCGCGGCGATCCGGTGTCCTGTGTTGTTGAACGTCACCGGCAGGATCAGCCGGCCCTGCGTCTCGATCGGCCCCGCCTCGAGCCCCACGATCCGCAGCTCATGGTGGCCGTCGGCGTAAGTCGTGGTGTCGAGGGAAAAGGCGTCCCCCGCAGGGCAGCGGGCCACGCGCAGACCGTCGACGAACAACTCGAAGCGGTCGACGCTCGCCGGCGCCTTGGTTTCGCCGCGGGGCTTGATCGAGACCGTGCCCTTGAGGGCGGCGCCGGCCTCGACCCCTTCGGCCGTCACTTGGGGAATTCTCGCCCAGGGTTGGCAGAGGGGATCTCCCACGATGAGTTGCTGAAAGGGACAGTACAGCGATTGATAGAACGACTCCGCCAGCGAGCAGCCGCGGACATAGTGGACCTGCAGCGACGGCAGCGGGAATTTGTCGGTGAGCAGGAAGGGCTCGACGACCGTGCCACACGCGCCGGCCGCCCCCGCCCGCAAAAACGCCGTGAGCGGCGTTTGGGGCTGAACCGGCGTAACTTCCTGGTAGTCCATGGTTGGATCGAGCACGCCGCCAAAGCTGGTCAGATTGTCGCAGATGGCGCCGGGCCGCAGCTTGCTGCCCGAGTCGGACCAGTCGAACTTGGGATAGCCCATGACGAGGCCGGCCACGTCGCCAGCCCGGTTGGGCAACACTCCGTTGGCGATCTTGGCCGACACGCCCTGTTCTTCGATCGCGGCCGCGGCCGCGGCAAAGTGGTCCCCCGCGCCGCCGACCTGGCCGCGTCGGTGCGTGGAGCGAACGTCGGTGTTGTACATGAAGTAGATCGTGCCCCCCCAGCGCTTGCCGTCGGCTGCCGCGCTGCGCTCGAGGTAGTTGATGATCTCGGGCACCGAGTTCCCCCGGCCGAAGGTGACGCCGAGAAACGTGGAGAGCATGTAATGCTGCCCGCCGGCTTCGACCACGGCGCCGTTTGGTCCCCAGCCGTACCAACTGCGGAACGCGTGCGAGCGCGACTCCTTGCCCGCCACAACCGGAGGCTGGCGATACAAGTTCCCTTCCATGGCCATGTAAAGCGGGTTGCCCGCCATGACCAAGGGCCACATGTAGGTCAGGCTATTGATCGAGCCATAGGGGTTGAGGTGGTCGAACTTGCGGTCCCCGAGGTCCGCATTGAGGATCGCGGCGTACGGGAAGTCGGCGGAGTAGGCGATATAGTCGATCTGGTGCCCCAGTCCCCGCTTTTCGATTTCCTGGAGCACGGGGCCCAGCAGGTACTTGCGGAAATCGGCCACCGCCACGTGGCCGACCCAGACCGACCAATCGACGTGGAATACGTTCCGCGCCGGCACGCCGC
Source organism: Pirellulales bacterium (assembly GCA_046349955.1). GTDB lineage: Bacteria > Planctomycetota > Planctomycetia > Pirellulales > JBGAPH01 > JBGAPH01. The sequence continues at coordinate 81,686 of JAXMBI010000028.1, read as the reverse complement.
GGAGCTTGATGTAGTGGTTGGCGATCGTTTGTGAGGCCCAACTCCGCGGATTGACGACCACGAACACGTTTTCGGCGCCGCCTCCGGCCCGCGCCGTGCCCGACGCTCCGCTCCAAACGAGCGCCGCGGCGAGTAGCCCGAGAATGCCTGCGCGAACGCGTCGGCCGTTAAGTTCGTCCATCAATGCGATCCCCTACGTAGAATCTGCGCGCAGCTCTCTTGGCGAACCGACGCTGCCTGCCGCACATCGCCCGGTCCAGTGAATGCGAGGCGTTACTTCTTGTCCCGCCTTGGGTTTTGTCGCCCTGGGCGCGCTCCGCAACCTAGGTATAGTACGGTACCACAGAGGCCCCGGTGCGGCCCAGCCGACCCGAAGGCACGATCTGCAACCCCGGCAAGGACGAACATCGACGTGAGAATCCTCGTGATCGGCGGGGCCGGCTATGTCGGCAGTCATGCGGTGCGCCACTTGGTGCGCGCCGGCCACGACGTTTGGGTCTACGACAACCTGTCCTGCGGCCATCGGGCCGCCGCGCCCGCCGGCCGCCTGATCGAGGGGGACTTGCTCGATCAACCGGCGCTGGAAGCCGCCCTGCGCGAGCACCGCATCGAGGCGGTGATGCACTTCGCCGCCTTCGCGCTGGTGGGTGAGTCGGTGTCGCACCCTGACCGGTACTACCGCAACAACGTGCTCGGCAGCCTCTCGGTGCTCGAGGCGATGCGGGCGGCCGGCGTCTGGCGGATCGTGTTTTCGAGCACCACGGCCACCTACGGCGCCCCCCACAAGATTCCGATCACCGAAGACGAGCCCCAGCTTCCCATCAACCCCTACGGGTTCACGAAGCTCGTCGTCGAGCATGCCCTAGCCGACTACGCCCACGCCTACGGCCTCGGCTACGCCGCGCTCCGCTACTTCAACGCCGCGGGCGCGAGCCCCGACGGCGACCTGGGCGAAGACCACACGCCTGAATCGCACCTGATTCCGCTCACGCTGCAAGTGGCGCTCGGCCAGCGCCCCGCGATCACCGTGTTCGGCAGCGACTATCCCACGCCTGACGGCACGTGCATTCGTGACTATATTCACGTCGACGATCTGGCCACCGCCCATCTCGCCGCGCTCGAACGCCTGGCGCCGGGGCTGGGGCTCAAGCTCAACTTGGGGACCGGCCACGGCCACAGTGTGCGACAGGTGATCGACGCTTGCCAGCGCATTTCCGGGCGACCCATTCCCGTGATCGAAGGCGAGCGCCGCCCCGGCGATCCCCCGGAGCTCGTGGCCGACTCTTCGCGGGCCCAGGCGCAGCTCAATTGGCGGCCGCGCTATGTGAAGATCGACGACATCGTGGCCACCGCCTGGCGCTGGCACTCGACGCATCCGCGGGGGTACGCGAAGTAGCGCATGACGACGATCTCCGCTGCTACGCCGGCCGACGTTCCGGCGCTCGCCGATCTGCTGGCCGTGCTCTACGCCCAGGAAGCAGAGTTCATCTTCGAGCGAACGACTCAGGAGCGCGGGCTGCGGTTGATCCTCGCAGCGCCGGCGCTCGGGCAGATCTTCGTGGCCCGCGACGAGGAGCGTCTCCTAGGGATGGTAAATCTGCTGTTTACGATCAGCACGGCCGAAGGGGCCCCCGCCTGCTGGCTCGAAGACGTGGTCGTGCGGCCCGAATCCCGCGGCGTGGGAATCGGCGGGCAGCTCGTCGAGCACGCGATCGACTATGCCCGCCGGCACGGCTTTCGCCGGATTTCGCTGCTTACGGATCGGACAAACGAAGCGGCGCAGCGCTTCTACGCCCGGCACGGCTTCGTATCTTCGCCGATGGCGCCGCTGAGGCTGCGGTTGTTCGACTAGTGCCGCGTCGTGGCGAGAAGTTCGGGTCGGCGAGCGGCGGGCTTTACCCGGTTTACCCCCGCCGTGCCGCGCGACGAGGGAATCGGGGTTCAGCGCCGCGAGCCGTGATCGATTCGCGAACCCGCCGCACGTTGGGAGTGATCGCAGCTTCCACCCTGAACACGTTGGTCACCGGGGCCCGCCGGCGTGAAGCCGGCGGCTCGCTGAGCCGTTTGCTCCCCGGTCATCCGGACGCGAAAAACAGGCTGTGACGCAGCACCTAGTCGGCCGTCGCGGCTAGCGGCTCGATTCTTCGGGCTTCGCAGCCCGAGCGCCCCTGAGCGGCGCTCCCGGCGGCGTGTCAGCCGGATCGACGCGCAACGTTCGGCCCTCGGCGTCGGTCTCGAGCACGAGCGCCGGGCCCTGCCGCTCGAGGAACTCGCGGAACCGCGCCGCCTCGCCGCTTTCGGGATCGATCGTCTTCCAGGCTTCCAGCACCTGGCGGGCCGTGGCGAAGGCTTCGGTCGCCAGCAGCGACAGCGTGTACCAGCGCAGGGCCACGAGGTCGCGGCAGCCTTCGTCGAAGGCCGCCTTCAGATAAGAGAGTGCCGCCGCCCAATTCTGCTTGGCCGCCAGGCAGGCGCCGCGGACCGCCGACTTGAGCGGATCGAGCTCTGTGGCCGGCAGCCGCAAGCGGCCAAACTGCTCGACGGCCGCGCGCTGGTTGCCCTGTTGGATGTACAACTCGCCAAGCCGACGGCGCAGACGGGGATCGTCCGGCAGACTTTCGATTGCCTCGCGCAGAGCGGATTCGGCCTCGGCTTCCTGCCCTGCCAGTTGCAGGGCGAGACCGCGGGCGGCGCCAGCCACCGCGGTCAGGTCGTCGAGGTGCCAGAGCTCTGGATGGACCTGGCCAAAGCGGAAGGCCGTTTCGAACGAGCGGGCCGCCAGATCGAAGCGGTCGCGCAACTGCAAGTAGTTGCCCATCGCGCAGAGCAACTGCGCGTCGAAGGGAAAGCTCTCGAGCGCCTGCAAGCAGGTGGCGAGTTGGGCTTCGCCGGCCGCCGGCACGCTTTCGAAGGTCGTCAGCAGTCCATAGTAGGCCCAGAGGGCGTCGAGCGAGCCGCGGACCGAGGTCTCGAGCGCGCGGCGGAAGGCCGCCGCTGCCTGGTCGAACTGGCCGAGGTCGAGCCGGGCTTCGCCGATCACGATCGACATCCGCGGCGAAGGACCGCGATCGGCGATCTCGAGCTCGGCCAGGCGAATGTTCCGTTGGGCACGACGGCGCTTGGTCTCGGGCACGTGTTCGACGGCGGTCCGGCAGAGCGTGGCGTCGAGGAGTTGTTCGGTGATGCCCAGCCGCCGCGCCGCCGGGGCTAGGCTTTCCGCCACGCGGCCGGCAAACGTTAGCCCCGGCACACGCGGCTGCAAGCGCGCACGCGCGACGCGTTCGACCGAACCTTCGGGCCGGGCCGGGGGAACGCTGATGAACAGCAGCCCCACGTGGTCCTGGGTCGTCTGCCCTTCGAGCCAGCCGCGGATGAACGACGCCTCGCGCGGGGCCAAGGTTTCGCCGGCGTCGAGCCACAACACCCATTCTCCTTGGGCAGCGGCCAGCGCCGCATTGCGGGCGGCCGAAAAGTCGTCGTCCCAGCGGTAGCCGAGCACCTTGGGGGTGTAGCGGCGAGCGACGTCGCGGGTGTAGTCGGCCGAGCCGGTGTCGACGACCACGATCTCGTCGGCCCAGCCTCGCACCCCCTCGAGCGTGCCCGGCAGGCTGGCCTGGGCGTCGCGCACGATGAGCGCTGCGGTGAGCCGCGGCGGGTTTGTAGTCGGGCGTGTTTCGGCGTTCAAGAGACACCTCGCCGTGTGCGCGCAGTACCGGTGGACCTCCCCCTTTGGGGGCGGCGAAGTGTAGCCGAGGGGGCCGGGGGCACAAAGGCCGATTGGCGGGGGAGGGTTCGATGAGCGGGCTGTCGAATCCTTCAGCCCTCGGACCGAATCTGCATGGTGTTGATGGCCTTTGCCGCTCCGAATGGCTCGACCACCCCGCCGACGATCGGGACGGCCGATCGCCGTTCGACTAACCCACCACTGCCAACGCGACCGATACCAAAGGACGTTTAAACAAATGTCTGGACAAGTATTGTCCAGCGGACTATGATGCCTGCGATGAAGACCAAGGCCCCCGCCAGCCGCCGTTTCGACACCCTCGAGCAAGAGGCCTTTCTGGGCCTCTGGCGGACGTACGACCGGCTGCGGGCCTACGAAGACGAGCTCTTCGCTCGCTACGGCCTGACCCCCCAGCAGTACAACGTGCTGCGGCTGCTCTGCCATGCCCATCCTGGCCCGATGCGCACGCTCGACCTGGCCGGGCGGCTGGTCAGTCGGGCGCCCGACATCACGCGGATGCTCGACAAGCTCGAGCAGCGCGGCCTCATCGAGCGCGACCGCCCCGCGGACAACCGCCGGATCGTATGTGTCAAAGTCACGGCGGCCGGCCTGGCCCTGCTCGAAGAAATGCGTGAGCCGATTCGCGAGTGCCACAACCGGCAACTCGGTCATCTGGGGCGGAAGGAGCTCGAGGCCCTGGTCGATCTGCTCCGCGCGGCCCGCTTGCCCCACGAAGAGGCCGACAGCACCTGGCGCTAGCCTCCCCAATTCACGGAGACCAACCCCATGACCACGGCGACAACCGACGTAGTAGTGATCGGCGGCGGGCCGGCCGGCAGCACGACGGCCACCCTGGCCGCGCAGCACGGCCTCAAGGTCAAGCTCTACGAGCGCGAGGCCTTTCCCCGTTTCCACATCGGCGAATCGCTGATCCCCGAAACCTACTGGGTGTTCGAACGCCTGGGCATGCTCCCCAAGCTGCGGGCCAGCCCCTTCGTCAAGAAGTACAGCGTGCAGTTCGTCAACTCGGCGGGCAAGGAGTCGGCTCCCTTCTACTTCCACGACAACAAGCCGCACGAGTGCTCGCAGACTTGGCAGGTGGTGCGCAGCGAGTTCGACAAGATGATGCTCGACAATGCCCGCGAACACGGGGTCGAAGTGCATCAGCCGGCGCGGGTGCTCGACGTGTTGTTCGAGGGGGACCGCGCGGTCGGCGTGAAGGTGCAGCGCGGAGACGGTTCGGCGGAAACGGTGCTGGCCAAGGTGGTGGTCGACGCCAGCGGCCAGAGCACCATGCTGCAAAGCCGCTTCAAATTGCGACTCTGGGACCCCGTGCTCAACAAGGGGGCCATTTGGACCTACTGGCGCGGCGCCTACCGCGACGTGGGCAAGAATGAAGGCGCCACCGTGGTCATCCAGACCACGAACAAGCAAGGCTGGTGGTGGTATATCCCCCAGCACGACGACACCGTGAGCCTGGGCGTCGTCGCGCCGTTCGACTACTTGTTCAAGGGGCGCGGCACGCACGAAGAGGTCTACAACGAAGAGGTGGCAGCCTGCCCCGCCGTCCAGAAGCGGATTGAAAACGCCGAGCGGGTGACCGGCTACTTCGCCACCAAGGACTACTCCTATCGCTCGAAGCAGGTGGCCGGCGACGGCTGGGTGCTGGTGGGCGACGCGTTCGGCTTCCTCGACCCGCTCTATTCTTCCGGCGTGTTGCTCGCCCTCAAATCGGGGCAGCTCGCCGCCGACGCGATCGCCGAGGGGATCAAAAAAGGAGACACCTCGGCCGCGCAGCTCGGCCACTGGGGCGAGATGTTCAACCAGGGCATCGACCGCATGCGGCGGCTCGTGTGTGAATACTACGACGGCTTCAGCTTCGGCCAGTTCATCAAGAACTACCCGCATCTCCGCGGCAAGGTGACCGATCTGCTGATCGGCGACCTGTTCACCGACAAGGTCGACGAAGTGTGGGGGCCCATGGAAACGCTCTACCCGCCTGAGAAGAAGGCAATTCCCGCCTGGCACGCCGGCGCCGGCCCCGACTTCGTGCCTGATAAAGTGAGCGAGCTCTACCTTCCTGAGGGCGAGCTGCGATGACGTCGCTCGAGGGGGCCGCGCCGCTCTCTTCGCGCGGCGCCGCGCGGCTGAAAGGGGCCGCAGCCTACACGGCCATGGTGTTCGGCGCTCTGGGCGTGTTCCTGATTGTGAATTGGATCGGCGGCGGGCTCTCGGCCCCGGCCGCTGCGAGCGCGCCGGCTGCGAGCGCCGCGGCTAAGGGCAAGCCCGACATCTTGGTGCATGTGCTGATCACGCTGGCCGCGGTGGTGGTGGCGGGGCAGATCGTGGGCCGCTTGTTTCGCGCGATCGGCCAACCCCCCGTGGTGGGCGAGGTGCTGGCGGGCATCCTGATCGGCCCGTCGCTGCTGGGACGGATCTGGCCCGAAGCCACGGCCTTTCTCATGCCCCCGGAGATCGGCCCGTTCATCGCCGTGATCGCGCAGCTCGGCGTGATCCTCTACATGTTCCTAGTCGGTCTCGAGCTCAACCCAGCAGTGCTGCGCGAACGCGCCGGCACGACGCTGGCGATTTCGCACGCCAGCATCGCCGCGCCGTTCGTTTGCGGCGCCGTGCTCGCGCTCTATCTCTTCCCCCGTCTGTCCGACGACGGCGTGTCGTTCACGAACTTCGCCCTGTTCATGGGGGTGGCGCTCTCGGTGACGGCGTTCCCCGTCCTCGCCCGCATTCTCACCGACCGCGGGCTGCAAACCACGCCGCTGGGCGTCACTGCGCTCGCGGCCGCGGCGGCCGACGACGTGACCGCCTGGTGCTTGCTCGCGCTGATCGTGGGCGTGGCGCAGGCTTCGGTCACGGGCGCGCTCGTGACACTCGCGCTCACGGCCGCGTTCGTCGCGGCGATGCTGCTGATCGTGCGGCCGCTGCTGGTGCGCGTTTTGCCGCGCTACGACACCGCGCCCCTCAGCGAGCCGCTCATCGCCTGCGTCTTCGTGGCGGTGCTCCTCTCGGCGCTCGCCACCGAGGCGATCGGCATCCACGCCCTCTTCGGCGCCTTTCTCCTGGGGGCCGTCACTCCGCACGACAGCCGGCTGGCCCAGGCCTTTGCCCACAAGCTCGAATCGGTGGTGACCGTGCTCCTGCTGCCGGCCTTCTTCGCCTCGGTGGGCATGCGCACGCAGATTGGCCTGGTGTCGGGGTTCGAGCACTGGTTTCTCTGCGCGCTGATCATCGCCGTGGCCACGCTCGGCAAATTCGGCGGCACCTATGCCGCGGCGCGCGTCACCGGACTCGATCACCGCAATGCCGCTGGCCTCGGCGTGCTGATGAATACCCGTGGCCTGATGGAGCTGATCGTGCTCAACATCGGCCTGGAGATGAAGGTCATCTCGCCGACGCTGTTCGCCATGATGGTGATCATGGCGCTTGCGACCACGATCGCCACCGGGCCAATTCTTTGGCTGCTGGGTGTTCACCGCGACCCATCCCTGGCGCCTCCCGGCGTGCGAGCCGCCGGGAGCGAGGCTTAGGGCGTTTCTGCCACCTAAGTTTCCACGCCGGGCATTCACTCTTGGCCCTGCCGGGGGGAGGGGGCGTCAGGTTCGCAACCGTCTAGGGAATTAGCCGGTTCCGCTGACGACAACCTGGGAGAGTCAACACGGTCTTCCGCACCTGGGGGATACACGAGTCGCTGCTGAGAAGGCTATGGTTTTCGCGTCTGGCGAGGCTTGATGCCCGCGACGCGGGGCCGGTCGAGGGGAGGTTCTCGGCCGGTCCCTGCTATCTTTCTCGCGTCAGATGCTTCGCCACGGCCACCTAGGGCGTCGATGGCGGCGGTCCTACCGGCGGCGGAACGCGCCAAGTGGGCGAGCGGCGCGGCGGACGGGTCCGCGGCCCTTCGCGAATCTGCCGCTCGAGCCAAGCCTGTAGCTCCGCAGGCGTGGCGAACTCTTGTTCGTGACCGGACAGCACCACGGCTCTGAGGCTCGGCGATCGCCTCAATGAGCCCATGCCCTGCGCGGTGATCGGCAGCATTCCGAGGTTGAGATACTCGAGCCGCGGTAGGTCCGCCAGATGAGCGAGGGCCGCTTCCGTGAGCGGCGCCTCTCCCAAATACAGACGTTTGAGCGTCGCCTGGGCCGGCAGGCGCTCGAGGTCGGCGTCGGTGAGCGGCAGCCCATGGAGCCACAGTTCCTCGAGGTGCGTCAGCGGGGCCAAATTCGACAAGGTCGCCCCGGTGGCCTGCGTGCCCATCAGGCTCAGTGTGGTCAGCCGTGGCAGTCCCGCCAGAAACTCGAGGTCGCGGTCGTCGAGCTCGGTCCCGTCGAGCCGCACCTGGCGGAGTCGATCGAGCGAGCGCAACACGTCGGTCGTACCTGAGTCGACCTGGCAGAAGCTCAGATCGAGGCTCTCGAGCTCGCGACAGCGGGCCAACTGGGCGAGCGCCGTCGGAGACAGCTTCAGCACGTTGAGCATCGCCGACTTCAGCCCCACGATGTCGGGCAGCCGCGCCAGCGTGTCGTCTCCTCCGAGCCACTGCTGCGTGATCGAGATGGCGTAGGCGTGGCGATCAGGCAGCGGTTGGAACGGCGCCGGTGCAGGAGGAACCGTTGCCCCAGCGGCGGAACTGGAAATCGCCACGCCTTGCACCGCCAGGTCGCGGAGCGTGTGCCAATGAACCTCGTTCGGCGTGCGCGACCACTTGAAGGTCACCTCGGGCCGAAGTTGTTTGAAACGCTGGACGCCCTCGTCCGTGATGAAGGTGTCGAACGCCGCGAGCGCGCTCAGCCCCGGCAGTCCGGCCAAGGTTTGCAACCCCTCGTCGGTGAGCGCGGTGTACGACAAGGAGACCGTGGCCAGCTTAGGATGACCGCGCAGCTCAGCGAGCCCCGCATCGGTGACGTTGGTGTTGTCGGCCGCCAACTCCACCAGACCGGGCGCGGCTTTGAGATTCGTTAGCCCGGCGTTCGTCAGCCGATGGCTTCCCCGGAGCCGGCACTCCTGCAACCACGGCAGGCGGCCGACCAATTCGCAGGCCTCGTCGTCGGCGCTCGTCAGGCCCGCATACCAGATGTGCTCGAAGAATCCGCGGCGTTTGTTCCGCTGCAGCCAAGACACCTCGGCCAGAGAGCGGTCGATCCACGGAGTGTCGGCGGGGCGCAGGTGCAAAGCGCGCAGCTCGCAGATCTCGCGGAGTCGGCTGGCCGCGGCGTCTTGCTGCCGCGCGAGCCGCATCCGCCAGGCCGGCACGATGCCCAGCAGGCCGAGCACCGCCACCAAGCCGAACAGATGCCGCGTGCGGAACCGCTCAACGCGCAGCCAGCGCGGCGGAAACTTACGCGGGGCCACGGGATTGCGGGCGGAAAAAAGGCTGATCGCCGCCATCCTGTTCGCCGGGTAGGACCTGCCGGATTCGGGCGCCGTTCGCCCTGTTCGATTCTCGCAGGCAGGGCGCGCGATCGCCAGCCGCTGGTCGAGAGCCCGGTGAGGGAGTTTGCCGGCTGGCGAGAGGCCCCGGTCTGACGCGAAGGCGCGGGCGTCCTTGGCGGCCCGCGAGCCCGCTGGGCCCTCGCGCCGATGAACGTTGGTAGCGCGAGTGCTCGTGAATACGAGTGCGAAGGCCCGCCGCCGGCTGCCACCGGTCGACGGGCCTTTTTTACTGCGCTCGAGGTCGAACCCAGCGTGCCCGGCAGGCGTCTCTTCCAGAGACGGCGGGTCCGCGTCATTCGGCTTGTGGATCGCGCTTGACGATCGGCAGGGAAGCTGCGAGATTCGGCGATCTGGCTTGGGCCGGCCCCTGGGCGCCGCCGCCCAGCCCAACCCTGGGGACGTAGCTCAATTGGGAGAGCACCGGCTTTGCAAGCCGGGGGTTGACGGTTCGATCCCGTTCGTCTCCACTTCGGCTCTAACGAGCACGCTGAACGCAGCTTAGCGTACTTGTCGACGGTCGCAGTGCAGTCTGCAAAGGTCGACAGTGCTGTCTGGAAAGACCCGAACGAAACGGTACATGTACCGCGTTTGGGCGGCGGGCTCGCGTCGCGTACTCTCTTCGCCGAGCCGCAAACCCCGCATCTGCGTCGTCACGATGCTTGGCCGCGCGATGGAAGCTTCTTGGCCAAGTCGGTTGTGACGCCGGTCTTCGCCCACCCGGAGGGGCGACCCGCTCTCATGGCAGGCGGAAGGCCATCAGTTTTGCGTCGGCCAGTTCGCGATATTGTTGCAGGACGATGGGTGACCTGTTCCACGTGCTCGGCATCTCCACTCGTGGGAACACTAAGATGGCGGTGTTGCTCGTCTGAAGTGCGGCGTGGGACAAATTGTAGGTGAGCGCGAACGATTGGCCCTGGTCGTTGCTCGCGTAGACTCCCGACGTCGTCAGTGTGTTGTTGGCGACAACCAGCACTTGTCCCCCCGCCGCGCTTACCTTGACAAAGTTGGCGTCTGCGAGGTCCGCGAGAATCCGCAGCGGCTCCCAGGCCACCGCCCCGTTGACCAGCCTGCTGTAAACCACTTTTCCACCGCTGGTGGTCGCGAGGTGCGTGTTGCCGAAGCCGTCTCGCGCCACGCTGAAGTGGCTCTCGTAAGGATCCACATCGTCGACGAGGTCTGCGTCGAAGAGCCGGGTGGAGGACCACGGTGCGTCGAGGGACCAGCCGTCAAGGCGCTTGGCGAAGTAGAAAGTGTTGTGGACCGTGTAGATGAGGCCCATGCCGTCCGAGAGTCGGATCGGCCTGGCGCTTCGTTCCACCGTGAACGAGGCATTATCAACGGGGCCGAAAACCGCCATCGTCCCGCTCCATTTGAGCGGAAGCCGTCGGAGGTAGGCGACTTCGATCGCTGCTCTTCCGATCGCGGCGTCGCGGGTCACAAAGGAGCACCAAATGCCCCCCTGGTTGTCCAACGCACAAGCCGGGCCCTGCCGAGTCACGCTCCCACTCTCGGCGACAACCATGCCACGGACCGACGCCCAACGCCGCAAGGCTGCCTGGTAGCGCACGACGTTGTATCGAATCGCGAGATTCGAGTCCGAATAGACAACGTGCAGGTCGTTTCCCGACAATTGCCCGTCGGACGTCGCGATCAGATCGGACTGAGAGTAAGTGGCCTTGGGCGCCCAAGTGCCGCCGCCATCGTAGCTCGAATGGAGAACGAGCGTCGCGCCTGGGGAGTACAAGCCCCGATTGATCAGCGCGTGCGTGGCGCCGTCGGGCGTTTGCCACATATGCTCTTGAAAACGGTACGAGATGACCCTCTCAGAGGTGCTGCTCAGGTTTGTCAGCCCGGCAGCAATCTCGACCTGTGCGGCGACGGGATTGGCCCAGAGCATTACGGCCAGCCCAATGGCTAGCGGGCAGTGGTAGCGGCGTCCGTTGGCAGCGATCATTCGAGCATCCTTGACGTTTGCCACCCCGACTCGCGCGAAACAAGCAAGCACCACGCCGAGGCGGGTGCAAGCGGGGAGAGGGGATGGCGCAGGGCCGCGGCATCGCCGCCTGGGCGTGACGAGCAGCCTAGCCGATCGTTCAAACGTGGCACAACGCCAGTCGATGCCCTGCTGGCCAGCCGCTCGACCGATGGATCCAGCGGTCTCACCGCTCGACCGAGGCGCTTCGTGGGGCGACTCTCGCCTCGCCGCTCACACGCCGTCCCAATCGAAGTAGGGCCGCAGCGACTCATAGGTCCAGTTCATCGGCGGACCCCAGAGGAAGTCGAACTCTGCGCCCCACGGAAGTTCGGGATCATGCATGCCCCCTTCGTCGGTCTCATTCACACCGACGCTGTAGACAACGAACGGTGGCGGCTGGCCGATAAGGCCGAATTGGCGCAGCCAGGCGGCGGCAACGCCGTGCGACTCGTCGAACCGGCGAGCCAACAAGCGCGCCGGCCAGGAGCGCTGCTCCGCGTAGTAGCGCAAGGGCTCGTCGTTGTAGGGATCGAGCGGGACCGCCGGCAGATACTCCGGTACGAGCGCATCGAGCGTTTCAGGCAACTGCCCGTGGTCCTTGAAGTAGGCGCGCACGGCTAGGTCGGCGGCAAGCAAGCGTAGCATCACGGAATCGCGCTGCTCTACGCGCGACACCTTCTCCTCAATTCCCTCGTCTTCCCCAATCAGCTGTTGCAGTCCTCCCACGTATCCCAACCACGAGATCTGCCAGCCGCGCTCCCGCGCAAAGAGCGTTTGGACAGCTTCCTGCTTTCGGTCGAACTCGAGCAACTGGCGGATCAACTGCACCGTGGCAGCGCGATCGAGGAAGTGGCGCACATCGGCCAGTCGCGCAACCGCGATGCCCTCGATCGCGCTTCCCACCAATGCATCGATCAAAATACCGCCCCGCTCGACCTCCCGTCCCAAGCGGTAGCACTCGAGACCATACTGCACGGCCTCGTCGGGTCGACGGTTTCGCGCGGCCGCGGTGGACGCCGCCTGATAACCCCGCGCTAAGTTTCGATAATTGCCGTACCGCAGGAAGTCTCCCCCCAACAGATCATAAGGGTGGGCATGGCATTCGCGCTCGAGTGCCGCTCGCGCGAGTGCGAACTCACTCGCGTGCTGCTGCACGAACTGGTCGAGCTCCTGGTTCGTCGCCCACGGAGTGCCGACGCGAACTCCGAAGTCGGGCGCACGTGGCAATTGCTTGCCCACGCGCTCGAGGTCGTCGAGACCGTTGCCCGGCGGCAGCGGCTGCGCTACGAGTCTTGGCGCCGTGGCCAGCCAGTGAAACAGCAACACGAACGGAACGAACATCAGGCCGCCCAGCCCGACCGCCGCGCCGCCGGCCAGCCAGCGACCCACCCTTCCAGTCAGCGAACTCGCGGGCTGAGGGCGGCGGGCGAGCCTCCCGAACCACAGGCAAGCGATCACCCCGAACGACGGCAGCGCCGGAAAGAACGCGAGCAGCCGGGCCCACCATCTTCCCTTACCCAGGCCTACCGCTGCGGCGCACAGGGTCGAGACCCCCGCGATCGCGCCGATCAGCAGCAGCCACGGCGACCACTCCCAAACATGGCTCGGCACGCGCACCGCGAGCGCCGTAACAATTGCAACCGGGGGCATGAGCAACAGCAAGGTCGACAACGAGAACCGACGCTGCAGCCGACCCGTTGAGGCGTTCGTAGGAAATACCAGCCAAGGCGCAAGCACCACGCAGGCTTGCGCAAAGACGAGCAACACCAGGTCGTAGGCCGGCGCTTGCTGCATCCCCGGCAACAGCGCAAACGCCGCGACCACGCCCAGAGCGAGCATCGCGCGTCGGAACCAGTGCCACGGTAGCCGCGCGATGACGACGAGCACGAGCCCGACGACGTTCCCCGTCAGCCAGCCGGCCACGCCGAGCGTGAACAGCGTTTGATCGCCGGAGTCCAAGAAGTATGAGGCCATCCCACTAACCTACTCGACCCATGAACGGGCCGCACGCAAACAGAACGGTTCGAGGCTTGTCAAGCGTGCGGCGGCGCGCCTCCGTGGAATCTGTTCGCTCGTCCGGCCTAAATGTTTTCCTGCGGCCGCGGCGAAGGCGGCCCCGACCCTAGCGGCCCGCTTTCACGCCGATCTATAATCGAAGGAGCGACTAGGCGCCGCCCTCGTTCGAGCTGCCGCCGCTAGCCGCTTCAAGCACGCAGTGGGCTCGCGGCCTTCAGGGTGAATGAACATGCCGGTGCAGATGGAGTTGTCGCGGATCATCATCAGCGAGATCAACGACCAGCAGGTCATCTACCTCAAGGAGGTGGAGGGAGACCGCACCTTTCCGATCCTGATCGGCATCTTCGAAGCCACCAGCATCGATCGGCGGGTGAAGCAGTATCAGTCGCCCCGCCCGCTCACGCACGATCTGCTGGTGAGCGTGGTCGAGAATCTGGGGGCCGAGTTCCAGGACGTGATCATCAACGAGCTCAAGGATCACACCTACTACGCCCGCCTCCGCGTGCGGCACGACGGCGAGCTCGTGGAAATCGACGCCCGCCCCTCCGACGCGATCGCGGTGGCGGTCACCTGCGACCCGCAGCTGCCGATCTACGTGTCGGAAGAGGTGCTCAACGACGTGCTGCGGGAGCAGTAGGCTGCGCTGACGAGAGGACGCCAAGTGCGGGAGCTGCGGCGTCTGCTTGTGCCGGGGGCGACCTACTTCTTCACCTTGGTCACGGCTCGGCGGTCGCCCTGGTTCGCCGAGTCTTCCGCTTGTCGGTTGCTGGGAGAGGTCATGCGCGAGTGCCGCCTCGCCCAGCCCTTTGAGACGATTGCTAGTGTTCTCCTGCCAGACCATCTCCACGTGATCTGGTCGCTGCGGCGGGCGACGCCGACTACGCGACGCGCCTGCGCACGATCAAGGCCCGTTTCTCTGCAGAATGGTTACGTCGGGGAGGCGGCGAACGGGAAGTGACTCAGGGTTACGCCAACCAGCGCCGCCGCGGCATCTGGCAAGCCCGCTTCATGGAGCACATGATCCGCGACGAAGAGGATCTGCACGCCCACGCCGACTACATCCACTACAACCCGGTGAAGCACGGCTACGCCCGCTGTCCCAAAGATTGGCCTTGGTCATCGTTCGGTCGCTACGTCGCCGGCGGTGACTATCCCGAGAACTGGGGCTGCTCAAACCATCCGCCGCCCGACCTATCGGGCGTCGACGCCAACCTCCTCGAGTAGATCAAGTAGGTTATGCTTCAGCATAACGACCCCGCGCGCAAGCCTCGGGGCTCGAGGAGTCGCCGGCATCGGTCAGGCCCTTGGCAGCGACGCTATGCGGAAGCATCACCTACGAGGAAGCGGGCGCTAGCGGAACGAAAACCGGGCGTCGCCCGCATTCGCAAGCGACGCCCGGATTGAAAGCTGGCGATTCCGCGCTGGTTATCGGCCCGAGTTATGCTGAAGCATAACCTACGGGTTCCAACCTACGAGCAGCCCATGCTGTTGCCGCAGTTGTGGCACAGGTAGCAATTGCCGTTGCGCACCGTGATGGCGCCGCAGTTGTCGCAACTCGGCGCGTCGGTCTGGAAGCGGGCGAACTGGTCGCTGCGTCCGCCGCCGCCATTGGCGTCGACCTTGATCGCCACTCCGGCGCGCTCGAGCAGCCCCACGTTTACCTCGGCCGCGGCCAGCGGCGAGGCGATGCGGCCATTGGGCGCCTTTTCCGCTCCGGTCTTAGCTGCCGGTCCTGGCGTGCCGTTCGGCCCGCCAGCCTTCTTGGCGGCGGGCCCTCGCTCTGTCTCCGTGTCTCCCGCAGCCGGGGCCTCCTCCTTGGTCAGCCCGAGGCTCGCCTCGCGGAAGCCGGAGATGAAGGTCACCCCCAGCCAGCGGAAGATGTAGTCGACGATGCTCTTAGCCAGCGGAATGTCGGGGTTCTTCGTCGGCCCCATCGGCTCGAAGCGGGTGTGCGAGAACTTGCCCACATACACCTCGAGCGGCACGCCGTATTGCAGGCTCATCGAGAGCGCGGTGCCGAAGCAGTCCATGAGACCGCCGATCGTGCTCCCTTCCTTGGCCATGGTGATGAAGAGTTCGCCGGGGCGGCCGTCTTCATACAGGCCGACGGTGATGTACCCTTCGTGGCCCGCCACGTTGAACTTGTGGGTGATCGACCGCCGCGTGTCGGGCAGGCGTTCGCGCCGGGGCGCGGCGGCCTGCTTCTTGGCGGCCTTGTCGGCCTCGGTGCTGGTGTTGAGCGGCTGGCTTTCCTTCGAGCCGTCTCGATAGACGGCCAAGGCCTTGAGCCCCAGCTTCCACCCTTCGAGGTAAGCGCTGGCGATGTCGGCCGGCGTCGTCTCGCGGGGCATGTTCACCGTCTTCGAGATCGCGCCCGAGATGAACGGCTGCGCGGCCGCCATCATGCCCACATGGGCCCGCCAGGCGATCGACCGCACGCCGCCGCGGGGCTGGAACGCACAGTCGAACACCGGCAAGTGCTCGGCCTTCAGTTCCTTGGCCCCCTCGATCGTGTCGTGCTGGTTGATGTAGGCCGTGATCGACTCGATCACCGGCTGATCGTAGCCCAGCGTCTTCAGGCCCAAGGGCACCGTTTGGTTCACGATCTTGAGCATGCCGCCGCCGGCGAGCTGCTTGTACTTGACGAGCGCGATGTCGGGCTCGATGCCTGTGGTGTCGCAGTCCATCATGAAGCTGATCGTGCCGGTGGGGGCCAGCACCGTGGCTTGAGCGTTGCGGAAGCCGTGTTTGCGGCCTTGCTGCAGCACCTCGTTCCAGAGCGAACGCGAGGCCTGCTTCAGGTACGGCGGGCAGGCGTCGTCGATTTGCTCCACCGCGTCGCGGTGCATCTGCATCACGCTCAGCATCGGCTGCCGGTTGACGTTGTAGCCGGCGAACGGCCCCACGGCGGCGGCCAGCTCGGCGCTCGTCAGATTGGCGGCCCCGTGCAGGAGCGCGGTCATCGCGCCGCACAGGCCGCGGGCGGCGGCGGAATCGTAGGGCAAGCCGCTGGCCATGATCAGGCTGCCCAGGTTCGAGTAACCCAGGCCCAGCGGGCGGAACAAGTGGCTGTTGCGGGCGATGTCGGCCGTGGGATAGCTGGCGTGGTCGACCAGAATCTCCTGCGCGATGAAGAACACCCGGCAGGCGGCCTGGAAACGCTCGAAGTCGAACGTGCCGTCTTCCTGGCGGAACTTCATCAGGTTGATGCTGGCCAGGTTGCAGGCCGTGTCGTCGAGGAACATGTACTCCGAGCACGGATTCGAAGCGTTGATCCGCCCCGAGTTCGGGCACGTGTGCCAGCGGTTGATCGTGGTGTCGTACTGCACGCCGGGATCGCCGCAGCCCCAGGCGCACTCGGCCATGCGGCCCAGCAGGTCGCGGGCGGGCCAGCTCGGGCCGGCCTTCGCGGCGTCGGTCACCCAGTGGGTGGCCCAGGTCTTGTCGGCCAGCACGGCCTCCATGAAGTCGTCGGTCACGCGGACCGAGAGGTTGGCGTTCTGGAAGAGAATCGAGCTATAGGCCTCGCCGTTGAAGTTGGCCTCGTAGCCCCCCTTCTCGATGAGGACGCGGGCCTTCTTTTCTTCCTTGGCCTTGCACTCGATGAACTCAAGAATGTCGGGGTGCCAGACCTTGAGCGATTGCATCTTGGCGGCGCGGCGAGTCTTGCCGCCGCTCTTCACCACCGCGGCGATCTGGTCGTACACCCGCATGAACGAGAGGGGGCCCGAGGGGCGGCCGCCGCCGGCCAGCTTCTCGCGGTGCGAGCGGAGGGTCGAAAGGTCGGTGCCGGTGCCAGAGCCGAACTTGAACAGCATGGCCTCGCTGCGGGCGAGCTCCATGATGTCTTCCATGCAGTCGTCGACCCCTTGGATGAAGCAGGCCGAACCTTGGGGATACTCGTAGGAGTTCTCCGGCTGAACGACATCTTGGGTCTCTTCGCTCCAGCGCCAGTTGCTGCCGGCGCCCTTCACCCCGTATTGGGGATAGAGGCCGACGTTGAACCACACGGGCGAATTGAAGGCCCCGTGCTGGTGCAGGCAGAGCCAGGTGAGGTCGCGGTAGAACCGCTCGCCGTCTTCGGCCGTGGCAAAGTAGCCCCCCTGGATGCCCCAGTCGGCGATCGTGCGGGCCACGCGGTGGATCAACTGCCGCACGCTGCGCTCGCGCTCGGGCGTGTTGATCTCGCCGTAGAAGTACTTGCTCACCACCACGTTGGTGGCCAGTTGGGTCCAGGAGGCGGGAATCTCGCAGTCGTGCTGGGCGAACAGCGTTTCGCCCGCCTCGCCGCTAATGGCGGCGGTGCGGAGTTCCCACTCCACGGTGTCGAACGGATCGGCGACGTCGGTCGGACAGAAGGTGGGTTCGATCTCGAGGCCGGTCCGGCGGCCGGGGGGAGTCATGGCGGCAACCTGAGAGGGGGCGGAGGGCGAATACGACGCGCCCGCGCTAGCATGAACCATCGAGCAGCTCCTTCCTGAGGCTGTGGGATCGGGCATCCATACGCCAGGGATAGTATACGCGAGTACACTACCGCAGTCCATCCTTCGGGTGGCGAAGCCCGAAGAATTGAGGCTCTTCCCCGAGCGGCCTACCTGCCGTCTGGGGCGAACACAAGGCACATGCTAATTATATGCCGAACAACTAGATGTTGTGGTAGATGCCCTCATGGCCACAACAGCTAGTTGCTTCGCTGAGTGTAGCGAGAAAGGCGGGGCCGTCAATCAGAGGGCCAAAGTCGGGTCGGAAGTGGTTGGTGCTAGCAGGGTTGGGGGCTTGAGTCCCACACCAACCCGCAGCGTCAGCAAGGGACGAATCCAGCCCCATTCTGGAACCCCGCCGGAACCTGCCACGGGCCGGGCGGCTCTGGCCGCCAGCGCGCCAAACCGGCGCTTGCGTCCCTTGCTGGCGCTGCGGGTTAGTGTGGCGCACCGACCGGGACGGCGTTTAGGCGGCGCCCCGCCCCACATTTCGCCAGTCCTGGTCGAACAGCCCCAACTGCATAAACGCGCGCAGATGCCGGGGCTCCGGCAGCGCACGGAGCGTGGCGAACCCAGCGAGATTCGCGTTGTAGGCCCGCAGCAGCATCAGGGCCAGCAATATCGCCGCCCAGGTCGCCGAGCGCTGGCGAACGCCGAGCTGCGACGATACCTGCGCAACCCGGGCCTCGGGCTGCGGACCGACGCCGCAGGCGGCCAAACCAAGCCACACCGAGATGTGCAATCGGTTGCGGGCAACCCAGCGATAGCCCACGTCGGCCAGATCGGCCAGGCCGCCGATGCCGAGCGCCGCCCCCATCCGCCACGGCCAGGGGAGCGCACTCAGCAGCGCGGCCACCGCGCGCGTCTCGATCAGCATGCGGCCGCGCTCGTCGAAGACAACGATCGTCCGCTCCGTCAGCTCGAGCGGAACCGCATGGCGGAACGCGCTGGGGTCGGAGTTTCCGAGGAACACAATGTTGCTGCCGCGGTCGAGCATGCTCAATGTACGCCGCACTGCCTGGCAGATGCCGCAATCGTCGTCGAAGTAGCAGGTCAGCGGCCGGCGCGGCGTCGTCCAGAGGGCCAGCCGCTCCCAAACGTCGCCGGGGATGAACGCCAGCGCTGCCGCCAGCAACGTCCAGGCCCAGGCTTCGCCGGCGTGCAGCGAGACGTTCCACGCGAGCGCAGCAAGCACGATCGCAGCCGCCGCGGCGCGCAGCGAGCCCGGCAAACTTGCCCAGGGCGCGGCGAAAGCCCCCACCGCGGCCGCAGCCAACAACCAGCCGAACGCGCGGGGCGCCCCAGCCGGCTCGCCGCCCAGCGCAGAAAGAGCCAAGCTGCCCAGGATTACGGACGTCTGCAGCGCAACCCCCAGCAGGGCGTAGTTCGCGGCCGGCCGCGGCTCAGGCCGCTGGCTTTCTCCAGGCGGACGAACCAGCCGCACCAGCGCATCGAGCGACAAGCGGGCGCCCACCGGCAGCCCCACGCACCAGAGCAGCAAACACGCCAGCACCTTGTCGGCTGGCGGCGATTCGACGCTCGAAGCGTAGTAGGCCACCAGGTAGGCGAGCCAGGTCCACAGCGTCTCGCCGGCGGAGCTCTTGTGCCCCAAGAAAAACCGCGCCGCCGCCACCCAGGCCACGATCAACCCCGCCAGCACGAGCGCGGCCAGCAACGTCGCTTGCAGTTCGCTCAAGGCGTCCGCGATCCGCCGCGTGATGTCCACCAGCAGCGAGAGCCCCAGCGCCGCGCGAAACAGCCCCAACGACCGCAGGTCGAGGGTCAGCCAGCCACCGGCAGCTCGAGACGATTCCATCACTTTGATTAAACCAAGGTATTTCTCCCTCTCCCCGTGGGAGAGGGCCGGGGTGAGGGCCGGTAGACCAACGCCAAGCGTTGCCCCTACCCAACCGCCCCTCACCCTCCCCTCTCCCACAGGGAGAGGGTTTTTCCTTCAAACCAACCGCCGCCTTTCAGCCGCGGTTAACCGCTCCGCCAGTCTACCCGCGCAGGCCCACCGAACGGAGCAGGCGGTCGGTCTCGCGGTAGGCTTCGGCGACCCACTCGACGATCTTTTCGGGCTCGGGGGAGTATTCCAGCTCGATCGAAATCGCCCCGTCGATGCCCAGGGCCTTGATCTCCCGCAAATACGGCTCGAACGGCACGACCCCGCGTCCCGGCGGTAGATCGCCGTGGACCCGGCCATCGCAATCCGAGAGATGCACGTGGGCCGCTCGCCCGGCTAGCCGCCGCACCGCCTCGGGCGGCTCGTTGGCCAGCACCAAGTGCGAAACGTCGATGTTCGCCTTCACGCTCGGTCGGCCCACGTCGTCGAGGAAGCGGAGCATGGCGTCGACCGAGTTCAAGAGCGAGAGCGAGAACGGCTCGAGCTCGAGCGCGATTTCGAGCCCCAGTTCCCCCGCGCGGTCCCCCAAGGCCTGCAGCGCCTCGACACCCCACCGCCACTGGTCGGCCGCCGCGATCACCTCGCGGTTCCAAATGTATTCCCCCAGCACCAGCAACACGTTGCGGGCACGATACTCATAGGCCAGGTCGAGAAACGCCCGCACCCGCTCGCGGTGAAACCGCCGCACGCTCTCGTTAAAGTCGATGAGCCCCACCGCTACGCAGCAGAGGGACACGATCGGCAACTCGAGCCGCGCACACTCATCGGCCACCAACCGCCGCTCGCGGACGTCGAGCGTGAGCGGGTCGGTGAAGATGTCGACGCAGTCGAAGCCCAACTCCTTGGTCTTCTGTAGACCAAAGGTTGTCGGCTGCCCGCTCTGCACCCAGGCGGAGTTGATGAGGCCGAGTTTCATGGTGAGAGGGTTGGCCGGCGTGGTTGAGCGGGCGAAAAGCACGTGCCACACAATGCCCCGAAACCTCGATCCTTCAGTGCCGCTTGCCAGGGCGGGAGGGGCCAGCTTTCAAGCCAACCCGTCGCCGCATTTCGAATGCCAGCCCCAGCCCAACGATGCAGGCGATCCCGGTGGCAGCGACGAAGGGCGACCGGACGACGCCGAGTTTCCCCAACCCTCCGAAGATGAGCATAGCGCAACCAAGCAGAAACGCGAACACGATCAGAAGGGATTGCGTCTTCATGTCCCCATCCTAGCAGCCGGCGGCTGCACCAGTACTCTCGCCCGGGTAGTGGTACAGTTTGCCCGGCGTCAACGAGAATCCGGGCCTGACCCTGTTTTGGTGCGAAAGGCAGCGCGAATTGCATGCCGCATCAGAAAGACCCAGGCGGCGAGCCATGCTAGCCACACCCAGGCCAACCACGGGTGGCTGCTGAACCAGCTTAGGGCCACGACGCCGATGCCAATGGTAAGCGTGATGGCAAGATTGGTCCTCGTCATGCCTACCATCCTACCAGCCGACGGGGCGGGAGGGGCTAGGGAGAATCCGGGGGGGCCCTTCGGATCGCCTTCTTGCCAAACTGTACCACTACCCTCGCCCGATCCCAGTTTGCACACCCTCGGCGCGTCGCCTATCATGCTGGGTCAATCCAACCCCTCTCGGAGATTCCTGGCTCCTCATGTCCTCCAAAGGCTCTGCCTTCGCCGGCGTTTCGGTCGCCATCGTCACCCCCTTCCGCGACGGCCAGGTCGACTACGACGCCCTGCGCCGCCAGGTCGAGTTTCAGATCGAGGCCGGCGTCAAATGCTTGTGCCCGGTGGGCACCACGGGGGAGTCTCCCACTCTCTCGCACGAGGAGCATGAGCGGGTCATTTCGTCGGTCGTCGAGTTCGTCGGCGGGCGGATCAAGGTGATGCCCGGCACGGGGTCGAACAGCACGAGCGAGGCCCTGCGGCTGACGCGCTGGGCCGAGAAGGCCGGGGCCGACGCGGCCCTCGTCGTGGCCCCCTACTACAACAAGCCGACCCAGGAAGGCTTCTACCAGCACTTCAAGGCGCTGGCCGAGGCGGTGGCGATCCCGATCTGCGTCTACAACATCCCCGGACGCACCGGCAAGAACATCGAGCCCGACACCATCATCCGCCTGGGCGAGCTCCCCGGCATCACCATGGTGAAGGAGGCCACCGGCTCGCTCGACCAGGCCTCGCAGATCGCCACCTGCTCAAACCTCACCGTTCTGAGCGGAGACGACAGCCTGACGCTCCCCATCCTGGCCGTCGGCGGGCACGGAGTGATCAGCGTGGTGGCCAACATCGTGCCGGCCGACATGCTGGCCATGGTCAGCGCATTTCAGGCCGGCGACGCCAAGACGGCCCAGAAGTGGCATGCCCGGCTCTTCCCCCTCTGCCGCGACATGCTGGGGCTCTCGACGAACCCGATCCCGGTGAAGGGAGCGATGCAGCTCCTCGGGCGCGACACCGGCGAGCTCCGCCTGCCGATGACCCCGCTCGACGCCGCCGGCTTCACCAAGCTAAAGAGCACGCTGGCGGCTTACGGGCTGCTGTAAGATGCTGCCGGTCTACGGTTCGCAAGCTCGTTTCAGCCCCGGAGGGGCGTCAAGAAGTTAGCCCAGATATCTGAGTTGTTCTCGTCAATTGGTTGGAGGGGGGGCGGGGTCGAGGTATTGGAGCAGTTTGGCTTGGGTGGCCTGGAGTCGTTGGAGGTAGCGGTCCTCGTTGTAGTGTTCGCGGTTGGCCCAGCAGCGGTACATGATGCGTTGCCATTTGAAGGCCAGCGAACGGATGGCTTCGTGATAGCCATGCCCCTGGGCCCGCCGCATGGCGAGATAGGCTTTGGCCCAGCGGGATCGTTTCACGGAGCAGCCGGCGTATTCGTGAAACGTCTGCCGCAGGAATTTGGGGCAAGCCCAACGCATTTGAACGATGCGCGTCTTGCCGCTGCTCTTGGTGACCGGCGCGATGCCGCTGAATTGCTGCAGCTCCTGGGCGGAGGCGAATTTCTCTCGGTCGGCGCCGAACGCGGCGATGAGGCGTGGCGTCAGCGCTTGGCCCGCCCCGGGGAACGAGGCGAACAGCGGCGCGTCGGGATGCTGGGCGACGAGTTCGGCGATCTGCTGTTCGCAAGCGTCGATCGCCTGATTGAGCTGCCGCAAGAAGGCAACCAGATGGACCACGGCCAGGCGGCCGGCGGCCAGCAGGGCCGCATCGGCGGTCATCGGCAAGGCCGCGCGGATCGCTGCGATCTGCTCTCGTAAGAGTTCCTGGGCAGGCGGATCGTCGGCCGCGCGGCGACGCCGCGGCAACCACTGCGCGAGCTGCTTGGGCGACGCACGTTGCAGCTCGCGTTGCGAGGGGAACTTTGCCAAGAGGGCCAGGAACTGCTCGCTGTGCCCCTGGGCGCCTGAGAATTCCAAGGCCAACGGATAACTCTCCTTGAGCCGCTGCACCAGCTCGTTTCCCCTGGCCACGCGGTCTTCCACCCAGCGTCGCCGCTGTTCCGTCAAGAGCCTCAGGCCGCGGGTGACTTCGTCATCGGGGCGCCAGGCCCGCAGTTGGCGGTGATGGTCGCGCAGGAATTGGGCCAAGAGTTCGGCGTCCGTGCGATCGTCCTTGGCGCCGCTGGGACTCAAGGCCTGACGATACGCCGCGAGCTGCTGGGGGTTGAGCGGGAAGAGCACCAGGAACTCGTACTGCATCAGAGCGCCGATCAAGGCGCCCCGCGACTGCTCGAGACAAACGGCCACAGGTCGGCTTCCATATCGCTGCCGCAACTCGGCGGCCCAGGCCGCGATCGCGGCGGGCTTCTGGGCCAGGGTGCTGTGATGCGCAGCTCCCCCCTCGGCAGACAACAGACAGAGGTCATGTTTTTCATCGGCCCAATCGATGCCCAGGAACGCGGCAAACTCCTGAGGGGCGGTCATGGGAGAACTCCTGTGCGAGCGGTAAGAGGAGCAACCTGACACGCTGGCCCAGGCCTAGCGAAATCCTTATAGTGGGACGTTGGTCGTCGTCATCTGAGCATTCGTCGAGGCCAAGGCGCAGCGTCCTCGCGCGAAAATCTGGGCTTAATCGTCGCGCGATTGGGCAAGGCCATTCGTCGCGAGGCGCTGCGTGTCTTCGCTCAGCATATCGCCGCCCAGATTCCGCGCGGCGCAGGACTCCTCCACACGCCGGAACTGCCCTAGGCCCGCGAAGGGCCGAGCAGCCCGTCGTGCTGAGTCCTGCGGGCAAAGAAACAACTATAAGGGCAAGGGCAGCAATAGCTGACCGCAGCCCTGGGTTGAACAGAAACGAACGAGAGAGCCCTGTAAGGGCGACAGAAGAGATGCGTCGCGAGCTGCTCGCGAACACCAGCGTGGCACATCAAGCCGGATTTCTTTCGCCCCTCCGGGGCTCTTCGCGTTCCGGTTTGACGTAACCCTGCGTCCGGCTGGCGCCGTCCTTGCCCTGGGCTATTTTCGGTCGCCCCTCCGGGGCTTCAGCCTCGCGGACCCCTGCGCGGGCCGGGCAGCATTTGTTGCCAGCGCGCCCGCCGGGCGCTCCCGTCCCTTGCTTGCGCTGCGCGCCTAGTGGGGCACAACCCGACCAACAAGCTGTGACGCAGCGCTAGGCCGTCTTTACGCCGCGCGCTCCCTCTTCGACCACGAACGACGCGCGGGTGACCGCCGCGCCTCCCGGCTTCTCGATCTCCTCGAACACTTGGTAGTCGCTCCGCCAAGCGTCGGGCGTCACCGTGCAGCGCACGTAGCCCCGCTCGGCGTTGCCAAACCGGACGCCGGGGTTGCTGGCCAGGCAGTCCTCGAGTCCGTCGAACCGCTGCGAGCCGTTGCCTCCCGAGGTGAGCGACGTGCCGACGAACTCGGCCGCCACGATCGGCGTGTCGGGCTGGCGATCATCAACCCGCAGATCGTTCACCCAGTTCGAGTGAATGTCGCCGGTGAGCACCACGGGGTTGGGCACTCGGCGATCGCGGAGGAATTCGAGCAGCTTGCCGCGTTCATGGGCGGCGCCGGGCCACTGGTCCATCGAGTAGTGCAGCTCGGTCTTGTCCTTCGGCCGAAAGCCTACGAGCCCCATCATCACCTGCTGGGCCAGCACGTTCCAGGTGGCGGTCGATTCGAGCAGCGACGCTTGCAGCCAGGCGGCCTGACGGCGGCCGAGCAACGAATTGTTGGGGTTCAGAGCCGCCTCGTTGAGCGGGCTCTCGTTGTCGTCGTTCGGCTGATCGGTGCGATACTGGCGGGTATCGAGCACCTGAAACGCCGCCAAGCGGCCGAACGACACGGTGCGGTAGAGCCGCATGTCGGCTCCACGAGGCAGCGCGGTGCGCCGCAGCGGCATCATTTCATAGTAGGCCTGATAGGCGTTGGCCCGGCGGGCAAGAAAGTCGGCCGGGGCGACGTTTTTCTCCTCGGAGATGTCGCCCGCGCAATTGTTGTCGAACTCGTGATCGTCCCAGGTCACCACCCAGGGACACTCCGCGTGCATCGCCTGCAGGTGCGGGTCCGACTTGTAAAGCGCGTGGCGAATCCGGTAGTCGTCGAGCGACTTGAGCTCTTTCCCCAGGTGTTTGCGGATCTGGCCTTCCGCGGCCGCTCCCTCGTAGATGTAGTCGCCCAAGTGGAACACCAGGTCGAGGCCGTCTCGGACCATGTGTTCGTACGCGGTGTAGAGCCCGCTCTCGTAGTGCTGGCACGAGGCGAAGGCGAACTTGAGCTCCTTAGGAACGGCCAAGGCGCTCGGCATCGTGCGCGTACGGCCGACGCGGCTCTCGGCGTCGCCGGCGCGAAAGCGATACCAGTACCAGCGCGAAGGCTGGAGCCCTTCCAGCTCGACGTGAACGGAATGGCCGAGTTGCGGCGTGGCGATCGCTGTGCCGCGCCGCACCGGCTCGGTCAACTCGGCATCGGCGAACAGTTCCCACTCCACTTCGATGTTTTCAGCCGGCACGCCCCCACCCGGCTCGAACGGCCGTGGCGCGAGCCGCGTCCATAGCACAACGCCCGTATCCGTGGGATCTCCCGAGGCGACGCCGGCCGAGAACGGATCGGTGGAGAACGAAACCTTGCGGAGCGTGCGGCCCGACACTTGCTGCGCCAACGCAGGCACGCTGGAGAGCGCGGCGGCGTAGCCCAGGAACAGCCGGCGGCTGACCCGCCCTTCGTCACGCGCGGTGCGGTAGAATCGGTCGAGGTCCAGCATTGGTGCGGCTCGCAAGGTGGGAAGGAGAGCGCTGGGTAGGCGGCTCTCAAACTACTTGCGCCCGCGGCAAACTTCAAATGAGATTCCCGTGAATCGGGCGGCGCTCCGTTGTCGCCGCGCGCGTTCGCTAGAAAGGGCGCTTCGACCATGTCCAACCCCTTGCCCCCAGGCATCGAACCCACCACGCGCGCCTTCCTCGAGAAGCTGGCGGCCGACGGGGTCCCGCCGGTCAATCAGTTGCCAATCGACAAGGCACGAATGTTGTTACGGCAGGCCCAAACGGGCGAAGTCGCCCGCATTCCGGCCGACGTCGAAGATCGCGAACTCCCCTGTGGCCCGGCGGGCAACGTGAGCGTGCACATCGTGCGGCCGCAGGGGATGCGCGGGTCGATCCCCGGGGTCATGTATTTCCACGGGGGCGGCTGGGTGTTGGGGGACGCCGTGACCCACGACCGCTTGGTGCGCGAAATCGCCCAGGGCGCCGAGGCCGCGGTGGTCTTCGTCAACTACTCGCGCTCGCCGGAAGCCCGCTATCCCACGGCGCTCGAAGAGTGCTATGCGGCCACACAGTGGATCGCCGAGCATGTCAGGTCGCTCGCGATCGACAGCTCGCGCCTCGCCGTGGCCGGAGACAGCGCCGGCGGCAACCTGGCGGCCGCCGTAGCCCTCTTGGCCAAGGAGCGCGGCGGGCCCAAGCTGGCCCTGCAGGCGCTGTTCTACCCAGTGACCGACGCCGCGTTCGATACCGCCTCTTACGAGGACTTCGCCGACGGCCCCTGGCTCACCCGCGAGGCCATGCGCTGGTTCTGGGACCACTATCTGCCGGACGCCGCGGCCCGCCGCGCGCCCACCGCCTCGCCCCTACAGGCGACCGGCGAGCAGCTTCGCAATCTGCCCCCCGCGTTCATCGCCACCGCCGAGTTCGACGTGCTCCGCGACGAAGGCGAAGCCTATGCCCGCAAGCTCAGCGCAGCAGGCGTGCGCGTGACCGCAGTGCGCTATCTGGGCGCGATCCACGACGTCGTGCTGCTCACGGCTCTCGCCGGCACTCCCACGACGCGGGCGGCGGTGGACCAGGTGTGCAACGCGCTCAAGCGGGCGTTCGTGCCGAGCTAGCAGCCCGGCCCAGGCGCGAACCGCCCTCAGGTCGACCATGTGCCGGGCGGATGCCAACCTCGATGGCGAATGATACGATCTGGGCAGTGCCGTCTTCGTCTCTCGTCGAAGGACTCCTTCCTTGAACCAACCTACGCTCCGCTGGCGGGCCGAGGGCCCCAGCGGCCTGCCTGGTTACCTGTCGCTGATCGATCAAACACTTCTGCCTGGCCAACTCGTCGAACTCGAGTGCCGGCATGTAGAGGTCGTGTGGGAGGCCATTCGCTCCTTGCGGGTGCGCGGCGCCCCGGCCATTGGCATCGCCGCGGCGTATGGGGTGTGTGTCGACCTGCAAAAGCACGTCGGGCAGGATCGCCGTAGTTTTCAGGCGCGGCTCGACGAAGTGACCGCCTACCTTGCCGGCAGCCGGCCCACGGCCGTAAACCTGTTTTGGGCCCTCGATCGCTTGCAGAGGGTCGCCGCCGCACGCCCGGACGCCTCGCCCCCCGATCTGTTGGCGGCGCTGTTGGCCGAAGCCCGCGCTATCGAGGAAGAAGACCGGCAGGCCTGCCGCGCCATCGGCCGCTTCAGCGCCGAACTCCTGGCAGACGCGGGGGTCCTCACGCACTGCAACGCCGGGGGGCTGGCGACCGCCGACTACGGCACTGCTCTGGCGGTGATCTTTCAGGCCCACGAGCAAGGCAAGCGCCCCAAGGTGTTCGTCGACGAAACGCGGCCCCTGCTGCAAGGGGCCCGGCTGACCGCCTGGGAGCTCGTGCAACGGGGAATCGACGCCACGCTCATCTGCGATTCCATGGCCGCCCAGGTAATGCGCGAGGGGCGCGTGCAGGCGGTCGTCACAGGAGCCGACCGCATTGCCGCCAACGGCGACACCGCCAACAAGATCGGCACCTATTCGGTGGCCGTCTTGGCTGCGGCGCACAACATTCCCTTCTATATCGCGGCGCCCACGAGCACGTTCGATCTCGCGCTCGAATCGGGAGACTCGATCCCCATCGAGCAGCGCCCCGCCGCCGAGATCACCGACTCATTCGGCCGCCGCACGGCCCCCGAGGGCGTGGCGGTCTACAATCCGGCGTTCGACGTAACGCCGGCGCGGTTGATCCGCGCGATCGTGTGCGAACGGGGCGTGGTCCAACCGGTGAATCGCGAGGCGATTCACGCGATGGCGGCGCGGTAAGCTTGGCAGCAGGCCAGGTCCGCCCTACCCTGCCGCGCGGCGCGGGACATCAACATGCCCGCCCCGGGGCAGGCGAACTGCGGTCGGCGCGAGCGAGAAGAAGAGCTGCTCGAAGCCATCGAGCGTGCGCTCCGGCGTGAAGCTGGCCAGGGCGTAGTCGCGGGCACGGGCGGCCCGGAGCTCGCGCTCGGCCGGTTGGTCTAGGGCCGTTTGGAGAGCTGCCGCGAGAGCGGCGGAATCGCCGGGCGGGACCGTCCAGGCCATGGGCGGAAAACCCGGCGGCGCGGCTACTTCGGCCATGCCGCCGGCCAAGGTCGTCACGAGCGGCCGGCCCGCCAGCATCGCCTCGATGAGCGTCGAGCAGATCCCTTCGAGATGCGAAGGAATGACGCACAGGTCGGCGGCTTGCAAGAGATCGGGAATGTCGTCGCGGAAGCCGAGGAATTGCACCTGCGCCGCAATGCCGAGGCCCTTGGCCAGCCGCTCGAGTTGGGGTCGAAGCGGTCCCTCGCCAGCCAGCGCTAGTCGCAGGGTTGGATGAGCGGCGATGAGGCCTGGCAGCGTTTGCAGCAGCGTTTCGTGCCCTTTGCAATCCACCAGCGCGGCGATCGTGAGCAGCAGCGGCTCCTCGGGCGCAAGCGACAGACTTGCCCGGCCGCGCGCGCGGTCCCCCGCGTTCAAGCGTGCCGGGTCGCTGCCCGGGTGGATGACGAACAGCTTTTCCGCCGGCAGCCCCCCTTCCAGGCAGATCCGCGCGGTCTCGGCCGTGACACACACAATAGCGCGGCAAACGCGGTCGTAGAGCCAAGGGTGCCGCATCGGGAAGCAGGTATGGCGGACGTGAACCGTTGCCCCGGCAAGCCGCCAGGCGCCGGAGAAACGGGCGCACAGGATCGACGCCGAATCGTTGAGCAGGAGGATGTCCGGGGAGTAGTTGCGAATCGCGGTTCGCATTCGCAGCCAGGACAACGGACTGAGCTTGCTCTCGCGCGCCGCCATGACCCGATCGGTGGCAAAGCCGTCGGCCTCGAGCCGCTGCTCGACCGGCGAACGGCTCTTGCAGAGCACCAGGCAATCGTGGCCGCGGGCGGAAAGGCCTTCGACCAACAGCCGCAATTGCTCTTCGGCGCCTCCCCACACGCGCGAAGTCGAGACGAGCGCGATCCGCAGCCGCCGGCCAACCGCCTCGCGCGCAGCAACGCCGGGCGCCGAACTCGGCGCCTCGGGTCGCGCGAATTGACGACGTCCGCCCGTCATCGGTTGCCGCTTATCCTCTCCCAAGGGTTAGGCTGCCTGTCGCCAGGCGGCGTCGGTGCTGTTGGGAGCAGGAAACGGGAGCGTCGCCGCGCGGCGGCCGCGCTCGCGAACTTCGGCGCAGGCGGCCAGGATCTGCTGACCACGCAGCAACCAGGTGTGCTTCTCTGCGGCCAGCCGCGCCGCGGCGCCCAGCCGAGCGCCGAGCTCGCTGTCGGCGCAGAGTCGCTCGAGTGCGCCGGCCAACGCCGTCACGTCGCCGTCGGATGTCAACAGGGCTTCGCGATCGTGTGTCACGAGTTCGCGCACGCTCGGCAAGTCGGAGGCAACCACCGGCAGCCCGGCCGCCATATATTCGAGCAGCTTGAGCGGGCAGTTGTAGCGAGCGGCCAACGTGTAGCTGCCGGAAAGCGGAAGCAAGCCGGCCGTGGCCGCTGCCAAGTGCGAGTGCAATCCCGGCTGCGGCACGGGACCATGAAACTGCACCCGATCGCCCAGCTCCAAGCGTTGCGAGAGCTGCAGCAAATGGTTCCAGGCGTCGCTGCCAACGATCCCGCCGATGATGCTCAGCCGCGCTTGGGGCACCTTGGCCACGGCGGCCAGCGCCAGCTCGAGTCCCTTCCAGCGATCGAGGCCCCCCATGTATACGAACTTGCCCGGTTGCGGGCGCCGCGCCTCGGCGGCGGCGGCGAAAAGCTCCAGGTCGACTGCGTTGGGAATCATCCACCGCGGACCTTGATAGCCATACAGCGCGGGCGCCTCGTCGTAGTGCGCCTGGCTGACGGTCACGAGGCCGGCTGCGTTCCGCACCGCACGCCGCTCTTCCGCCTCGATCGCCGGCAAGCGCCAACCCACCGCGGCTTCGTCGGCCGTCGCCTGTGTGAGAGATTGCGGCTCGTGGTATTCGAACAGCAAGGGAGGGGCCGACTGCCGTGGATAGTTGGCCGCGATGCGACGGCAGCGCGTATAGGCCACCGCGTCGGGCTCGGCCTGGCCGATCTCGCGCGCCAGTCGATTGAGCCGCGCGGCAATCCCTTTCCAGACCTGCGCCGGCCAGAGTTTGACGAGCACCGGCAAATCCGGGCCTGGCCCCACACTGTGAACGTCCACGCCGGAGGGAAGCGGCTGACCGGTCATTGCCTGAAGTGTGGCCAAGACCCGCCGCACGGGCCAGGGCGAGGCAAACGTCACGCGGGCCCCGGCCGAAACAAGCCCGCGAATCGTGTGCAGCGACTGCAAAGCCGCCGACCGGTTGAGCGTGGGCTTTTCGAGCGACAGGTAGACAACGTGCATCCGTGCGCTTCCGCGGTGAGGAGACGACAAGGCGCTCGACTCACATTATCGGTTCCCCCGATCGCGCGGGATGAGTAAAGCTGGACGCGCGGGAGGATCGCGCAATGCCAACGGCAACCACGCCGGGAACGCAAAACAAGGAAACCGCGCAGGCTAGGCAAATGGCGTGTCGCGGCAAACCGAGCTGGACTTCCCTCGTCCAATGTCAGGACGAGACGGCATTGCTGGAATGGCCGCGAAGGATTCGGGCCGCCCCGCTAACGCCCGCTCTTCTCCGCCTTGCGCTGCGCCGGCGAGCGCAGGTCCCAGGCTCGCACCCAGCGGGTGCTCTCCGGCTCGAGCTGGAACTCGGTTTCCAGCCTGCGGGCCATGTCGGGCAAGTGGCCGGCGCCATAGAAGATGGCGATCTTTTGTTTGCCGGCGTCGAGTTGCTTCTGCAGCCCCTTGAGCGCGATTTTGTTGCGCTCCGCCAACAGCGTCGAGCCCTCGGGCCCGTCGAGCGCGCTCATGGCGACTTCCATCTTCTCGAACTGCTCGGCCATCAGCCGCTTGAGCGAGAGCGCTCGGTCCTTGTCGAACAAGGCCATCAAGATGGCCGCGTCGGAGCTCGCGCCCGGACCGGCCGCGCTTTGCATGGCCAAGCCGGCGCCCATCAGCCGGAAATACATCGTGAGAAAGCTTTCCCCCTTGTTCTTCATCGAGCGGGAGAAGTCGTCGGGAGACATGTCGGCATGCACCAGATTGTCCTTCTGGTAGTCGACGTGCTCCAGTTGATGCTCGAGCTCGAGCACGCTCTTCATGCCGTTCTGCAGCGCGGCCACCGGGTGGCTCGAGCGGCCGCCGCCTCCTTTGGCGATCCGGGTGCCTTCGGGCGCGACGAGCTCGTAGAGGACGACGTCGTAGTTCTCGAACTCCTTGTTGAGCTCGTCGAAGTACTGCTTGTCGGCGATGTGGACCGCCCCGATCAGGTCGACCGTCGGCCCCTTGGCATCGCCCTGCTTGGGGGCGAACCGCACGATCGCGGTTTCGAGCGCGAGCGGCCGCCCCTTGGCGTCGCGCTCGAGCCGCAGGTAGTCGGCCGTGTCTTCTGCCGCCGCAGGCGCCGCGGCCTCTGCCCGAGAAAGCTGGCCGCCGGCGGCAAGCAACAGCAGCGCCAAGCGAGACAGGGTGACGCGCGACAGCACCATAAAGACGCTCTTCGGCTGGAAAACTCGGGAAGCGGGGTGAAACGCCAGGCAGCCCACCGCCTAACGCGGGCCCTTAGCCCAAGTATACGCTGGGCGCACAGGGCCGACAAACTGCGGCCGGCGGCGGCTCCTCCGCCACGGCATCGACGGCCGGCGAGCGGTTCACTACACTGGCCACCTTTGTCCGGCAGGGGCGATAGTCCCCGCGTAATTCGCGTCTCGCGTCTCTTTCTTGCCCGGGATCGTTGCATGAAGATTGGTTTGGTCGGCTATCAAGGGGCCGGCAAGAGCACCCTGTTCGAGTGGCTCACCGGCGTGCGGCCCGATCCGGCGCTTGCCCACACGCAACAAGCGGCGGCCACCCCCGTGCCTGAGCCGCGCGTGGCCGCGCTGTGCGAGGTGTACCATCCGAAGAAGATCACGCTGGCCTCGCTCGACCTGGTCGATACCCCCGGGCTGAGCCGCACGCACGAAGGCAACCCGGCCCGGCTGGGGCATATTCGCGAGGCAGGCTGCCTGGTGCTCGTCACCTCGGCGGTGGCGCGGCCCGATCCGCTGGCCGACCTGGCGAGCTTCGAAGAAGATCTGCTGCTGGCCGACATGGAGATCGTCGGCGGCCGGCTCGAGCGGCTGCGCGATTCGCTCCGCAAGCCGCGCCCCAATCGCGATCAGGAGCAGGCCGAGCTCACGGCCCTCGAGCCGATTCTGGCGGCTATGGAAGGGGGCAAGCCGATGCGCACTTCCGACATGAACGACGCCCAGGTCAAGGCGACGCGTTCGTTCCGGCTGCTCTCGGAGAAGCCGCGGATGATCGTGGTCAACGTCGACGACGACGAGGCCAAGCCGGAACGCTTCGAAGAGAAGTCGACCCCCGATTGCCCGGTGGTCGCCGTGCCGCTGCGGCTGCAGCTCGAGCTCGCCCAGATGGAGGCGGCCGAACGCGCCGCGCTCGTCGAGGAAATGGGGCTCAAGGTCTACGACCGCGATTCACTGTTGCGGACGATCATGGGCGCCTCGGGGCAAATGCTCTACTTCACAGCCGGCGAGAAGGAAGTGCGGACCTGGATGATCCACAAGGGAGGCACAGCCCTCGAAGCGGCCGACAACATCCACAGCGACCTGGCCCGCGGCTTCATCCGCGCCGAAGTGATGACCTGCGCCGACCTGATCCGCCTGGGGAGCGAGCGCGAGATCAAGGCCAACAACCTGGTGCGGCAGGAGCCGAAGGACTACGTGGTGCGGGACGGGGATATTCTGAACATCAAGTTCAGCGTGTAGGGGCTAGCGGCGCAGAGTCTCTCATTTGCGGTGGCGAGAAAAAAGCCGCGGCCAGCCCCGAGAACTACCGAAGAGGGCCGGCCGCGGCCGTGCCTCATGCGTACCCATTGTATGCCGGAGGCCGCACCACGCCACTTGCCTGATGCGCCGAGAGAGACTTCTCCGCGGGCTGTCAGGCTTTCAGGCGGGCGGGAGCGATTTCGACGCGGTCGTCGCTGAATGTTCCCGGCGGCTCCTGGGGTCGGATGAGAACTGCCGTTCGCGCGGAAGCCGCAGACGTGCTACAGTTCCCGCAGGAGGGACCGCAAATGCTCGTCGCCTGGCTGATTCTCACCACGCTCTTCGCGGCCTGGCTCGCCGGCGGCTTCCCGCGCATGACACGGCGGGCTCACTAGCCGCCCAGCTCGCGCGGCGCTCGCTAGGGGCGATTTTTGGCCTGCGGGCAAGGCTATTCTCGCCCGTTTACGACCTTGTATCTGAGACCCAAGAGGCCTCTCGGGATACCGGGGATCGATCAAGCGCCCCGGCGATCTCTGGCACTCGTAGCCCCCAGAACACGGGTGGCAGCCAGAGGAGAAGCTGGATCATTGGGCCAACTTTCGCCGAAACGCCAGCAGCCCGACCCCGGCCAGGGCGGCGAGCAGGAAGGTGGAGGGCTCGGGGACCGTGACCCAACTGCTCACATCGACCGTTGGAAGCGACGCGTCTTGAAACTGCCGGATCCTGGCAGCAGTGTAGAATTCGCCGCTGCCGTTTTCTGGGGAACTTGGAAAGTCGAACGATTCTGCAGTCAGGCCAGGGCCGGACACATCGATTGAAAACGAGTCGCCGAGTCCGAAACGGACAGCATCGCCCGGCATGGCAGTAAACGCAAACCACATATCGAACTTGCCGCCCCCCTGCACCGCAATTGCATCTGAGCCATGGGAAATGCCGTCGAACTTAATGCCACCGACTAGGGAAGCATTTCCGAACGAGAGCGCCTGAGCACTCATCGCGGGATCGAGATTGAAGTACAAGCTGTTGACAAACTCTTCAGGCGCCAAACTTAAGCCCTCGACCTTCAGGTTGACCGTCCCTGAGGCCCCAAGGTCGTCGAAGGTGGCGCGAAGCCACGGCGAAGAAGTGACGGGCATTTCTCCAGCGAAGGTACTCGAATATTCGTAAACGAGAGTCGTAGCGGGAAGGGCCTTCGCGCAAAGCCCAATGATGCAGAAGATGGTGACTACCTTGCCCAAGTTCGCCACCGCCAACAACGCACGCATCGTTGCACCCTGGTCTTTAAAT
The DNA here is from genome assembly GCA_046349955.1 of Pirellulales bacterium. Lineage (GTDB taxonomy): Bacteria > Planctomycetota > Planctomycetia > Pirellulales > JBGAPH01 > JBGAPH01. The sequence continues at coordinate 47,366 of JAXMBI010000028.1, read as the reverse complement.
TAGAAGCCGCATGAACTCTTGCCCGAGCGATTATGGGCACGGCACGCCCCGACCGCAACGAATTGGCGCGTCGTGCGGAAAACCCTAGTCCGTCGGCTGCTCGCCCCGTGGTATGCTGCCGACCATGAGTGCTCTCCCCCGCCGTCTCCGCTCGTTCTCGCTCCGCACGCTGATGGTGCTGGTGGGGGTCAGTGGCGTTTTCTGCGGCTGGCTGGCCTACGAACGGCAAACAGCGGTGGCCCGCCGTTCGTTGCGCAACCGACTCTGGGCCGAATACCAGGTGAGCTTTCGCGCCGCCGAACACGCCAGCAATCCGCCATACACGAAAAGCGTGGCGACGATTCCGTCAGTGCGGCGTTGGTTTGGCGATGAGCCAATTCACACCGTCCATTGCTGGGGTCGCGTAGGTCCAGATACCGTCGACGACGTTCGGCGGTTGTTTCCCGAAGCCCTGGTGACGAATCAGCGGGACCCGACCACCCCATGAAGCTCCCCCGCTTCTCCCTACGTCTGCTGCTCGTGGCCGTGGCGGTGCTCTGCGCGTGGCTGGCGTGGGAGCGGAGCGTGGTGCAGGAGCGGCAGGCCGTGTTGACCAAGCGACGAGCCTGGGGAGTGCCGGCGTCCTCGAGCCGGGCACGGATTCCTCTCCATCGAGTCTGGTTTGGCGACCGCGCGATGGACCAGCTCTGGGTTCCCGCGAACTCCAGCCGAAGTGAAGTGCAACGCCTTTCCCGGCTCTTCCCGGAGGCGCGCATCCTGGACGGGCCACCCGGGGGAGGAGTGAAAATGCTGAGAAGAACGCCGGGGTCCGCATATCCATAGTGCCAACTCACTAGTGCTGCGTCACAGCTTGTTTTTCGGGTTGTGCCACACTAGCCCGCAGCGCGCTTTTTGAAGTTGCGCTTTGGCATCTGCGAAGGGTGAGGCGCGGCATGCAGCCCCGGCAGGGGCGACCCGAGAATAGCCCCGGGCAAGGCCGGCGCAAGCCGGACGCCGCCCGGGGTTACGCCCCACGGAAACAAAGAGCCCCGGAGGGGCGACCGATATGCTTGAGTCCTGCGCTGGCAAGCAGTTCTTGTGTCGCCCCTGCGGGGCTTTGTTCCTACTTCTCACGGACCCCGGGCTGCGGTCAGCTCACGCTGCCCTGGCCCGGGGCTATTCTCGGGTCGCCCCTGCCGGGGCTGCACGTAGCCTTGCTCGCTCTAAGAGCAAAACGCTTGATCCATGCCCCCACGTCCAACCAAATTGCTGTCCGGCCCGTGCAGGGGTCAGCGGGGCTCAACCAGGGAAACGGGGCTCTCCCTTGCTTGCGCTCTTGCGCTGCGGGCTAGTATCAGAGGGCAACCCGAACTTCTAGCCGCTCACACCCGCCCAATCCCGCGCAAGAACCCCAACTGCCGCACGATCTGCTCGTCGCGCTGCGCCACGAGCTGTTGAGCGTCGCGGGCGCCCCAGTCGTAGAAGCCGCGGCCGGCGCGCATGCCCGCCTCCCCCGCCGCAACCTTCTCGCGCACGATCGGCAGCGACTGGCCAGCGTTCGACAAGTCGGCGAACAGGTAGGAATGAATCTGGTCGACGAGGCCCAGGCCCACCAGGTCCATGTTCTCGAACGGGCCCACGGCCGGCAGCCGCAGGGCGAACGTCAGCCGCACCACCTGGTCGACGTCGGCCGGCGAACAGACGCCCGTTTGCACCAAGTGCAGCGCCTCGCGCCAGAGGGCGTGCATCAGCCGATTGCCGATGAACCCCGGCACGTCGCGGCAGCGCACCGCCGCCTTGCCTGCCCGCTCGAGCACCTGGCAGACGAAGTCGACCGCCGCCGGATCGGTTTCGTCGCCCTGCACCACTTCTACGAGCGGCATCAGGTGCGCGGGGTTCCAGAAATGGGCGCCCACGAGCCACCTTCCCACGCCTCCGGCGCGGCCGATTTCGCTGATGCAGAGGCCGCTCGTGCAGCTTGCCAAAACTGTGCCGCGCTCGGCGGCCGGCCGGAGTTGGGCTAGTAGCTCAGCCTTCTGCCCCACGTCTTCGGCAATGCATTCGAGCACGAGCGCGGTTTCGCCCAGGCGGCCGAGGTCGCCGGTCGTTTCCACGAGCCCGCGGGCGTCGCTCGCAGGGCCAACGTGTTGATCGAGAAACGCGTGCAGCGCGTCGAGCTTGGCCGGCAGTTCGCCCAGCTTGGCGGCGCTGCGCGCCCAGACAAGCACGGGAAAACCCGCGCGGCTGAAGCACGCGGCCGCCGAGAGCCCCATTTGTCCCACGCCGAGGATGCCGAGCGGAGTGTTGGCGGGCGACACAGTCATGGCGGGCTCCGGCAAGTGGTTGGTGAGGTCGAGCAGCGGCGTTATTCTACTGCGCCTGCATCCCTCCGCCTCCTGCTGCGAGCGCGAATGTCGACCGACTCCCTTCCCGAGCTGGAAACGCCGCGGTTGCGGCTGCGCCTTTGGCGGCCGGAGGACCGCGCGGCGTTCGCGGCGCTCAACGCCGATCCGCGCGTGGTCGAGTTCCTGCCCGGGCCGCTTTCGCGCGAAGAGAGCGACGCGGTGGCCGATCGCATCGCGGCCCACTTCGCCGAGCACGGGTTTGGCCTGTGGGCCGTGGAGATCCCAGGCGTCGCGCCGTTCGCCGGCTTCATCGGCCTCGCGCATCCCCGCTTCACCGCCCCCTTCACTCCGTGCGTGGAAATCGGCTGGCGGCTGGCCGCCGAGCACTGGGGCCGTGGCTATGCCACCGAGGGCGCCCGCACCGCCCTGGCCTTTGGCTTCGAGCGGTTGGGCCTCGCCGAGATCGTGTCGTTCACCGTGCCGGAGAATCTGCGCTCGCGGCGGGTGATGGAAAAGCTCGGCATGGCCCACGATCCGGCCGAAGACTTCGACCACCCGCTACTGCCGGAAGGCCACCTACTGCGCCGGCACGTACTGTATCGGGCTGCACCGAGCCGCCAGGGATCTACCGACGCCGCCAAGGCGGCTGGAAGGTAGCTGGCCCGACAGCGCGCGGCCAACATGACGGCGGCAGCGCGCGAACGCCCACTCGACTCAGCCGGTCTATGCTGACTTGACCAACCCATGGCCGCGCTTGCATCGGCCCGCTTACGCGGGGCGCCCGCCGGAGAGGTCGTGCGCTGCGTTATTCCTCAGCGCACAACGCTTCCGACGAGCGGCCACTTGTTTTCAGCGCGAGATCGTCAGCCGTGCCTCTACGGCAGGAACTGCTGGCACCAGAAGGTGCGGCCTTCCGGCGTGCTGTACGCGGCCACGCCGATGCGGCTGTAGCTCGCGTTGAGAATATTCGCCCGGTGCCCTGAGGAGGACATCCAAGAGCTCAGAGCTTCGCTGCTGGTCGACTGCCCCATGGCGATGTTCTCGGCCACGGCCTCCGACGTGTGGGTCAGCGAGCGGCTGCGGGTCATCCAGGCGGTGTGCCGGCGGGCCGAGCGCATCAGGCGGCCGTCGACCCGCAGGGCGGGCAGGCCAAAGCGGCGGCGCTCGGCGTTCGTCCGGGCAACCACCTGCTCCTCCACGGGGTGAAGCTGCGCCTGCGCCGGAGCGGCAGGCTTGGCAGGCGGCTTCAAGGCGCCGGGCGCCTTGAGGGGGGCCGGGGGCTTGATCGCCCCGCGCGACGTGGTTTCTCCATTGCCCACCAAGCACACCATGGCCAAGGCCAACAATCCGTGAGTCATTCTCGATCATCTCCAGGGTGTCTGAAACGAGATCGCCGCGAACTCCGTTTCCGAAAGCCGCCCAGCGGACCGCAACATTCCTTGCGGGTGGCCCCAAGATAGGAAGCCCCCCCCCGCTCGCAACCCCCCAAGACACCCCGCAAACGAGTTGCGCCGAGGCGTGAATCGCTAGTCCGCACGCTATTCCTTCGCAAGCTAAGCGGTTGGCAAGGGTTGGACTGCTGGCGCCGCCAACTTACGTTCCGCCAGTTTTTCGGAACTGGTCGACGAAAAACCGGCGGATTTGGACCAACTATGCGGGATATCCCTCACAATCGTGCATGCTTCTGCGCATGCGGAGCAGTGTAAGCCGGGGCGACCTCGCCGGTCACGGGGCGGAAATGCTAGCAGTCGGAAAGCAAAAAACCGCCCATTCGACTGGAGCGACTGCGTCGACTTTGCCGATTAAATGGCCCGTAACGCTGGCGTGCCCGTCTTTGCGCGCCGGCCACACGGTCTTCCCCCCGGAAAGACGCCGCGATGTCGCACCGCACTGGTCGCCTTGGATTGCTCGCCGCACTCGGACTCCTTGCCTGCTCGGCAGGCTGCGCCACGTCGATGACGGCGCAACACAGCTTTCGCAGCTTCGAGCCCCAGTCGGTGCCGCAGGGGGTGCCCGCGGGTCAGGCCGCGCGGGTGGCTGGGGCGCGGCAAGCGGCTTCGCCGGCAGCCCGCGCGCGGGTAGACCAACAAGTCGTGCAAGCGTCGGCGACTGTGCCGGTGCCAAGAGAACAACTCATCGCCCCCGAAACGCCGGCGAACTCTCGCCTGGCAGTGGCGCCCAGGCGGTCGATCCACGATCCGCAAGACATCGCGCCCGTGCCGCCGCCGGCGCCGCTCGTGCAGGCAGCCGCTCCTCGGGCGGCCAAGCCGGAAGCGAAGCCCACAAAGCAGATCGCCGCCGCCAAGCCGGCTAAGAGCGCGAAGCAAACCAAGTCGGGCGCCGCGAAGCGCTCCGCCGCCAAAACGGAAGTTGCCCTGGCGTCGGCCAGCAAACCGAGCCGCGCGGCCAAGCCGGCCCGCGAGGTCGTGAGCGAGGAAATCGCCGCCGCCGAGCCCACGATCATCGAAAACGGGGCTGAGGCCGACGAGGCCGAAACGCCGCAAACCCAGCTCACTCCGGTGGCCAAGCTGCCCAAGCGGACGATCGCCAAGGGGCCGCAGTGGCGGGCCGCCGGCACACTGGTGGCCGCCGAGCCGTCGCAGACGATCGAGAAGAAGGAAACGGACGAGTTGTCACCCGTCCACCCTGCGAGTTGGGAAACGACGGCCCGTCCCGCGCCCGCGGCCTCGATCGAGGAGGCCGAGTACGCGGAGGAAATGCCCGTCGCCGACGAGCCGATGGCGGCCTCGGATGAGGAGGCGCCCAGCGGCCCCTCCCGCGTGCGGATCGTCGGCATGAGTGGCGGCTGAGCCGGAGCGGGCTGGCTGGGGCCGCGCTTCGTTCTTGCGCGCCGGCCGCTACTGAGTTCCTCTGCCCCACGCTATACTACGGGCATGCTCCGGCGCCCCGCCGGAGCCCACGCCTTGCCCGAGCGACCAGCCTGCACCGCTGCCGCTCGAGTCCCACCCGAATCGATCACCTCGCCCGCGCCCCTCGAGGTGTCGCATGCCTGGCCTGCGACCACTGTTATCGCGCACAGCCCGGACCGCGCGCCGCTTTCGCGCGCTCTTGGCGGTTCTGGCGTGCTGGGCAGGCGCGGCCAACGAGCTGTTAGCGGGCGCACCCACGCCCGAGCCCAGCTTCACGCGCGACGTGATGGCGGTGCTCGCCCGCAGCGGCTGCAGCAGCGGCGCCTGCCACGGCAACGCGAGCGGCAAGGGGGGCTTCAAGCTCTCGCTCCGCGGCCAGGACCCGCGCTTCGACTACCAGGCGCTCGTGCGCGAGCAGTTCGGCCGCCGTCTGAACCCGGCCTTGCCTGCGGAGAGCCTGCTGCTCCGCAAGGCGACGGCCGACGTGGCCCACGGCGGCGGCCGGCGCTTCAAGCCCGATTCGCACGAGTACGAAGTGCTCGCCCGCTGGATCGCCGCCGGCGCTCCCGACGACCAGGGCCAACTTCCGCCGCTCGTATCGCTGGCGGTTTCGCCGGCGTCGGCCGTGCTCGAACCTCCCCAAGCGTCCGTCCAACTCTCGGCGGTGGCTAATTTCGCTGACGGCTCACAGCGCGACGTTCTCGACCTGGCGGTCTTCGAAACCTCGAACCGCCTGGCCGAAGTCGACGCCCAGGGCGTGGCCGAACGCCGCGGCGACGGCGAGGTGACGGTGCTCGTGCGCTACTTGGATCAGCAGCAGCCGGTACGGCTGGCCTTCGTGCCGGAGGGGCCGGCGCCGACGTGGCCGAATGTGCAGGCAGCCAACTTCATCGACGAGCGCGTCTTCGCCAAGCTGCGGGCGCTCAAGCTCGCGCCGGCGGAAAGCTGCTCCGACCAGGTCTTCCTCCGCCGCGCGCATCTCGATCTCTTGGGTCTGCTCCCCACCGCCGACGAAGCCCGGCGGTTCGCGGCCGATGCTTCGCCCGAAAAGCGGGCACGGCTCGTCGACGCGTTGCTCGAGCGCCCCGAGTTCGCCGAGCACTGGGCGCTCAAGTGGTCGGACCTGCTGCGCAATGAAGAAAAGCAGCTCGACCAGAAAGGAGTGCAGGCGTTTCACCACTGGATCCGCCGCGCGATCGCGGAGAACCGGTCGCTCGATGAGTTCGTCCGCGAACTGCTCACCGGCCGTGGCAGCACCTACGGCCATCCCGAAGCCAACTTCTATCGTGCCCATCGCGACCCAATCACGCGGGCTGAGGCCGTAGCGCAGGTATTTCTCGGCGTGCGGCTGCAATGCGCCAAGTGCCATAACCATCCGTTCGACCGCTGGACGCAGGACGACTATTACTCGTGGGCGGCCGCCTTCGCCGGCGTGAAGTACAAGATCGTGGAGAACCGGCGGCGCGACGAGAACGACGGCCACGAGTTCGACGGCGAACAGATCGTGTGGCTCGACGGCGCGGCTACGCTCAAGGATCCAAGGCACGGGCGCAACGCGCCCCCCAAGCTGCTCGGCGGCGAGCGCTCGCCGGCCGACATCGACGCCCGCTTCGAGCAGCTTGCCGACTGGCTGACGAGCCCCAGCCACCCGCAGTTCGCCGCTGCGCAGGCGAACCGCATTTGGTATCACCTGCTGGGGCGGGGGCTCGTCGAACCGATCGACGACTTCCGCGCCACCAATCCGGCGAGCCACCCCGAATTGCTCGACGATCTGGCCCGCCACTTCGCCGAGAGCGGCTTCGATCTTCGCAACTTGGTCCGCACGATCATGGCCTCGCAAACGTATCAGCGGTCCGCCGAGCCGCCCCGTGGTCAAACGCGCGGTGAAGGAACGTTCGCCACGGCGGTCGTCCGCCGCCTCTCCGCCGAGCAGCTTGCCGACGCCCTCGATCAGGTGCTGGGCGTGCCGCCGAGCTACAGCGGCTACCCTGACGGAGTGAGGGCTGGGCAGCTCCCCGGCGTGCTCGGCGCCCGCAATCGCCGCGGCCGGCTTGGCAAGCCCGACAACTTCCTGCGGCTGTTCGGCAAGCCGCCGCGGCTGCTCGTCTGCGAATGCGAGCGGACCACCGAGACGACGATGGGGCAAGCGCTGCAGCTCATCGCCGGGCCCAAGATCAATGAGCTGCTGACCGAAGACGACAACCGGATCGGGCAGTTGCTGAAACAAGACAAGCAGCCGCCGGAGATCGTTTCCGAGCTGTACTGGTGGGCGCTGTCGCGGCCGCCGAGCGGCGAAGAGAGCTCGGCGGCGCTCGCAGTGCTTTCATCCGGCGATGTCCGCGCCGGGCTGGAAGACATCACCTGGGCGCTGCTCAACTCGAAAGAGTTTCTGCTCAGGCAATAGCGGTTCCGGCGAGCGGCCGGCGTCAGCCGGCTGAACAAACCGGCGTCCGCGTCCCCAAGCGGAGCATCGGCCAGCTTACGCTAGGCCGCTCGCCGGGGACGTTGCGCGCTGCGTTTCCCTGGCTCGCCCCAACCGATGCGCACAACGTACAGCGCTTCCACCATCCGCACTGGCGAGCGGCCGGCGTCAGCCGGCTGACCAAACGGGCGTCTGCGCCCCCACGTGGGAGAATCGGCCAGCTTACGCTAGGCCGCTCGCCGGGGACGTTGCGCGCTGCGTTTCCCTGGCTCGACCCAATCGATGCGCACAACGTACAGCGCTTCCACCAACCGCACTGGCGAGCGGCCGGCGTCAGCCGGCTGACCAAACCGGCGTCCGCGCTCCCAACGCGGAGAATCGGCCAGCTTACGCTGGGCCGCTCGCCCCCGAAGGTTGTGCGCTGCGTTTCTTTTACTCGCCACGCTCCGGTCGAGGCCATTGCGAATGCAGCCGGTCAGTCGAGGCTTCGTTCCGCCAGCAGCCGGGCGAACTTCCGCCCCGTTACGTGGCAGGGCAACTCTTCGATCGCCGCGGGCGCGGCCCATTGCGTAGGCGTTTGCATGCGGCGATTGCGGCGCACGTAGCGGGCCTCATGGCATTCGAGCGTGATGCGAAACCGGGTGACGCCGTGCCGGAGCGTGGTGAGTTGGTCTCCAGGCTCGACCACCAGGCCCGTCCGTTGTTCGACATGTTCGGCGAGATCGCTGGCGGGGCCCGCAGGCAACTCAAAGCGGGGAAAATCCCAGAGGCCGGCCCAGCGTTCTCCTGGCTGCCGCTGCATCAAAAGCACGCGCCCGCCGCGCCACACCGCCACCGCCGCTTCGCGCACTTCTTCGAATTTGGGCTTCGCCTTGGGGAGTGGCACCCGCTGTTCGATTCCCAGTCGAAGGGCAGGGCACAATTCGGCGACAGGGCATTCGCCGCAACGCGGCGTCTTCGGCACGCAGACCAGGCTGCCCAACTCCATCATGGCCTGATTGAACTGCCCGGCGCCGCGGCGCGGCACCAAGTCAGCCGCAGCTTGCCAGAGCGCTGCCTGCGCCGCCATGGTGGAGAGATCGCCTTCATACGGCAACAGCCGCGCGAGCAGCCGCTGCGTGTTCGCCTCGACGATCGGCTCCGGCTGGTCGAAGGCGATCGAGAGAATCGCACCCGCGGTGTAGCGGCCGATGCCCGGCAATCCGCGCACTTGCTCGGCGCGATCGGGAAAGACGCCGGCGTGCTCGGCCACGATCTTTCGCGCGGCCGCATGGAGTTGGCGAGCTCGCCGGTAGTAGCCAAGCCCCTCCCAATGCCGGAGCACGAGCTGCTCGTCGGCCGCCGCGAGAGCGGCGACCGTGGGAAACGTTTCTACAAACCGCAGGAAGTAGGGGCGCACCGCGGCCACCTGCGTTTGCTGGAGCATGATTTCGCTCAGCCAGACGCGGTACGGATCGCGATTCTCCCGCCACGGCAGCTCGCGGGCATTCGCCGAGAACCAGCGCAGCAAGCGACGACGGAAGGCGGTCTTCCAGGAGGAAGACCAAGCGACAGGGTTAACGGCGGGCGAGGCGTTCCGTGCCATTTTGTTGATCGTGTTCATTAGCCCCCCGTCAATGACGGGGGGTGGATAGCGTAACTTTGTCGCTCGCGGTCGAGCCGCCAGTTGTGAAGCAGATAGCCGAATGGACGTGATCTTTGTTTTGGCGATCCTTCTCCCCCCGGCGACTCGCCGGGGGCTAATTGCGCCGCTCCTGATCGCTCACAACCTTCTGCCCCACCAACCCCTCGATCTCCGCGTCCGCCATTCCCAACCACTCGCGCAACACTTCGCGCGTATGCTGCCCTAGGTCTGGCGGAGCGACAGCCGCCGTTGTCGGCCGCTCAGGCCAATGAATCGGATTACCCACCAGCCGTACCTGTTCGCCGGATGTCAGTGCCGTCTCCGTCACCATCTCCCGCGCCGCCACCACCGGCAGCGCGAAGGTCTCATCGAGCGGCAGCACCGGTCCATGCGGCACCTCGGCGCTCGTCAGCCGCGCTTCCCAGTCCGCCAGCGAGCGCGCCTCGAGCACCGGCTGCAACAGCGCGATCAACGTCTCGCGGTGCTGCACGCGGAGCGGGTTCGTAGTGAAGCGCTCATCCGCTGCCAAATCTGGTCGCTCCGCCGCTTGGCAAAACCGCTGCCACTGGCCGTCGTTACCCACGGCCAACACCAAGTGACTGTCGGCCGTTGCGAACGCTTCATACGGCACGATCTGCGGATGGGCGTTGCCGTAGCGTTTGGGCCGGTTGCCGGTGACGAGCGCCGACTCGGCCACGTTCACGAGCCCCGCCAGGGTACAGTCCAGCAACGACAGGTCGAACGCTTTGCCGGCTTGCCCATGACCGCGGGCCACGAGCCCCGCGAGCACGCTCGTCGCCGCATAGAGCCCAGTGATCACGTCGCTGATCGCCACGCCCACCTTCATCGGCATCCCCTGCGGCTCCCCCGTGATCGCCATCAGCCCCGAGGCCGCCTGAATCACCAGGTCGTAGCCGGGCACGTCGGCCAAAGGTCCGGTGCGGCCGTAGCCGGAGATCGAGCAGCTCACGAGCGCTGGCTGAAGCTGCGCGAGGCGGTCCCGCGTCAGCCCCAGTTTTTGCGCCGTGCTGGGCAGAAAGTTCTCCACGAGCACGTCGGCTTTTGCGATCAACCGCTCGAGCAGCGCCCTGCCGGCCGGCGTGCTCAGGTCGAGGGCCAGCGAGCGCTTGCCGCGATTGGCCGAGAGATAGTAGGCGCTCGGGCCCCCTTCGCCGGCATAAGGCGGTCCCCACTGCCGCGTCTCGTCCCCCAGCCCCGGCCGCTCGACCTTGACGACGTCGGCCCCCAGATCGGCCAATACTTGGCAGCAGAAGGGCCCAGCCAGCACGCGCGACAGATCGAGCACTCGCACCCCGGCCAGCGGCAACGTGGCGGCGGCCGATGCTTGGGACGGAGCCATGAGATCGCTCGCCTGCCGCGTGGGTTCCGCTCTACCCGAAGTATTCGACCGCGTTCTCGAACACGGCCAGGCCGTCGCCCACCGGCGGCTGCTCGTCGCGGCGCGTCCACTGCGGATGCTGCGTGGGATCGATGTGCCGCTCGGGGTGGGGCATCAGGCCGAACACCCGCCCGCTCGGATCGCAGGCGCCGGCGACCGCGGCCACCGAGCCGTTCGGGTTCAGCGGAAACGGCAACTCGCCCACTGCATTGCTGGTTCCGACGCCTGCGCCCACGAGCGCCGGCTCAGGCGCCGCGGCGTAACGTAGCGCGAGCTGCCCAGCCGCTTCCAGCCGGGCGAGCGTCTCCGCGTCCCGCGGTACGAACTTCCCTTCGGCGTGCGCCACCGGCAGGTACATCTCGCGGATTCCCCGCAGGAACACGCACAGGCTGCCTTCGCTCCGCACGTGGATCCAGCGGTCCTGAAACCGGCCGCAGTCGTTCCAGGCGAGCGTCGCCTCCGGGCCATTGTCGGCGTCTCCCTCGAGCAACAGTCCCGACTTGATGAGCACCTGAAAGCCGTTGCAGATGCCAAGCACGAGCTTGCCGGCCTCGCGGAACTCGGCCAGGGCCCCGGCCAGGCGGTGCTGCAACTGGCTGCCGAGAATGCGTCCGGCCGCCAGATCGTCTCCGTACGAGAAGCCGCCGGGAATGCAGAGCGTTTGAAAGTTGGCGAGCAGGCCGGGCGCTTCGAGCACGCGCCCCACGTGAACGCGCTCGGCGACGGCCCCCGCCTGCTCGAAGGCGAAGGCGGTTTCCACGTCGCAATTGGAACCAGGGGCACGCAGCACGAGCACGCGGGGCTTGGCCATCGGCATTTTTCGTCGTTCTCCGAGAGCGTTGAATCGAAACCAGGCGGCGGGACTTCAGTCGACCTTGACCAGCACCTGGCCGTTTTCCACCTTCACTTCGTAGGCTTCGGTCGGCTGGGTGGCCGGCATCGTCAGGGCGGCGCCGTTGCGGATGTCGAACTTCGCGCCGTGGCGAGGGCAGGCGATGGCGAAGCCGTCGAGGTCGCCTTCGCTAAGCGGGCCGCCGTCGTGCGTGCAAACGTCGTCGATGGCGAAGAACTTGCCCCCGACGTGAAACAGCACCAGCACCCGATCGTCGAGCTCGATCAACCGCTTGCCAGGATCGGGAATCTCGGCCACCGAGGCCACCGGCACAAACCGACTCATGCATCGCTCCGCTTACGGCTCTCAGCCGCTCCCCGAGCGGCTGCCTGAGGGGCTATTGGAGCATAGAGCGGGCGGGAGACCAAGGACCGGCGAGCGTGGCCGTTAGCCCCCGGCGAGTCGCCGGGGGAGGAGCATGGCGATCTGCCGATAACGACGGCGGGCACGTTTTCTCCCAAATCTGTTCCACTGCGTTGCAAAGGCGCGAACGCACACGCTGGCAAGGCAGCACCTACTTTGAACTGCCCGTCTGGAGATCGCGCCTGGCTCAATCAGTCTTCCCAAAGTCGATTGGCTCGGGCAGACAAACTTGGCTTGCCGCGGCCAACACATTACCATACCGCCGAATCGCCCGCCGGCTAGCAAGACGCGGGAAAGCGGCTCTGGCAAACAGTTCGCTACTCCTGCCCGTCCCGGCTCAGTTCCGTTTCGGAAGACGAAGCCATGATCAGGCCGCGGTACAGGATCCGAACCCTGTTGATCGTGGTTTTCTTGTGCAGCCTCCCGCTCCTGGGACTCCGTCTGTACATCGCGCGATTGCAGTGCCAGTACGACGTTCTCTATCGGTTCGGGACCTGCGACTCGTTCGCCGTCTATCACGAACCTTTGTGGCCCCAATGGTTTTGGCAGCCGCTGGCAGGCGAAGCGGCCATCTCTGTGATCGGAGCCCACCTGTCTTGTTGGGATTGCGCCGGGCTCGGCCTGATCACCGAGAACGAGCTTTCGATCATTCAGTCGTGGGACTTGAAAGGGGGCCTACGGATCAAGTCGAACCTGGTGGACGATGCGGTTATGCGTCGCTTCTGTGGGATGCGACGTGCCACCTCGCTTATCGTTGAAGACGCAATGGTGACCGACGCAGGGCTCTCTTCACTTCCGCAGCTTGCTGCCGCAAGTTATCTCGTAATCGACACGCGCCTGTCAATTTCCGACGAGGGCATTGCTCAGATCGTCAAAATGCCTGCGCTCGAACACGTTCAGTTGTCAGGGCGGGGCGGGCTTCCGCTGACCAATGTGGGCCTCGAACGCTTGGCGGGAAAGACGTCGCTATGGGCGATTCACATTGATGCAAATGGCGTCACCAACGACGGCCTACGCTGCTTGTCGCAGTTGCCGGTGCTTCACACCCTTCACTTGAACGCCCCTCTGGTCACCCCTCAAGGGATATCTTGGCTCGTGAACTCGCTACGGCTGCATGACCTTGTGGTCAACGGCGTCAGGGTCGATCTGGAAGCATACCGCTACCCTGCAAATCCCGCGTTCTAGTGGTGATGGTCCAGGGGGAGGAGCATGGTGACGCGCCGAACTCGACGACCAGCGGTTTGCCGCAGAGAAATCGGAAATGTCCCCCCGTCATTGACGGGGGGCTAAGGGAGAGGGACGGCAAGCCGCTGAAAAGCGATCGCCTCATACGCCCCGCGCTCCCCTGCTTCATAGAGGCATGCAACCTGGCCGTCGGGCAATACTGCAAGATCCGAATACGCGCTCGGCCCCGCGTGCAGCACCGTCTCGCGCGGCCAGGTCTTGCCCTCGTCGAAGCTTGCCCGCAGCGTCAGCCGCACGCGCCGCTCGGCGTCGGCCGGGTTGGTGAAGAGGAGCACGCCTGGGCCGCTGGTTGCTGACGTCAGGTACTCGAGCGCGGCCTGGCAGATGGGCTCGACGAGCGCGGGGTCGAAGCGCTGTTCCTGCCAGGTGAGGCCGCCGTCGCGGCTGGTGGCGATTTGGCGGCGGCGTTGGGCAGGGTCGTAGTTGCGCATGTTGAGCAGTAGGCGGCCATCAATCAACTCCGCGACCTGGCATTCGTTGACCTGAGTTCGCGGCGTGCGGCCGCCGAGTTGCCAGGTTTTGCCGTGGTCGTCGCTATAGATAACGTGCGAGTAATAGTCGCGCGAGCCGGCTTCAATGTGGTCGCAGGGGATGACGAGCCGCCCCTTGGCCGCGCCGCCGCGCAGTTGAATGCCCGAGCCGGGGCCGGTGGCGTACCAGGTCCAATCGGGGCGTTTCGCGTCGGCCGTGATTTCCGTCGGACGGCGCCAGGTAACACCATCGTCTTCAGAATGGAGCACGAAGACCCGCCGCGTGTCCTTGCTCGTCCCGCCGATGATCTGCGGCTCGCGATCGTCGCCGCGGTTCCAAGTACAAAGCAGCCAGGCAACGCCGGTGTCGCTGTCGACCACCACGCAGGGGTTGCCGCAAGTATTAGCGCCGTCGTCCCACAGCACCTGCTGGGCGGTCCAGGTCGTGCCGCCGTCGGTCGAGCGTTTGAGCAGCAGGTGTATATCGCCCGCGTCGCCAGAGCCCCCCTTACGGCCTTCGCAAAAGGCCAACACCGTCCCCCGGCCGGTGACGGCCAGGGCCGGAATGCGGTAGGTGTGATAGCCGCCCTGGCCGCTCTGCCAAAGGGGCTGCTGGGCCCAGGCAGCGGAGGCGAGAAGCAGCCCAGTCCCAGCCAGGGTGATCGCCAAGAGAGAGCGGAGACTTGCAATCACGGTGGGAATCAGGCTTTCGCGGTGGATATTGGTCCGCGAGAGCGGACCCTACGATGGGCCGGCTCGACTGCCCGACGCTGTCGGGGCCGGGCCCGCACATTATAGTTGTATTAGTCGCCTTTCGCGGGCGGCTATAGCCGTCGCCCTGCCCTCCACTCCCAAAAACGCTATACTCTTCCCTTCCGTTCACCCCCCGAAGGTCCACGCTCTTGATCATCGTTCTCGAATCCCAGGCCACCGACGACCAAGTTGCCCACGTCGTCGAGCGGGTGGAGTCGTTGGGCCTCAAGCCGCACCTGAGCCGGGGCACCTACCGCACGATCATCGGCGTCATCGGCGACGAACAGATCATCCGTAACGCGCCCCTGGCCGCCATTGCCGGCGTGGCCGAGGTGATCCCGGTGCTCCCCCCGTACAAGCTCGCCAGCAAAGACGCCCACCCCAAGCCGAGCGTGGTCGACGTCGGCGGCGTCAAGTTCGGCGGTGGCAGCCTGGGGATGATCGCCGGGCCCTGCGCCGTGGAAGACGAGGAGCGGATGGACGCCATCGCCGCGGCGGTGGCCAAGGCGGGCGCGAACATCCTCCGCGGCGGCGCCTTCAAGCCCCGCACCAGCCCCTATGCCTTCCAGGGCTTGGCCGAAGGGGGGCTCAAGATCCTGCGCGACGTCGGCCGCCGCCATGGGTTGCCGGTCGTCACCGAGGTCATGGACCCGCGCCGCGTGGAGATCGTGGCCGAGTACGCCGACATGATCCAGATCGGCGCCCGCAACATGCAGAACTTCTCGCTGCTCACCGAGGTGGGCCGCACCGACAAGCCGGTGCTGCTCAAACGCGGCATGAGCGCCACGCTCGAAGATCTGCTGATGAGCGCCGAATACATCCTCTCGCAGGGCAACCCGAATGTGGTGCTCTGCGAACGCGGCGTGAAGAGCTTCGATCCCGCCACGCGGAACCTGTTCGACGTGGCGGCGGTGCCGGCCATCCATCACCTGTCGCACCTGCCGATCATCGTCGACCCGAGCCATGCCACGGGGCGGCCGCACTTGATTCCTGCCTGCGCCCTGGCAGGCGTTGCCGCCGGGGCCGACGGCGTGCATATTGAGGTCCACGATTGCCCCGAGCGGGCGTTTTCCGATGGGCCCCAGGCCCTGCTGCCTGCTCAGTACGCGGAACTGATGACGAAGATTCGAGCGCTGGCCAAGCTCTTGGGTCGTGAGATTTCGGCCGTTTCCCCCAAGGAGCTTGCATGCGACGCCCGCTGATTGCCGGCAACTGGAAGATGAACCTCGATCGCGCCGGCTCGGTGGCCCTGGCCGCCGGCGTCGCCGCCCGCGCCGCGGAGTTCCCTAAGGCCGACCTGGTCGTCTGCCCGCCGAACGTTTATCTGGCCGCGGTCGCCGAGAAGCTGGTCGGAAGCAAAGTGGGCCTGGGGGCCCAGAACATGTACTTCGAAGGGAACGGCGCGTTCACGGGCGAGACGAGTGCCGCGATGCTCCTCGACCTCGGCTGCAAGTACGTGATCCTGGGGCACAGCGAGCGGCGGGCCTTGCTGGGCGAGACCGACGCGCTCGTGCTCAAGAAGACCCAAGCCGCGCTGGCCGCCGGACTTGTGCCGATCGTGTGCGTGGGGGAAACGCTCGCCGAACGCGAGGCCGGCCGCACCCACGCCGTGATTGAAACGCAGTTCAAGGGGTCGCTCGCGGCGCTTTCGGAGGCCGACATCGGCAAGGTGGTGGTGGCCTACGAGCCGGTCTGGGCGATCGGCACCGGCAAGGTGGCCACGCCGGAGCAGGCCGAGGAGGTGCATTTGGATCTTCGCGGCATGCTCTCTTCCCGCTATAATGCCGCGGTTTCCGAGACGATTCGTCTGCTCTACGGCGGCAGCGTGAAGGCCAGCAACGCCGCGGAGCTCTTGAAACAACCGAACATCGACGGCGCGTTGGTCGGGGGCGCGAGCCTCAAGGCCGACGAATTCCTGGGAATCGCCGCGGCCGCCTAAGCTGCCGCTGCGCAAGAAGCCGAAGACCGGGCCACTCGAAGGATTTGGGCGTGACCTACCTATTGCAGTTTTTGCTGTTCGTCGTTTCCCTGCTGCTCGTTCTGCTCGTGCTCGTACAGCGCGGCCGCGGCGGCGGCCTGGCCGGCGCCCTGGGGGGCATGGGGGGCCAAAGCGCCTTCGGCTCGAAGGCGGGCGACGTCTTCACCAAGATCACGATCGGCATGGCCACCGTCTGGATCCTGCTCTGCATGCTCACGATCACCGTGATGAACCGCGGCGGCGCCGCGGGGCCCATGGACCAAACGATGGGCAGCGCCGCCACCGGCCCGCAGAAGAAGAGTGAGGGCTCCCCACCGGCGGACGGAACCAGGCCGGCCGAAGGTACGCCCGGAGCGGGCGCGACCGCCCCTGCCGCAACCCCCCCTAGCGCAGCGGCCCCGGCCGCAGGCGCCACGACGCCGAGCGCGTCTACCTCGGGTGCGGCGGCCGCTCCGGCGAGTCCCGGCGCCGAGACTGCCGCTCCCGCAGCTAGCACCACGGCGCCGGCCGCGCCTGCGTCAGAGCCCAAGTAAGAAATCTCTGTGGGGCGCTGATCCCGCAGCGTCCGAGCCCGCAATCTCCCTTCCGCCCCGGCGGCCTTCCTCTGAGTCACTTCTTTTTCTCAGCCCGCGGAGCACTGCCCCCATGCTGCTGAGCATGACCGGGTTTGGCGAGGGGCACCGGCAGCAGGGGCCGCTGACCGTCAGCGTCGAGCTGCGCACGATCAACAGCCGCTATTTCAAGCTCACCCTGCGCTGCCCCGAGGGGTACAACGCCCTCGAGCCGCAACTCGAAGGGGTGCTCCGTGAGCGGATCAAGCGCGGTACGGTGCAGGTGAACCTGCGGATCGACCGACAGCGCCGTCCCGACGACTTTCAGCTCAATCTCACGGTGCTCACGAGCTACTACAAACAGCTCGAGGCGCTCCGCCGCGAGCTCCCGGAACTCGGCCCGATCGATCTCTCCCCGGCCCTCACGCTGCCCGGCGTGGTCAGCGAGCAAACGGCCTCTTGGTCGGACGCCGCCGGGGATTGGCCCCTGATCGAACAGGCCCTGCTCGACGCCCTCGCCCGGCTCGAGATGATGCGGGCCGACGAGGGGCGGGCGATGACCGCCGATCTGCGGGTCAACGCCGCCACCATGCTCAGCCAGCTCGGCGAGATCGAGCAGCGGGCGCCGCTTGTGGTCGAGAGCTTCCGCAGCCGGTTGAGTGAGCGGCTGAAGAAGGCGCTCGCGGAATACGATGTCGAGCTCGACGCCTCGAGCCTCATTCGCGAAGTGAGCATCTACGCCGAGCGGAGCGACATTTCTGAAGAAATCGTGCGGCTGCGGAGCCACCTCGAGCAGTTCGAGTCGTTCCTCGAGTCGCAGGAGAGCCAGGGCCGCAAGCTCGAGTTCCTGACCCAGGAAATGTTCCGCGAAGCCAACACGATCGGCTCTAAGGCAGGCGACCTGGAGATTGCCCGCGCGGTAATCGAGATCAAGGCGGCGATCGAGCGGATCCGCGAGATGATCCAGAACGTGGAGTGAGTTCCTTGGCGCCGCCGGACGCGAGCTCCCTGCCCCCTGTCGCCGCGCTGGGCGCTGCTGCGCGGCCCGGCCGGTTGGTGGTGGTTTCGGGCCCCTCGGGGGCCGGCAAAACGACCCTGCTCAAGCGGGTTTGCTCCGAATGCCCGTTGCCCCTGCGGCTGAGCGTTTCGGCCACCACGCGGTCGCCGCGGCAGGGAGAACGCGACGGGATCGACTATTACTTCCTCTCGCCCGAAGAATTCGCCCGCCGCCGGGGCGCCGGCGAATTTCTCGAGTGCTGTGAGGTTTTCGGCCGCGGCCACTGGTATGGCACGCTCGCCAACGAGGTCCTCCCCAAGCTGGCCGCCGGCCAGTGGGTGATCCTGGAGATTGACGTCCAGGGCGCCATGACTATCCTTAATAGGTTTCCCCAGGCGGTCACGATTTTCGTGCAGCCCGACTCGTGGGAGAGCCTCGAGGCTCGGTTGCGGGGGCGGGCCACGGAGACCGAGGAGCAGATCGAGCGCCGCCTGGCGGCTGCCCGCCATGAACTGGCCGAGGCGGGGCGGTATCGGCACCAAGTCACGAATCAAACGGTCGCGGCGGCCGTGGAAACCATCTGTCGCCTGCTGCAACAAGCGGAGTCCGAAGCATGATCGATGAATTGCGGGAAGAAGAGATCGTCAACAAGGTCGGCGGGCGGTTCAAGCTCTCCACCCTGATCCAGAAGCGGCTGGTGGCGATCAACGCCGGCGCCCGCCCCCTGGTCGATCTCAACACCGACAACAAGCTGCAGATCGTCATTCAGGAGATCATGCAGGACAAGATCTTCCTCGACGCCCAGGCCAACGTGCAAACGGTCGAAGGCGAATCGCTGGGCGGGCCGCCGGAGCTCGACCTGAGCGCCCTCTAAGAGGCGGCCCCATGAAAGGCCGGGAACTGATCGTCGGAGTGGCCGGCGGAGTGGCCGCGTACAAAACGGCCGCCCTGGTCAGCCAACTCGTGCAAGCCGAGGCCGCGGTCACGGTGGTGCTCACCGAGGCCGCGGCCCATTTCGTCGGCCCCGCCACCTTCGAGGCCCTCACCGGCCGCCCCGTGGCGCAGCGGATCTTCGATGCGCGCTACCCGCTCGGAGCGCATATCGAGCTCGCCCGGCGGGCGGAGCTTCTTTGCATCGCCCCGGCTACGGCCGACCTGCTGGCCAAGTGCGCCCTGGGCCTGGCTGACGATCTGCTCAGCACCCTCTACCTGGCCTTCGACGGCCCGGTGCTGATGGCCCCCGCCATGAACGCCACGATGTGGGCACAGCCCGCCGTGCAGCGGAACGTCGCCCAACTCCAGGCCGACGGCGTCCAGATCGTCGACCCGGAAGCGGGCTGGCTGAGCTGCCGACAGCAAGGGGCCGGCCGCATGGTTTCTCCGGAGACGCTGCGGCAGGCGATTGAGGCTGTGCTGGTGGATCACTAAGGGGGCTGGGCCAGTTACCGGCCGAGGCTCAGTTCACCGACCCTCACCCTAACCCTCTCCCACAGGGAGAGGGAACCGAGACTCCCCTCTCCCGGTGGGAGAGGGGCCGGGGGTGAGGGACCGTGCCATGCTACAATCGCTCGTAGCCCCGGCAACCGCTTCCTCGAGCCACGCTCAACGATGGCCATCGCCAACGCTCTGCTGACCGCTGAGGACTTTCGCGACCTGCCCGACGACGGCCAGTCCTACGAGTTAGTGCGAGGATCCGCCGTCATGATGGTTCGCCCCGGGTATCGGCACGGCAGAGTTTGCAATCTGGTGGGGCATGTTCTGCGAAGCTTTGTCGCCGAGCATGATCTCGGGGAAGTCGTTAGCAACGACGCCGGCGTGATCACCGAACGCAATCCAGACACCGTCCGCGGCCCCGACGCGGCCTTTTATAGCTATGCCCGCGTGCCGCGCGACGCCGATCCGGTGGGCTATCCCACGGCCCCGCCGGAGAACGTGTTCGAGGTCGTCTCCCCGCACGACCGTTGGCCCGCCGTGCTCGGCAAGGCGGCCGAGTATCTCGACGCAGGCGTGCTCGTCGTCTGCATCCTCGACCCCGAACTGCGCACGGCCACCATCTGCCGGGCCAACCAAGCGCCGGCCGCTTTGGCTGCCGACGACGAGCTGCTGCTGCCCGAACTGCACGCCGAGTTCCGCCTGCCGCTGGCGCGGTTCTTCGGGTAGCAAGCGAGCCGCCCCGCTCCCCGCTCCCCGCTACCCCACCTTCCCCTCCACCCGATTCCCGCACGGCACGAAGCCGGCTCTTTGCAGCGTGCGCCGCGAAGCCAGGTTCGTCACGTTGCAGCGCGCCGCCGGCACGCTTCCCCGCTCGTAGCACACGCGCTTGAGCTCCTGCACCAGGTACGAGCCGCAGCCCCGGCGGCGGAACGGCTCGGCCACGCCCATGTAAATGTCGCCGTAGGGACGGTTGTAGTGATAGAGAATGCCGCCGGTGGCGGCGATCTGCCCCTGGCACTCGAGCAGCCATTCCCCCGCTTCAACCTTTTGCTCCTCGGTGCTGCGGGCAACGTCGTCGTCGGTGGCCGCGCGAAACACCGCGCCGGCGGGCGCGGCGAGCGAGGTCGTCAGCTTGTCGTGAAACAGGATCGCCTCCACGGTGATCGCGCGGGCATAGGTCAAGAGCATCGGCATGAACAGCGGATCGTTCGATTGCCCATAGAGCCAGTCGACGCTGGTGGCGGCGAGCAAGGTTTCGAAGAGAGCGAACATCTGGCCCCGATATTTGGGAAGCACATAGAACTCGAAGAGGGTCGGCTTGTCCTTCCACGGGCCGGCGAGGACGACGGAGCCATAGCCGACGCGCTCGCGGCCGTCGAGCAGCCAATACTCCTGACACCAGCCGGGGCGCGGATGGAGCGAATCGCAAACCGCTTGGCAGTTCATCTCCTGCCGATAGAGATCGCGCCAGGGCAGGATTTCGGACACGGCGGTGAGTTCGACAGAGAGCGGCATGAAGGTCCTCGCTTCGCAGGAAGAGCGAGGCCCATTGTAGCGGCATTTCGACGGAGCGTTTCGGCGAGCGGGGGACGAAAGTCCCCCGAGCATTGTGGCGAGTCCCGAGTATCTCGCTGATCGCGCGCTCACGTGTCGCGCGGGATTTCTCGGGGGACTTTCGTCCCCCGCTCGCCCGTTGGCGCGCCGATCAGAACTGCAACCAAACCATCACAACCAGCCACATCATCACCACCAGATCGAGCGACGATTTTTCGGGCTCGCGATAACTGGTCGCCAAAGCATCAAGCGGATCGAGCCCCTGAGCAACCAACGTCCAATAATCCCGCCGCGCGTCCATGATTTCCTGCCTAGCTGACCCATCGAAACGATTAGCCGGCTTGCCCGGCGCAAACGAATCGTGTGCGAACGGAATGCCGCGGGGGAGCAGGGTGTTTGCCTGGGTGGGGCGTGGCGGCGGGACGGCCGCCGACTTCGCGCCCTTCGCGTGCCCTCCCACCAAGTTTGGCATTGCATGAGGAAGTTGCTAGCATACGAGCGATTGGTCGTTATCGCGCGTTAAAAGACCATCTCGACGAAGGGTTCGTATGACCGAGGCCCCGGCTTGGCGATTCCGCAGGATGCACCCTGATGAGAAGGAGGTTGAGCCAACACATCGTGAGCACTTGGCGCCGCGCGGAGTCTTTGAACCACTCGTGCGAGAGGCGATTCAGAATTCCCTGGATGCCACGCCGGAAGGCAAGCCGACAAGGGTCAAATTCACATTGGGGGAGGCCGATGGGGCGGAGTGTCAGCCGTTCTTTGCGTCGCTGCGACCCCACCTAGAGGCCATCGCCCCCTCTTTGCCCGATGGCGTCCCGATCCCCGAGGCTCCAATACGGTTCCTCACGATTGAGGACTACAGCACTCGCGGGCTCGAAGGCGATCCCGATCCGCGGGGCAAGGACTTCCGCAGTCGAAACAACCACTTCCGTCGATTCTGGCACACCGTTGGGCAGTCTGCTGGCGACGTAAAGCGACGAGGGAGTTGGGGGGTCGGAAAGGTGGTCTTCGCGAACGCCTCCAGCATTCGCACCTTCTTTGGGGTCACTCTTCGGGCCGGCGATTCCGGCCCTCTCCTGATGGGAGAGTCCGGCCTGACAATCCATTCATTGCCTAACGAGCGAGACGTTTGCGCGTGGTATGGATACTTTGCCACGCATGTAGAATCGGACCATCGGTCCCTTGCCTTGCCTGCTCGAGACCAACGAACGTTGGACGCATTTTGCGGTCCGTTTTGCGTGGACCGGCAGAGTCCAGGTCTGTCGATCGTGATTCCCTACTTGCGAGACGATTCGACCGAAGTAACTCTGGACGATTTAGCCGCCGCGGTGATCGATCAATACTTCGTGCCGATTCTTGCCGGCAGACTGGAGGTGACGCTCCGCAATGGCCTGCGAAATCTCGAGATCGACCGGGACTCGATCGAAGCGCGCCTTGCCGCGATCAATTGGCCTCCGCGACGACAACTGCCTTCAGCGAAGGAGATGCTCGCGCTCGTCCGTTTGGCGAAGCAGTACCTTGGCCTGAAGGATTCGGACTACCACCAAGTGCCGCTGGTGGGTGAGCAGACCAGGTATCACCTGACTGACGCACGTATCCAGGATCTGTCGTCGACCTTCTTCCGCGGCGACCCCATCGCGATCGAAATCCCGGTCGAGGTTAGGCCAAAGAATGCCCCTGTCGCGTCAGAAAGAGTGAGGATCGTCCTCGAGCGCGACGAGGATTTGCGCAAGGGAAACGTGCGGCACTTGAGGTCGGGCATTGAGATCTCAAAACTACGTGAGAATGGGGGGGCGGCGGTCCGCGGCTTGGTAGTCGTCGGCTCTGACTTTGGTTCGCAGGGCGAATTGGATCGGCTGCTCCAGGCTTCGGAGGGGCCGGCTCACATCACCTGGGAAGACCGTGGTGAGGGACTCGACCGAGCGAAGATGGCCTTTATCGATCCGGGCAAGCCCATCCGGTTCATGCGCCACGTTGCTAGCGAAATCGTCGAGCAACTTTCCGCGCCTACGGAGGAGCGCGACGTCAGCACGCTGGCGCCTTTCTTCCCTGACATGGATGGTGAATCTCGTTCAAGCGGACAGTCGCCTGGTACGAAGGAGAAGATCACCATTGGAAAGACACCGACGCCGCAAGTTCCCGCCGTGCCCAAGGGCACGATTGAGGGCATTGTGCAAGCGTTCGGTTCGTCTCAGAACCCAGCGCCTGTCGATGGGGCGCAGGTCGTTTTGACGCAAGGCGACGCAAGTATCGCTACAGCCACGACGTGTGCGAACGGGTGCTTTACCTTTCGAGACAACGTAGCCGGGGACTACAAAGTGACTGCGACCAAACCACTCGTTGGGTCAGCCGCGAGTCGAGCGAACCTACATGGCGATCAGGGAGTGCACCTCAGTCTCTTCCTAAGACCAGAGCACCCACCGCGCATGTTTTCACGAGTCGCTCTCAGCGACGGGGTCGCGATTCGCGGAAACCGCCTCTACTCCGGTCCACTCAAGGCGATCCGTCTTCAGTTTGCTTACGCGTCCTGGGGTGGCGCGAATCGGTTCGACGAGGCAGATTTCTCGCTAGCCGACCTTCCCAAGAGTTCAGACGGGGTTCGAGAGTCTCTCTCTGAAATGGTGATTGCGCCGAATGTCCTTCGATTCACCCCGCTGGAATCGGACTTCAGCGTCGAAGTACGCGGCTTCGATCCTAACCGAGCGCTCGACGTTCGGGTCCGGGCCGTTGGCGATGAGGCGGGGGAGGACTCGGATGAGTAAACCAATCTTCCTCAGCGGCCGGCGAGATATTGCTCGCAGGCACGTGTGGATCAGACTGTGGGAACGTAACCTAGCGTCGCCGCAGTTCGACGTGCGGCTCGACTTGGCCGACTACGCCCTCCCGACCGAGGCGACGATCGTTGTTGAGGCCTACCACTCGGCCTACTATCGCAGATTCGCGTGCGGGACCGTTGGGGCGCCTGACTTCACTCGGCAAAAGCTCGCGGACCTGGAATCGGGCGACCAACCACTGTTTAGGATCAAGGTCAGAGACTCGGCCGGCAGGCTGCTCGCCGCCGTGGACGAGGTTCGGCCGGAAACAGATGAGTCGAGCGGATTCGGGGGATCACTCTTGCCGATCAGAGCGCGAAGTCGCGCGGAGATGGGCGACGAGTTTTGGCGGTTGCACTTTGTGGGCGCCGAGGCATCCGACACTCCCGAACTTCATATAAACCGAGATGTGCCCGGTCTGTACAATGCGCTCCAGAACCGTGATCCGCTCGTGACCGGTCTCCTCATGCCTGAGGTTCTCCGGAAGATTCTCCGGAACCTGACGGAAGGCGGCCAGGAGTGGAGCGATGATCCCTGGTTGACATTCGCTTGGGATCTCGTTCAGGAGGAGTTCGAAGAATGGGAGGGCGAAGACTCGCGCCGGGCCCGGCAAGAGTGGGTCGACAGGGTAGTAAGCCAGTTTGCCGCCCGGCATCGTTTTGTCGGCGACTATATCGACCAACGGACCGCTGGCGCCTCCCCAGGAGGCGAATCCGATGCCTGAGGTGCGCAGCCTGAACGAAGTTGGTGTTGCCCAGCTTCGAGCGTTTTTGCTGACGCTCAAGTCGAGCCCCACTGCTTGGCCGCCGCCAGACATCCTCCACGATCCCAGATGCTCGGAGACGGTTTCCGGCGCTCCGACGGTCGAGCTTCGCGAGTTCGACTCCAAATTTGCCTTCGGCACCTATGCCCAAGACCAATTGCGTGGCGTCCCAGACGTGGTTTTGCGGACATCTCTCGGCCTCTGGAGTTGGCTGACGCTTTTCTACGTCAATCAGGTCTGCCCTCCAGATGGAAACGGGCGGCGAAAGGTACTGAGTTTGGAAAAGTACCTCCCTTCGACCGGCCACATCTCGAAGGGACTCGATAAGCATCTGCTGTTCTTTCCATGGAAGATGGTGTCTCTACATGGCTCGCACGCCGCGTGGCTCTTGGGCGGAGCACTTCGCGAGGACACCAAGGTAGTGCGAGAGTTGGCGAACAGCTATCGGCGGAACGTCAGTACTCCGTTTCTCGAACTCGCCAAAGACCTCTACTTCGACGACTCGAGCAACAAGGTGAGGCGGGGCGCAACGACAAACCGGGCTGGCAGCCTGCGGAGGCTTGATCGAATTTTGAGTCAGCTCGACCTGACCTTCGATGTTTTCGGGCTAGACGCGTCGGAACTGAAGAGCTTGCTGCCAGAGCGCGAGTTTGCTCGCTGGCTGGCGAAAGCCCGGTAGAAGGGGTCACCGAATGGCGCTACAAAGGCCGAACAAGACGGCCGAGAAGCTTAGGTGACTTCACGCTTTAAAAACCGGCTGATCCGACGTTCCAAGCTGTCTAGCCGCTCTCGCCTCGTCTGGCACTCCCACACGACCAGCACCGACCATCCCGCGCGTCGCAGCGCTCGATTCACCCGCCGGTCTCGCGCCGCGTTGCGCTCGAGCTTGGCCACCCAATAGTCGCGGCGCGACGACGGGATACGGCAGCGCGGGCAGCCGTGCAGATGCCAAAAGCAGCCGCAGACGTTGATGATCTTGCCATGTCGCGGTAGGACGAGGTCCGGCGTGCCGGGTAAATCGCGAGCATGCAGGCGGTAGCGGTAGCCCAGCCCATGCACCAATCGCCTAACGACCATCTCCGGCGTGGTGTCGCGCGACTTGACGGCCGCCATGATCCGCGAGCGTTCGGCAGCGCTGAAAGTGTCCGGCATCGCAATAGGGCTCGTTTGCTCCCGATTTGGAGCGCCGTCTGCTTGATTTAGACTGGGGCGATCGCTGATCCCAATGTTGTTCGGGAGGGCCAGAACCCGTGTCGAAGCAGTCGCAGGACAGCATTCGCCAAGACTATGAGTTGTGGAGCGGCGGGTTCCCGCCGGAAACCGAGGACGCGATCTTCCTGTACCTGGAGTACGCCTGCCCTGCGGACCGCCCACAAGATGAGGTCCGGGCAATTCTTTACGCGTGGGCTGCCGAGGCGTCCCGTAGTCCGTAGTCGCGAGCGATCGGGTTGAGGTAGTGTTCTGCGATCCACTCAATGACGGGAACGCAAACCGCGTCGCCAAAGCCGAACAACGCGCGATTGAGCGGCACGTCCGCCCGAAACCCATAGTCGTCACGAACGCCCTGGAGCCTCGCGCATTCGCGCGCGGTCAGTAGGCGAACTTGATAGCGATTCTTGCCGGCTTTGAAGAGAATTTGCCGCGCGCTCCCGCCCCGGGGGGTGCGAAGGCAACCTGCGATGCCGTCGGTGCGGAGTTCCGCCATGCTCTTCTTGTTTCGCATGCGACGGAACGCCGTCGCGTAGCTGATTGATCGACCTGCGATCATCCGATTGGCTTCCTCCAAGTGCCTGTCGCTGAGCTGCTGCATGAAGTAACCCGCGCGATCCTCGCTCCACCATTCGTCGCTCGAGTCCGGCAAGTCCTCGAGAATGTCCTTGAGCGCAAGGGCCCCGTCGGGCGGGTCAGGGAGCGGTTGCAAATCCCAAGGCAACTCCGGGTGACTGCGAATAAACCGCACCAAAGCCTCCGGTCGCGTATGGCTGGGCGGCGGATCACGCCGAGCTGCGGCGTTCGGCCGATCCCGCAGCTCCTTAGCAACGATGAACAGGCGTGCTCGGCTTTGGGGAACCCAGTGCTTTGCGTTGAGCAGAAGAGCGTCGACGCAATAGCCTCGTTGACTCAAAGCCGACAACGCTTCGGCAAGGTCAGCCCCGTTGCGCCGCAGCAAGAACCCAACGACGTTCTCTAGCAACACCAACGGGGGCTTGCGGCTTCCCATCTCGTCCAGAAGCTCGATCACTCGCCAGAAGGCCGACGACTTAGCTCCGTTGAGGCCCTCCCAGCGTCCAGCGATGGACAGGTCATTGCAGGGGAACGAGGCGGTGAACAGTTCGCAGTCTGGAATCTGTTCCGCCGCGAGATCGCGAATGTCCCCCTGAATGAGGTCGTCCGACCAATTCTGCCGGTAAATCTCGGCCTTCGACGCGTCGAAGTCGTTGGCCAGCACAACCTTCCATCCCTGATTCTCGAGCGCCAAGCGCACGAGGCCAATGCCGGCGAAGAACTCGACGGCGCGAGGTTTGTCGGGACGAGGTCGCACCGTTCGGAACAGATTCAACTGCCTCGGGTCTGCCTCGGCCGATTTCCGCTTGCGAGTCGAGAGCGCCAAATCCATTCCACGACACTCCATGCTGCCTTGCCGACGATGCGCCCAGCCAATGCTAGCTGCGGCCGACCTCGATGACAACCATCGTCGGTGATGCGCAAGAGACGAGCAAGCGCGACTCCAACAAACCCCAACCCCGCCGCTAAGAGGTAGCGCAATCAGGCAGCGCGCCGCGCTCGCGTGCGCTTATAGAGCAGCGAATTCCCCCGCTTGCCGACCAGTTCCGCCGCCCCGGTGTGCCGCAGGCAGTAGGCGATGCGCTGGGCGATCCAGCGCGGTGTGCCGGCGTGGGCGGCCAGCGCGGCGGTGTCGAACGAGCCGCGCAAGCCGCTCGGCAGCAGCTTCCAGAGATCGGCGGCCGACCTCAAACGCCGTGATTCATGCATTGCCAGCAGGCGCCGGTCGGCCACGACGAAGTCGTTCGCCCGTCGCCAGCGCCGCCGGCCGTGGCCTGGGTAGCGCAGCTCCTCGATCTCCACCAGCGCCAGCTCGAGCTCGAGCCGCGGATGGGGAAACACGCGGAGAAAATGCACGAGCTCGTCGAACGCCGCCACCAGTCCCTGTCGCTTGGGACTCGATCGTTCCGAAACGACAGGGCCCTCGGCCGACTCCAGCCGCACCAGCCGCTTGCGGGCAACGATCGGCTTCACGACGAGGACGCGGTGATCCTCGAGCAGGGCGCGAATCTTGTCGCGGATCGCCGTCAGGGGGCCGTGCTGGATTTCGACGAGCAGATCGCCGCGGACCGCGTCGATGCGATACGAACCGAGCCGAACCTCGCTCTGCCCCTCGGGACCGGCGTAGAGCAGTTTGAGATCACGATGCAACGAGGTTTCCATCTGCCGCGCCGTTTCCGTGGCCGTGAGAACCGCGGCATCGTAGCAAACGCAGATCAACCGCCAAATGCCAGCACGACTGAGCCGCCAACGCCCATTCCGGCGAGCGGCCAGCGTGAGCTGGCTGACTGACCCGGTTGAGCAATCAACCGCGGTGGGGTCGGCCGGCTTACGCCGGGCCGCTCGCCGGGGCGGTGGATTGGCAAATCACGAGGCACGCCGCTCTCGACCGTTGTGGCGAGCGGCCAGCGTGAGCTGGCTGACTGACCCGGTTGAGCAATCAACCGCGGTGGGGTCGGCCGGCTTACGCCGGGCCGCTCGCCGGGGCGGTGGATTGGCAAATCACGAGGCACGCCGCTCTCGACCGTTGTGGCGAGCGGCCAGCGTGAGCTGGCTGACTGACCCGGCTGAGCAATCAACCGCGGTGGAGTCGGCCGGCTTACGCCGGGCCGCTCGCCGGGGCGGTGGATTGGCAAATCACGAGGCACGCCGCTCGACCGTTGTGGCGAGCGGCCAGCGTGAGCTGGCTGACTGACCCGGCTGAGCAATCAACCGCGGTGGGGTCGGCCGGCTTACGCCAGGCCGCTCGCCGGAGCGGGGTTCGGCAAATCACGAGGCACGCCGCTCTCAACCGTTGTGGCGAGCGGCCAGCGTGAGCTGGCTGACTGACCCGGTTGAGCAATCAACCGCGGTGGGGTCGGCCGGCCTACGCCAGGCCGCTCGCCGGGGCGGTGGATTGGCAAATCACGAGGCACGCCGCTCTCGACCGTTGTGGCGAGCGGCCAGCGTGAGCTGGCTGACTGACCCGGCTGAGCAATCAACCGCGGTAGGGTCGGCCGGCTTACGCCGGGCCGCTCGCCGGAGCGGGGGTTTGTTAGGTCGCTGGGGCGAGCTGATGCCGCAGGAGGTCTACGCTGCTTGGCCGTCCGGCGGCGCAGGAACGAGGGCTGCCCCGCGTAGAGCACGCTCTTGAGCTTCACCCCCCGGTCCGAGGCCAGCGCCAGATGCACTTGGCCTGGCGGTTGGTCGGGCGGGGCGAGCGGCGGGAACTGGCCGATGGCCAGAGTGTAGTCGGCCCCCGTCTGCTTTCGCCAGGCAGCTGCCAGCGCTTCGGCCAAGGCCGGGCTGGTCGGATCGAGCGCGGCAACCTCGGCGCCCAAGAGCGTAGCCACGAGCCGTGGGTCGCCAATCTCCAGGTCGCCCAGATACGGCCCGGCAATGGTCGCCGCCTCACCCAGCCAGTCGCCGAGCAACCCTGTCGTGCCCCATTCCACGACACTCAGCGTCTGCCCGTGGGCGGCCAGTCGCCGCAGCACCACGTCTTGCAGTTCGTCGTCCTCCTCGCCAAACACGAGCGAGCCCAGGCACTCGTAGACGATTGCCGCCGTCGGTTCGATCGCCGCCTGGCAAGCCGCTTCGTTGGGGCCGGCGGCCGTGATGCGGAGCGTGATCGTGGCGTCGCTTACCGTGATGCCCACCTGCGGTTCGCGGCCGCGGCGAATGAGATCGGGGAGCCGCTGTTCGATGTCGCTTTCGCCCGCCCCGAAGCACTTGATCCGCCGATGCACCACCACGCCGGCGGCTGGCGCTAGCCGGCGGATCGCCGGGGCCACCGTTTGCTCCCACATCGGGAATAGCTCCGAGGGGACGCCGGGCAGACAAAAAGCATGGGCAGCGCCGCGATCGCCGCGGGCGAAAGACAGCTCGATGCCGGGCGCGGTGCCGTTGGAATTGGGAATCGGGCGGCTGCCGGCGGGAAAGTAGGCCTGAATCTTGTTCCGCTCCGGCATCGGCCGGCCACGGCGGGCGAACATCGCCTCGATGTGCGCGAGCGACGCCGGGTCGAATTCGAGCGGTTGTCCCACGGCTTCGGCCATGGCCTGCCGCGTGAGATCGTCGGCCGTAGGTCCCAAGCCGCCGCTGGCGACGACGATGTCGGCCCGCTCGAGCGCCTGACGGAACACCGCCACGTTGGCCGCAAGGTCGTCAGCCACGGTGGTGTGCCAGATGGTGCGGATGCCCAACTCGCCCAGCCGCTGGCTGATCCACTGGCTATTGGTGTCGAGCCGCTGGCCGCTGGTCAGCTCGTCGCCGATCGAAATCACTTCTGCCTGCATGGTCGCTCACAAGGGGATGGCCTGGAAGGTCCTTCCCATTGTGGCGACGTCGCCCGCCACGGCAACCAGCTCAAACGCGTTTGCGGGCGGAGAGCACCATGCGCACGAGCTGGGCGATGTTGGCGACCTCGAGCTTGCGATAGGCCCGCGTCTTGTGATACTCGACCGTCTTGGGGCTCAACTCGAGCGTGCGGGCGACTTCCTTGGTTTCGCGGCCGGACACGATCAGGTCGATGATCTGGCGTTCGCGCGTCGAGAGGTTTTCTAGCCGAGCTCGCAGCGCGGCGCGAATTTCTCGGCGCTTCCAGCGGCGCGTGGAGAGATCGACCGCCGCCTGCACGCGTTCGAGCAGCAGGCTGGCGCTGAAGGGCTTTTCGATGAAGTCGAAGGCCCCGCGGCGCATCGACTCAACGGCCAAGGGGACGTCGGCGTAGGCCGTCATCACGATTACCGGCAGCTTCGACTCGTGCCGGCAGATGGCCCCCTGCAGTTCGAGGCCGCTCATGTCGGGCATCCGCACGTCGAGCAGCAGGCAGCCGGGCCGATCGGCGCGATAGGTCGACATGAAGGCGGCGGCCGACTCGTAGGTTTGCACGATCAGGCCGCAGCTCGAACCGAGCGAGTTGAGCGCCCGGCGCACGCTGGGGTCGTCGTCGACCACGTGCAAAACAGGTTGCAGCCGCAGGGCGGCCGGGGGTTCTGCACGCGAATCGACAGGCGTGGCACTCATGATTTGGAGGATTTACGGCAGCCGGTGGCGTAAGTCAAGCTGACCTTTGCCTGTTTCTTGCCAGCCCCTCAGGGTTTTCACCAAAAGCGAGCGGATTCGCGCCAGTTTGCGGCCGGAATCTAGGGATTCTATACTGACGGCCAACACAAATCTGGACGGCTGGGTAGTTTGAGGCGTTCGCCTCAGATTCGCCCGCCGCTTGCCTGCCTGATCCCTCCCCGTCCACCCACAAAGGTTGAGTGATGAGCATTTCCACCGATCGTCGGAGTTTCTTGCAGTGGTCTGCGGGGGCGGCTGCGGCCAGCGTGCTGGGCGGGTTGCGCCCGGCCACTTCGTGGGCCGCCAAAGCGGAGCCGGCCTACAAGATCTCGCTGGCCGAGTGGTCGTTGCACCGGGCGCTGTTCGACAAGAAGCTCGATCACCTCGATTTTGCCAAGACGGCCAAGCAAGAGTTCGGCATCGAGGCGGTCGAGTACGTCAACCAGTTCTTCAAGGACAAGGCCACCGACAAGGCTTATCTCGGAGATATGAAACAGCGGGCCGCCGACCAAGGCGTGAAGGGCCTGCTCATCATGATCGACGGCGAAGGGCATCTCGGCGATCCGAACGCCGCCAAGCGCACCGAGGCCGTGGAAAATCACCACAAGTGGGTCGAGGCGGCCAAGTTCCTCGGCTGCTACGCCATCCGCGTCAACGCCGGCAGCGAAGGGAGCTACGAGGAGCAGCAGAAGCTGGCGGCCGACGGTTTGCGGCGGCTTTCGGAGTTCGGGGCCAAGCACGACATCGCCGTGATCGTCGAAAACCATGGCGGCCTGAGCTCGAACGGCGCCTGGCTGGCTGGCACGATCAAGATGGTCGGCCTGCCCAACTGCGGCACGCTGCCCGACTTCGGCAACTTCCGCGTGTCGGACAAAGAGAACTACGACCGCTACAAGGGGGTCGCCGAGCTGATGCCGTACGCGAAGGCCGTGAGCGCCAAGAGCCACGACTTCGGCCCCGACGGCAAGGAACTGCACACCGACTACCTGAAGATGATGAAGATCGTGCTCGACGCCGGTTACCACGGCCACGTGGGCATTGAGTACGAGGGGAACGGCCCCGAGCCCGAAGGCATCAAGCTGACGAAGCGACTGCTGGAAAAGGTGCGCGACGAGTTGAGCGCGTAGCCGGCGGCGGTTCCTGCAAGTTCCAAGTTCAGAGGCCCGCGGCGCTTGCCGCCGGGCCTCTGGCCATTGGAGGGAAGTCACAGGCCGCACAGGCTGGAAGCCTGTGCGCAGGCCAGATACCATGTTCCCAGAGCAGGCAAAGAGTCCGGCCCTTAGCATCCACGCGCGTTTCCTAAAGAGGAGTCTGCGGTGAGTCGCATGAACGAACGGTTGCGGGTATGGGGCGCGCTGGTCGTGTCGCTTGGGTGGCTTGCAGTCGCCCACGGCGAAGAGAAGCAGCTCGACACCTTCGCGCGCAAGCAGCTCACCGACGTCTACTACTCAGAAGGCGCCAACGCCGGCGACCTCGACGGCGACGGCCACGCCGATGTGATCTACGGTCCCCTTTGGTTCGCCGGCCCCGACTTCGAGCAGAAGCGCGAGCTCTATCCTCCCAAGCCCCAGCCGCTCGACTTTTGGGCCGACAACTTCTTCAACTGGGTCTACGACTTCAACGGCGACGGCCGCAACGACGTGTTCACCGTCGGCTTCCCCGCCACGCCGGCTTACGTCTACGAAAACCCAGGCGCCGAAGGCTACGGTAAGCACTGGCCCCGACACGAGGTGTTTCCCGCCGTCTCCAACGAGTCGCCCCATTTCGTCAACGTGGTGGGCGACGACAACCCGGAACTCGTTTGCACGTTCGACGGCAAATACGGCTTTGCCACGATCGACTGGGCGCAGCCCTTCAAGACCTGGAAGTTCCACGCGGTCTCCGATCAATCGGCCCCCGAACAATTCGGACATGGCCTCGGCGTCGGCGATCTCAGTGGCGACGGCCGCCCCGACTTGCTCATGGCCACCGGCTGGTTCGAGCAGCCTGAGAACGATCCGGAAACCGCGCCGTGGAAGTTCCACCCGCAGAGCTTTACCGATTCCTACGGCGGCGCGGAGATGTTGGTCTACGACGTCGATGGCGACGGCGACAACGACGTGATCACCAGCCTGGCCGCCCACGATTTCGGCCTGGCCTGGTACGAGCAAGTGCGGCAAGGAGACCGCATCGAGTTCCGCCCGCACGTGATCATGGGCAGTAAGCCCGAGGAAAACCGCTACGGCCTGGTGTTCAGCGAGCTGCACTCCCTGGCGCTGGCCGACATGGACGGCGACGGGCTCAAGGATGTGGTGACGGGCAAGACCTATTGGTCGCACCACAAGAAGAGCCCAATGTGGGACGCCGGCGCGGTGGTCTATTGGTTCCGCCTGGTGCGGACGCCGGATGGAGTCGACTTCGTTCCGTATCGCGCCGACGGCGAGGCAGGCATTGGCCGGCAGCTCAACGTGCCCGACGTCAACGGCGACGGCCTGCCGGATATCGTGGTTGGCGGGATGAAAGGCGCCCACGTGCTGCTGCACGAGCGCCGCCCCGTGGACGACGCGACCTGGAAAGCCGCCCAGCCGCAGCCCAAGTGATTTCGCGCCCCGGCGAGCGGCCCGGCGTAAGCCGGCCGATTCCCCGTGATTGGCGAATCGACCGCGAGGTCAGCCAGCTTACGCTGGCCGCTCGCCGGAACGCGTGGTGGTGGGATGCACGGTGTTTGGCCAAGTCACGCGTCTGGCGAGCGGCCCGGCGTAAGCCGGCCGATTCCCCGTGATTGGCGAAGCGAGCGTGAGGTCAGCCAGCTGACGCTGGCAGCTCGCCTTGGGCGCGGGACCGTCGGTCAAGCGTAGCCAGCAAACGAACAAACCGGCGGACGACGCGAAGCTGGCCCGCTTGCACGTCGTCCGCCGGTCGTACGATCGCGTTTTGGCGCGATTGGGCGGTTACTTGCCCTTGGCCTTCCAGCCGCCGGCCGAAGCTTCGATTTTCTTCGTCGACAGGTGGGCGGCCTCGAGCACCGGGGCCGGTTCGACCACGGGAGCGGCCTCGGCAGCCTCGACCGTCGGGAGCGCCGTCGGCTCTGGAGCCGGCGCGGCAGCCGGAAGCGGCGGGATCGCGGGAGCGATCGGGGCCGTCGACAGCGCGGGGCCCGTTGACGTCAAATAGTTCTGCGGAGCGACCAGCGTGCCGATCGTCGGCCGCGGCATGATCACCACGGCGGCCTGGCGAGCATAGCTCCCCTTGACTTCGCGGTTCTCAGGAAGGTCGCGGCGGAGCGATTCGGCCTCGGCGATCGCCTGCTGCTCGCTGGCGTCGAGCTCGTCTTCGATCAAAGCCAAACGACTCTCGAGCTCTACGGCGCGGGGCGTCTTGGCGATCTTCATCGGCTTGGCGCCCGAGTGGCCCTGCGCGGCCAGCGTGCTCCGCGTCGGCTTGCGGGTGACGCCGCGGGTGGCCTTGTTGCTGGTCGGCAGCGGACGCGCGCCTCCGGCCGGCGGCGCCTGCTCTTCGACGTTGTACGCGTAGAGCGAAGTCGGCTCGTGCAGACCCGCGTGCCACGGGTAGTCGAAAACGTTGCGGTAGTTGTAGGGCTGCCGCCAGTAGTAGCCGTGGAAGGCGGGGTAGCGGTGCATGTAGCGATCGCCGCCATAGTAGCAGCCGAACCGCGGGGCGTAGCAGGTTTGCGGCTGGATGCAGGTATGCGGGAGATACTCGGTCTCCACTCCGTAGCTCGCGCCGGTATCGTAACCGCCGACATCGTATGAGCCTTGCGCGGCAGAGCCTTGGCCGGCATAGCCGGGCGCGGGAACATCGACGGGACCGCCCGTCACGAGGGCCAGAGTCAACAGGGCGGCCTGCATGGAGTGGGTCTCCTCCTCGGGGTCAGGGGCGCGCTCGCCGCACGCCGCAACGGCCCATGCGGGAATGGGCCGTTGCAGCGCAAGCGGAAAACGGCGAGGCGCCCTCGTAGGCGGGGGCATGCCAAACGGCATGATCTGCAAACAAGGATCGGCCGGAATCGTCGGACGATCGAATCATCTCCGCCCGAGCGCACAACTCGGGCCAATTTGCCCAAGCCCCCAGCCAGCGCGCCCTGGCCGGGGGATGCGGCGACAAATCCGCGCAAACGCTCGTTAACGGCGCAGGTTTGGAAAACTTTCCGGGCGTTCAGCCGGCAAGACGTTGAGGGCAACCGCGCGCCAACTAGCATGAAACTTGTGCTTGTCGCAGGGAGTACGCCCCGCCGCAGCGTTCCCTGCTCGACTCGTCCGCGGCCTCCAACACAACGGAACCGCCACCCGCAGGCGGTTCCTCCGCCCGCTCTCCCCCGTGAGCCGTTCATGAGCGCCTGTGTCTTCGTCTTCTCGGCCCAGCCTGCCATTGCCGCCACGATTGCGGCCGAGCTGGGTTCGTATCCCCCTGTGGAAACCGGCGACTCCTTTCACCTGCTGCGCCGCCGCGTCGACCAGGGCGAGGTGCAAGCGGTCTTCGTCCATCTGGCTGAAGCTCTGCTGCGCGAGCAGACTCCGCGGGTCTTTCTGGCCGAAGTGCAAGAGGCGGTGGGCGCCGTGGCGGTGATTGGCCTGCTCGAGTCCGAAGCTCCCGAACGCCTGCAGCAACTTGCCCCCCGCATGCTCGACAAGTGCGTCGCCTGGCCCAGCGGCATCGGCGAGCTCCGCGAACTCGTGGCCGCCGAGCCCGATTTGGCCGGCGAAATGGCCGATTTGTGCGGCGGGCGCCCGCACCGCGCGCTCCACGGCCGCACGCGCTCGCTGCTCACCTTCACGCCCGAAATGTTCGACATGCTCGACGAGTTGAAGGTGCCGGCGGCGCACGACGTGACCGTGCTCTTGATCGGCGAGACCGGCAGCGGCAAGACCTATCTGGCGCGGTTGATCCACGAGCTTTCCTCGCGGCGCGACGAGCGCTGCCTGACGGTCGCCTGCGGCGCACTGCCGGCCGACCTAATCGAGAGCGAACTGTTCGGCTACGTGAAGGGGGCCTTCACCGGGGCCGACCGCGATAAGCAGGGCAAGTTCGCCGCCGCCGGCGCCGGCACCCTCTTGCTCGATGAAATCGACGTGCTGCCGCTCGAGCAACAGGCCCGCCTGCTCCGCGTGATCGAAACGGGCGAATACGAGCCGGTGGGGAGCAACGAAACCCAGGTCTCGCAAGCCCGGCTGATCGTGGCCTCGAATTACGACCTAGCCGGGTTGGTCGACCAGGGGGCGTTTCGCAAGGACCTGTTCTTCCGCCTGAACATGCTCTGCTTCCGCCTGCTTCCCCTGCGGGAGCGGCCCTGGGACGTGGAGTTCCTGGCCCGCAAATTCGCGCTGGACCACAGCCGGGCCTACCAAATCCAGCTCCGGCACATCGAGCCGGAATTCCTGGAAACGCTGCGGAGCTATGCTTGGCCAGGGAACATTCGCGAGCTCGAGAACGTGGTCCGGCGGGCCGTGTTG
Organism: Pirellulales bacterium; assembly: GCA_046349955.1. Lineage (GTDB taxonomy): Bacteria > Planctomycetota > Planctomycetia > Pirellulales > JBGAPH01 > JBGAPH01. The sequence goes on along the minus strand of JAXMBI010000028.1, from coordinate 11,131 downwards.
TACTGCCGCCGGGGAGTGCTCTCGGCGGCCGATCTGCCGAGCGCGATCCGGCAAGCGCCCCCAGCCTTGCAGGTCCCGGCCGTGGTCGGTCCGGCCACCGAGGCGGCCACGCTCGAATCGCGGGTCGACCACGTCGAGCAGCGGATCATCGAAGAGGCCCTACGGCGGCATAACAACCATCGCACGGCAACGGCACGCGAGCTGGGGATCAGCCGCGTGACGCTTTACAACAAGATGAAGAAGTTCGGCATGCTCAAGGCCTAGCAGGGGCCGAGCGGGAAGGAGAAACCGGGGCACATGCGACGTTGGATCCTGCCGGTGGCCTTGTTGCTGGCGGCCTGCCTCGCCTACCGCGCGACGCTGCGGGCCGGCTCCTCGGCGCCTGCGCCGCGGCGCGAGCTGCCCTGGCGCGTCGCTCCGCGCTACGACGATCCGCGCGTCGCCACGACCGAACAGTTGGCCGCGGTGATGGACCGCATGAAGCCGCGGGCCAAGCCCTTCAACACGAACGTGGCGCTGCATGCGCTGCGTCTCTGGGGGCCGCACGCGGAGTTTGACTCGAGCGATTATCTGAGCGGCCCGCAAATGCTGGGCGCCTTTCTCGACGACCGCGAGTTCCGCAAGCTCGCCGGCCCCGACGCCGCCCCGCTCTATTCCGAGGTCGACGAGCAGATCCTCGTCCGTCCGGCCGTGCCTTGGGACGCCTCCTTCGACTCCGGCGCCGCGCATACCGACGACGTGTTGGCCACGCTGGCCGAGAGCGGCGTGCCGCTCGATCATCCGCTCGTGCTCCGCGACCGCACCGGCACGGTGCGCGAGCTGCTCGACACGGCAATTCGCCGTTTCCACGACCAGCAGTTCGAATACGAGTGGACCGCGATCAGCTATGCCCGCTATCTCTACCCGCTCGCGTCTTGGCAGAACCGCTTCGGGCAGACGATCGACGTCGACGCGCTGATCGACGAGACGATCGAGGCCCCTTGGCGCGACGGCGTGTGCGCCGGCACGCACCGGCTCGAGGCTCTGGCGGTGCTCGCCCGCGTCGACGAACAAGGGCATGCGCTCGCGCCCCGCGAGCGCCGCAAAGTGCTCGAGCACCTGGGCAGCGTGTCGCACGTGCTTGCCCAATCGCAGCATCCGGCCGGCTATTGGACGGGGCGCTGGTGGGATCCTCAGGACGCCCAGAACTCGCGCACACCAACCAACTTCGAAAAGATCTTGGCCACGGGGCATCACCTCGAATGGCTGGCGTTTGCGCCGGAAGAAGTGCAGCCGCCGCGGGAAGTGATCGTGCGGGCGGCGCAGTGGCTCGTACAGGCAATGCTCGAGATCGACGAGAAGACGCTGCAAGAGATGTACGGGCCCTTCTCGCACGCGGCCCGCGCCCTCTGCTTGTGGCGTTCCCGCGATCCCTTCGAGGCCTGGCGCGCGGGGCAGCCAAGTGCTGTCACCACGGAGGCACGGAGACACGGAGAGGAACTAAAGGCCGCACCCTTCGGCAGTGCCGCGCCACAAGCGTCAGGTTCAATCCAAGCTGAAACATCCAGGGCTGAGTGAAGAGCAAGCACGCTCTCTCCGTGTCTCCGTGCCTCCGTGGTGAAGAAACATGCGGCTGTTTGATTCGCTCGAGATGAAGCCCGGGGAATTGCCGCCGGCCGTGGTGTCGCACACGGCGGCGGCCAAGTGGTTTCCGGCGTTGTCCACGGGGCAAGCGGCCGCTGTGGTCCTCCTTGCGCTCGTCTGGCTCGCGCGCAGCTCGCTGCCGCTCGACGTCGGCGGCTGGTGGTCGCAGCTTGGCGCGGGGCGAATCTTCGCTGCCCAAGCGGCCAGCACGGGCTGGCAGGGAGGCTTGGCATCGGCGCGGCAGGTGCGCCCCGGCTGGGCGGGCGACCTGGCGCTCTATGGCGCCTGGGCAGTCGCCGGCAGCGAAGGGCTAGTTCTGCTCGGAACCGCGCTCTTCACACTCTCGGCCGCGCTGTTGCTCGTTGCGCTGCGGCTGCGCGGCGCAAGCTGGGGGCTGGCCGCCACGCTGTCAGGGGCAGCGCTCGTGGGAGTCGCTGCCGCGCTGCCGGGGGGCGGAGCGGTGTTTGGCCTGTTGGGACTTGCCGCCCTGGCGACGTTGCTGGCCGCCGGTGTTCGGCGACCCGCCGTCCTGTGGAGTACCCCAGCGCTGCTATGCGCTTGGGCGAACCTCGACGCGAGCTTCGTCTGGGGCGCGGCCTGGCTGGTTGCCTGGGGCATCGGCCGAGCCTTCGATGTTCGCTGGGAAGTCGCCGAAATCGCCGCTTCGTCCGGGCTGCCTTGGCCCAGTGGGTCGCTCGACCAGACGCCGCGCGGGCGCTCCCTCGGCCGCACGTCTCGCTGGCGCGAGCCTGCCGTTGCCGTCCTCGGCGTCGCGGCCTGCGCGGTGCAACCGCAAGGATTCCAGGGCGTCTTGGCCGCCTGGCAGAGCGTGAGCGAACTTGCTTGGCAGATTGCAAAGGCGCCCGGGGCGCTCGTCTGGTTCGTGTCGTTGCTCGTGGCGACGGCGGTGCTCGCGCGGCGGAGTCCGCGGCGCGTGCCCTTCGCCGAAGGGTTCGTCGTCGCGCTGGCGTTCGTCGCCGCGCTCGCGAATGCCATTTGGCTGCCACTCTTGGCTGTGGCCTGGGTCTGGGCCGCAGCGCCGCATTGGCAAGTGCTCGCGGCGCGGCGAGGCAGCGAGCCTGGCGAGCCGAGCGCGACCAAAACGTCGATCGCGCTGGCGGCCGTGTTCTTGGCCATCATGTGGTCGCCGTCGAGCCGCTTCCTCTTGGGAGCGCCGCCGCGCCCCGTGGGGCAGATGATGACCTCGGGGGCGCCGCTCGCGCTCTCCGCCGAGCTCGAGGAGCGCGGGCTGGCCGGCAACGCCTTCTATTCGCCCGGCTGGGCGGATTACCTCGGCTGGCGAAGCAGCAACCAGTTGCTGCCGCTGGTGAACGATCTGGTCCCGCGGAGCCAAGGCGTCTGGCGCGACGCCGCCGCGATCGGCGCCGCCAACCACGGCTGGCTCGAAATCGCCGACCACTATCAGCTTCGCTATCTGATCGTCGGCCGCGGGGAGTCGCCCGAGCTCGCCGGCGCGGTGCAACGCGAAAAGCGCTGCCGCGTGCTCTACCAGGACCAGCAAGGCCTGCTCGTCGAACTGCTGCCGGCCCCCAAGTAGGGCATCGCGAGACGCCGCTACTTGGCGGTTGGCAACGCTTACACTGGCAACTCATCCCGAGCGGCAATTCGCCGCGGATGAGCTTCCCGCCCAGCCCCGCCGGCTTCAAGATCAGGCGGCCGCCCGCTTGTGGGACCAGCGGCGTCGCCGTTCGCCCGGAGGCTCGCCGGTGGCCGGCTCGATCTCTTCGGGCCGGGCGGCTTCGGGTTTGGTCACTCGCACGCCGCACGAGCAGGCGGGCGTGGATTCGGTCGCGTCGTCGCCGCGATACCAGGCCGGGGCCGGGTTGCCGCAACGCGCACAGAATTGAGGAGAGTGCGGGTCCATCCGGTTGGTCTCCTGCACCTTGAGGAAAGCGGGCCGCGGGCCCGCGGTTTCTGTCCGATGCAGGTATCGGCCCCAGCGTTCTTCGCTCGCCAACCTCGCTGTCTGTGCTCGGCTCGTGCGGATATGGCGAGATAGGCGATTCTTTGGCGGTAGCTTGTTGCCTCGGAGCGTCCATTCAACTGACTCCGGAACTCGCACGGCGGCGCTTAAACCCGTGCTTGAGGGGGTTGCAGACCGTGCCTGAGATGCGGGCATCGCCTGCCGGGCGCCCTCACCGCCGCAAATTTCACGCGAGTCGCAACATCTCTTCGCTGTTGATCTTATGGCGTGCATCCTGACCGCCGGGCCGGGTGCTGGCGCGCCAAGTGCTAAGGGGGAGTTATCTCGACGATTCTCTGATCCCCGCAGTTCCTGACACGATGCTCCCTTCCTGTAGCCGGTTGCTGGTCGTGCTTGCCTTGCAGACCGCGCTAGTCGTCGTGCCGGCGCTCGACGGTCCGACGCGCAATCGTCCGCTCGACCGAGCTTCCGTAGTCGAGGCCGAAGCGACGGCGGTCGAGAGCGGCTTGCTCAGCCAGCAAAGCGCTGCCGAGCAAGGGGGGGTGATTCTCAAGTCAGCCCATGATCGCCTGGCGGGCCAAGCCCTGACGGAATTGGAGCCGAAGAAGGCGGTCACGGCGCCGGGGCTGCAGACTACGGGGCGCGTGGGTTTGCGTTGGAGTTTGTCTTCCCACTTGGTTCGCCTACTAATCTGATTCTCGTCCTCTTCACTCGGCCGTTCTGCGTTTGCAGATCTTCGTTCGCCGAGTTCTGGGCTCGTTCCCTGTTTGGCTCAGACCACGTTGGCTTGCGGAATCCGCGCTCGTAGGTGCTGGCCAGGGGTGGCGATCCTTCGCCTGCGCTGATCGGCCTCTGGCAACCATGCCAGCGCCGTTTTCTTGAACGTGGTTCGTTTTCCAACTTCCTTCCGAAAGGCGAGCGTCATGATGAACATGCGCGACTTGGTGGCCAAGCTTGGCCTCGGTCTGATGGTGGCCGCACTCGCGGCCGTAGTGTTTGTTGAAGGAGTCCGAGCTCAGGAGGCCAATGAGGTTGTGGGAGACCGGCCGACGGCCGAAGCCCCTGCCACGGAGTCATCCGCGGCGGCCCCCGAGCGGACCATCGATCGTGGCGACAACGCGTGGATGCTCACGTCGTCGGCCCTCGTGTTGTTCATGACGTCTCCGGGCCTGGCAATGTTCTACGGCGGTCTGGTCCGCAAGAAGAACGTTCTGGGAGTGCTGATGCAATGCACTTTCTTGATGGGGCTGATGACGGTGATTTGGGGCACGGTCGGCTACACCCTGGCGTTCGGCGGCTCCGAGGCCTGGATCGGCAACCTCGACTTCTTGTTCATGAAGGGGGTGCAAGCCGAGTGGAAGGGGGATGCTCCCGTCATTCCCACGCATCCTCTCTATAACGTGCCCATGCTCACGCACATGCTGTTCCAAGGCATGTTCTTCATCATCACGCCGGCCCTGATCTGCGGCGCCTTCGCCGAACGGATGAAGTTCAGCACGATGGTGGTCTTCAGCATCCTCTGGGGGCTGCTCGTCTACTGCCCGCTCTGCCACTGGGTGTGGGGCGGCGGCATTTTGGCCTACGGCACCGAACACGGGCAAAGGTTCTGCGCGGGAGGCGCGCTCGATTTCGCCGGCGGCACGGTGGTGCACATCAGTTCGGGCGTGTCGGCCTTGATCTGCGCCCTGGTGCTCGGCAAACGCGTCGGCTTTGGCACGGAGCCCATGCCCCCGCATAACCTGACCTACACCGTGCTCGGCGCGGGCATGCTGTGGGTGGGTTGGTTCGGCTTCAATGCCGGCAGCGCTTTGGCCGCCGATGGCATCGCCGCGGGCGCCTTTGCCGCCACACACTTCTCGGCCGCGGCGGGCGCGCTCGCCTGGGCCGGCTACGAATGGCTGACACGCGGTAAGCCCAGCGCCCTCGGGGCGGCGTCGGGCGCCGTGGCGGGGCTGGTCTGCATCACTCCGGCCGCCGGCTTCGTGCTGCCGATGCCTGCAATCGCCATGGGGGCCATCGCTGGCGTCGTGTGTGCGCTGGCTTGCTCGAAGCTCAAGGGCGGGCTGGGCTACGACGATACGCTCGACGCCTTCGGCGTCCACGGCGTCGGCGGCACCCTGGGCGCCTTGCTGACCGGCGTGTTCGCTACGCGAGCCGCTTGGGACATCAGCACCAAGGGCGAAAAGCTGGGGCTGCTCGAGGGAGGCAATGTGCTGACCGCCCAGATCATCGCCACGGTGATCACCTGGGTCTTCGCGGCCGTGATCACGTTCGTTCTCCTCAAGGTGCTCGATGCAGTGATGGGGCTTCGCGTGTCGCAGTCGCAGGAGCTCGAAGGCCTCGACGTGGCCTGCCACGGCGAAGAGGGGTACATCTTCCACTAAAGGGATTCTGGCCTCTGCGTGGCCGGAAGGAAGGCCTTGGCTTGGTGCGGCTTGCCGCCCAAGCCAAGGTTTTTTTCTTGCGCGGGGCCGGCGCTCGCCAAACTGGGGGTGTCTGGCGCTTCCTGGAGGAAGTAAACTGAAAGCGTGAGGAACGTGCGGGAATGATCCCGTCGGTTCTTCACGCCTCCCACCCCCTCCCAAGTCCGAACGAACAGCGGCGGCGGCCAAATGGGTCGCGGTTGCGGCGGACTTCTTGCCTGATCTGCTCGCGTCGGGCGGCGCAGTGATCGCGCCGAGTTGTGCGACTCGACTTTCGGCAAGATTTTGCCGGCCGTGCGTTCTGCTCGGATCTTGCGGCGTCTGCCTCCGTTCGTCCGTTGCAAAGAGCAGGGATTGGCTATGGCTCGTGTTCGTCGTGCGCTCCTTGCGCTCACGCTGTTGGTCTTCCTCCCCTCCTGGGCTCAGAGCGCTACGGTTCATGCAACGGCCCGGCTGCGGCCGGCCTTGCGGCGCCTCGCGGCAGCGGAACCGCTGCGCGTCTATCGGTTCGTGCTGATGGGACCGCTTACGCCCGCCCGTCCCGCGGCGGCCGTAATCGTCGAGGTGAGTGACGACCGCTGGACCGCCCGCGAGTTCGGTTTCGTCGAAGTGGCGCTGCCTGCCGATTTCGATCCGAACCGGGGCGCGAGCGGCGGGCTGGCCCGCTGGAACGAAGCGGCCGAGCAGTTCGAGGCGTTGGCGCTCGAGCCGTAAACGTTTTTAGGGCAACACCATACGCAGCGCGCACCGCCGACGCCGCGTGTTGCCGCCGCGCGCCGCAGCCCGTCCGAAGTCTGAAACCTCACTGCGCAGCCCAGGGTAGTGCCAGGGGGTTAGGCAAATCGCCAAGATTCGCTCATCTTGAACGAACCTGAGGGCGAGCCTATTGTGTCCTTTGCGTGCGAAAGGCCCTGGAGCGCCCTGGGCCTTGTTCTCTTTTCCGCGCCTGTCTTGCGGGTCATCATGCTGCGTTTCCTGCGTGCGTCGCTCGAGACGGCCGGGCTGTTGGTTCTCAGTATCCTGGTGATCGGCGTCGCCGTGATCGCTTTTTTTGCGACGACTTGGGCGGGCCGAGCCACGCGCAGCAAGGCACCCTTGTCGATCGAGGCCACCGGGTATCGCGTGCCGGTCAACGTGGTGGCCGCCGCCCCCGAGACCGTCGAAGTCGTGCAGGAATACTCCGGCATGTTCCGTCCCTTCGAGCGGTACACGCTCGGCTTCGAAGCCGCGGGCCGCATCGAAGCCTTTGGCGAAGCATCCGGCGGGAAGCCGCTCGATGAAGGCGATGTCGTGGCGGCGGGGCAGGTGCTCGCCAAGCTCGACGACCGCGTGCTGCGTGCCCGGCTCAAGGAGGCTTCGGCGCGGCTCGAACAAGCCCAATCGAACCTCCGCCGTGGGCAAGAGGTAAAGGAGCGCTTCGGCAAGGCCGTGACCGAAACCGAGCTGCAGGATCTGGCGACGCAACTGGCGCTGGCCGAGGCCCAGCGCGACATGGCCGAAAAGAACTTGCGTGACGCCACGCTCGTGTCGCCCGCCAATGCGGTCGTGTCGCGGCGGCCAGTGAACGTCGGGGAGTCGGTCAATTCGCACCAAACGATCTTCGAACTCGTCGAGGTCGACCGCTTGCTGCTCATGGCCGGCGTGCCGGAGTCGCGGGTGCGCGAGATCCGCGCCGGCCAGCCTGTCCACTTGACGCTCATGTCGCGCGACGTGCGTGGGCAGCAGCCGCCGAGCCTGACCGGCGAGGTCTATCGCGTCAGCCAGACCGCCGACGACCGCACCGGGTTGTTTGAAGTGGAGATCGTGGTTCCCAATCCCGATGGCGCCCTGCGGCCGGGCCTGGTGGCCACCGCCCAGATCGTGATCGAACACTTCGAAGGCTTCCGCCTGCCGATCGCGGCGGCGGTGTTTCGCGACGGCGAGGCCTCGCTGTACACCGTCGAGCCAGCCAAGGTGCAGGGGGACGCGGCGGCCAAGTCGGCCGCCGGCGGAGTGGCCCGGCAGCTCCGCTTGGAACGCTGGATCGAGCAGGGGCCCGATCTGTTGTTGCAAGAGCTTCCGGCCGCCCACCGCACCGTGGTCATTCGCGGCCAGCACCGGCTCATCGACGGCGCCCCGGTGGAGATCGTTGCCACGAGCGCCGCCAGCAACACCGCGCTGCGGCGGCCCGCCGCCAAACCTCCGGCGGTGCAAACGGCAACGCGCGGCCCCAGCGGCGAGGAAGGTTAGCAGCCGCAGGCCATGAAGCTTAGCGATAACGCTGTCGATCATCCGCGCTCCGTCCTCGTGTTGACGGTGCTGCTGCTCATTCTGGCGGGCGTGGCCGCGCGGGAAATCCCCGTGCAGCGCACGCCGGCCATCCACACGGCGATTGTGATGGTCGCCGTGCCGTATCCCGGCGCGCAGCCCACCGAGGTCGAAGACCAAATCACGCGGCGGATCGAAGACGCGCTGCAGCGGCTCGACCGCGTCGACTTCATCGTCAGCACGAGCATGCGCGGCTCGGGGGTGATCCAGGTCATCTTCCTCGACGGCGTCGACTCGAAGCGGGCCCGCGACGACGTGGAGCACCTGGTGAACGAGGTGCGGCGGCAATTGCCGGCCGGCCGCGAGGTGCAGCCGCTGATCAACGACATCGACTTCGAGAGTCTGCCGATCCTGCTCGTGAACCTGACCGGTCCGCCGGGGTTCGACGAGCGGGCGCTCAAGCAGATTGCCGAAGACGCCCAGCGCGAGCTGGAGATGGTGCCTGGCGTGGCCAACACGCAGCTCTTCGGCGGCCGCGAGCGCGAGCTGCATGTGAACGTGCATCTCGACCGGCTCATGCACTATGGCCTGTCGATCGGCGACGTGCGCAATGCCCTCTTCGCCGCCCACGCCCAGTTGCCCGGCGGCAACCTCGACTCGGGCGAGTTCGACCTGCAGGTGCGGAACGAAACCCGCTTCCGCAACGTGAACGACGTGCGCAGCGTGCCGATCCGCGAGCAGGCGGGGCGAATGATCTACCTCGCCGACGTGGCCGACGTGCGCGACACGCACCAGCGGCTGATGAACGCGGCCCTGATCGACGGCGCCCCCTGCGCCACGATCATCGTCAACAAAGAAACCGACATCAACACGCTCGGCACGGCCGGGCTCATCAAGCAGAAGGTGGCGGAACTCGAAACCCGCTTCCCGCACATCACCTTTTCGAACACGCGCGACGCCTCGGTCGAGATTTCGTCGATGTTCCAAACGCTGGGCATGGACGCGCTGTTCGGCTCGGTGGTGATCTTCCTGGTCCTCTCCTGGTCGATGGGGCTGCGAATCTCGATGCTCGTGCTGATGGCGATCCCCTTCGCCATGGCCGTGTCGCTCGTGTTCCTCTACCTCGCCGGCTTCGCCATCTCCAACATGGTGATCTTCGCCTACATCGTGGCCTCCGGCATGGTCATCGACGGGGCGATCATCGTGGCCGACGCCATCTACCGGCAACTCGAGGCAGGCTACCCGGCGGCCGAAGCGGCGAAGCGCGGCACGAACGAAGTGGCCGTGCCGGTCTTCGCCGCCGACCTGACGACGGTGTCGGCGTTCGCCCCGATGCTGCTCGTGCCGGGGATCATGGGAGACTTTCTGGGCGTGCTTCCCACGGTGGTCTGCATCGCCCTGGCGGGGTCGCTGATCGTCGACCATTTCCTGGTGCCGGTGGTGGCCGCCTGGTGGTTCCGCAACTACGTGCCGCCCGCCAAACGGACCGGCCCCGAGGCGAACAAGCCCGACCGCGTGGAGCGGTTGTGGGCGCCGTTCTATGCTGCGTACCGGCGGCTGTTGGCCTGGTGCCTAAAGAATCGCTGGGTAGCCATGGCCGGCTGCGCCGCCAGCTTGGGCTGGGCGATCGGCATGTTGGCTTCCGGCGCGATCGGCTTCACATTCTTCCCGCCCAGCGACCGCGGCCAGTTCGAAATCAGTTTCGAGATGCCGCTCGGCACGAGCATCGAAGAAACCGCCCGGGCAGCCGAGTTGTTTCGCCCCGCGCTCGAGAAGCTGAAAGAAAGCGGCGAGGTGGTGCACTATGTGACCGCGCTCGGCTCGTCGGCCGCGCTCTCCGATCGGCTCGACAACGACCCGGCCATGGGCCCCGAGTTCGGCCGCATCATGATCGAGCTCACCCAGCCCGGCACGCGCGCCCGCCACGAAAGCGAGATCGTGGAAGAGGTGCGGAAGAACGCCCCGCACGTGCCGGGCATGAAGTTCCGCATCAACCAGATCGAAGAAGGCCCGCCGGGCGGGGCCGACGTGGCGGTGCGGATCACCGGCGACGACCTCGAACAGATCGGCGCCATGTCGCGGCGGCTTGTCGAACGGCTCGCCCAGGTGGAGGGAACCGTCGAAGTCCGCAGCGACTATCGCCCCGACAGCCCCGAGTATGTCGTCGAGCCGCGGCCCGCGGTGGTTGGCCTGTTCGGTATGAACGAGGCCGAGGTGGCCCGCGCCATTCAAACCGCCGTGCTTGGCGACACCACGCTCGAACTCCCGATCGACGACGAATACGTCACCCTGCGGCTGCAGGCGGCGCCTGAGCACCAGAAATACGGCCACGAGCTGGCCAACATCATGGTCGGCAGCCCGGCGGGGCGCTATGCCACGATCGGCGAGCTGGCCGACGTCCGCCGCACGAACGGCCTGTTCAGCGTCAACCGCCGCGACCGCAACCGCGCGTTCACCGTGAGCGCTGACGTGCGCGGCGACCTGGGCGTCATTCCCGACGACGTCTTCCGCCCCTTGCGGACCGAAATCCTGCCGGCGCTCGGTTTCCAGCCCGTCGCCGGCAGCAACATGGCCTTCCTCGGCCAGCCAGGCACCGCCGCTGAAGGGCTGCGGGCCGCCTTCACCGGCGAGAATGAGGAGCGCGACGAGGGCTTCTTCTCGCTGCTCCGGTCGATGGTGGTCGGCATCGTGCTGATCACGGCGATCCTGGTGATCGAGTTCAACAGCTTCCGCCAGGCCGCCGTCGTCATGATGACCGTGCCCCTGTCGTTCGTGGGCGTGGTCTTCGGCATGTGGCTCTGCAACTTTCCCTTCTCGCTCGCCTCGTTCATTGGCTTGATCAGCCTGACCGGCGTGGTGGTGAACGATGCGATCGTGCTCGTCGACTTCGCCA
>JAXMBI010000027.1:0-117123 GCA_046349955.1 Pirellulales bacterium | reverse complement strand
GTCCGAGATGAAGCCGATCGGCACGAGCACGATCGGCAGGCCGGGCTCGGACGCGGCGACCTTGCGCAGATAGTCGCCTACATCGGGCTCGAGCCAAGGTTGTTGCGGCGGTCCGCTGCGGCTCTGGTAGACGACCGTCCAATCGGGCCGGCCGGCAGCATCGGCCACCAACCGGCTCGCCTCGCGCAGTTGTTCCTGGTAGCGGCAGCCGGCGGCCATCGCCAGGGGAATGCTGTGCGCAGTGAACACCAGCCGTGCCCGCTCGGCGTCGCTGACGCCGAGCTGCGCGAGCGCCTCCTGCACGCGGGCAGTCATCGCGGCGATGTAGCCGGGGTGGTTATAGAACGCGCGCAGCTTGTCGATCTGCGGCGCCTGGGGACCGACCTGGGCTTGGGCGCGGACAATGTCCTCGCGGTATTGCCGGCAGCCCGAATAAGAGCTGAAGGCCGAGGTGAAAAAGGCCAGAGCGCGGTGAACCCCCGCCTGGGCCATTTCGGCCAGCGTGTCGGGGAGCAGCGGATGCCAGTTGCGGTTGCCCCAGTAGATGGGCAGATCGACGCCAGTCTCCGCCAACACGGGGCGCAGCGCGGCGATCAATGCCCTGTTCTGGTCGTTGATGGGGCTCTTGCCGCCGAAGTGCTGATAGTGCTCGGCCACCTCGAGCATTCGCGCTCTGGGGACGTTCTTCCCGCGGAGCACGTTCTCGAGGAAGGGGAGCACATCGTCGGGACCTTCGGGACCGCCGAAGGAGACAACGAGCAGGGCATCGTAGGAGGTCGCCAAACGCCAGTTCCCCAAAAGCAGGTGACAGGGCGAGCGACGCGATTCCGCTGGAAAGTGACCCCGACGGGATTCGAACCCGTGTTGCAGGCGTGAAAGGCCTGTGTCCTAGGCCTCTAGACGACGGGGCCAGCGCTGTCGTGGGAGGGACCGCCGACAGACTTGGCTGTATAGCGGGCCGACGCTCGCGGCGTCAAGGGCTGGCACGGCTCGAGCCATGCGGCGCAGCGACGCTGCAAGCCATCGTAGGGGGCGAAGAGCGGGCCGCCCAGGGTGAAGAGCGCGAACAGGGCCGGAATCCTCTCCGGCAGCCAGCACAGCAGGCAGGGCGGAACGCTAGCCTTCCGACGAGTTCTCGCCTTCGCCCGTGGCAGCCTTTTCGCCGTGAGCGGCTTCGCCGCGGCGGATCGCGTCGTACACTTCGCGGCGATGAACAGGCACTTCCTTGGGCGCTTCGACGCCCAGGCGGACCTTATCGCCGCGGATCTCCACCACAACGATCGTGATGTCGTTGTTGATGATGATGCTTTCGTTCTTCTTTCGCGAGAGAACCAACATGGTCCATTCCTTTGTTTGGTCGCTAAAGATGCCCTTCTTGCCGCGCCTCCTATCGCGCCGCCCACAACTTGCATCCCGGCGGGACGGAGCCAAAACCTACCCAGCCTGCCCTGGCCGGTTCGTCTCCAACAGAAACCCAGGCGCACAAGTGCTTTATCCTTTTCACTCTACGTGCAAATGGGGCGTAGTCAAGGAACGGGAGAAGGCCGCGGCACGGTTTTTTCATAGCCGGCCCTACGATCGGAACTTGGCCGAATCGTGCGAAGCGGCTCAGCCGAGGAGGCCGCTGCCTGCGCGGCGCAGATATTCATCGATGCAAGTTATTTCGCAACAGCAGGTTAATGTGTTTGTCTAAGGGGTTCGGCTCGGCGCACGGGCTAGCGCGTCTGCGGCACGAGCCGCCCGAGGTGAATCTCGGAGTTCTTCGCCTGCCGCAAAGGGTTCGATTTGGGGTGGAAACCCCGACTTTTGGTGATGCCAACAATCGCGGAAGCGGCGGGAACGGAGTGGAAACATGAAGGCAGGGGTGGCGCCCCGGGCAACGATTGTCCCGCAAGGCTTCTGCTGCTTCGCTAGGCAGCGAGGGGCCACCAATTCGGCACGCGCGAGAGCCTGCTTGCGATTGCCAGAGGGCTGCCTATAATCCAGTCGTCGCCCTGCAGAAGTCCGCTTCCCGAGCGACGTTTCTCGCCCAACGCGCCGCCGCAATGGGCCTCTCTGCGGTTTGCTGCTCGAGGAAGGTGCGCATGAAGCTGATTCGGCGAATTCCCTGGTTCCGCGACGTATTCGACGCGGTCTCCACGGTCTACCAGGGCCTCAAGGTGACCCTCCGTTACTGGATTGCCACCTACAACCCGCAGCGTCGCACCTTCACGCACCAATTCGAGTACCCGGAGCTGCCCGTACCCGTGGCCCCGCGCTACCGCGGGTTCCATCGCTTCGATCTCACGACCTGCATCGCCTGCGATCAATGCGCCCGCGCCTGCCCGGTCGACTGCATCTACATCGGCAAGGAACGCGTGCCCGACGGCAAGGGTTTTCGTGTCACCGGGTTCGCGATTGATTACTCTAAATGTATGTTCTGCGCCCTGTGCGTAGAGCCGTGTCCGGTGGACTGCATCTTCATGGGCGCCACCCACGACCTGAGCTGCTACAGCCGCGATGGATGCATTGTCGACTTCTCGCGGCTGCCGGTGGAAGTGGCGTGGGGCCGGGCGACCCTGAATCCCACGGCGGTGTCGGATTCGAAGGTGGTGGTGGAGCCGGTTCACGGGGGACCGAACTAGGCTGGATCCCGGCGTGCTGGCTGAGGCTGACAGAGAACGCGACAACGAGAAAGGGCCTTTCGATTCAGATGAGCAACGAGCCGTACGAGCCCCAGAAGCTGTTCACCGTTGAGAAGGCCAACGCGTCGTTGCCGCTGGTCCGCGCGATCGCGAAGGACCTGTCGGAGCTGTCGCGCGACGTGCTCGAGCGGCGCGACCGGCTCGCTCAACTCATGGCGGGGCACGACGCGCGCTCCACGAACAGCCCCTATCACGAAGAGCTCGTGCAGCAGCAAGAAGATCTGAAGGTCGACGCGGAGCGAATCGACGAATACGTCGAGGAACTGCGGGCCCTCGGCGTCGAGCCCAAGAACGGCGTGGAAGGGCTGATGGACTTTCCCGCCCGCATGGACGGCCGCATCGTCTACCTGTGCTGGAAGCTCGGCGAACCCGAGGTGCTCCACTGGCACGAACTCGACGCCGGCTTCGCCGGGCGCCATCCCTTGGCGGCCGGCAGCTTGGCCAGCGAGGGGAACGACTCCGAATTCGAGCTGGGCGAGTGACACCCCCGCTCGACGATGGGCAGCCGGCGCAGCGGCTAACGTCCGCGATTCGCGGCAAGTTTGTCGAGCATTTCTCCGCAGCGCAGCATGGCCCGGCCGTTGTGGTAGGCGCCTTGCCACATGGACGTGCGCGAGTCGCCCGCCGGTGAGCCGTCTGCCTGTCGGGTCGCCCACCAGCCTCCTTCCGTGGCCACCTGATGTCGCTCGACGAAGTCGAGTGTTTCGGCGAACCGTTCGTAGTACTCGGGTTTGCCTGTAAGCTGGTGCATCTCGAGCAGCGACACCAGCGCCTCCGCCTGAACCCACCACTCCTTCTTCGTTTCGTCGGCCGGCTCGCCGAGCGGGCCGGAATAGAAGAAGCCCCCGTGCGCGTGGTCGAAGCCATGTTCGACGCTGTAACCGACGAGCCCTTCGGCCCAACCGCGATAGACCGCCGATGAGCGGTTAAGCGTGCGGGCCGCATCGAGACAGAGCCAGGCGGCCTCCACATCGTGTCCGTAGCTCGCGCGAAGGTTGCGCGGCGTGTCGATCGGCCGCCAGTAAGAAGTGAAGCCGTCGACGTTGCAGCCGAATTCGGGGAGCCGGATGGTCAGCGTGTTGATCGCCAGCAATTCGTCGAGCCGCGTCCGCACCAGCGGGTCGGGCCAAACACGATGCAACTCCGCCAGCGCCTCGAGCATGTGCAGGTGTGTGTTGAAGGTCTTCGTGCCAGGCGGCCCAATGAACGACGGCTCGCTGGGATCGACGATGGGCGCCCAGTTCTGCTGAAAGAACTCGACGTAACCGCCGTGCGCCGAATCGTGGGCCTTGGCTTCGAGCGTGCGAAACAAGTCCTGCGCGGCGGCGAGCGCGGCGGCGTCACCGGACGCGCGATGGTAGGCGGCCAGCGCATAGAGCACGAAGGCGTTTAGATAAACGTGCTTGCGGCGATCGGTGGGCTGCCCCTGGTCGCTCACCTTGGCAAAGTAACCCCCATGGACTCGGTCGCGGAACTTAGCCTCGAGGAATTGGTAGCCCGTGTGCGCCGCCCCCAGGGCCGAGTCTCGTTCGAGATCGGCGGAAGCCAGCGCGCTGAAGAACCAGAGTTGCCGCGCCTGCAGGGTGACAAACTTCTCCCCTGTGGGACCGAACTTTCCGTCTACGAGCGACTCGTAGTAGCCGCCTTGCTCGTGGTCGACACAGTCAGGCAGATAGAAATCGATAATGCTCGAACGCAGAATTCGCCGGCAGCGATCGGCCTGAGCTTGGTAGTCGGCGGTTGTCGGTTCGGCGCTGAATACGGCCGCAGATCCGACAGCGAGCAACCAGCAAGCAAACGATTGCGCCACGAAGGCAACACGAATTCCCGAGAGCATCTTGGCGCCAGTTCTCGCAGGGGATGGTAGCAGCGATCGCCGTCAGACCTTTAATCTCCGGCGTGTGTGGCTCTACAGTGACGCTGATCGGAGCGCAGGACAAGTCCGCGGACGATCGTTCAGCAAAAAGTTTGCCGGCCGGTGGCGACCCCGGTTATCTTGGCGGTGAACTTCTCAAGGCAGAATCGCGCTGGAGGGGAGCGGGCGATGGCGAACTGTCCAAATCTCGGGTTGATGCAGGGAACGTCTGGCTTGCTCGGGCAGCTTGCGCCGTTGACGGGCGATCGGGTGCGCGTGATCGCCATCGGGGTGCTGGCTGGATATGCCGCGCTCATGCTGGCGATGGCGCTGGGGGGCTTCGTGCTCGCCAAACGCACCCGCGGCGCGAGGGCTCTCGATCTGTTGGGCAGCGCCGCGAGCGGCGGACAGGTCGCGCGGACCAGCGGCGAGTCGTGGCTCGCCCGCTGCTATGTCGCCGCTCTGTTCGTCGGCCTGATCGGCTTCTACGTCGCCATTCCGCTGGTGGTCGCCACGTTGCTGGTCTTCACGGGCCTGGCTCTCTATCTGCTGTTCAGCCTCCGCCGCGTGCCGGTCAAGGGGATCATCCTGATCCTGCTCGTCGGCCTGGGGGGCGCTTGGGCCGTGCTCAAAAGCCTGGTCTCGCGGACCGGCTCCGGCGCCTTCGGCCTGCCCAAGACGGCGGCCGAACTGCCGCAGGTGCATCGCATGCTGCAGGAGGTCGCCCAAAAGGTGGAAACTTCGCCCGTCGACGAAGTGTATCTGGCGCCTGGCTCCTCGATCGGCGTTCACCAGGAGGGCCGCGGGCCCTTCGGCCTCTTCGGCGTCAAGCGGCGCGTGCTCACGCTGGGGCTGTCGACCATGCAGTCGCTGACGGTATCCGAGGTCCAGGCGATCCTCGCCCACGAATACGCCCACTTCAGCCACCGCGACACGTTCTACAGCCGCTTCATCTACCAGGTGTCGCTCTCCATCGGCAACGCGCTCTCCGGGCTGGCGGCCACCGGCGGCCTGTTCAACTATATCAATCCCTGTTACTGGTTCCTCTGGCTCTATCACCGCGCCTATTCGCTGCTAGCGAGCGGATTCTCCCGCTCGCGCGAGTTCCTGGCCGACCGCATGGCGGCGCGGATCTACGGGGCCGACGTTTTCACCTCGGCCCTGACGAAGGTGGCCACCGAAGGGCAGCTTTTCGAGATGACCATCTACGACAATATCAACGAGTTGCTCAACTCGAACCAGGCGTTCGACAACATGTACACCGCCTTCCGCGGCTTCCGCGACGAGCAGCTCGACGCCGAGCAGCGCAAGCAGCTCTATGACACGCTCTGCGGCGAGCGCGAGTCGCTGTTCGCTTCGCACCCCAGCTTTCACGACCGCCTCGAGGCGATCGCCGGTTGCCCGGCTGCCGCGCATCGCGACGACCGCTCGGCCCTCACGCTGTTCGAGGATCCCGAAGGCACGGAGAAGGAAATGACCGAGTTCCTCACCGGCTGGATGCACCACATGCGGACGCTCGCGGCGAGCCAGCAAGGGTGAAGAACCGATTCGACTAAGTCAGGGGCCGTTAGTGACGTCAACTACCCACGCCACTAGCGCAGCCTGGAGACCGCCGGCAGAGTGGCCGTCGGAGAGCATCCTAGCCGGGTTCAACTGCACGCAAACGGGACGCGCCCGTCCCAAAGCACTTGCGAACGGACCGACGCAATCCGCCGCCTAGCAGGCCGCAAATACCGACAGTGGCCAAGCCAAACGCCGAAGGTTCCGGAACCGAGACGATCCAAGTGGTAATCGCGCCGTTGGCCGTCGTGGCGGAACCGACGATGTGGAGACCGTTCTTAGAGATCGTGTGCGCACCAAAATTGGTCCACCCGGCAACCTCGTTCGCAAGGCCCAGTTCGGTCTTCAGGAAGGACTCGACGGACCGCAGGCCGCCGTCGGAGGTCCAAATCATTCCTTGATCCGGCTGCCCGGCCTCGGTCATCGTCAGGATCGCGGTAAGTTTGGGGGCTGACTGCGAAAAGTCCGCGCTCATGCCATGCACGACTCCTGGGAGGTCGGCGTCGGTCTTGTCGACCTGATCGCCCGACCAAACGAAGGGATGCGTCCCGACCATTCCGATCGCACGCCCCTCAACCCACCGCAACGCGCGGCTGGCGTCCGTCAGATCGGGAGCAACGTCCACCAGAGTCTGAAATCCCCCCAACTCGGTCCAGCGGAACGCCCGTTCGGCTTCGGCCGGGTCGTCCGATACTCCGACGATCGTTTTGCCGTCTGCGGAAATATCCAGCGCGGAACTGAAGTCGAAGTCGGGGAAGACCTCCAGGCCCTTGGAAGCCGTCCAGCGAAACATGTTCGTGCCACTGGAATCGATCGAGCCCGCGATCACGTGACCTCCCGCGGAGATCGCGCGTGGATTCAGGCGAGATGTGGAACTAGCCGCTATCGACTCCAGCCCCAGACCATCTTGCCAGCGGAAGCCTGGAGATCGCGCTTCCCCCGAACTCTGCAGAATGCCCTCGTAGAACCCGGCGGCAAAGTTCCCGTCAGGCGAAATCGCATTGGCACTGGCGCCGAATTGCTTTAGATCGGGATTCAACGGGAGCGGCTCGAGGCCTTGATCTCGCTTCCAAATCACGGCCTCAATGCCTGCAGGACTTGGCAGACTTCCCCCGACGACCCGGCCGTCCTCGGAAGGGGCCGATATCCCCAAGGCGCCGAAGAATTGGGTCAACGGATTCGACGGTACTGTGATCAGCCGTAATTCGGCTTGCGCGCGGACCGGGCAAGGGCTAGTGAGGACCAAGATCCCAATGAGGACGACCCGCTGCAGATTCATCGTGGCTGCCTTCGATCTTGATGCAAGTGGCGCTCGACAGCGCCATTATGCGGACCGACTACAGTCCCAGCAACGAATTGACTTCGCCCCCTGGCCTAATGCTTGAGGGCCAGGCCAGGGGACAACCCAGTTCTGAGCTGCGCCGAGACACCCGCCAGCGCTCGCGCCCCTAGCCGCCCTTTCGCTGAGTGACGCGCTTGGCCAGCGCGTCCCACTGCACGGCGCGCGTCGCCGCGTCGGCCCCAGGGTCGAAGTCGATCGAGCCCCCGAGCAGCACCGGCAGATGCTCGGCGGCCGTGCGCCGGCGGGCTTCGTCTGCGCGATTGAGCAGGGCCAGCCAGACAAGCGGATCGGCCATCAGCCACGTGGCGATTCGCTCCGCGTTGTCGTCGTCGGCGCCCGCCAGTTCGCCCAAGAGCCGCCGCACGCGGTAGCGTTGTTCGGCCGAAAGGCTGGTGGCGTCGATCGACTGCAAGTACGGCAGCACCGTTTGCCCGGCGCGGCGAAGCTGCTTTTCCGCCCGCTCGCGCGCGACGAACTGGTCGCTTCCCAACAGGTCGACCAGCGACGCCCAGCGGCTGACGTCGGGGAGCTTGCGTGTTTGCGCCCAGCGGAGCAGCGTTTCCTCGACCGCCTCGGCGGTGGTCGCGAGCCGCCATTCAGGGCGGAGCAACTCGAGCAGCGGCGTGAGATGCTTGGCGCACAAATCGGGCTGCGCGAGCATGAGCTGCCAGAGGCCGGGCGCACGAAACTCCTCGCGGTTCGCTCCTTCCCCCAGCGCCAACACCAGCAAACCAGGAGATTCTTGAGTGAACTCGACCGTCGGCTCGAGCGGCTGATTGATCGCCACTCGGCGAATGCGGAGCTGGTCGGTGTCGCTGACGTCGACCACCACCTGCTCGAGCTTGGTGGTCAGCTCATAGTGGACGCTCGGGGCCCCCGTCGTCACGTTGACGGCGATCCGTTCGCTCCGACCCGAGAGCATGTCCTTGCTGTGCGTGCTTACCGTGGAGCCAAACTGCGACGGGATGCCGTGGATGCGGCCCCCCACAATTGCAAAATGCACCCACTGCAGTTTTGCCAGCAAGCTGCGTTGGTCGGCGGGGCGGGCCCGTTGGGCCCAGGCCGTGACGGGCAACGAAATCAGCGTGCAGGCCAGTACGGCGACAAGCTTGCCTCTCATGTCCAGACCTCGCGTCAGCGTTCCTGCGGGTCGAGGGGCCGGCAGCGCGTCTTGGCCGCGGCCAGAGGAACGGCGCAGCTTGGCGCGAACCTCCATCCCTTATGGTATTCGGAGAGCCCGAAATCGCCCAGCGGGGTTTTGGCGAAATGCGCTGCCCAGGGGAACGGGGCAATAGAATGGGCCGACTGCCAGCCACGCGATCGCGGGACGGCCGCCTTACGAGCCGGCGATGTCGCGGCGGGCTTTGCCTGCCGTAGCCGAGGCGTGCAAATCGGCCCCATACGCCTGGGGCGAACGGCCGTTCTTAGCGGGCTCAGTGGCAACGAGGGCCTGCTTCTCACCGCGGCTGGCCTGGAGGTCGGCCACGAGTTTCCTTCGTCGCCGCACCAAGAACCAGACGCTGAACCCCAGCGCGATCACCGCCACCAAGCCCGTCAGCCAAAGTTGCGAGTCACGAATCAGGTTGGTGATGCGGTCGCCGAACTTGAAGCTGAGGCCGAAGAAGACGCTCACCACCGCAATGGCGCAGAACGTGTCGGCCAGCAGAAACCGCCGGAAGGGGACGCGCAGAATGCCGGCGGTGAGATACACAGGAGACCGCACGCCGACCATGAAACGGGCCAAAAACAGGGCCTTTACGCCGTGCCGCATGATCGTGGCTTCGATCTGCCGCTCCCGCTCCGGCGTGAGGAAGCCGGTGATGCGGGGATGCTCCATGATCACGCTGCGGCCGAACTTATAGCCCAGCCCATACATCAAACAGTCGCCGGCGATCGCCCCCACGATGCAGGCGGCGAACGCCAGGCGCGGGTCGAGCGTGCCGTTGGCGCTAAGGATGCCGGCCATCACGACCGGCACCTCTTCGGGAATGGGCAGGCCAAAGCCACTGAGCACCAGCACCAGGACGATGCCGAGATAGTGGCTATGGCTGAGCAGTTCGTACATTGGCTGCGGTGCGGTGTGGGAAGCGGAACCTGGGCATTCTACAGAGGGTTACGTCGCCGCGTCTATCGAAAGTGCCGAGGTCCTGGAGCGGACTCGAGGCCCGAGCATCCAGGGGGAACCGCCGCGCCAGCAGGCGCTTCACCCACCTTTTCTCGGCAAAACCTGCGCCCCACGGCAACCTTTTGGCTTTACCTCTCCAGCCTCAGCTTAGCGGGCGGAAGCCAGTTCCGGCTGGGCCTTTGTTCCGCGGTCCGCCCGGCGCCGCTTGCTGCCGGAGGTCATGAGCACCAAGGCGACGACGTAGAGCCCGGCCGTGACGAGCAGCAGCGCCTTGATGCCGACCAGGAAGGTGACCGACTGCAGGAGCCCCCCGGCCAGCGATCCTAGTAAGTTCGCTCCCAACGCGGCATGCTTGTTCTCCGCCTGGCGAAACAGGTCGATGAAGAGCAGCCCGGCGAAGAACATGGGCAAGGTCGCCAGGCCCCCCACCGCCAGCGACTTGGCCCAGAAGGGCCAGCCGCCAAAGGAGGCCAGATCAACAAAGTACAGCCCCAGGCAAGATCCCAAAAGGAGGGCGCCGGCCAGGACCCGCGGCACGCTCGGCAGGCAGGCCGCGGCCAGGTTGGACAGCAAGATCATCACGAGCACGCCCGAAATGATCACCGCGTTCACAAGCCAGGTGTTGCCCAAGGCCACCGAGGCCTTCGAGATGTTTTGCACCTCGAGCAGGAGGAAGGCGGCCCCCATGAAGAAGAATGTCCAGCCGGCGCGGTCTCCGAGCCCCGCGAACAGCCCCGGTCCCAAGCGCCGGCGGCTATAAACCAGCAGCGCCGCCAGCAACCCGCCCAGCAGCAGGTAGAGCGTTGGCACGCTCGGGCGCTCGAGATAAATGTAAGGCCAATCGTCGGTGGTGATCCCGGTGGAATAAGTCAGCTCCAGCGGCGAGGCCGCTTGCCAGGCGGCGACCTGCTGCGCCAGGGCCGGATCGGCCGCCAGCCGCGCGGCCGCGCGATCCCCTTGGCCCACCACGAAGAACGTGCCGCCCCACCCCGAAGGGCCCGAGGGAATGCGGAACGCCAGCGGCGCCGCTCCGAACACGTCCCGCAGGCAGCGGGCCATGCGATCGGCGATGAACAGCTTCTGCGCCTCGAAGCTCAGCACCATCACGCCGCCGGGCTTGAGCAACGACTTGGCGCGCTCCAGGCTCTCGCGCGTATACACGTAGTGATCGAGCCGAGCGTTGGTCATCGCCGTGGTCGTGTGCGAATCGAGCAGGCCGAACACGATCAGATCGAACTTGCGGTCGGTCGTGGCGAAGTACGAACGGGCGTCGTCGTTGACGACCTGCACCTTGGGAGAGTTATAGGGACGCTCGGGATGGTTGGCCCGCCCCATCTCGATGATCACGGGGTCGATTTCGACCGCCACCACCCGCTGGGCGTCGCCGCGGAGCACGCCGGCCACGTCGTTGCCGGAGCCGGCGCCCACGATCAGCACGTCTTCGGCGCGGGGCGCGAAGCGCGTCGGCAGATCGTATTGGCTCCAGCCGCGCTCCTCCGGCGGAATCTTGGGATTACGGGCGACCGCCTCGGGGGCGAGGTCGATCATCGCCTGGTACCCGGCGTTGTTGACCGTGATCACCTGGCCGGGGAAGGCAAAGTTGCGGCCGCCGTCGGCCACCAGTTCGAGTTTCTGATAGGGGGACCAGCGGGTTTCCAACGCGCCGGGATTGTTGCCTGCCAGCAGCCCGATGGCCGGCAGGGAGCAGAGGAGCGCGAGTTCGGGCCAGCGCCGTCGGTCGGCGTCGACGAACAGCGCCAACAGGGCTGCGGCTACGGCCAGCCAAATCCAGGGGGCAAGCGACCACGCGCTCAAGGCCACGAACAGCCAGATGCCGGCCAGGCTGCCCGCCACGTTGACCGAATAGGCCCAGATCGTCCGCGGGTGATCGTCGATCAGCCGGCCGAGCACGCGCCCGAGCGGCACGAAAACCTCCCAGAGCAAGGCCATCAATACGAACGTGAGCGCGAGGCCCATCGACACCCGCAAGAGAGTGGTGGCGGCGCCCTGGCTGATGGCGTTTTCCCAGATCAAGAAGTCGCCCAGCACGCTCAGCAGATCAGTGATCTTGGCCATCACGGCGCGACACGCCGGCACTGCCAGGATGACCGCCAGCGCCAGCAGGGCGAGCAGTCCGCGCTGCATCTGCACGGGACGCCGGCACGTCAGGCAGCCCAGCCCCAAGCCGAGAAAGCAAACGATGAGCACCGTGTTTTGCAGGTAAGCGAAAATGCGGATCTCGGTGCCGACCCAACGAATCAGCATCAGCTCGAGGAACAGCCCCAGCACGCTGACGGCGAACAAGGCGAGCGACGTGTTGCGCGGCCCCAGGTTGGATTCGGCGGCGCAGGCGGCAGGAGCGGCCATGGCGGATGGTCTCGTTGCGGGCGACTTCCGAGGAATGCGCGTCCGATGACGCGCGGACCGCAAATGTAAGTCGCCGGCTCCGCTGCCGCGGCTGCCTCCTAGCCCTTCGGCGATCCATCGCCGCGCGCCTGCGGCGCGACCCCTACAGACGTTGCAGGCCGGCCTAGAAGACATCGGCGAGTTTCAAACCCCACCGACCCTCACCCCGGCCCTCTCCCACAGGGCCCACAGGGAGAGGGAGTTGCTCGCTACGTCGCGAGCACGCCCGGTGCGAAGCCGGTTTGAACGAGCTCGATGTCGTCGCCGCTGCGAGGGGAGCAAACCCAGAGGGCGGCCAGCTCCGGCCGCGCGCGGCAGAATTCGAGCCCGCGTTCGGGGCCCAGGATGAAGAGGGCCGTCGAGAGGGCATCGGCCTGCTGCGCAGAGGGGGCCAACACGGTTGTCGAGAGTACGCCCTCGGCAGGCCAACCCGTGCGCGGATCGAGAATGTGGCCCAGCCGCCGGCCGCGATAGTGGAAGTACTGCACGCCCGAGCCGGAAGTGCCCAGCGCGCGGTTGGCGAGCCAGACCTGGGCTAGTCGCCTTTCGGGGCGCAGCGGATGAGCGATCCCCACCGGCCAGCCGCGCCCGGCGGCGTCGGCCGTTTGCCGAGAGCCTCGGGCGAGCACGCTGCTCTGCCCGCCATGAATCAGATAGTCGCCTACCTCGCGCTCCGCGAGCAACTCGCCGCAGCGATCGAGGGTGTATCCCTTCCCCACGCTGCCGAGGTTGAGCGAGATTCCGCTACGCTCGAAGAGCACCGTCTGTCGCTCAGGGTCGAGCCGCACGTGATGGCTGCCCACGGTGGCAAGCGCGGCGGCCAGTTCGTCTTCGGTTGGCACGGCCCCCGCGCGCCGAGCGAAGCCCCAAGCTGTGCTCAGAGCGCCCGAGGTGATGTCGTAGGCGCCGTCGGTCCGCCGGTGCAACTCGACTGCGTATTCCAGCAGCGCGAACAGGCGGCTCTCGACGGGAACCGGTCCCGCCGCGGCGCGGCGATTGAGGTCGCTCAATTCGGAGTCCGCTCGATACACGCTGAGTTGCGCCTCGAGTTCTTCGACGAGGTCGAGCGACTCGAAGGCTGCCTCGGCGGCTTGGCCATATTGGCCGGCGTTGAAGTAGACCTCGAATTGGCAGGCCATGGCCCTCCTGCCCACGTGCAGTACGTAGTTGTCGCGCGGCAGGGCTGGCTGAGACGGGCCGTCTGCCGGGCTCTCCCCCGCCAAACCATCGGCCAAATCCTCCAGAGCGTCGGCCGCCGAGCGGCCCTGCAGGAACTGGCGGCGATGGGAACGGCGAGGAGCGGTCATGCGTCTATTATACTGAAGCGGTCGCTCTTTCCCGCCCTTGCTCTGACGAGCATTCCTCGAGGCAGATCCCAAGCGTGTTGTTCCGACGTTTCTTGTGGCTTGTGTTGCCCGTCGGGTTCACCCTCTCGGCGGCAGTCGCTGCTGACCGCGCGGCCCCCCCCAAACGCGTGCGGCCGCCGAAGTGGTCGCAAAAGACGCTCGACATCTTTCACGCCGATGCCCGGACCAAGCTGAACGGAACCAGGCCGTCGTGGGGAGCGGCGGCGGAGGTGGCGCCGCCCGAAGCAACGCCGAGCGCAGGCCCGTCGACCCCGGCGACCGCGGCGCCGGCGGGCCCGCGCATCGAGTGGTCGAAGCTCATCGCCGCCGACGTGCTGGAAAACGAGGTCAAGAGCTCACTGGGCCCGCTCGAAGTTGCGCTGGGCTCCGCGGCTGACTTCAAGGGGGGCGGTTTTCAAGACGTCCGCCAGCGGTTTTGCGTGCTGGCGGCCATCTTCGCCATGATCGCCGACTACGACGGCGAGGTCCGCTGGAAGCGCCAGGCAGCCGCCGCCCGCGACACCTTCGCCCGCGCCGGGGCCAACGCCAAGGTGGCGAGCGACGGCGTCTTTCAGGAAGCCCGCGCCCGACTCGAAGACCTGGAGTCGCTGTTGCAAGGGGGAAACGTCGCGGCGGCGCCCCAAGGCGACGAGGACTGGACCGCGCTGGCCGATCGCCCGGCCCTCATGGTCCGCATGGAGCGGGCCGAGAGCCAAATCTTGCGGCCGGCCGCCTCGAGCGAGGCGGAATTCAAGCGCCTCCGCGACAAAGTGCGCCAGGAAGCACAAGTGCTCGCCGCGCTGGCTCGGCTGATCCGGGGCGAAGGCTACGAATACGCCGACGACGAAGCCTATCTAAAACATGCCGCCGAGCTCGAGCAGCACGCGCATGAGATCGCCGAGGCGGCCGAGAACGACCGCTATAAATCGGCCCGCAAAGCTGCCGCTGACGCCCACAAGGCATGCGACGAGTGCCATGCGAACTACCGCTAGACGCGCTCGCCGGTCACCCATTCCACCACCCGCCAATCCATCCAGCGCCGATCCGGATCGTTCCCGCGCCGCGCGAGGAATCCCAGATGGCCTCCCCCGGCGGTGATCAGCGTGCGCACCTTCGCCGGCAGCCGCGCCGACTCGAGCGGCCTGCTCGCCACGAGCGGGTCGTTCCGGGCAGCTAAGATCAGCGTCGGCAGGGAGATTTCCGGTAGGAACTGCAGGGCGCTCGATTGCCGGTAGTAGTTGGCCGCGTCGCCGAACCCCGAGACGGGCGCCGTGTACCAGTCGTCGAACTCGAACAAGCCGCGTGGCCGCCGGGGCCAGGAGGGGCGTGCAGCGTCGGGCTCGCTTCCAGATCGCTCGTGCATTTGCCGCAACAGCATCCGCAAGAAGTAGGTGTCATAGAGCCGGCCCACGGGAGTCGCCAGGCCGTGGATGCAAGCCGCCAAATCGACCGGTGGGCTCACGGCCATCACCCGTTCGAGCCCTCCGAGCCGTGCAGCGCCTACTTCGCCCGCCAGCTTGAGGGCGATGTTGCCGCCGAGTGAGAAGCCGACGAGCGTCAGCCGCGCCCGCGGGCAGAGCTCGTGGATCGCCGCGATCGCGGCGCGAACGTCGTCGGAGCGGCCGGCGTGATACGGCAGTTTGGCCAAGCCCACACCCGCTCCGGCGCCCCGCAGGTCCAAGCGGAACACGCGAACCCCGCGCTCTAGTAGCCGCGCCGCGATCCGCCGCATGTAGGGGCTCGCGTGGCTGCCGGCCAGGCCATGCACGAGCAAAGCGGCCTTCCCATCGGTCGGCCAAGCGGCCGGCGCATCGTCTTGCAGGACGAGTTGGTCGCCGTCGGGCAGAACGACTCGGCGCTGTACGGGCCCTGTGGCGTCAGGCCCGCTCGGCCAGAGCACCGAGGCCAAGGTCTGCAGATGCCCTCCGGGGAGCAGGCGATGGGGCCAAAACGGGGGCTCGTTCAGGGGGGAAGAGGTCACGGCAGGGCTTCGTTCTGAGCCGTCCAAATCAGGGCGCCTTTGGTCACAACCACTTACAGGCTTTGCCCCAGCGAGAGCTCGCGCAAAGTCGCACTAAACCCCGCAGGCCCAAAAGCTTGCTTTTTGAGTACCGCCCAAGTAATTTGAAAACGTCGAGTAATCGGCATAGTTTGCGCAGGTGATACATCTCCGGCCCGACTGCCGCGGTTCACCTCCTTCGGCTGCCCGCGGCGACCGGAACTCTCACTCCGGGGGCCGAGCGGCGGCTGTTGGGAGCAGGTTGATCTGGCAGCGCCATGCAGGTGGCTGTGGAGTGCGCCAGGGAGGGGCGGGGGGTATCGCCATCGCATCCCAGGAACGGGATGCCATCTTGGCCGCTCAACCGGATACGCGGCGCACCATCCACCCGCCTACGACGCAGCATCATGAAGAGACCGCACCCCTGGCGCCTTGGCAAGTCCGTTCCTGCTCGCTCGTCTCGTACAGAGCGCCGCCCGGTGCGTTTGTCGCGCGCTGGCGAGCGGCTCGAGACCCGCTCGCTGCTCAATGCCGATAGCCCTTGGCAGAACGTGGCGCAGCCGCTCGATGTGAACGTCGACGGCAGCGTGGCCCCGCTTGACGCTCTGATCGTGATCAACGATCTCAACGCCCACGGCGCGCGCCCCTTGGCTTCGAGCGCCGCCCAGGGCGCTCAGCCGATCGCCGGCAACGGGCAACTCGTCGACGTCGACGGCGACCAGTTCGTGTCGCCGCTCGATGCGCTGATGATCATCAATAGCCTCGATCAAGCGGCCGCGGCGACCGTTCGAGTGCGTCTTGTCGCCACCAACTCGAGCGGCACGCCGATCACCACGATCGAGGCGGGCCAAAGCTTTCAGCTGCGGGCTTTCGTGCAGGACTTGCGGCCCTCGGCCCAGGGCGTGTTCGCCTCGTATTTCGACGTCGCATACGCCGGCGCCCTCGCCGACGTGACCGGCACGCCGACTTTCACCTCCGACTACCCGAGCGGCCGCCTAGGCGACACGACAGTAGATGGCCTCATCAATGAGATCGGCGCCTTCGCCGGGCTCACGCCGCTGGGCTCCGATGAGCGATTGCTGTTCACCCTCGATATGCAGGCCACCGCCGCAGGCACGCTCGATCTCGCGGGCAATCCGGCCGATATTCTGCCGGCGCACGACACTCTGCTCTTCGGCCAAAATACGGCCGTGCCGGTCGCCGACATCGAATTCGTGGGCACGTCGCTCACCATCACGGGCGGCACCGCGTTGCCCTCGCTGAGCGTGGCCGACGCGACCGTGACCGAAGGCAACGACGGCACCACCAGCATGCTCTTCACGGTCACCTTGTCGGCCGCCAGCCAAAGCGCGGTGACGGTGAACTACGCCACGGGCGATGGCACGGCCAGCGCCGGGGCAGATTATGAGGCCAAGTCGGGGCAGTTGACCTTCGCGCCGGGCGAAACGAGCAAGACCATCGAAGTGCTCGTTCAGGGGGACACGCTCGACGAGCCCAACGAGACCCTGACCTTGACGTTGTCGAACGCCGTCGGGGCGACGTTGCAGGACGCCGCGGCGCTAGGCACGATCATCGACGACGACGCGGCGCCCAGCGTATCGATCTCGATCGCCGACGCGAGCGCCCTCGAAGGCAATTCAGGCACGAGCCTGTTGCCGTTCGTGGTATCGCTTTCGGCCGCCAGCGGCCAGACGGTGACGGTCGACTACGCGACCATCGCGGGCACTGCCACTGCGGGAACCGACTTCACCGCGGCCAACGGCACGGTGACGTTCGCGCCCGGCGAAACCCAAAAGACGATCAACGTCGCCATCCTTGGCGACACCGCCGTCGAGGCCGACGAGAACTTTCAGGTGCAACTGACGAACGCCGTGGCGGCTGAAATCGCCGACGGCACGGCGACGGGCCTGATTCAGAACGACGACCAGAGTGTCGAAGTTCGCGACGTGCGGATTCGGCTGCAGATCACCGATCTGCAGGGCAACGACCTGACGACGATCGCCGTGGGCCAGCAGTTCATGCTGCGGGCGCTCGTCACCGACACGCGGCCGACCCCCGAGGGTGTGTTTGCGGCCTTCCTCGACGCCACCTACGATCCGTCGCTCGCGGCAGTCGACGGCTCGCTGACCTTCGGCGCCGACTATCCCAACGGCCATTCGGGCGACACCGCGACCGCGGGGTTGATCGACGAGGCGGGCGGCTTCGCCGGGCTGACGCCGCTGGGCGCCGATGAGCGGCTGTTGTGGAGCCAGACGTTGACCGCCAGCGCCGCGGGGCTGGCCCAGTTCGGCGCCGATCCGGCCGACCAACTGCCCTTCCACGATACGCTCGTGTTCGGCCAAGGGACGCCGGTGGCGAGCAGCGACATCGTCTACGTGGGCGACTCGCTCACGATCACCGGCGCTACCGGTCCGTCACTGAGCATCGACGACGTGACCGTGACCGAAGGCAACGATGGCACGACCGAAGCTACTTTTACCGTCTCGCTTTCCCAGGCTGCCGAAGGAGAGGTGACCGTCGACTACACGACTGCCGACGGCACGGCCGCCGCCGGCAGCGACTACGAATCGACGAGCGGACAGCTCGTGTTCGCTCCGGGCGAAACGACGAAGACCATCACCGTCCTCATCTCGGGCGACACGGAGAACGAGCCGAACGAGATGTTCACCGTGCAGCTCTCCAATGCCGTCGGCGCCGAGATCTCCGACGCTACCGGCCAAGGCACGATCATCAATGACGACGGCGCGGGCGCCCCGACGCTGAGCGTCGACGACATCAGCCAGGACGAAGGCAACGATGGCACGACGGAGTTCACGTTCACCGTCACTCTGTCGGCGCCCTCGGAAGCCGAGGTGACCGTCAACTATGCGACCGGCGGCGGCAACGCCACCCCCGGCAACGACTACGAAGCGGCTAGCGGCCAGCTCGTCTTCGCCCCAGGCGAAACCACGAAGACGATCACCGTGTTGGTGACCGGCGACACCAACTTCGAACGCAATGAGACCTTCCAAGTCCAACTTTCGGACGCCAGCGGCGCCGATATCGCCGACGGCGTGGGCGTGGCCACGATCGTGAACGACGACGAAGGCAATTTCCTGCCCGGCGTCATTCGCGGCGGCGTCTATGCCGATGTCAACAACAACGGCATTTGGGACACGCCCGAGCACGGTGTGGTCGGCGCCACGGTTCACCTGCAGGGCACGAACATCCTCAACGAGACGGTCGATCTGGAAACGGTGACCGACGCCGACGGGCACTACGAGTTCAGCGACCTGGTTCCAGGCGACTACACGCTCCTGCAAACGCAGCCGGGCTTCTATCTCGACGGCATCGACGCCCTGCACGACGATGCTTCGCCAGGCTCGGCTGGCGATGATCAGTTCAGCGGGATCGCGCTGGGCTCCGGCGACGAGTTCGGCGGCTACGACTTCGGCGAGCGAGGACTACGTCCCGAGTTCATCAGCCGGCGGTTGTTCTTGGCCACCACGCCTGCCTCGGGTCTGGTCAACTGCGGCTGCGCTTCGCGGGCCGGCACTTGGTACTCGTTCGACGAAGGCTGGGTGGGCGACCTCACGGCCACCGTGTCGGGGACGGGGAACGTGGGGCTCACGCTCTACGATGCCCAGCTTCGCCCGCTCGCGACCAGCACCGGCTCGACGGCGGCGAGCTTGACCTACGCGGGCCAGCCTGGTCACGTGTACTTCCTGTCGATCAGCGGCGCCGGAACTCTGAACGTGCAGTTCGCCAACGAGGCGGCCAGCGCCGCCGCGATGGCGCAAGCGATCGACGCGGTCCTGGCCGACGACTGGGCGTAGCACGCGACGGCGGAAGTTCGCGCGGGAATGTCGGCTGGTGCCGCTTGCGATTCCCGTTAGCGCGGCTACTTCTTGGCCGATTTCGTCTGCACGTTGAGATCGGCAAGCATCATCTCGAACCGGGGATCGATCAGGCGATCGGTGCTGCTCCATTTCTTGTAGCGCACCCGACACGAGAACCGGGGCTCGAGCCAGCGGGCCGCCTGATCGCAGCGGACCATCGGCCGGTCGCGTTTTGCGCGTTCCATTTGCGCGAGCAGGGGGCCGCGCTCCTCCACCGGCAGCTTCGCCACGTTCACCATGCCTACGTAGCGGAGCTTGCCATTGACTTCGGCCGCCAGGGCGAAAGATTGAATGTCGATCACCTCGCCGTGCTGGTCGATTTCAGGCACATAGCCTAGCACCAAGCAGTCGAGGGCGGGGAGCAGCTTGAAGGCCTTCTCTTCGTCTTCGACGCCCGTCTCGCCGGTGAAGTCGTTGATGGCGTCTTCGAGCGAGTCGGCGTCCCCCTCGGCCTCTTGGGCTTGCTGGGCGATGGCCTGCACCAGATTCTTTTTCGGCCGCTCCTTGATGCCCCAGTCGAATAGCCGCTCGTAGGGAATGCCGCCGATGAGCGACACCGCCAACGTTGCGGCCAACCAGCCCCACACGCCGGCCGCCACGCGCGGCCAGGTAGCGGGCAAGCTGTTGATTGTGCGTCCCCAAACCGCCAGCGGCTTGAGAATCACGTCGAGCACCTGCAGCCGGTCGTCTTCCATGATCGCGTAGAGATAGGTGACCAAGTGGACGGTCACGAACACGCCTGCGCCAACGAACAACTGCGTGAGCGACCAGACCGTGCGCGCGGTGCTGCCGCGCTCGGTGACGAATAACGCGGCCACGCTCTCGCCGATGATCGCCAGGGCGCCAGCCCCCACGATCCAGGCCCAGTACGGTACGAGCTGCCACCAATGGGTCGCCTCGGGCTTGAGCTGAACCTCGACTCCTTCGCGTTCCTTGGGGTCGAGATCGACGCAGATGCCCAGCTTCTCGTAGAACCCGCACCGCTTGCAAATCAGTTGATGGCTGTCCGGCCGCCCGGCGCCGCAGTGCGGGCAGGGGTTTTCGACCGCCGGCACCGCCAGGGTTTCGCTGCGCACGCCAGCCAGCAGATCGTCCATCGGCTCCAACTCTTGTTCGGGCGCGGTCGCAGTCATGCTTCGGTCCAGCGTGGTCCAAGTGCAGAGAATGCCCCCTCTCGGAGGGGCAGAGAGCCAGCAACGTCTCTCAAGATATAGGCCGCAACGACCGAATCGGCGGCCGCGTACCGCGGGCCAGCAGCGCCCTTTCCCGCACGAATTCTCGGCATGGACGCGATTTTGCGGGCGGCGCGGCGCTAGCCGGGGCAAATCGCTCGGCCTAGGCTGTCCCGGCGAGGCGAAGTCCTGCGGAGGGTCCAAACCGTGGCACCTTTCGCCCGCTTCGGGAATAATTGCCCTCCAGGCGGACTCTTAACCCCCAGAGCCGAGGGCGGAGCATGTCGGAACGTGCACTTCAGGCGGAGTTGATCGACCTGGTGGCGGCCCACCAGGCCGAGCTCTACCGGTATGCCTATCGTTTGAGCGGCTCCCAGGCCGACGCCGAAGATCTAACCCAGCAAACGTTCCTCGTCGCCCAGGCCAAGCTGGGCCAGGTGCGCGAGCAGGATTGCCGGCGGGCTTGGCTATTTGCGGTATTGCGGAACGCCTGGCTCAAGTCGCGGCGGCGGCCCCAGCCAACCCTCGACGCCGGCGACTTGCTCGATCGCCTGCCGGGCCCCGAGACCGGCGACGACCCGCTCGACCGCGAACGCTTGCAGGCGGCGCTCAACGAACTGCCCGACGAATTCAAGCTCGTGCTGCTGATGTTCTACTTCGAAGGCTGCTCGTACCAGGAGATTGCCCAGCGGTTGGCCATTCCCTCCGGCACGGTGATGAGCCGGCTGTCGCGCGCCAAGGGACATCTGCGGGCTCGGTTGCTCGAGGCGGACGTCGCCGCGCGGCGGCCGCTGCGGCTGGCGGCTCAGACGGGAACGTAGGGGGAACGCCCAGTGAACGCCGAGGATGACGTGAAGCAAAACTCCGCCGCCATCTGGCAAGCGATCGACGCCTGCCGGCCAGGGAGCGACGACGAGCGCTGCGCGGAGCTCGCGCCGTTGGCCGATCGCCTGGCCGCCGACGCCGAACTCGCGCAGGCATTCGCCGGCGCGCAGCGATTCGACATGCTCGTGGCCGAAGCGCTCGACGATCTGCCGCTGCCGGCCGGCTTCGAGCAACGGTTGCTGGCATTGCTGGCTTCCGCACAGACCGCGCCGGTCGAACGCGGGACGACCGACGAGGCGGCGGTTGTCGCGGCGCGATTTCCCGAACCTAGCGTTACGCCTGCTCAGGATTCGGAGGAGCTCTCCACGTGGCCTTCCGCTCGTGCCCGCTCGCGGCGGCGCTGGCTTGCCAGTGTGGCCGCGGTTGCGGCGGCGGTGGTTGTGGGGGCCTGGCTGGCCTGGCCGCGCGCCGAGTTGACGGCCGACAGCCTGCCAATCGCCGCCCAGCAGTGGTTTCTCGAATTCGATTCGTCCGCGGCGGCCTGGCACAATCAAACCGTGCCAGCCGGCTATACGTTTCCTGTGCGCGATCTCGGTGCGCGGCGGCCAAGGTGGGCGGCGGTCAACACGGCCGATGGGTATCAGCTCGCGGCTTATGACCTTTCGCTTCCCACCGTTACGGCCTATCTGTTCGTGCTCGACGGCGGCCCCGCGGGGCTCCCCTCGCAGCCGCCCACTTCGCCGCAGCGCTCCACCGGCGCCCAATCGGTGGCGGTGTGGCAGGCTGGGGGCCTTACCTACGCGCTCGTCGTTCAGGGAGACGCAGCGGCCTATCGGCG
Organism: Pirellulales bacterium; assembly: GCA_046349955.1. Classification (GTDB taxonomy): domain Bacteria; phylum Planctomycetota; class Planctomycetia; order Pirellulales; family JBGAPH01; genus JBGAPH01. The sequence goes on along the minus strand of JAXMBI010000027.1, from coordinate 95,093 downwards.
GTTCTTGCTGCCGCCGCCGGAAACCGCCTGAAACGTCGCTCTAAGGCCACTTGGGCTCGCGCTTCTCGCGAAACGCCGCCAACCCTTCGGCGGCCGCCTCGGTGGTGCGGGCGGTAGCGCTGGCCGCGGCGCCCGCGCTGAGCAGCATCGGCAGGCTCTCGCCGATCGTCTCATTGAGCATCCGCTTGCTGAGCTGCACCGCCTCGGGTGCGCAGCGGGCGATTTGCTCGGCCAACTGGGCCGCCCGCGCCCAGATTTGGTCTTCGCCCACGAGCTCGCTCACGAGTCCGATGCGCAGTGCTTCGGCCGCATCGATCGGTTGCGCGGTGAGCAGCAGCCGCGCAGCGTGCGCCCCGCCTAGGCGAAACATCAAAAGCGGCGACACCATGCCGGCTACGATTCCTCGCAGCGGTTCCGGCAGGCCAAAACTGGCCGAACGGGCGGCAATCGCCAAGTCGCTGGCCAGCACCAGGCCCATGCCGCCCGCCATGGCCGGCCCGTTCACCGCGGCGATGATGGGCTTGGGATAGCGCCACATCTGCTCGATGAGGTCGCGATACTGCGTGGCGTCGGCCTGCCACTGCGCGTGCGGATCGTCGGCCTGGCTCGTGGCCTGCATTTCGGCCAGGTCCATGCCGGCGCAGAACGACGAGCCCGCCCCCACGATCACCACGGCCCGCGCCCGCCGCTCGAGGTGCAAGTCGTCGAGCGCCTGCGAAACCTCGGTCAGCATGGCCCGCGACAGGGCGTTCCGCTTTTCAGGCCGATTGAGCAGGATGGTGCCAGCGGCCCCATGCACCTGCACTTTCACGAGCGGTCCAGACATGGCGATCATGGCGCGAGAGGAAGGGAGGCGTCGTTTGCCCATCGAGGTCGAGAACTTGGGAGGCGCGACGACGGGGGCTTCCATCCGACGCTGCGCGAGCCAACTCGTCAAGACGATGTGCCTTTGCTCAGGAGACCCCGAAGCCGCTCGAGCGCGAACCTCCGCCGGGCGAAGCCGGGTCTGAGCAGTAGGCCCAGGGCGGCCGCTTGGCCCACTCCCGCCCAAAAAGCCCGGTTTGCCGGCCCGCGGCCGGAGCAGTAAGATAGTTCGCGTTCGCCGGCCGGTTCATCCGGCCCGGCAGCCATGGTTCGGGGCGTAGCGCAGTCTGGCTAGCGCACCTGCTTTGGGAGCAGGGGGTCGGAGGTTCGAATCCTCTCGCCCCGACTATTTTGCAAAAGGAGCCCTTCGGCGAGTGCGTCGGAGGGCTTTTTTATTGCCGTGAGCGCGGCGCTGATAGGATGAAAGCATGCTGAGCGCGTTGTGCGGGATCATCGTCGATCTTGGCCTCGCGGCGCTGACCGCGGTTGGGTTGCCGTGGTCTTGGTCCGACGACGACGATCCGCCCGAGTCGCCGGCTGAAAGGAAAGCTCCGTGAAGCTGCGGCCCTGCGTTCCTTTGTTCGCTACGGTCGCCTTCCTGGCTAGCATTCTCGTCGGCCTGGCGCTCGTGGCCCAGCACGCCGACATTCCGTTCGATGGGAACGTCTGGCGGAACTCGCCTGACCAGCGAACCCGGATGATCAAATCACTTCTTGGCGGCCCGCTTCGCCCGGGGCAATCGCGCGAAGCCATCGAGCAACTGCTGGGCGAGCCGGACTCGACGCGACCACAGCCAAACGGCGCTGAGTGCCTGTTGTACCGCGTTGGCAGCAGCGGGATCGACGACCTGTGGCTCGAGGTGGAAGTGAAGGACGCGCTGGCTTCGCGGGTGACGGTGCGATCTGACTAAAGGCCTCGTTTTCGCGCCAGCTCTCAAGGCGTGCCTATGGAACGCTCAACTCTCCGCTCCTGGTTGATCTGGACGACGGTCATCAGCGTGCTTCTGGCGCTTGCCTGGTGGGATCGCTCAGGCATCGTGTTATTCCTTCTGCTGGCGGTGATCCTGCTCAGGTGTGGCATCTGGTTCTAGCCTAGAGGGCATGCAAGTGCTCCCTGCCCCCGCCCCGTCATGAACGCCAAGGAGACGGAACCAGAACAACTCGGGGGCAGACGTGAGCTTGGCTCTCTTCAGCAATCCGGTCTATCTTGACGGCCATGGACATCAATCATCCCCCGCTCGACGAACCGGCGACCGCCGACTATGTGCTGTCGGTGCTCCGGGACGAACATCGCCAGCAAGGCGACGACGCGCCCGAACCTGAGGCGGTTCTCTCCTTCGAGACCACCGTCGGCGAATGGCGCGACTTCTGCGATCTGGTCGGCTGGCGGGATCTGGGCCGAGCGCTGAACGACCTTTGGGGCATCCGGTGTTTAGACGCCCAGTGGCGTGAAGTGTTGGAACCTGCGGGGCAGCGCTGTTTGCGGGACGTGTGCAACTTGATCGCCAGGCACGCCCGCCGCGCGAAGATCCGGCCGGCGACGATCCTGGGAAGAAATTGCGCCCCTGCCGCCGCGTTCCTCACCGTGCGTTCGCTCCTCCACGAGGCGGGCGCTCCCGCGGCCGACATCGCCCCCTCCACGCCGCTGGGGCCCTACACACGGCGCTACCCGCGCGTGTTCCTTGGAGCGATTTCCCGCCTCGTTCCCGGCGCGCTGCCGCGGGTCTCTAGTCGTCACCCGGTGTATAACGCCGGTGTCTTCTTGACGGTCGTCGGAACGCTGCTGTTCTTCGTTGGAACCGCAGGGATGAGCCTCGCGCAGCGAGGTCCCATTATCGATGCCTGGTCCGTTCTGACCTTCTTTAGCGTGCTCGCCGTCGGCATTCTGTCGACAGCAAGCGGCATGTCGCTCACCTGGTTCGCGGCGACCTTCCTCTTGCCTGCCGAGGTGCGTTTCGGGGAGTTCCAGACTTTCCGGGATTTGGCCGAGAGCCTGGCGGCTTTCGACTCGCAGGCGAGGGAAATGTAGCCGGACCGACCAAACCACGCCTCCACCAAGTTCCAACATGCCCCTGGCGCGCTTCCACCATCTGCGAGAATTCAGCGGATCTGGGCCTACTTGTGGTTCGTGCCAGCCGTGGTCTGGGCGGTGCTTCGCTCGTTCGACGGGCGCGGAGACGACCCGCGCGAGGCCGATGTCAATCCTGCAATGCTGGCCGAGGTGCGGCGGATCATCGGAGAGCACTTGGGGATGGCGTCGAGCGAGGTTCCCGCGCTCGTCGGTGCATCCGTCGTCTGCGACGCGGACACTTCACCGCTGACGCGAGCCATCGAGGAGCGATTCTGGGTCGAATTCACCGACGAGGATTGCGCGGCCTGCGACGGCACGCCGGTCGGCATCGTGCTGCTGATTCGTGCGAAGCAAGGGCAACGCTAACTGCGTCGACGTACGGCCCTGCACACCGGCGCGTGACGCCCTTTTGAACCGTTCATTTGCGAAGGCAATGGCGGATCGCCCCGATGAACCCACGCCCGTACAGCAAACGTGAGCCCATCGGCTGCGGCGTGTTGCTGGCGATCGCACTGCTGGCGCCGGTTGGGTATGTCGGGCTGGTCCTCTACTCCTGGCGCGACACCACGCCGCGGGGGCCCCTCGCCTCAACGCAAGAGTGGCCCGAGCCGATTCGGGAGTTGCACGACGCGATGAAAGTGCAGGTCCAGGTTCCCGCCTTCGAGGTCTATCTCCTGTACGGCCGCGGGATCGACAGTACCGCGATGTGCCGTGTCGACGATGCGCCTGGCGTGTTCGAGTTTCTGCAAGCCACGCTGCAATTGAAGGCCGTGCCGTCCGACGCAGGCAGGAGCGACCTGTTCTTCAACGACCTGCTCCCTAACGACTGGCGACCGACCTCGAGGGCAGGCAGCCAGTTCTTCGTCTCGCAGCATTGGCTGGATGGCGGAGAAGGCCCGCTCTATGCCTTGGCTAGAGATCCGCAGACGCGGCGGCTGTTCTTGTACTACTATTTCAACTTCTAAGGGCGGGGCAGTGACGCGCCGGAATGAACCCTGTCCCACCGAGGTCAGCGATGAAAGACGAAGCCATCGCCTGCAAAGTTGCCGCGTCGCTCCGTCTCGACGCCAGCGCCGTGCAGGTCGAGCTCTATCCGCTCCTCGGCCGGGCGGTCGTCGCATTGCCGGAGATCACGGCCGCGGTGCAGGAACGCAACCGCTATGCAAACGTGGAATCCGGGTGGGACATCGAACTGGTGACGCCCGACATGCTGCCCAAGATTCAGGCCAGGGCGCTGGCGAGCTTCGCGACGCTGCCGGATGTCTCGCGCGAGTTGGCCGAGGCCTTAGTTGAGCAGGGTCTCTTCTCCTACGAGGACTTGGCGGTGATCGATCCGGACGAGCTAGCGCGCTTGTCAGGCTTTGCAGAAGCTCAGGTAGACGGGCTGATCTGGGCCGCGGAGGACGCAGCCCAACGAGAAGAATTCCGCCGGTCGAACTCGCCTGATGATCACAGGCCGCAGTTTCTCAGGGAGAGGGACGTTTGAACGCTTGTTCCATTCGCTGGCCGTTTTCCGCAGACGCCGCCACGGCGTTTGCAGTTGCCGCGATCTTGAATTCGAACGGCAAAAGCCTCTGCGGCCTCGGCGGGCCACTCCCTTTGGCCCTCGATTGCGGCCGCGGACGACGAAGCCCCACAACAGATTTGCACCCGGTCGTCAGCCCCCTTCTCGACGATTCTAACGCTCTCGCGCCTATTGACGCCGGCGGCTGATTTCCTACTATACAGGGTTTCCCCTGCGGAAACCGGCTCCCGCCGGCCCTGCCCCAGGGCCTTTCGTCCGGGAGTGCCACGGCGTTGAAAGAGGCGATCGAGAAGGCCGACGTGTTGATCGAAGCCCTGGGCTGGATCCAGCGCTTCAAAGACAAGATCACCGTCATCAAGCTGGGCGGCAGCGTCCTCGAAGACGAGGACGCCCTGCGCCACCTGCTCGTCGACATCGTCTTCATGCGCACCGTAGGCATGCGCCCCGTGGTGGTCCACGGAGGGGGCGCCGCCATCAGCCGGGCGATGGACGAGGCCGGCCTCGAGCCGCGGTTCATTCAGGGCCGCCGCTACACCGACGACGCCACCCGCGACATCGTCGAGCGGATCTTGGCCTACGAACTGAATCACCACCTAGCCGACCGCATCGAGCAATTTGGCGGCCGCTCGGAGCCGCTCAACTTCCGCACCACGAACGTGCTGCATGGCGAGCGGATGACCCTCACCGGCGACGGCGGCGAAACGCTCGACCTAGGGCACGTGGGCAACGTCCTCTCGGTCGAGCGGGCGACGATCGAGAACCTTTGCTACGCAGGCAGCGTACCGGTGATTCCCTCGATGGCCCTCGGCCCCGACGGCGGCAAGCTGAACGTCAACGCCGACACGGCGGCCACGGCGGTGGCGGTGGCGCTCGGGGCCGAAAAGCTCGTCTTCCTCAGCGACGTGAACGGCGTCCGCCGCGACAAGAATGACCCCAACTCGCTGATCCACAGCCTGTCGGTCGACGAAGCCCGCGAGCTGATCCGGTCGGGCGTGGTCGAGCGGGGGATGATCCCCAAGCTCGAGGCCTGCATGGAGCCGCTCTCGCGCGGCGTGCGCAAGGTGCACATCATCGACGGCCGGTTGCGGCATTCGCTGCTCTTGGAAATCTACACCAACACCGGGGTCGGCACGGAGATCGTGCAAAGCCGGAACTGAGCGAGGCGGTCCCCAGCGCCGCGCGAACCCGCCGTGGTCCGCGGGTCTCGATATTCCTTTCGCAGCCCGATCCCGAACTCCCTTTCAATCGTTCGCCACGGAGGAAACCGATGGCCATTGCCCCCGCGACCAGTCAAGAGATCATCGAGTTGTTCGGCAAATACGTGGTGCCGAACTACCGCCGCTTCCCGGTCGCGCTGGTCCGCGGCGAAGGCTCCTACGTGTGGGACGCCGAAGGGGTCCGCTATCTCGACTTCTTCCCCGGCTGGGGCTGCAACCTGCTCGGGCACTGCCCCGAGCCTGTGGTGCGGGCGGTCGCCGAGCAGGTGGCCACGCTGATCCATGTGCCCAACACCTGGTACACCGAGGCCCAGGGGCTCTGGGCCAAGGCGCTTTCCGACCGCAGCTTTGGCGGCCAGGCCTTCTTTTGCAACTCAGGCACCGAAGCCAACGAGGCCGCGATCAAGCTCGCCCGGCTGCACACGCCTAAACAGCGGTATAAGATCATCACGTTCGAGGGGGGGTTCCACGGCCGCACGCTCGGCTCGACCGCAGCCACGGCCCAGCCCAAGTATCACGAAGGGCTGGGGCCGCTCATGGCGGGCTTCGTCTACGCCCCCTTCGGCGATCTCGAGGCCGTGGAGCGACTGATCGACGACGAAACCGCGGCCCTGATGGTCGAGCCGATCCAGGGCGAAGGAGGAGTGAACCTTCCGCCCCCCGAGTTCCTGCCGGGCCTGCGGCGCTTGGCCGACGAGCAGGAGCTGCTGCTCATCTTCGACGAGGTGCAGACCGGTTGTGGCCGCACGGGGGAATGGTTCGCTTACCAGCATTTTGGCGTGACGCCCGACGTGATGACGCTGGCCAAGGCGGTCTGCGGCGGCGTGGCCGGCGGCGCATTGCTCACGACGCCGGAAATCGCCCCCAGCCTCCGCCCCGGCATGCATGCGGCCACCTTTGGTGGAAATCCCCTCGCCGCACGCGCCGGCATCGCCACGCTCGAAATGATCGAACAAGAGGGGCTGCTCGAGCACGCCAAGCAACTCGGCGAGCTCTTCCGCAAACGGCTCGAGGCGCTCAAGAGCCACTGCGACTTGATTCGCGACGTACGCGTGGTCGGCGTGATGATCGGCGTCGAGCTGGCGATCGATGGCGCCTGGGTCGTCGAGGAATGCCTGAAGCGCAAGCTGCTGGTCAACTGCACGCACGGTACGGTGATCCGGCTGCTGCCGGCGATGAACCTGCCCTTGGCGCAGGCCGAAGAGGGGCTCGACATCCTGTGCCACGTGCTGCAGAACCCGCCCAAAACCTAGTTCATGCCTTGCGCGGAGCGTTCCGCGAGTTTCCCGAGAACTGTCATGAGACACCTGTTGACCGTGGCCGATCTGGCGCGGGCAGAGATCGAACGGATCTTTGCAATCACCGAGGACCTGAAGACCAAGTACGAGCAGGGGCTGCGCGAGGCGTTGCTGCCGGGGCGCGTGATGGCGCTTGTGTTCGAAAAGCCTTCGCTCCGCACACGCGTGAGCTTCGAGTCCGGCATGATCAACCTCGGCGGGAGCAGCCTGTTCCTCGGCGCCGACGCCGGCTTCGGGCATCGCGAGAGCGTGCCTGACTTTGCCCGCGTGCTCAGCCAGTACGTCGACGTGATCGTGGTGCGGGCGCATCGGCACGACACGGTGAGCGAATTGGCCGAGCACAGCGCTTGCAGCGTGATCAACGGCCTCACGGAGCTTGCGCATCCCTGCCAGGCGCTCGCCGATCTCTATACGCTGCGCGAGTTAGCGGGCGATCTGGCCGGCCACACGCTGACCTACGTGGGGGACTCGAACAACGTCGCACGCAGTCTGGTGCAAGGTTGTGCGCGGCTGGGCATGCGGTGCGTGGTGTCGTCGCCGCCGGGCTACACCTTCGGCCGCGAGTTTCTGCAGGCGTTGAAAGCGCTCGAACCCAAAGCCGACTTCGAGCAGATCGAAGATCCCCGCAAGGCGGTGGCCAAGGCGACCGCGGTCTATACCGATGTTTGGGCCAGCATGGGACAAGAGGCCGAGACCGAAGCCCGCAAGAAGGTGTTCGCCGCGTATCAAGTGAACGCCGCGCTGATGGCGGCCGCTCCCCGCCACGCCTTTTTCATGCACTGCCTGCCGGCGCACCGCGGCGAGGAGGTGACCGACGAAGTGATCGACGGGCCACAGAGCGTGGTGGTGCAAGAGGCGGCCAACCGACTGCACGTGCAGAAGGGGATTCTGGCCTGGCTGCTTGGGGCCCATTCGTAGGCTTGAGAAACAGGGACCACGTCTCCGGCGAGCAGCCGGCGTAAGCCGGCTGACGGTGCTGCGTGGCACGTGCGGTCCAATCAGCCGGCTTACGCCGGCCGCTCGCCGGAATCGTGATCGCCGCAATCATTCGGAAAGAAACTCGCATGCCCCGTGCCGACGGCCGCGGTCCTAACGAACTTCGGCCCCTGCGGCTGCGCCGCCGTTTTACCCGCCAGGCGGCGGGGAGCGTGTTGGCCCAGGCCGGCGGCACGCTCGTGCTCTGCACCGCCAGCGTCGATCTCAAGGCGCCCCCTTGGCTGGCCGGCAAGGGGCGCGGCTGGGTGACGGCCGAATACAGCATGCTCCCCGGCAGCACGAGTCCGCGCAAGCCGCGCGACCGCGAGGGGAAGATCGACGGCCGGACCGTGGAGATCCAGCGGCTCATCGGCCGCAGCTTGAGGGCCGTGGTCGACCTCGAGGCGCTCGGCGAGCGCACGATCACGCTCGATTGCGACGTGCTGCAGGCCGACGGCGGCACACGCACCCTGTGCATCACGGCCGCCTGGCTGGCCCTGGCCGACGCGGTGCGGGCAGTCCGTCGGGAGTGGCCTGATCCCGCCCGCTCGCCCTTGGTCGACAGCGTGGCGGCGATCAGCGTCGGTCGCGTCGCGGGGCGGCTGCTGGTGGACTTGGACTACTCGGAGGATGTGGCGGCCGAGGTCGACATGAACGTCGTGCTGACCGGCGGCGGTCGGTTCGTCGAGGTGCAGGGGACGGGGGAGGAGGCCACGTTCGACCGCGCGGAACTCGACGAAATGCTGGCCGCCGCGGGACGCGCGGCGGCGACGCTCACGAGCCTGCAGCGCAAGGCCCTGGGACGCGAGTGGCCCCTCTCCTGAGGGTAGGGCCCGGCGACTCGGTCGCGCATTTTGCGGGGCCGAGCAAAGCAAAAAAATTGACGTCGCCAGCCCCCCCAGTTACCATCACAAGGGTTGGGGCTTATCGATTATGCGGGCTGGGGCATCCTTCCGCTCGGCTTTTCTGCACGGCAATCCATGCGAATTCTTGCCCTGTTCGCCGTCGTTTCGTTGGGTTTGGCCACGGCGGCAGTCGCGCGCGTCGTTCAGGAAGTCGAGCCCAACGACACCCTTCAGACGGCCCAGTCGATCGACGCCGGCTTCAATTGGGACATCGGCCTCGATCCCGACATCGAGGACTCCGAGTCGATCCCCCACGTCACGATCATGGGCACGGGCAACAACGGGCAGGATGGCTCATTCGACTACTACAAATTCACCGTGGGCGCGGTGGGCGTGCGCGGCATCTTCGACATCGACTACGGCAAGAAGCCAGGCGACGCCGACATCGACACCGAGTTGTTTCTGTACTCGGCGGCGGGCGAGGAAATGGGCGAGGCCGACGATTCGTTCCTCGGCCAGGGCGGTTTCGGCAGCAGCGACATCGGAGACGCCTACCTCGACTTCGTTTTCCCGGCCGCGGGCGTGTATGTCATCGGCGTCGCGCGCTGGAATTCGTTCGATTCCGGGATCATCGGCCAAGGCATTGCGGGCCCAGCGCCGATCGAAGGGCAAACCTACCGCTTGCAGGTCTCGATCGTCGATCATGAAATGAGCGACTTGCCTCCCCTGCTGCCGGGGGACGCCAATCGCGACGGCAAGGTGGATCTCTCCGACTTCGGCATCCTCAAATCCAACTTCGGCAAAAACAATGCGACTTGGGATCAGGGCGATTTCGACGCCGACGCCAAGGTCGCGCTGGGTGACTTCGGCATCCTGAAGGCGAACTTCGGCAAGTCCTCAGGCGGGGCCGGGTCGCTGGCAGTGCCGGAGCCCTCGACCTGGATTCTGGCCAGTCTGGGGCTGCTGTTCCTGGTTCGCCGCCGATCCGTTGGCGCGCGAGCACTCAACGGATGGTGAGTTTTTGGCTCGCGTCGTTGACCGCTGGGAGCAGGCCGATTAGTTTCAATAATGCAACGCAACTCTGACGCACTTACCTAGAGGCAGTTGGCAATGAATCTGCGTGGAATGTGGGTCGCCGCGGTTTGCGCGGCGACGGTGGGGGCGGCCACGCTGGCCGCAGCGGTGCCGATCTCCGACGTCGGCGGCGCCTATGGCAAGATCACGGGCGGCGGCTTGACCTTCACGCTCGAGGACGGGAAGGTGACCAACACCAGTCCTGGCTCGCTCGCCGCGCCGACCTTGAGCAATGTAACGGTTGATCTGACCGGCTTCTCGGCCAATCCTGGCCCCGTGTCGCTCGGCAACATCACGATCACCTCGGGCGCCGATTCGCTCGTGCTAAGCGTGCTCACGGCGCAGCTCAATCAGGTGATTTCGGCCCCCATCGGCGTCGGCGCCATCACCGGCACGATGTCGGTCGTGTCGAACTCGATCGCCGACCTGGCCCCGTTCGCCGCTGGCGGCAACTTTGCCCTGACGTACAACGGTGGTGTGGTCACCTCGAACGGCACGAATGGCAGCTTCGTGTTGCAGCCAGGGGCCACGGCCTCGATCACCATGTCGGCCGTGCCGGAGCCGTCGACCTTGGCCCTGGCCGCGCTGGGACTCGTGGGGCTGGCGGTTGCCGCCCGCCGCCGCAAGTAACCTTCGCCCCTCGAACTCTAAAGGCCGCTTTGCCTATTCAGGCAAAGCGGCCTTTTCTTTTGCTACGGGCCCGACAAGCCACTTTCGACGGCGCGGTTGCGCCTACGAATAGAACGAATCTCTCCCCTGTGCCTCGAAGGCCCCGCGGATGTGGTCGAGCTTCGGTTCGCCATCGGTTGCCCAGGTGATAGCGACGACGTCGAAGCGGCTGGCTTGCCGCAGCAGCCCATGCCGCTTGAGATAGCTCACGGCCAGGAGCGTGAGTTTGCGCTGCTTGCGGGCATCGACCGCGTCGGCCGGATGCCCCGCATCGCCGGTGCGGCGGGTTTTCACTTCGACGAAGACGACGGTCTGGCCGTCGAGGGCCACGAGATCGAGCTCGCCCAGCCGATCGCGCGAGCCGCGGGCCAAGATGCGCATGCCACCCGCGACTAGGTGCTCGGCCGCCAGGTCTTCGCCGCGGGCCCCCAGCGGCGCCGCGGCGTCGCGCGGCCTGCTTCCGCGCCACCAGCGCTGGAGCGATTTCCACATCGCTGGCCTCGTGCGGGCGGATTGGCCTTTAGCTCGGCCGGGATTCGGCTAGGCCTTCTTCTTGGCCGGCTTGGCTTCGGCGCCCTTCTTCGTGTCGGTGCGGCGCTCGGTGAGCTTCACGGCCTTGCCCACGCGGTCGCGGAGGTAATAGAGCTTGGCCCGGCGGACCACGCCCTTGCGCTTGACGTCGATCTTGGCGATCTTGGGCGAATGGATCGGGAACTTACGCTCAACACCTTCGCCCTGCACCAGGCGTCGGACCGTGAACGTCTCCGAAGTGCCGGCGCCGGCGCGGGCGATGACCACGCCGTTGAAGATCTGAATCCGCTCCTTGTCGCCTTCCAGGATGCGGGTATGCACATCCACGGTGTCGCCGATCTCGAAATGCTCGATCGAGGGCTTGAGACTGCTCTTTTGCACCAGGGCGATCAGTTGCTGACTCATGGCAATCGTTCCTTTCGTGGTCGGAATCCCGAAGGGCGAACGAGGGTTCGCTCGGGGCTTAGGTGGTTGTTTCGTTGGTTTGGGGCTGCCGCCGGCCACCGGCTTCAGGCAGCAGATCGGCCCGCCGCTCCCGCGTGCGTTCCTGGCTGGCCTCGGCCCGCCAGGCGGCGATGCGCTGGTGGTCGCCCCCCAGCAGAATCTCGGGCACGGCCAGGCCGCGAAACTCACGGGGCCGCGTGTATTGCGATCCTTCGAGTAGGCGACCTTCGCCGGAGAAGGAGTCGCAGCGGTTGCTCTCTTCGTCTCCCAGCACGCCGGGGATTAGCCGGGCGACCGCGTCGATCAGCACCATGGCCGGCAGTTCGCCTCCGCCGAGCACATAGTCGCCGATCGAAATCTCATCGGGCTCGAGCAGATCAGACACCCGCTGGTCGAAGCCCTCGTAACGGCCGCAGAGCAGCAACAAACGCGGCTGCGCCGCCAACTCTTCGACGATCGTCTGCGTGAGCTTGCGTCCTTGGGGCGTGAACATCACCACGCGCCCCGGGGGCTCGGCCTGGGCCTGCACCGCCTCGACGCACTCGACCACCGGCTCGACCATCAGCACCATGCCGGGGCCGCCGCCGAAGGGGCGGTCGTCGACCTTCTGATGCTTATCGCGGGCCCAGTCCCGAATGTTGTGCAGGCGCACGTCGATCAGCCCGCGCTGAACCGCGCGGTTCAGCAGGCTTTGCCCCAGATAGCCGGGGAACATCTCGGGAAACAGGGTCAGGACGTCGAATCGCATGCCAGCGGCCAGTGCAGGTTCGCATGTCGCTCGATGGGGCGGGTTGAACTCGCGGGGCAATTACTCGGCGGCCGGTTCCGAGGCCTCGCTTGCCGATTCGTTGCTCTCGGCCGCGGCGGCCACCGGCGCCGGCTCGTCGGTCGGCACGAACGTCGGCTTGCCGGCGTCGGGCACGATCTTGGGCATCGCCAGACGCTCGCGGGCGTCGCGCTGCTTTTCCAGGTGCGTGCCGTTGGGGCCGTACTTCTTGATCAGGATCTTCACCTTATCCGACGGCTGTGCCCCCACGCCCAGCCAATAGGCCACCCGCTCCAGGTGGAACAGGGCCCGGGCATCGGTGTCGGGCACGAGGGGATCGTAGGTGCCGAGTTCCTCGAGCACGCGTCCGTCGCGGGCCGTCCGTTGGTCGATGGCACAGATGCGGAAGAACGGCCGATGCTTGCGGCCCAGCTTTTTCATGCGGATGCGGACGGACACGAGAATCTCCTCGGACGGGCGAAAGTTGGTTTTTGTCTGTGTGTTTGCTAAGCCGCTGGCGTTACCGGCGGGGGTTGTTTCTGTCGTCGCGTTTGCGGCGGCGGAGCTCTTTTTCGCGGTCTTTCCGCTGCTTGGCCCGCTCCTCCGAAGTCAGCCGCTTGCCGGTGCCTTGCTTGGGCCGGCTGAGCATGGCCCCCTGCGAGAGCGGCTGGCTGATCTGCGAAACGGTTTGCATGCGTTCCCGCATGCCCATGCCGGCAATGCCCTTCATCAGGGCGGCCATGCCATCGAACTGCTTGACGAGGTCGTTCACCTCGTGCGGCTGCACGCCGGCGCCCGCGGCAATGCGGCGGCGGCGGCTCTGGTCGATGAGCTTGGGGTTGCGGCGTTCGTCCGGGGTCATGGCGTCGATGATGCCCCCCAGTCGCGAGAAGTCCTTCTCGGGGTCGACGCCATTGAGCGCCTGGGCCATGCCTCCCATGCCGGGGATCAGGCCCATGATCTTCGTCAGCGGGCCCATCCGCCGGATTTGCTTCATCTGGCTGCGGAAGTCTTCCAGCGTGAATTGGCCCTGCTTCAGCCGCGCCTCGGCCTTGGCCATTTCGTCCTGGTCGAGCTTCTGCTGGGCCTGCTCCACGAGCGACAGCACGTCGCCCATGCCCAGGATGCGGCCAGCGAGCCGCTCGGGATGGAACTCCTCGAGGGCGTCGAGGTGTTCGCCGGTGCCGATGAACTTGATCGGCACCCCGGTGATTTGCTTCACGCTCAAGGCAGCGCCGCCGCGGGCGTCGCCGTCGAGCTTGGTCATGATCACGCCGTCGAGCTCGAGGGCCTCGTTGAAGGCCTTCGCGCTGTTCACCGCATCCTGACCGGTCATCGCATCGACCACCAGGTAAACCTGGGTCGGCTGAATGCGGCGGTCGACGCGCGTGAGCTCGTCCATCAGCTCCTGGTCGACGTGGAGCCGGCCGGCCGTGTCGAGGATCACGACGTCGGCGCCGAGCTTCTTGGCCTGCTGCACACCGTTTTGGCAAACCTTGACCGCGTCGGCCGCGCCGTCTTCGGAATAAACCGGCACGCCGAGCTGTTCGCCCAGCACGTGCAACTGGCGGATGGCCGCCGGACGCTGCAAGTCGGCTGCGACCAAGAGCGGCTTCTTGCCCCGCTGCGTGAGCAGCTTGGCCAGCTTGCCGGTGCTGGTGGTTTTGCCCGAGCCTTGCAGGCCGCAGAGCATGATCACCGGCAAATCGCCCCGCAGGTGGAGCGAGTGGTCGACCGGCCCCATCAGGCCGATCAGCTCCTGGTGGACGATGCCCACCACCTGCTGCGTGGGATTCAGGCTCTTGAGCACCCGCTCGCCGACCGCCTGCTCGGTGACGCGGGCCATGAAGTCTTTGACGACCTGATAGCTGACGTCGGCCTCGAGCAGCGCCTGTTCGACGGCCGCCAGCCCCTCGCGCATGTTGCCTTCGCTCAGCTTCGCTTTGCCGCGGAGCGTCTTGAAGGCGGTCGAGAGGTTGTCTTGGAGCGAATCGAACATCGGTCTGCGAAGCGAGTTACGTCAAATGGCAGGCAACGGCCGGGGCGCAGCGGGGGCCCTGGCCGGAAAATGGCAAACTCGCATTCTATCGCAGCCTGGCGGCGACTGGCAATCCGTTTCTGGACAGGGTTTTGGAGAGCCCTGCTGCCTTCCATTAGCCCCCCGTGAGTCACGGGGGGCAACTCCGCAGGATAGCTGTTCCCCGCTGACCCCGCCTTCACCGCAGCCGCAGTTCCACCAGCACCCCATCCGCCGGCTTCGTCGACACCCCAGCCTTCGCGGGGCATTCTGGCGCCGGCGCGCTGAACTCGAACATCTTCACCAGCGCCCCCACCACGAGCGCCACCTCGAGTTGCCCCAGGTGCTTGCCGGGGCAGACGCGGGGGCCGTGGCCGAAGCCGAAGTGCAGGGCCTCCTTCGAGCCCTTGCCGCGGGCCGCCAGCGCCGGCCAGCGCTCGGGGGCGAAGGCGTCGGCCGGATGCCCCGTGGCGGCCTGGCCCCAGTGGTCCTCGTGGCGGTTGGCGTGCCAGACGTCGAGCAGGATGTGCGTGCCGACGGGGAGCCAGAGCTTGCGGCCGTCGGCCGTTTCCACCCAGGTGTCGGCCGTCGCCCGCCGCGGCAGGAAGTAGAGCGAAGGGGTGAGCCGCAGCGTTTCTTCCAGCACGTGCCCTAGGGTCGCGGCGGCGGCCAGCCGCTCGGGCGAATAGTCTTCGACGTGCTCGACCTCGGCGAACACCTGTTGCTGGGCCGCCGGATGCCGGGCCAGGTGGGCGATCGCCCAGCTGGCGAATGAGGTGGTCGCCTCGAGCGCGCCGGCCAGAAACACCTTGAGATTGCTCCGCAACGCCTCGTCCGGAGCGTCGGACTTGAACTGCTTCCAGTGCCCCGCCCCTTTTTGGCGGGCGGCCAGCACGCGGTCGGTCAGCTCGTCGAAGCAGGCATAGTCGGCCTGCGTTTGCGGGGCGCCGCGGCCGAAGCCCAGCAGCAGGGCCAGCGGGCGGCCGAGCTTGCTCGTCACCGTGTCGCGCACGATGTGGTCGATCACCCGCTCGAGCGCCGGCACGTGTCTTTCGCGCAGTTCGGCGTAGGTCAGCTCCGCGCCGAAAAAGTTGACGACCAGGAGCTCGAGCATCACGGCCTTGATTTCCGGCTCGAGCCGCAGCTGCACGCTCGTTTGGCCGCTCTTCCGCAGGTGCTCGCGCAGCACGCCCAGCCGCTCGACCACCGTGGTGCGAAACGTGGCGGCGAACTCGTGGAACGTTTCGGGCTGAAAGAGCGTGGTCTTGCCAAACGGCGAGGCGGCCAGCTTCCGCTGCTTCTTCCAGAGGGCGCCGTTGGCGTAGAGCAGCGTGTCGGGGCCCGTTGCCCGCGCGATGCCGGTGGAAGGAAGGGTGTCTCGATCGAACTGCCCTGGGCCGTCGCCGGTGTCGGTGGCGATCGCGCGGATCAAGGCCGGATCGCGCGTGACGAGAATCGGCGCGAAGCCTGGCACGCTGAGATACCGGGTATGCCGCCCCGAGCCTGCTTCTTGGTCGGTGTTCCAGAAATAGGTTTCGAGAATCCGGATCGGCTCGGCATAGTTCCAGGGATGCGGAAACGGCAGCGCTGGGCGCCCCGAGCTGGGGTGAAGCAGGCGCACGCGGCCGGGGACGATGTCGCCGCGGAAGGGGCTGCGGCCGAGGAGTTGGCTGGGGAGGCGGGTGAGGAGGTCGGAGATTGCCGGCATGGCGAGGGGCCGCGAGCGTTGGTGGGTCTGTCGGCAGATCGTACCTGGCTGGCGGGTGGGAAGCGAACGCACACGTGTAAGGCGCTGTCGAGCCACATCGACGTGACGCCCACCTTGTTGTCTTTGTCTGGCGCCGCCAAGGTCGAATCAGGCCCGCGACCAATTCATCGCCGTAATCGACAGTTGCAGCACCATTGCCAAGGACACCCACGCGAAGTACGGCGCCTGAACGATGGCGACCCAGCGGTAGTGCCGCCAGATCGCCACCGCCATCCAGATGATCGTTGCCCATACGATCAAGATGTCCATCGAGGCCAGTGGCAAGTTCCTCATCCCAAACTGAATCGGCGTGAAAATCAGGTTGGCGAAGAGATTGATGCCGAACGGCAGCGCCACCTGCCAGGTCAACTTTCTGCGGATCGCCTGAACGAAGACGAAGCCAAAGCTGATGACAATGATCGGGTAGAGAAACTGCCAAATCAGCCCGATGGTCGCCGGGGCAGGCGTCCATGAGGGCTTGGCGAGTGAGTTGTACCAGTCGAACCAGGTCATAGGAGAAACAGCCTCAGACTCTCGAGAGATGGCCCGTGTTAGGCGCAGACCCCGTGGGCGGGCCTTTTTTCGGGGTTCGTTGGGGGGGGCGATTTAGCAGGCCTCGCGACGCTTGGCAGGGGCGTTCCGGGCAAACTGACCAGCCGGCAGCGCAAACGCCTCTGCCCAACGCGATTAAGGCGATTGGCCTATCCTCGGCTGCATCGCCGCGGCGTGGGCCCGCTCGGACCGACTGGACCAGAACGTCATAGACGGCGACCACCGGCAGATCCATTAGTACCCCAGCCCAAGCTCCTGGGCCTCCGCCGCAAGCTGATCGAGGATCTTGGCGCGGGCGTCGTCGTCCTTGCGCTTGTAGGCCATGAGATCATCGAAGCGAACGCGGCGATACTTGCCGACGGTCCGGCTCGGAAGCTTGCCATCGTCGAGCAGCTTGACCACATACGGGCGAGACACGTTGAGCAGGTCGGCCGCTTGCTGCGTGGTCAGTTCCGCATGCGTCGGAATAAGGGTCACGGCGTTACCCTGCCCCATTTCGGCGAGCAGGTGGACGAACATCTTCAACGCGGAAGCCGGCACGGAGACTTCGTCGCCCGGCTTGCCGCCGTCGACGAGCTGAATCCGGACGGTCGACCGTTTTCCGACCTTGTGGGCCCCCAAACGACGGCTCGACTCATGCGCCAGAACAGCGTCGGCGCCGCTGGGCGTCACGGTCTCGAAGTTGTCGGGGATGAGCGAGGCCATGGCTTTTCTCTGCGCTGGGATGCCCTAGCCATTATAGCACAACGCTCGAAATAGTCGAAACGCTCGAAATGGTGCCTGCCGGCGTGGTTTCCGCTTGCTACCATAATTTGCGTTGCCATCAGACTTTGACCTTGGAGCAGTCGATCGTGACCGAACTCTGCCCGAGCCTTCAGCCGATCCTCGCGCTCGAACTGCAATTGGGCAACGAGATCGCACGCGTTGATGAGCCGGCGGGAGCGCTTTGCCCGTTCGCAATTGTCATGCGCCGCCCGCTACACAAGCCCGAAATCGAACGCAGCTTGAAACTGGGCTCGGGAGTCGAGTACTGGGAGTTTTCCGACCCGCATGCCCCGTAAGGAGCCGGCTATGCTTCGACTGTCAGTCGCCACTCCATCGCCGGTCCGCTCGTAGGTGCGACGATCGAGCGGGGCGACCCATTCGAGTCTGTCTATTGCGTCTATGACTTTGCCTATGCTGTGATTGCGACCGCGCGAGCCGACGGCCGAGCCGACTTGGCGACTGCGATGGACGATGCCCTGCACTTGGGTTCGTCGGCGCTCGAGATCATCGGCGCGATCAAGGTGATCGCGCTTGATCACCGAGGCTATTTGCGTACGAGGTTCTCCCGTGGCCGATTGCAGGCCGTGATTGCGTTCGTCGAGCACGCCTACGGCCAGCGGTGACCCCATGACGAGGCTCGAAACCTTTCTCCAACGGGCCTATCGAGCGATCGAGGCTGGCATTCAAGCAATCGATGCGGAGTTGGCGGCCGCCGAGAAGAGTGTCGATGTCTCGAACGACCTACTAAACGACATACGGGATTCGTTGGTCGGGATGCGAGCCGACTTGGAAGCGGGGGGGCCCAAGTGGCCACTCGCGGGCTATAGCTACGTGATCGGCGACTCATGGCCTCGTAGCACTCCCCTCGGTGGCGCGATTCTTCACGCAGGACACAAGTACAAGGATGCCAGGAAGGCAATGGACCGGAAGCGAGGCCGGCCCAAGAACTTGCCTCCTGCGGCGTGCGAAGGTTTATGACGAGAATTGAGACCTACCTACAGCGTGCGCATCGCGCAATTGAAGCTGGCATCGAATGGATCGATGCTGAGCTCGTAGCGCCCGAGAAAAGCGCGGATGTTCCCGACGACCTGTTGCGAAGAATTCGCGAATCGCTGGTCGAAATGCGTATCGACTTGGAGAACGGCGGCGGCGGGCGGTATTTCGGAGGTTTCGGGCAACTCGTCACCGATTGGTGGCCCGTGACCACGTCTCTTGGAGACGCACTGCTCAACGCGGAACACAAGTATCGCGATGCCAGGAAAGCAATGGACCACAAGCGGGGTCGGCCCGGGCGGTAGCGGATCGCGTCGCTCGATGCGAGCGCCGACGGCGTGTCTCGATCGCCAACCTCTGCGATTGGCCTCACCCCCCCAGCAGCTTCCTCAGCACCGCCTGCAAGATCCCCCCATGCCGGAAGTACTCCATCTCCACCGGCGTGTCGATCCGCGCCTTGGCGGAGAAGGTCTTCACGCTGCCGTCGGCGGCGGTCGCGCGGACTTCGAGCACGGCGCCGGGCAGCAGGCTGTCGGTGAGGCCCGGGATGTCGAAGGTTTCTTCGCCGGTCAGGCCCAGCGTGCGCCAGGTTTCGCCGGGCGGGAGCACGAGTGGGAGGACCCCCATGCCGACCAGGTTGCTGCGGTGGATGCGTTCGAAGCTCGAGGCGATGACGGCCCGCACTCCGAGCAGGTAGGTGCCCTTGGCGGCCCAGTCGCGGCTGCTGCCGGTGCCGTATTCCGTGCCGGCGAGGACCACGAGCGGCACCCCTTCGGCCTTGTACTTGAGCGAGGCGTCGTACACGCTCATGAGCTCGCCATCGGGCAGGTGACGGGTGACGCCTCCTTCGGTGCCGGGGGCGATTTGGTTGCGGATGCGGATGTTGGCGAAGGTGCCGCGGGTCATCACGCGGTCGTTGCCGCGGCGCGAGCCGTAGCTATTGAAGTCGCGCGGCTGCACGCCATGTTCCTTGAGGAACAGGCCGGCCGGGCTACTGGCGGAGATCGAGCCGGCCGGCGAAATGTGGTCGGTCGTCACCGAGTCGCCGAGCGCGAGCAGCACGCGCGCGCCGTTAATCGGCCGGATCGGCTGCGGCTCGCGCGCCAAGTCGATCAGGAACGGCGGCTCCTGAATGTAGGTGCTCGCGTCGTTCCATTCGTAGAGGTCGCCCGTGCTCGTCTCGATGGCGTTCCACTGCTCGTTGGCGGTGAGCACGTTGTTGTATTGTTTGCGGAACATCTCGGGCCGCACCGAGCTTGCCACCGCCTCGGCCACCTCGGCGTGCGTCGGCCAGATATCGGCCAGGTAGACCGGCTGGCCATCCTGCCCTTGGCCCAGCGGCTCGCTCGCCAGGTCGATGTCGGTCGTGCCGGCCAAGGCATAGGCCACCACCAGCGGCGGGCTGGCCAGGTAGTTGGCCTTCACCAGCGGGTTGATGCGCCCCTCGAAGTTGCGGTTGCCGCTGAGCACGGCCGAGGCGACCAGGTCTCCCTGCGTCACCGCGCTCGCCACCAGGTCAGGCAGCGGGCCGCTGTTGCCAATGCAGGTGGTGCAGCCGTAGCCGACGGTTTGGAAGCCCAGGGCATCGAGGGCGTCGGAGACGCCGGCGGCCTCAAAGTAGTCGGTCACCACCCGCGATCCGGGCGCCAAGCTCGTCTTCACATAGGGCTTCACCCGCAGCCCCTTGGCGACGGCCTTCTTAGCCAAGAGGCCGGCGGCCATCATCACCGAGGGGTTGCTCGTGTTCGTGCAGCTCGTGATCGCCGCGATCACCACGGCCCCATGGTGCAGCTCCACGCTGTGCCCATTGGCCGCGATCGTGCCGGTGCGGGCGAGGGCCGCGTCGTCGAGGGCAAAGCCCCGCTCCGCGATCGGCGCCTTGAGGGCAGTGCGGAACGATTGTTTCATTTGCTTAAGCGGCACACGGTCTTGGGGACGCTTGGGCCCGGCCAGGCTCGGCTCGACCGTGCCGAGGTCGAGCGACAGGGTCTTGGTGAACTTGGGCGTGGGGGCGTCGTCGGTGCGGAACAGGTGTTGTTCCTTCGTGAACCGTTCGACGAGTTGCACCTCGGCCTCGGTGCGGCCGGTGCGGCGCAGGTAGTTCAGCGTTTCGTTGTCGATGGGGAAGAAGCCCATCGTCGCGCCATATTCGGGCGCCATGTTGCCGATCGTCGCCCGGTCGGCCAGGCTCATCGTCGACACGCCGGGGCCGAAGAACTCGACGAACTTGTCGACCACGCCTTCCTTACGCAGCTTCTGCGTGACGGTGAGCACCATGTCGGTGGCGGTCGCGCCGGCCGGCAGCGCGCCGACGAGTTCAAAGCCGACGACTTCGGGGATCAGCATGTAGAGGGGCTGACCGAGCATGGCCGCCTCGGCCTCGATGCCGCCGACGCCCCAGCCGACCACGCCTAGGCCGTTGATCATCGTGGTGTGGCTGTCGGTGCCGACCAGGCTGTCGGGCAGGGCGACCGGGCCTTGCGCGTCGCTGCGCACGAAGACGCACTTGGCCAGGTACTCGAGGTTCACCTGGTGGACGATGCCGACGCCCGGCGGCACAACGCGGAAGTTGTCGAATGCGCCTTGGCCCCAGCGGAGGAACTCGTACCG
This sequence comes from Pirellulales bacterium, assembly GCA_046349955.1. Lineage (GTDB taxonomy): Bacteria > Planctomycetota > Planctomycetia > Pirellulales > JBGAPH01 > JBGAPH01. Next base: position 74,131 of record JAXMBI010000027.1, on the reverse strand, counting down.
CTCCTGGTTCCGCTCGAACTCGAGCTCCAGGTTCGCCAGCAGCGAGTCGCCCGTGCCGAAGCGGTCGACCTGCACCGAGTGGTCGACGACCAGGTCGGCCGGGATCAGCGGGTTGATCTTCCGCGGGTCGCCCCCCAGCCGCTCCATAGCTGCCCGCATCGCGGCCAAATCGACCACGGCCGGCACGCCCGTAAAGTCTTGGAGCACCACGCGGGCAGGCAGGAACGGAATCTCGACCGGCTCCTGCTTGCGGGTGGCCCAGGCCGCCAGATTGCGGACGTCTTCTTCGCCGACGAGAAAGCCGTCGCAGTTGCGCAGCGCCGATTCGAGCAGCACCCGGATGGAATAGGGAAGCTCGGCAATCTTGGTGAGGCCGAGTTCCTCGAGGCGGCCCAAGCGGTAGAGGCCCACCGGGCCCGTTCCCGATTGGAACACGCCGCGGGCTTGGAACGGGTCAGACAGTCGTTGGGCCATAGCAGGAACGGCTCGGCTTTCCAAAGAGAAGGACGGTGGGCAGATCCGCCGCTCCACCTACGGCGGCGCAAAACGACCACCCGATTTTAGCGGGGGGGCGATGGGCGAAAAGGCCCGACACGTCTGCAGGGGGCCTGCGGCCGCGCAAGCCCTACGACCGCAACGATCTGGCTAGACGAGCCTGCATTAGAAGATATGATATTGTTCAGCGGCGGCGCAGCCGCAGAGCCCTCACGTCCGTTCGTCCCAATCCACAGGTTGCTTATGGCGCAAAAGGAAAAAGAAGAGGCCCTCGAAGTCGAGGGCGTGGTTACGCAGGCCCTGGCCAACACGCGGTTCCGCGTGCAAATCGAAGGGGGCCATCTGGTTACTGCCCATGTCGCGGGCCGGATGCGGAAGAACTTCATCCGCATCGTTCCGGGAGACAAGGTGAAGGTCGAACTCTCGCCCTACGACCTCACCAAGGGCCGCATCACGTTCCGCGAGCGGTAGGATCGACGCTCCGAACTCGTTCCGTGGTGGACCGACTGGGATCGCGGTGCGCGCAGGGCTCGCAAACCGCGTGATTAGCCCCCGGCGAGTCGCCGGGGGGAGCGAGATCGCGACCTCGCCAAGCCCCGCTCGATTCAACGTCGTCCGGTCGATCGCGGCGGTTGCTCCCCGTGGCTCACCGGGGGGGCTAACGGGCGGGTCTTCGCACTCCGGCGGATTTGCGCCGATTGACGTAGCCGTGCGCGCGGCGTCTCGCGTATGATCCGCGGCCGATCCATTCCCGTATTTGCGCCCGTGCGCACAGAACCTGTGCCGGGGGCGCGCCGATCGCTGCCGTGCGGCGTAAGACCGCAGGGGGATCGTCGTCAAGGAGGACGATGGTGAACACGATTCGCTCTGGCCTCGTTTTCGTCGTGTTGGGCGCCGTTTGCTATGGCGCCTATGTATCGCTCTCGACTGGGCCTGAGCCGCAGCCCCCCGCCGAAGCAGGCTACGACTGGAGTGCTCCGAGCGTCGAGTTGTCGAGCGTGCCCGACGATGCGCCGCCTCCCGCGGTGCTCGAAGGTCAACCGAAGCGCAGCGAGGGTGAGCCGACGCCGGCGCTGCCACCTTCCAAAGACTTGGCCGACGCCCAACCGTGGGGCGCGCACGACGCTGCTCCGCAGGCCAACCCACACGAGGACGAACCGCTGCGCGCTCCCCCCAGCCAGCAAGCGCCGCCCGTTGACACCCAGGTGGCCCAAGGGGATCAGTTCCAACCTGAAGCGCCGATCGGCGAGCCCTACCTTGCGCCGCAGAACAACGGCGACCCCGCCGCGCCGCCCCCGGCGGCGCCTCCGGCGACCGACAACGAGTTCAAGAAGATCCAAGACGACATGGTGCGGGTTCAGCAACATCTGAACGCCGAACGACTGGCGCAGGCCTTGCGCGAGCTCACCCCGTATTTGAACCATCCGCAGCTCTCGCCGCAGCAGCAGGGTGAGATCAACACGCTGCTCGACCAGCTCGCCGGCACGGTGATCTACGACCGCAACGATCACTCGGCCGAGCCCGCCTATGAAGTGCAGGCGGGCGAGCAGCTCGACGTGATCGCGGAACGCTACAATGTGCCTTGGCAACTCCTGGCCAACATCAACGGCATCACCGATCCGCAGTCGCTGCAAACGGGCGAAAAGCTCAAGGTGGTGCGGGGGCCTTTCGACGCGAAGATCGACCTGACGCGGCAGCATTTGGTGATCACGGTCAACGGCATGTACGCCGGTCGCTTCAACATCACGACCGAGCCGGACGAAAACTTGAGGCCGGGCGAGTTCACCGTGCGCACGCGGAAGGACACTCCGGCCCTCGACCCGTACTCGCCGACAGCCCCCTCGGCGACCGTCGGCGAACCGGCCGGCAAATGGCTCGAGCTCAGCGGCGGCCAGCGAATTCACGCGGGCGCCGAGAGCCCATTCGTCTCGCGCGCCACGCGCGATTCGATCCTGCTGAGCAGCCAGGACGCGAGCAACGTCCACGACATTCTCTCGGTCGGGTCGAAAGTGCGCATCATCCGCTAGTGTGCGACGGACCCCAGGCTTGTCCGCGCCGCTCACGCCCAGCACAACCGGCTCGCAGGGCAGCCTTGCTGGTCCGCCGGTTTTCTAGAGAGTGGCGCTCGAGTGTCTTCGTTCAAGACTGATCCCGAGCTGCAGGCGTTGCGCAGCCAGCTCTGCGCCCATCCGCTCTATCATGCGCTGCAATCGCCAGAAGACGTCGCGCGGTTTCAAGAACTGCACGTCTTTTGCGTGTGGGACTTCATGTCGCTGCTCAAGGCGCTGCAACGACGGCTGACCTGCATCGACGTGCCCTGGCAGCCGGCAGCAGATCCCGCAGCCTGCCGGCTGATCAACGAGATCGTGCTCGGCGAAGAGAGCGACGAGGACGGTCAGGGGGGCCACGCCAGTCACTTCGAACTCTACTTGGCTTCAATGCGTGACAGCGGGGCGAACACCCGACCGATCGAGCGGCTGCTAGCGGTGGTTCGCAGAGGGGGCACGCTCGAGACGGCCCTGACCGCGGCCGAAACCCCGCCGGCGATCGCCAACTTCGTGCGTAATACGCTGCGGCTCGCCGAAACCGCGCCACTGCACCAACTGGCGGCGGCCTTCGGCCTGGGGCGCGAGGACATCATCCCCGACTTGTTCGTGCGGCTGCTCGAACGGCTCGCGCAGGCGGAGCCGGAACGCTTTCGCCGCTTTCAATACTACCTCGAGCGGCACGTGGAACTCGACGGCGACAGCCACGGACCCAGCGCCCACCGCCTGATCGCGCGGCTCTGCGGCGATGATCCGACGCGGCAGCGCGAAGCGCTGGCGACGGCCAAGGAGTGCTTGGCAGATCGGCTGAGGGTCTGGGACGCGATTCTGGCGAGCCTGCGGACAACCTAGGCCAAACGCATCCAAGGGCCGCGCGTCGCTCAGCCTTGGGCTATTCTCTTCTGGCCGCTCCGGGGCAGCCCTCCAGAGCTGCGAGTATCCGCGATCCCTCTTCAGTGACGTGGAGCCGTTCAAGCTGCTCTCCATCGAGCTTGACGCTCACGATATAGCCCCGCTCACTCAACTCCTTGAGCGAGAAATCGGCCGGACTGTCGAGATCCGCCAAAGTGGCGCGGCCCAGTTGATACCAGTTCCACTTGCCGTCGTGGGCCTTTATGGCGCGGAGCAGAACCAACTCACTTCGGCTAAGGTTCATGACGTCCGCTTCGCACTTGATGCCGGTTTAAGCGATCACCCCGATCGTGCAGCCGCAACTCAACTTTGTTATCTGTGGACGTCCTTACGACGCTTCCTCGACCGACGCCTTGCTGCCCAAGCCATCCGTCCAGCCTGCTTGCTCCAAGAGCTCGCGCGACCCCACGCCCAACCGCACGATGCAGCCCATCGCCGCGGCTACGGGGACGTCCAGCAACTGCACGCGGTTGGCCGGCAAGTAGTGGATCGCGCCGGCAGCGGGCGTCGGTGCGCTGGGCACGAAGACCGTCGACAGGCCGTCGGGCCGCCATTCCACCACGAAAGCCAGCGCCCAGCCATCCTCGAACCGCGCGAGCGCCACTCGCAGATCCTCCTGCGTTTCCAAGCCCGCCATGCCATAGGCCGCGCCCTTGAAGAGCGTGTAGCCAGGCACCTTGCGCAACACCATGCGTTCGAGCCGCTCGCTCATGCGGCGGCCGATCCGCGTGCCTACGAAGAGCCCCGCCACGAAGCACAGCAGCACGAGCGCCACCACTGCCAACAGATCGGCGGCGACGATGCCAACGACGCGCTCCGTCGGCACGAGATGGGCGACCGGCTGCAAAGTCGCCGCGGTGAGCTGAACCGCGTGCCGCACCACCAGCAGCACGGCGAAGACAGGCAGCACGAACAGCGCGCCGCCGAGCAGCGTCGACTTAAGAAACTGCTGGGCTCGGCTCAACGCGATTGCTCCCTCGAGGCTGCCGGCCCAAGCACCCGATGTCGGCCTTGCCCCAGGGCGTTATGCCCGCTCGATTTCCACGCAGATGCCGCCGGCCTTGAAGCGGCGGTGCATGTCGGTGAACCAAAGCTCGCGCTTCCAAGTAAGGCCCAGCTCTTCGCAGCAGCGCTGCAGCTCTTTGCGGCTGTAGGTTCGGCAGCACCAGAGGCGACTGGTGATGGCGCCGGCGAACGTGTCTTCGGTCACGAGCAGCAGCATCCGGCCGCCTGGGCTCAACACTCGAGAGAGCTCGCTCAGCCCCTGCCGGGCGTCGGGCAGATGCTCGAGCACGTAGCCGCAGGTCAGGCAATCGAAGCTGTCGTCAGCGAACGGCAGGCGAGTCATGTCGGCCGTCACGAGCCGCGGCCGTTCGTCGCGCAGCCGCTGCCGCGCCCGTTCGAGCATCTTGTGAGAGAAGTCGAAGCCGGTCACGGTGGCGCCGCCATCGCAGTACTTGAGCAGATGCTGAATCATCTGCCCGGCGCCGCTCCCCACGTCGAGAATCTTCTTGGCGCCGGCCAGATCGAAGATCCGCTGCTTGATCAGCCGCTCGCCCAAGAGCAGGTGCAGCGAGAGCGTGCTGGCGGTGGCCAAGAAGGCGCCGCGCGGCCCGCTGTAGACGTCGTGAACCTGTTTGCGGTACTCATCCAAGCTCACGCGGTGCATGAGCTTGTTTTCCATCCAGCGAAACAGCGCGCCGGGCGTGCGGGAAGAGCGAGCGTCCGTGCCATGCCTCGAGGCCGGGCTGTGGGTCTGCATGAAAAGGATCCAGGCCGGGGAGGGGAATGACGCTCGGGGGCAGCCTGTGCAGATTTCGCGCCTGAAATCGCTTCCAGCGTCACGCCACGAGTCTAACGGGGCCGACCGAGGGGGGTCAACTACCCGCCGCTGAACGAGCGTGTTTTGTGGCCGCACGGCCGCGCCCTCAACCTATTCGGCAAAGTTCAGCACAATCTTGCCCAGGTGCTGAGCGGATTCCATATAGGAGAGGGCCGCTGGGAGATCTTGCCAGGCGAAGGAACGGTCGATGATCGGATGGACCTTGTGCAGTTCGAGGGCCCGGTTCATCGCTTCGAACATCGACCGAGAGCCGACGTAGATGCCCTGGATCGTCAGCCCGCGCATGACGGCTGGCAGCGGATTGACCTCTCCCGCAGCCCCCGAAAGTACGCCGATCAGATTGATGCGGCCGCCGGTCCGCACCGCCCGCATCGAGAGGGGCAGCGTGCCGGCGCCGCCCAATTCGACGACCTGGTCGACCCCCTCGCCGCCGGTCAGTTCGCGCACGCGGCGGTCCCACTCGGGCTGGCTGCGGTAGTTGATCCCCGCGTCGGCCCCAAGTTCGAGAGCCCGCGCCAGCTTGTCGTCCTGGCCGCTCGTGATGATCACTCGGGCCCCGGCCAGCTTGGCGAACTGCAGGGCGAACAACGAGACGCCCCCGGTGCCGAGGGTCAGCACCGACTGCCCGGGCCGCAGGCCCCCTTCGATCAGGGCGTGCCACGCGGTGAGCGCGGCGCAGGGAAGTGTGGCCGCTTCCTGCCAGCTCAGATGCCCGGGAACGCGCACAAGTCCTTCGCGGCGAAAGGCCGCGAGTTCGGCGGCCACGCCGTCGATTGCGCCTCCGAGGGCCGATTTCGCCGCCCGGTCGGTCAGCGGCCCGGCGGCCCAGTCCTGAAAGAAGCAACCGGCCACGCGGTCGCCGATCTTCCATTCGTTCACGCCGGCGCCCACCTCGACCACTTCTCCCGCGCCGTCGGAAAGCGGCACGCGCGGCAGGCGCATCCGGGGGTTGTATTGCCCACGCACGACCAGCAGATCGCGATAGTTGAGCGACGCTGCCCGCATACGGACGACGACTTCGCCGGGACCGGCGCTGGGAGCCTCACGCTCGACGAGCTTGAGCGCGTCGAAGCCGAAGCCACCTTGGATCTGAAAGACCTTCACGCATGCACCTCCGCTGCGAAGCCGCCGGGAACGAGCGGTCAGCGTACGCGGATGGACCTGGGGCTGCCAAGGGTTGAGCGGGACTGTCGGCCGGCTTACGTCGGGCCGCTCGCCAGGGGCGTGGACGCCGCAGCGTACCGTGGTCAGGCCAGCAGGCCTCCGACGATCGTGCCGGCGGAGAGCGCGTGCGGCCGGTGCAACCGGTCGCGCAGCTCGGTGTCGGGCGGAATGCCAAGCTGCCGCCACAACGTGGCCAACAGGTCGGCAGGCGAGACCGGGTCGGTGGCCACGAAGGCGCCGCGTTTGTCGCTCGCGCCGTAAACGCGCCCGCGGGCAACGCCGCCGCCGGCCAACACCGTGGAGTAGGCATTCGGCCAATGGTCGCGGCCGCGGTCCTTGTTGATGATCGGCGTGCGGCCGAACTCGCCTGTGTTCACCACGAGCGTTTTGGCCAGCAAACCGCGCTCCTCGAGGTCGGACACGAGCGCCGCGAACGCCTGATCCATCGGCGGCACGATCTGCTTGTAGCGCCCCTCGAGGCCGCCGTGGGTATCCCACTCTTGGTTGAAGGCGTTGTAGGAAACGAACCGCACGCCAGCCTCCACCAAGCGGCGAGCCAACAAGAGCGACTGGCCGATCCGCGTGCGGCCGTAGCGGTCGCGCACGGCGTCGGACTCGCGGCTGAGGTCGAGCGCCTCGGCCATCTGCGGGTCGACGAGCATCTCATAGGCGCTTTGCGTCAGCCGATCGTGCGTGCGCGAAACCTGGGCCTCGAGTTCGCGCCGCGCGGCGTTCAACTGCCCGAGCAGACTCCAGCGCGATTGCAGCCGCCCGGCCGGAATGTCCTCCGGCAGCGTGAGCGAGAGGGGCTTGAAGTCAGGCTTGTGCGGCTCGCCGGCGATCAGGAACGGATCGTTCACCGGCCCCAAGAAGCCGGCGTACTGCCCCGGCATGCGGTTCGACGGCCCGGGGATGCTCAGCCAGTTCGGCAGCGACACGCTGGTGGGCAGCCGCGGCGTCGACCGCTCGAGGTAGTTGAGCACGGCCCCGGGGCCGGGGAAGTCGTCGGCATGGGCCTCGCGATCTTGGTCGGGCTGGCTGTTCGAGCCCGTGAGCGTGACGTAGGTGCCGGCGATGTGGTTGGTGAAGCGGTGCTCCATCGAGCGGACGATGGTCAGGCGGTCCGCGATCGCGGCCGAACGCGTGAGCAACTCGCCGAACCGCACGCCAGGCAGACTGGTGTCGATCGTGGCGAAGGGACCGCGGATTTCGGCGGGGGCCTCGGGCTTGGGGTCCCAAAGGTCCAAGTGGCTGGGTCCGCCCTGGAGGAGCAGGAAAATGTAGTGCTCGGCGGCGGGCGACGGCGCGGTGGGGGAGGCCGCTGCAGCCGCAGCGTTGCGAGCCACCGGCAACCCGGCGAACAACGAGAGGCCACCGATGCGGAGGACTTCGCGGCGCGAAACGACAGAGGGATCGCGGTTCATTCCCGAACTCCTTCTCCAGGCGGGGCGGGGGCCGACGGCGGGAAGCTTGCCGAGGGCAAGCCAGGCGGGGCGGATCTCAGGCGGGACCCGCAGTATACGCCTATCTGACAACCCTGGGTAGGCAATGGCTTGCGCCCGGGTTTCCCGTGAACCGAGTCATTGGGAAGGCGGCTCGACGAGGCCCAGTCTGCGCTCGTAGTCCACCCGTTTCTCCGACCAAGTCGAAGAAAAGGAACCGTCGCCCTGCGCGTTCCGAAAATCGAATGCTCCCACAAGCACCGCCGGCATCCGCGGCGATGCGGGATGAGACCGCGTTGTCGGCCTGCCTCGAAGGACGATGCCAACTAGGTCGTTCGCACGCACAAGTTCGAATTTGGGCGAGTCCCCAGGATTCCAGCAACCCAGCAGAGTCGAAGCCATCACGGGGTTGTCGCCGCTCCACACCGTGAAGTAGTAGGGCTGTAAGGGCTCGAACTCAGGACGAAGCGTGATCGTGATGCTTCTGTTTGGGTCGAACTCAAAGCGATCGATTAACCTGGGCTGCATTCCCCAGAAGAGCAGCCCAACCAGGGCCGCAAGTGCGGAGAAGGTGATCGCCACGGCGCACAGGAGGTATTTGAAGCCGGCCCTCATCATAGGGAAACTACGTCACGGCCGGTCCGCCGGTTCCGATCGCCCTAGCCAGCCTGCTGCGCTCCGATCCATCGGATCCAGCACCCCTGTTGTCAGCTTGTGCTGCAACCGACCTCCAGGGGCGGATCACTCGGTCCACCCTCCTGCTCGGTGCAGCCAATTCTAAGGTAGGCAGCGATTGCGACTTAGGTTCCAGCTGCCACGGAGAAGATGGAAGCTGAATTGGCAGGATTCGGGGAGGGGCCTGGCCGCTTATCTCATGCTGCGATCACAAGTTGCCGGTCCGAATCCCGCCGCCAGCAGGGTTCATTGTCGCCCTGGCCGGCCGGTGTATAGAATGCAAGCAGTGGGAACCTCGGTTCCCCTTCCCTCCACGGAGTTCCGCACGAAAGGACCGTCGTGGCCAGCCTTCCCCTCCCCCAGGCGGCGTCGCATCCTCGATTTTACAGCAGCTTTGAACGGGCCATGTCGGCGGCCCGCACGGCCGACGAGAACCGGGGCCGCGATATCGCGGTCCTCGACCTGAGGGAGGTCACCCCCGTTTTCGACTACTTCGTCGTGGCCACCGGCGCCTCGCGGCGCCAGTTGCACGCCATGGCTGACGAGATCGATCGCCAGCTGGGCCGCGAAATGCGCGACCGGCGGATGGGACGCGAGGGGTACGAGGACAGCCGCTGGATTCTGCTCGACTACGGCGATCTGGTCGTCCACCTGTTCGACGACGAAACCCGCGACTACTACGACCTCGAGCACCTGTGGAGCGGGGCCAAGAAGATCGACTTCACCCCCGCCGCCCCCCGCTAGAAGCCTCCCTCTCCCCGTGGGAGAGGGCCGGGGTGAGGGTCGAGTTTGGGCGCGCAGCTGCCACGCGATCAACGAGGCATACTCTGCGCTACCCTCCGGCAAACAGCGCCCCAATCGGCTTTCCCAGCGCCACATCGTGCGGCCGCCCCAGCGCATCATGCACGCGCTCGTCTGCTTCGATGCCGAGCGCTGCATAGATCGTCGCGGCCAAGTCCTCAGGCGTCACCGCGTCGCGGGCCGGATAAGCCGCATACCGGTCGCTCGCTCCGAACACGGCGCCGGGACAGACGCCGCCGCCGGCCAAGAGCGCCGTATAGCAATGGGGCCAATGATCGCGCCCCGCAGCGTCGGCGCCGGCGCCGCTCGTGATCTGCCCGAGCTTCGGCGTGCGACCGAATTCGCCCACCGCGACCACCAGTGTTTCCTCGAGCATCCCCCGCTCGGCGAGGTCGGCCAGGAGCGCGGCGAAGCCGCGGTCGAAATAGGGGAGCAGCGATTTGGCTAAGAGCGGGAAATGATCTCGGTGAGTGTCCCAAGCCTGATCGAATCGCCGCCCGCTGGCCACCGTCACCAGCGGCACGCCGGCCTCCACCAGCCGCCGCGCGAGCAGCAGACACTGGCCAAAATGCGGCAGCCCGCCGAACTTGCGGGCTTCGACCGAGCGGTCCTCGCGGTCAGGCAGCCCATAGGCTTCGCGCATCTCGCGCGGCTCCTGCGAGAGGTCGAACGCTCGCCGCGCCGCCGGCGACGCCATCAGTTCGAACGCGCGGCGATAGTGGATGTCGAACCCGGCGTCGATCGGCAGGTCCGCGGCGGAGGCTAACCGGCGATCGAATTGCGCGAGCAGTTCCCGCCGCTCCGCGAGGCGGGCGGGGGCGACGTCGACTGGCAGCGACAAACCCGGCACGCTGTAGCCACGGGCGCTCGGATCCCCGGCGATGAACGGATCGTAGGCCGGCCCCAAGAAGCCTGCCCGCTGCCCCGGCAGATCTCGGCCATTGTTCGACATGATGTCGGGCAACTGCACGAAGCCTGGCAAGCGGTGGTTTTGCGGGCGGAGCTTGGCGAGCACGGCCCCATAGGGCGGGAAATTGCCCGGCTCGTCGCCGAGGATGAGTTGGCCGCCATTCTGAGGCGAGCGGCCCGTGAGGGCGTAGTAGGCGCCGGCGTTGTGGTCGACGACCGTGTGATGCAGCGATCGGACCAAGGCAGCGCGGTGGAGCTGCTGGGCGAGCCGGGGCAAATGCTCGCACACCGGCACGCCAGGCAGCGACGAGCCGATCGGCCGGAACTCCCCACGGTACTCGGCTGGCGCTGCAGGCTTCATGTCCCACAGGTCTTGGTGCGCCGGTCCCCCTTCGAGAAAGACGAGGATGCAGCTCTTGGCTTTGGCTGCACCGGCCGCGGCTTGCGCGCGGGCGGCTAACAGTTCAGGCAGGGAGAGGCCGAGCACCGAGATCGCGCCCGCGCGCAGGAACTCACGCCGCGGCAATGCACACGTGCGGAGTCGTTGGCCGAGCATGACAGCTCGCTTGCCGGACAAAAGAGCCTCGAGGAACGTCACCACACAGCTTAGCAGATGCAGCTCGCGGACGGCGTTAACTCTCGAGGGTGGGCTACGTCATTTCGCCGCCCGCCAGACGTCCCTGCAGCGAGGTCCGCCAGCTCAAGGAGAGTTCCGGTACGGCGGCCAATTCCGCGGCGGCCGCTCGATTGCCCTTGTCGTGATGCATCACTTGATTGGCCCGCTCGATGGTCCACTCAGGCCGCGGACGTTCGGCAAGCTCGAGTTGAGTCCCGCTTGCGACTGCGCCTACGGCGAGCACGCGAAAGTACCAGCCGGTGCGGCCATTCCCCACGACCTGCGCCGCCAGATCCTTGATCCGCCAGCGCCGGGCCAGCTTCCAGCAAGGCTGCCGCGGCTGCGAGATCTGAAGCACGACTTCGCCGATCCGCCACACGTCGCCGACGCAAACCTGGGACTCGGTGAGGCCGGCGATCGTAAAGTTCTCGCCGAACGCGCCGGTCGGCAAATCGAGCGCCAGCGCCTGTCGCCAGCCCGGATAGTGATCGGCGGAGTAAACGCAAACGGCCTTATCGGGCCCGCCGTGGTTCTCGAGGTCGGCCTGACCATCGCCGCGCAGACCCAAACGACCGAGTTCCACGGGCCCGGAAACCGGCTGCTTGTAAAACCCGGTGGTCCAGGGGCGATCGAAGGGATCTACGGCGCCCGGATTCCCGCGATCTTGCGGCAGGCCGACTTGAATTGATACGAGATCGGCGCGGAGCATGCCGCAAATCCTTGCCAGCAAAACGCCAACGGACGCCGGCCGGAAATCCGGCAGGCGCCCGTTGGGACGTATCAGTACATTGGCCGAGGGCGGCCGGCGACTACTCGTCGTCGCCGTTTGTCGACGGCTCAGTGAGCAACTGCTTTTGGTCCGGGAAAAAGAGCTCGACCGTGGCGTCGAACAGGGCGATCTCGTCGCGGCGGCCGTCGGCGAGCAACTTTCCCCGCAGGCGTTGGCACCAACTGGCCCCTTCCGGCCAGCGGACGTCCATCACCTTGCCGCACTCCTCGAACAACTGATAGACGCGAGCCCGCGTGACCCCGAGGGTCTTCGACTGCACCCGCACGCTTTGGGCAGCGCCGGTGAGGCCCAGGCGGCCTTCAACCAGCGGAAACACCGAGGGGCTGGCGTCGACCTTGAGCTGATCGACCAGCGGACGCACAAACCGCTTCTTGAGCTCCGAGAGCGTGATCGCTTGCGATTGCGCCGACGCGGTGGCAATCCAGGCCTCGAGGGAGTCGATGAACTTGGGCGCCATCCGCACGACGAGGTGCGGCTGCGGGGTCGACTTGCCGAGGATCTCGTGAATGCCGTGGAAGCACTCGAGCACCACGCGCACCCGCTTTTCGCCGTGCGTCTTGAGCGAGCGAATGTCGGCGACCGTCAGCTTGGCGTAGAACTCGAGCGGCGTGTTCCAAATCACCGTGGGCAAGGCCTGCAACGAAGGAGCGACGTGGCCGAGCTTCTCGGCGCCCAGCTTGTGGCGCTTGACGGTGTCTCGCCACTGCACCCAGAGCGCCTCGGAGACGAGCGACGGATCGAACACGTGGCTGTGGCCATTTCCGTTGGCGTGGCCGTTGCCGTTGCCGTTTCCGTTGGCATGGCCATTCGCGCCGTTGCCGTTGAGGGAGCCGCGCTCGGGAAAGCCATTCTTGCGGGGCAGCTCAGGCTCGATGCCGAAGGGCACCTGCGGCGGCTGCTCCTTCGTGGCGCGAGAGAGCAGCTTCACGAACGAGTTGATTTTCTTCTGGCCGATGCCCGGCGTGGCCGACAGCTCTTCGAAGGGCGTCGAGAGCAGATCCTTGATCGTGCGGCCGAGGAAGGCGAGCGGCAAACGCCGGTCGTTGGGCAAGGCCCAAAACGCCAGCGGCTTGTCGAGACGATCGGCGTACCGATCGAGGAGCAAAGTCTTGCGGATGTTCTCGTAGCTGCTGACGAGCTTGTAATCTTCGACCGACGTCGCTCTGGTGAGTTTCACAGACTGTTCTCCGATTGTGACCTCCCCAGTCGTCCTCTGGGGGGCCAGCCTCTCTGGTGTTGATTCGGATCGCGCGACGGAAGCCAACCGATACGACGGTCGAATTCCAGGCGCAGCCCGATTCGCGCAAGCGAACCAGGCCTTGCTGAATCCGAAGGCTTCCAAGGGAAGCCAAAACGCTCTGTTCCCGTCGTCGGCAAGCCCTGTTCGGGAGCCTGCACAGCGTTCTAGTCACCAAAATTCAACCGTCACCGCCAGAAATTGTTTCGCAGGGAAACAACGTTTTTCTGTTTTTTTCGGCGAGGCGGACTTTCGTCGCGGGCAGACTCTGCGCCGCTGGTGGAGGTAGAAGGCTCTCTTCTGTTCGTGCTGCATGGCCCGAGCTTGCGGACGACGCGGCTGCATTTTCACCACAACTACGCGGGTATGTCAAGCATCCTGAGCGCTGGCATCTCCCTAGCGCTAAGCGTGCCTATCGAAGCCGCGGGATGAAAAAGGTCAAACCGACACAAAGATTCTAGCGATTCCCTGCGCAGAATCCAGTCGCCTTTTGCTTGACCGAGCGAGGATCGGCGGTCGTCAACACGCAAGATCCGCCTAATCCAGGCACGCGGTTGAGGGAATGCCCTCAATTGGCGCAAGCCCCCCAAGTTGGGGGCGCTATGGGGCGCTATCCGGTCGTCCGCAATCCTGCGGCAATCCCTTGGACCGACAGCCGCGAGAGGTCCTTGATGACTTCGGCCTGCGGATCGTCCGCTTCGAGGCCCCTTCGCCGACGATACATCTCAATCTGAATCAGATTGAGCGGATCAACATAGGGATTTCGCACTTCGATCGAACGCTGTAGCCACGGTGTATGCTCCAGCAGATCGCGGTCTCCCAGAACCTTTTGCAACGCCTTGCGCGTCCGCTTCTGTTCCGCCAGAATGCGGCCCCAAATCGCCTCGCGGACATCGTCGGGGGCGAGTTGGGCATAGCGTTCGGCCACGTACACGTCGACCTTGGCCAAGGCCAAAGCCGCGTTGTCGATCGTGGCCTGGAAGTAGGGCCACTCCTTGTACATCTCCTTGAGGGTCTGCCAGCCGCCGGGGTCCCCTGCGGTATAGTCTTCGATCGCCAGGCCCAAGCCATACCAGGCCGGAATCAGGCAGCGGTTCTGCGTCCAGGCAAAGACCCAAGGGATGGCTCTCAGATCCGAAAGCTTCCGCTCCCCCCGCCGGCGGGAGGGACGGGAGCCGATCGGCAGGTTCTCGATGTCGTCGATCGGCGTGGCCTGCTCGAAGTAGGCCAGAAAGTTCGGCTGCTCGACCAACTCGCGATACGCTTGATAGGACTTGTGCGCGAGCCGGATCATCGTGTCGTCGAACCGGTGCGGCTCCTCGGGCGCCTTTCGCGCGCTGGCCATCAGCACGGCGTAGGTGATTTGCTCCAAGTGCCGGTAAGCCACCTGGGGGTCGTCGTAGCGCTCGGCCAGCACCTCGCCTTGCTCGGTAAGCCGCAGCGTACCGTTGGCCGCTTCGTAGGGGAGCGACAAAATGCCGCGGGCTGCGGGGCCGCCGCCGCGGCCGAGCGAGCCGCCACGGCCGTGAAACAGCGTGAGATGCACGCCCGCCGCGTTCGCCGACTGATAAAGCTGCCGCTGGGCTTGATGCAATGCCCAGGTGGCGGCCAGGTAGCCGCCGTCCTTGGTGCTGTCGGAATAACCGAGCATCACGACCTGCCGGCCCCCCTGGCGGTCGATGTAGGCGCGGTAGCTCGGATTCGCCAGCATGGCGGCCAGCGTTTCGGCCCCGTGCTTCAGGTCGTCGATCGTCTCGAACAGCGGCACGATTGGCAGCTCGCGGGCTTCCGGCTGAGTTCCCGCCTCGGCGCAGGCCCACTCCCAGAACCACTGCACCGCCAGCACGTCGCTGGGAGCGTGGGTCATGCTGATCACGTGGGCGCCGATCGCCGCAGGGCCGAACCGCAACACCGCCTTGCGCAACACGCGGAACAGCGCCAGCGCCTCGCGCGCCGCATCCGACAGCGCGGCTTCATCGAAGCCGCGCGTCCACGGCATCGATTCGGCCAGCGCCTTCTGCCGGCCGGCTTCGTCGAGCGCGGCGTAGTCGTCGCAGAGCCCAGCCTGCTTGAAGACTTCGGTGAGCACCTCGACATAGCGGCGCGAGTCCTGCCGCACCTCGAGGCTCGAGCCGTGGAAGCCGAACACGCGCACCAGGTCGATCCAGGCCTGCATCTCGAGTTCGGCCACCAGCGCGCTCGAGTGCTGGGCCAGATTGTCGCGCATCCGTTCGAGGTCGGCCTGCAGTTCCTTGGGATTGCGATAAGCGCCCTCGGCCGGCGGATCATCCAGCCCCCCCAGCCCGGTTTGCTCGAGCCGCCACACGATGAGCGCCAGATAAGCCCGGTAGGGCTCACCCGCCGGCGCAATCGTTAGGCGATCGCGCAGCTCGGGCCAGCGGTTGACGGCGGCCTCGACTTCGGCGAACAGCTCACGCGCGCCAGGCGCCTCGTGCTCCGAAATGCTCAGCACGATGAAGGCCTGGCGGCTTTGCTGCATATGCCCCGCAAGGGCCGATTCGCGTAGCTTGCCCAGCGTCGCCGCCGTCACGTCGGCCGTGACGTGCGGGTGCCCATCGCGGTCGCCGCCGATCCACGAGCCAAAATCCAGGAACGTTGGCGTCTTGAGCTTTTGCCCAGGGTAATAGGCCTCGAGCGCGCGCCGCAGATCCTGCATCACCAGCGGCGCCACCTCCCACAGCGTCGGCGCGAACGAGATGCCGCGGGCGACTTCCTGCATCACCGTGGGGCGCGTTTCACGCAAAAACTCGGTCTGCCAGAGGATGTTGAGCTCAGCGCGAATCCGCGCCCTCAGCCGCTCGGTTTCGCGCGGCAACAATTCCTGCTGATCGAGTTGGTGCAGGATGTCGCGAATCCGCCGGATCGTGGTGCGGATCGAGCGCCGCTTAGCCTCGGTGGGATGCGCGGTGAAGACCAGGCGGATCGCCAATTGGTCGAGCAGCTTCTGCACCTCGGCCGCGGGACGCCCTTGTTCGGCCAGGCGTTTGACCGCTTCGGTGGTCGACTCGCCGCGTGGCTCGGGATGCCGCATCCGCTCGCGGCTCCGCAGCACGCGCACCCGCTGGCGGTCTTCGGCCAGGTTCGCCAGATCGAAGAACGCGCTGAACGCGCGGATCACGACGCGGGCTTCGGCCAGCGAGAGCTTCTCGATCCGCCGCTGTAATTCCTTGCCGGCCTCGAGATCGGCGGCCCGCCGGGCCACCGCCAGCTTGCGAATGTCTTCGACCTGCTCGAACGCCGTGTCGCCGGCGAATTCGCGGATGACCTCGCCTAGAACATCTCCGAGGGAGCGGACTTCGCGCCGCAGTAGTTCGTCGCTCATGCTTCTCGTTCTTCGGGGCGATCTCGGCCGCGTGAATCAACTCACGCTCGTGGGAAACGCCGGCGCCGCTGCGCCGACCCTTGTCAGGGACCGCCTGGCCCGAATGACTTTGTCGACGGCCTCGGCGGGGGTGTCCGCCAGGGCCGTGAGATGCCCCATCTTACGCCCGGGGCGTGCCTGCGTCTTGCCGTACAGGTGAAGTTTTACGTCGTCGTGGGCGCACAGGGAGGCCCAGTCGGGCTCGCCGTCGTTCCAGAGGTCGCCCAGCAGGTTAGCCATCGCCGCCGGCCGCCACAGCTCCGTGCTCCCCAGGGGCAGGCCGCAGATCGACCGCAATTGCTGCTCGAACTGGCTGGTGACGCAGGCATCGAACGTCAGGTGCCCCGAATTGTGGGGGCGCGGCGCAAGCTCGTTGACCAGCAGCTTTCCGTTGGTCGTGACGAAGAACTCCACGCAGAGCACGCCCACCACGTCGAGCCGCTCGAGAGTCGTGCGGGCGATCTCAAGGGCCTCCGCGGAGAGCGCAGCTGGCAGATCGGCAGGAGATGACGAAACGTCCAGAATGTGCCGCTCGTGCAGGTTCGCCGCCACGGGGTAGGCTCTGAACTCGCCCCCGAGACCACGGGCAGCGACCACGGAAACCTCGCCGGCGAAGTCGATCCAGGCCTCGAGCACGGCCGGCTGCCGGTTCAAGCCAACCCAGGCGACCTCGATCTCGGCGAGCGACTTCACGCGGGCTTGACCCTTGCCGTCGTAGCCCCAACCAGCGGTTTTGAGCACGCCAGGCAAGCCGACCGCTTCGACGGCCTTCGACAGATCTTCCGTTGTGCTTACTTCCGCGAAGGGCGCCACGGGGATGCCAGCCGATTGCAAGAAGCGCTTCTCGCGTAGGCGGTGCTGGGTGACGTGCAGCACCTCTCCCTTGGGACGCACCGGGGCGAACTCGGCGGCGGCCGCCGCCGTGGCGGCCGGCACGTTCTCGAACTCGAAGGTCACCGCCTCTACCCCTTGAGCGAAGCGGCGGATGGCGTCGAGATCGTCGTATGCAGCCACGATTTCGACATCGGCCACCTGGCCGGTGGGCGTGTCGTCGTCCGGAGAGAGCGTGTGAACGCGGTAGCCCATGCGGCGGGCCGCAATCGCAAACATGCGGCCGAGTTGGCCGCTTCCCAGCACGCCGATGGCGGCCCCAGGGAGAAGCGGAGACGTCACGACAGCGTTTCCCCCAGCACCCGTTCGGTCTGCCGCTCGCGAAAGACCTTCAGTTTTTCGCGCAGCGGAGGGCGGCTGTTGGCCAAGATCGCCGCCGCCAGCAGGCCTGCGTTGCGGGCGCCGGCGCGGCCGATCGCCAGCGTGCCTACCGGGACGCCGCCGGGCATTTGCACGATCGACAGGAGCGAATCGAGCCCCTGCAAGGCCTGGCTCTGGACCGGCACCCCGAGCACCGGCAGCACGGTGTTGGCCGCGACCATGCCAGGCAGGTGGGCTGCGCCGCCCGCGCCGGCCACGATTACCTCGAGCCCGCGCCCCTCGGCGCCTTGGGCGTAGTCGCGGAGCAACTCGGGAGTGCGGTGAGCCGAGACCACACGGCATTCGTGGGGCACGCCGAGCTCGATCAGCACCTCGGCGCAGGCCCGCAGCGTATCCCAATCCGACTTGCTGCCCATGATGACGCCCACGAGGGGGGCGGCGGATTCAGCCATGCAGGTGCGGCCAAGCGAAAGAAAAAAGAGGTCAAAGGAGTCGCGCTGCCCGGGTCGGACGGCTGCGATCGTCGCTCCCGCCAGCATATAATCTGCGTGCCCGCCGGCCTAGCAGCCCTGGCGGCGCAGGTATTCAAGTTTTGGCAAGCTGGCTCTGGGGGGCAGGTCCACAGGCTGGAAGCCTGTGCCACTTGTTGTTTTGGTGGCACAGGCTTCCAGCCTGTGCAGCCCAGCTCCCAAGCCTCGTGGAGACGCGGATGCGCGGATCGTGGAAAATCGGCCGAATCGCCGGGATCGACTTGTTCGTCCACTGGACGTTTCTGATCCTGATCGGCGTTTTGCTGCTGTTTCACGTCCAGCAGGGCGACCGGCTCCGGGAGACGCTGGAGGGCATCGGGCTGATTCTCGCCATCTTTGGCTGTGTCGTGCTCCATGAACTGGGACACGCGCTGATGGCCCGGCGATTTGGCATTCGCACGCAAGACATCACGCTCCTGCCGATCGGCGGCGTAGCACGGCTCGAGCGGATGCCGGAGGATCCGATCCAAGAACTTTGGGTGGCGCTTGCCGGGCCAGCGGTGAATGTGGCGATTGCGGCCGGGCTGTTTGTGTTCCTGGCTGTCACCGGAGGTAGCTTTACTGCTGCCTGGCAGACCGCTCTTGGTCGCGAGACTTCGGATGCAGTGGTGAACGCCCCTTTCGTGGTGCAACTTCTGATCGTCAACCTATGGCTCGTGGGATTCAATCTCCTGCCGGCGTTTCCGATGGATGGGGGCCGCGTGCTCCGCGCGTTACTAGCGACTCGAATGGACTACGTGCGGGCGACGCAAACCGCGGCAAGTGTCGGCCAGGGAATGGCGATTCTCTTCGCGTTCCTGGGGCTGATGATCCCAAACTTCCTGTTGCTCTTCATCGCGCTCTTCGTCTATCTCGGCGCCCAGGGCGAGGCCCACCTCGTGCAGGTGCGGTCGATCGTGCGGGGCATTCCCGTTCGCCATGCGATGATCACCCGCTTCCGCACGCTCACGCCGCAAGATGCGCTCTCGGCGGCCGTCGACGAGCTGCTCGCCGGATCGCAGACCGACTTCCCTGTGGTCGACGGCGGTCAGGTCGTCGGCCTGCTCACCCGCGCCGACCTGATGAAGGCCCTGGCCGAAGGGGGGCGCGACAAAATCGTGGGCCAGGTGATGCATGGCTCGTGCAAGGTGGCCGAGGACACCGAGATGCTCGACGCGCTGTTCCAGCGCATGCAGGAAGCCGGCTGCTCCACCGTGCCGATCGTCCGCCGCGGCCAGCTCGTGGGCCTGGTGACGCTCGAGAACATCGGCGAATACATCATGATCCACTCGGCCCTCCGCGGCCTCGCCGCGAATCCGCCCGCTGCTCCGGCGAAGGCAGGGTCCTGATTAACCGCCGAGAGGCAAACATTGTTTTATTTCTCGCCAAGGCGCAAAGCTCGCTAAGAAGCAGGCAGAGTTCGCAGCTTTGCGACCATTGCGCCTTGGCGAGAAATGAATTGTCTTCCTCGGCGTCTCTGCGTCTCGGCGGTTGAAAAGAACCTCACGGATCCCGCGAGCCTTCCCTCGCCGGCACGTCGAGATGCTTCCCCGCCCACTCGAAGAACGTCGGGAAGTTCGGCACGTTCGTGTGGCCGCCGTCGTGTTGGCGCCAGGCCAGCTCGCCGCCGATGAGCGTGTTCACCGGCGGCAGTTTCTCATGCAGGTAGTCCCCCGTCGTACCGAGGTCCTGCTTGCCGAGTAGGCGATAGGCCGGCCCCGCGAGCACGGTTGCCTGGAAGCTGCCGGGGGCGTCGACCCAGTTCGGGTCCCCCGCGGCCGGCACGCCGTAGCTGATGAGGCAGGGGCGCGGCGCGCACAGGGCGATCAGTTCATGCTGGTCGACCGGCAGATCCGCGACCGTCTTCGAGCCAGCGTTCGCCTCCTCGGCGCCGTACTTGAGGTAGTTGCCGGCCATCCAGTGATACTCGCCACGCCCGGCCACGTTCTCGAGCAGCTCGCCAAAGATGTGGCGGTGCAGCTTGGCGCCCCCCGCGCCGGAGGACGCGATGAAACCCGCGGCGATTCGCGGCTCGAAGGCCATGGCCACGAGCGCGGCCTTGCCGTAACGCGAAACGCCGGTGATGCACACCTTGCTCGCGTTGACCCCGGAGTTAGGCTGCGCCTCGAAGTAATCGATCAGCCGGCTTACGCCCCACGCCCACGCCCGCAGCGCGCCCCAGTCTTCCGGCTTGCGGGGTTGCCCCTTGTTCGTCAGGCCGATGATCCCCTCGCGGAGGCGATCGTTGTCCCCTTGAATCGTATTGGGCACGATCTCGCCGTAGCCCCAGCCCTTCTGCAACGCCGACTGCTTCCACTCCGGCGGACCTCCCCGCCGGGCGAAGCGGCCGCCGAAGCCGAACTCCACGATCATCGGCACGGGCGCCGAAGAGTTCTTCGGCACGGTGTAGCTCGCCTCGATGTTGACCGCGATCTCCGGGAAGGCGCTATTGTCGACGCGCCCCACGAGCGAGCGTGTGACGAAGGGAACGCCGCCGGCTTCGCCTTCGACCGTGCTGGTGACTTCCCAGTTCACCGCTGGCACGGCTGCGGGAATGCGGCCGTAGATCTCGCGTTCGAAGTCTTCCACGATCTCGGCGCGGCGCTGTGGCCACTGATCGGCCGACTGGACCTTCGCGCCGTTCTTAAAGGTCATGAGGTCCGGCAAGGACTGGTGATGAGGATTCGCGGTGGCCTCGTCCGACGTGTCCGGCGCACGGCCGTCGCGCCCGCGGCGCATCGCCTTGATGCCGAGCTGGTCGAGCATGTTCTGGTAGTCGTTGTAGTCAGCCGGGATGAAGGCGGGGCGGGCGTTCTTGGGCTCCTGGGCGGAGACATCGACGACCGAGCAAAGCGCGGCGAATGCAACCACGGCGCTGGCCGCAACACAACGCAGGCGAGACCACGAAATCATCACATGCCTCGTTGGGGAGGAGGTCGAAGGAATCAGCGGCAGCGCGGAGTCGGCGATGCCCACTGCGAGCGCGGTTGTACCACGGGGCGGAAGCGTAAGCCAGGTTCCTCTTTGCGCACGGCCTGTGTTGCGAGTTGTCGGGGCGCGAACCTCGCTGCCCCGGGCGGCGTCCTGCTTGAAGTCGATCCCCCGTTCCGTCCTCGAGGGAGGTCCTAGCCATGCACCCGCTCCGCTCCATTCTTGCCCGCTAGAGCCCGCTGAGGTCGCTTGCGCTCTTGAAGATGCGCCTGCGCCTGCCTGCGGGCTCCTCTTGCCGTTGCTCTTGGTGCATCCGGCAGCCTGCGCATGTCTGCGCCGGCGCCCTTCCTTGGCGAGAGCCCCGTTGCGGGGAAACATCCATGGCGCTCGATCGACGTGCGCGCGAGCAAATGCGCGCGCTGTGTGGAGAGATTCACGAAGACGACGGGGTCGACCCCCGCGAGTTCTTCAAGTCCGGCCGCTCACGCCGCAAGCCCGACCACAAGACGGCGCGCTTATGCGGGCAAGTGGCGCAAACGATTGACCAGATTTTGGCTGGCGAGACCGGCGACGACGACCTCCGCTGCCTGCGAGTGGCGAGCGTGCGGCCCGCGCCTGACGCCTCGCGCATGCTGGTGTCGGTGGTGGCCGACACGCCCGGCGGCGACTTCAACCGCGCCCGGGCCGAAGCGCGGCTGCAGGGCGCGTCGGGGCGGCTGCGAACCGCGGTCGCCGCGGCGATCACGCGCCGCAAGGCGCCGTCGCTCCTGTTCGTTCTCCTCGGGCCAGACACGCCGGAGGCTGCCCATGAGTAACATCGAGCTCGCGCCGCTCTCCGCCTGGACCCTTCAGCGGTTGCCGGCCGAAGTTGCCGCTGCCGTCGATCGACTCCGCGCCGCCGAGGATGTGGCGCACGTGGCGATCATGCCCGACGTTCATCTGTCGGCCGACGTGTGCATTGGCGCAGTGCTGGCGACGCACACGTTGCTCTACCCGCAGGCGGTCGGTGGTGACATCGGCTGCGGCATGGCGGCGCTGGCGCTGGACCTCGAGGCCGACGCCCTCGACAGCGAGCGGCCCGCAGCCCATCTGTTGGCCGGGCTCTACGAGCACGTGCCGAGCAACCGGCTGCGCCGCGCTCAGGAGTTGCCCGCTGCGTTGGCGCCCAGCCAGCTCAGCGACCCACGGCTAAGCAAGCTCGCCCAGCGCGACGGGGCGGTGCAGTTGGGCACGCTGGGGCGCGGCAACCACTTCCTCGAGTTCCAGGCCGACTCTGACGGCCGACTATGGGTGCTCGTCCACAGCGGCTCGCGGGCAATGGGGCAGGCGATCACGGCCCATCACCTGGCCCGCGCCGCGCCCACCGCTGGCAAGCTCGCCGCGCTCGATGCCTCCGACAAGCCAGGCCAGGCCTACCTTGCCGACCTGGCTTGGGCGCGGGCATATGCGGCCGAGAGTCGGCGGGCGATGCTGCGGGGCGTGGAACGGCTTGTGGGTCGCTTGTTCGCCGCCTCGGCCGACTGGGATTCCCTGATCTACAGCGACCACAACCACGTGCGCCAAGAAACGCATGGCGGCCGGAAGCTCTGGGTCCACCGCAAGGGTGCTCAATCGGCAAGCGAGAGCGAGCCGGGGATCGTGCCGGGGTCGATGGGCGCGCCGAGCTTTCACACCGTGGGGCGCGGCTGCGCTGCCGCGCTCGAGTCGTGCTCCCACGGCGCCGGCCGTCGGCTCAGCCGCACCGAAGCCCGCCGCGCGGTGAGCGAAAAGGAGTTTGCCCGGCAGGTGGGCCGGCTCTGGTACGACCGCCGCCGCGCCGAAAGTTTGCGCGACGAAGCCCCGGCGGCCTACAACGACATCCGCACGGTGATGCGCGCTCAGCAGGAGTTGACCAAGATCGTGCGCGAACTGCGGCCGCTGCTGAGCTACAAGGGGGCGTAGCGCGTTGGCGAGATCCTACGCCACCGGCAAGAGCGCCGCGTGCCGCTCGTTGGCAAAGAGCTCGCGGACGATCTGGGCCACCGCGTCGCTCGGCCGCTCGGCGCCGAGCGCCACGAGCCGCCGCCAGAGTTGGCCGCCGGCGTCGACCGCCGCGGCCCCCCGCGGCGGCCGCGCCACCCGGGGGTCCCGCGCAGGCGCGTCTTACAAAAAATTATGGGCAAGCGCACTGGGAATCTGGTCGAGCTCCGCCAGCGTCGTGAAGCCGGTTTGGCCCACGATCAGCGGGTTGTCGCGGGCCGAAATCGCCGAGCGGGCGTCTTCCTTGTAGAGCACCACCGGTTTGCCGAGGGTCCAGGCCAGCGTCAGTTCGGCGACGCCTCCTTCGTCCGGCACGCGGCCGTTCATGTTGAACACGAGCGAGCCGCAGCCGGCAGCGACTTGATAGACGTCGAGCGCGAAGACCGCTTCGTGCAACAACTGCCCCACCTCGGCCGGCGGAAAGCCCTGACTGACGAGATAAGGCCGCACCTGGGCGAACTCCATGCCGTCGGCATGGGGCACGAAGGGCTCGAAGCCGGCGGCGGCCAGCACTTCGGCCAGCCGCAGCATCTCCTGACGCTCGGCGGCGTTGAACAGCGGCCCGGCGCAGTACACCCGGCGCGGATGCTCGAACGGACAGATGCTGGCTGGCGACACGAGCGGACCCCGACGGTGCGAGCAAGAGAGACGAAAACAATCGTTCCGCCAACCTACTCGCGTGGCCACAAACTGGCAACCAGCCTACCGCGCACGCAGCTCGCGGAAGTTCGCAAAGCGGTGGAACGTCAGGTAGTTCGCGTCGTGCTGGTTGTGGGCGCCCCCTTGGCCGTCGTCGTAGGCGGTGCGCACGAGTGCGATCAAGTCGCCGCCGTCGTAGAGCCAGTCGACGTATTGAAAGCCGTGCCGCTCAGGGTCAGGGTGCGCGAGCAGGATCGCCTGCACCTGCCACGAGCGCAGGTCGGTCGAGTGGACCAGCGCCAGCGTGTTGCGCGTTTTCGCCGGCAGCCCGCGGCGCTGCTCAGGCGGCACGTAGTTGGCGAGCGTCCAGTAGCCCCCGCCCCGCGGATCGGGGCGGATCGAGAACTTCTTCGCGCCACCCGGCAGCGGAACGAAGCCGCGCTCGGGATCGAAGGTCGCCTGACGGCCGTCGGGGCTGATCTCGACGATCGCCGCCTGCTCGTCGTC
The DNA here is from genome assembly GCA_046349955.1 of Pirellulales bacterium. Classification (GTDB taxonomy): domain Bacteria; phylum Planctomycetota; class Planctomycetia; order Pirellulales; family JBGAPH01; genus JBGAPH01. The sequence continues at coordinate 50,003 of JAXMBI010000027.1, read as the reverse complement.
GAGCGGAGCGTCGACCCGCAGGATGTTGACGATGCGGCCGGCGGGCGACACCACGGCGTTCCCTTCCAGCCAACCGCGGAAGTTGCCCTCGAGCCAGCGGGGGTTGCCGAGAATCCGGTTCGAGAAGGTCCAGTTCGCCGCGTCGAGCAGATCGGCGTCGGCCGGAACCGACAGCATGAACGTGTGAAAATGCTGCCCCCAGCCGCCGGGGCCCATGGCGTCTTCCATCGCCCGCCATAGGCGTCCCTCGTGCTCCACGACCGGCACGGGCGCGCAGTGATAGCGGCCATCGCCGAGCAGCAGGCCGCTCTGGCCGTCGCGCGGTTCGCTCCAGGTGCGGCCGCCATCGGTCGAGCGGCGGATTACGCAGAAGCCGTTCTCGCGGCTCGTCCCCAGCAGGTAGAGGTCGCCGCGGTGGACGAACAGCGACGACCACCACTGGCCCACGATCTCGGCCCGCGGCGCCCAAGTCTGCCCGCGATCGCTCGAAGCGAACACACGCGTGCGGTCGGCCGTGCCGCCGGGGCCGAACAGGTCGTGGCTGGCCACGTATTCGCCACCGGGCAGAACCGCCAGCCCTGGCGACCCGATGTATTGCCGGCTGCTAGCAGGGCTATGAGCGACCACGACGCCCGGCGGACCAGGCTGGGCAGCCGCGGCGGCCGACAACGGCAACAACAAAGCCAGGGTGGCACGAGCAAAACACATGAGGAGATACGCGGCGATCAGGAGGTTGGGCAAACCAATTCGGCTCTGACTATAGCAATTCCGGGCTGCTCGCAACGCACGTGAACCTTACGGCGTTTGGCGACTTTGCTGATTTTTCCGAAGGTGACGCCGCCGGGCGTCGATAGGACCCAGGGGGGCTTCCGACGCGCGAAGCTGCGGAGGAAATGGCGGCCCCTAGTTTGGGACTCGATCCGTCGGCGAGGAGCGTCATGGCGAAAGCAAGGTGGGCATTCCAGTGGTTCCTCGGGCTGCTCGTCGGAGCGACGGTGGCAGGCAGCGTGCAAGCTCAAGAAACCGAAGTGCTCGAACCCGTGGCCGAAGAGTCGCCCACGGTGTTCAGCGACGAAGGCGGGCTCCCCTGCGATTTCGACGCGGCCCCACCGCGCTGGGAGACCTGGGGTTCGCTCCTCTATCTGCGCCCCGGCAGCGGCAACCTCGAATACGCCACGCTCGTCAGCCCGCTGCCGCTGCCGACGCCCAATTGGGCCAACCAGGCGCTGAGCCCCAATCTGACGCCGGCGTTCACGATCGGCGCTCGCTACGCAGTCCCGGCCACGGGGCACGATATCCGCGCCACCTGGACGCACCTCGACGCCTCGGCGAACGCCTCGGTCACGGCCGACGTCAACCAGTTCGTCGGACCGGCCTTCGAGATCGGCCCCGATGCGAGCGCGTTTCAAGTTGCCCAGGGCAACGTGAACTTCAAATACGATTCGGTCACGTTCGACGCGGGGCAATTGCTGGCCTCGCAGGGGCGAACGCAGGTGCGCGTGTTCGTCGGGCTGGAATACGCCCGCATCGTGCAAACGCTCGAGGCCCACTTTCGCAGCGAGGATGGCCTGATCGACAACGGCAACACCAACAACTCGCAGTTCAACGGCGTCGGCCCGCGGTTGGGCATGCGGGCCAGCACGCTGCACGGCAACTTCGATCTGCTCGGCGAAATCGCCGGCTCGGTGCTGGCGGGGCCGCTGCAGAGCCGCCTCGATTTTTCGGCCCGCTCGCCGGAACTGGGCAACCTGGGCATCGATCCACCGAACGTGCAGTCGATCACCTCGCCCAACGTGACGCAGGTCGTCCCGGCCCTCGACGCCAAGTTGGGAGGCGGCTACACCTTCTTCTGGCACGGTTGCTTCCGCGCCGAGGCGGGGTATCGGGCCGCGGTCTACGTGAACGCGATCAGCCGCTATTCCATCACGGAAGTCAATACTCCGCCGGTGGATCAGAGCGTGGGCGTGTTCCTGCGGACCGCCGACCACCTGCAGACCAACTTCACGGTCCACGGCCCCTACGCCAGCCTGACCTGGGCCTACTAGGCAGCCCGCCCGCTGCCGAGAAATGTCGCCCTACCCGTTGGGCCCGGCCGCCTGGCAGTTAGACTGAAGTCTGGCAATCGCCGGGCTCTCGGTCACGGGTGCGGAACAGCGTAGGGTCGTATGGCGGCAAGCAGACGCCGACTGCCGGTCGGACTCGGGGCAATCGCCCTGGCGATCGCTGCCGCGCTCGCAACGCCTAGCCAAGCCGCCGACGAGGCCGATCTAGCGGGAGCGCGGGCAGCGCTCGATGCTGGGTTCGCCGCCGAGCTCGAGAAGCTGGCCGCCTGGGCGGATGGGCAAAAGCTGGCCGAGCAAGCGCAGCAGACGCGCGCCTGGCAGCCCAAGCCGGCGGCCGATCGGCACATTCTCTATCTGGTTCCCGAGGGTCCGCTCCCGTCGCCCGAAGCCAACGAAGCCGCGCCCGTGAAGAAATGGCGCGAGCGGTTCAACAAGCTGCGAGTTGCGCACAGTGCGGCCCTGATCGCGCTCATGGACCAGGCGGCCGCGGCGCGCGAGTTTGGCCTGGCCTACGAGCTGGCGCATCAAGCGTGCCGCGAGAACCCGGCCGACGAACGGTTGCGGAAGCTGCTGGGCTATCAGAAGTACGACGGCGCTTGGCGCCGGCCCTGGACGATCCGCAAGCTCAAGGCCGGCAGCGAGTGGCGCGACGGCCTGGGCTGGGTGCTCGGCTCGCACCTGGAGAAGATCGACGCCGGGCAGCGCTACTTCAAGGGACGCTGGCTCAGCACTGACGACGAAGCCCGCCGCCGGCAGGAGATTGAAGACGGTTGGCAGCTCGCCACCGAGCACTACCTGGTGACCACGAACCTGAGCCAAGAGGCAGGCGTGGCGCTCGCCCTGCGGCTGGAAAAGTTTCAGGCGGCCTGGCGACAGTTGTTCGTGGGCTATCTGGCAAGCGACAAAGAACTGTCGGCGATGTTCGCCTCGGGGCGGCCGCTACGGCAGCCGAGCCAACAGCACAAGGTGACCTACTTCGCCACACGCGACCAATACAACGCGGCGCTCCAGCAACTGCAGCCGCGGATCAACATCACGCTCGGCATCTACTTCGACACGCTGCGGCAGTGCTACTTCTTCGCGGGCGACGACCAGGACGCCGGCACCCTGTTCCACGAGGCCGCCCACCAGTTGTTCCAGGAGTCGCGGCCCGTCGTGGCCAACGTCGGGCATGACGCCAACTTCTGGGCGCTCGAGGGAGTGGCCTGCTATCTCGAGTCGATCGAGGAAGGGCCCGACTGGATCGCCGTGGGGGGGATGGACCATGGGCGAATGCCGGCTGCCCGCCAACGGCTGCTGGTGGACAACAGCTATCTCCCCTTGGCCGAGCTGACCGCCCTGGGCCTAACCGCGATGCAAGAACACGCCGAACTGCCGCGGCTCTACACGGAATCGGCGGGGCTGGCGACCTTCTTCATGCAGGGAGAGCAGGGGCGCTACCGCGAAGCGTGGGTGCGGTATCTCACGGCCATTTACAGCGGCCGGGCGACGGCGAAGACGCTGGCGCAGCTCACGGGGCAAAGCTACCAGGAGCTGGACGGGCGATATCGGAAGTACCTCGAAGCCGCCGGTCCGCCGTGAAGGCCGACCGCGTCCGGACGAAAGGCTATTAGCCCGGCCCGCCGCCGCTTATAATGCGGTCGCCCGTTCCGCGCGGCGCCGGCGTTTTGGTTCGTCGCGGCCGCTATCCCGCCTAGCATTCCCGAGGACATTCTCCATGACCTCTCCCGCCTCGCAGCCTGAGCGCTCCGGTTCCAGCCGTCGGCATTTCCTGGCCACTTCCACCGCCGTCGCGGCGGGGGCCGCCTTGGCCACCGGGCTGACGTTGGACCGCACGGCCCACGCCGGTGTCGACGACACGCTCAAGATCGGCCTCATCGGCTGCGGCGGGCGCGGGTCGGGCGCGGCGAAGAACGCCCTGATGGCCGACGCCAACTGCAAGCTCACGGCGATCGGCGATGTCTTCCCCGACCGGCTCACCCAAGGGCTCAACAACCTGAAGGGGGACGGCGACATCGCCGGCAAGGTGGCGGTGACCGACGAGCACTGCTACACCGGCTTCGACGCCTACAAGGGCGTGCTGCAGAGCGGCGTCGACGTGGTGATCCTCGCCACGCCCCCGCACTTCCGCCCGCTCCACCTGCGGGCAGCGGTCGAGGCCGGCAAGCACATCTTCTGCGAGAAGCCGGTCGCGGTCGACGCCCCCGGCGTGCGCTCGGTGCTCGAGACGACCGAGCTCGCGCGGCAGAAGCGGCTCAACTTGGTGTCGGGCCTCTGCTGGCGCTACGACCATGGCGTCCGCGAGACGATGAAGCGCGTCAAGGACGGCGCGATCGGCGACGTGGTGAGCATGCAGTCGAATTACCTCACGGGCACTCTGTGGAGCTTCGATCGCCAGCCGGGCTGGAGCGACATGGAGTACCAGATGCGGAACTGGATGTACTACACCTGGCTCTCCGGCGACCACATCGCCGAGCAATTCGTCCACACGCTCGACAAGGCGCTCTGGACGATGGGGGACGAGCCTCCCGTCTCGTGCGTGGGCCTCGGCGGCCGCCAGCAGCGGACCGAGCGGCCCAAATGGGGCCAGATTTACGACCACCACGCGGTGATCTACGAGTACCCGAACGACGTGCGGGTCTTCGCCTTCGCCCGCCAGATGGACGGCACCGCCAACGACAACGAGCACTACATCTTCGGCACCAAGGGGCGGGCCTCGGTGCTGCGGCACACGATCAAGGGCGAAACGAACTGGCGCTACAAGGGCGCCAAGCCCAACATGTACGACGTCGAGCACCAAGAGCTGTTCGCCGCGATCCGCAAGGGAGACACGATCAACAACGGCGTGTACATGGCCCGCAGCACGATGATGGCCATCATGGGCCGCGAGGCGACCTACACGGGCAAGGAGATCAACTGGGAGAGCGCCCTGGCCTCGACCATCGATCTCTCGCCTCCCAAGTACGACTGGATCGCCCTGCCGACCCCCCCGGTGCCGATTCCGGGCATCGCCCAAACCCAGTTGGCCTCGCGGGCCTAGGTCGGCCGAGGTCTCGTCGCTATGCCGAACTCCTTGCCGCACTTTGAGTGCAGCACCCGATTCTGCGCGTGGAGAGCATGGAAGCGCGCCTGCGCTACTACGTGAACGTGCTCGGGTTCGTGAATGCGCCCTGGGCGGTTCGGGTCGGAGCCTGAGGCGTAGCAACCCCTTGCGGCCTGCAGCCCGGTCGCCAGTGCGGCGGGGTCGCGGACCCGGCGTAGACCCGCCAGGGTCGCTCGTGTATCCTGGGTTTCCGATTGCGCGGACTGGGCAAGGCGACCGGCGCGCCGGTCGCTCCGTCATCGTCGGCAGGGTCGACGGGCGATAAATACATCGGAACGTGGGTTCTCGTTGGAAGTTGCTGCGCGCTCTCGGGTTGAGTGCCCTGAGCCGTGCCGGGCCCCGCTTGGGGGAACCGTTGAGAACCCCGCGGACGTAGAATGGTTCACCGTCCGCTAGGGAACTCCGCCTGGAGGGAGAAACACGCAATGGCGCGGCAAACATCTGCGAATGCTTGGACGAGTCGGCTCTCGACGGGAGCGGCCCTAGCCGTTTTGGTCAGCGGCGCGTTCTTCGTCGTCCCGGTCGCTGGCCAGCAGGGCCAGAGCCCCGCGAATTTGCAGCGGCCGGTGTTTCGCGTGGCGCAAGCGCCCGACGCTCCTCCTGCGCCGGTTCCGGCCGAGGGAGACCGGATCGATCTCGACGAGAGCCTGAAGCAGCGTCCCGGCGAGCATCCACTGATGCCGGCCATTCGCACGGCCAAGGCGGCCCTCAACAAGATCGACCGCAACCTGAGCGATTATTCGGCGACGCTCGTCAAGCGCGAGCGGATCGGCGACAACCTGGGCGCGATGGAATACATCTTCACGAAGATCCGGCAGCAGCCGTTCAGCGTGTACATGTACTTCCTCGGTCCCGATTCGCTCAAGGGACAGGAATGCCTGTACGTGCATGGCCAGAACGACGGCAAGCTGATCGGCCACGCCGGCAGCGGCATCCGCGCCAAGCTCGGCTCGGTCTCGCTCAAGCCTGACGGCATGGTGGCCATGGCCGGTCAGCGCTATCCGATCACCGAGGTCGGCATTCGCAACCTCACGCGGCGGCTGATCGAAGTGGCCGAACAGGACTCGCAGTACGGCGAGTGCGACGTGAAGTATTTCCACGACGCCAAGGTCGACGGCCGCAAGTGCACCTGCATCCAAGTGACGCACCCCAAGCCGCGGAAGAACTTCCTCTTCCACGTGGCCCGCATCTTCATCGACGACGAGCTGCAGTTGCCCATTCGCTACGAAGCCTACACCTGGCCGCGCGAAGAGGGCAAGAAGGTCACGGAAGACGAGTTGCTCGAGGAATACACCTACACGAACCTGAAGCTGAACAACAGCTTCATCGACGCCGACTTCGACCCGAACAACCCCAAGTATCGGTTCAAGTAGCGGCTGCGGGCCCGGCGCGAGCTTTTCCGGGCGCTGCGACGTAGAATTCAAGAGAGCGGGCGTGGCACATCGCCGCCTGCTCTCTTCTCTTTTCACTGCGTTCGCATGACTGCTCCCGCCAAGAACGGCGAACTTCCCTCGCGGTCGCGCCGCGCAGTCTGGGGCTCGCGGGCTTGGCGCTGGACCCGGCTACCGCTCTTTAGCTATGTGGGCGTCGTCGTGTTGATGGCCTTGCTCGAAGAGCGCCTGGTCTTTGGTCCCCAGCGCCATCCCAATGGGTTTTGGCGGCCGGCTGGGCTCGACTTCGAGGACGTCGACTTCGAGGCGGCCGACGGAGTAAAACTGCACGGCTGGTATGTGCCCCACCCCAACCCGCGGGCCTACGTACTGTTCGCCCACGGCAACGGCGGCAACGTCACCTACTGGGCCGAAGAATACGCCACGCTGCACAAGCTGGGCGTGGCGGTGTTCGCCTTCGACTACCGCGGCTACGGCCGCAGCCTTGGAGTTCCCAACGAAGCTGGCGTGCTGACCGATGCCAGGGCGGCGCGGGCCTGGCTGGCCAAGCGGGCCGGCATCGACCAGAAGGACGTGGTGGTGATGGGGTTGTCGCTCGGAGGCGGCGTGGCGGTCGACCTGGCCGCGGCCGACGGCGCCCGCGGGCTCGTCCTGCTCAACACGTTCAACTCGCTCCCCGACGCCGCGGCGGTCCACTATCCGTGGGTCCCGGTGCGGTGGCTGATGCGGTCGCGGTTCGACTCGGCCGCCAAGATCGCCCGCTATCACGGTCCCCTGCTGCAAACGCACGGCGACCGCGACGACATCGTGCCGCTCGCGCTCGGCAAGCAGTTGTTCGCGGCGGCCAACGAGCCCAAACGCTTCGTGCTCGTCCCCCGCGGCGGCCACAACGACCCGCTGACGCCGGCGTTCGTGACGGCGCTCGATGAGTTCTTGGAGCACCTGCCGCCGATGTCCCAAGGCAGTTCCGCTCAGGCGGCGCCCTAGTTCGGCGGTCAGTGCGACTCGCGAGTTTGGGGCGCATTCGCTAGTCTCTCGCCATGAGCGCACCCCTTCAGGAAGCCTACGACCTGCTCTTCGCCGCCTTCGGCCCGCAACGCTGGTGGCCCGGCGAGTCGCCGCTCGAGGTGCTCGTGGGCGCCGTGCTCGTGCAGAACACCGCCTGGAAGAACGTCGAGCGGGCGATCGACAACCTGCGCGAGGCAGGCGTCCTGTCGCTCGCCGGATTGCACGGCTTGGCGCAGGAGGAACTCGAGGAGCTGATTCGTCCGGCGGGCTACTACCGGGTGAAAGCCCGGCGGCTGCGGAACCTGATCGACTTCATCCACGACCGGTATGGGTCGCTCGAGCAAATGTTCACAGCAGGCTTGCCTGCGCTGCGTGAGCAGTTGCTGGAAGTCCATGGCATCGGCCCCGAAACGGCCGATTCGATTCTGCTCTATGCCGGCGGGCTGCCCACGTTCGTGGTCGACGCTTACACCGTGCGCGTGCTGGCGCGGCACGGTTGGATCGACTCCGGCGCCGACTATCACGCGGTGCAGGAGGAGTTGCTGCGTCAGCTCCCCGCCGATCCCGCGCTGTTCAATGAGTACCACGCCTTGCTTGTGGAACTCGGCAAACGCCACTGCAAGAAGTCGGCCGCGCTCTGCGCCGGCTGTCCGCTCGAACCCCTGCTTCCGGCGGGAGGCCCGCTGGCCCCGGAGTGGTAGCCGCGCGGGCGGCGGCTTTGGGGGAGGGCGACCGCAGGCGCAGCGCAAATGGTCGTCGTCCTTCCTAGACGAATCGCGGTCCGCGGCATATGCTGACCTTCGTCAGGCCGGCTCTTTCCGGCCGCCGACCGTTTTGCTGTTTCCCGTCTGCCTGAGGACCCTGGATGCTCCCCTGGTCGCATCGCCTGACGTGTTGCAGCGCAGTGGCCGCGGCACTGTTGGCCGTAGGGGCCGATTGGGCGCAATTTCGCGGGCCGCACGGCGGGGCTTCGGACGAGCGAGGGCTGCCGACGACCTGGAGCGACCAGAGCAACATTCGCTGGAAAACGCCCCTTTCCGGGTTCGGCGCCTCGAGCCCGATCGTCGTCGGCGACCGGATCTTTCTGAATAGCTACTCCGGCTATGGGGAAAGCCAGACCGAGCCCGGCAAGCAGGCCAATCTCGAACTGCACGTCACCTGCTACGACCGTAACTCCGGTAAGCAGCTTTGGGACTATGCGTTTCCCGCTAGCGCCGAAGAACAAAACTACCAGCAGTTCGTCGCCCTGCACGGCTATGCCTCGGGCACTCCCGCCTGCGACGGCGCAGCCGTGTACTCGTTCTTCGGCAAGTCGGGCGTGGTGGCGGTGGATCTCGAGGGGCACGAGCTGTGGAAGGCCAACGTTGGCGATAAGACGCATGTCTTTGGCACGTCGAACTCGCCGCTGCTCTACAAAAACCTGGTGATCATCAACGCCAGCGTGGAGAGCGGCGCTCTGGTGGCGCTCGACAAGCAAACCGGCGAAGAAGTGTGGCGGGCGCCCGATATCGAAGACGCCTGGAACACCCCCTGCCTGGTGACCTTGCCTGACGGGCAGCAGGAGTTGGCGCTGAGCGTTCACAGCAAGATGTTGGGCTTCGACCCGGCGACCGGCGAGAAGCTGTGGACCTGCGACACGATCGAAGACTACATCTGCCCCAGCGTGATCGCGCATGGCAACGTGCTCTATGCGGTGGGCGCCCGCAAGGGAACGGCCGTGGCGGTGCTGGCCGGCGGCCGGGGTGACGTGACCGAAACGCACCGGCTGTGGAAGATCGCCAAGGGCTCGAACGTGTCGTCGCCGGTCTATCATGACGGCTACTTATACTGGGCCCACGAGGGCCGCGGCTTCGTGTACAGCGTGAGCGCGACCGACGGGAAGCTCATGTATGAGCAGCGGTTGCAGCCGGCCTCCGACCGGATCTACGCTTCGCCGCTGGCAGCCGATGGTAAGCTGTACTATGTGAGCCGCGAGCACGGAACCTATGTGTTGGCTCTGAAGCCCGCGTTCCAATTGCTCGCGCATAATGTGATTGCCAACGATAAGAGCGTCTTCAACGCCAGCCCCGTACCTTCGCGGGGCGAGTTGCTGCTCCGCTCCGACAAGTTTCTGTACTGCCTCGGAGGCCAGAACTGAGAAAGGCCGGCGGCCGAGCGGCCGGTGTCCCGCAGCGCCGCAGTAAGCAAGTTTTCAGGCCAAATCAGACCGAGAAAGGGTTAGAGTCATGCCACTGTTCGAGATCGAGACCGAGTCGCACATCATCATCACCTGGGCGGGGGACGACAAAGCGGCCGCTGGAGTCGTGGGCGACGCGTACCCCGGCGAACGCGTCGTGCGGCTGACCAAGCGCCCGCGCGATACCTGGGTGATCTCCAAAGCCGCGCTCGGGCTGGCCGAGAACTCCGAACCGTGCCACACCGCCCGCGACTGCCTGGCCAAGGCCGCCGGGGACAAGGTCCACGCGATCCGTCTGTACATGCACGAAACCGGCACCGACCTGGTGCAGGCGCGCAAGGCGATCGAGTCGAATATGGTGATGGGTTGGTAGCTTGGGGCGGTTGCCACATCTAGGGGAGCCTTGCGCCCCCACTCCGGCTTGACCCGATTTCGAGGGCGAACGTACCATGCTTCGCCCAAAATCGTTTCTCGTCCGGCGGTTGTGCCTTCATGTCCGATCTTGCCCGCTCGCTGCGCTGGCTGTGCCTGATCCTGACGATCGCCTTGGCGGTTCGTCTGGCGGCCGCACACTGGTGGCAAGCGCGGCTGCCGGCTGGTCAGACCTTTGCCTTTGGCGATAGCGACGGCTACTGGCGGCTGGGCCAAGCCATTGCGGCCGGCGCTCCCTACCAATACGGCGGGCCCGAGCGCCGCGCGTTTCGCACCCCCGGTTATCCGCTCCTACTGGCCCCGATCTTTCTTGTCGCGGGTCCCGACGCCTCGGTCTGGTGGGGACGCGCGCAGAGCGCCTGCGTGGGCACGGCCGCCGTCGCGGGAGTATGGTGGCTCACGCAGAAGCTGTTTGCCTGGCCGGCGGCCCCGGTCGCCGCCACCCTGGCGGCCTTGTACCCCGGCGCGGTGGGCATGAGCGTGTACGTGCTCGCCGAGGCCCCGTTCACCTGCTTCCTGCTGCTCCAGCTTGGCTGGTGGATTCAGGCCGCGCAGTCAATTTCGACTCGGAAGTCCCTGGGCTGGGGTTTCGCCGCGGGGCTGGCAGCCGCAGCGGCCACGCTCGTGCGGCCTAGCTGGCTCCTCTTCACTCCATTCGCCGCAGCGCTGGGCGCTATCTGTGCCTCGTCAACGCCACGCCGTCGGCAGCTTGTGCTGGGCGGGGCCGCGCTCGCGGGGTTGGCTGTCGGAATGAGCCCCTGGTGGATTCGCAACGCGCGCGTTTACGGTGCATTCGTTCCCACGAGCCTGCAGGTCGGCGCCAGTCTCTACGACGGCCTGAGGCCTGAGGCCGACGGATCGAGCGAAATGTCATTCGTCCCCCGCTTCACAGCGGCGCAGCGCGCGGCCGACGCCGAGGCTGGGCTGGGTCCAGAGGGCTTCGAGATTCGACTCGATGCCCGCCTGCGCGAGGCCGCGCTGGCCTGGGCCCGCGAACACCCCTCGGAGGTGGCTCGCTTGGCGATCGTTAAACTGGGGCGAATGTGGAACGTATGGCCCAACCAGGCCGAGTTCCGCGCTTGGCCTCTGCGGCTCGCCGTGGCGCTGACCTATGGGCCTGCGATGCTCTTGGCGATTGCGGGGACCTGGCAGTTTCGGAAGATTGGCTGGCCCTTGGGACTACTGTGGCTGCCGGCCCTGTACCTGACCCTATTGCACATGGTGTTCGTTGGCTCGATCCGCTACCGCGAGCCGGCAGTGATGGTGTTGCTTGCGCCTGCAGCCGCCTGCCTGACTGTGGGTAGGGCGGCTCGTGGCTCGGCGTCGATGAAAGGTTTAGTGTAGGGCCCACGACTGGGGCCAGTACTTTGGCAGCTAAGGACTTTTGCTGCCTCTAACCCAGCGGCACGGATGCTGCGAAGCCTTGGACAATTTGTAAAGACTTGCTGGAGCCTGGCTCGCTGGGTGGCGGGCTTGGCGCTCGTGGCTGCGCTGGTAGGAGTTCCCTACTTCTACAGCCAGCTCGACCGCGAGCTCTGCCGGCAAATTCGCCAGAAGCTGGCCCAGGCCTATCCCCGCCTCACGGTCAAGCTGCACTCAGCCAAGCTGTCGGACGGGGAAGGCATTCGTCTCCGCGGCCTCACGCTCGCCGCGCCAGAGCGCTCGGGGCCGTCGGCCGAGCTGCTCTCGGTCGACGAGCTCATGCTCGTGGGCCGCATCGAGCTGGCCGATCTGATCGCCGGCCGCGTCCAGCCCACCACCATCATCGTCCGCCGCCCGCGCCTGCGGGCGACGCTTCAATCGGACGGCACGTGGAGCATCGCGCAGCTATTGCCGCTCCCCAAGCTCTCGCATCGCCCGGCGCCGATCGTCGTGGAGCAGGCGGTGCTCGAGATCGTTGATCCTTTCCGCGAGCCGGCGGCGACCTACACGCTGCAAAACGTCAGCTTGCGACTGCGGCCGAATCTCGATTCAGCCGGCGCGGCCCCCGACTACGTGATCGAAGGAAGCTGCGAAGGGCCACACCTCCGCCAGGCCGAGTTCTCCGGCCGACTGAATCCGGAAACCGGCCAAGCCGCAATTTCCGGCAAGCTGCTCGAGCTCGCGCTATGCCCGGAGCTGCTGGGGCGATTGGCGCGCCCCGTCGCCGAACCTGCCCAGTGTCTGCAGCCGCTGCGGGCGAATGTGCGCGGAGGCTGGCGGGTGAACTACGATCCGCGTCGGGCAAAGCCGCTCGAATTCCTCGTGGAAGGAGAGTTTGCCCAAGGACGCCTGGATGATCCACGACTGCCGCTGGTGCTCTCCGACGTGCGAGGCCGCTTCCGCGCCGACGAGCGCGGCTTCGAGCTGCAAGAGCTGACCGCCCGCAGTGAACGCGCTTCACTCTGGGGCAGCGTGCGTTCGACCGGCTATGGAGCTCGCGCGCCCTTAGCCGCCGAACTTCAAATCCGCCAACTGCGCGTCGACGACTCGCTGATCGAGCGGCTGCCGCCGCAGCTCGAATCGCTGCGCGGCGTGTGGTTCAAGTTCCTACCGGCCGGCGAGGTCGACCTACGGGCCAAAGTTGCCTTCGATGGGCAGCAGTGGCGCCCCGAGGTGCGGATCGATCTCGTCGACATGGCGTTCACGTACCACAAGTTCCCCTATCGCCTAGAGCGCACCACCGGGGCGCTGACGCTCGAGGGACGCAAGTTGGGGCTCAATCTGTCGGGCTTCGCCGGCGAACAGCCCGTCAAGCTCGAGGGGGAGATCTTCGATCCGGGGCCGAACTTCACGGGGCGGGTCGAAATCCGCGGCAAAGACCTGGTCTGCGACCACAAGCTGCTCGGCGCACTGCCTGATAAGACCCGCGAGGTGGTCTCATCGCTGCATCCGCAGGGGACCTTTGATTGCTATGTACTGCTGCGGCGCGGCGTCGAGACCGGCGGCGAGCTGCACAAGTTCGCCGCGGTGCATATCAACTCGGGGTCGATCGTCTACGACAAGTTCGCCTACCCCATCTCCAACATTCAGGGAGATATCGAGCTCGACGGCCCCAACTGGTCGTTCGGCTGGGCGCTGCGCCCCCTCACGGGTTCGAACGGCGGCGGACGCATCGCCTGCTACGGCTGGCTCAAGCCGGGGCCCACCGGCAACCAGCTCGTGCTCAATTTCGACGGCCAGGAGATCCCCCTCGACAACGATCTCCGCGACGCGCTGCGCCCCGGCCAGCAACAAACCTGGAACGCCCTGCGCCCCCAGGGACAAGTGAATCTGACGGCCGACATTCGCTACGAGACGGGCACGCGGGCGCTCAGCGTCGGCGTGGTGGCGCGGCCGTTGGCCGACACCGTGTCGATCGAGCCGGCCGGCTTTCCTTATCGGGTCGAAAAGCTGGCCGGCGAAATCCACTACCGCGACGGCCTCGCCCAATGGAAGCGGATCACCGGATTGCATGGCGCTACTGAAATCGTTTGCGGCGGCCGCGCCGAAGCGCCGGCGCACGGCGGCTGGCGGCTGCAACTCGACCCGCTCGAAGTCCGCTGGAACAGCGCCGACCGCGAACTGGTGCAGGCGCTGCCGGAACGTCTGCGGCGCGGCATCGTGCGGCTGAACCCAGCCGGCAGCGCCACGGTCATGGGGGGGCTCGAACTGATCGCTTCGCCGGAGCCAGGCGTGCCGCTGGCGTCCTCTTGGGACCTGAGCTTTCAGGCGGTGCAGCTTGGACTCGAGGCCGGGGGAGCGCGGCTCGAGAACATTCATGGCGGGCTCGAGCACTTCACCGGCCGCTGCGACGGCCAGCGGTTTCAGGCTCAAGGCGAGCTGCAGCTCGATTCCGTGTCGCTCTGGGAGCACCAATTCACCAAGGTCCGCGGCCCGCTTTATCTCGACGATCACGAGCTGGTGCTAGGCTCGTGGCGCACCGAGCCCGTCGCCGGGCGGCCGCTGCGGCGCGTGTCTGCCGAGCTCTACGGCGGCCAGGTGGTGGGCGACGCCGTGGTGCGGCTCGACCCCCAACCGCGGTTCGCCTTGCGGGCGGCGCTCGTCGACGGCGAGCTCTCGCGGCTCGCGCTCGAAAAACTGCCGGGCGCGCAATCGCTGGCCGGCAAGGTTCATGCCCGCGTGGAGTTGCAAGGGGCCGGCGGCCGGCAGAGCCTGGCGGGGGGCGGGAACATCGGCCTCCGCGACGCCAACATCTACGAGCTGCCGGCCATGATGTCGCTGCTCAAGCTGCTGAGCATTCGCACGCCTGACACCAATGCGTTTACCGAGAGCAACATCGACTTCCAGGTGATGGGAGACCGCGTGTTCCTGTCGTCGCTCGAGTTCAAGGGAGACGCCGTGAGCCTGCACGGCCGCGGCGAGATGAACTGGAACACCGAGCTTGACCTCAAGTGCAGCGCTCTCGTGGGACGCGGCGACCTGCCACTCCCCTGGATCAAAGGCATGATGCGGCAAGCCAGCGAGCGAATTCTGCCGATCCACATCGCCGGCACACTCGGCGCGCCCCAAATGAAAATGGAGGCGTTTCCCGCCTTCAACCAAGCGCTCGGGCAATTCCAAGAAGACTGGCGCCGCACCACCGGCGCCGGCATCCGCTCGGCGGATTTGCGACGCGCGGCCGGGCAATCGCCGTGAAGACCTTCCGGCCGATCGAGTAGGTTATGCTTCAGCATAACTTCGCGGCGTGCTGCGGATCCTTTCCGACCGCGCGCCGCTTAGCTCTTCAGCAAGCCGGCGAATGCCTTCGCAGCCCCCACCCCCGCGCGTGCTCGCCCACGATCTGCTGGCAGCGATCGCTTGCAGCGGACTAGCTACGGTCGCCCTCCGCTTCTTGGCCGCGCACCCACGAGGGTTTATGCAGCCGCGGGAGGTCGGTTTGGCAATGCTTTTCTGGATGCTCGTGCTGCCGGCGGCGGTGGGCGCCGCCGTAGGCTGCTTGGCGAGCGGCTGGCGCCGCTGCTGGCGGCTGCTCTTGGTGTCGGTGGTCGCTTGGTTGCTGCTAATCTGGCTGCTGACGAGCGGGGTGATGCGGCAGTAGGGACTAAGGTGGGCAGGCCGAATCACTTGCCCACGGTTGGTCTCTCTTGAGAGAATAACGCTTGTGTTTGCAAGCGTGGGATGCGGAGAGTTTCGCTTGGCCGCGCAGGATCTCAGGCAATGGCTAGGTTCTCGCTGCGATCGCTTTTCATCCTTACGGCGATCATCGGACTAATTGTGAAGGCAGGCCCTTCCGCCCTAGAAACGCCGCTGGCTGGCGTCTTGCTTCTCGCTGGGCTCTTCAGCACGATCCTGGTCGCCGGGCTCCTGGTACTGGGGCCAATCGCGGTCTTACACTGGATTTGCGATCGACCGAGACGACCACGCCGCAGCGAGAAGGCACGCGACGGCTAGGTTGCCTGAGGAGATCCGGCGGGATGAACAAGCCCCAGTTCTCTCTACTGTCGCTGCTCGCGGCCGCCACGTGGTGCGGGTTCGCAGTCTGGCTCGTGCGCAATCCGTCGCATCCACTCGCGTTCCTCTACGTCGTCGTGTTCGCCGCGCTGGTGTGCGGTTCTTTGCTTTACGCCGAACGCCGCGCATGAGCTGCGTGTCTACTTCGCCGGAACGGCAAGGCTCGGACTCTTGCGCCAATCGGGATCGCCGGCGTCCAGCAAGGAAAGGCTCGCGGCGCGGTGGAGGCCTTGTTCTCGCGGCCCTACCGCGGCGCATCTCCAAACAGGTTGCCCGGCTCGGGTTGCTCAGCGTACTGAGTTCTCCTGAGGGCCGGGCGCGAGCCGCGGCGCCCACAGCACGGAGCAGCCGGGCACGCGGCGCTGCAACGTGTTTGCGCCAACGGCGATGATTCGCGTGAAGCTCACGTCGAGCGTGCGGAGTGACTGGCAGTAGGCCAGAGTGTCGACGCTGGCGTCGGAGATCAACGTGCTGGACAGGTCAAGGGTCTCAAGCTGCTTCAACTTGGCCAGCGAGACGAAATCGCCAGCGCGCAGCAGGCTCTCGCTCACGTTAAGGGTGCGAAGCGGGCCACAGCCGGCGATTTGCTCGAGATCGGCTCGGGCCACTGTCAGTATGGACGAGCGACAAGGTCTGCAAGCCGGCCAGATGATCAAGGTGCTCGAGCCTGTCGCCGTCGCCAAAGCCCGCCTGTGTGGCGAATCGCCCGAGGTTTAGTTCCGCCAAGCTAGAGCTGCTTGGCTTCGTCTCGCCAAAACGTCAGGGCGCCCAAACCGAGCGAGCCAACCACGTCGTCCGACTCGAAGTCGAGCGAGTAGTCGGAGATGCTCCGCCAGCCGGAGGGATCGAGCAGCGACTTCGAGGACTGCAGGTGGTAGCCGTCGAAAGCCAGGGGCTCGTCGCCGGGATTGAACAGATAGGCCGTCAGGTCAGGCTCGACCAGCAGCCAGAGTTCGGCCCCGTTCGCGCTCCCCGTGAGAAGCAGCGAACACGCCACAGCCCAAAGCACACCCCTCATCCCAGCAGCCCTCACGATCCGTGACTCGTTCCACTGCGTCCGAGCGGTTTATTGTCGAGCGAGTTCCGCAACGGTTCGCGGCTAGAGCCCACGGAGCCTATAATCAGGGTTTGCCCTCCCGCGACCCCGGCTCGGCCCCATGCCCGACGATCCTTATCTGCTCTATGACAATCCCCTGATCGGCCGCTATGCCTCGCGCGCGATGTGCGAGTTGTGGGGGCCGCGGCGGAAGTTTTCGACCTGGCGCAAGCTCTGGGTAGCGCTGGCCGAAGCCGAGGCGGAGCTTGGGCTGCCGATCACCGCGGTGCAGATCGCCGAGCTCAAGGCCCACGTCGACACGATCGATTTCGCGGCCGCCGAGCAGCACGAGCGGCGGCTCCGCCACGACGTGATGGCGCATGTGCATGCCTACGGCGACCAATGCCCCTCGGCTCGGGCAATCATTCATTTGGGCGCCACGAGCTGCTACGTCACCGACAACACCGACCTGATCCTGATGCGCGAAGCGCTCGGCATGGTCCGCGATCGGCTGGTGGCGGTGATCGATCGGCTGGGGCAGTTCGCCCACCGCTATCGCGATCTGCCCTGCCTAGCGTTCACGCATTTGCAGCCGGCGCAGCCCACCACCGTGGGCAAGCGGGCCTGCCTCTGGGCCTACGACCTGGCGCTCGATCTCACGGAGCTCGAACATCGTCTCGCACGGCTGGCGGCGCGAAGCGTAAAGGGCACGACCGGCACGCAGGCGAGCTTCCTCGAGTTGTTCGCCGGCGACCACGCCAAGGTGCGCAAGCTCGAGCACCTGGTGGCGCACAAGCTGGGGTTCGACGCCACCTATGCGGTCACGGGGCAGACCTACAGCCGCAAGATCGACGCGCAAGTGCTCGACGCCCTCTCAGGCATCGCCCAGAGCGCGCACAAGGCCGCGAGCGATCTGCGGTTGTTGCAAAGCCGCAAGGAAATCGAAGAGCCGTTCGAGGAGGCGCAGATCGGCTCCTCGGCCATGGCCTACAAGCGCAACCCCATGCGGGCCGAACGCATCTGCGGTTTGGCGCGGTTCGTGATGAGCCTGCAATCGAGCGCGGCTCAGACGATGGCCACGCAGTGGATGGAGCGCACGCTTGACGACAGCGCCAACCGCCGCCTAACGCTCCCACAGGCGTTCTTGGCCATCGATGCGCTCCTGTCGCTCTACCAAAACGTGGCCGGCGGGCTCGTCGTTTATCCGCAGGTCATCGGCCAGAACCTGCTGGCGGAGCTGCCGTTCATGGCGACCGAGAACATCCTGATGGCCGCGGTGGCCGCGGGGGGGGACCGCCAGGAATTGCACGAACACATCCGCCGCCACAGCCTGGCGGCGGCAGCCGAGGTGAAGGAGCGTGGCCGGCCGAACGATTTGCTCGAGCGGATCGCGGGGGACAAGGCATTCGCCGCGGTCGACCTACGCCAGGCGGCCAATCCGACCCGGTTCGTCGGCCGGGCGCCGCAGCAGGTCGACGAGTTCATCTCTGAGATCGTCGTCCCGATCCGCGAGCAATATGCGGCCGCGCTCGGCACGCAAGCCGAAGTCCGCGTTTAGCCCTTCGACATCGGAGCCTCCCCGATTAACCCTCCGGTCAATGACGGGGGGGAGACCCCGCGCTCCGCGCCTACCGGGGAGCATCACGGCCGATACGTCGCATAGCAGTTCGGCGTCTCCCACAGCTTCACCTCCACGATCGGAAAGCCGTGCCCCTCGGCGCAGTCGTAGATCAGCCGGGCAATGTTCTCGGCCGTAGGGTTGGCGTCGATCAGATAGAGCGGTTCCCCCAAGTCGCGCAGCACCGGAACGTAGGGATCGTCGCGGTGCAGAATCATGCGGTGGTCGAGGTTGTCATCGATCCAGCGGCTCACCACGCGTTTGATGTCGGTGAAGTCGATCACCATGCCGATCGCGTCGAGCTGCTCCGAGGCCAGCGAGATGATCGCGCGGCCGTTGTGCCCGTGGAGGTGCTTGCACTTTCCGTCGTACTGCAGCAACCGGTGGCCGTAGCAGAAGTCGATTTCGCGGCTGACCAGATACATGGCGACTCGTTACCGAGGAGGATGGGATTGAGAGACGTTCAGGCGCTGCAGCTGCCCGTTGCCTGCGGGCGCCGGAGCCGTGGCATACGCGGTGCGGTCAGGCAGGCCCGCGTCGGCGAAGGCCGTCTTGCGCTCCGCGCACTTGTTGCAGTGCCCGCAGTGCAGCGACCCCTGTGGATCGATGCACGAAAAGGTGAATTCCAGCGGCAGTTCCGCGCCGAGCCGCATTACGTCGACTTTGTGCAAGTGGGCAAAGGGGCGGAGGATTTCGAACCGGCCGCCAACCGCCTGCTCCACCGTAGCGCAGACCAGGCGAAAGAACGCGTCGCTGGCGTCGCTGAAGGGGTTGGAGCCAAGCACGCCCAAGGCGAGCTCCTCGACCCCGTGCAGCCGGCACCAAATCGCCGGCTTCACCGTGAGCAGCAGATTTCGCCCAGGCAGGTAAACGGCTTCGTCGGGCGTTTGCTCACCGGGCACGCCGCGCCCCTGCACGCTCCAGTGCTGGCCGTAGACATCGGAGAGCGGCAGCTCGAGCACGGTCAGCGGTTGCAGCCGCGGCGAAGCCAATGCCGCCAGGAACGTCTTCACCGCCTGCAGTTCGGCCCCTTGCCAGTGGAGGCCCGACTGGATGTAGAGCGGGTGGACTGGTCGTCCTTGCTCGAGCAGATGCCCCAATAAGATCGCACTGTCGAGGCCGCCGCTGAGCAGCAGGGCCACAGGTTCGAGTGACGACTGGGACATGGGGCGGGGAGCGAGAGCCAGGATGCGGGGCACCCCTAAGTCTAGGGCGATTGCCGCCCAGCAGTAGGGCCGTGGCTGACCTTGTTGCGTGTGGCCGCCCGCGATAGGCTTCGCCCCGGTAGCTAGCCGGCGGGAGTCGGGCCGCTCCAGTTGCGCAACGAACCAGACCGCAACTCGCTATGCTGAAAAGGCTTGCGGATTTACCTCCGCCCCGGGTTCAGGGCCGGGTTCGAATCGCAAATTCAAGCGGCTGCTCGACTTGAATTGAGATTCTGGCCTTTTAGAATAAGAAGTCTAGGAAGGCTGTGCGACGTAAGTCGTTTTTTCCACGGAGGGTTGTGCGATGCGATGGACACTGGCGCTCGTGGCGTTGTCGGCCCTGGCGGCAACGGTGACTCTGGCCGCTGGCGAGCGGCCAGCCGCGGATAGCCGGCCTCCGGCGACGCGCGCCGGGGCAGCGGGCGAACTGCTTGCCCTCACGGCGGTCTACGGACACGTGCAACAGGTGTCGGTGATCGACTCCCGCGAGCGAACGCTGGCCGTCTATCACATCGACCTGCAGAACGGCCAATGCGAGCTGAAAAGCGTGCGTAGAATTCACTGGGACCTGCAGATCGAAGACTTCGAGGGCAAGTCTCCGCTGCCGGAGGAAGTGCGCACGTTGGTGGAACGAAAATAATTCGTCCTTGGACGCCGCCACGCGCGTCCTTTGCCGGCCCTGCTGGTGGGTTGGAGGACATCGGAGGCGCCATGGCGGTCAAGTTTGTCGTGCTGGACGAAGCGGCTCGCATGTTGGGCATTTCGCCCGACGAGCTCAATCAACTCCGCCAACAGCAGGGCATTTCGGCCTACCGCGACGGGTCGACCTGGAAGTTCAAGGCAACCGACATCGAACGCCTGGCCCGCGAGCGCGCAAACCGCGCCGGCCAGTCGGGCGACGACTTGGGCGGCCTGGGCGACATCGACGACGATTTGTCGCTATCGCTCGACGACGAGCCAAGCCTCTCGGGGCCCGAGCTATCGCCGCCGGCTGCAGCCGACGTGGGCGATTCCGATGAACTGGGCCTCAGCCTCGCAGATGACCTGGCGCTGCCGGCCGAGGCTGCGCCCAGCGCGCCGGTCGCTTCGGCCGACGATCTGTCGCTCGGCGATGATGACCTGGTTTTGGCCTCGGACGACAACCTGTCTCTCGGCGGCGACGACGATTTGGCTTTGTCGGCCTCCAGCGATCTTTCACTCTCGAGCGACGACGAAATTAAGCTCGGCGGTGATGACGACCTGTCGCTGGGCGGTGACGACCTTTCGCTCTCGAGCGACAACGATCTTTCTCTAAGCGATGACGATCAGCTCGACCTCGCGCCGTCCGCGCCTCCGGGGCCTCCCCCGGCCGTGCCTGCGAGCGGTTCGTCGGTGGCCACGGACGACAGCTTTGAGCTTGCGCCAGGGGGCTCCGATGCCGCTCCGGCGGCCGAGCTCGATCCCTATGCGGCGCTGGCTGCTGAGAGCGGGGGAGACGACGCCGATGACGTTTCGCTCGGTGAGGAGATTTCGCTCAGCGACGACATCGCCTTGGGCGATGACGAAATGCTGGGCCTGGCGGATTCTCCCAAGTCGAAGAGCGACGAGTTGACGCTCAACTCGGGCGACAGCGACATCGAGTTGCTTTCCGACGCCGAGAGCGCCGAGCTCAAGTTGGGAGGCGACGATCCGCTGGGATTGGATGACGGCGACGCCCTGTCTTCGGACCTCGACGAAGATCAGCTCATTATGTCGGACGACTCGAAGGCCCTGGCCCCCGAGCCGACCCCGCTCAGCTCGGCCGAGGACTTCCAGCTCACGCCGTTTTCGGAAGTTGAGGGAGAACCCTCGGAAAGCGGGTCGCAGGTCATCGCCCTCGACAGCGGCGAGGACTTCGCCGACATGGGGGGCGCCTTGGCAGCTAGCGGCGAGCCGGCCATGGCCTCGATGCTCGAGGAAGACATGGGCGCCGGTCCCGCAGTCGGCCTGGCCGCCGGCGGCGGGCTGCAACCAGCCGGCGCTCCCGCGGCCGCGATGGCAGGCGAGGCGCCCTGGGGAGGTTTGGAGATGACCTTTCTGGTCATGGGTGCGCTGCTCATGCTGCTCACGGGCATGATGATGTTCGATCTGCTGCGGAATTTGGGCGCCTGGGACGAACCGATGTCGGTCAACAAGACGCTCATGGATACAATCCTGGGCGCCCTGGGCCTCTAGGCCAGTGAACCGGGCGGGCTCCTGAAATCACGATTCGAAAGGAATCGAATCATGCGATTGCTGCCGGGTGGTCTCGTGCTGCTGGCCGCGCTCTGCGGTCCCGGCTGCCAGTATGTGCCGAAGCGCGAGTTCGTGGCGGTTCAGAACCACAATCAGGCGCTGGTCGAGCAAAGCCGCGCTCAAGCGACCGAGATCGAGAATCTCAAGGTTCACGCGCGGCATCTTTCCGAGCAATTGATCTCCGCCGAAGGGGAGCTGGCCGCACTCGAGCAGCGGCAAGACCGCCGCTGGGCGGACCGCAGTGGGTCGACCACCGAACACTCGAGTCCCGCCGCCCCGAAATAGACGAACGGCCGCAACCATATTTGTAGTAGACACTTGCGGTTACTGCGCGGTCGGAGCTCGCGGATTTGCGACGCGCTCCCTTAAGCTCGCCCTCGGCAGCCATTTGCGCACCGGCCCAGTTTGGGTATATTTTCCAGATGCGCTTTGTGGCCGCTCTATGCGCCGGCGCTGCCGGCCTCTTGACCCCACCTGCTCGACGGTCGCTGGTTTCTCCAGAGATCGTGGTCGTATTGCCGTGGGCAAGTTGCGGAGTGCATCTTTAGTCGGACTGGTCCTTGGGCGGCGCGGCGGCCGCCCGGCGAGCCTTAGCCCCATCGAACGCGGGAGAACGCGGCAGTGTCACAGGGTTTGGAATTCGACTTGAAGCAAACGGTGGTCTCGAGCGGCGCCTTTGGCCCGGCGCAGATTCAGCAGATCACCGACGCGATCTCTCAAGACTTTGCCAACTATCGGCTGCTCCGCGAAGCTGCGGCCGAGCTCGAAACGCGCGAAGACCGCAGCCCCGCGGCCGCCGTGCGGTTGGGTGTGTGCTATTACCTGCTCGGCCGCTTTCAGCCTGCAGCCGATACCCTGCGGAACGCCGACGGCGGAGGACTGGCCCAGTTCTATCTGGGCAAGGCGCTCTTCGCGCTCGAGCAATACCCGGCCGCCATGGAAGCCTATGCCACGGCCGCCAAGGGGGGCTACGACCCCAACGCCTGCGCCGTGGCCAAGGCTGAATCGCAGCGCTACGCCGGCAACTCCGAAGCTGCCCTGGCTACGCTTGACTCGCTGTCGGGCGCCATCGAGCAGACGGCCGAGTATCTGTATCAGCGGGGGGCCTGCGTCGCTACGCTGAACGGCAGTCCGCAGGAAGTGGCGGCCCTGTTCGAGCGGGCGGTCGCCGCCGACGGTCGCCATCCCGGCGCCCTCTTTGGCCTGGCGCTCGAAAACGATCGCCGCGGCAACGACGATCTCGCGCTCCAATACTACGAGCGCTCGGCGGGACAGTTCCCCGCCCACGTGGGCACGCTCCTCAACCTGGGCATTCTCTACGAGGATCACAACCAGTACGAGCGGGCGGCGCACTGCTACCAGCGCATTCTCGAGGTGTTTCCCAATCACGCGCGGGCCAAGCTGTTTCTCAAAGACGCGCAGGCCTCGGGCGACATGTTCGTCGACGAAGACGCCCAGCGCCGCCGCGACCGCATGGGCCAGGTGCTCGGCATCCCGGTCACCGACTTCGAACTCTCGGTCCGCAGCCGCAACTGCCTGCAGAAGATGGGCGTGATGACGCTGGGCGATCTGGCCCGCACGACCGAAGCCGAACTGCTCGCGAGCAAGAACTTCGGCGAGACCTCGCTGATGGAAATCCGCGAGATGCTGGCCGCCAAGGGGCTGCGGCTGGGCCAATTCGCCGACGAGAAGCGCCCCGCCGAGCCGGTCTTCGAGCCGGCCCTGCTCTCGCCCGACGAGCAGGCGCTGCTCGATCGCCCGATCGCCGACCTCAACCTCTCGGTCCGTGCCCGCAAATGCATGATCCGCCTGGGCATCAACTCAATTTCCGAGCTGGTGCGGCGCACGGGCGACGACTTGCTCGAGTGCAAGAATTTCGGTGTGACGAGCCTCAACGAGGTGCGCGAGAAGCTGCAAGTGCACGGCCTCAAGCTCCGCGGCGATTGAGCGGCCAGCGGCGGGGCGAACCGAACGAGCGCAATTCTTTCAGGATGAGAAATTGATGTCCGACGCGAGCCCTTTGCCGGCGGCGAAACGCATTCTCCTGGTCGACGACGACTACGAAATCGTGGAGTCGATGCGCTTTGCGCTCGAGTCGAAGGGCTACCAAATTCTGGTCGCCCGCGACGGCAACCAGGGGCTTGCGCTCGCCGAGCGCGAAGACCCCGATCTGCTGATCCTCGACATGATGATGCCCAAGCGGAGCGGATTTCTCGTGCTCGAGAAGCTGCGCCGCAGCCGCCCCGTGCCGATGCGGATCATCATGATCACGGCCAACGAAGGGAGCCGGCACAAGGCCTACGCCGAGATGCTGGGGGTCGACGACTACATTCGCAAACCGTTTGCCATGGATCGGCTGCTCGACGCCGTTGGCAAGTTGCTCGCCTAGATCGGCTGGCGGCTGCGGCGCACCTTCGCACCATTTGGGAGCCGCCGATGTCGTTTACTCGCCGTGGATTCGTGGGAACCGGGCTGGCCGCGGGGCTCGCGCTCACCGGCGTCAAGCAAGCGCCGGCCGCGGAGGCCGCCCCCGCCAAGCGTCGCACTCGGTTCGCCGTGTCGACCTACTCGTTCTGGCACTTTCGCGGCGAGCCGGTCTCGATCGAGAGCTGCATCGAGCAAGCCGCGGCGATGGGCTTCGACGGCGTCGAGATCCTCCACCGGCAAATGTCAGGTGAAGACAACGCCTATCTTCAGCAGCTCAAGCGGCTGGCCTTCGTGCATGGGCTCGACCTCTGCGGCTTCTCCACGCACCAGGGCTTTGTCTATCCCGACGAGGCCGAGCGGCAGAAGAACATCGATCACACGCTGCACTGCATCGAGCTGGCCTACAAGCTGGGCATTCCCACGATTCGCGTGAACACGGGCCGCTGGAACACCACCAAGTCGTTCGACGACCTGATGGCCAACCGCGGCATCGAGCCCAACTTGCCCGGCTATACCGACGAGCAGGGCTTCGCCTGGGTGATCGAGAGCCTGGAGAAGCTGCTCCCCAAGGCGGCCGAGTGCGGCGTGCTCTTGGGATTGGAGAACCACTGGGGCCTGGGCCGCACGCCGGAGGGCGTGCTTAAGATCGTGGAAGCGATCAACAGCCCTTGGTTGCAGGTGACGCTCGACACGGGCAACTTCCTCGAAGACCCCTACGACAAGCTCGAGCAACTGTTGCCG
Source organism: Pirellulales bacterium (assembly GCA_046349955.1). Classification (GTDB taxonomy): domain Bacteria; phylum Planctomycetota; class Planctomycetia; order Pirellulales; family JBGAPH01; genus JBGAPH01. The sequence continues at coordinate 25,117 of JAXMBI010000027.1, read as the reverse complement.
CACACCGTGCTCGTGCAAGCCAAAACCTACTACGGCGGCGGCGAGTGGTACACGCTCGACCTCGACTACCCCCACATCGCGGCGCTTCTGGCCAAGCACAACTACCAGGGCTATGTGTCGCTCGAGTTCGAAGGGAAGGAAGACCCGGCGATCGGCGTGCCGAAGAGCTTGGCGATGCTGCGGGGGGCTTTTGGGGGCTAGACCTTCACCGGCCGGGCTACTCGCCTGCATCTCGCCTACGAAACTGCCGATGTCGTAATCGAGAAAACGGTATGAGCCAATCCAATCGACCTGTCCCCGATGACATCGCAAGGCTTCACCGCGCAGCCGCCAACGGCGATCTGGAAAGAGTTCGAGCGGCGTTGACTGCGGGAATCGATGTCGACTCACCGGGCCATTGCGGCGTCACGGCCCTGATGGTTGCGCTGCAGGCCAGGCATCTCCCGATTGCCAAGCTCCTGATCGAGCAGGGAGCGGATCCGGAGTTGACCGACGACTTCAACTCCACGGCGTTGAAGCACGCAGTCGAGGCCGATTTCGCGGATGGTGTGCGCGTCCTCTTGAGCCTGGGCGTCGATCGAGGATACGAGCCGCGGTATCCTTTGAAACGCCGAGACTATTGTCCATTGCAATTGCCAATGCCTGACGATTTCGCAGGCATGGACTCGGGGAGGAATGGCTCGCGAGCCAGCGCGAGATCGCCGAGGTAATGCAGGAGTTTCTGCAGAACCCGACCGTCGAACCGATCGTCGCTTCGGTGCAGAGCCTCGAAGTGTTGGAGCTCTTTCTGGCACAAGGCGATGACGTCAACCTCGCTCCGCGGGAACTCCAGCGGGCGTGGGTTGGACTGTCGACGGGCGGCAAGCTCAGCGTGTCGCCCGCTGAGTACGAAGCGAACAAGGGGCCCCGCTTTGGCGACAGCAATCCTGAGCGGATGGAAATTGCCTTTTGGAAGGACATGATCCGCACCGGCGGCAACGCGTATTCCTCCCGCATGCACTACAAGGATCAAGATCCCTACCCTTTTTCAACGCCGATTTGGTCCTTCGATCGGTTCGGGTCGACCATTACCCGCTTGAAGGACGGACGCTTTGTGCAGATCGGCGGTGAACATGAAGACTACTACGACCCCGATTTCTACATCTACAACGACGTCGTGATCCACGACGGCCGCGGCGGCGTCGAGCTCTATGGCTACCCACGCGACGTGTTCCCGCCGACCGACAATCATTCGGCCACACTCTGCCCCGACGGCATCTACATCATTGGCTGCCTGGGCTACATGGACGATCGCCAGGCCGGTTACACGCCCGTCTATCGGCTCGAACTCGAATCGTGGCGAATTACGCCCGTCGCGACATTTGGGGAGATGCCGGGCTGGATTCATCGCCACCGGGCTAAACTCGATCCAGACCAGGGAACGATCTCGATCGTCGGCGGCCAGGTTCACGTGGTGCAGGACGGAGAAAGCAACCTGGCGGCGAACGAGCACGAGTTTGTGCTCGACTTGGCGACGCGCGTATGGCGACAGGTGAGGCCCTAGGAATCGGAGGCGTTCGGGCCTTCACCAGCGGTCCCTCACTTGGCATGGTGTTTGCGGAAGGTGGTCTCAGGCCGCTTTGGCGTTTCTGAGCTTCCCGCACCCCCTTTCCCCCAACCATGCGCTTCCGAGTCTCCGGCCGCCTCGAATACGACGTGGCCCAGCCGTCCACGCTGATCCTCAACATTCACGCCCAGCGGAACCCTTCGCAGACGATCCTCGAGGAGCACTTTTCCGTCGAGCCCTACGTGAAGGTCGAGGAATTCCTGGTCGATGGCGGCGAGAACCGCTTCGTGCGTCTCGAGACCGGCCGCAAGAAGAAGCTGGCCATCGAGTACCAGGCTACGGTCGACGTCGACCATGAGCTGGTGCCTGCCCGCAAGCTCGACGCGCTGCCAGTGTCGGCCCTCGACCGCCGCGTGATTCCCTACCTGTTTCCCAGCCGCTACTGCCAATCGGATCGCCTAGGCAGGCTGGCCTGGGATCTGTTCGGCAAGATCGAGCATCCCTATGAGAAGGTGGTGGCAATCGCCGACTGGATCAATCAGAACGTGGAATACGTTCGCGGGAGCACGAACTCCGAGACGTCGGCCTTCGACACGGTCACGCAGCGGACCGGCGTCTGCCGTGACTATGCCCACCTGGGCATCGCCCTGTGCCGGGCGCTGAGCGTGCCGGCCCGCTACTTCACGGGCTATGCCCACCAGCTCCAGCCGCCTGACTTCCACGCCTGCTTCGAGGCCCATGTAGGCGGCCGCTGGCTGGTGTTCGACGCCACCCGGCTCGCGCCGCTGAATGGCCTGGTCCGCATCGCCACGGGACGCGACGCCGCCGACGCGGCCGTGGCCAGCATCTTTGGCCGTGCAAGCTGCACGCTGATGCAGGTCGACTGCCAGCCGCTGGCCGACCAAAAGTTCGTGCCTTGGGGACGGAAGCACATTGGCCAGAAGGGGGTGTCGCTCGACGCGGCGGCGGCCGCGTAGTTCCCGCCATGACCCTGCTCCGCATCGAACACCGCTCACTCTATTTGTACACGCGGCCGGTCAACTTTGGCCGGCATCGACTGGTGCTGCGCCCCCGCGAGGGGCACGACCTGCGCGTAGAGCGGATGGCGCTCGAGATTCGCCCGGCCCACCACCTGGTGTGGACGCGCGACGTGTTTGGCAATTCGGTAGGCGTGGTCGACTTTCTCGAGCCCTCCGCCGAGCTCGAGATCAACAGCGACGTGCTGCTCCGCCACACGGCGCCGTTTCCGCGTCCGAGCGGCCATCCGCCGCTGCCGGCCGCTTATCCGCTGCTCTACGACACGCTGGAGACCACGGTCGCCAGCGCCTACCAGGCCGCGGCCTACCCCGACGACGTCGACGCGGTGCGCGGCTGGCTGCAAGCGGAGGGGTTGCCCGGCGACCAGCAGGATGCTGAGCCGTTGATGCTCGAATTGGGGCGGCGCGTGCACGAGCAAATCCGCTATCAGCGGCGCGGGGAGCGGGGCGTGCAAGCGCCGGCCGAAACGCTGCGGCTCCGCTCGGGCTCCTGCCGAGACCTCTCGACTCTGATGCTCGACGCGGCCCGGCAGCTCGGCTTCGCTGCCCGCTTCGTGAGCGGCTACCTGGACTGCGCGGCCTCGGTGGCCGGCCGCGCCTCGATGCACGCCTGGGTCGAACTGTATTTTCCGCTGGGCGGCTGGCAGGGTTTCGACCCGACGGTGAACCGGCCGACGGGCCCGGAGCACGTCGCCGCCGGCGTAAGCAACCATCCCCGCGGCGTGATGCCGATCTCCGGCATGTTCGCGGGCACCGCCTCGGACTACCGGGAACTGGTGGCGACGGTGAAGATGGGCTTGGCGGCGGAAATCTGACGTTCGCTTCGAGGTGTCGCCCGCCGGTTGGAGTGCCGATCCGTCGCCGCTAGGCTCACGCTGGGTCACCGGCGTTCTTGTATCAACGACAGCAGGCGTGGAGAGCGGCCTGCTCGCCACGCCTGCTGTTAGAGGTTGCGCAGATCGGAGTCTACTTCTTTGCCCGACGCAGCAGGGCCAGCCCGCACAGCGCGCCGCAGCTCAACAGCACGATCGAGCTGGGCTCAGGCACGCACTCCACGCGGCCCAGCAGCCCGTAGGGCGTGGTTTCCGGCGTATTGACCGCCTCTTCGTGACCCAGCAGGATCCGGGCGGTGTCGACAAAGCTGAAGGCCGTGCCGCCGATGCTGCCCGAGACGACCGGGTCGCTGGCCAGGCCGTAGTCGCTCGAGTCGAAGTTGTAGTTGGCCGTCTCGGCCAGGACGAGGTTCATTCCGGGGGCGAGAATCAAGGGGAGCGACGAATTCCAGATTTCGAAGGTGCCGCCCTGCGTGGTGACCTTCAGGCCCGCGTCGATGGTCATGGGCGAGTCGCACAGGTTTTCGAAGCGGATCACGCCCGTATCGTGGCTCGTGTTCACTCCGCCGCTGGAGATCAGGATGGTGGTGGCGTCGGCGTCGAAGGGGGTGGGAATGTCGGCCGGATTCGGGGCGCCCGAGAGATTGTTGAGATAGCCGGCGTAGACGTTCACTTGGGCCTCGGCGTTTTGCGCCAGGCCAAACAGCAGCGCGCCGAGGGCGGCGACTTGCAGGAAGCGTTGCATGTGGTAGCTCCAACGAAGAGAAGAGAAGCGAAGGTAGACGAGCAAGAAGCGGGCGCGTTGCCGCAGGCAACGCGCAGCGATCACGAGAGACTCGGCCGAGAAGCGGCCGAACCGGTACTGCCCTAGCGAGTCAAGCGGACAGGCAATCGAGAACCTGCCCCGATCGCCTTTCTTGAGAGTAAACGGCCGGTCGAGGCCGCCAAGAGCCCGAGCTGGTGGTCTAGGGAATTTACCGGCGATTAATTTTCGTTGGCGCGAGTTGCCGGCATTTCAGCGGTGTTTCGGCTTCGTCGTCACGGCGCGGTCGGGCCGAAAGAGCCTGTAGTGGCTGGTTTCTGCGGATTGCACGGTAATTCAAGGGCGACGGAGCGGTTTCCATTGCGATGCCGTAAGGTCGTCTGCGACAAAGCTCACAAACGGCTTTGGTCGCATGCGCGATGCCTTCTTCGCAAAGGGGCCGGCTACGTCCCCTCGGTCCGAGCGACCGGTTATTCCAACCGCGGTCCAAGTGTGGGCGACAACGGTCAAAACCTGGGAGCGGAGCGAGCTCGAGCGAGACCCGCGCGGTGGTTTCGCTCGACCAACATTCGCTTGGTCAGGCACGCGGCCGAGAGGCCCACGGCCTCGTTGTTGATGGTGTGCGGTTTTGCTATACTCCGGCCGAACGCCGCCCACGAATGGGACGCTGCGCAGCTCGCGGAAAACCAGGCTCCCTTGCGGGTCCACTGGCGGCCAAACCTAGAGACACCTCTCCCTCCCTTCGAGGTCAACATGGCCACTGCCGTCGCTCGCGGACGCATCTTCGACGACATCACCCACTGCATCGGCAACACCCCGCTCGTCCGACTGCGGCGGACGGCGGAAGGCGCGGGCGCCATGGTGCTCGGCAAACTCGAGAACTTCAATCCACTGTGGAGCGTGAAGGACCGCATCGGCCGGGCGATGATCGACGCGGCTGAACGCGACGGCAAGATCAAGGAAGACACCATCATCATCGAGCCCACCAGCGGCAACACCGGCATCGCGCTAGCCTATGTGTGCGCGGCCCGCGGCTACAAGCTCAAGGTCACCATGCCGGAGAGCATGAGCCTGGAGCGGCGGCGGCTGCTCAAGGCCTTTGGGGCCGAGATTATTCTCACCCCCGCGGCCGAAGGCATGCCTGGCGCGGTCCGCAAGGCCGAGGAGCTGGCGAGCGAGAACAAGAGCTGGTTCATGCCACAGCAGTTCAAGAACCCGGCCAACCCCGAGATCCACCGCAAGACCACGGCCGAGGAGATCTGGAAGGACACCGACGGCGCGGTCGACATCGTGGTGTCGGGCGTCGGCACGGGCGGAACGATCACGGGCGTGGGCGAGGTGCTCAAGAAGCGCAAGCCGTCGCTCAAGATGGTGGCCGTGGAGCCGGCCAACAGCCCCGTGATCACCCAAAAGCGCGCCGGCGAAGCGATCAAGCCGGGGCGCCACACGATCCAAGGCATCGGCGCCGGCTTCATTCCCGACATCTTGAACGTGTCGGTCATCGACGACGTGGTGACCGTCACCGACGACGACGCGATGGAGACCAGCCGCCGCATGGCCCACTACGAGGGCTTCATGTGCGGCATTAGCTGCGGCGCCGCGGCCTGGGCCGCGCTCGAGTTGGCTCGCAAACCGGAAAACGCCGGAAAAACGATCGTCACGATCCTGCCCGACCTGGGCGAGCGCTACCTGTCGACGAAGCTGTTCCCGGAGTGACGCCAGCCGTCGCTCAAGCTTCTCCTCCCGGCGGCGAATAGCTGGCCAAGTTGGCGTTTTCGCTTGTCTGAGGGGAAGTCTGCGATGAAGAACCGCGGCCTCGTCGTGCTGGTGATCGGCGCCATGGCGCTTCTGGCGTTGCCGCTAGGGCTCTGGCTCTGGGTGCGCTTGGGGACCCGTGCGCACTTGGCGAGCCGGCAGCTAGCGGAACTCCGCGCGCAGGGGCAGCCGGTCGCTTTGGCCGAGCTCGCCGGCCCACCAATCGCCGAGGCTGACAACGCGGCCGCGGGGCTGTTCGCTTTAGGGCCGCAGCTCAAGACGCTCGAGCCGGCCACGTCGGCCTATCTCACCGGCGCTGATCAGCCCGGTTGGCCGAGTGCGGCGCAGCTCGCCGCCGCTGCGACCGCGCTCGCGGGGCACGATGCACTGTTCACCGAATTGGATGAGGTGTCCCGGCGGCCGGCCTACCAACCGGCGGCCGACTACTCGAAGCCGCCCACCGCCGTGTCCCAAGAAGCGCTCGACCGTGCGCAGGACTTGCGGCAGGCGCAGCGTGTGCTGCGGATGCGAGTCGCCACGCAGCTTGCGGCGGGCCAGACGGCGGAGGCGCGGCAAACCTGCCTGACGATGCTGCGTCTGGCTCGCCACGCGCAGCGGGAACCGCTGCTCAACGGCTATCTGATGGCTCGCGCGGTTCGCTTCTCGGCCCTGGAAGCCCTGGCCGAGTCGCTGGCCGGAATGCCGCCGACGGACACCGAACGGCAGCAAATCGCCGAGGAGCTCGCGCGGCACGATCCAGTGGGCGCTTGGCGGCATGCCTTGGCCACCGAGCGGGTTTTCGGGATCGCCTCGTTCGACGAGATCAAGCAGCAAGGCGCCGGCTTCCTCACCAACTGGCTCTGGGATGACGACCTCTCGCGTTATCTCACGCTCATCGACCAGTCGATGCCGGATCTGCGGGAGCGCTTGCCCGTGGCGCCTCCTGCATCCGGCGCCAGCGGGCGCCTGGGCGCTCTCACGAACCAGGTCGAATCCTCCATCCAGCGCGCCGCTGAAGCCGTGCGGCATGACATCGCCGCGCTGCGGGCGGCACGGATCCTGGTGGCGCTCGCAGGCAGGTCGCCGCAAGCCGGCCCACCGACCGCCGCGGAACTGGGGCTTCCTCCGGAGTTGCTGGCCGATCCCTTTGCTCAAGGGCGGCTGGTGATCAAGCCAGCGCCGGCCGGGGGTTGGCTGGTTTACAGCGTTGGGCCCAACGGACAAGACGACGGCGGCAACCCGCAGCGGGACATCATACTCGAGCTGAAGCCCTAGTACTCGGCCCGCTGCTACCAGCGCGCAGCGAGCAAGGGAGAGCCACGTTTCCCCGGTCCAGCCGCGCGGAACCCTGCACGGGCCGGGCAGCATTTTCGGCCAGCGCGCCCGTCGGGCGCTTCCGTCCCTGGCGCGCTGCGGGCTCGTGCAGCGCCGCCTTCGAGGCGCTCAACCGCAGCTCTCTGGCTGGGGGCTCGGTGTGTCCTTGACGGTGCCGGAGGCCAGCGATAGGATTTTGGAACGCTCGGGGATGCATGACCGAGCGTTCTCTTTGGGCGAGTTTGTGAAATTTATCACAAGCTTCGGTCGTCGAGACGCAAGTCTCTGCAAAACAGAGGATTATGGATACCGTCGTTTTGCCGGTGGTGTTGTTCATTCTCGCGGCCGCGGGGCTCGGCGCGGGCATGATCGGCATCGGCACGCTCGTGGGGCCCAAGCGAAATACGCGGGTCAAAGAGATGCCGTATGAGTCGGGCATGGACCCGATTCACGACACGCGCCGCCGGTTCGACTTTCGCTTTCACCTGGTGGCGATCGCCTTCTTGGTGTTCGATGTCGAACTCCTTTTCCTCTATCCCTGGGCCGTGGCGAGCAGGCCTGCCGTGCCCCCTGGCGGAGGCAGCCTCGCGGCCGCCGAACTCGGCGTCAACGGAGCGGTGGCCGCTGGCTTGATCTCGAGCCGCGGGCTGGTCTTTGCAGGCGTGGCATTCTTTCTCGTGCTGCTCGTGTTGGGGCTCGTGTACGACTGGAAAAAGGGGGTGTTCCAGTGGCGCTAGAGCTGCCGGAAAACGTGGTGGTCGGCAAGCTCGACGCCTTGGCCAGTTGGTGCCGGAAGAACAGCCTGTGGCCGATGCCCTTCGCCACGGCCTGCTGCGGCATCGAGCTCATGGCCACGGGCGCGAGCAAGCATGATCTGGCTCGTTTTGGCGCCGAAGTGTTTCGCTTCAGCCCCCGCCAGTGCGATCTGATGATCGTGGCCGGCCGCGTGGTGATGAAGATGCTGCCGGTGCTGCAGCGCATCTGGCAGCAGATGCACGAGCCCAAGTGGTGCATCTCGATGGGCGCCTGTGCTTCGACCGGCGGCGTGTTCGACACCTACAGCGTGGTGCAGGGGATCGACCGCTTCATTCCGGTCGACATGTACGTGCCGGGTTGCCCGCCACGTCCCGAGCAGCTCATTCAGTCGATCATCGACCTGCAAGATAAGATTCAGCGCGAGGGGACGATCACGGGGCGTGAGTTCGACCTGGCGTCCCGCCAGCAGCCGAAGCGGGCCCTGGTGGAGTCGCCGAGCCTGATTCTTCCCTCGAACACGTTGGTTGGCCCTAGTGGTCAGCCGACGCGCTAGCCCCCGCGGAGCCGTTGCCCCTTACGCAGATGATCCATCCCGAGACCGTGCAAGCCCTGACCGCCGCGTTTCCCGCGGCGACCACCAGCGAGTTCCGCGGTCAGACGCGCGCGGTCCTTCCAGCGGGCGAGGCCTTCGCGGCGCTCGAGTTCCTCAAGGAGAAGCGTGGCTTCGATCTTTTGGTCGACGTGACCTGCGTCGACTATCTGAACTTCCGCGACGCGGCGCATCGCTTCGGCCTGGTCTATCTGCTGGCCAACACCGCCAGCAACGAACGGATCACGGTGCGGGTGTATCTGGACGAGCCGAACCTTTCGGTTCCCTCCGTGTTCCCCTTGTGGGAAGGGGCCAACTGGCTCGAACGCGAGGTGTACGACATGTTCGGCATCGTGTTCCTTGGCCACCCCGATCTGCGGCGGATTCTGATGCCGGAAGAGTTCACCGCGTTTCCGCTCCGTAAGGACTACCCCCTACAAGGCCGCGGCGAGCGCCACAACTTCCCCGTGCTTACTCGGGAAGAGGCGTAGCCATGCAGCTCGTCTACCGCCGCTCCAACTTTCTCTGCGTCTCCGCGTCTTCGCGGTTCCCTTCGGCCGCCTGATATGTCGCTCACGCACGAAACGCTTGATCTGCAAGACGTCCATCAGGAGACGGAGCAGGATTATCTGTGGACGCTGAACTTCGGCCCACAGCATCCGGCCACGCACACCACGCTGCGCATCGTGCTGCGGCTCGACGGCGAGCGCGTCGTCGATGCTCTTCCTGACATCGGCTACTTGCACTCCGGCTTCGAGAAGATCGGCGAGCACCTCAACTACAATCAGTACGTCACGGTCACCGACCGGATGAACTACATCTCGCCGATGGCCAACAACGTGGCCTGGCACCATTCGGTCGAGACGCTTTTGGGTCTCGAGGTCCCGAAGCGCTGCCAATACATCCGCACGATCCTGTGCGAGCTGGCCCGCATCAGCGATCACCTGCTGTGCAACGGAGCGGTGGGGCTCGACGTGGGCGCGTTCACGTTCTTCCTCTACGGGTTCTACCAGCGCGAAGTCCTGTACGACATCTTCGAAACGCTCTGCGGCGCCCGCTTCACCAACAGCTACACCCGCGTGGGCGGAGTGAGCCAGGACTTTACGCCGCTCGTGATCGAAAAGATTCGGACGTTTGTGAAGACGTTTCCGAAAACGCTCGACGACATGCAGCGGCTGCTGAACCGCAATCGGATTTTCATCGACCGTACGAAGAACGTCGGCGTGCTCACCAAGGAAGAGGCCACTAACCGCAGCGCCACGGGGCCGATCGCCCGCGCGAGCGGCGTCACCCGCGATCTGCGGAAGGACGAGCCCTACCTGGCCTACCGCGACTTCGACTTCAAGGTTTGCTGCTCCACGGCCGGCGACTGCCTGGCCCGCTACCTGGTGCGGATGGCCGAGATGTGGGAGAGCCTGAAGATCGTGGAACAGGCGATCGAGAATTTGCCCAGCGGCCCGGTGAACGTCGGCATCGACGAGCGGACGGCCCTCCCCGGCAAGCGGATGGTCTATTCGACGATCGAAGGGCTGATCTCGCACTTTGAGTTGTCGATGAGCAACCGCGGCTTCCCGGCTCCCGAGGAAGAAAGCTACGCGGCGATCGAGAGCCCCAACGGCGAGTTGGGCTTCTACCTCGTCGGCGACGGCAGCGAAGTCGCCTACCGTGCCCGCTGTCGCCCCCCTTCGTACATTCACTTTTCGCTGTTTCCGAAACTGATCCGCGGCCACACGCTGAGCGACATCGTGGCCGTACTCGGCAGCCTGAACATCATCGCCGCGGAGTTGGACCGCTGAGGTCTGATTCACCACGGAGACACGGAGACATAGAGCCGAGAATGAGACCGAAGTTTTTTTCAGGCGGCGCTCGCCATGGAATGAGATTGTTTGTGTGCAATCTCTCCGTGTCTCCGTGCCTCCGTGGTGAGTAGATTGATGTCCGCCGAAGTAATTCGCGAGCGCGTGTTGACCGACGAGATGGTCGCGGCCATTCAGGCGTTGTTCCCGCGCTATCCCAACAAGCAGGCGGTCACGCTGCCTGCCCTGCACTTGGTGAACGAGCGGCTGCGCTGGGTGCCCCTGGGGGCCGTGATCGAGATCGCCGAGTTGCTCGAGCTCTCGCCTGCCCAGGTGCAAGACACGCTCAGCTTCTACGGCATCTTCAAGCAGGATAAGCCACACGGCCGCACGCGGGCCTGGGTGTGCCGATCGATTAGCTGCGCGCTTCGCGGCGGCGAGGAGATCCTCGAGCACATGTGCCACAAGACGGGCACGCGGCCGGGCGAGGCGACCTCCGATGGCCGCCTGACGCTCGAGTTCGCCGAGTGCTTGGGCGCTTGTGAGTACGCACCCTGCATGCTGGCGGGCGAGACGCTGCACAAGTGTTTGACCGAAGCCTCGGCCGACGAGTTTTTGAAGAACTTGGACTAACCTGTTGGTCCGCACGGCGGACCCTACGTAGGGTTCGCTGTGCGGACCAATGCCGGCGAACCGAACACGATATGCCTTCGACCAAATTCGAACCTGTGCTGTTGGCTCACATCGGCAAGCCCGAGAGCCATACGCTGCGCTACTACGAATCGCACGGCGGCTACTCGGCGCTCCGCAAGGCGCTGGCCGACATGGACGCCGCGGCCGTGACCGAGGCGGTCAAGTCGAGTGGTCTCCGCGGCCGCGGCGGCGCAGGCTTCCCCACGGGCCTCAAGTGGACCTTCTTGCCGAAGAACCACCCCGGCCCGATCTACATGTGCATCAACGCCGACGAGAGCGAGCCCGGCACGTTCAACAATCGCATTTTGATGGAGGACGACCCCCATCAGGTGCTCGAAGGCGTGATCCTGAGTTGCTACGCCACGCGGGCGACTACGGCCTACATCTACATTCGCTACGAGTATCCGCTGGCCTATAAGCGGATGCAGCAGGCGATCGACGAGGCCTACGCCGCGGGGCACCTGGGCAAGAACATCCACGGCCGCGAGTTCTCGCTCGACGTCTACATGCACCGCGGCGCGGGCGCCTACATCTGCGGCGAGGAAACCGGGCTCATCGAAAGCCTCGAAGGCAAGCGGGCCTGGCCCCGGATCAAGCCGCCTTTCCCGGCCATCGAAGGGGTGTTTCGCAAGCCGACGGTCGTCAACAACATCGAAACCGCGGCCTGCGTCACGCACATCATCGCTCGCGGCGCCGACTGGTTCAAATCGATCGGCATTCCGCCTGACCCCAAGAATCCGCGCGATCCCGGCAGCTACGGCCCCAAGCTCTACTGCTTGAGCGGCCACGTGAACAAGCCTGGCTGCTACGAAGCGCCGCTCGGCATCACGCTGCGGCAACTCGTCGACGAGCTCGGCGGCGGTGTGTGGAAGGGGCGCAAGGCCAAGGCAGCGATCCCCGGCGGCATCAGCATGGGCCTGTTCAGCGAAGCGGAGTTCGACACCCCGCTCGACTTCGCCGGCCCGGGCACGGTCGGCTGCTTGGGCTTGGGCACCGCGGCTGTCGTCGTGCTCGACGAAACAGTCTCCATGGTCGACTTCCTGCACAATAGCTGCCGCTTCTTCCAGCACGAGAGCTGCGGCCAATGCACGCCCTGCCGCGAAGGCACGAATTGGTCGCTGCGGATGCTCGAACGGATTCGCGCCGGCCGCGGCCGGCTCAAGGATCTCGATCTGCTGCTCGAGATTGGCGACACGATCGGCATCATCCCCGGCACCACGATCTGCGGCCTGTCCGACGGCGCCGCCTGGCCGATCAAGAACGCGATTCGCAAATTCCGCGGCGAGTTCGAAGAGTACATCAAGCGCACGAACCCCAGCGGCTACCAAACCACCGACCCCGTCCCAGCCCTCACCCTGGCCGGGGCGCACTAGCCAAGACTATTCTCACCACGGAGATACGGAGACACGGAGAGAAAGAATGAACCACAAAGACACGAAGACACCAAGCAGGGCATTTCTTAGTGCCTTTGTGTCTTTGTGGTTCTTGTTCTTCTCCGTGTCTCCGTGCCTCCGTGGTTAAGGAACGCTCGAGAAAACATGGGCATCGTTTACATCGACAATCGTGAGGTCGAGGTCGGCGACGACGAGCGCCTTAATGGCGTGCAGGCCGCGCAGCGCGCCGGCGTCGAGATTCCGCACTATTGCTGGCACGCCGGCCTCACCGTCGTGGCGAGTTGCCGCATGTGCCTGGTCGAATCGGGCACGAAGAACCCGGAAACCGGCCAGGTCACCATGGTGCCCAAGCTGGTGCCGGCCTGCCAAACGCCGGCCAAGGCCGGCACGGTGTTCGTCACCGACAGCGACAAGGTGCGGGCCGCCCGCGCCATGGTCGAAGAAGACCTGCTGCTCGACCACCCGATCGACTGCCCAATCTGCGACAAGGCGGGCGAATGCCTGCTGCAGGACTACCACTTCCGCTACGGCCAGAAGGAACGGCGCGCCGACCTGCAGCCGTTCACCAGCCGGCGGCGCGACGTCGGTCCCACGGTCACGCTGTTCGTCGACCGCTGCATCATGTGTACTCGCTGCGTGCGGTTCACGCGTGAGATCTCTGGCACGTCCGAGCTGATGGTCACCCATCGCGGCAGCCACGAAGAGATCGACACCGTGCCGGGCTTCCCGCTCAACAACAAGCTGGCGGGCAACGTGGTCGACCTCTGTCCCGTGGGCGCGCTGGGGGACAAGGACTTCCTCTACCAGCAGCGCGTGTGGTTCATGCGCCGCCGCCCGCAGGTGTGCGCCCATTGCTCCACCGGCTGCTCGGTGTTCGTCGAAGAGAACCAAGACCACGTCTACCGCATCAAGCCGCGCGAGAACCAGGCGGTCAATCAGTGGTGGATGTGCGACGAAGGCCGCTACGGCTTCCACCATGTGCATAGCCCTGAGCGGCTCGTCGAAGCACGTCGCCAGGACGACAAAGGCTCGACCGCGATCGAGTGGGACACGGCCTTTGCCGAGTTGCCGCCCAAGTTGAGCCAAGCAGGCAAGCTGGCCGCCGTCGTCTCACCCCATCTCACGGTCGAAGAAGCGTATCTGCTCGGCAAACTGCTGCGTCAGCTCGATCCGCAGGCAGTGCTCGCGCTCGGCCCGGCGCCTGTTCAAGGGCAGGACGAAACGTTCAAAAACGGTTTCACGATCCACGCCGAGAAGTGCCCCAACCGCCGCGGCGTCGAAGCGGTGCTCAATCACTTCATGGGCAAGGTGCTCACCTTCAACGAACTGCTGCCGCGGGTCGAGAAGGGGGAGTTCAACGCCTTGTGGGTGACGGGCGGCTATCGCGAACCGTGGATCGACGAAGCGACCGCCGCGCGCACCGCAGGCGCTAAGCTGCTGGTGATGCAGGACCTGTTCCCGTCGCCGCTGTGGAATCGCGCCAACTATCAGCTCCCGGGCGTGGCCTATCCCGAGCGGGCCGGCTCGTACGTCAACTTCGCGGGTCGGCTGCAGTCGTTCAATTGGGCCGTGCGTCCGCCCGCAGGCAACTGGATCGAAGGACACGTCTACTGGCGGCTGCTCGGTCAGCAAGGCCTGTACAATCCGCGCATGGTGCTGGTCGAGATGGCCGCGGAGATCCCGTTCTTCGCCGCCGCGGCCGAGCCCGTGCCGGCGTCCGGCGTGCAACTCGAAGCCGCGGAACTCGCGGCCGTCAAATAAGACACAAACACAAGAGACAGTTCTCGCCAAGGCGCAAAGCACGCGAAGGAATACGATCGCCAACTTTGCGATCCCTGCGCCTTTGCGAGAAACAAATTCTCCGAACGAATCAACCACATGCCTCACGCAATCCTTGAAGCGATCGTCAAAATCGCCCTGCTGATCGGCGGGATGATGACGGCGGCTGCCTACTTCGTGCTCCTCGAGCGGTGGATGGCCGCCTGGATTCAGGACCGCAAGGGTCCGAACCGGGTCGGCATTCCGCTGACGAACATCAAGATGTTCGGGTTGGGCCAGCCGCTGGCCGACGGCCTCAAGTTCATCTTCAAGGAAGAATACACGCCGAAGCACGTCGACAAGTTCCTCTACTTGCTCGCGCCGATCTCGATTCTGGCCGCGGCGCTGGCCACGTTCGCGGCGGTCCCCTTCGGCAGCGTGATTCCAGCCCCCGGCGTGTTCGGCTTCGATAAGCCGATCTCGCTGCTCGTGGCCCCGGGGCTCGATGTGAGCGTGATCTACGTCTTCGCCTTGAGCAGCATCGCGGTTTACGGCGTGATTCTGGGCGGCTGGGCCAGCAACAACAAATACAGCTTCTTGGGCGGCCTGCGTTCGAGCGCCCAGTTGATCGCCTACGAAATTCCGCTCGGCCTGGGCCTGCTCGGCGTGGTGCTCTCGGCCGGCACGCTCCGGCTCGACACGATCATCACCGCGCAGGCCACCACCGGCCTGTGGAACGTGTTCGCCCAGCCGCTGGGATTCATTGTGTTCTTCACCGCCGCCTTCGCCGAAGCCGCCCGCCTGCCGTTCGACTTGCCGGAATGCGAGCAGGAACTGATCGGCGGTTACCACACGGAATACGCCGGCCTCAAGCTGCTGCTGTTCCTCGTGGCCGAATTCCTGCACATGATCACGGCCTCGTTCCTGATCACGATCCTGTTCCTCGGCGGCTGGCACTTCTGGGGAATCACCGGCTCGAGCGACGAGATCGGCTGGATCACGGCCATCTTGCGCATCGTCGTCCTGAGCGTGAAGGTGTTCTTCGTGATCGTGTTCTTCATGATCGTCCGGTGGAGCTGGCCGCGGTTCCGCTTCGATCAGCTCATGGATCTGGCCTGGAAGGTCATGCTGCCGCTGGGTCTGCTCAACTTCGCCGCCGTGGCGGTGCTGCTCGAGTTTGGCGATCAGGTGCAGGCCTCCACGGGGCTCGACAGCCGCTTGCTGCTCGTGGCCGGCGGCTGGGCCGTGCTGGCGGCCGGCTGGGTGTACACCGCGGTGGCCAGCCCCTTCCAAACCGACAATCGACCGCGCGTGCTCCCCGCGGAGTTGGCCGAGTCTACCCGCCTGCGAGGCTTGCCCCGATGAAAGCCGACGACCCTAGCATCCAGTGGATCGAAGAGCCAAAGCTCGGGCTGAGCGGCAAGATGTACTTGCCGCTGTTCGTGCAAGGCCTCACCACGACGACGCGGCACTTGTTCAGCCCCAAGGTGACGGTCAGCTTCCCTGAGGAGCGGCCCAAGATCGGCAATCCGCTCATCTACCGCGGCGTGCATCGTCTCAACAAAGACGAGCAGGGCCGCGTGAAGTGCGTGGCCTGCTTCCTCTGCGCCACGGCCTGCCCTGCGCATTGCATCGACATCGTCGGCATCGAGAGCCCCTGGCCTGATCGGGAAAAGTATCCCGAGAGTTTCCAGATCGATGAGCTGCGCTGTATCTTCTGCGGCATGTGCGAGGAAGCCTGCCCCGTCGATGCGATCGAGCTCACGAGCCTGATGGACCTGACGGGGCGCAGCCGCGAAGAGATGATCTTCGACAAGGAGAAGTTGCTCAGCGTGTACGACCAGACGAAAGACGCCGAGCCGATGCAGTCGGTGCGGATGGGAGGCACCGTATGAGCCCCACGCAGTGGTCGTTTGGCGTCGCCACCCTGCTGGCCGCGCTCTCCCTGTGGCTCTTGTTGCCGCGCGGCGGCGGCAGAACCTGGCCGATTTGGGTCGGCGTGCTCGCCGGACTGATCAGCCTGGGCCTGTTCGGCGCGCAGTTGGGCCGGCTCGGTTCCCTGCCAGGCGACATTCTGTTCTTCGCTCTGGGGGGGCTAACCGTCGCCGCCTCGGTGGCCACGATCAGTTTTCGCAACCCCGTGTACTGCGCCATTTGGTTCGCCCTCTCGCTGCTGGGAACGGCCGGGCTGTTCCTGCTGCAAGGGGCCCAGTTCCTCGGGCTGGCGACGGTGGTGGTCTATGCCGGCGCCATCCTGGTGACCTTCTTGTTCGTGCTCATGCTCGCCCAGCCGGAAGGCCAGGCGTTTTACGACCGGCTGAGCTGGGAGTCGCTGTGGGCGGCCGCCGCCGGAGCGCTGCTGGTGGGCATTCTCACGGCCGTGATCGCCGGCGTCTTTCCGCCGACCGTTGCCCCCGACGGCGCAGGGCGCGTGCCCATCACCGATCTGCAGCGCGAGCAGGGCGTACTCGCGGCGGCCCACTCGGCGCAGTTGGGCGGCGAGCTGTTCAGCCGGCAGTTGGTGTCGGTCGAGGTCGCCGGGGCGCTGCTGCTGGCGGCGCTCGTGGGCGCCACCGCCATCATCACTCATGGCCGTCAAACGCCGCAGCCGGCGCGGGAGTCGAACCCATGAACGAAGCCGCGCTCGTGCAAAACTACCTATTCATCGGCGCGCTGCTGTTCGGCATCGGCCTGGTGGGCTTCCTTACCCGGCGGAACCTGATCGTGATGTTCCTGGCGGCCGAGATGATGCTGCAAGGCGTGTCGCTCAGCCTGGTGGCCTGGGGCCGTTACCACAACGATTGGGGCGGCCAGATGCTGGTGATCTTCATCCTCACGGTTGCCGCCTGCGAGGCGGCGATCGCCCTGGCGCTCATCCTGATGCTGTTCCGCACCTCGGGCAACCTGGACGTGGCCTTCTGGCAGAAGCTGCGCGACGATTGCCTGCCGGCCTACCTCGACCGCGAGCTGCCGGAAGAGGTCGACGAAGAAGAGGCCCACTGGCCGCACCTCACGCCGGCCGGCCTGGAGCCCGCGCTCGACGAAGAAGAACTCGAACACCGCAGCCGCGTTTAGCCGGTCTGAATTGAACCACGGAGACACTGAGACACGGAGAGAAACAGCGAGAGTCCATGGGACGTTGATGGAACGATGGATCGCCGGTCCGAACAGTGACCGCTTCACCGATTGTTCCTCCTCGGCGTCTCGGCGTCTCGGCGGTTAAATTTCCCCGCATACTTGCCCATGTTCAAAATCGAGACGCTGCTGGTTCTGATTCCGGCCTTGCCGCTGGTCGCCTGTTTGGTGACCGCCGCGCTCGGGCCGAAGCTGCTGCGCGAGCAGAGCCACTGGCCCACGATCCTGGGGCTGATCGGCTCGGCCGTGCTCAGCCTATTGCTCGTGCGCGAGGTGCAGTTCGAAGCCCGCGATTCCGGCCCAGGCTCGGCCTCCCAGTCGGTCGGCTTCGAGCAGGTATACACGCTCTGGACCTGGGCCGAGATCCCCGACGCCGAGCCGCGGCCCGCGGCCGCCAAGATGCTGCCGGGCGCTCCCGCCGACACCCCCAACGTGGCCCCGCAGGTTCCCTTCAGCATCGAAGTGACGCTGCGGGCAGACACTCTGACGTCTCTGATGCTGGCAATGGTGACGTTCATTTCGTCGCTCGTGGCGATCTACGCCAGCGGCTACATGCACGGCGACCGCGGCTACTGGCGGTTCTTCACCTATGTGTCGCTGTTCGTGTTCTCCATGACCATGCTGGTCTCGGTGAGCAACTTCCTGCTGCTCTATGTCTTCTGGGAAGCCGTGGGCGCGTGCAGCTACCTGCTTGTCGGCTTTTGGTACGAAAAGCCGTCGGCCGCGGCCGCCGGCAAGAAGGCGTTTCTCGTCAACCGCGTCGGTGACTTCGGCTTTGCTCTGGGCCTGTTCCTCATCTGGACCACCTACGGCACGCTCAACTTCCATGACGCCGGAGGCGTGGCCGGCGTGCTGGGGCAGACGCGCCTGGCCGATCCTTCGCTCTACGTGGGAGGGGGAGTGGGGCTGGCCATTTGCTTGCTGCTGATGGTCGGCGCCTGCGGCAAGAGCGCGCAGTTTCCGCTGCACGTCTGGCTGCCGGACGCGATGGAAGGCCCCACGCCTGTCAGCGCGCTGATCCACGCCGCCACAATGGTCACCGCGGGGGTCTACATGGTCACCCGCTGCACGCCGCTGTTCTTCGCGGCGCCTGAGGCGCAAGCCGTGGTGGCGGCCATCGGCGCGTTCACCGCCGTGATGGCCGGCTTCATCGCGATTACGCAAACCGACCTCAAACGTGTGCTGGCGTACTCCACGGTCAGCCAACTCGGTTACATGTTCCTGAGCCTGGGCACGGGCTCGCTGGCCGGCATCATCGCCGGCATGTTCCACCTCTTCACCCACGCCTTCTTCAAGGCCCTGTTGTTCTTGGGCGCCGGCAGCGTGATGCACGCCATGGGGGGCGTGGTCGACATGCGGCGGTTCAGCGGCCTGCGCAAGCTGATGCCGGCGACGTTCCTGACATTCGTTTCCGGGTCACTGGCCCTCTCCGGCGTGTTTCCGTTCGCAGGCTTTTGGAGCAAGGACGCGATCATCGGCGCGGTGCACGACACCAGCCACGCCCTGGAAGCTTCGCTCTACCCCGGCCAAGCGGTGGAACATCACGGAGATGGCCACGCGGAGACCGGCCCAAGGACTTATGCCTGGTCGAAACTGCCGGTCGAGCGCCAATGGGTCTTGTGGCGTGTCTACCAGGTTTCGTACTGGGCCTCGGTGATCGCGGCCTTCATGACGGCCTTCTACACCTTCCGCGCGCTGTTCCTTACCTTTTTCGGCCCGCTGAAAGTGCCGGAGGAGGCGGGGCACCATGCGCACGAGTCGCCGCCGGTGATGACCACTCCGCTGTGGATTCTTGGCGTGTTTGCGCTCGCAATCGGTTTCCTGGTGGGCGGCCCGTTCGAGTTTACCCACGGCATCGCCAACTTCCTGCAACTCGCCCCCTCTCTCGCCTACGCACCGGTGCGGGCGACGGGTCCGGCGACAGAGTTTCACGTGTCGGTCGCCGCGCAGAGCACGTTCTTCGCCTTGCTCGGCATCGGCCTCGCTGCGTTCTTTTACCTGGGCAAGCAAACCGAGATCGCCCGCATCACCGATCTGCCGGGCGTGCGCCTGTTGTACGACGCGTCCTACGGCAAGCTGTTCATCGACCAGATCTACGCCGTGCTGTTCGTCTGGCCGCTGCGGGCTTTGGCGGCGCTCAGCTACTGGATCGACCGCCTGCTGATCGACGGCCTGGTGAACCTGATCGGCAAGCTGCCTCCGTTGCTCGGCTCGGCGCTGCGGCTGCTGCAGCCGGGCCTCGTGCAGTACTACGCCCTGGCCATGGTCCTCGGCACGATCGTGCTCGTGGCCACGCTGCTCCGCTGGCCGCTGGGGTGATTTTGAACCACGGAGACACGGAGGCACGGAGAGGGCAAGCCGGCGTCCGTCGAACGAGAAATACCCGAGTGAGTTGAGCCTGTTGATGCTTGAGATCGCACGATCCTCCGACTGTATCTATTCATTGATGCGGACACGCAACCAAACCGTTGGCGTCTTCTCCGTGTCTCCGTGTCTCCGTGGTGAATCTCACGGAATGGAGCGTCGCCGTGGATAGGTATTTGCTCGCGAGTTTGGCGCTGCCGCTGTTGGGGGCGGCCTGGATTTGGCCGGCCGCCGCGCTGGGGCGGAACGCCGTGCGCTGGGTGGCGCTCGTGGCCAGCCTGCTCACGTTGGCCGTGGCCGGCTACGTGGTGTATCAGTTCCCCACCGGCTCGCCCGACTCTGCCAACTATGCCGCGGTCAGCTTCGATTGGCTCTCGGGCCTAAGCGGCGTCGATCTGCAATTCAGCGTCGGACTCGATGGCCTCAGCGTCTGGCTCTACGGCCTGGCGGCCCTGCTCTCGGTCACGGCGGTGCTCGTAAGCTGGGAAGCGATTGAGGACGAAGCCGCCGCCTACTACGCGCTCCTGCTGCTGCTCGAAACTGGCATGCTGGGGGTCTTCGCCGCTCGCGACGTGATCCTGTTCTACGTCTTCTTCGAGTTCACGCTGATCCCGCTGTTCTTCCTGATCGGCGTGTGGGGGAGCGACGACCGCCGTTATGCCGCTGTGAAGTTCTTCCTCTACACGTTCGCCGGCAGCGTGTTCACGTTCCTCGGCCTGTTGGCCATTTCGTTCTGGCACTACCAGCACCAACCGCTCGACACCCGCACGCTGATCTTCTCGATCCCCGACCTCACGGCGTGGCTGGCTGACAACACGATGGATCTGCGGGTGCAGATGCTGATCTTCGTCGCGCTCTTCGCCGGCTTCGCGATCAAAGTGCCGCTCTTCCCGCTGCACACTTGGCTGCCGCTCGCGCACACGCAGGCCCCCACGGCCGGCAGCGTGCTCCTGGCCGGCATCCTCTTGAAGATCGGCACCTACGGCTTTCTGCGGTTCAACATCACCATGCTGCCTGAGGCCACGGCGGCCTTCATGCCCTGGATCTTGGGGCTCAGCGTGATCGGCATCATCTACGGGGCCCTGGTGGCGCTCGCGCAGACCGACATCAAGCGGCTGATCGCTTATTCCAGCGTCAGCCACTTGGGCTTCTGCATGCTAGGGCTGTTCGCGCTGAATCGGCTCGGCGTGTCGGGCGGCATCATCCAGATGCTCACGCATGGCCTGTCGACCGGCGGGTTGTTCGCCTGCGTCGGCATGCTCTACGAGCGCTACCATACCCGCGAGATTGCGGCCTACTCCGGCATGGCCCGGCGGCTGCCGGTGCTCGCGGCGTTCTTCGTGCTGTTTACGCTCGCCAGCATCGGCCTGCCGGGCTTGGGCGGGTTCGCCGGCGAGTTCATGCTGCTGACCGGCATGTTCCAGCGGGCGTTTGCCGAAGCGCCCCCCGCAATCGCTTGGCACTTGCAGTGGATCTCGGTCCTGGCGGTGTTCGGCGTCGTGGTGGGCGCCTGGTACATGCTCTGGCTGGTGCAGCGGATTCTCTTTGGCCCGCTGCACGAACCGGTCGTGCATCACACGGCCGGCCACGACCCGAGCCATCACGACGCGCCGATCGTCGACCTCTCGTTTCGCGAGGTCGTGGCGCTCGTGCCGCTGTTGCTGGGCAGCCTATGGGTGGGCCTCTACCCCCAGTTCTTCATCAAGCATTTCGAGCCAGTGGCCGCCCGCGTGAGCTCGCGGGTGACGATCGCCGCCGCGGCCCAGCCAGGGGCCGAAGGCGTTGCGGCCGAACTGGCGCCAGAATCCACGCCGCGCCTTGCGGAGCTTTCGCGTGACTGATTGGAACACCGTTCTCACGCTCCTGCCGGAGCTGATCCTGATCTGCACCGCCACGTTGATCTACGTGGTCGGCGCGTTCACGCCCACGTTCAAGGGCTGGAGTTGGGTGGCGCTGATCGGCATCGTGGGCGCCGGCATCGGCCTGCGCGATCTATTTCCGCACGAAGTCGAGCCGGTCGACGGCGCCCGCTTGCTCTATTCGGGGCCGGTGGTGCTCGATCTGCTGGCTTTCAATCTTCGCGGGCTTGCCCTCTTGCTAGGGGCCATGTTCGTGCTCCTGTCCGACCGCTCGGCGCGCTCGGTGCAAACGCCCGAGTTCGTTGGCTCGCTGGTGCTGATCATCGCCGGACTGATGTTCGTGTGCGGGGCGAACGATCTCGTGCTCTTGTTCCTGGGGCTCGAGCTAATTTCGATTCCCACTTATATCCTGCTGTTCCTCAGCCGGCGGGACACGCTGGCTCAGGAGGCCACGGTCAAGTACTTCTACCTGAGCATCCTCTCGTCGGCCCTGCTGCTCTACGGGTTCAGCTTTCTCTACGGCGCGGCCGGCTCGACCTCGCTGACGGCGATTCGCACCGCGGTGGCCGGGGGCAATGCGGGCCTCGCGGTCGACAACTTGGCCCGGATCGCGCTCGTGTTCGTGTTCGCGGGGCTGGGCTTTCGCCTCGCGGCGGTGCCGTTCCACTTCTATGCTCCCGACGTCTACCAAGGCGCCAACCACGAGAACGCCGGCTTGCTGTCAGTGATTCCCAAGGTCGCCGGTTTGGTCGCCCTCGTGCGCGTGGCGGTGCTCGGCTTGCCAGGGCTCGAGAGCGTCGGCTGGAAAGTCGCGCTGATCGTCTCCGTGATCACGATGACGCTGGGGAACCTGGTCGCCCTGTGGCAATCGCGGCTGCGGCGGATGCTGGCCTATTCGTCGATCGCTCACGCCGGCTATCTGCTGATCGGCTTGGCGGTGGCTTTCGCCGGCGCGCAGGAAGCGGCGCTCGGCAACGCCCCGGCGGGCCGCGCCGCCGATGGCCTTACCGCTTCGTTCTTCTACTTGGCCACCTATGCCCTGGCCACCACCGGGGCCTTCGCCGCGCTTGCCTATCTCAGCCGGCAAGGCAAGCCGCTCGAAACGATCGACGACCTGGCCGGCATCGGCTGGGCCCAGCCCTGGGTGGGGCTCTGCCTTGCGGTCTGCATGTTCAGCCTGACAGGCGTGCCCCCTATGGCGGGCTTCTGGGGTAAGCTGACGCTGTTCATGGGACCCGTGCAGTTGGCCTCCGATCCGGCGTCCACCGCCCTGCGGCCGTACTTCTCGTTCCTGGCGATCGCCGGCGTGCTGAACGCGGCGGTCGCCGCGGCGTACTACCTGCGGATCGTGGCGGTGTCGTACTTCCGCCCGTCGCCGACGCCGACTGAGCCCAGCGGCGGACCTGGGGCGCTCGCGGCGATGAGCGTGTGCAGCGTGCTCGTGCTCGTGGTCGGCGTGGCCCCGTCGCTCGTCGTTTCCAGGGCAGCCGCCTCCAGCCGCGACGCCGTGCAAGCGGCGGCCACGGCGCCGCCGCAGACGCTGGCGAAATCCCCGGCTCCAGCAACTCGCTGAACGCACTGCCCTCTCGAGCTAAACGAGAGTGCCTGGGGTCGAGCCGTTAGGCGAGCCCCCAGCTACGCGGCTGACCACTGGGGGCTCGCTTCGCTCGACCCCAGCCACCCTGGGCACGACCTGGTCCCTCAGTCGCGCCCTTGGTGCCGGCCTGCGCCCCGGTGTATCGTGGATCATCGCCAGTGGCACGCGCCTCTGTCAGGTTCACGGGTGATCGAACAATGTCGACCTTTCTCTCCGCTGCCGAAATCGGCACCGGCGGCGCCAAGTCGTTGCCGGGGCGCTATTACGCTTCGCCCGAGGTGTTCGCCGCCGAGCAGCAGGCTGTGTTCGCGCGCCACTGGATGTGCGCCGCCCGCGCGGAGGCCCTCAGCCAGCCGGGCGACTTCGTCGTCCGCACGCTGGGGTACGAAAGCGTGATCCTGGTGCGCGATGCACAGGGTAAGGCCCGCGCCTATCACAACGTGTGCCGGCATCGCGGCGCCCGGCTGTGCGTCGACTCGTGCGGCAAGCTCTCGCGCACGCTTCAGTGCCCTTACCATGCGTGGACCTGGGGGCTCGACGGCGCTCTCCTCTCGGCGCCCACGATGGAGGAGTTGCCTGGCTTCGACCGCACCGATTACCCGCTGCTCGAGGCCGGCCTGGCCGAATGGGCAGGCTACTTCTTCATCACCTTCGGCGAGCCGGCGCTGCCGTTCAACGAGGCCTACGCGCCGCTCCTCGGCCGCTTCGATCGTTACAACCTGCCGGCGTTGCGCTCGGTGCAGAAGATCGAGTACCAGGTCGCGGCCAACTGGAAGCTGATCTTCGAGAACTACTCGGAGTGCTACCACTGCCCCACGGTTCATCCGCAGTTGGTCAAGCTCTCGCCCGCCGACAGCGGCGCGAACGACCTGGGGACCGGACCCTTCCTGGGCGGCTACATGCAGGTCCCCCGCCCCGGCGGCAGCATGACCACGAGCGGTCAGGCCTGCGCCACGCCGGTGGGCAACCTGCCTCCCGAGGACTTCCAGCGGGTCTACTACTACTCGATCTTCCCCAACGTGCTGTTGAGCCTGCACCACGACTTCGTGATGGTGCATACCCTCTGGCCCGAGTCGCCGGGGCACACGCGGATCGAGTGCGAGTGGCTGTTCCATCCCGCTGCGGCCTCGGCCCCTGGCTACGATCCCGAAGACGGCGTCGGCTTTTGGGACCACACCAACCGGCAGGACTGGGCGATCTGCGAGCGCACACAGCTCGGCGTGTCTTCGGCCGCCTATGTGCCGGGGCCGTATTCGCCGCGCGACAGCATCTCGGCCGCCTTCGACGCCGAGTACCTACGGGTGATGCGCGAGGCGGGGCACGCGTTCTAGCAGAGCGGCTGCAGAAGGGAGCGCAAGCCATGGCCCTGCTCATCGACGGCTACAACCTGCTGCACGCCTCGGGCATTCTTCCCCGCGGCCGCGGCCCCGGGGGCCTCGAGCGGGCGCGGCTCGCGCTCCTGAACTTTCTCGTCGAGTCGCTCGAGCCGGCCGAGCTCGCGCGGGCGGCCATCGTGTTCGACGCACCGGAAACGGCCCGCGGGCTGACGGCCGAGCAGGTGCATCGGGGACTCAAGGTCTACTTTGCGCGGGGACCCGAAGGCGCCGATCAACGTATCGAGGAACTGATCCGGCTCGACAGCGCGCCGCGCAGGCTGGTGGTGGTGTCGAGCGATCATCGGCTACACCGCGCCGCGCGGCGGCGGCGGGCGACGCCGGTCGACAGCGACGTGTGGCACCGGCAACTCGTCGCCCGCCGCTTTGCCCGTCCCGACCCGGCGGCCGCGCCGGCGAAACCGGTGGGCAAAGGGGACGACGTTGACTACTGGCTCGCCCAGTTCGGCGTCGACGAGAGCGCTCCGCTCGAGGAGCAAGGCGACGCGCACGCTCCGGCGGACTCAACGGATTCCGAGGAGGCCGACGATGCTC
>JAXMBI010000026.1:0-119213 GCA_046349955.1 Pirellulales bacterium | reverse complement strand
ATCACCTTGGCGTTCACGTTGCGGGCAGCGCGGCCGATCGTTTGCATGAGCGAGGTCTCGCTCCGCAGAAAGCCTTCCTTGTCGGCGTCGACGATGCAAACCATCGACACTTCCGGCAAGTCGAGCCCTTCGCGGAGCAGGTTCACGCCGACGAGGGCTTCGAACTTCCCTTCGCGCAGGTCGCGCAGCAGCTCCACGCGTTCGAAGGCGTCGAGCTCGCTATGCAGCCACTTGCAGTTGACGCCTTGCTCCGTGAGATAGAACGACAGGTCCTCGGCCAAACGCTTGGTGAGCGCGGTGACGAGCACGCGCTCGCCCACCGCCGCCCGCTCGCGGATCTGCCCCAGCAAGTGCGGCACCTGGCCGCGGGCCGGCAACACCTCGATTACGGGGTCCAAGAGCCCCGTGGGGCGAATCACCTGCTCGACGAACTCGCCGCCGGTCTTCTCGAGTTCATAGGGCCCCGGCGTGGCCGAGACGAAGACCACCTGGCCCGTCTTCTTCTCCCACTCCTCGAACTTGAGCGGCCGGTTGTCGAGCGCACTCGGCAGACGAAAGCCGTGTTCCACGAGCGTCGTCTTGCGGCTTTGGTCGCCGGCGAACATGCCGCGCACCTGCGGGACCGTGACGTGCGACTCGTCGACGATCATCAGGAAGTCGTCGGGGAAGTAGTTGTAGAGCGTGTCAGGCGTGGAGCCCGGCGGGCGGCCGCTCAGCGGGCGGCTGTAGTTCTCGATGCCGGGGCAGAAGCCAGCCTCGAGCATCATCTCGATGTCGAACCGCGTGCGGGCGGCCAGCCGCTGCGCCTCGAGCAGCTTGCCTTGGCTCTTGAAGAGCTCGAGCCGCTCGGCGAGTTCCTCTTTGATCGAATCGATCGCCGCGCGGATGCGGTCTTCCGGCATCACGAAGTGCTTGGCTGGGTAGACGAACAGTTCGTCTTGCCGGCCGATCACCTCGCCGCTGGTGGGATTGATCATCGAGAGCTGCTCGACCTCGTCTCCCCAGAACTCGATCCGCCAGGCGAACTCTTCGTAGCTCGGCCAGAGCTCCACGCAGTCGCCGCGGACGCGGAACTTTCCGCGAGCGAATTCGATGTCGTTGCGGTCGTAGTGAATGTCGACCAGTTTCGAAAGCAGCTTGTCGCGCTCGATCGACCCGCCCCGCTTGAGGCTGACCATCATCGAGCGATAGGCCTCGGGGGAGCCCAAGCCATAGATGCACGACACGCTGGCCACGATGATCACGTCGCGCCGGCTGACCAGGGCGCTCGTGGCCGCGAGGCGGAGGCGGTCGATGTCTTGGTTGATCGAGGCGTCCTTCTCGATGTAGATGTCCCGCTGGGGGATGTAGGCCTCGGGCTGGTAGTAGTCGTAGTAGCTGACGAAGTAGTTCACCGCGTTGTACGGAAAGAACTCCTTGAACTCGGAGTAGAGCTGCGCGGCCAGCGTCTTATTGTGCGAGAGGACCAGCGTGGGGCGGTCGAGGGCCTGGATGACGTTGGCCATCGTGAAGGTCTTGCCCGAGCCGGTGACGCCCATCAGCACCTGGTTCTTGCGGCCGGCGCGGGCGCCTTCGATCAGGGCTTCGATGGCGGCCGGCTGGTCGCCGGCGGGCTGAAACGGACTGACGAGCTGAAACGGCACGGCAAAGGCTCAGCGGGGGCGACGTGGGGCCAGCATCTGCAAACCCCACATTCTACGCGCCCCGGCCGCCGAGGGCACCGGGGAGAAAACGGGCAGACCGCCGCAAACTCCTATTCCAATGCAAGTACGAGCCCCGTCCACGCGGAGAGCGCCGCGATGCCTGCAACGCCAAACCAGAGCACTGCCCGCTTGGTGTGCGCCGCCAGCACCCCGACGGCGCAGCCCCAGAGGAATCCCGTCGCGACGACGAACACGGGCGTATCCAGCCCCTCCAGCGAAAATGGCACGGCGACTAGAGCGGTCGCCAGGCACAGGTTTCCCAAACCAAACTGGAAGCGGGGCTTCATGCCCCCATCCTACCAGCGCGGAAAGACGTCTACCTGAAGTGCGGCGGAGGAAATCTCAGCGCAGGATCGAGTTCCGGGTTCTCACGCCGCAACTTCTCATAGGCGTTGCGCACGGCGATGTAGTTCTGGTTCGTTTGCTCTCGACCTGCCTTCAGTCCGTACGCATGCCCGAGATCGAATCCCGCGCGATGGCCCTCGAAGTGTCCTGAACGATAACCGCCGAAGTAGGCAGCCACCACGGCCGTCAGAGCCAGCAAGGAGGAGACGGAGAATCGCAGGTAGCGCTTCATGCGTAGCCGCCGGAGAGCAATCCACCCTCGAGAAGGTTGCAGCGATTTTCTCGCTAGAAAGCGTGGGGAGAGCCGGCTAAGGCTTTCGCGCCGTCTCGACCGGCGCCGTCGAGAGTTCTTCGGTGAAGCGGCCCACGTAGTGCATGCTGCTGGCCGGGCCGCTGAAGGCGATCACGCGTTTGTCGAGATCGAGCTGCTGCCCGACCACGCGGCCGCGCTCGATATCAAACCGCACCACGCCATCGGCGGCTTCGCGGATGAGCTGCGCCTCGATGGCCGGATCGTTGACAGGAGACAGCACCTGCGTGTGGACCTCGATCTTCGCGAGCCCCTTGTCGACTTCGGTCAGTTTGTAGTCGCGGCGCAGCTTGATCTTCTTCGCGCCGCCCGAAGTCAGCGTGACTTGCGTCTCGTAAGGCACGCTCCACGTGTGTCCCACGGAGACCGCCTCCTCCGGAAGCGGCACGACCATCGCTTGGGCGCCTTCGGCCGGGCCCGCTCCGCTGCGCTTGTCGACGCGCTCGAGCACCTCGCCGCGGGCGTCGACCGTCATCTCCACGAGCGGCACGCCGATCGAAGCTTGGATCGGTTTATATTCGGCCGGGGGATCTTTGTCGCGACGGCTGTCGTAGGTCACTTCGGCGCGGCCGCTCACCTTCTGCCGCATTTGCACGTCTTCGACAAAGTGGGTGAACTTCAACTTCTCAGGCGTGCTGTCGGCGCTGAACTTCCAGATCTTGGCCGAGCGGCTATAGGCCTCGGAGGTCTGCCGGACCCCTTGGACCGTGGAGTCGACGTTGTTCTGATGCACCACCTCCCAGCGCACGTCTTCGCCGGGGGAGAACTTGTAACGCAGCAAATGCTTTTCGCCGCCGGCGGGCGCTTCGTCGGCGAGCGCCGGGCAAGCCAAGGGGGCGAGAACCAAGCCGAGAACGGCCAAGCGGAGAAGAAGCATTGCTCGCATCCTTTCGAGTCGCGGAGTTCGACGCTGCTGGCTAGCCTTGGCCCGAGCGGGGCTCCCGCAGCTTCAGGCGGCCGCCCCAGCCCAGCTTGTCACGCAGCGTGCGGTAGTAGTTGTGCCCAGGCGCTTCGATCAGCTTGAAGCGCGACTGCGAGCGTTCCACGCGCACGCGCTCGTCGGCGCCGAGCGTACACAGCACATGGCCGTCGACGACGACCGCCGTGCCAGGCAGGGGCTGCTTGACGGCCAGTTCGTAGGCGCGATCGGCCGAATCCACCACGGGCCGGTTGGTCAGCGTGTGGGGGTTGATCGGCGAGATCACGAAGGCTTCCAAATCCTTCCGCACGATCGGGCCGCCGGCCGACAAACTGTGGGCCGTGGAGCCGACGGGCGTACAGACGATCAAACCGTCGCAACTATAGGTAGTGGCCCAAATTGAGTCAATGTAGAGATCAACGTCGACGATCCCGAACGGCGACCCTGCCCAAATCGCGGTTTCGTTGAGCCCCAGCTTTTGCGCCACGACCTGATCGCCCCGCCGCACCTGGCAATCGAGCATCATGTGTTCGACGAGGGTGCAATCGCCGCGCAAAATTCGCGGCAGCGCCTCGGGCAGTTCTTCGAGCGATAGGTCTGCCAGGAAGCCCAACTTTCCTAGATTGATCCCGAGCACGGGCACTTGGCGAGTTCCCATCTGATGGGCAGCCCGCAAGATCGAGCCGTCTCCCCCCATGACGGCCACGAAATCGGGGGTCAGCCCTGCCAAGTCGGCGGCGAACTCCAAGTCGACCGCCAGCAAATCGACGTGCTGGCGGAGGAAGTCGGCGACGCGCGGCGTTTCCGCTGCGACATCCGCCTTGTTGCCAGGCGCCAGCAGCACCACCCGCGGCCGGCGGCCGAGGTCGAAGCAACGGGCGGAAGCGGGGGCAGCCATGGAGTTCGCTGGGGAGGCTCAAAGGGGTGGCCGAAGCACGGCCATGGTATCGCACGCGGGGGCCGCTGCTGCAAGCGGAAGTGCCATCCCGCAGTTCGCCGCGCTCAACTGCGAAACGCGAGGATCCAGACGAGCAAGCCGCACAGAGCGACGGCTAGCAGCGACAGCACCGTCACTGCCCACATCGTGCTCGATTTGAGTTGCCGACGCGTATGCGTCTTTCGCAGACGGGAGATCGAGTCGGCCCGTTCCACATCGATTGCGAAGCCAACGGGCTCGTCGGCGTCGTCTTCGTCGGCTGCGGCCGCCGGCCAGGCCGTTTCCCCAGTGACCACCGGACGGAAGGCCTCGGGCTCGGGCGCTGGTTCGCGCGGAGCAGGTTGCGGCGGTGCGGGCGCGGGGGAAGCTGCCGGCGGAATCCGCCCGGGCAGGGCATCGCTCGCCTGCCGCCACTCGGGCCAGCCCTCGCGCCAAACCCAGGTATCCCCGGCGATGCGCCCTTCCTCGATCCAACTTTCGAACAGTTCTTCGGGCGCCGGGCCATATTGATCGCCGTCGGCGCCGCGCACGAACCAGCCCGCGGGCGCCGGGGCCGGCGCGGCGGCCGCTGTTGGCGCGGCCGCTGTGGCCGCGGTCGCCGTAGCGATCGACTCCTGAGGGATGACGATCTTCACGCCGCAGGTAGGGCAAACCCCCTTGCGCCCCGCCAAGTGCGACTTGACGTGCAGCTTATGGCCGTTGGGGCAGAGGAAGCGAATGCCCATGCGTGGAGGAGCGGGGTTTCGACGAAAGGCGAACGACAAGCCCGGCGCGGCGGCCGGGCCAGAGCCGATCCCTCGAGTCCGCCGCTGGCGTTGCCGCTGCAACTGATTATAGTTGAGCCCCTTGCCGGACGGTAGGAACGGCCGCTCGGGGCCCGTTTTTCTTCGCGGGGCGGCCGGTTTTTTCCCCGCTCTTTTCGCCCTCAAGGGACGCATTTTCTCGATGGAACCTGCCGACGACGAACCCGTGGAGATCGCCCTCATTGGGGACCTGACGACCAGCGAAAACGACCTGACCGAGCGGCTGCTGGGCGTGCCGCCGGGCGGACGGTGCGTGATGTACATCGATTCTCCGGGGGGAAGCCCCTATTGCGCCCTGTCGCTGATGACGCTGATCCGGCTGCGCAAGCTCGATGTCACGGCCGTGGTGACGGGGGAGTGCTCCTCGGCCGCCCTGTGGCCTTTCGCCGCGGCACGCCGGCGGCTCGTGACCCCCTACAGCGTGCTTCTCTTCCATCCCATGAAATGGCAGAGCGAGGAGCACGTGAATCTGGCCGAGGCGGCCGAGTGGGCGCGGCACTTCGCCACGCTCGAAGCGGACATGGACCGCCTGCTGGCCGAACTGCTCGAGGTTCCGTTGCCCGACGTGCAAAAGTGGATGCAGCCGGGGCGGTATTTTTCGGGCCCCGACATGGTGGCGGCTGGGCTGGCGGAAATGACCACGCTGGTTCCCTTGGCGGCCCTGTTCGAGACGTCGGGCTCACGCAAGAAGGCGGGCAAGCGGCCGTCCAGGGCCTAGTCGCCCTTGATTTCGGGCAGCTTTGGCCCCCCTTGCGGTCGCTGCGCTGGCGTCCTGCGCGGACCTTGGGCTCTTTTCGCAGGCGTCCACCCTTGCCTTTGCGCGCGGACAGCCTTACAATTTTGTTATATTCAAGTGTCTGAACATCTGAATTGGTAGGCGCCATGCCGCAGCGCACCCTGGTCGCGCGTGAATTGGCCGAGTTGCTGGGGGTGCTCTCGCATCCTCAGCGAATTCGCATCGTCGAGGAACTCGCCCTCGGCGACCGCCATGTGAATGCCCTCCAGGACCTCTTGGGCATCTCCCATTCCGGCGTTTCGCAGCATTTGGCCGTGCTGCGGGCCCACCGCCTGGTGGTTGAACATCGAGAGGGCCGGCATGTGGTGTACCACCTGCGTAATCCCGATCTAGCCGCTTGGCTCACCGCGGCCATGGCGTTTCTCGAAGACGACCAGCAAACGGCCCGCGACGTCCGCGCGGCAATCGCCAAGGTCCGCAAGCTCTGGAGTCCCCCGTCGCAAACCCGCTCGAACTAGCAGAGGCTGACATGCAAAAGCTCGTCGCAGGCATCCATCACTTCCAGTCCGATATCTTCCGGCCACGGCGGGAATTCTTCGACCGCCTCGCGGCTGGGCAATCGCCCGAGGTGCTGTTCATCACCTGTTCCGACTCGCGGGTGAACCCCAATCTCATCACGCAAACCGAACCGGGCGAACTGTTCATCTTGCGCAACGCGGGCAACATCGTGCCCCCCTATGGCGCCTCCGCCGGGGGCGAAGCGGCAACCATCGAATTCGCGGTCGCCGCCCTCGGCGTGCGGGACATCGTGATCTGCGGGCACACGCACTGCGGCGCGATGAAGGGGCTCTTGGACCGCCCGGGCTCGATGCAATTGCCGGCGGTCGAGAAGTGGCTCTTGCACGCCGAAGCCACCCGCCGGATCGTCTTGGACAAGTACTCCGATCGGGCCCCGGCGGCGCTGCTCACCACCACGATCGAAGAGAACGTGTTGGTTCAACTGGACCACTTGCGATCGCATCCCGCGGTTGCGGCAGGCCTGGCGACAGAGCGGCTCAAGTTGCACGGGTGGGTGTACAAGATCGAGACGGGGGAAGTGTTCGCTTACGATGCCGCCAGCGGACAGTTCACCTCGATCCTGGAGCGATCGCCGCTGCCCGTGCCGATGCCTGCGCGTCTGACGAACCCCGTAGCGATCTAGGGCTCGGCGGCGAATTGCCTTGCGGGACGGAGTTGATCAACCATGCTGGCCAAACAATCGAACTTTTGGACGGAAGCCTTCGCCTTGCACGGGTCGGCGACGCCCCGCGTCATGCCCCGCGTGCTGATCTTTGGCGCGCTCGCCACCCTCATCTACTGGGCGTTTCACGCGATCCCCGGGTTGCACGTGGAAGTCGCGCCGTACGAGGCGGCCGGCGCCATTCTCACGCTGCTGTTGTTGCTCCGCACCAACAGTGGTTACGACCGTTGGTGGGAAGCCCGCAAGCTGTGGGGCGGCATCGTCAACCAGTCGCGCAATTTCGCGATCACGGCGCTGGCCTACGGGCCTGACGACGAGGACTGGCGGCGGCAGATCGTGGGCTGGTCGGCCGTGTTTCCGCATGCGGCGCGGCGCAGCCTGCGCGGCGAACGCGACCTGCCCGAGGTGGCCGCGCTGTTGGGCCCCGACGCGGCCGCCGAGCTGGCTGCGGCCGAGCACATGCCCAGCCGCGTGGCCTACGTGCTGGCCCGCCTGCTGCGCGACGCGGCCGACTCCGGAGGCTTGGACCGTTTCGCTTTCTTGCAGGCCGACAAAGAACGCGCTCTGCTCATCGATCACATTGGCGCGTGCGAGCGCATTCTGCGCACGCCGCTGCCGAAGTCGTATTCGATCAAGATCCGCCGCTTCGTGCTGCTCTTCCTGGCGGCGCTCCCCTTCGCCTTGCTCGAGCGCGTCGGCTGGCTGACGCCGGTCATCACGATGCTGGTCGCTTATCCGCTGCTGTCGATCGACGAGATCGGAGTGCAGTTGCAAAACCCGTTCGCCGTGGAGCGGCTGAGCCATCTGCCGCTCGATGAGATTTCCGCCACGATCGAGCGGAACCTGAAGAACGTGGCCCCCGAGGCCGCCAAGCGCAACGAAGCACGCGCCCAACCGATTTTGGCCAGTTGACGCCACCCGCCTGCGGCGAGCCCCCCGCTCCCCTGTACGAAACCCCTGCCACCGGGTATCAAGACCGCAGAGAGCGCGGACTTCGAACTGGACTTCGGCGAGGGCCACCGATGGAATTGGGCATGGTCGGGCTGGGGCGAATGGGGAGCAACATGGTGCGCCGGTTGCTCAAGGCTGGGCATCGCTGCGTGGTCAACGACCATCAGCCGGCGCCGGCCGCCGAGCTGGCCAAGGTCGGCGCCGTCGCCGCCGCGTCGCTGCCAGACCTCGTCAAGCAGCTCAAGGCGCCGCGGCACATCTGGCTGATGGTGCCGGCGGCGATCGTCGATACGCTGCTCGCCCAACTCGTGCCGCTTTTGTCGCCAGGCGACACCGTGATCGACGGCGGCAATTCGTACTATCACGACGACCTCCGCCGCTCAGCCGAGCTGGCAAAAAAGCAGCTCTTCTATGTCGACGTTGGCACGAGCGGCGGCGTGTGGGGGCTCGAGCGCGGCTACTGCATGATGATCGGCGGCGAGAAGGAGCCGGTGCAGCGACTCGACCCCATCTTCGCGGCCCTGGCCCCGGGCCGCGGCGACGTGCCGCGCACGGAAGGCCGCGAAAAGCTCGGCGGCACCTCGGAGCAGGGCTACTTGCACTGCGGCCCCAGCGGCGCCGGGCACTTCGTGAAGATGGTTCACAACGGCATCGAATACGGCCTGATGGCCGCCTATGCCGAAGGGCTGAACATTCTCAAGAACGCCGATGTCGGTCGCCGGAAGCACGACACCGACGCCGAGACGACGCCGCTACGCAATCCCGAGCACTACCAATACGAGCTCAACCTGGCCGACGTGGCCGAGGTCTGGCGGCGCGGCAGCGTGATCTCGTCGTGGCTCTTAGACCTCGTAGCCGGCGCGTTGGCCGAGAATCCGCAGCTCGACAACTTCGCCGGTCGCGTTTCCGACTCAGGCGAGGGCCGCTGGACGCTGCAAGCGGCGATCGACGAAGCGGTGCCGGCGGGCGTGCTTAGCGCGGCCCTGTTCGAGCGGTTCACCTCGCGTGGCGAAGCCGAATTCGCCGACCGGCTCCTCTCGGCGATGCGCTACGAATTTGGCGGCCATTTGGAAAAGCCTCACTGACCCGCAACCACGAGAAAGGCGCCGATGCCTGCGGCCCCCTCTGATGCCTTGGTGTTCTTTGGCGCCACGGGCGACTTGGCTTACAAGAAGATCTTTCCCGCGCTGCAGTCGGCGATTCGCCACGGCGAGCTCGATTTGCCGGTGATCGGCGTGGCCAAGGCCGGCTGGACGCTCGACCAGCTCAAGGCCCGCGCCGAGGCGAGCCTGAAGGAGCACGGCGGGATCGACGAGAAGGCCTTCGCCAAGCTGCTCGCCCGGCTCCGCTACGTCGATGGCGACTATCGTGATCCGGCGACTTTCGAACAACTCAAGCAAGCGCTCGGCACGGCGCAGCGGCCGCTGCACTACCTGGCGATTCCCCCCAGCATGTTCGAGACGGTGGCCGACGGCCTGGCCAAGGCAAGCTGCATTCACGACGCGCGCGTGGTGGTGGAAAAGCCCTTCGGCCGCGACCTGGCCTCGGCTCAAGAGCTGAACGCCACGCTCCACCGGTTCTTTCCCGAGCAGTCGGTGTTTCGCATCGACCACTACTTGGGCAAGGAGCCGGTGCTGAACTTGCTCTACTTCCGCTTCGCCAACGCGTTTCTCGAGCCGGTGTGGAACCGGTACTACGTGGAGAGCGTGCAGATTACGATGGCGGAGGACTTCGGCGTCGAAGGGCGGGGCCGCTTCTACGAAGAGGCCGGCGCCATTCGCGACGTGGTGCAGAACCACATGCTGCAGCTCATCGCCACTGTGGCCCTCGAGGCGCCCTGCGCCGGCGACCCCGAGTCGCTCCGCGACGAGAAGGCCAAAGTGCTCAAGATGATGGCCCCGCTCACGAAGCAAGACGTCGTCCGCGGGCAGTTCGTGGGCTACCGGCAGGAAGAAGGCGTGGCCAAGGATTCCTCGGTCGAAACGTTCGCCGCCCTGCGGTTCAAGATCAACTCGCCGCGCTGGTGGGGAGTGCCATTCTATGTGCGCGTGGGCAAGTCCTTGCCGGTGACGGCGACCGAGGTGGTGGTCTACTTCCGGCGGCCCCCGCAATCGATCTTCGGCGAGGTCGAGCCGCGGCAATCGAACTCGATCCGCTTCCGCTTGAACCCCGAATCGGTGATCGCCTTGGCGGCCCGCGCCAAGCTGCCAGGCGAGGAGATGACGGGCGAAGAGGTGGAACTGGCCGCCCAGCATCAGCGCGGCGACGAGCGCGAGCCCTACGAGCGGCTGCTCACCGACGCGGCCCAGGGGGACGCCACGCTGTTCACGCGGCAAGATTCGGTGGAGGCCGCCTGGAAGGTCGTCGACCCGATCCTGGGCAACGTTACGCCGCTCTATCAGTACCAGCCCGACACCTGGGGGCCGATCGATTCCGAGCGGGTGCTCGAAGACGGCGTGCGCTGG
The DNA here is from genome assembly GCA_046349955.1 of Pirellulales bacterium. Lineage (GTDB taxonomy): Bacteria > Planctomycetota > Planctomycetia > Pirellulales > JBGAPH01 > JBGAPH01. The sequence continues at coordinate 108,804 of JAXMBI010000026.1, read as the reverse complement.
CACAACCCGGCGGGCAAGTAGCCGCTCCGCGCGGAGCGTGACGCGAGCCAAGCTATGACGCCGCCGAATCCGCATCTGCTGGCGATCAACACCGGCTCCACGAGCCTGAAGGCTGCGCTGTTTCGTCTCGACGAGACGCGCGAGTTGACCGCCGCCGCGGGGGCCCTGGGTACGGCCTCGGCGACGCTCGTCGTACGCGGCGCCGAGGGCGAAACGCTGCATCAGCGGACTCTGGCCAACGCGGAGCATGCCGACGTCCTCGCTGCGCTGCTCGAGTGGCTCGCGCAGGCGGGGCTGCTCGACAGCCTCGCCGCAGTCGGGCACCGTGTGGTGCATGGCGGCCCGAAGTTTGCTGCGCCCTGCCGCGTCAGTGAAGTGTTGCTCGAGGAGCTCGAGCGCATCTTGCCGCTCGACCCCGAGCATCTTCCGCAGGCGCTCGGCGCAATCCATGCGATCGCCGCGCGGCTGCCAGGCCTGCCGCAAGTCGCGTGTTTCGACACCGCCTTTCACCGCGGCATGCCGGCGGTGGCCAAGCTCCTGCCGCTGCCGGCGCGGTATCGCGACGCCGGCGTCGAGCGCTACGGGTTTCATGGGCTCTCATATCAGTACTTGGTCGAGCAATTGCGGACGCTCGACCCGCCTGAAGTGGGTGGACGAGCCGTCTTGGCGCACTTGGGCGGCGGCGCGAGCTTGGCGGCGGTGCTGCGCGGACAGCCCCTCGACACCACGATGGGCTTTACTCCCACCGGCGGCCTGGTGATGGGGACGCGGACCGGCGACCTGGACCCAGGTGTGCTCCTTTATCTGTTGACCGTCGGCGGGCTCAGCGCCAAGCAGCTTGCGCGGCTCGTCAACCAAGAGGCGGGGATGCTCGCCGTCTCAGGCGTGTCGGGCGAAATGCGCGAGCTGCTGCTCCGCCGAGCAGGCGATCCAGCAGCCGCCGGCGCGGTGGCGCTTTTCTGCTACCAGGCACGTAAGCTCATCGCTTCCATGACGTCCGCTTTGGGGGGGCTCGATACTTTGGTATTCGCCGGCGGCATCGGCGAGCACGCCGCCGAGGTGCGGGCCGAGATTTGCGCTGGCCTCGAGTTTCTGGGGGTGCATCTGGACCCTGGCCGGAACGCCCAGGGGGCGCCGATCGTGTCGTCGGGAGCGAGCGCCGTGGTGGTGCGGGTCTTGCCGACCGACGAGGAGCGCATGATCTGCCGGTTGTGCGTGCCGCTCTTGGCGCGGAATGCCTAGTCGCCGGACGTCAACCCTTCCTGCGGTCGGATAACGCCTGCCGCTTCGCAGCGGCAGGCAGGCGGGCTACACTGGACGGTTGCCCATCACCAACCCCGCTCCTACCGCGCGCTCCCGAGGTCGACCAGCCCCGCATGGCCTGGACCCAAGTCTTTCCGGATATCGAGCATTTGTCGCTGGCCGCAGCCGAGCGGTTCATTGCCCTGGCGGCCGAGGCGATCGCCGCGCGCGGGCGATTCACGGTGGCGCTTGCAGGAGGGTCGACGCCGCGGGTGCTCTACTCCCTCTTGGCGAGCGCAACGTTCGCCGGGCGGGTCGATTGGCCGCGCGTCGACGTCTATTGGGGAGACGAGCGCTGCGTGCCGCCGGAAGACTCACGCAGCAACTACCGATTGGCGCACGAAACCCTATTAGCCCGCGTGCCAGTGCCGGGCGAGAACGTCCATCGAATGCGGGGAGAAGCGGAGCCAGCGGCGGCGGCGGCGGAGTACGAGCGGCTGCTGCGTCAGCGGCTCGGCGACTCGGGGGCCGATACCTCCCCGGCTAGCGGCTTCGACCTGGTGCTGCTCGGGATGGGCGACGACGGCCACACGGCGTCGCTCTTTCCCCACACTCCGCCGCTCGACGAACGCGTCCGTTGGGCTGTGCCCAACTGGTCGGCGGAAACGCAAACCTGGCGCGTCACGCTGACGACCCCCGTGCTCAATGCGGCCCGCCACACCCTGTTCCTGGTTTCGGGCAACTCCAAAGCCGAACGGCTGGCTCAGGTCATCGAGGGCCCGCGCGACCCCCACGCGTTGCCGGCGCAACTCATCGAGCCCGCGCACGGCGAGGTAGCCTGGTTCGTCGATCAAGGGGCTGCGGCCCGGCTCACGCGATTGGGGCAGGGAGAGCCGTCATGAGCGACGATGCGCGCGACCGGCTGAAGCAGCAGGCCGCCGTCTTTGCGGTCGGACTATTGCGCTCGGGAATGGTCGTGGGACTAGGCTCCGGCACGACCGCCGCTTTCGCCGTGCAGCGGGCAGGAGAACTGCTGCGCAAGGGAGAGCTGCGCGACCTGGTGGGCGTACCCACGTCCGCGGCGACCGAGCGTTTGGCGCGGGAATGGAACATACCACTGGCGCCGGCCGACGCGCCGCCGCCCATCGATCTGACGATCGACGGGGCCGACGAAGTGGACCCGCAGCTTGATTTGATCAAAGGACATGGCGGAGCGCTGTTGCGCGAGAAGATCGTAGCGCAGCTCAGCCGGCGCGTCGTCATCATCGTCGACGAAGCGAAGATTTCGCCGCGACTGGGAACGTTGAGTCGGCTCCCGGTCGAGGTGATTCCCTTCGCGTGGCGGACCCAGCAGGCCTTCTTGGAAGGCTGCGGAGCGCAGCCGGAATTGCGCCTGCTGCCCGGCGGCGAACCCTATCGTACGGACCAAGGGAACTTCGTGCTCGATTGTCGCTTTAGCGCGCTGGGAGACGCGGCGACGCTGGCCGCGCGGTTGGCGGCGCGGGCGGGAATTGTGGAGCATGGGCTGTTCCTGGGCATGGCGACCGATGTGGTCGTGGCCGGAGATCAAGGCATTCGGCACCTTACCCGTCCGTCGCCACGCGAGGAGCGTTCATGATCGAGTTGGCGCCTTCGATCCTCACGGCCGACTTCACGCGCTTGGGATCCCAGGTCGAAGAGCTCTTCACGCATGGCGTGCGGCGGCTGCATCTCGACGTGATGGACGGGCGCTTCGTGCCCAACATCTCGTTCGGCCCCGATCTTGTGGCGGCCGTGAGTCCGCTCGCGCATGCCGCGGGAGCGCTGGTCGAAGTGCACCTGATGATCGTCGAACCGGAACGCTATCTCGAGGCGTTTCGCCGGGCTGGCGGCGACCTCTTGCTGGTGCACGCAGAGACTTGTCCCCACCTGCACCGCACACTGCAACAGATCGGGCAGTTCGGGGCGCAGCGGGGCGTTGTCATCAACCCCGCGACGCCGCTGTCCGCGGTGGAGGAGGTGCTGGGGGATGTCGAGCAAGTTCTGGTGATGACCGTCAACCCGGGCTTCGGCGGGCAGGCGTTCGTAGCGGAATGTTTGGGCAAGGTGCGGCGGTTGCGGCAGCTCTTGTCCGACCGCGGGCTGGACCACGTGCGGATCGAAGTCGACGGCGGCGTTCACGCCAACACGATTCGCGCCTGCCAAGATGCTGGCGCGGACGTCGCCGTCACGGGCTCGGCGGTGTTCAATCCGTCCGGGCCCGTCAGCGAGCAATTGCGCTTGCTGCGCGCTGCCTGCGCCCCTTAGGGCCCCGCTGCTGGCGCTCCTCGGCAGCGCTCCGAATTCTTCGTAGCAAACTTCGTTGCTACGGCATGCCTGCTGTTCAATTGCGTTGAATCAGCAGCATTCGGAGCGACATTCGCCGAACTATCCGCGGAGTTGCGACGTTGATAAGGGCGTGCGCCCGTCATTTGCGGCGTCGCGCGGCGCGCCACGACGAAAAAACGACGGATATGCGTTGAAAAAGGGCCAGCGCGCCTTCTAGGATCAACGAATATTAAGGTTTTGTTGACCGGGGTGTGGCCAGGAACGCGAGGCAGTCGCGCGACGCAACGGTTTCAACCCGCGTGGCGCCATCCCAGGCGACGAGTCTGCCCGCAGGCGCTTGCTTGCTGCTGGCGCCAGCGTTCGTCGCGCCTGCCGTACGGCCGCGCTCTGGGTCGCCACAGGCGAAGGGAGTTTTGCCATGATCTCAGCGGCGGTCGTCACGGAAGTTAAGCGGCTACTGAGTGAAGGAGCGCTGTCTTACCGCAAGATCTCAGAGGTGCTGGGCGTCAGCCGCGGCGTCGTACAAGCCATCGCCAGCGGTCGCCGGCCCGACTACGACGAGCTGCGTAGGCAGCGGTTCGGCGAGCGACTCGACTCCAGCGGGCCGCCTGCTCGCTGCCCAAGTTGCGGTCATCGTGTGTTCATGCCTTGTCGCAGTTGCCGGCTCCAGAGCCAAGTCGACCGCGAGCGTCAGCAGCGTCAGTTTCGTTCGCTGTGGACGAATCCCACCAGCACGTTGCCTGCCCGGTTCGCTGCGGAAGTCCGGAACTGGCGCGAACCTTAGACCGCATTTCCTTTGATCTCCTGCCGCGTTTCCCCGTCTGCGCCAGCGATTCACGGCGGCGGCGCGGTCGGTACTCTGCCTCCTTGGAGTCGCGCCTGCATGGGTACTTCCCTCATCAACGGCTTGGCACGCGCACGACGAAAGTTTCAGGAGTACTTACCCACTCCGGACGAGATCGCGCGCACTTGCGCCGAAATCCGCGCCGGCTGGACCCCCGAAGAGCGCGCGGACCGCTGGCAAGGTCCTAAACGCGTTCGTTGGGAATTTCCTCAGGTGGCGCTGCGCGATATGTTTGGCGACCGCATGGACGACGGAGAAGAGCATTGAAGCCCGCGGGCGTCAGCCGCGCTGGCAATCAAGCGGCCGTCTGCCGACAAACCTGCTCGATGCGCATCACCGCCGCGTCGATCTGTTCCCCCGTGGTTCCCAAGCCCACGCTGAACCGCAACGACGACTGAGCAAGGTTGCGGGGAACTCCCATCGCCAAGAGCGCGGGCGACAACGCGGGCGAACCGCTGGCGCAAGCCGAACCCGCGGAACAGGCCACGCCCGCCAAATCGAGGGCCATGAGCAGGCTCTGGCGATCACGTCCCGGAAAAGCCAGGCTGCTCACGTGGGGCAGGCGGCCTGCGCCAGCGCCATGCAGCACGATGCCCAGGTTCGCGCTTTGCAACCGGGCCTCGAAACGATCGCGCAGCGCCGCCCGTTGATCTTGGCCGGCGCTGGCCGCGTCCCGCCATTCGGCGAGCGCTCGGTGCATGCCCACCGCGAGTGCGACGGCCTCGGTTCCCGGCCGCAACTCAAACTCTTGCGGTCCACCCCGGAGCAACGGCGCGAGCGGCACGCCATGCCGCACCACCAACGCGCCGACGCCGCGCGGCCCATGGAATTTGTGGGCCGCCACGCTGAGGGTGTCGACCCCCAGAGCGCGAAAGTCGATCTCGATCTTGCCGGCCGCCTGCACGGCGTCGCAGTGGACGCCGCCGCCTCGAGCGCGGCAGATGCGGGCGGCCTCCGCAACGGGTTGCAGCACGCCCGTTTCGTGGCTGCCCAGCATGAGCGCGGCCACGCACGGTGCATCCCGCGACGTGAGAGGCTCGAGATCGACGACTCCCGCGCCGCCTACCGGGAGCTTGTTCTCCGCCACGCCCCGCTTGCCCAGCGCCTCGGCCGCGGCGATTACACTCGGGTGTTCCAGCGGCGAATAGGCCAACCCTGCGCCCACTAGATCTGAGCGTCCCCACAGCGCCAGGTTGTTGGCCTCGGTCCCGCCGCTGGTGAAAATCAGCCGATCGGGCTGGGTCCCCTCGAGCCGCGCGCCCAGGATCTCGGCAATCGCCTCGCGGGCGTCCTCGAGTCTTCTCCGCGCCAGCCGTCCCTCGGCGTGCAGGCTCGAGGGATTGCCAAAGGCGGCCATCTGGCATTCGGCCATGGCCGCTGCAGCCGCGGCCGACAGGGGAGACGTGGCGCAGTGGTCGAGATAGATCCGGCCGGTCGACCGAGGGGCCGCCATCGCTAGGCTTCCCGCGCGAGCGCCGACACTCGGGTCAGACCGGCGTGCAATTCCTGCCAGCGCGCCTCGCCCACGTGCTCGACGAAGGCCTGCTGGGCGCCAGCCCATACGGGCAGCGCCTTGACGAGCGACTTCCGCCCTTTCGCAGTCAGCTCGACCTGCTTTTCGCGGCCATCCTTGCCTGCCGACAACTCGAGCAGGCCGGCGGCGATCAACGGGCGCAGATTGCGCGTCAACGTCGAACGATCCATCACCAGCTCGCGGGCCAGTTGCGATACGCTCGCGCGTTCGAACAATGCGGCCGCCAGCAGAATCACGAGCTGAGTCGAGCGCAGGCCGGTCGGCTGCAGCACCTCATCGAACAACTGCGTCACCGCCCGCGAGGCCTTGCGCAGGTTGAAACAGGCACAGCTCGCAGCGGCCAGTGCACACTGTTCGAGATCAAGATCGGCCGAACGAGCCATCAGCGGCGACGAGCGCCACGAAGGGCGCGGAAGAGACGGGGTGGGTTTGGCGGGGCTGCCCTCATCGAGAATCATAGCCCACAATCGCCCGTCAGGTCAGGGCCAAAGCTACCAGCAGAGCGCCTCGGCGTCGAACACCGGCCCTTCCACGCAGGTGCGGCGATAGTCCCAGCCTTCGGCCCCGTCGCGGACCCGGGCGACGCAACTAAAGCAAATGCCGATGCCGCAGGCCATGGGGGTTTCGAGCGACACCCGGCAGGGGACGCCGCGGCCGCCGGCGAGCCGCGCCACCGCCGCCATCATCGGCTCGGGGCCGCAGCAAACGATTTCCGTTCCTTGCTCCGCGGCGGCGAGCAAATCTTCGACCAGTCCGGTGACGAACCCGGTGCGCCCGGCGGAGCCATCGTCGGTGCTGACCTGCACGTCGACGCCGAGAGCGCGAAAATCCTCGACCCCCGCCAAATACGCGGCCGAGCGTGCGCCGTAGCAGAGCGACACCTTTCCCACGCGGGCCTCGCGGCGGGGCCTGCCGCCGTAGCGGCGCTGGCCCAAGGCCTCGCGGGCCACCGCCAGAAACGGCGTTTGCCCGATTCCGCCGGCCACCATCAGCAGCCGCTCGCAGTCGCGCGGGGCGAAGCCATTGCCGAGCGGGCCCCAGGCCTCGAGCCGATCGCCAGGACGCACCGCGGCCAATTGCCCGGTCATCCGCCCGACGACGAGGTACACCACGTCGATGCCCCAGGGACGCCCGGTGTCATCGAGCACCGTGTCGTAGAGGGCGAGCGGACGACCGAGCAGGGGATCGTTTCGCCCGGCCAAACGCAGCATCACGAACTGCCCCGGAACGATCCTGGCCGCAATCTCCGGGCATTCCAGCCGCACGCGAAAGGTCGACTGGGCGAGTTGAACGTTTTCGACGACGCGACACGACATGAAGGTCGCCCGGTCGGCGAAACAAGGCTCGCTGGCAACGCTCATTTCCGCCGTCCTCGGCCGCCCAATTTCCGCCGTCCGGTCGGGCCGCCTTTAGGCTTCGCGCGCGGCGGTCGAGCATTGGGTCCGCCAGGGCGTTTGGGCCGCTCTCCACCTACTTTGGCCCCTCGCGGCGGTGCGCCTGCCCTGGTGGACCGCGGCTTGCCTTTGGCGCGGGAAGCGGGCGAAGCGCCGCGCAGGGTCTGCACTTCATCGCGGGTCAGGGGGCGGTACTCCCCTGGGGCCAGTTCTCCGAGCCGCACCGGCCCCACGGCAATGCGCCGCAGGCGCTGCACCTTGTGGCCGAGACTGGCCAAGAGGCGGCGGATTTCGCGGTTGCGCCCCTCGTCGAGCACGATCTCCAGGATCGTGCTCTGCTTGTGGTGGCTTTTGATCCGCACCCTCCGCACGCGGGCCAGGCCTTCCGCCAGATGCACGCCCTGCTTCAGTTTCTCCAGCATCGCCGGCTCGAGTCGCCCGGCGACCTGCACGGCATAAGTCTTTTCCACGCCATAGCGAGGGTGCGTCAGACGGTCGGCTAGGTCGCCGTCGTTGGTGACGATGATCAGCCCTTCGCTCGACTTGTCGAGCCGGCCCACGGCGTACAGCCGCTGCTCGCCGCCGATCAAGTCGATCACGCGGGGCCGGCCCGAAGGGTCGCGGTTCGTCGACAGCAATCCCGGCGGCTTATGGACGGCATAATACAGCCGGCGCGTGAGCTTGATGGGTTGCCCATCGACGCGGATCGCCTGCTCCTGAGGATCGACGCGCGTCCCCAGTTCTGTCACCGTCTGGCGATCGACCTCGACCCGCCCAGCCAGGATCAGCTCTTCGCACTCCCGGCGGCTTCCCAGCCCCGCGGCCGCCAACACCTTCTGCAGGCGGTCGCCCGCGGGGGGCGGAGCGTCGGGGCGCGGAGCAACAGGTCGAGAACGCGAGGGCATGAGCGGTTCGTACAACGAGGGTCAAGAAGCGGATTCGTCATCATACCTGCCACGGCCGGGCAAACGTAGTCAAAAGCTTCGGTAAAGCCGAGGCGGCTTGAAATCGCGGGCCCCGTGCCCGACGATTGAAGCATGAGCAACACCTATCGCGTCGCCGGCGTGCAGATGGACGTGCAGTTGGGCCAGAAGCCGCAGAATCTGGCCCGGATCGAGGACTTCGTGCGCCAGGCGCAGCGGCGCGGGGCCCAGCTCGCGGTGTTCCCCGAGTGCGCGCTGCCGGGCTATTGCTTCGACAGCCTCGACGAGGCCCGGCCGCACGCCGAGCCCGTGCCGGGCCCGAGCACGCAGCGTCTGACTGTTTTGTGCCGTGAGTTGGGGGTGTTTGTGGTGGTAGGGCTGCTCGAGTTGGCGGGCGACCTCATCTACAACGCCTGCGTGCTGATCGGGCCCGAGGGAGTCGTCGGCCACTACCGCAAGGTGCATCTCCCCTATCTGGGGATCGACCGCTTTGCCGCCCACGGGCAAGGGCCGCTGGCGGTCTACGACGCCGGCGGGCTGCGCGTGGGGATGAACATCTGCTACGACGGGTCCTTCCCCGAGGCTTCGCGGGTGATGGCGCTCGAAGGCGCCGACCTGATCGTGCTTCCCACCAACTGGCCGCCAGCAGCCTGCTGCTTCGCCAGCCACGTGATCAACACACGGGCCCTCGAGAACAACGTGTACTACATGTCGGTCAATCGGGTAGGCGAAGAGCGGGGCGTGCGGTTCATCGGCCAGAGCCGCATGTGCCAGCCCAGCGGCGACACCTTGGCGGAAGCCAACCCCGACGGCGAAGACATCTTCTACGCCGACGTCGACCCCGCCGTTGCTCGCCAGAAGCACTTGATTCGCGATCCCGGCAAGCACGAGATCGACCGGATTCGCGATCGGCGGCCGGAGCTCTATGGCCGGTTGGTGTCCCCGGTCAGCGGCGCGGTGCGGCGGCCTTAGAGACGGCAGCGCATCGCTGCTCCCCATGCAAGCGTGGTAGGACGCTGTTCGCAGCCGCTGTATGTCGAATCCCTCGCCGCTTAGTTTGCCCGACCCCTTCTTGGTGCAGGAGTTCCGCGCTGCGCTCGTCGACTGCGAAACGCTCTACCGCCGCGCCGGACAAGAAATGCAAGCGGTGCATCCGCACCTGATTCGCGCTTATCCCGCTGATTTCGTGGGGTTGATGCTCGATCTGCACCGCGGATTGGTCGCCAAGATCTTCGTCACGGTCGGACAGATCGACCGCAATTGGAGCCAGGCCGAGCGGGCGCTTTCGGCCGAGTTGTTCGACCACGTGTGGGGGCAACGGCCGCCGCCCGAGCAACTGCGGAGGGCGCTCGAGCACTTGGTGGTGCATTCGAGCGATCTCGCCTGGGGCACGCTCGTGCGCCCGTTTGAGCAGTTGGCGCCCTTGCGTGCGCTCGTGGGACAACTCGAAACGATCGTGCTGCGGCTGGCGAACCTGGTCGCCAAGATCGACGGCTCCGTGAACGACGACGAAAAGCTGGCGCTGCGGTCGATCCAGGACGCCATCAACCGGCACCTCGTGCCGCTGCCGTTCGAAGGAGGGACGGAGCCCGATCCGGCGATCGCTCATACGGTGCAGGCCGAAGCGCGGCGGTTGCGGGCCGAGTTCGAACGGGCGCCGCAGACCGAGGCCCCCCAGCCCATCGCTTCGCAGGAAGAACTGCTGGCCGAGGCCCTGGCGGAGCTCGACACCCTGATCGGCCTGCCGGGCATCAAGCGCGAGGTGCGGGAGTTGGCCAACTTCCTCAAGATTCAAGCGGAACGCCGCCGACTGGGGCTGCCGGAAACGCCCGTCAGCCTGCACATGGTGTTCGAGGGGAACCCCGGCACCGGCAAAACGACGGTCGCCCGCCTGGTGGGCAAGATCCTGTCGGCGCTGGGGCTGCTCTCGAAGGGGCACTTAGTGGAGACCGACCGCAGCGGCCTCGTGGCGGAGTACGCCGGGCAGACGGGTCCGAAGACGAACAAGAAGATCGACGCCGCCCTCGACGGCGTGCTGTTCATTGACGAGGCCTACAGCCTGGCGGGCTCGAGCGGCGACGACGATTTCGGGGCCGAGGCGATCCAAACCCTGCTCAAGCGGATGGAGGACGACCGGCGCCGCCTGGTGGTGATTCTGGCCGGCTACCCCGAGCCGATCAGCCGGCTGTTGCATTCCAATCCGGGATTGTCGTCGCGGTTCAACCGCCGGATGAGCTTTGAGGACTACGGGCCGCTGGAACTCGCCCAGATGTTTCTGGCGATGTGCGAACAGGCTCACTACGAGCTGCCGGGGCCGACGCGGGGGGCGCTGTTGGTAGGCTTGGCGAGCCTGGTGGAGGGGAAGGACGAGCACTTCGGCAACGGCCGGTTGGTGCGCAACGCCTTTGAAAACACGATTCGGCGGTTGGCGAACCGGATCGTAGGCATCTCGCCGCTGACCCGCGAGTTGTTGACGACCGTGGCGCCGGCGGACGTTTGCCTCGACGGGGTGACGCTCCCGGTCGAGGGCGATTTGGCGGCCGGATATCGCTTCCGCGTGGCCTGCCCAGCGTGCCCTCGCACAAGCCGTCTGCCGGCGGACTTCCTGGGGCAGCGGGTAAAGTGCAAAGCCTGTGGCGAGCGGTTTTTGGCTGAGTGGGGGGTTCCAGAGCGGGTTTGAGCAGGTTGGGGCGGGTAGTGGGCGCATTGTCGGCCCAAATTAACTTGACCCCCAGCCTGCGTTTTGTTATGATCGGCCCCTAGCCGAGCGGTCTGGGCAAAGGTGGATCTTTTCTACGGATACATCCAGCGTTCTTGCTCGAATCGGCGGATCGGTGGTTGATCTCTCTTTCTCATTCCTTTGTTGTCCCGTTTTTCAGAGGAGGTTTCCCATGAGGAAACATCGGTTGCAAGGGTTCACGCTGGTTGAACTCCTTGTGGTCATCGCCATCATCGGCATCTTGATCGCCCTGTTGTTGCCGGCGGTGCAAGCGGCCCGCGAAGCTGCTCGTCGCATTCAGTGCACCAACAACGTCAAGCAGCTTTGCTTGGCGATGCACACCCACCACGACGCGAACCAGAGTCTGCCCCCGGGTCACACGAGCTGTTCGGACCCGAAGCAGATTCAATTCGCGAGCAAGGGCGACCAGCCCTGCTCGGGTCCCGGTTGGGTCGCTCTGCTGCTGCCCCAGATGGAGCAGTCGGCGCTGTACGACAACCTGATGAAGTGCATCGACAATCAGCCAAATGTGAGTCAGTGCACGAACGAGAAGAACTTCACGAACAACCTCTTGTTGACCGTGGGCGACACGACCCCTGCCGGGTTGCTCTGCCCGAGTTCCAAGGTCATGAGCGAGAGCGAACGGTTCGTCAACGCCAAGTGGGGCTACAAGACCGGCACGAAGCTGGCCAAGGGCAACTACGCCGCCAACTACGGCTGCTCGAACGCTGCTGCCACGGTTGACAAGACGATCCAGGTTCCCAAGGCCAACAACTGCAAGGTGCCGGCTGGCCCCTTCGGCATCGTGACCTTGGACAACTGGGCGCAGGCCAGCAGCAACCCCAAGGGCCGCTGGAAGGCGGGCTTGGGCAAGGGTAAGAACTTCGGCGACATGGCGATCGACGGCACGTCGAACACCGTGGCCGTGAGCGAGATCATCGGCTACGACGCGAAGACGGACATCCGCGGCGCCTGGTTGATCGGCGTCATGGGCGGTTCGGCCTTCGTGACTCGGTTCCAGCCAAACTCCAACCCGGTTAGCAACAAGGACTACATGGACGCCATCGTGGGCTGCGGTCAAAAGACGCTGGCCACGGGGAAGGACCTCACCTGCCTTGATGTCGGCGCCGCCGGCGACGGTAAGACCGCTTGGTCGACCGCTCGCAGCCGCCACAAGGGAGTGGTGGTCACCGGGCTCTGTGACGCATCGGTGAGGACGGTGAGCGACAACGTCGACATCATCGTCTGGCACGCCATGGGCACCCGGTCCGGCCGCGAGCCGATCTCCTCGCAGTAGCCCCCGCTTGACGTAAATGGGCGCCCGGCGAAACTCGTTTCGCCGGGACCTTGAAAAGCGACGAGCCCTGGACCTCGGCAACGAGCGTCCAGGGCTCGTTTTTTTGCGCCCGAGAGCTAAGCTCGGCTCGCGGGCGGTTGCCCGCCGGCGGCTCAATCGATCGAGGCGTTGCGGCGGCTTCGGCGTCCGCTCGGCTGCCCCTCGTCTGCATCCTCGTGGCCGTTCTGCCCGCTTGCAGCCTCGACCGGCTTGGCCTCAGGGCCTTCGACGACCAGCTTCGTCTTATAGGCGTTCTCGAAGAACTCGGCCCGCCGCCGCGCGCCCCAGAGGTCGACCTCAGGCAGATCGTCGGCCTCGACATGCAGAACCGTTTCGCCCTCGCGCTGCTCGACTCGAACCGACCGCACCGCCTGCGTATGGCTGCGGTCGAGTCCTCCGGCGATGCGGAGGATCGAAGCCATCTGCCTTACCCGGCGCTGATCGTCGGGGGCAAGTTGCTTGAAGTTGTCGTGCTTGCGTTTGGGTTCGGCCCCACGGTGGTAGCGGGCGACGTTGGCCACGAGCAGCAGATCGCGCGGCTGAAAGCCGGGTAGCCGGCTATTCACGATCAGATGAAAGCTGTGCTTGTGGTGCTGGTCGTAGTTGATCAGGTAGCCCACGTCCTGCAGGCGGGCGGCGGCTTCGAGCAGCGGCTGGTCGGCGGGGTCCATGCCGTTGGCCGCAGCGAGCTGGGCGTAGATCTGCCCCGCCAGGCGGGCCACCTGCCGCTCGTGCTTCAGATCGCTGCCGCATTTGACGGCGAATTCATCGATGGCTGCTTCGCGATCGAGCGGCGCCACCGAGATCGCCGTTTCCGGCGTCTGGTCGATCATCGTCAGCAGCAGCCCGTCTTGCACGCCGCGGTTGTGAACCTGCACCAGGTTGATGCCGAAGCGGCGCATGACGCGGTCGATGATCGCCAGCCCCGGCACGATGATGTCGGCCCGATCGGGGCTCAAACCCGGCACGCTGCGGCGGGCTTTGGGGGTCATTTTCCGCAACCGGTCGAGCAGGTGCCGCACTTCGGCCCGGCTCACCAAGTAGCCGCGGACCGGCAACCCGCTCTGCCCCTTGGCGGCCATCATCATTTCGGCCAGCGAAGTGAACGTGCCCCCCGAGCCGAACAGCAAGTGCGGCAGGAACATGGGCTTGCGGGTGCGCCGCTTCAGATGCAGGTCGATCGCCTTCACCAGCCGCTCGAAGTCTTCGCCGGCCAGATTCTGCCCGCCGCCGAACATTTCGGCGAGCCGCACGGCGCCGAGCTTCGTGGTGTAGACCGCCTCGATCACCGGACCCGAGGCGAGCACGATTTCGGTGCTGCCGCCGCCGATGTCGGCCAAGGCCAGGTTCTTCCCCGAGAGGTCGAAGGCCCGCTGCACGCTCGAAAACGCCAGCCGGGCTTCCTGCTCGGAGGAAATCACTTCGATCTCGACCCCCGCCTCGGCCCGAGCGCGGGCGACGAATTCGCTGCCGTTTTCGGCCTCGCGCACGGCGCAGGTGGCCACGCAGCGGAGCTCGCGGACGTGGAAGCCGTCGGCGATCTGCTTCATCCGCCGCAGGGATTCGAGCGAGGCCTCCACGGCGCGGTCGTCGAGCCGCCGTGTCGTGTTGAGGGCCCTTCCCAAACGCGTCGAATCGCGCTCCTCGTCGAGAATGCGATAGGCCCCGCCGCGGAGCACCTCGACAATGGCCAGGCGGATGCTGTTGGTGCCAATGTCGATCGCCGCCAGGCGGTTGGCCAGGTCGGGAACCAGCAGGTACTGTTGTTCGTCCATGGAGGCTCACAGGCGACGATGGGTTCTACCACTATAGCCCGCCCGCGTCCCGCGCGAACCCGCCCCGCGCGTCGCGCGCGTGCTGTGTTGGGCGCGGTCGCACCCTCGAGCCCCGCCGTTTGACCCAATTCATGCGGCCGGGGATAATCTGGCCTCAGATTCCCCGCCCGGACCGAGTGCTGCTCTACCTGTGAAACTGCTCCGCAGCCTCGACCGCCCCCTACCGGAACTCGCGGGGGGCGCGCTGGCCATCGGCAATTTCGACGGCGTTCACCGGGGCCATGCCGAGATCGTCCGCCGGCTGTGCGCCCGCGCGCAGGCGTTGGGGGGCCCGGCCGTGGTGTTCACCTTCGACCCGCACCCGGTGCGGCTCTTGCGTCCCGACGCCGCCCCTCCGCCCCTCACTTGGACCGATCGCAAGGCCGAGCTGCTGGCCGAACTGGGGGTGGATTACGTAATCGCCTATCCCACCGACGAGGCGCTGCTGCGGTTGACGCCGGAAGCGTTCTTCGACCGCATCGTGCGCGAGCGGCTGGCGGCGCGGGCGCTCGTGGAGGGGCAGAACTTCAGCTTCGGCCGCGACCGGACCGGCACCATCGACGTGCTGCGGCAATTAGCTGCGGCCGCGGGCATCGAACTCGAAGTCGCGCCGCCGGTCATCGTCGACGGCGAGCCGGTGTCGAGTTCGCGAGTACGGCGGCTGATCGCAGCCGGCGACGTGCAGGAGGCGGCCGGCTTGCTGACGCGCCCCTATCGCCTTCGCGGCATGGTGGTGCATGGCGCGGCCCGCGGCGCGAAGCTGGGTTTTCCAACCGCCAACCTCGACGCGATCGACACCCTGACGCCGGCGGTCGGCGTGTACGCCGGCTTGGGGCTCGCCGCGAGCGGCCGTTTTCCGGCCGCCATCAACATCGGCCCGAACCCCACCTTCGGCGAGCACGCCAAGAAGGTTGAGGTCCATCTCGTCGGCGCCAGCGAATCGCTGTACGGACAGCCGCTCGAGGTCGATTTCCTGGCGCGGCTGCGGGACGTGCGCCCGTTCGGCAACGTCGAAGAGTTGCTCGCCCAGATTCGCGCCGACGTGGCTGCGGCCGAACGCGTCGGCCGACAGGCGCTTGGCAAGGGAGAGAGTCGGAATTGAACCACGGAGGCACAGAGACAGGGAGAGGACCACAGCCAGGGCAGTGGATCACAAGAGTCGTCATGTCTTCACGATTCGAAGTCTGAGCTTCTCCGTGTCCGTGGTGAGATGCAATCCTAGCGCGTGCGCGGGCCGAGGGGCCGCGGCGGGCGCGGATGGGGTGGGTCGACGCGGAAGATGCGTCGGGCGTCGGGCGACGGGGGCTTGCTGGGCGGGTTCATGAAGTCGGTCCCTGACGAAGGCCGGCACATCCTGGGGCCGCATTGCCGGTGCGGAGTGTATCGCGCCCGGTTTCGGCGCGGCAATGCCGGCTCGGACCGGCCGGGGCGATTGCAACGTTCGTTCGAGGGGGCGGAGAGGGCTTCTGACCGACCGGTGAGCGGCCGGAGACGAGCGGCCGGACTAGGGTTTACAAGGTGCGCTGGCCGCTCAACTGCCAGCGTGCCGCGTTGTGTGAACCAACCTTACCCGCTCCGAAAGGGCTTCCGCATGCAGGCTACCCTGGCTCGTTTGGGCATCGGATTGGCGATCATCATCGGCGGCGCAAGCGCCGTGGCGGCGAACGAGTATCTCTTGGCCGACGGCAAGGCCTGGCCGGGACAAATCCTCACCTGGCGCGACGGCGGGCAGAACACCACCTACCTGCGTCCGCTCAACGTGGGGGACGACATTCCCCGGATCCAAAGCCTGACGCGGCTGGCCGACGGCCGGCTGGTGTTCGCCAGCGGTCTGGACCGCAGCGTGATGCAGCTCGACGCCGGACGCGAGCGCCGCCTGCACCACGGAGGCGGCCTGGTGCGGCAGGTGCGCACCGACGCCGACGGCGCCCTCTACTGGAGCGGCCTCGAAACGCCCCGCGATGGCAATCCGCTCCCCGACGGCTTCATCTACCGCCTGCGCCCCGAGACCAACGAAACCGAAACGCTGCTCACGTTCTCGCAGGGGGATGTAGGCAACGATTGGTGGGGGGCGTTCGATGTGCGCGACGGCAAGGTTTTCGTCGGCACGCTCCGCGATCGCACACGGATCTACGACGTGAGTCAAAGCCCGGTGCGGCAAGTTTGCGAGTTGCCGATTTCGGCCACCGCGTTTCGCTTCGGCCCGGGCAACAGCCTGTACGCCTGCGATGGCCAAGGGGTGCTCTATCGATTCGACGACCTGGCGCGGCCCGGCGATATTCAGGAAGTGCTCCGCTCACCGACGCCGTTCGTCGACTTCGTGATTGACAGCGAACGATAGCAGACGGCGGCGACGAACCCCGCCGCTCGCTGACAACCGCTATTGCGGCTTGGCCTGCGCCAGCCATTCACCGAGCGCCAGGCCGAGCCGCGGCACGGCGCTCGGCGTTTCCTGCAATTGTGGGCCGAACGCGGCAAAGATCTTTCCCGCCCGCTCGCGGTACTCCGGCTTACCGGCCGCCTTGGCCAGGTAGACCAGATTGCCGGCAGACACGGCGTTGCCGCTGGGCGTGGCGCTGTCGACTGGATTCTTCACCCGCGCGATGAGCTGCTCGTGATCGCTCGAGGTGAAGAAGTAGCCGCCGCGCTCGGCGTCCCAGAAGAGTTCGTCCTGCTTGGCTTGCAGCTTCTCGGCGGCCTCGAGCCAACGCGGGTCGCCCGTAGCCTGGTGAAGCGCGAGTAGTCCGTCGATGAAGTAGGCGTAGTCCTCGAGATACCCCTTGAGCGCCGGATCGCCGCCGGGGATTCGCAGCAGCCGGCCGTCGGTTGCTTTCAAGCTGTCGAGCACGAAGTTCGCCGCGCGGGCCGCCGCGTCAGTGTATTTGGGATTCTCGAAGGTCTTGCCCGCCTCGGCCAGGCCGCGGATCATCAGGCCGTTCCAGGCAGTGAGCACCTTCGTGTCCACGAGCGGCCGCTTGCGCTTGTTGCGCGCCGCCAAGAGCTTGGCCTGCACGGGGGCGAGAGCCGCTTGAACCTGCGCAACAGTCTGGCCGCGGGCCGCGGCAATCTGCGCGAGCGGCTTGGCTTCGAGCAGTACGAATGCCTCTTCGAAGTTCGGCGCGCCGTTCAGGCCGTAGACCTCGGCGGCCAGTTCGTATTCCTCGGGCGTAAGAGCCTTCTTCGCCTCGTCGGCGGTCCAAGCATAGTAGGCGCCTTCCTTGCCGTCGGTCTCGGCGTCGAGGGCCGAGGTGAAGCCGCCTGAGGGGGCTGTGAACTCCCGTAGCACGTAGTCGCAGGTTTCTTCGCCGGCCTGCTTCCAGGCGGGGTCCTTCGTCAGCGCATAGCCCTGGGCGTAAACGCTGGCGAGCTGCCCCTGGTCATAGAGCATCTTCTCGAAGTGCGGGACGCGCCAGTAGCGGTCGGTGCTGTAGCGGTGGAAGCCGCCGCCCAGGTGGTCGCGGATGCCGCCTGCCGCCATGCGGTCGAGCGAAAGGCGCAGCATCTTGCCGGCCGCTTCGTCGCCGCCGCGGGCCCGAGCCAGCAAGAACAGCAGATTCGAGGCGTCGGGGAACTTGGGACGCTCGGCGTCGGCCTCGCTGTAGCCGAAGCCGCCGTATTCGGGGTCGAACTGCTCGGCCAGGGCGGTTTGAATGTCATTCAGCCGCGCGGCCTCGAGCGCCACTTGCTCGAGCGGCACACGCCCTTTCATGTGCGTGGCGACGATCTCGGCGAACTTTTCGCCCAGCGTCGTGAGCGACTGCCGGTCGTTCTGCCAACGATCCTGCACGCGCTCGAGCACTTCGGTGAACTGCTCCGGCGGAAAATACGTGCCTCCCATGAGCGGCTGGGCCTGCGGCGTGAGGAACATCGACAGCGGCCAGCCGCCCGCCTGGGGCGAGCCGGTGTTGGCGTAGTAAATCTGCAGGGCCGTCATGTAGATATCGTCGAGATCGGGCCGTTCCTCGCGGTCGACCTTGATGGCCACGAAGTGCTCGTTCAGATAGGCCGCGATCTGCGGGTCCATGAAGCACTTTCGCTCCATCACGTGGCACCAGTAGCAGCTCGAGTAGCCGATCGAAAGAAAGATCAGCTTGTTCTCGCGCTTCGCTTTGTCGAGCGCCTCCTGCCCCCAGGGATACCAATCAACCGGGTTGTGGGCGTGCAGCAGCAGGTAAGGGCTGGTTTCCTTGGCCAAGCGATTGGCGTGTTTGGCCGGCTCGGGGGCGGGCGAAGTCGCGGGCGACGCCGGCGGAGCCGCAGGCGCAGCTTGCTCCGCGAGTTGCGGCGCCTCGGCCGCCACGGGCTCGGGAGCTTGCGAGGCTGAACTAGGGGCCGGTTTCTCTTGCGCACAACCAAGAGGCCCGGCGAGAACGAGCGCCGCAAGCAGTGCGGCGCGCGCGCGGAGAGGATGATTCATCGGTGACGAGGCGGAGGCGCTAGGGGGGCAGTTGGGAAAGATCATGCCCTTCCATCATAGACCGAAGCTGCCGCGGACCGGTACTCAGGGGGACTAGCCGCACCACCGTATCGGCAAAGGCGGCATAGAAGGCCCCTGGGCGCTGATTCCCTAGTCCCGCGATAGGGTTTCTGCGGTCGAACGGCAGATCGTCGGGACAAGTCCACGGGATCGCCCGGCCGGCGTCGGCTTCGATGACCAAGATCCGGTCGCTCGAGCTGTCGCGGAACGGCCGAGCGCTGATGCTGGGGTCGCCCAGCAGCGTGCCGGGGCCGAGCGGCGCAAGGAAGGTCGTGCGGCCGTCGTTCGAGCGTTCGGGACTAGCGAACGCCTCCGGCATCCGCTCGATGAACTGCTTATTGTGCTCGCTGTCCCAGGGCTCGTCGAGCCGCAGTCCGTCGAGCGAGCTGCCCGGAGCGAGTTGCTGAACGATCCGCACCCGCCAACTCAACAGCGGTTTGCCTTGTGCGTCGCAAACGTTCGTGGGATAGGTAGGGCCACTGAACAACTTGCGACCACGATGCATGTCGGCATACAGGTTAGCGGCGTAGGCGATCTTCTTGAGTCGATTTGTCACGAGCTCGCGCTTCGCGTGCTCGCGGGCCGCCATCCAAACCGGCGTCGATGCCAAGACGAGCACCGCCACGATGCCCGCGAGCAACCACCCGCGCTTGGTGAACCTCATGACCGTTCTCCCCGCTTCGACACGCGCTATTCCGGGTCGATCGTCTCGTTCCCCGCCGCCGTGAACATTGCCCGCAGGACCTCGGGATCGATGTTGTTGGAGATGAATCGCACGCTGCCGTCGGCGAGGGCCGCCAGGAAGCCGCCCTTTCGTGTATTCCCCACCCCGGCCAAGGGGTGTTCGGGATCGTAGCCGAGACCCTCCGGCCGGGTCCATTCGACGGCGCGGTCGGCGTCGGCCTCGACGAGCATGATCGTGTTGCTCGTGCCATCGGTGATTTCGGAGAGTTTCATCCCCTGATCACCACCGAACAGCGTGCCGGGACCGACGGGCACGAGATAGACCGTCTTGCCGTCGTTCGGCCGGTTGGGCGATGCGAAGGTGACGGGCATCCGCGGAATCAGCTTTTTGTTGTGCTCGCTGTCCCACGGCTCGTCGAGGTGAAACTGCTTGTAGAGCGGCTCCTGTTCGAGGTAGGGAAGCAGATGCACGCGCCAGCTCAGAAGCGGACGGCCTTGCTTGTCGAAGTTGGCTCGCGGCGGAAACGAGTTATGCGCGTCATGGTAGACATGCATGCCAAGCGCCAACTGCTTCAAATTGTTCATCGACTGAATGCGCCGAGCGGCTTCTCGGGCCGCCTGCACGGCAGGCAGCAGCAGCGCGACGAGCACTCCGGTGGTCGCCACGCCCCCTTGCCCCTCAAGCCGCATTACGACGTCGTTGCCCTCACGCTTGGGCTTGAGCTGATCGAACGTGCGATCGAACATTCGCTGCATGTAACGCTGCATGGCGGCGTCGAGCTCGGGATCTTCGCCCGGCCTCTGTTGCTGCTGCATTTGGGCGTTGAGCGCCAGCCGGCCGAAGGCCAGCACCATGTTCACTGCCCCCTCGAGATTGGTCGCCGAGGAACTGCTCTTGGCGTGCAGCGCAACTTGCAGGCGAACGGGCATGATCGCGGAAGCCCGTACTTCCACCGATACGATGTGCTTGCGGGCGTCGAGCAGCATCGAGAGCGGCGGCGGCGCCGGTCGCCGGGCCACGGCCTCGTCGATCAATTCGCGCAAGGGATCCACAGCGAACACGCCCACAACGTCGTCTTCTCCGGCCGCGGCGCGCAGCCGTGTGAACAGTTCACCGGTTTGCGCGGCCGGGTCCTGACGCGACGGCATCGCATCGGCCGGCCCAAGCACCAAGGTCCGCTCGTCGGGGAACATCGCGGACAGCCGGGTGTCGTCAGGCGCCACATACACTTCCTGCCCCGACCGCTGCTCTGGCGGACCGGCCAGTTGCAACCGCGCGAGCAGCTGGGCTCGATCGAGTGGTTTGTCGACGCGCAACATCAGCACGGGCTGGGGCGGATGCTCTTTCGATTTGCCGTCGTGGCGAAAGCCGGCCACAACCTGCTCAACCGTCGTCAGATCGAGCCCGAGCTCTTTCCGCGACCAAATGGAGATCACCTCCAACGGCAACTCCTGCGCTTCAGGCTTGGCGAGCGACCGCCGAGGAAACGCTACGGCCGCGGCGATCGTATCCGGCGGCAAGTAGCTGAGGTCAAGGACCTCCGCCGCTGCTTTCTCCGGCGGCGGCGCTTGGTCTGCGATGGCCAGGCCAGGCGTCAGAGCAGCGACCGCGGCCAACCAGACGCTGGTCAGGAGAAGTGGAAAGAAGGCGCGGCGAGTGCCCATTACGCGTGCTCCAAAAAAGGCGTCGTACGCGGCGGAACAGCCGCTCTCGCCAATCTAGAGCGAGTGGAGCCAGGCAGCAAGCAATCGAAGGTCGCTTCCGCGCCCCTGCGGCGTGCCTGCTCTCCGCTGGTCTCAGGCGCGTCCTCGCAGATGCATTCTTGCAACCCAGCCCCGCGCAAGGGTATTCTGCGGTCCAAGCCACTCAAGGCTGCCCGCCCCGCCCATCTCCCCTCCCCGTCTGCACAATTCTTGCGAGCGTTCGCTCCGGCTTTGGAGTCTGTCTGGATGCTGCCTGGGACCGAAGATCCGCTGGTCCGCTCGGCCCGCCGCGAGGCGGCCTGGTCGCTGCTCGTATGGCTCGGGGCGCTCGTCTATACCGTCGGCTACTGCAGCTTGTACGCCTACGATGCGGACCGCCCAATAACGTTCGTGTGGGGTCTGCCGGACTGGGTGTTCTATGGGATTGCGCTGCCGTGGGCCGTTTGCATCGTCGTTTCTTCGGTCTTCGCCCTGTTTGTGATGCGCGACGAGCCGCTGGGGCTCGAGGAGGATTTGCGCGGCGAGGAGGAGATGCTGTGATGGACGGCTCTCGAACGCGGAAAGGCCGCCTGGGCGTCCTTGGTTCGGTAAGCGTGATTACCCCCCGAGACTCACGGGGGGCTAACGGTGGGCGACCGTGGCAGGAGCTTCTACCGTGAACGACGGAACGGCTCCTTCGGCCTGGGGCGCGTTTCTCGCGCTCGTGGCGCTCATCGCCGCCTCGGGAGTGCTCGGCGCGCTCGCGCAGCGGGCGGTAAGCCGTGGGTCGTTCCTCAAGGGCTACTTTCTCGGCAACCGCGGGCTCGGCGCCTGGGCGATGGCGCTCACCGCCACCGTGCAGAGCGGCGGCACGTTCATGGGCGTCCCTTCGCTCGCCTATAGCTATGGCTGGATCGTGGCCCTGTTCATCGCCAGCTACATGGTGGTGCCGATCACGGGCTTCGGCGTGCTCGGCAAGCGGCTGGCTCAACTCTCGCGCCGCACAGGCGCAATCACGGTGCCCGACCTACTGAGGGCACGGTTCGACAGCCCGGCCCTGGGTCTGCTCTCCTCGCTGCTGATCGTGGGCTTCCTCTCGGTGATGTTGGTCGCCCAGTTCAAGCCGGGGGCGATTCTGATGAAGCTCGTCCTGCCCGGCAGCGGCGGGCTGGCCTTTCTCTCCGAGATCGAAGACCCAGGCGTCGCGCCTGCCGTGCCTGCGGCGACAACCGTCGACGCGGGCGCCAAGACCAAGGCCGCCCCGGCCTCGCCGTTCGACAAGGCGTACTACATTGGCCTGGCCGTGTTCACGCTCACGGTCGTGGGCTACACGCTGGCCGGCGGCTTTTTGGCCTCGGTGTGGACCGATCTGCTGCAAAGCATCCTCATGTGGTTCGGCGTGGTGCTGCTGGTAGGCTTCACGTTTGCCCGGCTGGGCGGGCTCGAGGCGGCCAATCGCGCGGCGATGGAGGCCGCCAGCCCGGCGCTGATGGCGGGGCCCGGCTTCGCGCCGCCGGGGCAGCAATACCTGCCTATCTCGCTGGCTGTTTCGTTCTACTTCGTCTGGATCTTCGGCGGCCTCGGGCAGCCGGCCAGCCTGGTGCGGCTGATGGCCGCCAAGGACACAGCCACGCTGCGGCGGTCGATCGTGCTCTTGAGCGTGTACAACGCCTTCATCTATCTGCCGCTGATCGCGGTGGCGATCGTGGCCCGCGGCATCATGCCCAACCTGGCCGACACCGACGAGGTGGTGCCGCGGATGGCCTTTTGGGCCACGCGCGGCTTGCCGGGCGGCACGCTCGTGGCCGGCTTGGTGCTCGCCGCTCCGTTCGGCGCCGTAATGGCCACGGTGAGCTCGTACCTGGTGGTGATCACATCAGGCATCGTGCGCGACATCTATCAGCGGTTTGTGCATCACGCGGCCAACGAGATGCAAATCCGCCGGCTGACGTACGCCGTCGTGCTGGTCGTGACCTGCGTGGCGGTGGCCTTCAGCATTCGACCGGTGGCCTACTTGCAGGCGCTGATCATCTTTGCCACGTCGTGCGGGGCGGCCTCGTTCGTCGTGCCGGTGATGATGGCCTGTTACTGGCGGCGGGCTTCGAGCGCGAGCGCGCTGGCGGCCATGCTGACGGGCGCCGGCATCGTGCTCGCGCTCAACGCCGTGGGGTTTGCGCATGGCTGGCTGGGGCTCGAAACGCAGCCGATCGGGCCGACGGCCACCAAATTCCGCCCCTACTACCTGGGTGGCTTCGATCCGGTGATGTGGGGGCTGGCCGGTTCGCTGGCCGCGGGGCTGATCGTGGGCTGGCTCACCCCGCCGCCGCGCGCCGAGCTGATCGCGCGGCTGTTCGACGCCGAGACTCCAGAACCGGGCCAACCCACCGCCTGATCCCTGCAAGTAGAGCCGCCCGATGCCCCCTTCCGAACCCGCCCACTCGACCGCTGCAGCGCCCCCGGCCTCGAAGCTTTCGTTCGGCGCGTGGATGGCGCTGGCGGCGGCGCTCTTGGGCTGGATGTTCGACGGGATGGAGATGGGGCTGTTTCCGCTGGTGGCGCGGCCGGCCTTGCTCGAGCTGGTGGGCTCGCAAGCCACCGATGCACAAATTGGCGACTGGCTGGGGGCGATCATCGCGGTGTTCCTCGTCGGGGCCGCCGCAGGGGGCATGCTCTTCGGCTGGCTCGGGGACCGCGTCGGCCGCGTGAAGGCCATGGTCTGGAGCGTGGCAGTCTACTCCGTCTTCTCGGGCCTCTGCGCGTTTGCCGCGGCTCCGTGGCACATCGCCGTGCTGCGGTTCATCGCCGCCCTCGGCATGGGAGGCGAATGGGCCCTGGGCGTGGCGCTCGTCATGGAAATCTGGCCGGGCAGCAAGCGGCCGCTGTTGGCCGGCTTGATCGGCGCGGCCGCCAACGCAGGCTACTTGGTGATCGGGTTTGCGGGGCTCGCGCTCGCTTCGCTCACAGCCGTGTTGCGCAGCGGGTTGGCGGATCTGGGCCTGAGCGCGGAACGCGTGGATTACTTCATGGGCGCCGACAACTCGGGCTGGAGAATCCTGATGCTGCTCGGCGCGTCGCCTGCCTTGCTCACGTTCTTGATTCGCTTGTTCGTGCCGGAATCGGAGCGCTGGCGGCACGCGGCTGCAAGTGCGCCGCCAGCGCGGCTTGCCGATATCTTCGCCCCCAGCCTCTTGCGTAAGACTCTGCTCGGCACGATGCTCGGCGCGCTTGCGCTGATCGGCACGTGGGGCTCTGTGCAATGGATGCCTTCGTGGGCAGGCAAGCTGGTGGCCGAAGAGCAGAAAGCCGTGATGGCCGCGGCGGCCGACCCTGGGGCGGCCAAGGCCGCGGGCGATCGCCTGGCCACTCAAGCCCGTTCGAAGACTCAGATCGCCATGTCGAGCGGGGCGATCGTGTTCACGATTCTGGCGGCCTTTTTGGCCGATTGGTTTAGCCGACGCTGGGCCTACTTCGGCCTCTCTCTGGCCGCGCTCTTGGTCTGCCAATACCTGTTCCGCGCGGGCTTCGGCTTCGGGGCCGACTTTCTCCTCTGGGCATTCCTAGCCGGTGGCGTCACGGCCAGCTTCTACGGCTGGTTGCCCCTCTATCTGCCCGAACTCTTTCCCACGCGCGTGCGGGCTACCGGCCAAGGTTTCGCCTTCAACGCCGGCCGCCTCCTGGCCGCCGGCGGCACTCTCGTGAGCGGCCGCCTGCTCAAGAACTTCGACGGCGACTATGCCCGCATGTGCGCGGTGATCAGCCTCGTCTACCTGGTGGGCCTGGTGGCGATCTGGTTCTGCCCCGAAACGAAGGGCAAGCCCCTGCCGGAGTGAGGCGACCCGTAGGGTGGCGGCGAGGCTTTGCGAGCCCCACCGTTCTTTGCCTGCTTGGGCGGTGAATTGGCGGGGCTCACTTCGTTCGCCCGCACCCTACGCGCGAGCCAAGGCTTGGGCGGCGGCGCGGATTTCTCGGAGCGCGGCCAGATGTTCGGGCCGCCAGCCGATGGCGGGCACGAGGTGATCGTGATCGTCGCCGAGCCCCGCGCCGGCTGAGCGCTTCAGGCGGCCGAGGATCAGGTTGCGAATCCGTTCGGCGTCGTCCACCCCTTCGATCAGGCCGTGGTGCCCGCCGCCGCCGACGGGTGTGCCGTGGGGGCCGGCCACCATGCCGCCGCCGCCCGCCGTGTCGACCACCACGTCGGCGATGCCGAACAGCCGCTGCAGCGGCCCTTGGTTCACCGTCACGTTCTGGATGTTCTCGTAGGTGATCGTCGTCTCGTGGATCGTCCAAATTCCCCGCCGGATCCGCAGGCTGCGGTCGCTCAGCACATACCAAGTGGTGTCGTACCGCAAGTGCATGGCCACATAGGCCAGCACGCCGGGCACGAGGGAGAGCGCGAGCGCCGGCGCGAGCAGCACGATGCCAGCCGCTGGCCAGGCGAAGGCCGCCACCAGCCACAGGGCCAGGATCAAGAGGCTCAGGGGCACGAGCCACATCCAGAGTTGCAGCGACAGGTATCGCAAAAACCCCACGGCCGGACGAAAGGCAGCGACCTGTTCGCCGGCCCCGGCCGGCAACTCGGGCGCCTCGCGCGGCACGCGAAAGAGGCCGGAGAGCACCCCCCAAACGCCTTCATAAAGCCACTCGGTCGTGCGCCGTGCGGGGCTGATCATGAGCGCGGGCTCCGGGCGCAAGCCTGCAGGGCGTCGCGAATGTCGCGCAGCAGCGTCAGCGCTTCGTCGGGCTGGGCGGCGGCTTCCGCAGATTCGGGCGACGATCCCGGCGGCGCGGGTTCCGCTTGCCCCTTGGCCCCGCGCATCTGGTGGTAGAGATAGTCGCGGAGCTCTTCGGCCTCGAGGATCCCCTCGACCATCATCTCCGGGGTCGCGGCCCCGGAGGCGGTTTGCACCGACACGGTGGACAGCCCCAGCCAGCGCTGCAGCAGGTTGCGAGTGACGTGAATGTCCTGGATCCGCCGGTAGGTGAGGTAGATCTCGCGGCGGAAGAGCACTCCCCAGCTCATCGACATGCCGGCTTCGTCGAAGCGGTATTCGAGCGTGTGGTATTTGAACAGCAGCGGCAGCACGACGATCGGGTAGAACGGCCCGCCGGCGAGCGCCACGATCAGATAGTAAGTCTGCAGCTTCGGATCGGGCCGCGAGATGCGCCGCGGATCGAAGGCCTCGGAAGAAATCATGCGCGTGCGACTCCCGGCGTAGATTAGGGCTGGTACACAGGCCCGCGGCGCGAGCAACGGACTTGGGCGGCCTTGGGCGCAACAGCCGCCGCTGCGGGCTCGCGAGAGCAATCGAGTCTCTGGCGAGGTATTCGCCCGCTCCGCCCTGATCTTACCAGCGAACAGCACTAGACGCTGGCATGACTCTGTCCCAGTCGGAAGTTCCAGTTGCCCGACCCGCAACAGCCCGCAGTGCGAGAGCGCGAGCAAGGGGGAGCCACGCCCTGGTCGAGCATTTCGGACCACGGCACAGGCCGGGCAGCATTTTCGGCCAGCGCGCCCAACAGGGGCTCCCGTCCCTTGCTTGCGCTGCGGGCTGGTGCAACGCACCCGAAAACCATGCGGTGACAGAGCACTAAGACACGAAAAAACGCCTGCTGGCTGGGGGTCCTGCAGGCGTCTCAGTCGGGGCGCTCAGCTCGACCAGGAAATCCTCCCGGACGAGACGCTTGTGGGTCATAGATGGTGTCCCGACTTCGGTTCAGAGTACCCTGCGGTTGACGGAGGTCAATGCCGTGGCGGAAGCTTTGTGTGAAAAACTTGTCAACGACAAACAAAAAAGCCCGCGAGTTCCAGGCGGAACTCGCGGGCCCTGTGTGCAGCAGGCAGGGGACAGGCTCTCAGCCGATCACTGAGTGCCCAGGTCCGCGTCGTTCAAGATGTAGTCGGTGATCCTGATCGAGGTGTTCGGCACCAGCGCGGCGACGGGCACATTGCTCGCGGGATCTTGCTTGGCGGCCTTGCCCTTGGGGGTCATGATCGCGAAGTAGACGTGATACTCAACGCTGTCGCTGATGAAGATCACGCGCGAGTCGCCCATCGTGGCCTGAACGCCGCCAGGGTGATTCGCAGAAGGGCGAGCGAAGTTGCCGGTCCACCAGGGCCCCGGCGTGTCCTTGTTGCCGTTGATCTTGCGGAATTGCAGGTCGGTAGCGCTCAGCTTCGAGGGATCGTACCAAACAGCGCCCAACTGCCATTCGGCGGCCCGTTTATCGGCCGTGTCGAGGAAGAAGCTGTTGGTAGCGACCACGCGCTGCCCCGCAGCGTTTTGCGTGTATACGGCCTGCGTCTGATTGTTGGCGATCACGGCGGCCCAATCGCCCGCCTGCACGTTCTCGGTGACGAGCAGCGTGTTCGACGCGCCGTCGTTCGAACCGAGGTAGTTCATCGTGACGTTGACTTCCTGATACGGCTTGGCGTTGTTGTGGAACACGCCGTTGGCCGCAATGTCCCGCGCGGGACCTGGGGAGGCCGGCGGCAAATCCTCGACGCCGCAGTTGGCCACATAGCCCAGCGGCGTGCCGTTGGTGTTGTCCGGCGGATCGCTGGGGCACACGAGGAAGTTCAGGTACACAGCGATGTAGTTGTTCTTGCTGGCGTCGCCGGCGACGCTGCCGTTCCAGGCGTTGTAGATGTCTTGCCGCTCGAGGTACGCGAGCGTGGGCACGACCCACGAAGCCGCCTTAGGCAGATTCCCTTGGGTCGCCGTCCCGACCGAGTTGAGGTAGCCGGGAAACTTGCGGCGAGTGTTCTCCAGCGTCACTTCGGCCAGGCCGACTTGACGCAAGTTGTTGGCGCACTGCGTGCGGCGTGCGGCCTCGCGAGCCGACTGCACCGCCGGCAGCAACAGCGCCATCAGCGTGCCGATGATGGTGATGACGACGAGCAACTCGACGAGGGTGAAACCCCTGTTCCTGCGACCGACCATACCTGGTTCTCCCGTGCTGCGCAAATCTCTTGGCTTGGACCCTGCCGAAAGTATTCTCGCAAATGCTTGCGAAGCGGTCCAGTAAATTCCCGAAAAGTCTCCAGCCCGAACGGCTGCGGCCGGGGTTCTTGCGATCTGGCCCCTGGCTTGCCTTCTGTATTCGCTAGCGCCTTCCCCGACGAAGGGCCAACAAGGCCCCCGCCCCCCCCAAGCAGGCCAGCAGCCACGTCGACGGCTCCGGTACGGCCGCCTGCGGAGCGCTCGGCGATGTGGGCGTCGGCTCGAAAGTCTTGCCAAAATTCGACTTGAGAATGCCAAAGTCGCTCAGGTCGATCCGCCCATTGCCGTCGGCGTCGCCCGCGGTCCGCCCCCCGGCCAGCCCAAAGTGGTCTTTCAAGATGCCGAAGTCTGACAGGCCAACCAGCCCGTCGCCGTCAAAGTCGGCCGACAGGCCGACTGCGGAGCGGCGCCAGCTTAGCCCATAGGCCCAGTCGCCGAGACCGTCGGTCCGCACCACCTCGAGCTCATAGTTGCCCGGCGACAGGTTCGACAACCACAAATTCTCGGTGTTGTCTTGCGTGCTCAGGGAGGCCTGCACGAGCGTGCGGCCGGCGTCGCTTACCCGGTAGAGCGCGAGGTTGAAATCGGCCAGCGAAGCCGCATAGCTGGCCGCGGCGCCGCTCACGTCGATGTCGACATGGGCGTTCCAGACCAGGCTCACCGCCAGGTTCTCGAGCGAGTCGGCCCCCACCGAAAAGTCATAGGTCGACGAGTCGATGGCGGCGAACGTTGATTGATAATCGAACCCGTAGTTGCCAATGTCCGCCAGGTCGCCCGACTCGCGGCGTTCGTGCTCGCCGCCCGCCAAGATGTGGTAGCTCTGGTACACGTCGAGCTGCCCGGCGCCGAACCGCGAGTCGAGGCCGTTGGCGCCCGAAAACATCGCCGAGCGGTAGTCGCTCCACACGCCCCGGTTCGCCCCGGCCATGAGCGCCGAGCGGACGACCTCGGTCGTTTCTGCGTTTTGAATCGTGTAGCTTGGGTCCTCGGCCAACACCTGCGAACCGTGCGAGAGTTCGGCGTGGCTGTGGCCAAAGTCCACGAGCAGCGCGGCGGCGCTCGAAACCAGCGGCGTCGCGTAGCTGGTGAACGATCGCGGCGCCACCAGGTCGGGCCGCGTGCGCGTGAAGGCGTTGCCCGAGTAGAGCCCCAAACCGGGGCTCGGGTTCGGGGCGGCGTTGCCCGATTCGTGCGCTCCGCTCGTCAACCCCACAGTGATCGCGTTGTACGAGGACGCGAGCAGGGGCTGCGGGCCGCCATTGTTCACGTTGTTCACCCCCGCGACGTGCAACACGCCATAGTGATAGGCCGTGTAGTCGAGCCGCGCGAGCGCGGCTGCGTTCGTCTGGTCCACCCAACTGTGGTTGAACACGCGGGCGCCCGTGTACTCAGGCGTCTTGAGCTCGCCGCCGTGCAGGTAGTCGACCCCTTGCCAGGTGTCGGCAAAGTAGAGATCGACGTTGACGATGCCCGGCGCGAGCGAATCGTCGAGCCCGTAGAAGTAGTCGGCGACCAGGGTGGCGTGGGCCGAGTTGTCGGCCTTGGCCGAGCTGGCCGAGAGGTTGTGGAACAGCTTGCCCGCGAACTGAGGGTTGCTGGCGACGGGGATGTAGTCGTAGCCGCCGTCGGTGGGAATTCCCCCGGTGAGATTAGGGTCGGTGTTGGCCTCGGCCATGGCGACGTGAACGCCGGCCCCGGTGGGGAGGGCCGCGCCCAATTCGGCCGCTAGTTTGGCGTAGCCAACGTCTTCCTTGACCGTGGCCGCCCAGGCCCCGCCTGCAGCGGGGAACAGAAGGAGCGCCAGTGCGGCGAAACGCCGAACCCAGGGCATAAGCCGGTTACCGGGGTGTTCAACGGAGGAGCTTGGGCGGCGCGGCACGAAGGGCCAGCGCCGAAGGGGTTGCACAGTCTTGGATTATAGTCGGCCTGCCGAAATCCGGGGACTATTTGGTCGCCGGGCGTGCAGCGAATTCTCGGGGGGAGACGGCAGGACCGGTACGGCCGACGCCCGGATCCCTGCAAAATCCGGTGCAAACCCGCGTGCTCGGCCTGATCGACGTTTCCCAAACTCCACGCGTTAGGGCTTGTGAGAAACGTCCTCGGCGAGCGGCCCGGCGTCAGCCGGCGTACGGACCCGCGCGTCGCGACGGGGGTGTTTCGCGTACCTCCGTGCTATAACCGGACCCCATGACGGCTACCGACACCCATCGCGCGATCGACGCCGTGTGGCGCATCGAGTCGGCCCGCTTGATTGCGGGCTTAGCGCGGATGGTGCGCGATGTGGGGCTGGCCGAGGAACTGGCCCAAGACGCCCTGGTTGCCGCGCTCGAGCAATGGCCGGCCTCCGGCGTGCCGGCCAACCCCGGCGCCTGGCTGATGGCCACTGCCAAGCACCGGGCGATCGACCGCCTGCGCAAGCACAAGCTCGTGGCCCGCAAGCACGAAGAAATTGCCCGCGGCCTCGAAGCCGACGCGCACGAAACGCCCGACCTCGACGCCGAGCTCGACCAGGATATCAGCGACGATCTGCTCCGCCTGGTCTTCACCACTTGCCACCCTGTGCTCAGCACCGAGGCCCGCGTGGCGCTCACGCTGCGGCTGCTGGGGGGGCTGACGACCGACGAGATCGCCCGGGCGTTTCTGGTCGCCGAATCGACGATCGCCCAGCGGATCGTGCGCGCCAAGCGGACGCTCGTCGAACGGCAGGTCCCGTTCGAGACGCCCCGCGGGCCCGAGCTGGCCGCCCGCCTGTCGTCGGTGCTCGAAGTGATCTACCTGATCTTCAACGAAGGCTACACCGCCACGGCCGGCGGCGACTGGATGCGTCCGGCCCTTTGCGAAGACGCCTTGCGCCTCGCGCGAATGTTGGCGGAGCTCGCGCCCCAGGAGGCCGAGGTCCATGGGCTGACCGCGCTGCTCGAGATCCAGGCCTCCCGCTCGCAGGCCCGCATCGGACCCAAGGGGGAGCCGGTGCTGCTGTTCGAGCAGAACCGCGCGCGTTGGGATCAACTGCTCATCCGCCGCGGGCTGGCGGCGCTCGAGCGGGCCTATCGCCTGGGCAACGCGCCGGGCCCCTATACGCTGCAAGCGACGATCGCCGCCTGCCATGCCCGCGCGCGGACGCCGGAGGAAACCGACTGGCGCACGATTACCGCGGTCTACGCGGCGCTCGTGGAGCGCGTGCCGTCGCCGGTGGTGGAGCTCAACCGGGCGGTGGCCGTGTCGATGGCCGAAGGCCCGCAGGCGGGGCTCGACCTGGTCGACGACCTGGTCGACGAACCGACGCTGGCCGAATACCACCTGCTCCCCAGCGTCCGCGGCGACCTGCTCGTGAAGCTCGGCCGGCTGGCGGAGGCCCGGCCGGAGTTCGAACGGGCGGCAGCGCTGACGCGCAATGAACGCGAGCGGGACCTGCTGCTGGAGCGCGCGCGGGCCTGTGGGTGAGTGAGTTCACGCATCGGATTAGGATAGGACGGAGACGATGCGTAGCGCGGGCGATTCAACGACGCCGATGACTGCCGACCAAGCGATGACTGAGCCGGGTGAGCCGCGCCCCAGCGAAGCGTTGGTTGCGATGGCGGTGTCCGTGATCATAGGTTGCCTGATCTCCGCCTCGGCATCGATCGCCGTTCTGTCGCGACAGCTCGAAGCCTGGGGGACCGAAGGCTTGGCGGCCTTGGCTGTGTTGCTTTCCTCGCTGATGATCGCGGCGCAGCAGTACCGGGGCATGGTCCATCGACGGAGGGGCGCCGCGCTTGCTGTGGCCAGCCTCTTCCTGGTGATCGGGGGGCTCTGCGCCTTGGCGGCGGCAGCGTGCATTCCGTTGCTCTGCATCGAGAATTGGGGGCAAAAGCGCGACAGCGACGCGTTGATGGCCGTGCTGTTCTTCCTTGTGGTTGGGGCGTCGGTGGCGGCCGCTGCCCTGGCCGTCGCCTGGCGAAACTGGCGCTGGGCGGTGCGGCTGAAGGCGGCCGGAAGGACCGGCCCCAAGCCTCGGCTAACCCTCGGCGAGCTGTTTTCCGTGGTGACCCTCTTGGCTTTGACAGCGGCAATCGCTCGTTGGTCTATCGGCGATGGCGCACCGATCGTGGCTGTGGGGAAAGACGTTTCAACCGATCTCGCGCCGGGACGCGTGCCTGCCTCCGCCACCGGCATTTGTTACCGCTTGGACGACGGGGGATTGGCCCTCGAGTTCACGACCGACGAAGCGACGTTTCGCACCTGGATCACGGAAGTGGTGGCGCCGACGACGGGAGGCGGAGCCGGAGCACAGGCACTGCAGGAGGCGTCCCACGCTGTGGCCCGAGGCTACCGCGGAAATACGGTGGCCGTCGCCAGCGGCCTGGTGTATTCGTCAATCGCCGAGGGCTCGAGTGAAACTGCAACCTTCGACCGTGCCAACGGGCGAGTGTACTACTCACGTGCTTCGAAACGCAACCCGACGCGATAGTGAGAGCGGGCCGCTAGCCACGGTCGCCGTGGCCCTCACTCGCTGACGCGGTGGGTCAGGATGAGCCAAAGAAGACTATACGGGTTGAGTGAGCCGCCGCCGATGACCACAGACCAAGTGCTACTTGAGCCGGCCGACCCGCGACCTGGCGCGTTACTTGTCACGCTGTCAACGTTGGTTATCGGCATGTGCCTGTTCATGAGCAGCTTCCTTGCTGCGGCCCTCTTCAATCCTTGGGATCTCTGCGCCGTGGCCGCAGCGGTGTTCCTTGGCCCGCTGCCAATCGCCCTCATGGGTTTGCAATACAGCGGCGTCTTTCGGAAGAAGATCGTCGCATCCCAACTGGCCGCCGCCATACTGGGCGTGTTCGGGCTCATCGGAATGCTCGCCGTCTCCGGCTTCGCACTCGACGTGGCGACCAACTTCGGTCAAGGAGACATGGATACGGTGAGTTTCTGCAAGGCCGCTGCGTTCGGGACATTGTTCTTACTCCTACCGTGTTTGATCTGTCTGGCCACCGCGTGGCAGGACCTACGTTGGTCTCGGGAATTGACGGCGCGCGGCGAGGCGCAGCAATTGGCTCACTTCCCCCGCCCATGGATCGCGCCGATCATTGCCGGAGTCAGTGTCCTGGCGATGGGCTGGGTGATCTCCTTTTTGGCGCCCCCCTACGCGGAGCACGTCGGCCCCGAAAACGCGCCTCGCACATTGCCGGCAACCGCCAGCGACGTCTCCTATTGCACCACGTCGAGAGGATCGGAGCGGATCGAATTCACGATCGACGAACCAGCCTTTCGGCAATGGGTCGACGACGTGGTGGTCCAGATTCGGAGCATTGAGAAAGGAGACGTCTTTCCCCTAGCCGAGATCAAAGAGCACATCGCGATTACCCGATACAACGGTGTGCTCGGGAGATCGCCGGAACCTAATTCTCCGACCTCGGTCGACGTTCGCGAGGGGTTGGTCTATCGCTGGACATACACCGATCACAACGTGATGGCCGTTTACGACCGGCCGACCCGACGTGCCTACCTTTCCGTAGACTGGTACTGAGGTTTCACCCGGTCTACCATGGGCCTACCCAGGCCCACCTCCCTCGGTCCGCGAGAGCGGACCCTACCTTGCGACCGCCCACCATGCTTCGACTCCTTGCCCTGTTCGCCGTCGCTGCGCTGACTTTTGCTTTGGCCTCGCCGGCCCGCGCTCAGAATGACCTCCGCGACATTCCCGATCCCGACCCCGAGATCGAGCGGAAGTCGTTCATCGTGGCCGAGGGGTTCGAGGTCAATCTGTATGCGGCCGATCCGCTCTTGGCCAAGCCGATTCAGATCAACTTCGATCCGGCCGGACGCCTGTGGGTGGCCTCGAGCGAGGTCTATCCGCAGATCGCCCCTGGGCAGAAGGCGAACGACAAGGTCCTGGTGCTCGAAGACACCGACGGCGACGGCCAGGCCGACAAGACGACTGTTTTTGCCGATGGCCTGCTCATTCCCACCGGCGTGGCCCCCGGCGATGGCGGGGCCTATGTCTCGAACAGCACCGAGCTGCTGCACCTGGCCGACACCAACGGCGATGGCCGCGCCGACCAGCGGCGGATCATGCTCTCGGGCTTTGGCACCGAAGACACCCACCACATTCTGCACACCCTGCGCTGGGGCCCCGAGGGGCTCCTGTACATGAACCAGTCGATCTACATCCATAGCCACGTGGAAACGCCCTACGGCGTTCGCCGGCTCGATGGCGGTGGCATCTGGCACTTCCGCCCCGAGACGATGCAGCTCGAGGTCTTCGCCCGCGGCTTCGTGAACACCTGGGGGCACGACATCGACAAGTGGGGGCAATCGTTCGCCACCGACGGCGCCTATGGCGAAGGGGTCAACTTCGTCTTCCCGGGCGCCACGTTCGTTGCCGCGCCGGGCGCTGCTCGCATTCTCAAAGGGATGAACCCCGGCAGCCCCAAGCACTGCGGGCTCGAGATCGTCGGCGGCCGGCACCTGCCCAAGGATTGGCAGGGGAACATGATCACGAGCGACTTCCGGGCGCACCGCGTCTGCCGGTTCGTGGTGAACGAAAGCCCGACTGGCTCCGGCTACGTGTCGCAGGAGATGCCCGAGCTGGTCAAGACGACGCATGTCGCCTTCCGCCCGATCGACGCCAAGCTGGGCCCCGACGGCGCGATCTACATCGCCGACTGGTACAACCCGATCATCCAGCATGGCGAGGTCGACTTCCGCGATTCACGCCGCGACCACGTGCATGGCCGCATCTGGCGCGTGTCGGCCAAGGGGCGCGATGTTGCCCCGCGGGCGAAGCTCGAGGGCGCGAATGTCAGCGAGTTGGTCAAGCAACTCGCCTCGCCGGAGCCGTTCGCTCGCACGCAGGCCAAGCGCGTGCTCAAAGAGCAGGGGGCCGCCAAAGTCTTGCCGGCGCTCGCCGAGTGGTTGGCCGGGCTCGATCCGAAGGACGCCGAGTACGACCATCGCCGGCTCGAGGCGCTGTGGACGCATCAGTCGGTCGACCACGTCGAGCCAGGGCTGCTCAAGGAACTGCTCCGCTCCCCCGACCACCGCGTGCGGGCAGCCGCCACGCGGGTGCTCTACCACTGGTGGCCGCGCGTGCCCGACGCCGTGCCGCTGTTGGCGGTGCAGGTCGAAGACGATCATCCGCGGGTGCGGCTCGAGGCGGTGAATGCGCTCGCGCAAATGCATACGCTCGAAGCGGCCACCTTGGCCGCGCGGGCGCTCGACCGGCCGCTCGACGAGAACCTTGACTTCGCCCTCTGGCGCGCGATGCGTAGCTTGCAGGATGTGTGGCTGCCGGCGGTGACGGCCGGCAAGTTCGACTTCGACGGCCATCCGCAGCGGCTGCTATTCGCCCTACAGGCGGTCGGTTCGCCCGGCGTCGTCGGCCCGTTGCTTGCGCTGGTGCGCGAGGGCAAGATCCCGGCCGAGCGGGAAGACGCCGTGCTCGCGCTCGTCGGCACGCTCGGCGGCCCCGAGGAACTGGGCTTCGTCTTCGACGCCGCCGTCGACGCCAAGTCGCCCGCCACGCGCCGAGCACGCCTGCTCGCCGCGCTGCAAGCCGCTGCCCGCAGCCGGCAAGTAAAGCCGGCCGGAGATTTGGCCGCGCGATTGGGCCCGCTCGTGAGTGACAACGAAGGCGCGATTGCGGCTGAAGCGGCCCGGCTCGTGGGTCTGTGGAAGCTGGCCGAATTGCGCCCCGCCTTGGCCGCCGCGCTCGAATCGCGCGACGGCGCCCCCGAGGTCAAACTGGCTGCGGTCGAGGCCCTGGCCGGTCTGCAGTCAGGCGACGACCGGGCGATCCTCGATGTCGTCTCCGCTTCCGACGCTTCCTCGCCCGCCCTGCGCCGCGCCGCGGTCGCCGCCCTCACGCGGTTCGATCTACCGCTCGCGGCTACTCGGGCCGCCGCCCTGCTCTCGTCGCCGAAGCCCGAGACCGAAGCGCTTGTGCAGGCGTTCCTCGATCGCAAAGAGGGCCCTGCCGCGCTGGCCGGCGCGCTCGCGAGCGTGAAGCTGTCGCCCGACGTGGCGAAGACGGCGGTCCGCACCGTGCGCACGGCGGCCCGCGAAGAAGCGGCGCTCGTGGCGGCGCTCTCCAAGGCCGGCGGGCTCTTGAGCGGCCCGCTTGCCCGTTCGCCCGAGGAGTTGGCCAAACTCGCCGAAGACGTGCTGGCCCATGGCGATCCTGCCCGGGGCGAACTGGTCTTCCGCCAGGCGGAGCTGACCTGCCTGAAGTGCCACGCCATCGGCGGGGCAGGCGGCCAGGTGGGGCCCGACCTATCGAGCATCGGCGCGAGCGCCCAGGTCGACTACCTGATTGAGTCGATCCTCGAGCCCGGCAAGAAGATCAAGGAAAACTACCATTCGCTTGTCGTCGTGACCGACGAGGGCCGCGTGGTGACCGGTGTGAAAGTGCGCGAAACGCCTGACTCGCTCATCCTGCGCGACGCCGAAGACCGCGAGGTCGTGGTGCCGCTCGCTTCGATCGACGAGCAAAACGACGGCGGCTCGCTCATGCCGGCCGGCCTGGTCGACGCCCTCTCGCGCGACGACCTAATCGATTTGGTGCGGTTCCTCTCGCAGCTTGGCAAGGTCGGCGAGGCCGACACGCCGTTCGCGGTCGGCAAGACGGCGGTCGTGCGCCGCTGGGAAGCCCTCATCGGCGACCGCGAAACGCTCGGCCAACTCATGGCCAACGGCCCCGACGAGTTGACCTGGGCGCCGGTCTACAGCCGCGTCTCCGGCACGCTGCCGATGGCCGGCACGCCCAAGATCCCCACGCCGCAAGGCGACGGCGTTCACATCGTGCGCTTCGAGCTGGAAGCCGCCGCCGAAGGACCGGCCAAGCTGGTGTTCGGCGACCCGGCGAACCTTCAGCTTTGGGTGAAGGGGCAGCAGATTCAGCTCTCGCCGACAACGGAGATCACCGTGCCAGCTGGACGCACGGCCTACTACGTGGTCGTGCCGAGCGGACTGCGGCAGGAACTGCGAGTGGAGCTCGAAGAAGTGCCAGGCTCGCCGGCGCAGGCGCGGATTGTGGGCGGCAAGTAGCGCTTCGTAGGGTGGGGCGAACGAAGTGAGCCCCACCGACACTAGCAGTCCGCAGCGTGGAACCGCGTGGGGCTGTCGCCCCACCCTACGGCGCCCGTTTGCCCCATCTCCAATCTTCTCCTATCCTTGAGTGGCCGCCCGTTCGACTGCCTCTTCCACCGTAGGCGGCCTCATCCCAACAGGAGCTCTCGCCATGCCGGTTCGTTTGCCGACCGTTCGCGCCCTTTGCACCGAGCCGGAGTTGGCCCTGGTGGTCGCCAGCCGCAAGCCAGAGCTCAAGCTGCACAAGCCGGCCCAGCTCGACCGCCTGCGCGAAAGGGCACGCAAGTTGGTCGACAAGTGGACCGACCTGAGCCGGGAACAAGCCCGCAAGCAAAGCCGCAAGGCGGGCGCCGCGGCCGACGACACCCGCTCGCACCAGAAGCTCGAGATCTTCACCGAGGCGCTGGCCGCGTTTGACGCTCGCCTGGCCGAGGTGCAGGGGGGCTCGAAGGCCAAGGTCAAGCCGAAGCCGGCCGCCAAGAAGCCGGCCCGCACCGCGGCCCACCGCGCCACGCGGGCCGACGTCCGCTCGTCGCTCAAGGACAAGAAACTCGCGCTCAACGAATCGGCGCGAAAGCCCGCGGCCGCGCCGCCACCGGCTGCAGCGCCGTTGCCCGCCCCCGCGGCAGAGCAAACCGCGCCGGCCGAGGCCGCGCCCCCGGCCGGTCCGCCGGTGTTGCCGCCGCGGTCGCGGAAGGCGCTCCGCCCGGCGCCGCCGGCCAAGGGGCCCGCGTCGCGCCCGCAGAAGAACCCGGCCAGTCAGCTCGCCGCGGTCACGGCCGCCAAGCAAGCCCGCGTGGCCCGCTCCGGCGTCACGACGCGGATGAAGGGGCACGTCAGGTCGCGCACCCGCAAGGCCCAGGCCCGCCGCGATTCGAAGCAATGAACGGGCGCTGGCAGGCCTGGCTGTGCGGGGCTTTTGTCCTGGCTTGTGCCGGAGCGCTCGCGAGTTCGCAAGCGGCGGCTTGTCCGTTTTGTGTTGCGCGCGGGCCAACCTTAGCACAGCGAATCGATGCGGCCGACGAAGCGCTGCTGGCCGAGCTCGTGGCGCGTACCGAGCGCGAGGCCACGTTTCGACCGCTGCGCTGGCTGAAACGCTCAACCGAACCGGGCGTCGCCAACGAGTCCGCCGAGCGGTCGCTTCCCGTTGCCCTGCCTGATCAGGCGCGAGGGCTCTTCCTGCTGCTCGGCGAGCCTGGCGAGCCCACCTCGACGGAAGACAAAGCCCCCTCGCCCGCCCATCCGCAACTCCGCTGGCAAGCGACCCCAATCGAAGAGACCGGCTACGCGTACTTGGCGAAGTTGCCGCCTGCGCGGCAACCGGCCGCAGAACGCCTGCGCTACGCCGCGCGGTTCCTCGAGCATGCAGATCCGCTCGTGGCGGCCGACGCCTATCTCGAGTTCGGCCACGCCCCTTTCGACGAAGTCCGCCAGGCCGCCGACGCCTTCTCGCAAGAGAAGCTGCGCCGCTGGCTCGTCGATCCGGGCGTCCCCGGCGATCGCAAGGGCTTCTACGCGCTGGCGCTCGGCCTGGCCCAAGCGCCCGCCGAGCGCAAAGCCAACGCCGCGCTGCTGTCCAAGCTGATCGCCGCCCCGGCCGACGACTTCCGCGCCGGCTTCGACGGCGTGCTGGCCGCGTCGCTGCTCCTCTCGGGCGAGCAAGGCCTGGCCAAGATTGAAGAGCGCATTTTGGCCAACCCTAAGTCGCGGGACGGCGACGTGCGCCACTCGCTTTCGGCCCTGCGCTTCTACCACGACTATGGCCGCGAAATCCCGCCTGAGCGCTTGGCCCAGGCGCTTCATCCGTTGCTCGACCGGCCCGAGTTCGCCGCCGCCGCGATCGTCGACCTAGCCCGCTGGCAAGATTGGTCGCAACTCGGCCGCGTCGCCGGGCTGTACCAAAAGCCGAAATTCGACACGCCTGCCGTGCAGGAAGCCGTGGTAGGCTATCTGCTTGTCTGCCCCGAGCCGGCAGCCGCCGCGGCGCTGGCCGAGCTGCGCGCCAGCGATCCCCAAGGCGTGGCGGCGGCCGAAGCGGGGGCGGCGCGTTTCGGGGGCGTGAAGTAGCCAGGCGATTCAACTCGACGTTATGAGCGAGCCCGCGGAAGACCGGCCAAGTTCCCTCGAGCCTGCGGTCTGGGCGCCCCTCCTGAGTTGGTTGCCCCGCTATGAGCGGCGGTGGCTGGGGGCCGACCTCCTGGCAGGCGCGACGCTCGCCGCCTACGCGATTCCCGTGTCGCTGGCCTACGCCTCGCTGGCAGGCCTGCCGCCGCACTATGGCATCTACTGCTATCTGGTCGGCGGTCCGGCCTACGCTCTCTTCGGCTCATCGCGTCAGGTGGCGGTGGGGCCGATCTCGTCGATCTCGATGCTCGTCGGCGTAACCGTGGCCGGCATGGCCGGGGGCGACGCAGCGCGATGGGCCGGCATCGCGGCCCTCTCGGCGCTCCTCGTGGCTGTGCTCTCGTTCTTGTCGTGGCTGCTGCGGCTGAGCGGCCTGGTGAACTTCATCAGCGAGACGATTCTCACCGGCTTCAAAGCGGGCGCGGCGCTGACGATCGCGCTCACGCAGTTGCCCAAGCTGTTCGGCGTGCCCGGCGGCGGCGACGAATTCTTCGAACGCGTGGCCGTGCTCGCCAGCCAGCTCGACGACACGAACTTCGTTGTCTTGGCCTTCGGCCTCGTCACGCTGACGCTGCTGCTCGTCGGCGAGAAGCTGGCGCCGGGGCGGCCCGTGGCCCTCGTGGTGTTGGCCCTGGGGACGCTGCTGGTCACCGTGCTGCCGCTGGCCGACCGCGGAATCTCCACGGTAGGCGAGATCCCCGGCGGATTCCCGCGGTTCTCCCGTCCCGACCTCCGCCTGCAGGATGTGAACGGGGTGTTGCCGCTGGCGGCGGCTTGTTTTCTGCTGGCCTACGTCGAGAGCGTGTCGGCGGGACGCGCGCTGGCCGAGCGACACGATGACAAGATCGACCCCCGCCAGGAACTGCTGGGTCTGGGCGCCGCCAATCTGGCGGCCGCCTTCAGCCAGGGCTTTCCGGTCGCCGGCGGGCTGTCGCAATCGTCGGTGAACGATCAGGCCGGCGCGAAGACTCCCTTGGCCCTCGTGTTCGCCTCGGCGGCTATTGCCGTCTGTCTCCTATTCCTCACCGGCCTGCTCCGCAACTTGCCCGACGTGGCTCTGGCGGCCGTGGTGTTGGTCGCAGTGCGCGGGCTGATCGATCTGCGGTCGTTGCGCCGCCTGTGGAAAGTCAGCCGGGCCGAGTTCGGCGTGTCGATGGCCGCGCTGGCCGGCGTGCTCGTGCTGGGCATTCTCAAGGGAGTGCTGGTGGCAGTGATCGTCTCGCTCTTGATGTTGCTGAGCGCCGCGGCACTGCCGCACGTAGCGTTTCTGGGGCGCATCCCCGGCACGCGGCGCTATACCGACATGGCGCGTCACCCCGACAACGAGCCGCTGCCCGGCGTGCTGATCTTCCGCGTCGAAGCGGCGCTCTTGTACTTCAACGTCGATCACGTGCGGAGCGTCGTTTGGCCCCAAGTGCTCGCAGATCCTCATTTGCGCCTCGTGATCTGCGACCTCTCGAATTCCCCCTACGTCGATATGGCCGGCGCCGACATGCTCGCGGCGCTCCACCGCGACCTGGCCGCCCGAGGAATCACCCTGCGGGTCGTCGAGGCCCACGCGCGGGTTCGCGATCTGCTCCGAGCTGAAGGCCTGGAAGCGCGCGTGGGGTACCTGGGCCGGCACCTCTCGATCGACCAGGCGATCGCCGAGTCGTTGCCCGGCGCCGACGCGGGGGCGTTGCCTCCGTCGAGTTAGCTACTCCTCTCGCCGCCGGTGAACAGCATGACTACCGAGCGGGCCTCGGCTCGATAGGTGGCGCCCGTGAACGCGGGCGCCTGGTCCCAGGGCAGGATGTCATTTGGCGACGCAAGCCCGGTGTCGAACCACCGCTTCCAGGCCGCTCCGCCGGGCAGGGCTGGGAGTTCGAACTCGAGCGGCCCCCAGTAGCCGTTGAGGATCAGGTGGAACTCGAGGCCGTGCAAGTCGGCCTGCAAAGCAACGCTGCGCGAAGCATCGCCCCAATCGGGCTGATCGAGCCGCACGCCGTGCCAGGCCTTGCGGGCTTGTTCGAGCATGCTCGTGAGGCTGAGCCGCTGCCGCTCATGCTCAATGCTGCGGCGTACGCGCCGCTCGATCAG
This sequence comes from Pirellulales bacterium, assembly GCA_046349955.1. Taxonomy (GTDB): domain Bacteria; phylum Planctomycetota; class Planctomycetia; order Pirellulales; family JBGAPH01; genus JBGAPH01. The sequence continues at coordinate 67,580 of JAXMBI010000026.1, read as the reverse complement.
CAGCCGCACGAAGCGAAGCAGATCGGCGTGCTTCGTCACGAGCGACCAGTCGAACCAGCTCAACTCGTTGTCGTGGCAGTAAGCGTTGTTGTTGCCGCGCTGGGTACGGCGGACTTCGTCCCCCATCAGAATCATCGGCACGCCGAGGGAGAGGAGCGTGATCGCCAGGTGGTTCTTTGCTTGCCGGTTGCGCAGGGCTTCGATCAGCGGGTCGTCGCTCGGCCCCTCGACGCCGCAGTTCCAACTGCGGTTGTCGTTGGCCCCGTCGCGGTTCTCCTCGCCGTTGGCCTCGTTGTGCTTTTCGTCGTAAGACACCAGGTCGTTGAGCGTGAAGCCGTCGTGGCAGGTGACGAAGTTCACGCTCTGCTCCGCTTCGCGCTGCTTGTGCCCATAGACTTCAGGGCTGCCAAGAATGCGGTCGGCCACGCGCCGCACTGCACCCGGCTCGCCGCGGAAAAAATCGCGCACGTCGTCGCGAAAGCGGCCGTTCCACTCTTTCCAGGCATCCCCCACGAAGCTCCCTACCTGATAGAGCCCCGCCGCGTCCCAGGCCTCGGCCAAGAGCTTGGTGCCGGCTAAGGCGGGATCCGATTCGATGTCCCAGAGCACCGGGGGATTGGGGAGTGGATGGCCCTGGGCGTCGCGGGTGAGGATGGAGGCCAGATCAAAGCGGAAGCCGTCGACGTGCATCTCCTGCACCCAGTAGCGCAGGCTATCGACGATCAGGCGGCGGACGACTGGATGATTGGCGTTCAGCGTGTTGCCGCACCCGGTGTAGTTGGCGTATTTCGCGCCGTCTTTTTCGAGGATGTAGTAGCTGCGGTTGTCGATCCCCTTGAAGCAGAGCGTGGGCCCGTGCTCGTCTCCCTCGGCCGTGTGGTTGAACACCACGTCCAAGATGACTTCGATGCCTGCGCGGTGCAGGGCCTTGACCAGGTCGCGGAACTCGTCGACCGGCCCGAGCGGGTCCTGGCGCGAGCTATAAGCCTGGTGCGGGGAGAAGAACGAAATCGGCGCGTAGCCCCAGTAGTTCACCTTGCCTGGCGGGCAGTCTTGCGCGTCGAACTGGAAGACGGGCAGCAATTCGACCGCCGTTACGCCGAGCTGTTGCAGATAGGGAATCTTCTCGATCATTCCGGCATAGGTCCCGCGTTTCGCCTCGGCGACGCCCGAGTTGGGGTTGCGCGTATACCCGCGGACGTGCATTTCGTAGATCACCGTCCGGGCCGAGGGGCGGGCCAGCGGCGCGTCGCCTTCCCAATCGTAGGCGCTCGGGTCGACGACCACGCTCTTCATGGCCGTGGCCGCGTTGTCGCCCGGTTGGCCGGCGGCGAAGCGGCTGTAGCCAGGGGGCACGACCACGCCCCGGCCGTAGGGATCAAGCAGCGTCTTGGCGGGATCGAAACGCAGACCGCGTTCGGGCGCCTGCGGACCCTGCACGCGATAGCCGTAGAGCTGCCCAGGCCGCAGCCCCGGCACGAAGGCGTGCCAGTAGTGGTAGGTGCGGTTCGTGAGGGGATCGAGCGGCACGGTGCGCGACGGCGCCGGCGAATCGGCCGCGTCGAACAGCAGCAGTTCCACAGCCGAGGCCGTGCGCGAGAACAGGCTGAAGTTGACGCCGCCGTCGTCGATGGACGCGCCGAGGGGAGCGCTCCGCCCGAGAGGTTGCATGGCCGTAGATTCTCAAGGGGTGTGGTGCAGGAGGGAGCGGCGAAAGCGAACTAGGGCAGGTCGAGCTCGGTCGGCTGGAAGGGTCGCACCTCGAGGTTCCCGTCGCGCACGGTAAGCAGCGAGCCCTGCGGCGCTTCGGTCCACAGCGTGGGATAGGCGCCGACGGGCTCTGAGACGATGGCCCGCGCGGCGGGGCCAAAGCGCCCGGCGATTTGCGGATTGACGCGGTAGAGATCTTCGACGTCGGGGCTGTAGTACAGCGTCGGCGCCTGGCCGTCGCTCGCGTAGCGCACGCCGTAGAGCGTTTGCCCATCGCTAATGCCGAGCGTCATCCAGAGCGACTCCTCGACGCCGTGGGCGCGGCCGACGCGCTCGATGAGCCCGGCCATCCGCGCGAGCGCGCCGGGCGGATCGTGCTCCAATCCCAGGGTCAGCGCCAAATGGAACATGAGCTCAGAATCGGTCGTGCCGAGGATGTTGTTGAAGTACTGCTCGCCCACGGACACCAGGAGATCGCGACGGAACTTCTCGATCTCGTAAATCTCGCCGTTATGGACGAACAGCCAGCGGCCGTAGCGAAACGGATGGCAATTCGTTTCTTGCACGGTGGCCAGCGAGGTGGCCCGCACGTGAGCCAAGATCAGCCGCGACTCGATGTTGGCGGCCAGGTCGCGAAGGTTGAAGTCGTTCCAGGCCGGCCGCACGCTGCGAAACAGCCCCGGCCGCTCCCGCGCGCCGTACCAGCCGACGCCAAAGCCGTCGCCGTTGGTCGGGGTTTCCGCCGACCGCGAACTCAGGCTTTGATCGATCAGGTTTTGCTGCGGCGTGAACAGCAGATCCTCGAGCAGGATCGGACCACCGGAATAGGCCAGCCAGCGGCACATGGGCAACGAGCTCCGCGACGATAGGGGGCGAGGTGTGTGGAGTCGGTTAGGGCTTGGGGGTCGCCGGCTGCATCGAGCGTTGCACATCGATCAGGGCCTGCTGACTGACGCGGAGCAGCCCCTCTTGGCCGCGGTCGAGGTCGGCGATCAGCGTCAGCACGCCCGCGAAGGCCAACACCAGGCCCGACATGGCAGGCGAACGCCGCGTGGTCGACAGGCCGGCCTGATAGCCGACGGCCGCCATGCCGAGCGCCGCCAGGCCGATCAAGAAAACCCAGATCACGAGCGGAATGCGGCTGCGAATGCCCACGAGCACGCGTTTGGCGTGCAGGTCGATCACATCGTTGAGCGACTGGATGAACAGCCCCGTGGTGATCGCGTCGGGCGCCTTATGGCCGGCCGACACCGCCTGCGCCCAGAGGGCGCCGTGCAGCGTTTCCGACTCCTGCAGGGCTTGGGCGACCTTGCCCTCCTGGACCCCGCGCACGCGCACGTCGACATAGCGCCGCAACAAGTCGGCTGCCACCGCGCTTTCGGGCTCCGAGAGCAGGCCGGTGCGGAGGTAGGCCGTGCCGATCGCGTTGGCCTCCTCGAGCACGACTTGTCGGCGGGCTTCGAATCGCCCTGCGGACAGGCTAAAGGTGAAGCCGAGCACGAGCGCGAGCAGGCCCAGGATCGAGGCGACCATCGCCCCCACGGGCTGGTCGCGCTCATCGGGATGGCGGAAGTGGCGCCACTTACCGATGCGATAACCCACTTCCATGGCCAAGCACAAGAGGAACGCGACGCCCAGCAGGACTCCCCACAAGGGAAGCGCGTCGAGCGGCCCGGAGATCATTTCTTGGCTCCTGGGACCGAACAACGGCCCCTTTTGGACGAAAACACTACGTTGCGCAAACAACCGGCTCGTTCGGCGGCGGGGCCGGCGCGAAGTACGCTTCCTTGCCGGCGGCGAGCGCCTCCTCGGGGCGAAGCGTGGCGAACAGGTGCAGAATGCGGGCGACCAAGCCGGTCCAGCCGGTTTGGTGGTTCGCCCCCAGCCCGGCGCCGTTGTCGCCGTGGAAGTATTCGTAGAACGACAGGTAGTCGCGCCAGTGCGGATCGTCCTGGAACTTGCGCGTGCCGCCGTACACCGGGCGCTGGCCCTGGGCGTCGCGGGTAAAGATGCTCGTCAGCCGCCGCCCCAGTTCCTCGGCCACCTGGTAAAGGTTCATCAGGCGGCCCGAACCCGTGGGGCATTCCACCTGAAAGCTGTCGCCGTAGTAGCTGTAGTAGGCGAGCAGGGCGCGGATCACCAGGGCGTTGACCGGCATCCAGATCGGCCCCCGCCAGTTCGAGTTGCCGCCGAACATGCCGGTGTCGGACTCGGCCGGCAAGTAGTCGACCCGATATTCCTGGCCGCCGGCGGGCAGCACATAGGGATGGTCGGCATGGAAGCGCGACAACGAGCGCAGGCCATGGGGGCTCAGGAACTCGTTCTCGTCGAGCATCTTCGCGAGCACGCGGCGCAGGCGGGTTTCGTCGAGAATCGAGGCTAGCCGGCGCCCCTCCACGCCGGGGCGGAGTGGATCGTGGATCGCAGTGCGCAGTTCGGGCCGCGTTTCGAGGAACCAGCGCAAGCGCTCGCCCAGCTCGGGGTACTTGGCCAGCACCTTGCCTTCGAACACGGTGGCCGCGCAGAGCGGCAGCAGCCCCACCATCGAGCGGACCTTGAGCCGCTGGGCGCTCCCATCGGGCAGGCGGAGCACGTCGTAGTAGAAGCCGTCTTCCTCGTCCCACATGCCGGTGTCTTGGCCGACGTGCCCCATGGCGGCCGCGATCCAGAGGAAGTGCTCGCAGAACTTGAGCGCCATGTCGCCGTAGTCGGGGTCGGTGAGCGCGAGTTCGGCGGCGATCTCGAGCATGTTCTGGCTGAAGAGCGCCATCCAGGCCGTGCCATCAGCCTGTTCCAGGCAGCCTCCGGTCGGCAGCGGCTTGCTGCGGTCGAAGACGCCGATGTTGTCGAGGCCCAGAAAGCCCCCCTCGAACACGTTGCGGCCCGTCAGGTCCTTGCGGTTCACCCACCAGGTGAAGTTCAAGAGCAGCTTCTGGAACACGCTCTTGAGCCATTCGGTGTCGCCGACGCCGGTCTGCCCCTTCTCCAACCGATAGGTAAAGATCGCCGCCCAGGCGTGGACCGGAGGGTTCACGTCGCCGAAGTTCCATTCGTAGGCGGGCATCTGGCCATTGGGATGCAGGTAGCGCTCGCGGAGCATCAGCTTGAGCTGCTGCTTGCCGAAGTCGCAATCCACGAGCGTGAGCGCGAGCACGTGGAACGCCAGGTCCCAAGCGGCGTACCAGGGGTACTCCCACTTGTCGGGCATGGAAATGACGTCGCCGTTGTACATGTGGTGCCAGTGCTCGTTGCGCGGCGAGGCCTTGCGCGTCGCCTGGAACGGATCGCTGCCGCGTTCCTCGAGCCACTTGTCGACGTCGTAGTGGTAGAACTGCTTGCTCCAGAGCATGCCGGCCAGGGCCTGCCGCAGGACGTTGGCCTGGTCCGCGCTGAGCGAGGCGGGCGTGATGTTGGCGTAGAACTCGTCGGCCTCTTGGCGGCGGGCTTGCAGCACTTCGTCGAACGCGGCGCCGAAGGGACCCGCGCTCGAGCGGCCCCAGTCTTGGGGCGCGCGGTCCGAAAGCCGCAGCCGGACGGTTTGTTGTCCACCGGCAGGCATGGTCAACACGTAGTGCGCCGCCGCCTTGGTGCCGCGGCGTTCGGGGTTCACGGCCTCCGTGCGGCCATGCACGACGTACTCGTGAAAGCTGTCTTTCACGTAGGGGTTGCGGTTGGGCACGCCGAAGATCCGCTGCGTGTTCGTTTCGTTCTCGGTGAACAGCAACTCGGCGGCCCCCTCGACGTAGAGGAACCGCGAACCAAGCTCGGCCTCGTTTGCCTGGATGATCTGCGGTCCTTCGGCGGTGGCCAGCCGCTCGAGCGCCGGCCTGTGGCCGGCGGTCTGCGTGGACCACTGGTTGCGGAACCACAGCGTTGGCAGCAGGTGCAGTTCCGCCGCCTCGGAGCCGCGGTTGTGCGCCGTGATCTCGATCAAGATGTCTTCTGGCGTCGCCTTGGCGTATTCCACGAAGACGTCGAAATAGCGGTCGCCGGCGAAGACGCCCGTGTCGATCAACTCGTACTCGAACTCCTTGCGGCTGCGGCCCCGATTGGCTGCGATGAGCTGCTCGTAGGGGTAGGCTGCCTGCGGGTACTTGTAGAGGTACTTCAGGTACGAGTGCGTGGGGGTGCTGTCGAGGTAGAAGTAGTACTCCTTCACATCCTCGCCGTGGTTCCCCTCGCTGTTCGTGAGGCCGAACAGCCGCTCCTTGAGAATCGGGTCGCGGCCGTTCCAGAGCGCGAGGGCGAAGCAGAGCCGCTGGCGCTCGTCGCTGAAGCCGGCCAGGCCGTCTTCGCCCCAGCGATACGCTCGCGAACGGGCCTGGTCATGGGAGAAGTAGTCCCAGGCGTCTCCCTTCTCGCTGTAATCTTCGCGAACGGTGCCCCATTGCCGCTCGCTCAGATAGGGGCCCCATTTCTTCCAAGGAAGCGAGCCCTCACGGGCTGCGGCCAGCCGGCGTTGTTCGGAGTTCACGGGAGTGGTTCTAGAAGGGGAGGCTCAACAAAACTTTGTAATGCCCCGGAACGGGCTCGAGCTGCGTGTCGGCGTTGGGCTCGAAGGGCTGGCGGTGTTCCCACGGGTCGTCGACCTCGGCCGGCATCGCCCAGAAGTTCCCTTCGCCGTCGCGGAGAACCCACTGGCTGCAGGCGCGGTCGACAAACAGCGCCAATGATTCCCTGCTGGAAAGTAGCATTTTCCTGGTTCCTCCCGACCGATTCGCCCTCTCCGCTAATCTGCTGGCACTTCATGTTCCCTCAAATCGCTTGGCCCTGCCCCAACGACCGCGGCGGCAGTCTCCGCAAGACAGAGCAACTTCCGCAACAAGCATCTAAGCAGACAGTTACAGCCCGAGCCAATTTCTTCGGCAAGCGCGGGAAAATAGTCGGTGAGTGACAGAACCCGTTCGGTCCGAGACTTGTCATTCGCGACTGGCTGACGAACTGGCGTGCTCGATCGCACGCCCATCGCGCCGAATACGCACGTTCACCGCCCCTAGAATACCTCGGGGATGACCTTGAAAGGATAGCCTGGATCGCGGTAGTCGCCAGCCTTTTGCCGCTTCGGCAGCTTGATCTTCTTGCGGGGCGCCTCTTCGTAGGGAATCTGGCTCAGGAGGTGGGTGATCGCATTGAGCCGCGCGCGCTTCTTGTTGTCGGAGCGCACCACGAACCAGGGGGCCCAGGAAGTGTCGGTCGCGGCGAACATCTCGTCGCGGGCCCGCGAGTAGTCGAACCAGCGGCTGTAGGACAGCAGATCCATCGGCGAGAGCTTCCAGATCTTGCGGCCGTCGCTGATCCGCGACTCGAGCCGGCGGGTTTGTTCCTCGGGACTCACTTCGAGCCAGTACTTGAGCAGAATGATGCCCGATCCGACCATCGCTTTCTCGACCAGCGGCGCCACCTGCAGGAAGTGCTGCACCTGCTCCTGGGTGCAGAACCCCATCACCCGCTCGACGCCTGCGCGGTTGTACCAACTGCGGTCGAAGATCACCACTTCGCCGGCGGCCGGCAGGTGCGGCAGATACCGCTGGATGTACATCTGCGACTGCTCCCGCTCCGTGGGCGCGGGCAGCGCGATGACGCGGAACACGCGCGGGCTGACGCGCTCGGTGATCGCCTTGATCGTGCCCCCTTTGCCGGCGCCGTCTCGCCCCTCGAAGACGACGCACACCTTCAAGCCCGCTTGCTTCACCCATTCCTGCAGCCGGACCAACTCGACGTGCAGCTTGGCGAGCGCGCGATCGTAGTCCTTGCGGGAGAGCTTGGCTGGCTCGTCGCCAGCCTTCCGCTCCTTGTCAGCGTGACGGCTCATAGCACGGTCCCAACGTGAGAGGTGGCGGATCGGAGGTGCGTGCCTGCCTCATTCCGTGGATTGTGCCTCGCGCTTCCGCTGGCTGTCCAGCCAGGCAGCGTGCTGCTGGCGAATGATCTCGACGGCCTCCGCTCCCGAGTCCACGCAGCGTGGAATCTGCAGGTCGCGCGGGTCGGCAAGCTCCAGCCCTTGGCCGAGCATGCTCCGCTCGGCCCACTCGACCCACTCCTTCCACATCTTCCCCACGAAGACCAGCGGCGCCTCGGGCGCGTGCCGCACCTGGAGCAACTGCCAGATCATTGACGCCTCGAGCACCGTGCCGATGCCGCCCGGGGCCACGACATAGGCGTCGGACATCAGCACGAACTGGTGCAATCGCGTGAAGAACGTCTTATGAGTGAACATCTCGTCGACGAACGGATTGCCTTCTTGTTCGAACGGCAGATCGATGCGGATTCCAAGCGAGCGGCTGCGCTCGGAAGCCCCCGCCGCGGCCGCGCCTTCGTTGGCGGCCTGCATCAGCCCAGGGCCGCCGCCGGTGATGATGTCGCAGCCCAGCTCCGCCAGCGCGTGGGCCACGCGCTTGCACTCCTCGTAAACGAAGCTCCCCGGCGCCGCGCGGGCAGAGCCGAAGAGCGTCACGCGGAAGCGATCGCGCCTCGAGGGACGCAGCCGCGTCAGGTTGTTGACGACGTCCCAGAGGTTGAAGATCGTCTGGGTGAGCAGCTGCCGGACCGCCTCTTCGTCGGCCAGGCTGATCGTCTCCAGGTGCTTCGCTGCGTGCTCGGCGCTCATCGTCTTCCTGAGCCTCGGGAAACCGACCGGGGCGCTGCGGCGCAACCCGCGGCGCACACGGAGACGGGATCACATGCCCGGTATCCTAATCCGGGGTGTTGCCGAAGCCTAGCGAAATCGGCGTGCGCGCACCGCGACCGGCCGTTTTGGGATGACCGTTCGGCGGCATCGCGTCTAACGAGCGCCAACGGATCGGGGCGACTCGGGGGCGGATCGCGGGAATGGCGGGCGGAGCGAACCTATAGGCGTTTTCCCCTGGTTCGCTCGCCGCATGCTAGGTTTTCCTTGAGTGTGTTCATGGAGGGCAGGGACCGGCCGGCGCGTTGACGAACCTCGCACGTCGGCCGGTCCTTTTTTGACCGCTCCCAGGCTTTCGAGGGCATGTCGATGTCGTACTCGCTCTTCGTGTTCACCCGCATCCTTGGGATTGCTTTCGTGATCGTGGCGATGGGCTGCGTCGTCGACCGCTATCTAGCTGCTCGGCACCGCAAACGCGCCAACGGCTAAGTCCCGCCGTCCCGCAGACTGGTCAGCGATCTGTTGGCGGCTCGACTGCGTCTTGCATCCGGGGCTCTCGCTTTCCCGTTTGCCGTAACCCAGGGCGGCGTCCAGCTAGCGCCGGACTTGCCCCAGGCTATTTTCGGTCGCCCCTACGGGGCTGCATGCGCACCCGAAAGCCAAGCGGTGACAAATCAGTGGGTCCGCTGCTCGGACCAAGGGATCGCGGAGAACGCGCAGTAGGTGGGGCGGTGCACCGCGCAAGGGGTGTGCGAAAGAGCTAACTCAGCCGGCTGTTGGTCCGCGAGAGCGGACCCTACGCCAACCCGTAGATGTGCCCGTCTTGGGCCACGACGACGATCTGCAGCTGCCCCTGCCCGGTGACGTTGGCCAGGATCGGCATGCCGATCGCGCTCGAGAAGGTGCGCGACCACTCGATGCGGCCCGCGCGGCCGTCGGGCGTCGTGCCGATGCAGTAGAGCGTGTTGCCCACGGCGTAGAGCGCTTCGTCGCGGCCGTCGCCGTCTAAGTCGCCGCTGACGCCTGGGCCTGGCACGCCGGGGAGCGTCAGCGTCCAGCGCACCGCGCCCGTGCGGGCATCGTAGGCCGAGAGCGTGGAGCTGTTCATCAGGCCCGAGAGGACGTCGAGATCGCCGTCGCCGTCGAAATCACCGACGGCCGGCGACCAGAGCGTTTGCACCGGGCCATAGCTCGTGCGCCACAGCGGATTGGCGTTGCGGTCGAGCAGCGCGAGCACATACTCGCTGGCCGCGTGCAGAATCGTTTGCGACCCATTGGCCAAGAAGTCGGCCACGATGGCGATCCCCTGCTGCGTCGGCTGGTTCGAGCCGTACACGTCTTCCATGAACGAGCGGTCGACCAGGTTCTGCCCGTTGCCATCGACCACGTAGAAGGCGTCGGGCCACATGTTGATCGCTTCGTCGAGGCCGTCGCCGTCCCAATCTGCGACCGTCATCTGCGCGCCGCCGGCTCCGCGGGGCACGTAGCTGCTCCCCGGCGTGTGGCCGTAGTCGCGCATCCACACCATCTCGCCGGTGCGGCCGTCGAGCAGGTAGAGCTCGTCGCTGTGCATCGTGCCGCGGCGCACCGTCACCATCACGTCCATGTACTCCGTGGAGCGGAAGTGCCCGACCATCCACACCGTGAGCCCGCCGACGTTCCAGTCGGGCGGCGCGCCCGGAATGTGATCAAAGTCGTGCCCCCAGATTTCCTGGCCGTGCTCGTCGAGCGCCTCGAGGCGGGCTTGCCCCGCCGAGCCGCGGGCGCCGGCCAGCGTGGCCAGGTGGCCGTTGCCCAGGAGATCGGCGAGCACGACGTTGCCGAAGCCGAGCTGACCGGTGATGGTGTTCATGCCGACGTAGCTGCCGCGCCCCGACTGCGTCCAGACGCCGGTGGGCGAGCCCTCGGGCGACACTTGGAAGGCCGTAAGCTGTTCGAACGGCGTTTGCACGACGAGGGTCGGTTGCTCGCCCGGCGCGAGCGGGGCGACGACCACGCTGGTGAGCGGCGTGCCGGTGCGGCGCGATTGCAGCACCGCGCCGCTATAGCCGACCGCCGCGATCGCGTCGGACGTGTCGAGCGCGCCGCTGGCCCGCACCAGGAGCCCCGGCTCGCCGGGGGCGGCGCCCACGGCCAATACTTCAAGCCGCGGACCGGCGAGCGTGCCGACCGAGTGAATGCCGGTAGGGCCAAGCTGCCAGGCAGTAACCTGCGTCTGGGCGCTGGCCGCGTCGACGACTTGCCGCGTGAAGAAGGTGAGCGGCCCGCTGGGTTCGACCGCGCCCACGAGCAGCCGCTGCCGCGCGCCGGCGGAGCCGGCGTTCATGTTGTCGGGGAAGTCGGTCACGTCCTGGAGCTGAAATGCGGCGGCCGACTGTTGCCAGCGCGTTTGCAGCGCGCCCGACTCGAACTCGAGCACGCTGAGATCGGCCGCATCGGGCAGCACTGCGCCACTCGGCGCCTGGCTGACGAACAGCTCCGTGCGGCCGTCGCCGTCGAGATCGGCGCCGCCCCAGTAGAACTGCCCCGCCAGGTTGGCGATCACCTGGCCGTTCATGCCGCTACGGACGACGACGTGCCAGCGGTTGTCGCCGGTTTCGTTGAAGATCGAGGTCACGATGTCGACGATGCCGTCGCCGTTCACATCGTGGAGCGGATCATAGCCCGTGTTGTGGATCGTCTGCTTGTCGACCACGCCTGACTCGATCGTGTAGTCCCAGAGCTTGGTGAGCTTGCCGCTCGAGTTCCAGCCCACGATCGACATGTTGTTTTCGAAGTCGGCCAGAATCACGAATTCCTGCCGGCCGTCTCCGTTAAGGTCCTTGGCGGCGAGAAATCCATAGGGGCGTCCGCTCGACGCGCCGGCGGCCGTGAAGTGAACCTTCTGCTCGATCGCGCCGGTGTTGATGTCGAGCACGTACAGGTCGTCCCAGGCAGCGAAGGCCGCTTCGAGCGTGCCGTCGTGGTCGAAGTCGCCGGTGATCAGATTGGGCTGAACTCCCAGCACCTTGATGGTGGGCGTTTGCCAGACCTGCACCCACTGCCCTTGATTGCGGCGGTAGAGCCGCACGACGCCGTCAGCGGCGGAGTTGATTTGTTCGAAGGTCAGCTTCTCGAGCCCCGGCGTGTTGGGCAGGAAGTCGCCGATGCGGTCGGGATCGCTGGTCGGCGTTTGCGGCGGCGCCTCGGCCGTCGGCAGGGGGTCACGCCGCGCGAGGTCGCTGGCCGCGGCGGCCGCCACCGTGTCTCCCTGGGCGTCGACAAGCCGCAGGCCACGGAGCGCCGCGCCGATTTCGTTCATGCTGACGCGGATCGTCACCGGGCCGGCGCTAAGCTGCCAGAGTCCCGCGCTCGCCTCGTGGAAGCGGCCGTCGGTCGCGGCGTTCACGACCACTGCGCCGCCATTGGTTGCCGCCCCTAGGGCATCGACGAGCGTGCCTCCCGTGATCCGCGCGAAGAGCGTGTTCCGCTGCGCGTCGAGCCCGGCTGCGTCGAGCTGCAATCGATAGGCGCCGGCCGTCGGCACGTTGAGGGTGAATTCGACGCCGGGGCCGTTCGTGCCGGAGATCGAAGTTCCGCTCGCGAGCGCCCGGTCGCTCAGCGCCTGTAGGTAGGTCGTCGGCAGGCCGTCTGCGTCGAGCAGATTGGCGACGCCGCTCGTTTCGCGGCCCACGAGCCACCACCGCGGGCCGCCGTCGAGATATTCATAGGGCCCGCCGATCCCCCAGATCTGATTGAGCAGATCGGTCCGGTCGGCGCCGCCGACCGCCGGCAGCGCAAGTGATTGCGCTTCGCTGCCATCGAGAGACAGCTCGGCCAGCGACTCGCGGCCGCTCACATCGAGCGACCACACGATCGAAGGATCGGTGATGTCGCCGGCCAGGCCCGTGTGTCCAGAGAGCGCGCCGTCGCCGCGGTACTGCAGCCACTGGCCATCCGTGGTGGGGCCCGGCAAGAACAGCGAGAACGCTTCCAAGCTGATCGCGTCGAGCACCGCCCCAGACGCGCCCATGCCGATCCGCAGCGTCACTTTGCCCGCGGGCAAGTTCCACATGCCGGCCGAGAGCCAAGAGAAGGTGGCGCTCGTGTCGGAGGTGATCTGCAGGGCGCCGCCGCTCGCGAACCGGCCCTGGGCATCGGCGATTGTGCCGGAGAGGAAGCCGGCCCAGAGTGTATTGCCGCCGGACTTGCCGGCCATGTTGAGCCGCAAGGCATAGCGGCCGGCCTGAGGAACCTGGATGTCGTATTCGACGTAGGGGCCGGCGCCCGCCGCCGAGCTCTGCGAGGAATCGATGCCGGCGGTGGTGAGCGATTGCAGGAAGTCGTGGCTCGGCCCCGTAGCGCCGCGGAACACTCCGGAAGCGGAGCGCTCGGCGTCGGCCACCCACCATTGATGGCCCGCGGCGGTCACGCGCCGCTGGAAGTCTTCGGCCTGGAACGTGCCGAGCGGCAGGGCGCCGGTCGGTTGAATCGGCGTCGTGATGGCCTGAAGCTGCAAGGCGTCGAGCGCCGCGCCCGATTCGCGCATCCACACGCGGATCGTGCGCTGCCCTGCCGCGAGCTGCCAGATGCCGGCGTCCTGCCAGGTGAACGTGCCGTTGATGTTGGCCTCAACCACGAGGGCGCTGGTGTTCACGCCCAAGCCTTGTGTATCCACGGCGTAGGAGTCGAGCACTCGCGCGAAGACCGACTTGCCTCCTCCTTGACCGGCGATCCGCAGATCGAGCTCGTAGCGGCCGCTCGTCGGCACGTTGACCAGATAGTCGACGTACGGGCCGCCGGGCGCATTGAGGGCGGCGGTCGTTTCCGCGCCGCTCGTGTCGAGGGCCTCGATGAAATCGCCGGTCGTGCCGGTGGCGCCGTAGAAGGGGCCGACGCTCGTGCGTTCGGCGTCGACGATCCACCACTGATGCCCCTGGGCGTTCTGCCGCGCTTGGAACGACTCGGCCTGGATCTCGCCGGTGTTGAACGCCGGCGGCGGCGGATCGGTCGGCGGGGTTGTGGGAGGCGGATCGACCGGCGGCGTGGTTGGAGGCGGAGTCGTCGACGCCACGGGCGTGACGCGTAGGGCGTCGACCGACGTGCCTGATTCGCGCATCCACACGCGAATCGTTTGTCGTCCGGCGCTGAGTTGCCAGATGCCGGCGTCCTGCCAGGCGAAGAAGCCGCTGGTGTTCGTTTGCACCACGAGGGCGCTCGAGTTCACGCCCAGCCCTTGCACGTCGACGGCATACGAATCGACGAACCGCACGAAGACGGAACGACCTCCGGAGCGCCCCGAGGCCCGCAGATCGAGGTCGTACCGCCCCGCGGTGGCAATGTCGATGGTGTAGTCGACATAGGGGCCGTTCGGCAGGTTGATTTCGGTCGGCGTGTCGGCGCCGGCCGTGCTCAGCGACTGCACGAAGTCGGCGGCCGGCCCCGACGCGTCGAAATACGTTCCCACCGACGCCCGCTCGGCGTCGACCACGAACCACTGATGTCCCTGCGCCGTCTGCCGGGCCTGAAAGGCTTCGGCCTCGATCACCACGGCCGACCCTGCGGTGGGAACGGCGGGAGGGTCGGTTGGCGGCGGAGTTGTCGGCGGTGGGTTGGTTGGCGGGGGATCGACCGGAGGCGTCGCCGGCGTTTCGGCTTCCACACGCAGTGCGTCGACCGCGACGCCGGACTCGCGCATCCACAGGCGAATCGTTTGGTTGCCGGCCGGCAAGCTCCAAACCCCGGCGTCGCGCCACTCGAACGCGCCCGAGGTCGAAGCATTCACGAGCAACGCGCTCGAGTTCACGCCGAGCCCTTGCACATCCACGGCGTAGGCGTCGACCACCCGCGTAAAGAGCGAGCTGCTGCCGCTGCGCCCGGCCATGCGCAGATCGAGCGTGTAGCGCCCCGCGGTGGGCACGCTCACCACGTAGTCAACATAGGGAGCCGCCGGATTGATGTTCGAAGTCGTCGTGTCGGCGCCGGCGTCGCTGAGTGCCTGCACCAACCCGCCCGAGCTGCCGGAAAGTCCACCCACGGAGTTGGCGTCGCCCGCCAAAGACATCCACTGATGGCCATTCCCGCTGGTCCGCGCTTGAAAGCCGGCGGCTTCGATCGTGCCGAGGGCAAACGGCGGATTCGTCGCCGGCGGTGTGGTCGGAGGAGTCGTCACCGGAGGCGTGGTGCTGGCGGGCGAGACGCGCTCGATCCGCAGGCCATCGATGGCGGCGCCCGACTCGCGCATCGAAATCCGGAGCGTGATCGTGCCGGCCGGCAGATTCCACACGCCGGCGTCGATCCAGTTGAAGAAGCCGCTTGTGCCCACCGGAATTGCCAGGGCGCTCGAGTTGACGCCGCGGCCTTGCACGTCGGCGGCGTAGGCCCCTTCGAACCGTGCCCACAACGAGCCGCCGCCGCTGCGGCCGGCCCCGTTGATGTCGAGGGCGTATTGTCCCGCCTGGCTCACCTGAATCTGATAGTCGACGAAGGGGGCCGCCGGCTCGTTGTTGACGGTCGCCGTGTCGCCGCCAAACGAGCTGAGCGCCTGCAGGTAGGGAGTGGCAGCGCCGAACATCGTGCCGACCGCCAGCTTCTCCCCGGGGACGTTCCACCAGATGTGGCTCCCCGTCTCCGTCCGCGCCGCATAGTTTTCGGCCTCGAAGCTGACGGTCTGCCCTGGCGCCGTGAGCGCGCTCAGGTCGATGGGGGTCATGCTGAGCAGCGCCCGCCGCTCGAGATTTTCGAAAGTTCGGCCCGTGAACCCGAAGGTTCGACTTCCGTCGCGCGCAGTCGGTCGACGCATGTGGATCGCGCCCGCCTGAAGAAACACCGAGACGAGGTGGGCAGCGCAATATCGCGCTCCCACGGAATGAGCCCCGCCCTCGAGCGCATCTCCAGAAGGCGCCGCTTCCTTCCTGCCGTGGGAAGAGCGCTGCCCGAGGTCGTTAAGTTTCAGCGTAATTGAGCGGCGGGGGTCGCCTAGTCCGTTCGTGGGGCAGGTGGTTTCAACTTCTTAACGCGCGCCCTCAGAATGGCCCCAGCCGTCGCGCGCCCCACTTCTCGCACGACAGGAACCTCGCCGGGCAGGGAGCGTCGGTTCCCTGCCATTTTGGCAAGTCAGCCGGAACACTATCTGTGGCCGCAATGCGGCCCCCAGGCCGCGAGTTGCCGCAACGCCTTTCTGCAAATGATCTTGCGGAGAAGGGTCGGCTCCGTGGCACATCGCTTGCTCTGGAAGGGGCCGGTCGCAGTCTGGGCTGTCAGAATTGGGCCCGCCGATCGTCTCGCCTTCGGGCGCCCCACAAATACCCCGTGCATTACTCGCGGCCCCATCCCGGCCGCGGTTCATACACCGACCATCCCTAGGAGGAGTGTCGCCAGTGGCAAAGCAGATGGTTTTTGACGATGAGGCCCGCAAGCCGTTGGCTGCCGGCGTCGCCAAGCTCGCCCGGGCCGTGCGCAGCACGCTGGGCCCTCGCGGGCGGAACGCCGTGCTCGACAAGGGCTGGGGCTCCCCCAAGGTCACCAAGGACGGCGTGACCGTCGCCGAAGACATCGAGCTCGAGGACGCGTACGAGAACCTCGGCGCCCAATTGGTGAAGGAGGCCGCCAGCAAGACGAACGACGTCGCCGGCGATGGCACCACCACGGCCACGATCTTGGCCGACGCCATCTACCGCGAGGGCCTGAAGATGATCGCCGCCGGCGGCGATCCGATGGCGCTCGCCCGCGGAATTCAAAAGGCCACCGACGCGGTGAGCGAGGCCGTCCGCAAGGCGGCCACGCCGATCAACGAGAAGAACAAGAAAGAGCTGACGCAGATCGCCACGATCGCCGGCAACAACGATCCCTCGATCGGCGCCGTGCTCTCCGAGGCGTTCCTCAAGGTCGGCAAGAACGGCGTCATCACCGTCGAAGAAGGCAAGCAGGCCGAGACCACCGTCGACGTCGTGGAAGGCATGCAGTTCGACCGCGGCTATCTCTCGCCGCACTTCGTCACCAACGCCGACGAGCAGACCTGCGAGCTTTCCGACGTTTCGATCCTGATCTACGAAGAGAAGATCTCGAACGCCAAGAACCTGGTTCCGTTGCTCGAGGCCGTCAGCAAGGCCAACCGCCCGTTGCTGATCATCGCCGAAGACATCGAAGGCGAGGCGTTGGCCACCCTGGTGGTCAACAAGATGCGGGGCATCTTGAACGTCTGCGCCGTCAAGGCCCCCGGCTACGGCGACCGCCGCAAAGCCATTTTGGGCGATCTGGCCGTCCTCACCGGCGGAACCGCCATCTTCAAGGACCTGGGCATTCAGCTCGACGCCGTGAAGCTTTCGGACCTGGGCCGCGCCAAGAAAGTGATCCTCACCTCGGAGGAGACCACCGTGGTGAACGGCGCCGGCAAGAAGGCCGACATCGACGGCCGGGTGGCCCAGATTCGCCAAGAAATCGAGAAGACCGACAGCGACTACGATCGCGAGAAGCTGCAAGAGCGGCTGGCCAAGCTGGCCGGCGGCGTGGCCCAGATCAACGTGGGCGCCGCGACCGAGACCGAGATGAAGGAGCGCAAGGCGCTGATCGAAGACGCCAAGAGCGCGGTGGCCGCGGCTCTCGAGGAAGGGATCGTCCCCGGCGGCGGCGTCGCCTTGCTGCGGGCCGAGAAGTCGGTCGACAAGCTCGGCCTGACCGGTGATGAGGCGCTCGGCGCCCGCATCATCCGCAACGTGCTCGACTATCCGCTCCGCTGCATCGCCGACAATGCCGGCCACGACGGCGCGGTGGTCGTCAGCCGCGTGCGGCAACTCAAGGGCGCTACCGAAGGCTACGACGCCGACAAGGACACCTACGGCGACCTCTTCGCCGCCGGCGTGATCGACCCGGCCAAGGTGGTGCGCACGGCGCTGCAAAACGCGGCCAGCGTGGCTTCGCTGCTGCTCACGACCGATGCCCTGATCACCGAGCTGCCCAAGGAAGAGGAAGAAGGGGGCGGCCACGATCATCACGACCATGGCATGGGAGGCATGGGTGGGATGGGCGGCGGCATGGGTGGAATGGGAGGCATGGGCGGAATGGGCGGCATGATGTAAGCCGCGGTTCCAGTCACCCGCATCGCCCCTTCGTCGATTTCAAGAACCAACCAAAGCAAAACGTTTGCTCGAGGATAGTTAAGCATGAAGAGCCCCAAGTTGCGTCCGCTGGATGATCGCGTGGTCGTGGAGCCGGTCGAAGCCGAAGAGCGCACCGCCGGCGGCATTCTGTTGCCCGATGCGGCCCGTGAGAAGCCGCAGCGCGGCCGCGTGATCTCGGTGGGCCCCGGTTCGCTGCTCGACAGCGGCGAGCGCGGTTCGCTCTCGGTCGCCATCGGCGACGAAGTGATCTACGGCAAGTACTCCGGCACCGACTTCGAAGTCGACGGCCGCGACATCAAGATCCTGCGCGAGTCCGACATCCTGGCCAAGGTGGTCGCCTAGGCGATCCCCCGCGCGTTCAACCCCCGAACAAAGTGAATCGATAAGGAACCACGCACGTGGCCAAGCAGTTGTTGTTCGATGACCAGGCCCGCGCCAAAATGCTGCGCGGGGTGGAGAAGCTCGCCGACGCCGTCGCGGTGACGATGGGGCCCACGGGCCGCAACGTGATCATCGACAAGTCGTTCGGCGGCCCGACCGTCACCAAGGACGGCGTGACCGTGAGCAAAGAGGTCGAGCTCGAAGACCCGTTCGAGAACATGGGCGCGAAGCTCGTCAACGAGGTCGCCTCGAAGACCTCGGACATCGCCGGCGACGGCACCACCACCGCCACGGTGCTGGCCCGCGCCATCTTCAAGGAAGGCTCGCGGCTGATCGCCGCCGGCAGCAACCCGATGGCCGTTCGCCGCGGGATCGAGAAGGCCGTCGACGCGGCGGTCGAGCACCTGCACTCGCTCGCCAAGCCGGTCTCCAGCAAAGAAGAGATCGCCCAGGTGGGCTCGATCAGCGCCAACAACGACTCCTCGATCGGCAACCTGCTGGCCGATGCGATGGAGAAAGTGGGCAAAGACGGCGTGATCACTGTCGAAGAGGGCAAGAGCACCGAGACGACGCTCGAGCTCGTCGAAGGCATGCAGTTCGACAAGGGCTACATCTCGCCCTACTTCATCAACCGCCCGGCGGAGATGAACTGCGTGCTCGACGACGCCTACATCCTGATTCACGAAAAGAAGGTGGGGAATCTCCGTGAGCTGATTCCGATTCTCGAGCAGATCAGCCAGACCGGCCGTCCGCTCTTGATCATTGCCGAAGACGTCGAAGGCGATGCGCTGACCGCGCTTGTGGTCAACAAGCTCCGCGGCGTGCTCAACATCTGCGCGGTCAAGGCCCCCGGCTTCGGCGACCGCCGCAAGGCCATGCTCGGCGACATCGCCACCCTGACCGGCGGCACGCTGATCAGCGAGGACCTGGGCCTCAAGATGGAGAGCCTGAAGCTCGAGCACCTGGGCCGCGCCAAGCAGATCACCGTCGACAAGAACGACACCACGATCGTGCAAGGCGCCGGCAAGCAGAGCGAGATCCAGGCCCGCATCGGCCAGATCAAGAGTCAGATCGAGCAGAGCTCGAGCGACTACGACCGCGAGAAGTTCCAGGAGCGCCTGGCCAAGCTCACCGGCGGCGTGGCGATCGTGTCGGTCGGCGCCGGCACCGAAGCCGAAATGAAGCAGAAGAAGGCCCGCGTCGAGGATGCGCTGCACGCCACCCGTGCCGCAGTGGAGGAAGGCATTCTCCCGGGCGGCGGCGTGGCCCTGCTGCGTTGCACTGAGGCCGTGGAGAAAGCCCGCTCGTCGGCCAAGGGAGACGAGAAGATCGGCGTGTCGATCGTGCTCGGCGCCCTCGACGCCCCGCTGCGGCAAATCGCCGACAACTGCGGCATTGACGGTTCCGTCGTCGCCGACGAAGTCAGCCGCAAGTCGGGCAATCAGGGTTACGACGCGAATGCCGGCAAGTACGTCGACCTGGTCAAGGCCGGCATCATCGACCCGGTCAAGGTGGTTCGTTCGGCCCTCTCGAACGCGGCCAGCATCGCCGGCCTGATGCTCACGACCGAGGCCCTGGTGACGAACGTCTCCAAGGACGAGCCCAAGCGGCGGATCGAAGGCAGCGTGCGCTAGACCGCCGACGTAAGATTCTCCTAGCGGGCCGGCCCGGTCTTCGGCGCCGGCCCGCTGTGGATAACGACGGAGCCAGCGAACCGGTCGATGCGGCGGGCAGCCGCCCGATCCGCCCCAGCTCCCTCCCCTTCTTGGACGCTCCGCGAGAACCATGGTCACGATGGCAGGGAAACGCGACTACTACGAAGTGCTCGGGGTGGCCAAGAGCGCCGCGGCCAAGGAGATCGCCGACGCCTACCGCAAGCTGGCGATCAAGTATCACCCCGACAAGAACCCCGGCGACGAGGAGGCCGTGATCCGCTTCAAGGAGGCGGCCGAGGCTTTCGAGGTGCTGGGGGACGCCGACAAGCGGGCCCGCTACGACCGCTTCGGGCATCAAGGCGTGGGGGGCGCGCCGCATTTCAACGATGTCAACGACATCTTCGAAGCCTTTGGCAACATCTTCGGCGACAGCCTGTTTGGCGACCTCTTCGGCCGCTCGGGCCGTCGGGGACGCACCCGCGGCGGCGACATCCGCTGCGACGTGACGCTCGACCTGATCGAGGCCGCCAAGGGCGCGCGCAAAACGGTGTCGTTCCAGCGGCACGAGCGCTGCGAAGATTGCCAAGGCAGCGGCGCTGCGCCCGGCTCGAAACGCCAAAGCTGCACCTACTGCGGCGGCCGCGGACAGGTGATTCAAACCGCCGGCATCCTCCGCGTGCAAACGACCTGTCCGTCGTGCCGGGGCGCCGGCTCGACCGTGAAGGACCCCTGCGAATCGTGTCGGGGCGAAGGCTACGTGCTCCGCAAGGTCCGCCGCGAGGTGGTGATTCCGGCCGGCGTCGACGACCAGATGCGCGTGCGTCTCCCTGGCGAAGGCGAGCCAGACCCCCAGGGGGGACCGGCCGGGGATTGCTATTGCTTCGTCAGCGTGCGCGAGCACCCGCTCTTCGAACGCAACGGCCAGCACCTGCTCTGCCACGTGCCGATTACTTATTCGCAGGCGGCGCTGGGGGCCAAGATTCAAGTGCCTACGCTCGAGGGCCCGGAAGAACTCGAGGTGCCGGTGGGCACCCAGACCAACGAGATCTTTCGCATGCGGGGGCGCGGCCTGCCCGACCCGCGCCGCCGCGGCAGCGTGGGCGATCTGCTGGTGCAGGTGGGGATCGAAGTGCCCAAGAACCTCAGCCCTCGGCAAGAGGAGTTGCTGCGCGAGCTGGCCGAGCTCGAGCACGCGGCCGTGAGCGAGCACCGCAAGAGCTTCTTCGAGAAACTGCGCGACTATTTCGTCCCGAGCGAAACTGCGACGGACACGGAGGAATAAACGGTGGCGGACAGCAATTCCCCTCGTGGCGACGACGCCGGCGTAGCGGCGCCGGAAAACCTGGTCGAGCAACTCCGCGCCGAGGCGGCCGAGGCCAACGACCGCGCGCTGCGGGCCCACGCCGAGCTCGAAAACTTCCGCAAACGCGCTCGCCGCGACGCAGACGACGAGCGGAAATACGCCAACCTGCCGCTGCTCCGCGACCTCCTGCCGGTGCTCGACAACCTGACCCGTGCGCTCGAGGCGGGGGAAAAAACTCACGACGCCGGCAAGCTGATCGAAGGGGTGAAGCTGGTGTCGCAACAGCTCGACAACGTCTTCGGCAACTACCAGTGCAAGCGGATTCCGGCGCTGGGCGAACCCTTCGACCCGAACGTGCATCAAGCGATCGCCCAGCAGCCGAGCGCCGACCAGCCCCCCGGCACGGTGCTGCTCGAAGCGCAATCGGGCTACCAACTACACGATCGCGTGTTGCGCCCCTCGCAAGTGATCGTGTCGCGAGCCAACGACTGATCGATTGTTGCTCGTAGGTTATGCTTCAGCATAACCGCACGCCGCAAGCGATCACCTACCGCCAGAACCGGGTTACCGTCGTAAATTGCCTACCGCCAAGCGTTATGCGGAAGCATAACCTACCACCTGCCAAAACTTATGCCGACCTACGACTACGAGTGCGACGCCTGCGGCCACAAGTTCGAGCTGTTCCAGTCGATCACGGCGGAACCTGAGCGGCGCTGCCCGAAGTGCAAGAAGTTGAAGCTGCGCCGGCTGTTCGGCACGGGCGGGGCGATTGTGTTCAAGGGCTCGGGCTTCTATCAGACCGACTACCGCAGCAAGTCGTATCAGGAGAAGGCCGCCGCGGACAAGAAGGCCTCGTCGGGAGAGAGCAAGTCGAGCGAAAGCTCGAGTTCGACTGGCAGCAGCAGTGAAGCGAAGCCTGCCGCCAAGAGCGACTCGGGGGGCGAAAAGAAACCCAAGTCGAAGCCCGCTTCGAGCTAGCGGTCAGACGGCACGCGGAAAGACACCCTCAGCTCATGGCCACGATGCGCTGCCCCACCTGTGGCGTGGAGTTTGACCGGGACGCATCTCGCGCGCTCCCGTTTTGCAGTCCGCGCTGCAAACAGATCGACCTGGGGCGCTGGCTGGGGGAGCAGTTTGGCTTGCCGAACGTGCCCGACCCCGAGGACGACGAGGCGCCGCCGGCCAACGGCCACGCCCCCAAATCCGACCACTAGCCGATCTCCGCCGGCGGGGGAAAACCCCCACCTTCTTGGGCACGCCCGATTCTCGGCGCGGGGGTATGCTTGATTTTGCCTCCTAGCTAAGATATGAGGATAATATCGGCTTTATCGATTGGCGCGTGACTGGGTCATCTCGATCTGGGCCAACTCGGCTTATCTGGGGCACAGGTTGCTACAGGCCCGCGCAGGGTGTGCGGGGGCTTCGGCGAGGGAGCGTGTTTCTCGTGATGCGACGATTGGCCCTCGTGGGCTTGCTTCTGCTGTGCGCCGGCGCTTCGAACGCGCGAGGCGCCGCCGTGCTGTCGGCCTGGGAATTCTCGGTCGACGGCCTCGGTGATTTCCATTTCCAAGGGCATCTCGACCGCTTCGAGCCGACCCAAGGCACGCTCCGGCAGGTGTGCCTCGGACTCACGGGAGAGGCCGGAGTATCGGTCGAGTTCAACCGTGGCGGCGCGGCGGCGGCCGGCCAACTTTTCATGTCCACGGCCAAAATCCGTGGCGGCGCGTTGGGCATGGCCGGCGACGGCACGACCCGCGCGTTCGTCGACGTGCCAACCAGCCCCCAGCGCGGCAGCCAGTCGGCGTCCGCGCAAATCTCGAGCCGAGCGGAGTTCACGGCCGACGAGTGGCGCGGTTTCTTGGCCGGAATGGGGAGCGGCGACACCATCGACTTCAACGTCGATGGCAGCCTGCAGGCGTTCGTGGGCGGGGCGACGACCTACGACCACGACGCGGCAGGCCAACCGCTGGCGAATGAACTGCGGGCCCGCTTCTACGTGAAGTACGTCTTCGACACCCCCCTCCAAGGCGACGCCAACGGCGACGGCCGGGTCAACCTCGCCGATTTCGGCATGGTCAAATCAGCATTTGGCGCTACCGGGGACGAAGCCGAGGTCGGAGACCTGACCGGGGATGGCGTCGTAGACCTGAGTGACTTCGGGCGGCTCAAGGCGGCCATGGCGGGCCCTGCGGGAGCCGCGCCCGTTCCCGAGCCGGCCACGCTGGGGCTGGGGCTGATCGCGCTGGCGGCGTTTCTGGCCGCAAGCTTCGCGCGGCGGCAAGCCGCGCGCTAGCCGGTTTCCATCGGCCCCCTTTCGCTCAGTGTCGCAGACCGGACAGATGCCATGTGAGGTCTGCGGGGGAGGCCGCTTCACCCACTTCGGGGCCCAATCCCAAGTCTGCGGCTGATCGGCCCGCTCCACGCGGCGGCAATAGGCGCACTGCCGGATGAATCCATCGCCGCGCCGGTAGAGGGCGTCGAGGGGCGGCAGTGATTCGCCTGCGGAAATCGTCTCCTCGACCACCAGCGAGTGGACGAACAAGAGCCCGCTACCCTGAAGCAGAGGGTAAACGGTCATGTGAAACCACCGTCGCGTGCGGTCGCTCGAGCACTCGTAGACATGCTGCCAGGGCGTGCGCGCGTTCAGGCAGGCCTGGAACCGATCCAGATAGTTCGGCTTCAACACTTCCGGCAGGGCGTCGCTGATCGCGCGGCCCAACGACCAGGAGCGCGCGATTTCCGGCTGGCCCTCGTTCTCGGCCGCGAACCGCTCCCAGCCGGTGTTGAAGTAGGCCAGTCGGAGATCGGGCCAAACCCCGTAGGCGACCGAAGGCGATCGATCGAGAACCTCGAGATCGAACAGCTCGAGGGCAGGCAAGAAATCAGAGTGAGCTTGCATGGGAACAAACTCGCAGACCGTTGAAGTTCCTACATCAACCGTCTTGCTCGTTCCGCGGCCTCGTCCTGCCGCCGCCCCCTCAGTCTAGCGGCGATCGCTGTTGCGCCAATCCGCCAGGATCAGCCTATACCCCGCGCCAACTGCCGCTGGCAGAGCGCCGCCAGGCTGGCTTCGTCGCTCACACGACGGAGTTCGATCCGCGCCGGAGCGAAGCGGGCCAGGGCGTCGAGATACTCGTTCTCGTCCCAGACGATCATGATGGCAGACACCGAGTAGCCGCGACGGCGCAGGGCCGCCAGCGCGAGCACCGTGTCTTCGCTCACCGCCCCGAGAATGGCCACGACCGTTGCGTCGCGCGGGAGACGACCTTCCACTTCGCTCAACAACTGCGACACCGAGAAGCCGTCGGTCAGTTCGGCCCGAGCCAGCGTTTCCAGGATGAGCGGCAGTTGCTCGCCGCCGCGCCGCGTAGGCACGATCACCGGCCGCAGCCGGTCGCTTTCCTCGAGCATGGCCGATTGCTGCCGCGCCAGGCCGCGAGTGCGCGGGTCGGTTTGCCAGCCTTCGGTGCGAATGCGGTCGACGGCGTCGCGAGCATTGCTCACCAGGCCCACCTGTTGCCCAAGCTGGTCGACGGCGGCCGCCAGCGAGGCGGCCGTGGTGATGGCCATTTCCGAGCGGGCCGGTTCGGTGCGGCTGGGGTAGTTGCCGCTGTGGTAGTCGAGCAGGATGGTGGCCCCGGCCACGACCGAAGGTTCGAACGTCTTGCTGTGGAGCACGCCGGTGCGGGCAGTCGCCTTCCAATGGATGCGCGACAGTGGGTCGCCCCGCTGATAGAGCCGCACGCCGGAGATCCGCGTCGGGTCTTCGTAAATACGATGCGTCAGGCGAATTTCGCCAATCGGCCGCGGACTGGCCAGGTCGTAGCCTTCGACCGTAACGACCTTGGGCAGCACGAGCACGAAATGCGGCTCGGTTTCCACCGCGAACCGCCGGTGGAGGCCGAACAAGTCGCCTGTCTCGAAGACCACGGGCCCAATTTGGTAGTAGCCCCGCATCGGGAACTGAAGCTGATAGAGCAGCAACTTGCCTTTGCCGCGACCGAGGGCCGTGATCTTGAGCCGATCGCCGTCGACGCGGACGCGGTGGGCCGGGTGCAGCGCCGTGGGTTGCGGCAGCAGATCCTCCACGAGGAGCCAGGGAATGGCCAGCGGCCCGTCGTTGCGAATCTTGACCGACACGGCCAGCTTGTCGCCAATTTCGACCTGGCTCCGCTGGCACTCGCGCTCGGCGACCAGGTTCGATACCCACTTCCGCGAGAGCACTCGGCTGACCAGCAGCAGGCCGAGCAGCACGTACATGGCATAGGCCAGCAGTGGCAGCTCGAGCGCAAGCGAGATCGCGAGGATCAGCAAGGCGCCGGCGAACCATTTCATGGGACACTCGGTGGGACCGCCCCTTTTTCCTCGGCGGCGGCGACGGCCTGTTCCAAGTCCCACAGCCGCACGCGGCCGTCCCCTTCGCTAGCGGTCGCCAGGGTTTTCCCGTCGGGAGAGAGCGCGAGCGCAGGGGGGAAGCTGCCGGCAAAGAACGCCCCGAGCCGCCGCCCTCCCTCGGCAGCGTCCCAAAGTTCAACCAAGAATGCCGCCCCGTAACGCCGGCTCGACTCGTGGTCCCTGAGAGCCAACACAAACCGGGTGCTGGCGGGTGAGCAAGCTAGGGGACCGTAGGTCGCGCGCATTTGGTCGCGAAATTCGGGCGGCGCCTGGCCCCCCACCTGCGGCGCCTCGTGCAGGTTGGCGGCCGCGGTTTCCAAGTCGCAGACCGCCACACGGTGGTTGTCGGCGGTGGCGACGACATATCGGCCGTTGCCGGCGAAGCCTACGCTGTTCACCCCGCCGCCAACAGGCAGATGGCGTTTGAGTTTGAGCGCGCTCAGATCGAAGATGCGTACTTCGCCGTCCTCCGCCGCGGTGGCGATCAGGTTCTCGGCAGGCGAAAAAGCCAAAGAGCGCACGATCGCCTCGTGATTGATGGCCTGCTTCTTGTTTTTTTGCGATCGCTGCATCAGCACGACAAGGCCGTCGGCGCCTCCGGTGGCGAACCAATCGTCGTCGCGCGAAAAGCCGGCCGTCAGTGCGCCCATCAATTGCGTTTGAACCTTGCCTGGTCGCTTTTCAGAAGCCAGGCTCCAGACGCGCACTTCCGGCGAGGCGGCGCCCCCGCCCGCGGCCGCCAGGCGCTTGCCGTTGGCGCTGAACGCGACTGCGCGGATCGGCGATTCATGCTTCAGCGTGCGAATGAGCTTGCCGTCGGCCACATTCCACAGTTTCACCTGCTCTTCGGGGTCGCCGGCCGCCGTGGCCAACGATTTGCCGTCGGGTGAGAAAGCCAGGCTGCGCACCGGCTCGATGTGCGCCTCGATCGAACGCAGCAGGCCCGGCAATTCGCCGCGTTCCGGGTCCGGCGGCAGGCCAAATGCCCACCGTTCGTAGGCGGAGAGCAAACCGCGATCGGGCCAGGGCACGTTCGTGGCGCCGGTCGCCGACTGCAAGTAGCGGAAGGCCCGCGCGGCAAGTTCGCGGTCGCGGGCCAGGCAGGCGACTCGGCTGGCAAACGCCATCCGCGGCGCACTATCGGGATACTGTTCCACGAACACGCGCGCCGCCGCCACCAGTCGCTCGCGTGAGTATCCGCTCACGAACATGTCAGGCAACGGCTCGCAACTGGCAGCCAGCAGGGCGATGTTGCCATACGCCTCGTCGCCCCGCGGACCCGTCACCTGCTTGGCGATGCGGGCCGCAAATTTGGCAATGTCGCCAGGTTCCCCCTGCCACTGAGGGCGAAGAAAATCGGCCATGTCCCGATACACGGTGTAGTAGTTGGGATCGATCGCCAACACCTTGTCCACGTACTTGGAAACGCGTTCCTCCGGCCAACTGAGCGCCTTGCCGACGGTGATCAGCTTGCCGTACGCCTCGCAATCGTTGGGCTCGAGGTCGACGGCCTCTTCCAAAAGGCGCTCCGCCGATTCGATGCGCCCGGCGAACGCGCGCCACCCCTCCTCCGTGACGGAGTAGGCGAACCCGCTGCCCCGAGCGTCCCACGCATATTGGATGTACATGCCCGCCAAGGCGATGCGGGCGGCGGAGGAGTTGGGCTTGGCGGCTTGCCAGCGTTCGAGCAACGCGCGGCGGGCCTCGAAATCGGGCTTGCCGCCGGTCTCGCCCGGGGGCGTCGCGAGGATGTCATAGAAGAAGTTCAGATGCGGGTCGCCCCACGGGGCGGTCCCTTTGGCGGCGCGGAAGTTCTTCGCGGCCTCCTCGAGCTGATCAAAGTTCTCGCGCGCCAAGAGTTCGCGCACGCCCAGAATGTTCTGTACGCGGGTTTCCTCGCCGCTGAGCACGGGGCGGAGTAGCTGAACCCGCACCAATCTGCCGTCGATCGTGCCCACCACCATCCGCCGGCCATCGGGGGAGATCGCCGAGCAGGCAGCTCCTTCCTCGGCCCCCAGCGATCGTCCGACAAATTGTCGCGCGGCCAAATGGCGATGGGTCATGTGGAGGCCGCGGGCGCTGAACAAGTAGGTCTCTCCCGGCAGAAACGCGGCATTGATGCCCGGCCCGGGACGAAACTCGACAAACTGATGGGCGATTTCGGGGCCCGGCGGCGCATCAGCGGACAGACCCAACGGGCCCGGCAACGGCCCGACGGCGACGCTGCCGTCGCCGCCGATCGTCGCCGCCAGGCGTCCGCTCGGCGAAACGACGATGCGCGACACCTCGCCTGCGCCCGGGCGATCGCTGTCGCGCGTCGTTCGGAACGATCCCACCACGCCCGGTTGGGCGCGAACGGCCACCAAGGGGCAAGCCCAGCTTCCGTTGGCCACGATGAGTCCGCGGCAGTCGGGGGTAAACGCCAGAGCGCGCACCTCGCCCTGAGCCCCTCCCAAATCCGAGGACGCCACTTCGCTGCCGACGTCGAGATCCCAGAACCTTACCGCCCGATCATGTCCTGTGGCAACCAAGCGCGGGTCGCTGGCCCAAGCTACAGCCGTCACGTCACTGTCAGGGCATTCGATGCGCTGCGCTTCCTGGCCCGTTTCCAGATCAATCACGGCCATCCAACGCTTGCCTGTGCTGTAGAGCATGCGCCGGCTGTCGGGCGAGACTGCCCACGAGACCAGCTTTTCGCCTGGGGGAAGGTCGAAGACATGGTCGGGTTGATCGCCCGAGTTCTTCCAAATGCGAACTTTGCCGTCGGCGCCGGCGGAAACTAGCCCTTCGGCATTGGGCAGGTACTCGAGATGCGTGACGCCTCCTTCGTGCGCGCGAACGATCTCCGGCTTCGCAAACGCTTC
Organism: Pirellulales bacterium; assembly: GCA_046349955.1. GTDB lineage: Bacteria > Planctomycetota > Planctomycetia > Pirellulales > JBGAPH01 > JBGAPH01. The sequence continues at coordinate 39,549 of JAXMBI010000026.1, read as the reverse complement.
GGGCTCCTCGCGGGGACGGATGGCCGGGAATTCGGGCAAAGGAACCGGACGAGGCTCGTTGAGCAAATTGGCCGGCGGCAGAGCGGAGACGACCGTTTGTGGCGGAGCAGGTGGCGCCGGTGCGGCGATGCCGGCCGCCACGCGCGGACCTGGCGCCGCCGCCTGCTCACAGCCCCAGGCAACGACCGGGACGAGCAACAACAACCATGACAATCCGCGCCGAGACATTCCGTACCCCGCTCCACAATCAAGCAAAAACTGACTCGCGCCAGAGTTCTTTTATCAACGCCGCGCGAGCATTTGTCCATCCTCGCCTGCATACGAACTCGCGCTTTTCCGGGGATGAGGAGCGAGCTCACCAAACCGTCGAAGCCGATCTCACCAGGGCCACCGTGTCGGACGTCCCACGATCGCGCCCCGCGGCAAGCCCGGCCGGCGCCAGGTGCGGCTATCTTCGCTGATCGCCTGATTGTCGCCGGCGACGAAGAACTCGTCGGGGCCGAGCTGCCAGGAATCCACGGGAGCAGCGCGGCGGTCGGGGGCGGGCGTGAGATCGAGGTCGCGCCAGAGACGTACTCGCTTCACTCGCACGCCCTGCCCGGTGGCGACGAGCTCGGCCGAGCCCAAGGGCGCGCCTGTCGTCTTGTCAGCGGTCGACTGAGGAGCGGCCAGGATCCGCTCCTCCCCTGCCCACAGTTCGCACTGGCCGTCCCAATGCCCGAACCAGAGCCGCAACGGGACTTCACCAGCCGGCAGCCGGCTGGAAACGACGGATGACTCTCCCTCGCAAAGCTGCACGACGCCCGCGGCCAGTTCGATCTGCACACGCCGCCGCCGCTGACCGGGCAAACGAAGTTCGACCGTTCCCTGCCCCGACCCCTCGATCGTGGCCTCGAGCGCGACGTCGCCAACGGATGCGATGCGATGGGGCAACGCGCCGTTGTACGGCAAATCATCGGTAACCGGGCCGTACACGAACCGCGTCACGCCCGCAGGGTCCGCCGGCAATGGTTCGAGGTCGCCGACGAGGACCGCCTGGGACCGAAATTCGGCGCGTGTTTTTTGCAGCCGCCGGCCGTCGACCCAGAGGTCCCCTTCGCGGATTGCAAGCTCCTCGCCTGGCAGGCCCAGCACCCGCTTCACGGCGAGTTCCCCGCGGCCCTCCGGCGAACGGAACGCGACGAGCTCGAGACGGCGGGGATCGCGCGTGCAGTAGGTGAAGCGGTCGAGGAGCACACGGTCTCCTAGGATCAGCCGGCCAACGGACCGCGGCAAGGGAGTCCCGCACCGAGAGCAGGGAATCTCGCGTTCGACCGCCGCCGCCTCGGCGCCGACGGCGAAGTTTCGTCCGCAGCCCGGGCAAACGATCTCTCGGTGTGCGCCGAGCAAGGCAGGCGCCATCGACCCGCCCTCCACCCGCACCGGCACGAACACTCCCTGGACGAGCCACGTGCGGGCAGCCAGGAGCGCGCAGGCCAGGAGAACGGATAGAATGACGACGCGCCGCCCCGCTTGTCGACGCCTCGAACCGAGCGGGGAAACGCCCGAAACAACCTTTGCCGCCGCTTGGTGCATGCGCTGATTCTCCGGCGACTCAGAACGCCAGGCAAGTCCGGCAGGAGACGAACCGCAGGGGCGCGGAGGTAGAAAAGAGTGTCTCGCAAAGACGCAAAGCTCGCCAACCAGGACAGCGATCGTACTCCCGGCTCTGCGAGCGCTGCGCCGTTGCGAGGAATCTGCTCTGGATACTCCGCGTCTCTTCGTCTCCGCGGTTCGACAATCCTGCGGCGCAAGCGAGAGTCTTACTGCGCATTTGCCGACGAACAGGCGAGCGTCAATATTCTGCGTTAGAGCGGGCGACCCGTGGACCATCCCCTCCTCCTCTGGTCGATCCGCCTGGCCCTGGTCGGCTACTTCGCATCGCTCGCGCTGCGGATGGCGCCCGCCTGGCCCCGCCGTTGGCGGCTGGCTCGCGCGGCTTGGACCGCGGGTTGCCTGCTGTACCTCGTCCACGTGCTGGCGGCGTTTCACTTCGCCCACGGTTGGCGGCACGCGGCGGCCTATGAGCACACGGCGCGGCGGACCGAGGCCTTCACCGGGTTGGCCTGGGGCGGCGGGCTGTGGTTCAACCACTTGTTTACGCTCGTCTGGACGCTCGACGCGCTCGCCTGGTGGCTGGCCCCGCAGGCTTACCTGCATCGGCAGCGTTGGCTCACGCTGAGCGTTCACCTGTGGCTGGCCTTCCTCGCCTTCAACGCCACGGTGGTGTTTGGCCAGGGGGCAACGCGTTGGGTCAGCGCGGCCGCCTGGGCTGTGCTCGCCGCGCTGGCTGGCGCCAGAATGCACGCAGGACTCCCTCCATCTGGCAAGGAACCGAAGAGATGAAAGAGCGCAAGCCATTTTCGCTGTGGCGCCTGCTTTTCATCCTGGCCTTGGCTGGGGCGCTGTTCGTGAGTGGTTTGGTGTTGCTGACCGCAATGTTCGCCAATGTCACGGCGCATACGACGGTCGGCGGCCGCCAGGTGGTTGCTCATGCCCGGGGGCTCTTCAGCACGCTGGGAGTGGCCGACGATGCCCAAGGTTCGACCGTGTTTCTCTCCGGCGGCCAGGTGAGAGTGACGCCGTCGGACGTGATCATCGGCGGCCAGCGGATTCCCATTCCTCCCGCCTGTCGGCAGATCGAACTCAGGCCGGACTCGGCGGGGGTTCAGGTGCTATTCGATGGGCAGCCGCCGCGGCCGTAGGGTTCGGGGGGCCGTCGATTTTGGGTCGCCCGGAGCCGCGCCCCCTTGTCTCGTGCGACGGCCCGACAACTAATATCAGGACGCCCCCTCCCTGCCCCGCGAGCCCGCGCATGCACCACGACCACCCCGTCGCCTATCTCACCTCGGGCGGCGCCGGCATGTTTTGCGGAAGCTGCATGCGCGACAACACGCTGGTGGCCGAGCTGCACAAGCTCGGCTGCCCTGCGCTGCTCATCCCCACCTACACCCCGATTCGCACCGACGAAGAAAACGTCAGCGAGCAGCAGGTGTTCTTGGGGGGGATCAACATGTACTTGCAGCAGAAGTCGCCGCTGTTCCGCTGGCTGCCGGCGTTCGTCGACCGCTGGCTCGACAACCCGCGGCTGATCGAACGGCTCTCGTCGCGGCAGATCAAGGTCAATGCCCGCGATCTGGGGGAGATGTCGGTCTCGGTGATGCGTGGGGAACACGGCCACCAGCGCAAGGAAGTGCATCGGCTCGTCCGCTGGCTCGCGCAGGATGTGAAGCCGCGGCTGGTCAACCTGAGCAACGTGATGATCGCCGGCTGCGTGCCGGCCATCAAGCGCGAGCTGAACGTGCCGGTGCTGGCGACGCTGCAGGGAGACGATCTGTTCCTCGAGGAGCTCGAGGAGCCCTACCGCAGCCAGGCTTTGGCCGAGGTGCGCAGGCTCGCGCAGCAGGTCGACGGCTTCCTGGTGTTCACCAACTACTACGCCGACTTCATGGCCAAGTATCTCGAGGTGCCGCGCGAGAAGATGCACCTCGTGCCGATGGGGCTCAAGCTCGACGATGCGGCCCTGGCGACGGAAGCGGCCGCGCCCCGCGCACCGACCGTCGGCTACTTTGCCCGCATCTGCCCGGCCAAGGGCTTTCACGTGCTCGTCGACGCGTTCCTGCGGCTGCGCGCCCTGCCTGGCATGGAGCACGCGCGGCTGCACGCGGCGGGTTGGCTCGGGGAGGGAGACCGGGCTTACTACGAGCAGCAGCTTGCCAAGCTCGCGACGGCCGGGGCAACCGGACAGTTTCACTACGCTGGCGTAGTCGACCGCCAAGAGAAGTTCCACTTTCTGCGGGGACTCGATGTCTTTTCGGTCCCCACAACCTACCGCGAGCCCAAAGGCATCTACGTGCTCGAGGCGCTCGCGGCCGGAGTGCCGGTGGTGCAGCCGGAACACGGATCGTTTCCGGAGCTCCTCGAAACGACCGGCGGCGGCCAGCTCGTGCCGCCGGAAGATCCGGCGCGGCTGGCCGACACGCTGCATCTCTTGTTGCGCAACTCCGAGCTGCGCGGCGCACTGGCCTCGGCGGGGCGCGCAGGAGTGCGGCGGCACTTCGGTGCAGAGCACATGGCGCGCGAGACGCTGGCCGTGTATCAGCGGTTCTTGTCGCCCATCGCAGCGCCAGCCGCGCTGGCCGCGCCCAGGTAGCGCGAGTCGCCAGAGATAGTGTGTTTACACTACTCGCGTCCTCGGCGCTCCGGAGCCCCGAGTCGGCTCTTGGCTAGCGCAGACTCGTCGGCATGGCAAGATCAGTCGCGCGAGTAGATTCCCAACCCCGCGCGGACCGCGCAGTCTTGCTTTACACCCCGCGGACGATCTTGCATACTAGGGCCCTTGATCGAGACGGCCGGCGTTGAGCCGTCTCGCGTGGTGCAGGCCGAGGAGCGCGCAGAGCATGGCAAGACTGTCGATGAGCGAGCTGACGACCCTGCGGTGGTCGTTCGAAGAAGACGTCGCTCACTATGCGGCTTGCCAGATCCCCGCCATCGGCGTGTGGCGCGAAAAGATCGCCGACTTCGGCGAAGAGAAGGGCCGCGAACTGCTCGAGGACCATGGCCTGCAGGTGGGCAGCTTGTCGTGGGCCGGGGGCTTCACCGGCAGCGAAGGAATGACCTTTCTCGACAGCATCGACGACGCCATCGAGGCGATTCGCCTGGCCGAATCGCTCTCCGCGCCCTGCCTGGTCGTGCATAGCGGCGCCCGCGGCGGGCACACGCTGAGCCATGCCCGCCGGCTGCTCGTGCAGGGGCTGCAGTACCTAGCGCCGATCGCGGCCGAATGCGGCGTGACACTTGGGCTCGAACCGATGTCGCCCGCCAGCGCCGCCGACTGGACCTTCCTCACCGATCTGCGGGAAGCCGCCAGCGTCGTCGAGGAGGCCGACAGCCCGCACGTGGGGCTGGTCCTGAATACCTACCACTGGGGTTGGGATTCGCAGGCCCTCGCCCAGGCCGCGGCCATGGCCGACCGCATCTGCCTGGTGAAGCTGGGAGACAGCCGGCTGCCGCCAGACCGCGAGCACTCCCGCTGCCGCCTCGGGGATGGGCACATTCCGCTCCGTGAATGGGTCGCGCGGCTGGTGCAGGCGGGGTACGACGGCGATTTCGACGTCGAGTTGCGGGGCGAAGAGATCGAGCCCGGCCAGTACGAAGCCGTCCTCCGCCAGTCGAAGCATTTTTTCGATCGGCTGCTCCACCAGGTCGTCGTCTAAACCGCTGACCTTCGCGGACCCGGCAGCACGGCGGCGAGGGAAACCCCTCATTTGGCGGGCAGCGTCTGCACGAACGCGATTGCCCGCTCGATCCAGTGGTGCAGATCGGCGTCGAGGTCGATCGCCTCAGGATCGGCCACCACCCAGCCGCGCATCGGGCGCCCCGTGAAGTCGAACTCCCGCATGTGGGGTTCAGCCAGCGCGGCTTCGTAGGCGTCGGAGCCAACGCGGACGATCAACGACTGGTCGATCAGTGCCACGCAAAGGTTGCCCCGCAGCAGGAAGGCGAGGCCGCCGAACATGCGCTTCTCCACGAAGCGCCGATCACGCAGCGCATGTCGCACGCGGGCAGCAAGGGATTCGCTATAGGCCATGGGAGGTGATTGCGGCGGACGGCACGGAAGAGGGTTTGCCGCCGGCATGCTAGCATAGGAGCCTCATTTCCGTCTGCCGTCTGGCGCGCTATGTCCTATGACCTCGAGAGCACGATCGTGGCCATTGCCAGCCCGCCCGGCGGCGCGGCCCGGGGGATCGTGCGCGTGAGCGGGCCAGGGGCGCTCGCTTGCGCTGCGGCTTGCTTCGAGGGGGCCGACGGCCAGGAAATCGCGCCGCGCGGCCCCACCGTGTTCGCCGGGCATGCCCTCGCCGGCGACCTGCGGTTGCCGTGCGATCTCTGGCTCTGGCCCACGAGCCGCAGCTACGCCGGCCAGCCGACCGCCGAGTTCCACACGCTCGGCTCGCCCCCGTTGCTCGAAGCCCTGCTGGCCGCGCTCTGCCAGGCCGGTGCCCGGCTGGCCGGCCCCGGCGAGTACACGCTGCGGGCATTTCTCGCCGGCCGCCTCGACTTGACCCAGGCCGAGGCCGTGCTCGGCGTGATCGACGCCCAGGGGCAAGCGGCGCTCATCGCAGCGCTCGAACAATTGGCCGGCGGGCTGGGACGCCCCCTCAGCGCACTGCGCGGCCGCTTGCTCGATCTGCTGGCCGATCTCGAAGCGGGCCTCGACTTCGCGGACGAGGACCTCGAGTTCATCTCGGCCGAGCGGCTCTCGGTTGAATTGGCCGCGGCCGCCGCCGAAGTGGCGGCCGTTGCCCGCCAGCTCGAGTCCCGAGGCGCCGGCGGCGAGCTGCCACGAGTGGTGCTCACCGGTTCCCCCAACGCCGGCAAGAGCAGTCTGTTCAACGCGCTTGCCGGCGAAGCGCGGGCACTGGTGTCGCACGTCGCCGGCACGACCCGCGACTATCTGACGGCCGAAATCGAATGCAGCGGAATCCGCTGCGAACTGATCGACACCGCCGGCCTCGCAGGTTTGCCCGCCGACAGCATCGATCTCGAGGCTCAGCGCCTTGCCGACCGCGAGCGAGAGCGAGCCGATCTGCTGCTCGAATGTCGCGATGCAGGCGGGCGCGCACCGAAAGCTATCGAGCTTCGCGAGCTTTTGGGTCCGCAGATCCTCGTCTACACGAAGGCCGACCTGGCCGAGCCCTTACCCTGGCTGGACTCGAGCGCCGTGCTGACCAGCAGCCACACCGGCCAAGGCCTCGCCGAACTTCGTGGGCGCATCGCCGCGGCCCTCTCGTCGCGCGGCGCCGAGGCATCCGGCGTCGCCAGCACCACCGCCCGCTGCGGCGACAGCCTGCGCCGCGCCCAGGCGAGCCTGGAGCAGGCCCAACAAGAAGCGTCCGCCGGCGCCGCCGAGCTCGTGGCCGCCGAAGTCCGCTCAGCCCTCGACGCCCTAGGCGAAGTGGTGGGCGCCGTCTACACCGAAGATTTGCTCGACCGCATCTTCAGCCGGTTTTGTATTGGGAAGTGAGAGGCATCGCGATGAGCATCGTTCCCGCCTGGTCCCTCGAATGCGTCGAGCGCGTCGATGCCACTCTTCTCGACGGCCTGGCCGATCTCCTCATCGACTGCGTGGAAGGAGGCGCTTCGGTGAGCTTCATGCTGCCGCTCACACGCGAGCGGGTGTTAGGCTTTTGGCGTCGCGTGGCCGACGACGTGGCCGCCGGACGGCGTGCGTTGCTGGTGGCCCGCGATGCGGGGGGCGTTTGCGGCTCGGTGCAACTCATTCTTGATCTGCCGGAGAACCAGCCGCACCGGGCCGACCTGGCCAAAATGCTGGTCCATCGCCGTGTGCGCCGGCAAGGTTTGGGCGCTGCGCTGCTCCAGGCGGCCGAGGCTGAGGCCCTGGCCCATGGCAAAACGCTGCTCGTGCTCGACGCCGTGACCGGCGGCGACGGCGCCCGTCTCTACGAGCGCCACGGCTGGACCCGCGTCGGCGACATCCCCGACTTCGCTCTCTACCCCGAGGGCGGGTTTTGCAGCACGACGTACTACTACCGACGGTTGAGCTAGCAATTGGCGTTTGGGAAAAGGGGCGCCTGGGGTCGAGCCGCACGGCGAGCCCCCAGAGCGCGAACACTTCGGGGCTGTCAACGCTGTTTGCTGGGGGCTCGCTTCACTCGACCCCAGCCACCCGACGCTCGACCCAGCCACCCGCTAGACAATAGCCCACGTCCGCACAATCATGGGCGAGTCGCCGCCACGCCATCCAGGGACGCCAGTTCCGTGTCCGCCTCTCAAGTGAATCCGCAGACCGAAGCCGAAGCCCTGCGCACGCAGATTCGTCATCACGACCGTCTGTATTACATCGAGGCCAAGCCTGAGATTTCGGACCTCGAGTACGACCGGCTCTTGCAGCGGCTCAAGAATCTCGAGGCGGCCCATCCCGAGCTCGTCACGCCCGATAGCCCGACGCAGCGTGTGGGGGACGCGCCGGTCTCGCAGCTCGAGCCGGCGGTGCATCGGCTGCCGATGCAGTCGATCGACAACACCTACAGCCTCGAAGACCTGCGCAAATACGTCGCTCGCGTGCAGAAGCTGCTCCCCGAGGAGCCGATCGAGTGGGTGGTCGAGCTCAAGATCGACGGGGCCGCGGTGTCGATCAGCTACGAGCGCGGCCGCTTGGTGCGGGCCGCCACGCGCGGCAACGGCCAGGTGGGCGACGACGTGACGCACAACATCCGCACGCTGGCCGACGTGCCGCTCGAGCTCAGCGGCAAGCACGTGCCGGAGTTCGTCGAGATCCGCGGCGAAGTCTACATGACGAACCCCGAGCTCGTGCGGATCAATCAGCTTCAGGCCGAACGCGGGCTGCCGGCCTTTGCCAATACCCGGAATCTGTCGGCCAGTAGCTTGCGGCTCTTGGACCCGCGGCTCTCCGCCGAAAGGAAGCTGCGCTTCTTCGGCCACGGCGTCGGCTTCGCCGAAGGGCTCAAGGCGACCACCCACATGCAGTTCCTCGAGGAGCTGCGCGAATATGGCGTCCCCCCCACGCCCAACGTGGCCTGCTTCGAATCGTTCGAGCCGGCGGTCGACTACTGCGACGACCTGATCGAGAGCCTGCACGAGCTCGATTTCGAGGTCGACGGACTCGTGCTCAAGGTCAATCGCTTTGACCAGCGGGAGCGTTTGGGCGCCACCTCGAAGGCGCCGCGGTGGGCGATCGCCTACAAGTTCGAGAAGTATGAAGGAACGACCACGCTCCTGGGCATCCGCGTCCAGGTGGGCAAGACCGGCACGATCACGCCGGTGGCCGACCTCGAGCCCTTGCCGCTCGCCGGCACAACCGTGAGCCGCGCGAGCCTGCACAACGCCGACGAGATCGAGCGCAAGGACGTGCGAATCGGCGACCGCGTGGTGGTGGAGAAGGCCGGAAAGATCATTCCGCATGTCGTGCGCGTGGAGAAGCACGAGCGGACGACCGAGCTGCCGAAGTTCGAGTTCCCGAAGCAGTGCCCCGAGTGCGAAACTCCGCTCGTGAAGGACGAGGGGGGCGTTTACATTCGCTGCCCCAACCCCCATTGCCCCGCCCAGGTGAAGGAGCGGATTCGCTACTTTGCCAGCCGCAACGCCATGGACATTAGCGGCCTGGGAGACAAGCTCGTCGACCAGCTCGTGTCGTCCGGCCTGGTGCAGGGCTACGGCGACCTCTACCGCCTCGACGTAGAAAAGCTCACCGGTCTCGAGCGGATGGGCGAGCGCTCGGCCGAAAAACTGCTCGGCCAGATCGAAGCCAGTAAGTCGCGGGGACTCGCGCGCGTGCTCAACGCGCTCTCCATTCGGCATGTCGGCACGCGCGGGGCGGCGGTGCTCGCCGGGAGCTTCGGCTCGGTCGAAGCGATGCGGGCCGCTGGCGTCGACGAGCTAACCGACATCGACGAGGTCGGCCCGGTGATCGCCCAGAGCGTATTCGACTACCTGCAGAGCGACTTCGGCCGCAAGACGCTTCACGAGTTGGCCGCCGCCGGCGTCGACCTCACCGCGCCGCTGACAGCCAAGATCGCCACCGAAGGCAAGCTGGCCGGCAAAACGCTGGTCGTCACCGGCACGCTGACCAAATTCACGCGCGACGAGATCGAAGAGCTCATCACGCGCGAGGGAGGCCGCGCGGCCTCGAGCGTGTCGAAGAACACCGACTACGTGGTGGCCGGGGCCAAAGCCGGCAGCAAACTGGAAAAAGCCCAGAAACTAGGCGTCGCCGTGCTTACTGAAGACGAGTTCGAGGCGCTGCTTCTTGTCTCCCCTCTCCCTCCGGGAGGGGGGCCGGGGGTGAGGGACGGCGGGTTTACTCGAGTCGGTGGGCTAAGTCCACCGTCGGTTCATCGGCCGGCTTACGCCAGGCCGCTCGCCGAGCGCCGTGGCGAGCGGCCTGGCGTAAGCGGCCGACCCGATGCCGTTCGCTGCTCGAGTAGTTTCTAGTTACAATCGCGGCTCCCAGCCGAGGTTCCGCATGCGCATCACCAGCATCCAAGTCTTCCAGGTCGACCTTCCCCTCCACGAGGGGAACTACAAGTGGTCGCAAGGCAAGAGCGTCGCCGTGTTCGACAGCACGATCGTGCGCGTCGAGACCGACGCGGGGATCGCGGGCCATGGCGAAGCCTGCCCCCTGGGGCCCGTCTACCTACCGGCCTACGCCGCTGGCGTGCGCATCGGCCTGCAGGAGCTCGCCCCTCAGTTGCTCGGGCAAGACCCCACGCAGCTTACGCGGCTGAATCACACGATGGATCGTGCCCTCAAGGGGCATCCCTATGTGAAGTCGGCCGTCGACATCGCTTGCTGGGACATCCTCGGGCAAGTGGCCAACTTGCCGGTTTGCGAGTTGCTCGGCGGCCGCTTCGGGGAGTCGACGCCCCTCTATCGGGCAATTTCGCAGCAGCCCCCGCAGCAGATGGCCCAGAACGTTGCCGACTACCGCGCGCAGGGCTACCGCCGCTTCCAACTCAAGGTCGGCGGCGACGCCGACGAGGACATCGAACGGATCCGCGCGGTCCGCGGGGTTCTCGAGCCGCGCGACAAGCTGGTGGCCGACGCCAACACCGGCTGGACCATGCACGAAGCGGCCCGCGTGGTCAACGCGGTTCGGGATGTCGACGTTTACATCGAGCAGCCCTGCGCGAGCTACGAGCAGTGCCTGGCGATCCGCCGCCGCACGCCGCTACCGTTTGTGCTCGACGAAGTGATCGACTCGCTCGACACGGTGCTCCGCGCCGCGGCCGACGGGGCGATGGATGTGGTGAACCTGAAGATCAGCAAGCTCGGCGGCCTGACCAAGGCCCGCCAGGTGCGCGACCTGTGCGCGGCGCTCGGCGTGGCGATGACGATCGAAGACACCTGGGGGGGCGACATCACCACCGCGGCGATCGCCCACCTGGCGCACAGTACGCCGACGGAGCTGCTGTTTTCGACGACCGACTTCAACAGCTACGTCACCGTGTCGAACGCCGCCGGGGCGCCGCAACGCCTCGACGGTCGGATGGCGGCCTCCACCGCGCCCGGGCTGGGCGTGGAGCCGCGTTGGGACGTGCTGGGCAAGCCCGTGTGGACTTGCTAGGCGCCCAAGCGGGTGGGCAGGCCTGTTAGAACCAAACCGATCAACATGGCGGATCGTTCCCCCCTCACTCACGCGCACGAGCCTGCAAGCGGCGACGGCCTCCCCGCTTCGCCGCTCGAGATCGAGCGCGCTCTCGCCCAAGAGCGCGAGCGCCTGCGGATTACGCTCGCCAGCATTGGCGACGCCGTGATCACGACCGACGCCCAAGGGCGGGTGACCTTTCTCAACCGCGTGGCCGAGCAACTCATCGGCTGGCCGCAGGCCGAGGCGCTCGGCCGGCCCCTGCCCGAAGTCTTCGAGATCGTCAATCACCACACTCGGCAGCCGGTCGAAAACCCGGCGCTGCAGGCATTGGCCGAGGGGCGCGTAGTGGCGCTCGCCAACCACACAATCCTGATCGCCCGCGACGGCGCCGAGCGCCCGATCGACGACAGCGCGGCCCCCATGTGCGACGACCAGGGGCAAACCGTGGGCGCGGTGCTCGTGTTTCGCGACGTGAGCGAACGGATGGCCGCGCAGTTGGCGCAGGCCCGCCTGGCGACGATCGTCGAGTCGTCGGACGATGCGATCCTCAGCAAGACGCTCGAGGGGGTGATCACGTCGTGGAACGCCGGCGCCGAGCGGCTCTTCGGCTACACGGCGGCCGAGGCGGTGGGGCGGTCGATCACCATGATCATTCCGCTCGAGCGGCGCGACGAAGAGACCAAGATCCTCGCGCGGCTGCGGCGCGGCGAGCGGATCGAGCACTTCGAAACGATCCGCGTGGCCAAGGATGGACGGCTGCTCGAGATTTCGCTGAGCGTTTCCCCCTTGCGCGACAGCGAGGGGCAGATCATCGGCGCGTCGAAGATTGCCCGCGACATCTCGGCCCGCCGGCAAGCGGAGCTGGCGCTGCGCGAGAGCGAAGAGCGGTTTCGCCAGCTTGCCGACACGATTCCGCAGCTCGCCTGGTATGCCAATGCCGACGGCTACATCACTTGGTACAACCGCCGCTGGTACGAATACACCGGCACGACGCCGGCCGACATGGAGGGCTGGGGCTGGCAGAGCGTTCACGACCCGGCCATGTTGCCGCAGGTGCTCGAGCGCTGGAAGTCTTCGCTCGCCTCGGGCGAGCCCTTCGACATGACGTTTCCGCTCCGCGGCGCCGACGGCCGGTTCCGTCCGTTCCTTACGCGGGTGCATCCGTTCAAGGATGACGCGGGGCAGGTCGTGCGTTGGTTCGGCACCAACACCGACGTGACCGACCGCATCGAGGCCGAGCAGCGGCTGCGCGAAGAGTCGAACGTCGTCGAAACGATCCACCGCGTGGGGCGGTCGGTGGCCGCCGAGCTCGATCTCAACAAGCTGCTGCAAACGGCAACCGACGCCACCACCGAGCTCAGCGCCGCGCAGTTCGGCGCCTTCTTCTACAACGTGGTCAAGGACGACAACGAGTCCTACCTTCTCTACACCGTGTCAGGCGTTCCCCGCGAGCGGTTCGAGAGCTTTCCCATGCCGCGGGCGACCGAGGTCTTCGCTCCCACGTTCCGCGGCGAAGGAGTCGTGAGGCTCGACGACGTGACCCGCGACCTCCGCTACGGCCGCAACGCGCCTTATCATGGCATGCCGACGGGGCACCTGCCGGTGCGCAGCTACCTGGCTGTGCCGGTGGTTTCCCGCAGCGGCGAGGTGCTGGGCGGACTGTTCCTCGGGCACGAGCAGCCGGGCGTGTTCACCGAGCGGGCAGAGCGGCTCGTGAGCGGCATCGCCGCCCAGGCGGCCGTGGCGATCGACAACGCGCGGCTCTTCGACGCCGTCCGCCGGGCAAGCGCCGAGCAAGACAAGCTGCTCGAGAGCGAGCGCGCCGCCCGCAACGAAAGCGAGCGGGCCAGCCGCATCAAGGATGAGTTCTTGGCCACGCTTTCGCACGAGCTGCGCACGCCGCTCAACGCCATTCTTGGTTGGGCCCAGGTGCTGCGCATGTCGGAGCCGGCCGCGCCCGAAGTGCTCCGCGACGGCATCGACACGATCGAGCGCAATGCCCGCTCGCAGGCCCGGATCATCGACGATCTGCTCGACATGAGCCGCATCATCTCAGGCAAGATCCGACTCGACGTGCAGCAGCTCGACCTGGCCGGCGTGATCCGCGACGCCGTGGCCACGGTCCAGACGGCGGCCGACGCCAAGGAAATCCGCCTGCAAACGCTGCTCGATCCGCTGGCGGGCCCGATCGCAGGGGACCCCAACCGACTCGGGCAGGTGTTTTGGAACCTACTCAGCAACGCCGTGAAGTTCACGTCGCGCGGCGGCCGCGTGCAAGTGTTGCTCGAGCGAGTGAACTCGCACTTGGAAGTGAGCGTGATCGACAGCGGCGAAGGAATCGATCCGGCTTTCCTGCCGCACGTCTTCGACCGTTTCCGCCAGGCCGACGCCACGACCACGCGCCGCCACGGCGGGCTGGGCCTCGGGCTGGCGATCGTCAAGCAACTCGTCGAACTGCACGGCGGCGGCATCCGCGCGAAGAGCCCCGGCAAGGGGCAGGGCGCGACGTTCGTGGTCTCGCTGCCGCTCACGATCGTGCATCCGGAGCCCGCGCCCAGCGGCGAGCGCCGGCATCCGCAGGCAGGCGACTCCGCCGAAATGCCCGACTTGCGCTCCGAGCTCGCGGGGCTGACGATCCTGGTCGTCGACGACGAGCCTGACGCGCGCAATCTGTTGCGGCGGCTGCTCGAGGATTGCCAAGTCCAAGTATTGTCGGCCGCAAACGCAGCCGAGGCGCTCGAGTTGGTCGAACGCCGCCGGCCCGATCTGCTGGTGAGCGACGTCGGCATGCCGAAAGAAGACGGCTACAAACTGCTACGGCGCGTGCGGGCGCTGCCGGCGGACAAGGGAGGCAGCACGCCGGCCGTGGCGCTCACGGCCTATGCCCGCCCCGAGGACCGGGTGACGGCGATCCTGGCCGGCTTCCAACACCATCTCACGAAGCCCGTGCAGGCGGCCGAACTGATCGCGATCTTGGCGAGCTTGGCGCGCACCTTGCGCAGCGACTCGTAGGTTATGCTTCAGCATAACGACCGGCCAACACGCGTCGCCGCTGTGGGGGGGCTGGGGTCGAACAAAGCGAGCCCCCAGCGGCTCGGTGCAGCTTCGTTGTGCTGAAGCACAACCTACGGGCTAGAAATACACGCGCCGGTTGTACACATACCACTCGAACACGAGCACGCCGAGCGCGAGCACGAGCAGCAGCTTCCAGCCGTCGATGCGGACCGGCTGCGGGCCCGACTGGCCCTTCACCTCGGTGTGGCCGATGCGGATTTCGTTGTTTGCCCGCGGACGCAGATCGGCCTCGGCGTTGTCGAACAGGTTGACCGCGAAGCGGTCGATCGGCTGGCTCGCCTGACTCACGATATACACGCCGCTCCGCTCGCCACCGGGAAACAGGTAGCTTCCCTGCGGGCTGCGGCGCACCTCAACGGTGTCTCCGGCCGGCGTTCGCACGTCGAGCCGGTCGGTGGGGGCGAGCGCCCGCAGCGACACCGGTTGCCCTGGCTTGGGGCTGCCGGCGGCCAGCGCCTGCTCCCCCCCTCCCAGGTATTGCAGCACGTTGAGCGCGAAGAGCGGAAAGCTTACCCGCAAGGGCCAAGTGGTGTTGGCCGCCAGAGCGCCTTCCTTCATGTGGACGATCGGCGCCCCGAGCACCAGGTCTTCGAACCGCTCGCGCGGCGCGATCGCGAGCAGCGGCCCGCGATTGGTGTCGACGAGCACGGTCGCCCCCGAAGGCAGTTCGAGTGGCGTCGCTTCGCCAAAGATCACGTCCCCCATCTCGATCAACTGCATCAGCGGATGCACACGGTCGAGGTCGATGATCTGCGGCCCCTCGGCGAGCGCCCCCGCGCCCCAGCCCTGCGGCGGCGCCGGGCCCGGCGGAAGGGCGCCGATGAACCAGGTGTTCGCCTGCGGCAACTGCCCTGGCTGATTACTCGGCGCGCCAGCCGGCGGCGCAGGCTGGCAGCGGTCGTAGATGATCAGGTCCCACTCGCCTGCCTGGGCCTGCCGCTGGTGTTCGGCGGTTGCCAGCACGTTGGGCCCGGCGGTGCTCACCTCGGCCAGCTTGCGGGCGTCGGGCGTGGTGAGCGCGGTTTCCAATCGCTCGTTCCCAGGGGTTACGAGCAGCACCTTGGCCCGGCGCGGGGCCTGGATGGTGGTCCAAGCATCGTTGTCGAGCGCCAGGTCGTCTTGGGCGTCGACGTGCAGCCGCAGCGAGCCGGCGGCGACATTCGGCAGATTCAGCTCCACGCCCCCCGAGCCGCCGGGCGCCAGCGTCACCTCACGGGCGTCGAGCGGCT
This sequence comes from Pirellulales bacterium, assembly GCA_046349955.1. Lineage (GTDB taxonomy): Bacteria > Planctomycetota > Planctomycetia > Pirellulales > JBGAPH01 > JBGAPH01. The sequence goes on along the minus strand of JAXMBI010000026.1, from coordinate 24,075 downwards.
GCTTGGCGTCATCAAGAAAGATCTCGGCCGTGACTTTCGTTTCCTTGCCGCTGTAGTTCTCGAGCCGGGCGAAGGCCTGCACCTCGTCGGGATTCTCCTCGTTGCGGCGGGCCTCGAACGCTGCAACCGCCACGTTCGCCGGGTCGGGCTGGCCGATCGCGCGGAACTCCGGCTTCAGGTTGCCGAGCGAGAAGTCGTCGACGTCGGGGAACTTGCCGTCGCTGAAGACGAACAGCGTGGCCGGCGGCGGGCCGGCGACTTCATCGCCGTCTTTCGTGGACCCGGCATGGGCGCCAGCCAATCCCGAGGCCACGCGGAGCCCTTCGGCCAGCGACGTGGAACGCTCGGTGGGGCGCACCAGTTCGAGCCGGCGGCGGAGCTCGCGGCGGTCGTCGGTGAACTGCTGCACGATGCGAGCGTCGTCGGCAAACGTGACGATCATGCCCACGTCGCCGGAGCGCATTTGGTCGATGAGCTGCCCCGCCTGGCGTTTGGCTTCCTCGAGCCGCGTGGGGCGAACGTCGGTGGCCGACATGCTGGCCGAGTTGTCGATCAAGAAAATGAAGCGATCGCCTGAGAGCTGCGTGCTCTGCCAAGTCGGGCCCAGCAGCGCAAGGATCACGAGCAACAGCAGCAGCAACTGCAGGAACAAGAGCAAGTTTTGCCGCAGCCGCTGCCAGATCGTGTTGACGTGCAGATCTTCGACCGAGCGCTTCCACAGGTAGGTGCTCGGCACCTGCAGCGGCTGCCGCTTGAGCTTGAGGAAATAGAGTAAGAGCACCGCCGGCGGAATCGCCAGCAGCCAGGCCCACTGCCACCCCCCGAGCATGCTCGACCACTCAGGCCACATCGTTCACCCGAATCGGAGATGCATTTGAACCACGGAGACACGGAGGCACGGAGAGGCAGTAAGCGAACCAAAGCGAATGCAGCGGAACAAAGAGAGAGCTGAGATGCCTTAAAGCATTTCTCCGTGTCTCCGTGTCTCCGTGGTAAGCATCGCCATTTCTCATCGCACGAGCCCTCGTTTGCGGAGGTAGCCGAGGACGAGTTGGTCGACCGGCAGTTGGTTGCTGGCCAAGAGGTAGTGCATGCCGCGGCGGTGGCAGTATTCCTTGGCCCCTTCCACGAAGGCGGCCAAAGTTTGCTTGTAACGTTTGAGCAGGGGCGCGCTGACGGTGATCTCCGCCTCGTCGGCGTCCTCGCTGTCGATCAGCCGCAGATCGCCCTGAACCTCGGGGTCGAGCTCTTCGGCCGAGAGCACCTGAATGAGATACACGTCCATCTGCTGGGCCACCAGGTACCGCAGCGCCGATTCGTAGCCCTGCTTGTCCATCAGGTCCGAGAGCAGGATCACGATCCCCTTGCCGCGGTTCCGCAGGCAGAAGTTCTTTACCCCCTGCATGAGCGACGCCTGCGACTGGGCCTCGATCGCTTGCAGTTGATTGAGCATTCGCCACACGCTGGCCCGGCCGCGATAGGTGGCCGAAGGGCGGGCGAGCGGCTGGCTGATCGTTTCGATCCGTACGCGGTCCCCCTTCACCAATCCCACAAAGCCCAGGGCCGCCGCCAACTGCTTGGCGTACTCGAGCTTGGTCGGCTCGCCGAAGCCCATCGAGCCCGTGTCGTCGATCAGAGCGTAGAAGTGCAGATCCTCTTCCTCGAGAAACATCTTGAGGAACAGGCGGTCGAGCCGGGCATAGAGGTTCCAGTCGATGAACCGCAGATCGTCGCCCGGCACGTAGTTGCGGAAGTCGGCGAACTCCACGCTCTGCCCCTTCCGCCGGCTCCGCCGCTCCCCCTTCATGCGGCCACGAAAGATCTTCCGGCTCACGAGCTCGAGCCGCTCGAGCTGAGCCATCACCTCCGGCGAAAGCAAAGTTTCTGTCGTGGACACGATTTCTTTCACCACGGAGACACGGAGGCACGGAGAGGGAGCGAGCGCATGATTCTGACTGCTTTAGAGAGGGGCCGAGTCGCAAAGACGTCGTTGGCAACAGAGAGCATTTCTCCGTGTCTCTGTGTCTCCGTGGTGAAAAGAACTTAAGCGGCTACCGCGTCGTCGCTTTTCTCCGGAACGCGTTCCAGGAGGTCCAGCAGCACCTTGTCGGATTCGATGCCTTCGGCTTGGGCTTCGAAGTTCAGCAACACGCGGTGGCGCATGGCCGGCAGATAGACCCGGCGGACGTCTTCGAAGCTGACGTTGTAGCGCCCTTCAAGCAGTGCCCGCACTTTCGCGGCCAGGGCCAGAGTCTGGGCGCCGCGAGGGCTCGAGCCCCAGCGGATGTACTGGTCGGTGATCGGCACGGCGAAGGGCCCGCCGGGGTGCGTGGCCAGCGTCAGCCGCACGGCGTAGTCGCGGACGTGCGGGGCCAGAATCACCTCGCGCACGAGGCCCTGCCACTTGAGGATCTCGGGGCCGTCCATCACCTTCTCCGGCTCGATCACCTCGCCCCGCGTGGTGCGGTCGATGATCGTCGACATCTCCTCGCGGGTTGAATAGCCCACCTGCAGCTTGAACATGAAGCGGTCGAGCTGGGCTTCGGGCAGCGGGTAGGTCCCTTCTTGCTCGATCGGGTTCTGCGTGGCGAGCACGAAGAAGGGCCGCGTGAGCTGGTAGACTTTGCCGCCGATGCTGACCGAGCCTTCCTGCATCGTCTCGAGCATGGCCGACTGTGTTTTCGGCGTGGCGCGGTTGATCTCGTCGGCCAGCAGAATCTGGGTGAAGATCGGCCCCTGCTGGAACTCGAACACCCGCCGCCCCTCCGGCGTCTCCATCACCATGTTCGTGCCCAAGATGTCCGAAGGCATGAGGTCGGGCGTGAACTGGATGCGAGAAAAGTGGAGATCGAGGGTCTTCGAGAGGGTGCGCACGAGCAGCGTCTTGCCGAGCCCCGGCACCCCTTCGAGCAGGCAATGGCCGCCGACGAACATGCAGGTGAGCACGCCATGGACGATGTCGTCGTGCCCCACGATCACGCGGCCAATCTGCTTGCGGACGCCGGCATAGCGTTCGGCGAACTCGTGGACGCGTCGTTCAAGGTCTTGGGCCAGGGTCATGCGCGGGGTCCTACTAGGGGCGGGTTCTCACACTGTAGGGTCCGCTGTGCGGACCGATCACCGGGGCCAGCGACATCGACGCTCATGTCCCCGTTTGCTCTCCAAAATCCTCGGGGAACGCGTTCCAATAGTACTCCACCGTGCCGTTGAGATAGCAGTCATTCTCGGTCCCGTTGGCGACAGGAAGTCGAGACAGTTCCTCGTAGTAGAGCTTGTCCAAAGAGTCGAGATCGCTAGCTAGCGGCACGAAGCCATCCAACGCCCTACGGGGAACGGCAACGCGAAGTAATTCGGGGTTTTCCTCCCTGCAGACGAAGACAGCCGACCGGAGGATTTCCGCCATACGCGTCTGTCCGATTCGTTCGTAGCCGGCGATTGCATGCCAAACGATTGCGTTCGTCGAGTTGAAAAAGTACTGCGATAGGCCCCCATTGTTCACCTCGGCGTCTGTCCACCACATGCTCGCCGACCGTAAGTACCCCAGCGGTCGGGCGATGAGGGCGGTGGGCCAGTCAGGCACGTTTTCCTCGACGCAGGCGCGCTCGAGGTAATTGGTGACTCGATCCCATGCGCAGCCTGGTTGTTCCGCCATAAGGCTCGCTCTTGTTTCCCAGTTCCCCACTGGCGCGGGGATCGCTTCTAGCATAGCCGCAACAGCGGGGTTCGTCGCCTACCGGACTTGCGTGCCCTTCTGGGTCGCCCGAGATTTTGCCGCATGCAACAAGCGGCGACACAGGCTGATTCGGGCGCTTCGACGCTGAGGCGTCGGCAGGCGAAACGCCGCGTTGTGGTGTTTGCTCGTTCTCCTCGCCTGCGCCCTACTTGCTGCCGGTACGTTCCTCGTCCAGGGAGTGTTCGTGCCGGTGCCGGTATAAGGAGGCTCGATGGCGCCCGCCTTGCTCGGGGCTCAAGGGAACATCGCTTGCCCAGGCTGTGGCCGGGCCGCCACCGTCGGGACGGAGGCGGCGGCCACCGAGCGCAACGCTCCCGTGCCCTTGCTGCGGGGCCCCCGCCGCTCTGCGAATTCTCGATGATGTCGCGAAGTCAATCGACTTCGAGCATCCGCTCTAACCGATGGCGCGGCAGCGGCGCCCGAGTCCCCGCGACGGACCTCCCCAATCAAGCTGGCAACCACGGCGTCGACAGGCGAATGCCCAACCAGCGGCCTGGTCGGTCGCCGCCCATCTCCGCTCCTCGCCAGACGAACTCGTCGAGGGCAAAAACCCCTAAGTCACGCGGACTTCCACCCGCTCGGATAAATCGCGCCTCGTTTGGAACGGAAGCTGCTTTCGGTCCCTCCGAGCCAGCGACGCCCTCAGTGGGCATGTCGCGTCACAAATCACATCGATTCGAGGAGTTTGACCATGAGAAAGTTCTTCCTGTTCGGCGCTGCGCTGTTCGGTGCGCTCGCCGCAAGCAATGTGTCTTCGGCCCAAGTTCCTGACGCCCCTGCGGAGCGCGCAGTGGAGCGCGCGGAGAATCGGTCCGATCGCGTCGAGCAGCGCGCTGAGGAGCGGACGGAGCGGCTCGAGAATCGCGATGAAAACGCGGCCAACCGACCGCCGCTGAGCGGCAACATCGACGTGCAAACCGGCCCCGGTGGAGTGAACGTCGACGTCAACCGCGACCGAGTCGGACCTGCCGGCGCCGGCGTCAACGTGAACGTCGATGGCGCTCGCGGCAACGCCCCCGACGGCAACCGCTGGCGCTACCGCTGGCACAACGGCGCCTGGTGGTACTGGACCGCTCGCAACGCGTGGGTCATCTACCAGAACGGCCAATGGGTGCCTTACGAGACCTATGTCTCCACGCAACCGACCTACAGCGACCCGACGTATAGCGACCCGAACTACAGCGGCGGTTCAGGGTACTACAGCAACTCGTACTATGGACCGAACTACTACGGCCCCCGCCGCTACTACACGGGCTACCGTGGCTTCTACCGGCCGGGCTACCGCGGCTATTACGGCCGTCCGATCATCAATAACCCTGGCGCCCGCCAGGGCGCGGTGATCGGCGGCACGATTGGCGGGGCGGTCGGCGGCCGTGAAGGGGCGGCTGTCGGGGCCGGTGTCGGCGCCGCTGTGGGCCGCGGCCGGCGGTAGGTCTAACGCAGCAGAGAAAGAGCAAGGTCCTTGGCGCCAAGCCAAGGACGCGAAGCGCCGCAAGCGGGTTCCCAGCGCCCGCTTGCGGCGTTTGTTTGCGCCCCGATCCCCGCATCGCCACCGCTACGGCAAGGCCGCTTGAAGCTGTTCGAGCTCCGCCTTGAGCTTCTCGAGTTCCGCCTCCACCGCCCGACGCCGGGCTTCCGCCTGCTGACGGCGCTCGGCGGAAAGCGCCGCCGCCTCAGGCAGCGGCTTGCCGGCCGGGGTGAAGCGACCGGTGTCGAGCCGACCACTGAGCGCCGTCAGGGCCGCCGCCAATTGAGGATCGGCCGTGCTGGCCGCGATCTTCGCGGGCGTTTGCGGCGCCTGACCCTGGACAATCAGCTTCTGGAGCGCTTCCGTCGCTTCAGCCGCCACAGGCACGTAGTTGCCGGGCGTGGGGTCGACGCCCCAATTGGTCCCCTGCGCCGTGCGCTGCACTTCGCGACCGCTCGGCAAGCGATAGGCGCCGATGGTCAATCGCACGCCGCCGAGCCCTTGGCCGAGCTCCGCCAACTCCTGCACCGAACCCTTGCCCAAGGTCCGCACGCCCACGAGTTCCGCGGCCGCCTGTTCGGCCAGGAACCCGGCCAGCAGCTCGGCGGCCGAGGCCGTGTGCTCGTCGATCAACACGACCAGGGGCAGTCCGGCGAAGGAGCCGTTCCCTTCCGCCTGAAAGACCTTGGTCTCCTCGCTCCGCGTGCGGAAGCTGGCGAGCACCGCGTCTTGCTTGGCGAACAGCCGCGCGACGTCGAGCGCTTCGTCGGCTACGCCGCCGGGGCAAGCCCGCAGATCGATCACCAACCCGCGCATCCCTTCGGCTTCGAGCGCGGTCAGCCGGCTGCGCAACTCGGCGGCCAGACCCGGCGTGAATTCGCGGATGCTGACGAAGGCGATCTTCCGCTCCGGGTCGAGCCAATAGAGCCACGCCCCATCTTCCGCGCGGGCATAGCCCCGCACGGAGTCGCGAGCCAAGGCGATCGCCGCCCGCACCACGCGGACTTCGCGCTCGGGCTGGCCAGACCGAGCTACGCGCAGCGTCACGGCGCTCCCCACCGCGCCGCGAATCGCCTGCGCAACGCTGCGCAGATCGGCCGCGTCGGCCGGCTGTCCGTCGACCGACACGATTTGGTCCCCCGCCTCGAGCCCTGCGCCCGCCGCAGCCGAGCCAGGCAACAGCCGTTGGATGAACACCTTTCCATCCTTCGCCTCGAGCGCGGCCCCAATCCCCGCGAGCTCTCCCCGCACGTGGGTTTGCAGCTCGTTCCAAGCCTCGGGCGGCAGGTACGCGGTATAGGGATCGTCCAAGGCCTGCAGCATGCCGCGGATTGCGCCTCCCAGCAGCTTGCGCTCGTCGGGACGCGAGACGTAGCGATCGAGGACGCGAGCTCGCAGTTGTTCGAAGTCGACCGCTTGCTCGGCCTCGTCGGCAGGCTTTTCGTCGGCCGCGGAAACTCGCGCGCCTTGCACCGTCGCCAGCCCGATGCTGACGAGTGCAGCCACGGCCAGCCCCAAGCGGCGCTGGTAGCCGGCGGCGGGGCGCCGCGGCAGCCGCGGGTCGAGCACTGCCTGCAAGCGCCGTTCGAGGCGGCCCGGCTGGGCCATCGCGAGCGCCGCCGAGGGGGCGAAGCGGATCGTCGAGCGGGCGCTGGCCACCGCCAGCAGGTGTTCGGCGTATTCGGCGGGGCGCTGGCCGGCGTTGAGAGCACGATCGTCGCAGGCGAACTCCTGCTCGCGCTCAAGCTGCCGCAGGGCAACGTGCGCGAGTGGATAGAACCAGTAGGCTGCTCGCGCGAGCTGCGCCACGAGGCGCACCAGCGGATCGCGGCGCTCCACGTGTGCGAGTTCGTGGGCGAACACCGCGTGCAGCCGGGCATCGGTCCACAGCTCGGCGTCGGCCGGCAGCAGCACCACGGGGCGCAGCCAGCCCCAGGTCATCGGCATCGAACGCTCGCCGCTCATCCACAGCCTCACGGGCCTTTGCATGTCGAGGTCGCGCTGAGCCCGCAGGAGGGCGGCCGTGAGGCGCGGTGAAGTCGTGCGACTCGCCCGACGGCCAAGCCGCGCCAAGCTGATCAGTCCGGCGGCCACCGGCGCGAGCGACAACACCGCGCCGAGCAGCCAGACGACGGCGAGCAGCCGTAGCCAAGAGAAGGAGCTTTGTGCTGCGGCAACTGCCGGCGCTGCAGACGAAATGTCGCTAGCGTCGACGCGCTCGCCGCTTGTTGCTGCGACGGCCGGCTCGGTAGCTGGCGTCGCACTGGTCGACTTTTCGGTGGGAACGAACGCAACGACCGCCGGCGCAGCAGCCGCCTCAGGCGATGCAGCGGCCATCCAAGCCGGCGACCAAGCCGGCAGCGCGGCGGCAAACCCCGGCAGCAGCAGCGCGGCCAAAAGCGCGGCGGCCCACGCCCGGTGCCGCACGTCGGCCGAGGCGCGCAAGGCGCTCAGCGCCGCGGCAACCCCGGCTCCCACGGTCAGCGCCAGACAGCCCTTGAAGGCCCACTGGGCAAGTGTGGGCCACGAATCGATCGCCATCAGCCAGGCAGAGACAGACGCGGACATGTCATTTCCCCTGTTTGCGGGCTTGTTGGATGAGACTGGCCAGCCGCTTGAGTTCGGCGTCGGAGATCTGTTCTCCCTCGGCCAAGTGGGCGGCCACGGCCCGCTCGAGCGAGCCGTCGAAGAAGGTTTTGAGCACCCGAGTGAGCGCCGAGCGGCCGGCGTCGTCGCGGGGGCGGGTGGGACGATAGACGTAGGCGGCGCCCCGTTCCTCGTGATCCAAGTGCCCCTTCGTTTCGAGAATGCCCAGCAGGGTGCGGACGGCGGTTTTGCTGGGGGCCTCGGGGAGCCGCTGCACCACCTCGAGGGCGGTGGCCTGGCCGAGGGCGTACACGATGTCCATGATCTGCCGCTCGCGTCTGCTGAGCGGCTCTTCGAAGGCCTGAGCCATGGGCTGTCCTAAGGAACTCGAGAAACGGCGTACGACTCCGATGGCCAAATTTTTAGCCACTACGAGCATCGGCCGTCAAGCCCCGTTGGCTAAAATTTTAGCCGCTGCCGTTTCTTTAGCCCCCGGCGAGTCGCCGGGGGGAGAAGGATCGCAACTGGCGAATCGCGCGACGATCGCAGCGCGCTTTGGGCCCATCGGTGTTCGCCAGCAAGCCAAGGATGCCCCCCGCGACCCACCGGGGGCGAATCTCGCGCTCCGCGGAGCTGGCGGCTATCGTCGCTTCCACCCGCGCTCGTCAAGTCGATGAAAGGACTTCTCCAATTCCTTGGCGACTTCCTGCTCCGGGAGCGACTTCATCCCGAGATTCGTGATGCGGCGTGCTGCCCTCAGGGCGCGAGCCATCTCCAAGTTTAGTTCGGCGCCTTCCACCACCAGTGCGATGCCCTTTCCATGCTTCACGTAAACCCAGCGGCAATGATTTGCGGCGAACAGAGCCTTTGCTTGGTTCACGAGCCGTTCTTGTTTGCGATCCTCTGCGACAATCCCGACATAGAGACCGCAAGCGATCGCAATGAGCGTCAGTAGAACGAGCAGCGTGCGAAGGCTGAATTGTGCAGTGGCGCGCATATGCTGTCGCCCGATAAGTTGACCATCATCCTCGCACACCCTTGGAGTCGCCGCCAAGCCGCGCGCATTCGCCCCACCGGAGTTCGCGCTGCAACGGCGAATGCCCCCTCGTGACTCACGGGGGCTCATGGCAGGAATCGGCGCCCGCTACCACTTCCACCCGTCCCGGATCTCCGCGTTCACCACGCAGCCCTCCGGCCAATCGCCGCGGTAGAGCCGGGCGATGCACTCGGCGGCCATGCGGCTCATCGCCACTTCCGACTCCTCGTCGAGGCCGCCCATGTGGCAGCAGAGGAGCGCGTTGTCGAGCTGCAGGAGCGGGCTGTCGAGCGGCAAGGGCTCGATCTTGAAGACATCGAGCCCGGCCCCCAGCAAGTGCCGCTCGCGGAGGGCCGCGTAGAGGGCGTCTTCGTCGACCAGGCCGCCGCGGGCCGTGTTCACCAGCACCGCCCCGCGCTTCATCTGAGACAGCGTGCGGGCGTTGATCATGTTCTGCGTTTCGGCCGTGCAAGGGAGGTGCAAGCTCACCACGTCGGCCGTGGCGTAAAGCTCGTCGAGGTCCACGAGGCGCACATTCATCGCCGCGGCGAACGCTTGATCGGGATACGGATCGTAGGCGATGACCTTGAGCCCCAGCCCCTGGGCCCGCGGAACCACGGCCTTGCCGATGCGGCCCATGCCGACCAGCCCCAGCGTTTTGCCGCCCAGGCGGGGCAGCTTTTCGCGCTTCCACACGCCGCGCCGCACCTCGCGGTCGCGCTCGGGGAAGCCGCGCATCACGCCCAGCAAGAGGGCCAGCGTTTGCTCGGCGACCGACACTTCGTTGGCCCCCGGCGTGATCGTCACGGCGATCTTGCGCTCGGTTGCGGCCGGAATATCGACGGCGTCGTAGCCTACGCCCATGCGGCCGATTGCCCGCAGCTTCGAAGCGGCCAGCACATTGGCGTTGAAAGGCTCCATGCCGGCCAGCGCCGCTTCGCAGCCGTCGAGGTGCTCGAGCAGTTCCTCGGGCTTGCCCAGAAAGCGTCCCTTGGGGGGATACACCACGTCGAGCCCCGCGCCGCGCAAGGCATCGAGATAGGGGCCCGGCGCCCCATTGAGCATGAAGGGAAGGACCAGGACCTTGGGCATGGGCACCGCCGGGAAGGAAGGAGAGGTGGGACCGCCGCCCCCAGCGGCGGATTGCGGCTCGCCCTGGCGGAGCGGAAGTGCCCGGTTCTAATCCAGCGATGCGGGCCAGTTCAAGGGTCGGTCGCTTTTGCAGCCCGCCAGGCTCGCGTTGACCCATCTCGAGCGTGCGTCTAAGATGCCTCGCCCTATAGCGTTAAGCGGGGCGCGAGTGGGGTTACAACCCCCACAAGCAAGGGGGCATCTTCGACTCCCCGGGTGCGGAACTCCAACGTGCGCAAAGGGCTGCGGCGACTGTTGTTGGCAGGCGCAGGCGTCTCTGCCGTGGCGGCCTTGGCCGGAGGCGGGGCGTTCTTTGCCCTCAGGCACGTCCCAAGTTTCTACCATCGGGCGCTCGCAGCCGATCCCGAGCAGCAGGCCGAGGCCAGCGATCAGATGCTCCGCGAGGCGGCCGAGCTTTCGAGCCTGGCCCGCCGCCAGAGCGTGTGGGAGGCCCACTTCAGCCAGGAAGAAATCAACGGCTGGCTGGCGATCGATCTGGTGAAGAACCATGCCCGCAGCCTGCCGGCGAATTTCGCCGCGCCGCGAACGGCGATCACCGCCGGCGAGGCGACGATCGCCTGCCAGTACCGGCTCGAATCGTGGGGCACGATTCTTTCGGTGTCGTTCGACTGCTACATGAGTGAGCCGAACGTGCTGGCGCTGCGGCTCAAGCGGGCCCGCGCCGGCGCCTTGCCGCTGCCGCTGGGGCGGATTCTCGAGGCGGTCTCGCACGTCGTCCGCGAGCTCGAGATGCCGGTCGAGTGGCGGCAGAACGACGGCGACCCCGTGGCGCTCGTCCATCTGCCGCCGATCCGCGCCGGCAAGGAGCGCTGGATCGAAATCGACGGACTCGAGATCGCCGACGGCGAGATCGTGCTCCGCGGCCGCAGCCGCCCTACCGAGCCGCAGGAGAAGACCGAGGGGAGCGTGCTTCTCAAGAAGGAAGTGTGGATGCGCCTGGTGCACTATGATCCGGCCACGAAGCCGAAGCGCCAGATGCTGGCGGCGGCCTCCCCCACTTCCTCCAAGCCGACGCGCTCGAGCGACAAGCGCCCCCGCAGCCGGTCGCCTGCCAGATCGAGCGTCCAGTGGCCGGGCGCCTCGCGGACCACGCAATAGTCGCCGGCGTCGTAGCGCGTCACTGCGCCGCGATCTCCCGAGACCGGTCCTTCGTAGTCGAGATACGCCAGCCGATGATCAGGCAAGGCGAGCGCCTCCCCCGTTTGCCAGGCGCCAGGCGGCGTTTCGATCGCCCAGGTGCGGAGCGCGCCGGCGACCTCGAACATCAGGTCCCAGTGCGAAGAACGCGCGGACTCGGGCGGCAACTCGTGATTTAGAACAACGAAGCGGGGCATCGCCGGAAAGCCAGGCGCCTTGTCAAGAAAGTGGGATGGCTGGGGGCTCGCTTCGCTCGACCCCAGGCGCCCCTTCAACGACCGTTCCGGCGAGCGGCCCAGCGTGAGCTGGCCGACTAATCCGCCGTGGTCTTGTTGATCACCGTTGGGTCAGCCGGCTTACGCCGGCCGCTCGCCGTGCTGCGCTACTGCGCAGTTTTTCGACTACTCGTGCCTTAAGGCTTCGATCGGGTCCATCATCGCGGCCCGCCGCGCGGGGTAAAGTCCGAAGACCACGCCCACCACCACCGAGATGCCGAAGGCGAGCGGGATCGACCAGGGGACCACCTCGGGGCGAACATCGCGCACCACTTCGGGCAGGCTGCTCATGGCGTGCGGCGCCAGGTGCGAGGCGAGTTGGCGGGCCCAATCGGAGAGCGGCCCGCAGGTCAGGCCGCCCAGAATGCCCGACATGCCCCCCACGACCGAGAGCACGATCGTCTCGGCCAGGAACTGGCGGGTGATGTCGGAGCGTTTGGCCCCCAGCGCGCGGCGAATGCCGATCTCGCGGGTCCGCTCAGTCACGGTGGCCAGCATGATGTTCATGATGCCGATGCCGCCGACGACCAGCGAGATCGCGGCGATCGCCCCCATGAACATGATGAACATCATCCGCGTGCTGCGGGCCTGCTCGAGCAGTTCGAGCGGCACGACCACGGCGAAGTCGAGATCGCGGTGGCGCGCGGCGAGGGTGTCCTTCACCATTTCAGCCGTCTGCGGCACGTGGGCCACTTCGTCGACGCGGAGCGTCACCTGCGTGAGCTGCACGCGCTCCGCCTCGCGGCTCCCCTGACGGCGGGTGAACACCTGGTCGCCAATCCGCTTCCAGAGCGTGGTGATGGGGACGTAGACATCGGAGCTGAAGTCTTGCGCGGCCAGCGATCCGCCGATGCCGGCCGTGGCGTTCCGCGGCTGCATGACGCCGATCACCGTGTAGTAGTCATCCTCCACCCGAACCGCCTGGCCGAGCGGGTCTTCGAAGGGAAAGAGCCGTTCGGCCGTGCCGGCGGCCAGCACGCACACGTTGACCCCCGTGGTCATGTCGGCGTCGCCCAGAAAGCGGCCGACCTGCGGCGACAGGTGCATTACCTGGGCGTATTCGGGCGTGCAACCCACCAGCCGGCCGTCGACCTCGTTGCGGCCGCGGCGAAATTGGCGGCGGATCTCGCGGATGGGCAAGGCCCTCTCGATGGTCGGCACCGTGTCGGTGAGGACCTCGTGGTCTTGGCGGGTGAGGCCGTATTCGAGGATGAAGCCGGTCTGGCTCGCACTGTTCACTGGCTTGATCGAGCGGACGATGATGTTGTCGGCCCCCAGGCTCTCGATCTGCTCGCGGGCCTTGGTGGAAATGCCTTCGCCGATGGCCAGCAGCCAAATCACACTGGCCACGCCAATGAAGATGCCGAGCACCGTGAGCAGCGAGCGCAAGGGATGCAAGAGCAAGCTCTTCACCCCCATCCGCCACGTTCGCAATCCAGCTAGCATAGTGACTCGGTGATTGGCGGAGAGTTTTACCGCAGAGGACGCGGAGGACACAGAGAGGAAGCTAGAGGTCGTTCGCTAGTCTCTTAATGCCGTCCCTGAGATGGATGACGTTGAAGTTGATCAGCAGGCCCAGCTTCTTGCCGCTCAGTTTCAGGTAACTCAAAAGTTGAGCCTGGTGGATCGGACCTAGGTCAGCCACCGACTTGAGTTCGACTATCACCTGGTTCTCGACCAACAGATCTAGGCGATAGCCACACTCGATCTTGATCCCCTCATACGTCACAGGCAGCGGCACTTCCGTCGCGACTGTCAACTCGCGCCGCCGCAGTTCGTGGGCCAGGCAAGCTCCATAAACTGATTCGAGCAGCCCAGGCCCAAGCGAGGTATGAACCTTCATCGCAGCGTCAACAATCTGCCCACTTATCTCATTTAGTTTCATCCTCTGCGTCCTCTGTGTCCTCCGCGGTAAAGCAATCTGCCTGTCGGCTACCGCAGTCGTTCGTCGGATTGGAGGAGGCCGTCTTTGAGGCGGATGATGCGTTTGGCGTTTTCGGCCACGTCTTGTTCGTGCGTGACCATGATGATCGTCTTACCCGCCTGGTTCAGCCGCTCGAGCAGACCGAGAATCTCGCTCGTGGTCACCGAGTCAAGGTTGCCTGTCGGTTCGTCGGCCAAGATGAAGTACGGGTCGTTGGCCAGGCTGCGGGCAATCGCCACGCGCTGCTGCTGACCGCCGGAGAGCTGCGTGGGGCGGTGGTCGAGCCGATCTCCCAGGCCCACGAGCTCGGCCAGCTCGTGGCAGCGGTCGCGGCTGGCCACGTTCAATTGCCCCTGGTAGTACAGCGGCACCTCGATGTTCTCGAGCACCGTGAGCTGCTGGATCAGGTTGTACGACTGGAAGACGAAGCCGATCCGCGTCGCCCGGATTTCGGAGAGCCCATCGTCGTCCATCTGAGCCACGTCGTCGTCGCCGAGATAGTAGGCGCCCGAGGTTGGCCGGTCCAAGCAGCCCAGCAGGTTCAAGAGAGTGCTCTTGCCGGAGCCCGACGGACCCATGATGGCCACATAGTCCCCTTCCGGCACGTCGAGGCTCACGCCGCGCAAAGCGCGCACGACGTTGCCCCCCATCACGTATTCCTTCTTCAGGTCGTCGATGCGGGCAGCGAGTTTCATAGGACGCGCAAGGGCCGAAGGGGTGCGGAGTTTTTTGACCGCTTCAGGATAGTCAAAGCCCTGCCGGTCCGCACTCCGGTCCCCTCTCCCAGTGGGAGAGGGCTAGGGTGAGGGTCGGCAACACTCAGGCCCGGTCCAACCCAGCCAAAGAACCGCCCCTACCGCCCCGCGTTCACCTCAGGCTTCTGCGTCGAAGTGACCGATTCCTGCGCGGTCTGGCCAGCCTCAACCTTCTCCGCGGCCGCTTTCTCAGCGGCCTGCTTGGTCGGGTCGCCTTGTTTCTGGCCGCCGGCCGCCAGCAGGCGGTCTTCCTGCAGTTCCGGCAGATTCATGTCGGGCAGGAGCTGGCGGGGGTTCACCGCCACCTGGTCGTCTTCTTTCAGGCCGTCGGTGATGATCACGAACTTGTCGCTCGCCGAGCCGATGGCCACCTCTTGGGGCACGAGACCATTCTCGGTTTGCTTGAGGCAGAAGCGGCGGCCGCTGCGCTCGACCACTGCCTGCACCGGCACTTGCACCACGTCGGGCTGGCGCTCGACGTGAATGTGGACCTGGGCCGTGAGGCCCGGGCGCAGCTCGGGATGCGTGCCGATCACTTCGACCGTGGCGGCGTACTCCTTGGCGTTTGAGCTCCAGCGCTGCGGCTCGGGGAACTCGTTCACCTTGATCACGCGCCCGCGGAACGTGCGGTCGGGCAGGGCGTCGACGCCGATCGTCACCTCGTGTCCCACCGCCACCAGGCCCACCCGGGCCTCGTTGATCTTGGCGTCAACCTGCATCTTGGTGGGGTCAGGCAAGAAGAAGATCACCTGCCGTTCGCGGAGCAGCGCGCCCTCCTCGATCACGATGTCGTCGTCGCCGCGGTCGCGGCGGTTGGCGTAGACGATCTGCCCGTCTTGCGGGGCCAGGATTTCGCAATTGGCGATCTGGACTTCGATATCGCGGAGCTTCGATTGATCGAGCTCGTGGGAGCTCTCGTCGGCCTTGAATTTGGCCTCGGCCGTCTTGATGTCGTTTTCGAGCTGCTTGAGCGTTTTGACCTTGGTGTAGTTCTGCAAAACCTCGAGGGCCGTGTTGGCCACCTTCAGGTCCATCTTGGCCTTCTCGTGGCTGTAGCGGTCGGCCTCCACCTGGATGGCCGAAGTGTAGCCGCGCGAGCGCATCCGCTTGCTAAACTCGTGGACCTGCTCCGAGCGCCGCACCGTTTCTTCGGCCACGAAGATCGCGCTCTGCGCCGTTTGCTCGAGCGCCCGGTAGTCGCCGTCGAGATATTGCTTGCGGGCGATGACCGCCAGATCATGCACGTTCTGCGACTGAATCATCACGGCCTTGCTGGTGTTGGCCACGATCTGCTGCGTCGTGCGCTCGGTTTCGAGCGCCGACGAATCGAGCCGCGCGAGGAAGTCTCCCTTGCGCACGAACGTTCCCTCCGGCACGATCTGCAGAATCGCCGTGCCCGTGGTGTTGCGGCTCTTCACGTCGCAGCGGACTTCGGTGTTCTTGCTGCTGGAGAGCTCTCCCCGCTCGACCACTTCCTGAGAGAACTCGCCGCGCGACACCCGATGGAGCAAGGCGGAAGGGACGCCGCTGCCCGCCTGCGTGCGGCCGAAGGCATACCAGCCGCCGGCGCCCAACATGGCTACGAGGGCCAGGGCCAGGGCGCCTCGGCGGGCAAGCTTGCCGCGCCCCTTGGCGCCAGAGCGGGATTGCGAGCTGGCCATCTTCCGATACTCCCAAGGCAAGCGGTGGGGGCCTGCTCCGATCCCTGGGAAAATAGAAGGGTGGGGCAGGCAGGGGGTGCCGACTTCCCTCTTGTCGGCAGGCGGGGGACCGGTCCGCGGTCGTCCTAAATTCTAGTCGTGCTAGCGGGCTGCGTCACCCCGACTTGGCCTGAATTTGCAGAACCACGCTCTGCGCCTCCGTGCCCGCCAGGGGGTACTCGAGGAGCTTCCGTAATTCCAACCCCTGCATCAGGCCGTGGTGTCGGGCCTCGCCTCGTTCGTCGACCCATTTCGGCCCCTTCACTACCAGCAAGCGGCCGAAATTCTCCCAGCAGGGCTGCAACCAGGTGAGCAACTTGGGGAGTGGGGCCACCGCCCGCACGAGCACGACGTCGTAGGTGCGGCGCAGGAGCAACTCTTCGGCCCGCGCATGATGGACGGGCCAGCCCAGCCCGAGTTCGCGTACCATTTCTTGCAACACGCGGGCCTTCTTGGCGACCGACTCGCATAGCTCCAGGCTCAGATCGGTGCGAACGATGCCCAAAGGAATGCCCGGCACGCCCCCGCCCGACCCCAAATCGAGCACGCGCTCCCCCGTCTCGAGAAACCGGCCAAGGGCCAGCGTGTCGACCAGGTCGCGGGCGACGAACAACTCGGGCGTGGTGTGCCGCGTGAGGTTGAGCTTGCTGTTCCAGTCCCAGAGCACCCGGCAGTACTCAGCCAACCCGGCGAGCGCATCGGGCGGGACGTCCAATCCTGCGCGTTCGATTTCGACGGCGAGGGAGTTCTGCAGGGGGGCGGTTTCGGTCATGCGGTGGAGAGAGTTCCGGAGGGGCAAGCGTACGGGTGGGCCCTCGGAAGACGGGAGCCGCAAGCCGCCCATTTTGGCACATGCGACAGTCGCGCACCACCGACTACGGCTTCACGGTCGAGAAAAGGACGAACCCCTACGACCGATCATCCGAATCACTTTCTGGCGGAATATCGTCGATAACCTACCGCGATTCTAAAGTGGTAGTAGCCCGCGACCAGATGGCCGAGGGCAATGACTGCGGCAATGGCGTTCCCGACTCCGCGACCATCTTCTGGCGGAATGACCACCATGGCGATTCCACAAACGATGGCAGTTACCCAACAGACTGCCGTCATCTCCGCGAAGTGCTTTCTGGTGTTTGGAAATGGACGCGACCACCGACGCGGCAAAACGAACCACATCCAAAGCCACAAAACCGAGAAGGCGGCCATCGCTCCATATTCCAATAGGTCCGTCATCCGAGTCCCAGCCTTCAATGGGTGGAATAGGCCAACACCATCTCGCTGGAGGATTTGGACTGAATTTCAAGGGCTACCGCCGCAACACCGCAGGATCGTCCACAAACTCCCCCGCCACCGCCTCGCTGATGCGGTCGGCGCGCAGCAGCCGGCGGATGCTTTCCGTGAGGGGGAGCATGCCGTCGGCCCGGCCGGTCACGATGCAGTTGTCGATGTTCTCGAGCTTGCCGTGCCGGATCGCGGCCGCGGCAGCCGAGGTGTTGAGCAGCACCTCGAGCGCCAGCTCGCGCTTGTCGCCCGGCACGATGCTGGGGAGCAAGTGCTGGCTGATCACCGCCCGCAGCGCCGTGGCCAACTGGGCGCGGACCTCGTTTTGCACGCTCTGCGGGAAGAGGTCGGCGTAGCGCGAGATGGCCCCCTTGGCGTCGCGCGTGTGCATGGTGGCCAGCACCAGGTGCCCCGTCTCGGCGGCGCTGAGCGCGATCTGCCCCGTGTCGCGGTCGCGGATTTCGCCGACCAGGATCACGTCGGGATCTTGGCGGAGACCGTACTTCAGGCCGTCGGCGAACGACTGCACGTCGCGCCCCACCTCGCGCTGTGTGACCACCGAGTCAGGCGTGCGGGCGAAGACATACTCGATCGGCTCTTCGATCGTGAGCACGCGATAGCCCCCCTCGCGGATCAGCAGATCGACGAGCATGGCGAGTGTGGTCGTTTTGCCGGAACCCGTGACGCCGCAGAGGAGCACCAGGCCGTTGCGAAAGTGAATCAGCCGCTCCGCCAGTGGCTGCGGAAAGCCGGCCCACTCGAACGTGGGGATCGTGTCGGGGATCACCCGGAAGCAAGCGCCCAGGCTCTGCCCGCTGACGAAGTAGTTGGCGCGGAACCGCTGCGGCCCTTGAGGTCCCTGGAGCACGAGCGCGAAGTCGGCGTTCTTTTCCGCGGCGAACCGCGCGCGCAGTGGTTCCGGCAGGAGCGGTTCGAGCGCGGCGGCGACCGCTTCCTGCGAGAGCTCGGGCCCCGGCAGGGCCACGAGCTCGCCGTGCAGCCGCATGGTGGGCGGGTGCCCCGCGACCAGGTGCAAATCCGAGGCGCCGCGCTCGACGGCGGCCAGCAGCCAAGCGGCGGCCTGGTTCACGGGGTTGCACTCGCGTTGCGATCGGGTCAGAAAGCGAGCGTCCCTGCCCTTACGCAGGCTCCTCCGCGCCATGGCGGCGCAGAATAGCCAGGATTTCGTGATAACAGTCGTGGCCGCGCACGGCAACCACTGTGCGCCCCGGCTGCCGCAGGCGTTCGAGCCGTTCGGGCTCGTCGTCGTCTGCCTGGTCGCGCACCCGCGGCGGGGCGTTGGGGTTCGAGCGGTCGTCGTCGGCCGCGAGAATGCGAATCTGGTCCTCGAGAATGCCGGAGCGGTGGAGCTCGTCGAGCGCTTGCTCGCTGCGGCGGGGATCTGCGAACACACCGATTGCCGTGCGGGGGGCTGCCATGCGAAGTTCCTCCGGAAATCGTCGAGGTTTTTGGCCGTCGAGGGGCCTGCAAGGGGGGCCGCCGCGACCCGTTTTCGGTCAGGTACGCAGCGGCCACCCGGCATCATATCGAACTGTCCGCGAGGCGCGCCCTTTCTAAGCCTCGTTTTTGCGAAGTCCCGGCCGATCCGCGCCCAAGAAGCCGATCGGGCAAGCCGTGCGGCCTGAGGTGACGAGATCGGCCAGCGCCTCGCCGAGCACGGGCGTGAACTTGAAGCCGTGCCCCGAAAGCCCCGCGGCAAAGGCCACCTGCGGCAACTCCGGATGCCGGTCGACGAGGAAGTGCTCGTCGGCGCTCATCGTGTACATGCAGATCGCGTGGGCCGTGAGCTTCGGCTCGATGCCCGGCAGGTGCGCCGCCAGGAACTGCTCGACGCGCTGGCGATCAGCCGCGTGCAATTGGCGATCGACGAGCAGCGGATCGCTCACCACGTCGCCGCCGCTGTGCTCGGCCGCCTTGAGCCCCCGCTCATCGAAGCCAGGCAGACCGTAGAAGACCCCCTCGGGGCGTTCGAACAGAAACGCCGGGCAGCCGCCGGCCGCGGTGTACCGCGCGTCAGCGGTTGCATACCAGAGCTGCGGCTTGCGGAGCACGCGCAGGTTTAGGTGCAAATTCTCGAGCGCAGCAAACGACCACGGGCCAGCGGCGATCACGAGCCTCGCGGCGGAGACCTTGCCTCCATGCAGCGTCGTGACCTCGACGCCGTCGCCGCTGGCCGTCCAACAAACGACGCCATCTCGCCACACTTCCACTCCGCACGCTCGAGCCGCGGCGACATGCGCGGCCACGCATTCTTCCACGCGCAGCGCTCCGGCCGCCGGCTCATAGACGGCCGCGGCGTCTTCCGGCACATGAAACCCGGGAAAGCGCCGCATCGCCTCGGCCGGGCTGAGGGCTTCGACGTTCAGGCCGTGGCGCTCGGCGCTACCCAACACCCCTGGCACCACGTGACCATGGGCGGGCCCCACCTGCAGCAAGCCGGTTTGCGTGAAGAGCTGCCGTTCGCTCGCGGCCTCGAGCTCGCGCCACAGTTCATAGGAGCGGAGCGCGAGCGGCACATAGTCGGCATGTTCGAAGTAGGCCTGGCGGATGATCCGCGTTTGGCCGTGCGAGCTGCCTTGGGCGTGCGCGATTTCGAACTGTTCGATGCCCAAGACCTTCAGGCCGCGGCGGCCCAAGTGATAGGCGGCCGCGCTGCCGACGCCCCCCAGGCCGAGAACGATGGCGTCGTAGGTGGGCATGCGCAAACTCGAACGCGGGGCCGGGCGACTCGGAGGCGATCAGGCCCCGAGTCTACTCGCCGCGGATGGCGAACGGGAGGAGGGCCTCGCCCTGCTTGCGGGCATGAACGTCGGTGAGCACCAGCCGCAGCCGATAGCGCCCGACCGGCAGCCCCTTCGGAACTTGCATGTGATGCTGAATGAAGAAGTCGCGGCGCTGGTTGGCGCAGATTTCCTCGAGGGGCGGGAACTCGTGGCGGGCGACGATCTCGCCACGGTCGTTGGCGATCTCGTAACGGCTGGCGAGCGAAGTGTGAAAGCCTTCGGAGCGGGCTTCGCTCGAAAAGTTCTCCACCTCGGCATAGAGCAAGGTTTCTTGGCCGGGCCGGAACTCATCGGGTCCCGTGTTGAGCCGCTTATAGATGCCATAGCTGTCGACGCGGCTGCAGAAGGCGGCGCTGCGGACGTCGAGCAAGCCTTGTTGGCCCAAATGCGTGGCGGCTTGCCGGAGGTGGCGCGCGGCCAACGTGTGCCGGCGTTCGACGGGTGAAACGCTCTGGTCGAGCGCGGCGTGCAAGCCGAACAGCTCTTCCGTCCAGAACTGCTGCTCCCCTTCACCCAGGCTTGCGCATGGTTCTAGCGCGTCGGGCCCACGGTCGGCGGCTAGATACAGCAGCCGCAACTTGGGCTCGAGGTCCTCGGCCTTGCTTCCACTCGCGGCTGACTGACGCTCGAGTTGCGCGATGGCAGCCTGCAAGTGCTCGCGCCAGCCGAGGGGCTGGGCATCCGCTGCCGCAGCAGCCGAACTTTGGGCGAGGGCCGCAAGTTGCGCGATCTGCGCGGCGCCCGAGGTCGGTTGCTGCAGGAGCGACTCGACCGGCGGCGCCGCAGGCGCGAGGTCGGAAATGAACGCGGCCTGATTTGGCGCCGCCGCCGGCGCCTTCGTCGCCTCGGCGGGCTGCTGTGCGGCCTCGCGCTCGCGCGCCTTGGCCAGCGCCTCTTCGAAGGTGGGCTCGGACTTACGCGGCGCCATGCGGTGCGGCGTCAGTTCGCCGCGGCCCGCCAATTGTTGGCTTGCCGTGCCTTGAGCTTGATCTTGATAGTAGAGCAGCACGTAGGGCCAGAGCGCGCGGGGCACCTTCTCGAGGTCTGCGGCTACCTGGCGCTTGGTGGTCTCATCGAGGTGCTCGAGCTTGGCGAGCTCGGGGGGCAGCGGCTGGCCCGAGTCGACCGTCGCCTTGGCCCCGGAGACGTCGGGAGGCGCGGCGGCGCTAGCGCCGGGCGCCCCGGCCGGTTTGAGCAGCGGTTCGCCGCCAGCGTCGGTCAACGGAGCGGGGGGCGCGCTGAAGGGGAGCGAGCACCCCCAAACGCATGCCATCAGGCCCAGAGCGGCCGACAGCGCGCAGCGACGCCCGGCGTTTTCAAGTGTTCGGTCCTTTCCGGCGAGGCGATCCATCGCTTGCGGCGCGCAGCCCTCCAGGCAACCCTCGCGCAGCCGTGGACCGGCCGATCCGCTCGCGCGAGGGGCCGGATATTAGCGATCCGGCCCGCAAGAAACAACGGCGACTGGAGGGATTGGGCAAACCCGCGGCGAGTCTAGAGGTTAAGCCTTCATCCGGCGCCGCACCGCCGCGGCCAAGCCCAGCAGCCCGCCGCAGCTCAGCAGGAGTAGCGAAGAGGGCTCCGGCACGGCCTGGGTCGTGACCGTGAACTGAAAGTCTTTTTTCGCCAGATAGGCCAAGCTGTGGGCCTCGCTGGCGGTAATCAGGGCGTTGTCGATCACCAAGTCGATCGACGTGGCCCACTGCCCCGGGCCGAGTTGGCCCGCCACGTTGGTCGACAGGCTCAGGCTCCACGGCTGCAAGAGGCCGGGGTTTGAGAGCAGATTGAACCCCAAGGTGGCGCTCAAGGGCAGGAGATTGATCGGCGCCACGTTGACGCCGTTGATCTGAGTGACGACGGGCGTGATCGTCGCGCTGGACATCGCAGTCGTAGAAGCGCCGCCGAGGCCGGCCAGCGTAAAATCGCCGGCTTCCCACAGACCCAGGTCGGTGATCGCGAGCGTTGGGCTGGTGGTGATGGTGAACTCGAGTCGGCCGGCGGTCTTGTCGGAACTGCCCGCCCCTGCCGCCGAGGCGAAGCCGATCGGATCGAAATCCAAGCCGGCCGAGAACGGAATCGGCGGTCCAAACAGAGGCACGGGATCGGTGGTCGACGATTCCGTGACGCCGACGAACTTAACCCCTGGCACGACCGGTCCAAAGTTGCCGTAGTTGATCGAGGCCGCCCGCGCCGCGTTGGCGGCGCCGGAGACCATCGCCAGTGCGAGGGCGACGAACCCTAGCGCGCGGCGAACCTGCAAGCCTGAAACGTTCATGGTGCGCATCTCGTGCTGCGTGGCCTCGAAGCAACTTGCCCCGGCAACGATCCGTTAGCGGCTCCGCGACCGCAGGCGGCTGCGAGCCATCAAGGTGCAACCCAGACCGCCCAGCACGGCGAGCAGCGCGGTGGAGGGTTCCGGCACGGTTTGACGCACGATGTGCGACTCAACGCCGATCTGGAAGTCCTTCTTGGCCAAGAAGGCCAAGCTGCTGGCTTCGCTCAACGTGAGCAGTTGGTTGTCGATCACCACCTTGACGCCCGTGGCATGCAGCCCAGGGGCCAATTGCGATGCGATGTTCGCGGTGAGTCCGAGGCTCCAGGGCTGCACGACGCCGGGATTGGCGACTAGGTTGAATCCGACCGAGGCGCTCGAGGGGGCCAGATTGACCGGGGCGACGCCCACGCCATCGATTTCGATCACGCTCAGCCGCAGGATTGCTCCGGCGATGGCCTGCGTGGCCGCAGTCCCTAGGCCAGCCAGGGTGTAATCGCCCCCTTCGAACAGGCTCACCGCATCGATGCTGCCGGCGGGGCCGCTCTTGATGGTGAAGTTCAACTGGCCATCGGTGATGTCGAGGCTGCCGGCGGCGGCCGACGAAGCAAAGGTCGTCGGATCGAAATCGAGCCCGGTGACGAACGGCGTCGGCGGCCCAAAGAGCGGCACGGGATCGGTGATCGACGACTCGGTTACGCCGAGGAACGTGATGCCAGGGGGCACGGGCCCGAAGTTGCCGTAGTTGATCGACGCGGCCTGGCTGGGGGCGCTGCCCCAGGCCAAGGCAAGGAGAGCCAGCGCCGCGCTCGCCAGCGCGCGCCAGGGGTTTCGAGGCGCCATGGTGCTTATCCTTCTGCGAGGGGGAGGCCCGCTCGGATGGTGTTTCGCGAAGTGTTCTCGTAAGGGCGACGTGCATCGCTGACCTAATCGCCGCCTTCGCCATGGTTGGCAGGCCACGCAGACCGACTCAACGCGGTCCGCGGCAAATTCGCGAGAAAACTGCGGCAGCACTGCCGGGGACGAGCGTTGTTCCGAACGTGCGGCGCGGGCCACGTCGGAGCCCTCGGGCCGCGGCATGCCCGCTGGCCTTGCCGACCTTACGAATCGTTCAGCAGCGGCTCAAACAACCCGACCGCGCGAGGCCAGAAATGAAATGGCCCCCCGGCGCGCCAGAGGCTTGACCGATTCAAATGCGTGCAGATACAACAATGGGGTCGCAGCGACGCTGGCCGTGGCGGGCCAGCCCAAGTGGAACCTTCGACGGGTCAATGTTGTTGCCCCGTCGGAGAACAAGAAGATTCTTTCGAGGTTTCAACTCGGCCCTTTCCTTCTCTGCTAAGGAAGCTGATCGATGCTGCGCTTCGCATCCCTGCTCGCTCTCGCCGTTTCGCTTGCCTTGCCGCTGGCCGGCTGGGCCCAGCTCACCGACCCGATTCCGGCGACCATCGCCAAGGGCTCGATCGCCATCGAGCTGCAGACCGTCGTGCCCTCGGGCATGGCCGCTCCCGTCTATCTCACGCCGGCCCCGGGAGACGATTCGAAGCTTTATGTCGTCGATCAGGCGGGGCAGGTGCGGATTGTCGAAGGGGGCGCGCTGCAGCCCGATCCGTTCCTCGACGTGAAGGACCGGCTCGTGGATCTCGGCTTCTTCGGCACCAAGGACGAGAAGGACTACGACGAGCGCGGGCTCTTGGGCCTGGCCTTCGATCCAGGCTACGCCGATCCCACCAGCGCCGGCTATCACCGCCTCTACACCTACACCAGCGAGAAGGCCGGCAGCGGCAAAGCCGACTTCACCGTGCCGCTCCCGAGCGGGGAATCGTTCGACAATCAGATCGTGCTCGCCGAATGGAAGACCGATCCCGCAAACACCAACCATGTCGATCCCGGCTCGCGCCGCGAGCTGTGCCGCATCGATGATCCGCAATTCAACCACAACGCCGGCATGATCT
>JAXMBI010000025.1:0-124718 GCA_046349955.1 Pirellulales bacterium | reverse complement strand
CAGCGAAGAGCGCGGCGAGCAGGTCGCCGATTTCGGCTCCGATCGCCGCGACGGGCGCATCATCAACCGCGGTACCTGGATGATCGGCGGCCCGAGCTTCGCCGCCGCCGCCGTGCCACGTTACGCCGACTACGATCCGTCGCGGGACTTTGACCGCGGGCACGGCCTGCGGCTGGCGGCCGATGATCTGTACGATTGCCGCTGGAACGTAACGCACACTTGGCGCGTTCCCAAGGATGCGCCCTCGGGCATCTACGTGGCCCGCTTTCGCTTCGAGGTCGACGGCCAGCCGGCGATCTACGACGCGACGTTTTTGGTCCGCCGCCCGCCGGAGCGCAAGCCAGCGCCGCTCTTGGTGCTCTGCTCTACGAACACCTGGGCGGCCTACTCCGGAACGCCGTTCGCCAAGAATTCGCCTTGGGCGGCTGGCGGGCAGTTCTGGGGCACCGGCGGCCGCGAGAACAGCGCCCCAACGGCGCCGGCCTACAACTGCTATCGCGACCACCACGCCGGGCAACCGACCTACGCGCTCGGCATGAATATGCCCTGGCCGGTCGCCGCTCCCGACGTCGTCTACAGTCCGCCGGGCGTTGGCTACAGCCATCTGATGCTCGGCGAGCGGTTCTTGCACGTTTGGCTCGCGCAACACGGCTACGAGTTTGATGTCGCGGCCGACCACGATCTGCACCGCGATCCCGATCTGCTGACGCCGTACCAAGCGATCGCCATCAACGGGCACAGCGAGTACTGGTCGATTCCGGCGCTCGGGGCCGTCGACAAGTATCTCGCTGGCGGCGGCCGGGCGGTCGTCCTCTCCGGCAACACCATGTTCTGGCGCGTCAGCTACAGCCCAAACGGCCAGGTGATGGAGTGCCGCAAATACGACCCGGCCATCGGCGGCCGCTCGTCGGCCACCATCGGCGAGCTCTGGCACTCCGACGACGGTCGCCGCGGCAGTTTGCTGCGCGAATGCGGCCATCCAGCCTGGAAATTAATCGGGCTCGATTGCCTGGGGTGGTGGGACACCGGGCCGGGGCAGTTCGGCGTCTACGAGACGGAGCTGCCCGACCACTTCCTGTTCAAGCAGCCGGCCGACGTTGGTTTGGCAAAGGGACAAGCCTTCGGCAGCGGGCCCGGAGGCCGCGAGCCGCGGGCCGTGGGGCACGAGGCCGACGTTCGTTTGAGCACCCTGCGCCGCGTCACGACCGATCCGCCGCCGCCGGGCGCGACGTTGCCCGCCGAAGAGCCGGCCGGCATCCAGACACTGGCGCTCGGCATCCGCAGACCCGCCACCGGGATGATCCTCGACTACTTCACGCGGCCGACGAAATCACCCGACGGCGTGTGTGCCGAAATGATCTACTGGGAGCGGCCACAGGGCGGCCAAGTCTTCCACGGCGGCGCCATCGCCGGCGCGTGGGCGCTCTCCGCCGACCCCAAGTTCCAGGCGCTGTTAAGCAACGTGCTCCATCACTTCGGCGTGCGGCCGCAGAAGCAGTAATGGCCCTCGCTGAACGCGCAAGCGAGCGGCGGGGTTCACCCCCGCCGTCCCGGCCGCAAGTTGCCGTTGGCGGCCGGAAGAAACAGGGCAGGTGCTGCCGCCAATCCACACGTTGACTCGTGCAGTTGCCGACTCTGGTGGGGCCACCGGGGACCGCCGGGCGTGAAGCCGGCGGCTCGCAAGGAGCGGCGGATGCGTGTCTCACTGGCTCTCGAGCGCGCCGCAGTTCCCTTCGAGCTCCACCGCCGAGATGTAGTCGCAGGGCATGCCCATCTTCTTGAACCAAGCGGCCAGGGCCGCTTCGTTGGGCGCTTCCATTACGCAGAACACTTTGCCTTCGGCCAGATTGAGGAAGCTGCGATAAGGCTTCACCACCGGATCGGCCTGCGCCGCCTGGGCCATCTGATCGACTTGCTCGCGCTTCATGGCGCCGGCAGGCAGGGTGTGGCTGCTCATGAACTTGGGCATCGTGGTGCGTCTCCTGAGTGGGCAGAAGGGGAAGAGAGTTGGAACGTCAGTATCTGGGCTGCGGACTACGCGTGCAACGTGCGGGCTTGCGGCGGGCCGGTCGTTCCAAGGGCGCCGAAAACGTCGATCGCGCCGTCTAGGTGACGCTGCGCCGGTTTGAGAGCTACAATCCTGGGGAGATTCACAGGTTGCGCAGCCGGCCCGCCGCCCTGCCGCGGCCTCGACCCAGCCTCGGTTCATCCCCTGAGAGCCGGGCAGCCCCGCCCTCCGCCCGAGACCAGCGCGATGATTCTGGAAAAGTTCTGGCGCACCGCCAAATCGCAGCTCAACAAGCTGGCCAACCGTCTCTGGTCGTCCGACCCGGTCGCCCACCTGCAGTACGAGTACGACGTGGCCGTTGGGCAACTGCAGGAAGGCCGCAAGGGGCTCGAGCAGTATCGGGCCTTGGTGGAGCGCGTCGCGCGGCAGGTGCAGGAGCTGGCCGACAAGGAGCAGTCGCTCGAGGCCCGCGCTCGCGCCCTACTGCAGATCGGCGATCGCGCGGCCGCTGGGCAGGCGGCGCTCGAACTCGAGCGCACCCGCGCTGAAGCCGGCCGCGCCCAGACGCAGCTTGCGCAGCACGAGCAGGCCTACGAGCGCAACGTCGCCCAGATCAAACAGGCGACGAAGCACCTGGCCCTGGTCCGCGAGAAGATTGCCCGCTACGACGCCGAGTTGAAGATGACGCAAGCCGAGGCCGAGCTCGCGCAGCTCACCGGCGGCGCGGCGATCGACGCCACGACCGACTTCGGCAAGGTTGAGCAACTCGTGCAGGAGAAGATCGGCCTGAACCGCGCCAAGGTGCGCGTGGCAGCCGATCTCACGGGGCAGCCGACCGATCCGGCCCGCGAACAAGCCACCGAGCAAGCGCTCGCCGAATTGGCGCTCGCGAAGCTCGAGCGGCAGTTCGGGAGCGACGAAGTGACCCGCGTGGAAGTCAAGAAGATCGAAACGGAACCCCCGCGCTAGCGCAGCCTGCCAATACCCCGCCGGCGCCCTGTCGTGCTAACCGCTTGCCGGCGGCCAACCTACGAAATCCGCAGCCGATTTTCGCCGATCCGCTCCCAGCTCGAGCGAATTACCAACAACGAAAGGTGCGTTCTAACTGGGGCCCGGCCTTAACGGCCGAGCCGCTGTCGCCATGAGGTTCATCGAATTTCTTTTTCTGCGCGGGGTGTTGTTCGTCGGCCTGCCGGTGTTGCTGGCGGTGCTGCTCATTGGGCCTGCGCGAGTGTGGAAGTCGCTCAAGAAGGCGGGATACTTCCTGTTCCGCAGCCGGCTCGAGCCCGAGCAAATCCTGGCTCGCGTCGTTCGGCAGCACGAGCAGCACGTGGCGCTTGTGCGCAAGGCGCTCAGCCAGGCCGAAAACACCGAGCTGGCGATCCGGGCTCAGTTGAACGAGGGCGAAGCCCAGGCGGCCGTGCTCGAGCGCGAGGCCCAGGAACTTGCCAGCCGCGGCGACGACTTGGGCGCCCGCGGGGCCCTGTTCAAGTTGAACCTCGAGCGGCAAGCGGTCGACAACTACCGCCGCCAATCGGAGCGGCAGCAGGCCCTGATTGCCGATTCGCGCAAGCGGCTGTTTCAAATCGAACTGCAATTACGCCAATACGAAGTGGGCCGCAGCATCCTGCTGAGTCAGCTTGCCCAGGCCAAGACCGTCGAGCAGCAGTATGCGATTGCCCAGGAGTTCGATCCCTTCAACGCCATCGCCACCTGGCGCGAGGCTGAGGGCTTGGTGCACGAGAAGTCGATCCAAGCTCAGGCGATCGAACGCGTTTACAACGACATCCACGAGCCCGCGCCTCTCGAAGCGGCCGACGCCGCGGCGATCGAGGCGCAGCTCGCCGAGCTCAAGGCGCGGCTGCCGAGTGCAGCTAAACCGGACCCCACGAAACACCTGTCGGGCGAAGCCAACGGCGCAGCCGCGCTTCCCCGCCCCAGCAAACCATCCTGATCGAGCGGAGCTACTTGCATGGAATTCTTCAAGCGTTCGTCCTTCTGGATCGGCCTGGCCGCGCTCTTCGTCGGCCTGCTGATCGTGCAACAGATTTGGCACTGGGAGGTGGAGCGCGTCGAGGTGCCCCCCGGTAAGTTCCTCGTGCGCGTACATCGCTGGGGAACGAACCTGGCCGAGGACCAAATCGTGGCCCCGGACACCAGCTACAAGGGGATCATGCTCGATGTGCTCCCCGAGGGGCGCCACTTCCTCAATCCGTTCTTCTGGAGCTACGAAGTACACGACATGGTCCGCGTGGAGCCGGGCACCTGCCTGGTGCTCACGCGGAAGTTCGGCCGCGAAATCCCTGCTGCCCGCATCGCCGCCGGCGACTTGCTGGCCCGCGAAGACGCCGCCAACCCGATCGAAGGAGAACGTGGCATCCTCCGCGACGTCAAGCTGCCCGGCAGCTACCGCCTCAACCCCTACGCCTATTCCTGGGAAGTCGTGCCGGCGGTCGAAGTGCGCGTGAGCCAAGTGGGTGTGCGCACGCTCAAGGTCGGCCGCGATCCGCGCACCATTCCCGAAGCGGAAGCGCTCGGCCGCTACGTTGTGCCGGCCGGCTACCGCGGGGTGCAGCAGGACATCGTGCCGCCGGGCACCTACTACATCAATCCCTTCGTGGAAACGATCACGCCGATCGATGTCCGCAGCCACCGCGTGGAGTTGACCGACATCGCCTTCCCCTCGCGCGACGGCTTTTTGATTCAGCCCCGCGTGGTCGTGGAATACGCCGTGCAGGCGGAGAAAGCCGCGGAAATGCTCGTGCGGCTCACCGACGCGGGCGTCATGCATCAAGCCGACGTGACTCCCGAGGAGCAGCAGGAAAACGAGATCTTGCAAAAGGTGATCCTCCCCCACATCCGCGGCTACGCCCGTATCGAAGGGAGCAACTTCGACGCCCGCGACTTCATTCTCGTGGCGGCCGCCGATCCGGCGACCAAGCAAACCAATGCCCGCGAGGTGATGCAAAAGGCGCTGCTCGAGAAGGTGCGTCCGCGGTGCGCGGAACTGGGCGTGGAGATTCGTGCGGTCACGCTCGCCGATTTGCGGCCGCCTGCGGAGCTTTCCGATCAGATCGCCCAGCGCGAGCTGGCCCGCGTGGAACTCGAGAAGAACGCGGTTCGCGTGCGGCAGTTCCAGGCGGAGCAGGAGCTCAAGGCCAAGGAGGAACTGCAACAGCAGGCCAAGGAAAAGGTCGAGGCCGAAACCCGCCTGGTCCAGGCCAAGACAAAGGCCGGCCAAACCAAGGAAGTCGAAGAGTCGCGGCTCCGCCAGGAGTTGGCGAGCGCCCAGTTGCGCTTGGAAGCCTCGCGGAAGACGGCGGAAGCCACGCTTTCGCGCGGCCGCGCCGAGGCGGCGGTGCTCACTGCCCAGAACGAAGCCGAGGTCGCGGGACTTCGCCGCGCGGTCGAGGGCTTCCGAGGGGTGCAGAACTATGCCCAGTTCCAAATGATCTCGCGGCTCGCGCCCGCGCTGTCGGAGATCTTTGCCTCGGACGATAGTGACTTCGCCCGCATCTTTGCCGGCTACATGACGCCGGGAGACACAACGCCGGCCGCCGGCCCGCCCGCCGCGACGGCGCAGACGCCGGAGAAGACCGTGGCGGCGCCTTAGCGAAGCCCCTGTCGCGGTACTGACCAAGAACCAACGAACGTTTTCCCAACGATTTGACTCATGAGCACTGACTTCGAGTTTCCGCAATTCCGCCGCTCGGCGTTTCGCCTGTGGAAGCGCTGGCTCATCGTGGCCGGCGTGGTCGCAGTGGCCCTGTTGATCGCCGTGGTGGCGACCTGGAACACGTTTTTTGAGTACGTGCCCCCCGGCAAGCACCTGGTCATCATCTCGAAGGATGGCGCCCCCCTGCCGCCGGGCGAAGTGCTCGCCCAGGCCGGCCAGAAGGGCATTCTGGCCGAGGTCAAGGGAGAAGGTTGGCACTTCGTGCTGCCGATCGTCTACAGCACCGAGTTGGGCAAGAACACGGTGGTGCCGCCGGGCAAAGTGGGAATCGTCACCGCCCGCGGCGGCAAGCCGCTCCCCGCCGGCCGCTTTTTGGCCGAAGAGGGCGAGCAAGGCATTCGCCGCGCGGTGCTCGAGCCGGGCGACTATCGCTTGAATCTGCACGGCTACGACGTGCAACTGGTCGACGCCGTCGACATTCAGCCCGGCTTCGTCGGCGTCTTGCGGCGTTTGCTGGGGACCGACGGCAAGGGGCGCTTTGCCGAAAACGACTCCGAGAAGGGCATCTTGCGGACCGTCCTCCAGCCCGGTCTGTACTACCTGAACCCCCGCGAGTACGAGGTGATTCGCGCCAAGGTGGGCATCTTCCAGACCGCCTTCCACTACGACAAAGACCCGCGGCAGAACACGGCGATCACCTTCGTGGCCAAAGGCGGCTTTCCGATCAGCCTCGACTGCACGATCGAATGGGAGATCTTGCCAGAGGACATGCCGATGCTCGTGGCGGAGTATGGCAGCCGCGACTACATCGAGCGCAACGTAATCGACGTGCAGGCGCACGCCATCGGCCGCGACAAAGGCATCGACTACGGCGCCCAGGACTTCTTAGAAGGCGCCAAGCGCGAGAAGTTTCAGGACGAGTTCACCCGCGAGCTCACGCGGGTAGGGCGGGCGAAGAACGTCACGGTCCACTCGGCCTTCATCCGCAACATCGTGATCCCCGAAGCCTACCTGAAGCCGATTCGCGACAAGCAGATCGCCGCGGAAACGGAGCTCACGAACAAGGCCAAGGAAGCGACCGCCCAAAGCGTGGCCAACGTGGAGCGCGAGCAGCAGCTCATCATTCAGCGGGCCCTGGAGGTGCAGGCCAACACGGCGCGGCTCGTGGCCTCGATCGACCGCGAGGCGGAAAACACGGCCGACCGCACGCAGGCCGAGATCGACAAGCTCAAGGCCGAATACGGCGCCCAGGTGGCCGCCCTCGACGCCCAGCGGACCCAACTCGCCGGCGAAGCCGAGGCCCAGTCGACGCAACTCAAGGAGACCGCCCGGGCCAGCTTGTACCAACTGAAGATGGACGTCTTCCAGCAAGACGCCGACGCCTTCCTCCGCTACTCGCTGGCCGACAAGCTGAACCCCAAGCTCGTGCTGCGGCTGTTTCACGCCGGCTCGGGAACGTTTTGGACGAACCTGGGGGACAAGAACCTGAGCCTGATGCTGCCGGCGCAGCAATCGGCAGCACCGCCGGCCGCCCCGGGAACGGCGACGCCGACGAGGCCTGCGGGGCAGAAGGCGCGGTAAGGAAATAGGCTCGCCCGATGCCCTCACTCGACGCTGCGGTTTTCTTTCCTGGTCATCGGGAGATTCTAACTCCCGCATTGGCGGTCGATGAGCTAATGTGCCGCGGCCTCAAGTTGGGGCCGAAGATTCGTTTGATGGAGAGGGTCGATCCTGAAGGCCACCTTCTCGATACAGGCAGCGAGGTAGTCTTGACCGCGCCTTTGTGGGATGACTTGAAAGGGCGCCTCCTGGCTCAGGAGTCATTTTCTGCCGTGATCGGGAACTCGGAGATGACCTTTGACTGCTTCTTCGCTCCGATTTCGTTCAACCCGCACATCGACATCAATTGGCCGCGACGCTGGTTCAATGAACTTCCGATGGAAGCAGCGAAAGCGTACTACTCGATGCTCGGCCGCTTCGCGCGGCGGTGCGGCGCGGCTTACGTTGTTTTCGTGTCCGACCCGACAGATTTCGAAGATCGCTTCCTCGAGATCGATGGGCGCCGCGTATTAGACACGAGCGTCACACCCTACAGCATCGCCGGCATAAGCTATACCGTCGATCGCGTCTACGAGATCTGGGTCGCCGACGGCCAGCCCCCTGTCGTTGGACTTGATGCGGCGATCGACGCAGACTTCGATGCGTCGAACGGATTCTACGTGTACAGGTTGCCGAAGACGCCCTGGCGACTTTCGTAGCGAGGCGAATAGGCAACTCCACGCTGGCGGGGAACAGGTTCCCAATTGCGACCCGCGGATTGCCCCACTCGAGCGCCCCCTTTCGCCGGCCCCGCCGCCTACCGGTCGCCGGTCCGGTCATCCGCATTTCGGGCCGGTCGTCGACGCTCGACACCCCCGCGCCGACGCGCCGTCGGCTACAATACCCCTTAGGCGTATTCCTCCTCGGGCCCAGCGGGACGGGCGGCGGTGACGGTTGACCAAGAAGTCGTGGATCTGAGCCAACTGCTGAGCGGCGGTTGGCTGCCGCTCGTGGTCGGGGCCGTGGTGGTCCTGTTGGCCGCCGGGCTCCTGGCGTTTCGGCTTCGCCGCCGGGCCCCGCCAGAGCCCCCCAAGCCTGACCTGTTTCTCGACGTCACGTCGCTGGGCGAGCGGCCGCCGCCGGTCGACGGCCCGCAGCTCGAGTGCTACCACCTGCCGGTGCGGATCGCGCTCGTGGTCGTGGCGCCGCTGGGCCGTACCGGCCAGCAGCCGACCGACGAGGAACTCCTGCCGCTGCTCGAGGGGATCGTGCCGGGACTCGCCCGCATCTACGGCCGTGACCGCCCCGAGGTCCGCCGCTGGCCGCCGCAGCTCAGCTTCCAAGGCTTCACGCGCACCTTCTTCGCCAACATCCGCCTGCCAGGCGATCGCGGCAAGGCGACGCCGTGGTGCTCGCTCGCCGGCCGGGCGGAGTTCGGCGGCCGCATGTTCGTCGTCGGACTCGCCCTGCGCGCGGGGCGCTCGAAC
This sequence comes from Pirellulales bacterium, assembly GCA_046349955.1. GTDB lineage: Bacteria > Planctomycetota > Planctomycetia > Pirellulales > JBGAPH01 > JBGAPH01. The sequence goes on along the minus strand of JAXMBI010000025.1, from coordinate 116,008 downwards.
AGCCTGAACGAACACGTCGTCGATCGCGAAGGCGCCTGGCTCGACGCGCTCCGCGTCAGGAGCCAGTCTGCATGAAGCCGGCGGCCGAGCTCCGGGCAGATGCGCTGGCGATTTGGCGGGCCGCGGTGGCGTCCGTCGATTCGACGCGGCTGGTGCGCGAGCACTTGGTGGTCGATGGCCATTGGCTCCAGGTCGGCGACGACACGTCCGACCCGCTCGACCTCGACGCCATCGAGCGAATCGTCGTCGTGGGCGCCGGCAAGGCCGGGGCCGGCATGGCCGCCGGGGTCGAAGCGGCGCTGGGCCCGCGGCTGATGGCGGCCAAGCAACTCAGCGGTTGGGTGAATGTGCCGGCCGACTGCGTGCGGGCGCTCGAGCGCATTCATTTGCATGCCGCCCGGCCCGCCGGCGTGAACGAGCCGACCGAAGACGGCGTCGCCGGGGCACGCGAGATTTTGCGGCTGCTCGGCGCGATGGGGCCGCAGGATTTGTGCCTGTGCCTGATCTCGGGGGGGGGCTCGGCGTTGCTGCCGGCGCCGGCCGAAGGGATTTCGCTCGCCGACAAGCTGGCCGTCACGCGGCACTTGAGCGGCGCGGGGGCCAACATCGAAGAGCTCAACACCGTGCGCAAGCAGCTCAGCGCCCTCAAGGGAGGCGGCCTGGCGAGGGCATGCCGTGCAGGCAGGCTGGAAACGCTCATCATTTCCGACGTGCTGGGCGATCCGCTCGATGTGATCGCCTCGGGACCGACCGTTTCCGACTCCTCGACGCCGGCCCAGGCCCTGGCGGTACTCGAGCGGTTCCAGAGCCGCCAGGCCGGCGTGCCGGAGAGCGTGTTCGCGCTATTGGGCTCGAAGGCTGGGAGTGCTGGAGGGCAGCGATCCTCCGCCGCGCCCCGCGTGTCGAACACGATCATCGGCAACAACGCCACCGCCGTCGACGCCGCCGGCATGGAGGCCGAGCGCCGGGGGTATCGCCATGCGATGAACTCGGCAACACGTTCGGAGGGCCCCGCTGAAGAGATCGGACGCCACCTGGCCGAGATGGCTCTGCACATGCGCGGCAAGGCGGGGCCGAATTGTTTGATCACCGGCGGCGAGCCGGTCGTAAAGCTGGTCGAGTCGGGCCGCCGCGGGTTGGGGGGCCGCAACCAGCAACTCGTTCTCGCCGCGGCCGAGCGGCTGTGGCCGGAGTCGCTCGAGGGCCTGGTCGTCCTCTCCGGCGGCACTGACGGCGAAGACGGCCCTACCGACGCGGCGGGCGCGCTGTTCGACGAGACCGTCTTCAAACAGGCCCAGGCCGCCGGCTTGCAGCCGCCGGACTTTCTTGCCCGTAATGACGCTTACCACTTCTTCGAACGCATGGGCGGCCTGATCAAGACGGGGCCGACGCACACGAACGTGTGCGACGTGCGCGTGGTGCTGGCGGCGCCGGGGGCTTCGTCGGCGGTCCGATAGAGGTTCGTCGCCGCCACGTTGGTTCCCGCCGTGTGGGCGAGGTAGAATAGAGGCATGAAGTGCAAACTTTCGGACGAACAGCGCGCCTATCTGGCAAAGCAGCCGAGCCTGCCTCTCGAGTTGGTCGATGAGCAATCGCAGGCGACGTACGTGCTCCTCTCGGGCGAGCAATATCAACGCTTGCAGGCGGCGCTCGCCGAAGATCTCGACGGCCTGCGCGCAACCTACGAGGCGCAGAGCCAAGCCCTAGGAAAGGCTGGCTGGGACGACCCGGATCTCGACATCTACAACGACTACGACGCCCATCGCCGGTGAACGTCGATGACCGTCGAACGTGGAGACGTTGTGCTGGTCTCCTTTCCCTTCTCGTCGCTCGCAGGCGCCAAGTTGCGTCCGGCAATTGTCGTGCAGACTGACATGAACAACGCGCGTCTTGCGAGCACCATCTTGGCGGGTGTTTCATCTCGTATGGGCCCGAGCCTGCAACCGACTCAAGTGCCGATCGATCCCTCGACGCCGGATGGCGCCCTGACGGGCCTACTTCGGCCTTCGTTGATCAAGTCGGAGAACTTGGCCACGGTCGAAACCGCGCTGATCCAACGTAAGATTGGGCGCCTTTCCCCACAACTCGTGTCCGCGTTGAACGAGGCCCTCAAGGTGTCGCTGGGAATTTAGAGAAGCAAGCGACTGCCCGCTCCGCGCTTGTCACAACCGCGCAGCCCCGGTAGTCTCGCCTTGTTGCCCGGCTCGGCGAAGACGCCGCGCCCTGCGGCCAGTTCGACCTTCGACCTAAGGCTTTGCTCGCATGCCCAGCTCCGCCCTCACCGCCTACGACCAACTCTGCCAGCATGCCCGCGAGACGCAGTTGCTCGCATCGATCGAAGACGTGTTGAGTTGGGACGAGCGGACGCAGTTGCCGCCGGCGGCGGGGGAGTATCGGGCCGAGCAGATGACTTATCTGGCCGGCCTGGTCCACCGCCGCCGCACCGATCCGCGGCTCGGCGAGTGGCTGGCCGAACTCGCCGGGAGCGAGTTAGCCCGCGAGCCCCATTCCGACGCCGGCACGGTCATCCGCCAACTGAAGCGGCAGTACGACAAGCTCGTGAAGCTGCCGGCCGCGCTCGTCGAGGAACTCACCCGCACCTCGGTGCTCGGCCAACAAGTTTGGCAGCAAGCCCGCGCCGCCAACGACTTCAAGGCCTTCCAACCGATCCTCACCAAAACCTACGAGCTCAAGCGCGCGCAGGCCCAGGCGATCGGCTACCAGGATCAGCCCTACGACGCCTTGCTCGACGACTTTGAGCCGGCCGAAACGACCCGCAATCTCACGCGCGTGTTGGCCGAGCTGCGCGAGCAGCTCGTGCCGCTGGTGGCGGCGATCGCCGAGAGCCCCAAACGGCCCGACACCGCGCTGCTGCGGCGCAGCTTTCCGCAGGCGGCGCAGGCCCAGTTCGGCAGCGCGGCGGCCGCTGCTTTTGGCTTCGAGTTCGCCCGCGGCCGGCTCGACGTGACGGCCCACCCCTTCTGCACCGGCATGGGGCCCAACGATTGCCGCATCACCACCCGCTACGACGAGCAGTTCTTTCCCTCGGCCTTCTTCGGCATTCTCCACGAGGCAGGGCACGGCATCTACGATCAGGGGCTCGAGCCGGCCAACTACGGTCTGCCCACCGGCACCTACATCTCGCTTGGCATCCACGAATCGCAATCGCGGATGTGGGAAAACCTGGTCGGCCGCAGCCGCGCCTTTTGGCGGCACTACTACCCACAAGCGCAAGCGGCGTTTCCTACCGCGCTCGCCGGCGTGCCGCTCGACGACTTCTTCTTCGCGATCAACGACGTCCGCCCGTCGCTGATCCGCGTCGAAGCCGACGAGGCGACCTACAACCTGCACATCCTCGTGCGCTTCGAACTCGAACAGGCCCTCATCAAGAACGAGTTGCCGGTCGCCGATCTGCCGGGCGCCTGGAACGAGAAGTACCAGCAGTACCTGGGCATCACCCCGCCCAACGACGCCAACGGCGTGATGCAAGACATCCACTGGAGCGCAGGCTTGATCGGCTACTTCGCCACCTATTCGCTCGGCAACCTGTACTCGGCCCAGTTCTTCGAGCAGGCCGACAAGGACCTGGGAGGCCTGGAAGCGCAGTTCGCCCGCGGCGAGTTCCAGACGCTACGCGAGTGGCTGCGGGAGAAGATTCACCAGCCGGGCCAGCGCTATACGGCCGCCGAGCTGGTGCAGCGAGTGACCGGCAAGCCGCTGTCGAGCGGCCCCTTGATGGCGCATCTGAAGGGGAAGCTGGGGCCGTTGTATGGGCTGAAATAACGTTGCTCCCCTCTCCCGTGGGAGAGGGGCCGGGGGTGAGAGACGGTCGAGATTGCACGGGCGCAGGGCCTTAGAACTACCCTGTCGACGAGTTGGCGAATGTCGGCCGCATGACTTGATTTACCGGCCCTCACCCTAACCCTCTCCCACAGGGAGAGGGAATGCAGAGCAATGCCTGCCCCTGGACGCCGTGGTAGAATGATTGGCCTCTCGACTCCGACGACGAATGCGGTCCACCAATGGCCATTGCCGCCCCTCTGCTCACCGCCGAAGAATTTCGCCTGCTGCCCGATCCAGGCCAGCCGTGCGAACTGGTGCGAGGAAACGTCGTAATGATGGTTCGCCCCGGTTTCCGGCACGGCAAGGTGTGTGTGCGCGTGGCCCGTCTCCTGGGGGACTTTGTCGAACAGCGCGATTTGGGCGAAGTGATCGGCAATGATGCAGGCGTCGTCACCGAAAAAAATCCCGACACCGTTCGCGGACCAGACATCGCCTACTACAGTTTCACGCGAGTTCCGCGCGGCAGCGACCCGGTCGGCTACCCAAACGCAGCGCCGGACGTCGTGTTCGAGGTTCTCTCGCCGCATGATCGCTGGGCCGATCTGTTGGCGAAGGTCGGCGAGTATCTTGCCGCCGGCGTGCAGGCGGTGTGCGTGCTCGACCCCGAGCTGAAGAACGCCCTCGTCTGCCGTGCCGACCGACAGCCACAAGCGCTCGCGCCCGAGGCAGACCTCGACCTGCCCGAAGTGCATGCGGAGTTTCGTGTGCGGGTGGCCCGCTTCTTCGGTTAGCCTCAGGCTCAGCGAATGTTCCGCATCAAGATCTGCGGCCTCCGCACCCTCGCCGACGCCGAGGCCGTCTTGGCGGCGGGAGGCGATGCGATTGGGCTCAACTTCTTTGCCCGCAGCCCGCGGTTCGTCGAGCGCTCTGCCGCCGCGGAGATCGCGCGGCAGACCTTGGGCAAGCTCTGCCGCGTGGGTCTGTTCGTGGGCGCGGCGGCCGATGAAGTGTGTCGCACGTTCGACGAGCTCGAGCTCGACCTGATTCAACTGCACGGCGACGAGCCGCCTGAGTATCTGGCGCAACTCGGCGGCCGCCCGGTGATGAAGGCCTTTCGGCTGGCCGGCGAAGATCTCGAACCGATCACGGCCTATCTAACGGCCGCTGCCGGACTAAACGCCGCGCCGCAGCTCGTGCTGCTCGACGCCTTTCGCGCGGGGCAGTTTGGCGGCACCGGCGCCACGGTCGATTGGCCGGCCGCCCGGCGGCTACGCGAATTGTTGGCCGCTACTCCGCTCGTGCTGGCTGGGGGACTTGTGCCGGAGAACGTCGCCGCCGCGATCCACGCGGTAGGTCCGCAGGCCGTCGATACGGCCAGCGGCGTCGAATCCCAGCCGGGGCAAAAAGACGCCGCACGAATCGCCGCCTTTGTAGCAGCGGCGCGAGCCGGCTTTGCAACTCGGCCCCCAAGCGAGCGCGAGCGAACCTGAGTGGGCTCGCTCGGCTCTTCTCGAAGAGTGCGCCGCTGTCTCCCTTCCCGCTGGACGTGCCGCCGCGGCGAAAAGCCCCCTTGCCCCCTTTCCCGCCCGCTCGATAGAATGGCGGACTCGCGGTCGCCGCGGGACCCTTTGGCCTCCTTAGCTCAATGGTAGAGCAACTGACTCTTAATCAGTAGGTTGTAGGTTCGAGTCCTACAGGGGGCACTGAACACCCGTGCAGTAAGTCGCATGGGACCGCAGACCCCGGTTTTTCCGGGGTTTTTTCATGCGCTGGAGTTAGGTCGCAAGAGTCTTTGCGGGCCTCTGCGTGCGGCTGCTGCGCCGGATTCTGCGCCGCCTTTCCTGCCTTCTGAAAGTCGGCCTCAGTCACCTGCCAGTAATGCTTTTGGGCGACCAGCGTGCTGTGCCCCAGCCACTCCGCGGCGACGTGCGCGGGGAACTCGGCCGCTAGCTCGGTCACCCGGCTAGCCCGCAGGTTTTGGAACAGCTTCGGCCACGACTTCACGCCGGCGCGGCCGATGATCCGCTCAAGTTGCGTCCGCAGGTTTACGTTGGTGTCGCGGTAGCGGGCAATCACGTACTCGGTCCCCGGCTCCGCCTGCTCGAACACGGATTCCAGGTGCGGCCGCAGCTATGCGAACATCGGAACCACGCGAACGCCGCCCCCTTCGTGGTGTTCGGTCTTGCTAGAGTGGACCGTAAAGCGGTCCCGCGCCCAATCGATGTCGCCCCACCGCAACGCCAGCAGCTCGCTGGGAATCCGCAGGCCGCCGAACCGTGCCAGGGCGAAGATCAGCCGCCACTCGGCATCGGGGCAGGCATCCAAGACGGCTTGGGCCGTGGCGCGGTCGACAAAGTGCTCGCGGCTTTTGTTGGCCTTCACCGCGCAACCCTTCATGTCGAAAAACGGATCGTGAGCGATCAGGCGTTTCCGTACGGCAGCCATCCTTACTTGCCTTTCTGCTGCTTGATCGGCTTGCGGTCGACGCGGATCGTGATTTCCAGGAACTCGGCCAGGGCGTCGAGGGCTGCCATCGACAAGCCGCGCTGCCGCAGGTGGAATTTGCTCAGCGTGGGCTCGCTCACGCCGGTTTCCTGCGCGATCGGCAGCGGCTTCATGGCACCGGAGTACACACACTGCCAAGCGATACAAGCGCCGAGTCGATTTGACATATCTCGCGCATGATGGCAATCGCTTCGTATCACGTGCGCTGAACAACTGCATGCGCTCTGTTGCCCTCGAACGAGCTGCATTGCCGGCCGGCAAACGCAGCTCCGCTCCAACCGCCGACGAACGCCTGCGGCTGCCGAACGCGCCGCCGGCGCGGTTGTTGATGCGCTGCTTGACGCCTGTTGATAGGCTATTTGAGGCGATTTGAAACGGCGCCATGCCGCGGGAAGAGAGCGGCGATCCGTATCCGCAGACCGGCTCGGCGGGAGCGGACCTGGCCGGGGCGGGCCCCCCCGAGGCCCCCGGTCTCCAAGGTTACGTTCACCCCTCAGGATTTTTCCATGCACAGGATCGGGGCCGTAGGGACCGATCAGCACCATCCAGTCGGCTGAAACCAAGTTCGTCGTAAGTTGGCGCGACGAGCTTTGAGCTCGCTTCGCTGACATGAGTCCGGCGGTTCGATCTTGCGGGTCCGCCTCACCGCTTGAACACTGGCGGTCGCCGAGTTCTTTCGCCGGCGCGTGTCGTCGTGATCGTCGACGCAGCCGCTAGACGTCGCTGACAGGGAGTCGGTTCCACGGGGGCCCGTTCCTTGCTGCGATTCCCCTGACTAGACTTGGGCGTGCACATGCGATCTGAATCGCCCTCACGACCGCGCTCGACAGGAGAGACTCATGTTGCCGCAGACCGCCGCCACCAGGAGCCGTTGCCTCCTGCTATTGCTGCTCCTGGTGCCCACGGCACTGCTCGCACAGCAGCCACCGTACGATGTGTTTCCCCCGGCCGAGCCGCCTTACTACCGAGTGCGGTACGAGGCTTCCTCAACGCCTGGCGAACTAAGCTATCCGGTCAACTACACGCTCTGGATCCCCAAAGGCACAAAGTCGCTCCGCGGCGTAATCGTGCACCAGCATGGTTGCGGCGAGGGCTCGTGCAAGTCGGGATTGACCGGAGCGTATGACCTGCATTGGCAGGCGCTCGCCAAAAAACACGACTGTGCGCTATTGGCTCCCAGTTACGAGCAACCGGAAAACGCCGACTGCCAACTCTGGTGCGACCCTCGCAACGGATCGAGCGCGGCGTTTCAGCAGGCCCTGGTCGATCTCGGCGGCTTGTCGGGTCATCCCGAGTTGGCTGAGGTGCCCTGGGCGCTGTGGGGGCATAGCGGCGGCGGTCATTGGGCGGGAGGCATGGCGCTGCTGTACCCGGAACGGGTCGCGGCCGCTTGGCTCCGATCGGGCGTGCCACTGCTCAAGGCCGATCCAGCGCGATCCGCGATCAAGCCGCACGATTTGTCCGAAGGTATGCTCTCGGTGCCCGTTATGTGCAACTTGGGCTCCAAGGAAGGCGTGACCGTGAAGGAGGGCCCATTCGCCGGCGTATGGCCAGCCAATGAGGCGTTCTTCGACGCAGTGCGCGGCAAAGGCGGCCTCATCGGCGTAGCCGTCGATCCCTTGACCTCGCACGAGTGCGGCAACCAACGTTACTTGGCCATCCCCTGGCTCGACGCCTGTCTGACCGCCCGCTTGCCGCGACCCAACACCGACTCGCTCCGAGAGATGCCCACCGAGGGAGTTTGGCTCGCTCCGATCGACGGCGCCGAAGCGTTGCCTGCCAAGGCTCATCAAGGCGATCCCCTGAAAGCGGGCTGGCTTCCCAATGAGACGATCGCGCGATCCTGGATGCAGTATGTCGCCGACACCGCGGTGTCCGACACGACGCCGCCTCCCGCGCCAACGAACGTGCGCGTCAGCGGCAACGCATTGAGTTGGGAAGCCGAAGCAGACCTCGAGAGTGGGCTGGCCAGCTTCATCATCGAGCGCGATGGCCGGTTCCTTGCCAATGTCCCCGAGCAGGGCAGCAACCCATTCGGTCGGCCGATCTTTCAGCAACTGCAGTATAGCGACACCCCCACGCAACCGCTCGTGCCCATGGCTTTCACAGACGCCCAGGCCGAGCCTGGCAAGGAGCACACCTACCGTGTGACGGCCGTCAACACGGTTGGGCTGAAGTCGAAGCCGAGCGCGGACTCAGTTGCAGGAGTCGCTCCAACGCCAAAGTAAATGGGGCTGGTGTACTCGTGGCCCGCTCGTCGGCGGTCCTCGAAAAAGGCCACGATCGGGCGCGGACACGAAGCGGCATAAGCAGAAGCTGGGGCGCCGCCGGCGACAAGGAGGCCTCATTCTTCGGGCGCCGCGCGCAGACACCACAAGTGCTTGAGCGTGCGTACGAAGAGCCGGTCGCCCGCCATGGCAGGGCTCGAAAGGCAGGTTTCGCCCAAGGAGTTCACACCGACCACGTCGAGCGTGTTGCCCCGCTTGACGACAAACGTGTCGCCTTCTTCGCTCAAGCAGAAGATGTGACCGCGATAGCACCACGGAGACGCGGTGAAGTTGGCGCCGCGATCGGCGCCGAGCCGCTGCTTGGCGAAGATCTCAGCCCCGGTGGCGGCATCGAAGGCCGCGCAGAACCCACGGTCGTAGAGCACGAACAACTGCCCCTCGTAAACCAAGGGGGAGGGAATATAGGAACCCGCCTTGGCGTGCCGCCAGGCAATCGCCTCCGGCTGGTCATCGGGCACGAGCTCGCCAGCGCCGCCGGGGCGGATGGCCACCAGTGGCTGCTTGTCGTCCTGCACGTAGCCGGAAGTTACGTAGAGAAGGTCGCCCTGGGCCACGGGGGTGGGGCTCGTAATCACCGACATGCCGCCCAGCTCCCACCAGGTTTCGCCGTTCAAGAGATTCGTGGAGCGGACGCGGTTGGTGCCCACGGTGATGAGCTCCGTGCGCAGGGAATTGCGCCAGACGAAGGGGGAGCTCCAGTTCGATTTTTCGTTACGCGGGGTGCGCCACAGCTCGTTGCCGCTCGCCGCATCGAGGGCGAGCAAGAACGAGTCGCCCTCGAAGTCACACTGCAGGAACAGGCGCCCCTCCGCCAGGGCCGGACTGCTGGCTGTACCCCAATTGAAGCGGGTAGGGAACGGCCCCAGATCCTTCTGCCAGACAAGCCGGCCGTCGAGATCGTAGGCATAGAGTCCGGCCGCGCCAAAGTACGCGTAGACGCGCTGACCATCGGTCACCGGCGTTTCCGAGGCGTAGCTGTTCTTGATATGCACGGCTGCACTGGGACGCGCCTGCCGAGCAACCTGCTTCCATAGAACCTGCCCCGATTCTCGATCCAGGCACCATAGCTCCCAGCGGTGCTCGGCTTCGGGCGGCGCCAGGCGCTCGCCGCCAAAATACAGTCCCTGCTTGGGCTCGGTTACGCCGGTCGGATCGTCGACCGGCACGGCGGTGGTCAAAAAGACCTTGCCTTCCCAGACGATGGGGCATGACCAGCCGCGGCCGTCGATGGGCGTCTTCCAGGCGACATTCTGCTCCGCGCTCCACTCGAGGGGTAGCTGTTCGGAGGTGGAAACCCCGCTCCCATCGGCGCCGCGAAAGGCCGGCCACGAGTCGGCCCAGGCAGTGTCGTTCCAGGCCAGGGCCAAGAGCCAGAAGGTTGCCACTGCGCGCATGTGCGGCCTTTTCTGAGATGTGCCCGAGGGGCTGGCATGGCCCATCCATGCCAGCCTGGGGGAGCAGTATATCATCCAGGGTGACCACGCGACGCCATGCTACCTGCCGCCTCCGGCTTGCCTAGGGAACTCCGGATCTCGCAGAAGCGTCGAAAGTCTATACTTGTGCGCGCCCGGCTGGCACTCCGAAGATGCCGCGCTTCCGCCCTCCCCAACCTCAGGTTTTGCCATGACCCTACGCCTTGGACTGCTTGCCGCTGGATTGGTTGCGCTGGGGTTGGCGCGCGGGGCCGCCGCGCAGCCGGCGGCTGCGGCGGAGCAGAGCCCGGTGCCGCTCGAAAAGATTGTGCTCTTCAACTCGGGAGTGGGGTTCTTCGAGCGCGGGGGGAAGGTGACCGGCGATGCACGGCTCGAGCTCAAGTTCAAGACCGAAGACATCAATGATTTGCTCAAGAGCATGGTCTTGCAGGACCTGGGGGGCGGCAAGATTTCGACCGTCACGTATCAGTCGCGTGACCCGGTCACGCGGACGCTCAAGACCTTTGCCATCGATCTGACGGCCAACCCGACGCTCGCGCAGTTGCTCGGGCAGATTCGAGGGGAGCGCGTCGAGCTCGAGGCCGCGAACCCGATGACGGGCGTGATCGTCGGCATCGAGACGCGGAAGGAAGCCGTCGGCAAGGATCAGGTGGTCGACAAGGAGTATCTCAATCTGCTGACGGACGATGGATTGCGAAGCGTGGCGCTCGAGAGCGTCGGGCGCATTCGGCTGGCTGATCCGAAGCTCGACGCTGAGTTGCGGCAGGCCCTCGCCGTGCTTTCGCTGGGCCATGCGACGGACAAGAAGACGGTGACGCTCAACTTCACGGGCGATTCCGAGCGCGAGGTGCGCGTAGGGTATATCCAGGAATCGCCGATCTGGAAGACGAGCTACCGCCTCGTGCTCGACGAAAAGGAAAAGCCGTTCCTGCAGGGCTGGGCGATCGTGGAGAACACCACGGAGGAAGACTGGAACGACGTGGGGCTGACGCTCGTGAGCGGGCGGCCGATTTCGTTCCTGATGGACCTCTACCAGCCCCTCTATGTGCAGCGACCGCTGGTGAAGCCTGAGTTGTATGCATCGCTGGGGCCGGTAGTGTACGGGCAGGATATGGGAGCGGCCGACAAGGAGTTCGCAGGACTACGCAAGGCCAATGCAACCGGCGGGACCGCCGCCGTGCGAAGGCGTGCCCTAGGCAAACGCAGCGGGGCCGCATCGGAGAACGCGCCCAAAGCCGACGACGGTCTCATCGGTGAAGTCCACGTCGAGATGCTCGAGGGCTTGGACACTCTCATCATCGAAGGCCGCGACGCGGATGTCGCCAGAACGCAGCAAATCATCAGCGACATCCAGTCGCTCGCGCGGGCCGACAACGTCGGCGAGCTCTTCCAATACGTCATCGCCACGCCGGTCGACCTGCCTCGCCAGCAATCGGCCATGCTGCCGATCGTAAACGAATCAGTCGAGGCCGAGAAACTCTCGATCTACAACCAGTCGGTCCAGGCCAAGCACCCACTCAACGGCCTGCGGCTCAAGAACACGACCGACCTGCATCTGATGCAAGGCCCGATCACCGTCTTCGACGGCGGCGCCTACGCCGGCGACGCCAAGATCGAAGATCTTCAGCCTGGCACGGAGCGGCTGGTGAGCTACGCCCTGGACCTCGATGTCGAAGTGGCGCCTGAAAGCAAGACCGAGCCTGAGAACCTGCGGACCGCCAGCATCTATAAGGGGACGCTTCGCACTCAGCACGACCAGACGCGGCAGCAGAAGTACGTCGTCAAGAACTCGGCCAAGACGCCGCGCGACCTGTTGATCGAGTATCCCTACGACGCCAACTGGACGCTGGTGGCGCCCAAGGAGCCGAAGGAGAAGACCCGCGATCAATATCGCTTTGCGGTGAAGGCCGAGCCAGGCAAACCGGCGGAATTGGTGATCGACGAGAAGCGGACGATCCACCAGGAGTTCGCGATCACCAACTTCGACGATCCTACGCTCTTCTTCTACATCAACGCCGCGCAGGTCAGCCCCAAGGTCAAAGCAGCCCTGCAAGAAGTCGTCCGCCGGAAGACGGAGATCCAGCAGATCGCCAACCACCGGACTCAACTCGAGCAGCAGATCCAGGTCATCAGCCAAGAGCAAGAACGCATCCGCCAAAACATGGCCCAACTCGGCCGCGACACCGATCTTTACCGCCGCTACGTGAAGAAGTTCGGCGAGCAAGAAGACCAGGTCGAAAAGCTCCGCGGCGAAATCGCCAAGCTGCAAGCCGACGAAACCGCGAAACGGCAAGCCTTGGATCAGTACCTGATCGGTTTAGAGGTCGAGTAGATCCACCGCTCGACCACGTTGGTCGGACCGACAGCCCGCCCTGCTGGCGTTGAGGCATCCTCGCAGTGTCCAGAGACCGAGCAAAGAGTCGCGGTGACGCACCGAATTCGCACGGCGAAACGGATCGTCCCTTCGCCGTGGCAGCTAGCGATGCTGGGATGGCTACGGAGGTGCAAAGGGCGCGCGGCCCGGGGCGCGAAGGTGCCGCAGCCGCTCGCTCAGGTGGCCGCGAAGTTGCGCCTGGTCACGGAAGTCATTGCGGGCGATGATGTCGCGGCGGCGGCCGGCGGCCAGGGCGTTGGCCCGCATCTTGCGCCCCTGCTCGATCCAGTCGAGCATTTGGCTGCGCATCTTCAGCAGTTCCTTGCGGAACTCTTTGTAGCCCGTCGTCTCCGCCTCGCGAAAGCGCTTCTGCAACTCGGCCGAAGGCTTCTCCTTGCTTTTGTGCATCCACGTTTCTACCACTCGCCCTCCGCGCACTTCGTGCGTCACCAGCGGTTTGTCGGCTTCGAATTGCGTTGCCAGCACGAAGCCGTGGACGTAGATCTGCCAACCGTGCCGCTTGCCGTCGCGCCATTGGCAGGCGTAGCACAGCCGACCAGCCCCTTTCTGAGGCGCAAAGAGCGAGTTGCCGCCCAGAGGCCGCTCGGAGTACTCGACGTGCGCCCACAGCTTGCCCGCCGGATCGAGCCAACGGGCCGTGCCGCCGTCGGAGGTAAAGAGCGCCTTGGCCTGCCCGCCGGGATGTGAATCGCCAAAGCGCACGAGCTCCTGCCGGAAGTCGAGGATCGCGGCGATCCAACTCAGATCGAGATCGGCGCCGTCAGGCAACTTGACTGACTCGACGGGCAATGCGTCGGGGCCGCCGGCTAGATCTCGCAATACCGTAATATGCTCGGTGGCTGGTACGGCCCCCAGAATCGTGGCGATGGTAACGATGGTAATCATGCCGCACACGCTACCCCGCGCTGTACAAGGCCGCAAGAGTAGCCTGTACGAAATCCCCTTGTCGATGGAGCTGTTGAGTTCTGGGGCTGGTCGCCGGTGGCTGCAAACAGTAGCTTGATGTTCGTCGGCAGCCCAAGCCGTTTTCGTCACTAGTTGTGGAGCGTAAGAGCATGTCACGACTTGTGCTTCTAATCATCGTGATCTGCTCCGGCGCACTCGCGACCGTCAGCGGTTGCAGCGGCTGTCAACAGTCGGCGACAAAAACCGACAGCGCTTCGCGTGAGAAAAAGCCGAGCGGGCCGACTTTGCCCAACAACGCTCCGGTCAAAGCTACCGAGGAGCCATCGCCGCTCGAGGTGAGCCAGCGACAATCAGCGTCGCCTGACGCGCCAGGGTCGCCTAGGGAGGCCGAGACCCAAGAGAAATCGGGCGAGCGCCGTGCATCCGAAGCCGCGTCCGAGGTAGCTGCGACCGAAAGCAATCTTCCGTCGAAAAACCCTGGCAAACCAGTGCCCTCAAGCGCCGCATCCGCCGCAGAGGTATTGAACGCCGGCCAAACGGCGCTCCGCGAATCGGCCAAGCTCGGTGACGCAGGCGACGACGACGGGGCGTTTCAGACCGCGCTCGCCGGCTGGGAGGCGACCCGGCGCTTTCCCAACGATCCGCAACTGAAGCGGCTCACTGCCCAACTGCTCCTGCGACTCAAACAATCGGGCGAGGCCGCTTCGCGCAAGTCCCCGCCGGATGCCAACAAGGCGAGCGTGCTCGAATAGGGCGATCGTGCCTCACCGAGCTGCCGACGCCCCCTCGCGCCGCCTGGGTTGTTCGCAGTCCAGCGCCGGGCTATCTTGACGGTCTGCCTGTTTCTGCTCGCCGACCGTAAGTCGTGCCGCGTCCGATTGTATCAACAGCGCGGCCTGTTGCTGTGGTATCGTGGTGTCGCCTATGGGAGCCGCAATTCGCGCGCGCGTTACGTGCCCCCATTGTTGGCATCGCTTTGCTTGCGAAGAAATCCTCTGGATTTCGCAGCATCCCGATCTGCTGGGCGATGCCCGGCTGGGGAGCGACTATCAACGGCGGTTCTTGCCCACGCGCTTCACCGCCGAGGGCGCGGCGATCGACGCCCGCGGCTTCGAGTGCCTGGGGCTGGCCTGCCCGAATTGCCACTTGGGCGTACCGCGGGCATTTCTCGAAATGCGGTCGCTGCTCCTCTCGGTGCTGGGGACGCCGGCCTGCGGCAAGTCGTACTTCCTGGCCTCGATGGTCTGGCAACTCCGGCAAACGCTGCCGCGCGATTTCTCGCTAAGCTTCGCCGACGCCGATCCCGAGCTCAACCGCATCGTCACCGAGTACGAGGAACTGCAGTTTCTCAATCCCGACCAAGAGCGGCTGGTTGCGCTACGTAAGACCGACGTGCAGGGCGATCTGTACGATTCGGTGCTCTTCGCCGGCGAGGCCGTGCGGTTTCCCCGCCCCTTCGTGTTCACCGTGTCCCCATTGGCCACCCACCCCAGCGCAGCCAAGGCCGACGAGCTGGCCCAGGTGCTCTGCCTCTACGACAACGCCGGCGAAAGCTTCCTGCCCGGCGCCGACCAGGCGTCGGCTCCCGTCACGCGCCACCTCGCGCAGTCTCGGGCATTGTTCTTCCTGTTCGACCCCACGCAAGACATTCGTTTCCGCCGCGCCTGCGCCGGCCAGACCGATGATCCGCAGATGCAGGCCCGCACCGCGCGGCTCGACCGCGAAACGGCCGTGCGGCAAGACACCGTGCTGCTCGAGGCGATCGCCCGCATCCGCAAACACCGGGGGCTGTCGTCGAGCGAGCGCTACGAGCAGCCGCTGGTGATCGTCGTCACCAAACACGACGCTTGGGCGTCGCTCTTAGGGCACGACAAGCTGCCGAGTGTTTGGGCCCGCGGCAAAACGTCGGACCTTTGCCTGCTCGATCTCGAGCACATCGAAGGGGTGTCGGCCAACTTGCGGGCGCTGCTCTGGCGGCTTACGCCCGAGGTGGTGTCGGCCGCTGAGGGTTTCGCTCAGCACGTGATCTACATTCCGATCAGCGCGCTGGGGTGCCCGCCCGAGGTCGACGCCGACACCGGCGCTCTGGGTATCCGGCCCAAGGACATCGCGCCGCAATGGGTGGAAACGCCACTGCTCTACGTGCTGGCCAAAGAGACCAAGGGCCTGATTGCGCGGCGTAAGGAAGTGGCTGCCGGCGTGGTGGAGGAGAGGGAGTAAGGCGATGTTGCAGGAAATTATCTACACCTCGGCTGCGCAAGGACTCAAGCCAGGCAGCCGCGGCTTTTGCACCGTCATGAGCTCTCCCGGCATGCCGGTCAATCTGGCGCAGCAGCTCGAGGCGCTCAGCGGCTACCGGCATCTCTTTCCGCCGCAAGATCCGCAGGCAGCGCTCAATCCCACGGTCTATGCACATCTGCGGCTCAACTTGGCAGGCCGGCCGCTGCACGTGTTGTCGCGCATCGCCGACGCCGGGCTCGACTACAGCCAACGGACCAACAAGTTCGCGCACCACCTGGTGCTCGACGCGCCCGACTGCCCGCCCGGCGGCCCCGCCTGGGCGCTGGCGAAGCCGGGGCTGATGGCCACCGATTGGGATGGCCAACCGCGAGTGGCCCCGGTGCTGCGCAAGCTCCCTCGAGACGAACGCCCCGAGGGCCCCTGCACCGCGTGGGAAGCGCGGCTCGGCGACGCAGGCTGGGCCGGTGTGCTGGCCGAAACAGCGGCCGTGGGGCGCTCCGCGGTGCTCCTGTTCGAGCCCGGCATGGAAGTGCTGCCGCTCTTTGTCGAATCGCTCAGCCTCCTCCCGCCGGCGCAGCGCTGGACGGTGACCTTTAGCACGTTCTTCACGCGGTTGCCGCCCGGGGTGAACTGCCAGTGGCGGGCTGTGCTGGCGGGCTCGGCCGAAGCACGGGCACTAGCGGCGGGGCCGCACCTAGTGATCGACCTCCGCAAACCACGCCCGGCGCCGAACGGTCTGCTGGTAGAAACGGCGCGGACGGGCGAGGCGCCGGAGCAGGGGCTGGAGTTGGGGGACGAGGACTATGTGGTTGCGGAGGTGGAGGACGAGCGGAACGCGGGGCGAGGTGATGATGGTTGGGGGGATGCGCTGGAGCCTAGGTTGGCGCCGCCGCCTATGCCGGGGAAGCGGAGACCAACTCGGAAACGAACAAATTCTGCGGACAAAGCCCAGCGGCGAACCCCGAAAAGAAGTGTCGCGATTCTTTCGCTTGCGTTCTTGACGTTCACGACTCTGGCAATCGCCGCTCTGGCGTTGTCGCCGCGGGTCCGGCAGATCTCGGGAGATGCCCTCAAGGCGATTCGCAGCACTCGCTTACCCGAAGTACCACTCGCTGAGAAGCGGGCCGCCGCTCCGGAAGGAGGACCAAACGAAGAACAGCCCGCCGACAAAAGAAAGCAAGAAGCCTTAGATCAGGCGGCCAGCTTGCTTGCTAGGTCGCTTGCCTCGCTGCGGGCCGCCGGGCAAACCGGGCAATTTGTGTTTGCAGATGTCACGGTAAGAGTCTACGCGTGGTCTAACCGATCGCATGATGCACTTCGTAAGGCGATTCACAAACTGGTAGCTTTGCCGTCAGCCCCGGAGAGTAGTCAGCCGGGCTCTGACTCGCTTGGCACCATTCCTACTGGAACTGAAGAACAACTCGCGATTTCGGTAACTATGGGAATGCACGAGGGCACGAGCGTCGACGTAAAGCCACTGTTCGGGCAGTTGCCCGGCGGCACTCGATTCAGCGTGGTTCCGGTCGCGTCTACCGCAGGCACTTTCCTATTGAGCCGCAACGGAAGCAGTTCGTCGGTAGCTCGGCTTCGTCTTGCAAAGGAAGGTCTTTACTGGACTTGGACCAGAGCGCCATCACCGGCCGACCTTATCGAAATGCGCCGTCAGTCCGTAGTCATTTCTGACGGCGTACAGCATCGACCCTTTCATCTGTGGGATGCAAAGGCCGCGCCGATCGCCGATCTTAAGTTCGCTGGCGGCCCCGCCATTGCGCTCGAGTGCAGATTGGTGACGACGGACCTCGATCGACTCAAGATTCGGGTTCAGCTTCGCGATGTGGCTGGAGCACCCGCGATCAAAGCGCGAACCACCACGTGGGGATGGATCCTTCGGCTCTCGTCAGACGGTGAAGATGGGCTAGGCGCTCTAGAATACGCGATCCGAGTGTACCCATCGGAAGGACCAAGTCCAAAGGCTTCCAAGATCGGACTCTCGTACATCGGAGTCTTTACTGGAAACGAATCCGATGGCTGGAAATGGGAGGGGCTGCCCAAGGGCCGAGCAGAGGATCGAACGGTAAGGCCGATGGACAAGAACAAGTTCCAAGCGCACGAGAAGGCGATGAAGGCCCTTGTGGCGGCGTTAGAGCAGCAAGCTGCTGGCCCACGTAAAGCCCTCATTGAAAGGCAACTGCTTGCCTGCAGAAACGAACTAGAGCAAAGCCGCCGAGCATGGTCGTTTTTTGAGAGTCTCGGCAAGGGAAGCCTTTGCGTGCAAGGCAGTGTACCCTCACAAAGTGCCTCGGTCGTAGTTTTCACAACGCTCACGTTCGACGAAAACTCCCCATGCGTGACTATCAACTAATCATCGACGACCTTCGCGCCGCACTCGCCGTCGCGCCGGGCTCGGCGGATGACGGGTCTGATCTGCGCGACGCTTTGGCTTCGTATGCCGCTGCCGTCATCGAAGTCAATGAACGGTTGCGGCGGTGTTCGGAGTTGCTCAAGCAGGGGTTGCGGTCTGAGGCCGTGCATGAGGCGCAGGAGGCCCCCAATTTGCTCGAGGCCGTCGCCGCTCTCGATTTTCCTGATCGCGAGCGGCTCGAGCGGGCGTGTAAGCGGCGTGGCTTCGTGACGCCGCCGTCGTTGCTCTTGGCCGCGGCCACTGAGCTCAACGAGGCGTATGGCGCGCTCGAGCCGATCGAGGAACTGCTCCGTAAGCATCGCCTGCTCGCCCTCGGCCGAGCGCCCCTCAATCGCCGCCTGCGAGTGCTTCGCGAACTTGCCCGCGTCGATCCGGGCAATCCGATCTGGTCGGAGGACTGCAGCGCGTTCGAGCGCCGCCGCCGGGCGGACATTGGCAAAGAGGCCCAAAACGCCGCGGCCGCCGGCGACGGCGCGGCGCTCGAGGCCCTGGTCAAGGAACTCTCGGTCGGTCCCTGGCTCGAGCGCCCCGAACCGGCCGAAGTGGCCACCGTGCAAAAGCTGTTCGAATCGGCCCGCGCAGGGCAGGCCCGCCGCCGCGCCACGCGCCTGGCCGACGAGCTGAACTGCGCCTTTAGCGAGTTCGACGCCGAAGGCGCCCGCCGCCTCCGCTCCGAATGGACCGAAGCCGCGGAAACTGCGGGGCTTGCTGCCGACGACCCGCTCGCCGAGTCGGTGCAGCCGGCGCTCGATTGGTTGGCCGAGCAAGACCGCGAGCGCCGCCGCGCCGCCGAGTTCGCCCGCGACCTGGCAGCCCTCGAGGCGGCCCTCGACGAACAGGCCCCGCTCGAAGACCTGGAACGGCTGGGGCACGCCGTGGCCCGCTACGAACGCCCGTTGCCGGGGGTGCTCGAGCGGCGCTACAAGACGCGGCTGTCCGAGCAGCGCGACACGCGCAGCCGCCGCGCGCGGCTGCTGCTGGTGTCGGTCGTCGGCCTGTTGGGGTTGTCCGCGGCTGGCGGCGGCTACGCCCTCTGGCGCCACCACCGCCAGTCGACGCTTGCCTCGCATGGCCAGAGCTTGGCCGCCCTGCTCGACGACGAAAAACTTGACGAGGCGGGGCAGTACCTGGCCCGCCTGCGGGAAAGCGCCCCCTGGACGCTCGACGCCTCGGAGATCCAACAGCTCGCGGTTCGGCACGAAGGGGGCGTGCAGGCTGAAGGCGTGCGCCGCGCGAACTTCGCGCAGGCGGCCAGCGCCGCCGAACAAGCCCTGGCCGCCCACGAACTGGATGCCGCGGCCGGGCGGGCGGC
This sequence comes from Pirellulales bacterium, assembly GCA_046349955.1. GTDB lineage: Bacteria > Planctomycetota > Planctomycetia > Pirellulales > JBGAPH01 > JBGAPH01. Next base: position 96,723 of record JAXMBI010000025.1, on the reverse strand, counting down.
CGAAGCCCGCAAGCTGGCGCGGAGTCAGTCCGAAAAACAACAGGCGGAACGACTGACCACGGCCGTAATCGAAGCCGAAACAGCTCGGCAGCGGGCCCTCGACGAGCGCTGCCTGGCCGACTTCGCGCCGCTGGCCGCCACGGTGCAGGGGCTCGACGCCGAAGGCAAGCGTCAGGCTTCGCTGGAAGCCTGGCTGACGCGGATTCGCCAAGTTCAGGCCGAACTCGAAGCGGTCGCGGGGCGGCATCCGCAGGCCAGCCAGGATGTGCTCGATCAGTTCGCGCCGCTGCGGCTGCGGCTGGTGGCCTTGGAAAAAGACGCCAGCCAGCGCCAGGCCACCGAGACGGCGCTCAGCGGCCTGGGCTACGCCGTGGCGAACACGGCCGACTATCGCCGTGCGCTCGAGGAGTTTTGCGAGCGGTATCCCGAAAGCCCGCACGCGGCCAGCTTCCGACGCGTGCTCGAGGAATCCGAGCACTGGAGCCGGCTCCAGGAGTGGAACGCCCTGGCCGCCGAGTGGAACGCGCAGCTTGGCAAGCCCTGGACCGACGGGGACCGCGCAGCCTGGTCGACAAAGGCCAAGGAATGGAGCGGCCGCGAGGCGACGTTTCCGGTAGCCGCGGACCTGCCGCCGCGTCTGGCGGGCCTCGAACCTCCCACCGCCGCCGAAGATGGCGCGCCCCCGCAGGCCAAGCTGGAAACGCTGCTCAACCACCGGATCTTCCAGAACCTGTGGCTGGTGGAAACTAAAGACGGCACTCGCTACTACCTGCGCGACAAGCCCTCCGCCCAGAACGGGCACGTGAACGTCAAATACGAGCTCGACCTCGAATTGCTCGAAGAGAAAAGTAGGCTGTTGCCGGAAGAAACAGTCGCGTTTCAAGGACCAGCCCCGCATTGCGCCATAGCCCAGCAGGCGCTGGCCAGCCTGGACAAGCTTACCCCCGCGCGCTGGGACGAAACCTTCGCGGAGATACTCAGCCAAACCGCCGTTGCCGAGCGTGTCGATCCGGTGCTGAAGCTGATCGTGCTCAAGGACATGCTCGAGGTGGGGCGCGGCGGCAGCGTGTGGCTGCGCGACGCCACGGAGAACGAGTGGCGGCTCCTGGAAACGAACACCGTGAACACCTCGGCCAACTGGATACACCCCGTCGACCGCGATGCCCGCGACGCCCGCCAAAGCGCCGACAAGCTGCTCGCCCAGCTCGCGCAGTTGCCTGAGCGGGCACAGCAAGCGGCGGCCCGCAAGCGCGACGTGATGGAGCGCGGCCTGCCGACCTTCACGCCGCTGGGTTGGCTGCGCCGCGGCGGCGAAAAGTGGAGCTGTGCCCGCCCCGCGGGACGCAAGGTGGAAGCCGGCACGCTCTTCGTCGTCAAAGGGGGCCCGGCCGGCATGAGTTTGCAGGAGATCGGCTCGGCCGAAGCAGGGGGCGCGCCGCGGCTGGCCCGCGGCGCCAGCGAACACCTGTTGGAAGGTCGCCCTGTTTTTCTGCTCAGCAGCGTGGCCGCCGCCCGTAGTGAATAGTCCCATTCTCGCCTAAGTATCGTGCATGTCGAACTCCTACTTCGTCCGCATTCGAGGCCGCGTGACCGGACCTCACACCGAGGAGAAGTTGCGGGTGCTGGCCCAGCGAGGCCAGTTCAGCCGCGTCCATGAGATTTCGAGCGACGGCATGGCCTGGGAGAGCGCGACCGATCACCCCGAACTGTTCGACCGTCCGTCGGAGCCCGAGCCCGAGCCGGTGATTGTGACCCCGGCGCCGCCGGTCGTGGCGGCGAAGGAGTCGCCGCGCTCGGGGAGCGCGCGGCGCGAGCCCGCGGCGCCGCCGTCGAATGAGGCCACGTGGTACTACGGGGCGCAGGGCGTCGAACGCGGCCCGGTCGAATGGCTCGATCTCAAACGGATGGCCGCCCTCGGGCAACTCCAGCCGGGCGACCTGGTGTGGACCGAAGGCATGGACTCCTGGGTCCCGGCCGAGCAGGTGCCGGGGCTCGAACATGTGGGGCGGCCGAGCCCCAACCGCCGCGCGGCCCCCGACGCCGACGAGAGCGTGCCGGTCGAGGTATCGCGAGCGGCCGGCGCGAGTTCGATCTGGATTTTGTTGGTGGCGGGGGCGCTTTTTCTCGGCGGGGCCGTGTGGATCGCCGCCGGCGTGCGCCCGGTCGTTCACAGCGCTGACAAACCGTCGACGATGCTCGGCATCGCGATCATCGGGATCGGTCTGGTATTCGTGCTGCGTGGCGTCTGCCTGATCGTCCTGCAGCGGAGGATCGCGGCGTTCGCCTACCAACGCACGAATCAGCAACTGGTGCGGCTGCTGTCGGGCTATCGATTGGTCTGGGCCTACGACGGCATCGTGCTGCTCGCCATCATCATCGGGGCGCTCGTGTGGGCTGCAGTTCTGCCGATTCCAGGAATGCCATGACCGAGCCCGACGACGAACCGGAACTGCGCTGGTCGCAGTTGAACCCCGAACGCTGGCTAGGGCTGCGCGGCGGCCGCTACACCGCCGTGAACCACCTGCTTGCTATGGTCGCGGGCCTGGCGCTCACGCTGCTGTTCTACGGCGTGCTGAGCGTGGCGCCGCGGTCGCTCCTGGCGCAGATGTTCCTCGAGCGCGGGCCGACGCCCTATGTGATCGTGTTCATGTCGAATGCGTCGCTCGTGATTCTGGCGATCAAGTGGCGCAAGCTAGCTGTGCAGCGGCGGGCGCTCGAACATTCCGTGGTGCCGAGCCAGCCCGATTTCGTGCTCTCGGCGGCCACGGTCGATCAGGTGGTGCAGCGCATTTACTCGATCGCCGATGACCCGACCCAATTCCTGCTCTACGACCGCATTCTCGTGGCGCTCGCCAACCTGCGCAACTTGGGGCGCGTGGCCGACGTCGACGACATCCTGCGGAGCCAGGCCGAGCACCAAGAAGCTTCGATCGAAACGAGCTATGCAGTGGTCCACGGCTTCGTGTGGGCGATTCCGGTGTTGGGCTTCATCGGCACGGTGCTCGGGCTCTCGGAAGCCATCGGCGGGTTCGGCGCCGTGTTGGGGAGCGCGAACGACCTCTCGCAAATCACCGACGCGATCCGCGGCGTGACCGGCGGCCTGCGGACGGCTTTCGACACCACGCTCGAGGCTCTGGTGGCCGCGCTGTTCATCCAACTGGCGGTCACGTTTCTCAAGAAGAGCGAGCAGGAGCACCTCGACGCCTGCGCTCAGTACTGCATGCGCAACATCGTGAATCGGCTGCGCGTGATGCCCTTCGAAGCGGGCGGGGAGTAGGCCGTCATGGCGCGACGCCGCCGCGGCCCGACCGCCGCCTTTTCCCTGTTCTCTTTTCAAGACATCATCACTTCGGTCACCGGCATCGTGCTGCTGGTGACGCTGCTGTTGTCGCTTGAGCTCGTGAACCGCGTGCCGGGCGAGCCGGCAGCCGCGGTCAGCCCAGCAGCTACGAACACGGAGCTCGCTGAACTTCAACAGGAAGCCAAACGCTTGCAGGCTGAGCTGGCGGCCGGGCAAGAGGAATTGACTGCTTTTGCCGAGTCGACGCCGGCCGAGGTGCAGCGGCGGCGCACGGCGGTTGAGGCAGAGGCTCGCGCCCTCGAGACCGAGGTCCGCGACCTAGGGCAGCAGCAGACGGCGCTCGCCGGAGAGCGCACCACCCTCGAACGCGCTTCGGCCGCCAGCGCTGAGCAGCAGCAGACGCTCGAACAGACGGCTGCCGAGCGGCAGCAGGCAGCCGATGAGTTGGCCGGCCTCAAATCGCGGAACGCGGTATTGTTCAACCCGGATCAGGCGCCGGGACGCACGGTGTGGCTCGTCGACGTGGCGGCCGACTCGGTCGGCATTCGTCGTTTCCAGGCAGGAGCCGAACGGACGGAATTCCGCGGGCGCTGGCTGAACTCGGCGGCGTCGCAAGCCCTTGCCCAGATGCGCTCGTGGCGTCCTGGGTCGGACCAGCCGGTGCTGCTCGTGCGCCCCTCGGGGATCAAGTCGTTCGAGGAAATCGCCGCCGCGCTGCGCGGTCGCGGGTTCGACCTCGGGTTCGACGTGCTCGAGGAGGAGCAGTCGGTCGACCTGGCCGTGCCGACGGAGCCGGCGCCATGAGACGCAAGTTGCAGTCTGAGGACAGCCTGGAACTGTTGCTCGACATCATCTGCAACACGTTCGGCGGCGTGCTGTTCATGGCGATACTGATCGCCGTACTGCTCAAGAACCATCGGCTCGAAAAGAAACCCGCTGAAAGTTCGGCGCCGGCGGCCTCGGCGGCCGACGTCGCCGCCGTGCAGGCCGAACTGCATCGGCTGCAGGCGGCCGCCGAGGCGCAAGCTCAGTTGAAGGTCGACCTGTCGGCGCGGCAAAACGAACTGGCCTTGGCCCTCGACGAACTGCGGACGTGGGAAGCGCGGCGGCAAACGGCGCGCACTGAGCGCGATCGCTTGCGCGGCGCGACCGCGAGCGAGCGGGCGGAGCTCGACAAGCAGCGGCTTGACCAGGCCACGCTCGAAGAGCGCTTGGAGACGGAAGAGGCCGAACTGGCCCTCCTGCGAGGGCAACTTGCTGACGAACAGCGCCGCCGCACTCGCAGCGCCACGCTGCCGCGAGAACGCACGACGCTTCGCAGCGAGCGCGGCGTGGTGGTGCGCTACGGCCGCCTCTACACTTGGCACCGCTACAGCGCCGCCGGGGAGCAGCTCGGCGTTAACACCGAGGACATGTTCCTGCACGAACGCGCCGATGGCCATTACGGAGTCACGCCTAAGCCCTATGCTGGCGTGGCGATTGGCGACAATCCCCAGGACGAGGCGGCGGTACGTCGGAAACTGGCGGAATTTGACCCAGACCGCAACTACTTGGCGGTGATCGTTTGGGAAGACTCCTTCGCCGATTTTCAGCGCTTCCGCAACCAACTCGTCGCTGATGGCTGGGAGTATCGGCTGATGCTCGCCGGTCCGGAAAGCGAGATCGTCGACCGCGGTGGGAGCGGCGGCAAGGTGCAGTAAGGCTCTCGACACTCGTCGTCGTGAGGACGACCGATTTAGACGCCCGGCTGTCAATCTGTTCCCGCGAATGTACGCGGTTCTTCACCATCGACCCCACAGTGACGTGCCGAGAACGGGCCCAGGAGGCGAAAGGCAACACGGCGTAGAGCTGGGCCGTCTGCTCCATCTGGGACATGCCGCGTGACAAAGAGTGGCTCTTGTGGCGCGGCCTTCTCCGCGGTCAGTGGGATACGCCCGTGCTGTGTCGGCAGATTGCCGACCTAGCGCGAGTCGAGCATCCCGACGCGATCTTGATTGAGTGCGACGGCATCGGCAAGGCGGTCCACGACTTTCTGCGTGATCGCTACCGGCTGCCGATGTAGGCGGTTGGGACCGAAGGCAAGAACAAACTGCATTGCTCCCAGAGCGCCCAGGCCAAAGCCCATGCCGGGCATGCAGGATCAGCCGAAGGCCTCGTTTTGTTTCGCCGGGGCCACCCACACCGTGGGGCCGTCCTCCTCCTGGGCATGTGGTCCGACAATCGCGGGAAACCTCGCGCCTAGGAGGAACTGCACGTCGAAGATTTCGTCGACGCCCGTTAAAAACTGAAAGGCGGCTTCCTGGCGTCCCGACGCCAGATCGACCACGGCGACGCCGCACACGAGCTCCTCGCGCCGCTCGGCAATCGGCACGCCGCCAAAAGTGGCCGTCTCGCGAATCTTCGAGAGTCCCACGAACGCCGTGCCCCTCACGAGGGCCAAGCCTCGCGTGTAGCCCGGCAACATGCACACAGGCTCGATCGCGCCCCGCGCCAGATCGACCAGCCCCAGCGAGCCCTGGCCGGACTCGAGCAGCCAAGCCTTGTTCGCGTGAACCCGCGGACTATGCGGCATGCATAGGCCCCGCGCCACGACCTCGCTGGCCGGCACGTCGATCAGGCAGCCGCCCGTCGCCTTGCCGGGCCGCCAGCCTTCAGCAGTGTCGGTCTCACCGAAGGCCGTGACGAAACGAACCTGGCCGTGCGCCGCGGCCAGGCCGTTCAAGTGGCAACGGTCCTCCGCCGCCAGCCGCGAGACGAAGGGCGGCCGCCAGCGGGGAACGAAGCTGTGCTGGTCGTCGAGCGTGCAAAGGCAAGAGAACAGCGTGTTAGTGATCCACAACTCTCCTTTCCCATCGTTGGGCAGCCAGGCCAGCTCATGGCCATCAACAGGTCCGGTCACCTGACAACTGCGGGTGATCCAACACTGGTCAAAGCGGCCAGCCGGTTCGAGCTGTGGGCCGATGCCTGGGGTGCGGCGCAGAAACCAGAACCGCCCACGGCTGCCGACGGCCAGTTGGTCGTCGCCCACGGCGATACCCATCGCTTGCTCGAAGTTGGTCAGCCCCACGGCCACCTGCCCGGCGTGCAGGCCGATGACGACCAGCTTGCCGGCCTGATAGGTCGACACGAGCAAGCAACCGCCGATGCGAGCGAGCACCTCGGCGAAGCCCTCCGAAGCGCGATAGCGCACCTCGCGGAGCGCCACGGTGGGGGACGTTGCAAGCTGATCGTTCGTTGGAACAGACATAGGAGTTCCAGCTGCTCTGCCGGCGCTGCAATGGAGCGCCACAACCTTGAGAAGGTTCGTAACCTAACGACCACTACCGCCGCCACCAAGCCGTAGCCAGCGCAGCAGCTGGCTCCCTTAACGAAAGGATGCACGGTCCTGGTTCGATAACTCGATCGTCGTGGGCAGACCGTTTGCCCGCTTGTTACAATAGCTCGACTTCCTGTTTCCTGCGAGGGATGACAGCCGTGCTCGATTCGATGTCCGAGAGTGCGCATGCGGAGCTCGTTGAACGAGCCGTCGGCGGAGATCGGGCGGCGTTGGGCGATCTGCTGTTGGCGCATTTTGATGGGCTCGAGCGGCATGTGGGCGCCAAGCTGCCTGACCACGTCCGCAGCCTGGTCGCCCCCGACGACGTCGTGCAAGAAACGTTGGTGCAGGCCATCCGCGGGATCCACGGCTTTCGCGCGCAAGGTTCAGGCTCGTTTCGCAATTGGCTGTGGGCCATCGCCGACCACGAAATCCTCCACACCATCGAGCGTTTGGGGGCCCAAAAACGTGGCGGCCGCAGGCAGCGCGTCCTGGCCGCGACGGGGCAACCGAGCTCCCTGATCGATTTGTGCGAGCGATTAGCCGATTCCCGGGCAGGCACGGCCAGCGGCGCGCTGGCGGGTCAAGAAGCCGCGCGGGCCATGCAGGTGGGTATCGCCGGCCTGCCCGATGACCAGCGACGGGCGGTGCGGATCCATTTTCTCGAAGGGCGGTCGCTCGACGCTACGGCCGGAGCGCTCGAGCGTTCGCCGGGCGCCGTCCGCGGACTGCTCCACCGGGCCAAGGCCGGCTTGAGGGACGCGCTCGGTCATTCCTCGCGCTGGTTCGCGCGCAAGCCATGAGAATCCCCCAGACGAGCCCCCACTCGCTCGAGTCGCCACCGTGATCGACACTCCTGGATCCAGCTCCGCGCGGCGGACGCGACGGGCCGAACAAGCCCGGTGCGTCGTGCAGGACTGCTTTCGCCGCCGCCTGGCGGGGGAGCCGATTCTCGAGCAGACGATCGTCGCCGCTCATCCCGATTTGATGCCGGAGCTCGCCGCCGAACTGGACAAACTCCGCCTGCTCGAGGCGGCTTGGCACGAAGCCGAGTCGCGCGGATCGGCACCGGCCCGTGGCGAGTCGCCGCTGCGGGTCCGCTGCCCCGACTGCCACACGCCGACCGACGTTCATCAGCACGATTCGTTGGCCGACCTGACCTGCAGTTCCTGTGGCAGCCGCTTCAGTCTGGTGGGCAATGAGCGCGGCGCGGCGGACGCTCCGCGCCGCCTAGGGCATTTCGAACTCCTGGAACTCCTCGGCGAGGGAGGCTTTGGCACGGTCTGGAAGGCCCGTGATCTCGAATTGGATCGAGTGGTCGCGATCAAGACGCCGCGCCGCGGCCGACTCGACCCCGCCGAGACCGAGCAGTTCCTGCGCGAGGCGCGCACTGCCGCTCAACTGCGTCACCCGCAGATCGTCAGCATCCACGAAGTAGGGCGTGAAGGAGATGCGGTTTACATCGTCAGCGATTTGATCGAGGGGGTTACGCTGGCCGACTGGCTGACCGATCAGCGGATGACCGTCCGCGAGGCGGCGGTGCTCTGCCGGGCGATTGCGCTGGCCTTGCACCATGCCCACGAACAAGGCGTCGTTCACCGCGACCTCAAGCCGGAGAACATCCTGCTCGACCGCGACGGCGCCCCGCATGTGGCAGACTTCGGCCTGGCCCGCCGCCTGGCCGGCGAGGCGACGCTGACGCTCGCGGGGCAGATTCTGGGCACGCCAGCCTACATGTCGCCCGAGCAGGCCCGCGGCGAGGCTCACACCGCCGACCGCCGCAGCGACATCTATTCGCTGGGCGTGATCCTGTTCCAGTTGCTCACGGGCGAGCTCCCCTTCCGCGGCAGTGTGGAGCGGCTCGTGGCCCAGATCCTGCAAGACGACCCGCCCGTCCCGCGTCGGCTGAATGGCCGCGTGCCCCGCGACCTGGAAACGATTTGCCTCAAGTGCTTGGAGAAAGAGCCGGCCGGCCGCTACGCGACGGCCGCGGCCCTCGCCGATGACCTGGGGCGCTACCTAAATCGGGAGCCAATCCTGGCGCGGCCGGTGGGGCGAGTGGAACAAGCCTGGCGCTGGTGCCGGCGGAGGCCGACCGCAGCCGGATTGGTGGCGACCCTCGCTGCCGTAGCGATCATCGCGCCCCTTTTGGCGATTCGCGAGACGGTGACCCGAGTTGCGGCCGTGGCTAAAGCCGACGAAGCCCGCTGGCAGCAATACCTCTCCGACATGCATGTCGGAGTGCAAGCTTGGGACGGCGGTGACGCCGCCGAAGTCCAATCGCGTCTTGCCCGCCATTGGCCGAGTCCAGGCGACGTGGATCACCGGAGCTTCGAGTGGTACTACCTTTGGCAGCAGATTCGCCGCGGCCGCGAGACGCTTACACTCCCGCAAGAAGGACAGGCAACGTGCGTGGACTTCTCGCCGGACGGGCAAGTCCTCGCCACAGGGTGGGATGCGAAAACGAGTAGCATTTGCCTGTGGGATTCTCACTCGGGCCAGCTGGTCCGGGAGCTCCGAGGAGCTCCCGGCCGTATCACCGGCGTTCGGTTTTCTCCGAATGGCCAAGTCTTAGCATCGACCAGCCATAGCAACAGCGTGGTTCTCTGGGACTGGGCTGCCGGTAAGGCGATCCACAGCCTGGAGAGCCACGATTGCCAATTCGAGGCCCCGATTTTTCTCGCCGGGGGAACGAAGCTGGCCGCTGGTGGGTCTGACGGCGCGATCCGAGTCTGGGATGTCGCGGAGGGGCGAGAGCTGCAAGCACTCTCTGGCCACTCCGGCTTCTCTTTTCCACTTGCCGTGCTGGGCGATGGCACCTTGGTGTCTACGGGACACGATCAAACTCTACGATTTTGGGACATCGCTCTCAGCGCCGAAAAACGGCAATGGCCCTGGCCACAGGACGCATTTCCGACTGCCGCGGTCTCGCCAGATGGCCGGCGGATTGCGCAAGGCCAGCGCAATGGCAACATCTGCCTGTTCGATTTGGTGTCCAAGGAAAGAGAAGACGCGATTTCCCCTCGCCGGAAGAAGTCGTCCGTCGCTTGGTCTCCAAAGGGAAACTTGCTGGCGGTGGGCACGACGGAAGGTGAGGTCGAAGTTTGGGACTTGGACACTGTTCGACGCCTTGAATCGCTGCGCGGCCACTCGGGGGTGATCCAGTCGCTCGATTTCTCGCCTGACGAGTCTCAACTCGCGACCGCCAGCCGCGATGGCACCGTGAAGGTTTGGGATCTGACTCACCCTCCCCTCTGGGAAGAGCTGGCAGAGAAGAATGAGGTGACCAGCGTGTCGGTCGATCCGCGGGGAAGATTCATTGCCTCAGGCGGCAAGGACGCAGTCGTACATCTTTGGGATGCCGCCACGGGTGCGCTCGTCCAAACAGGCGCCGGCCACTCCGGCCGGACCTCCGTGGCCTTCTCACCTCAAGGGGACTTACTGGCCTCTGCCGGAGGCGAAGGAACGCTTCGGCTGTGGGAACTGCCGGGAGGAAAACTACGCGCGACGCTTGCCGGCTTCAAATCACCGAGTGTGTCGCTTGCCTTTTCTTCCGCCGGTCGATCGCTGGCCATTTGCGGTCACGACCCGACCGTGCGGATTTATGACCTCGAGGGGCTTGGATCGCCGCGTCAACTGCAGATCCCACTGGATCGCGACCAGAACCTCAGCTCGTTGGCGATTTCTCCCGATGGCCGGCTCTTAGCGCTGGGAACGCTGGGAACAGACTTCACCGGCCAAGTCCTCTTGCTGGATGTTGCCTCGGGAGATGTCGCTCAACGAGTTGACCATAGTGCAGGTGGCATTTCATCGCTCGCCTTCTCCCCCGATGGACTGTTGTTGGCCGCTACGGAACCAACTTTCATCAGCGTCTGGGACGTCCCGACACTACATCTCCGGCGACAGATCAAGCAGAACGCCATCCCGCAACAGGCGGTGTTCGCGCCTGACGGCGCCTCGCTCGTCTCCGCTGGCCACGACTATTGTCTGCGGCTTTGGGACGTGGCGACCGGCGATGAGCGTGCCGTCCTGCGCGGTCACCAAGGAGCCGTATTGTGCGCCGCCTTCTCCGGCGACGGATCACTACTCGTTTCTGGCAGCGAAGACTTCACGATCCGCGCCTGGCGGGCCGCCGTCCCAAGCGAGGTGTGGCAAGCCGAGGGCCATGCTCGAGAGGCTGGGGAACTGCGCTCCCAGGGACAGCCGCGCGATGCTCAAGCGGCACTACGGAGTTGCTTGGAGGCGGGCGTCGTTGCTGACCGTTCGACCTGGAACCAGTGGTTTGAAATCTCAACGGTGGACCTCGAGCTTGCCCCTCGCGACCTGCTCGCGAAGTGGCCAACGCCAAAGGGTGCGACCTGCGTTTACGCCGCCGACCTCCGCTGGATTCTCGAGACACTGCTGCGCGACCGCGTGGTGCGATTCAACTGCGGTGGGCCGGAGTATCTTTCACCCCAAGGCATCCTCTGGAGTCGCGATCAATTCTTTGTGGGCGGAGACCTTGGCGTCGTTGATGGCCAGCCCATTGCCGGCGCCACGGACGATTCACTTTTCACGACCGAGCGCTGGTTTCCCATTTCGACGGAACCTGCGGGCTATCGGCTGCCACTGCCGCTGGGCCGCTACCGCGTGACGCTTCACTTCTGCGAGGCGACCCTCCTTATTCCCGAGCGACGGTTCGATGTCCTGGTCGAGGGTCAGGTCGTGGCGAAGGACTACCAGCCACCCATCCTGAAGGCCGACCAGATGGCCGTCGAACTTGACGTCCGCGACGGCTTCCTCGAGATCGGCTTCCGGCACAGGGTTCAGAACCCCAAGATTTGCGCAGTCGAAGTCCAGTGGCTCGATCCAGCCGAGCCATCGCCCCAGGGGAAATAGGCGAGCGGTTCTCTTGCGGGGCGACCCGCTGCGCATCGGGCGGAGCTCATTGGAGAATTTCCTCCCGGCGCAACTCCCTTCTCAGTTTTATTTTGCGGCGATTCTTTTCCCTCCTGCTGCAGAGGTCGAGATTCTTTTCGCGCGCGCTTTTCGCGCCGTTTCCCCCTATGTACCTGGGGGCCGGCGCGGGGCCAATCGGTGACGAACTTTGCGACCCAGGAGCGTGGACATGATCCTCCGCCATGTGACGAAGCCTCTTGACCTATCGCGGCCCCTTGCCCTGATCGTGCTGACCGTTGTCGCGGTTGGCCTCGCCGCTCGGCTGCCGGCAGCGCCGACCCAATTCCTATTCGGCCAGGCTACGCCTGTGACGGAGTTGAACGCGCCGCTCTACGGCGACGTTCAGTTGTCACTCACCCCGGACGGCCTCGAGGCGTTCTTCGCGCGCACTACCTGGGATCCCGCAACAGACAACAGAACCTCGTCTGTCATCTACACCGCCCATCGCGCTAGCAAGAGCGACCCGTTCGGAACGCCCCACGCCATTGCAGAGCTCGCCCCTCCCGACACGTACGGCGACTCCGCACCGAGCATTTCGGCCGACGGCCTGACACTCTACTTTGGCCAAGCGCCGAACAGCGCCTCGGTGCCAGCCGAGGAGGATAGGATCCCTCTCTTTGGAATCTTTGCCGCCACGCGGGCCTCGCGCGACGCGCCCTTCGGGGCGCCCACGGAAATCACAGGCCTCAAAGCGGCCGGCGACGAGGGGGCGTTCGGACGACCGGAGGTCTCCGCCGACGGCCTCTCGCTGTACTTTCAGCACTTTCACCTGAATCCCCGCGACTCCGACGTCTACGTCTCACACCGATCCGGTGTGAACGACGCCTGGGGAGTGGCTGAGCCCGTTGCGGAGTTCTCGACTTCGGACCCCGTGCAATACCTGTGGCAGTCTGCCCCAGGCCTGACCTCGGACGGGCAGGGGCTGTTCCTCGAGCTGACCTGGTACGATGGGAGCCACGCAGATCTGCCTGACTTGCGCGGAGATTCCTCCGACATTTACTTCGCCCAGCGCGACGGCCAGGGCGGCTGGTCGAAGCCGGTCAACTTGGGGGACACGATCAATCTAGCCGCTGGCTACGAAACGGACCCCTTCCTGTCAGCCGACGGTTCGACGCTGTACTTCAACCGTGCTGAAAGCCCCAACGGCGGCCCACTAAACACAACCTGGGACCTCTACCAAGCTCCCGTCCTCCCCTTCACCGCCGTTCCGCTAGCCGGCCACGGCGCTTCGTACCAGCAGAGCTTCGATTCGCTGGGAAATACGTCGAAGTCTGCCGGTCAGGCCTTCCCCGGCGGTTGGACGTTTACCGCCAACGACGTGATCTTCAACAACGCCACCACGCGCAGCTTTCCCATCGTAAACAGAGAGTACGCCGGCGCGTTCAACGCCGGCTCGTCGGGGGACGCAGACCGCGCCTTGGCCACCGGGGAAACGCAGCTCGAGACCGGGGAACTGCAGTTCCGCGCGCATGTCAATGGCGGACCGGTGCAGGCGCTGCGGCTGGCGGTCGACGTCGAGGCCTGGCAGGTCGCCAAGAGCCTGGCGGCCACGCCGGGCGAGGCGGCCTTCAACGTGATCCTCGAGGCGGACACCGGCAAAGGGTTCGAGAAAGTGGCCGACCTTGGCCGGGCCACCACCGGTGAGAAGCTCGTGTTCCCGGAGATTGGCAGCGGCCTCGACGGCAACGATCCGGCCAACCGGGGCTCCTTCGACAGCGGGCCGCTCAACGTCAGCATTCCCGAAGGCGCCACGCTGCGGCTGCGGTTCGTGCCCCCCAGTGAGACCGATGTGGTCGGCTGGACCTTCGGCCTCGACAACTTGTCGCTGCACACGGCCGCCCCCGGCGACGCCAACGTCGACGGCAAAGTGGATCTCGCCGACTTCGGCACGCTCAAGGCCAACTTCGGCAAGGACGGCCAATTCACCGACGGCGATTTTAGCGGCAATGGCACGGTGGACCTCTCCGACTTCGGCCTGCTCAAAGAGAACTTCGGCAAGAGCGCCGCGGCTGCCGTGCCGGAGCCGAGCAGCCTAGTCTTGGCGGCATGCGGTGCGATCGCGCTTCTCGCGCTCGGCCGCCGCTCGGCCGCGCTCGGCAGACTGCCAGTTCCACGGCGCGTCGTTCGTCACTTTCGGAGTGAGGCCTGACCACCAGTGGCATTGACGGTCGGCCTCAGAAAGCCCGTCGGCAGCTCTTAGCGAGCCTGCCGGCGGGTTTCTCTTATGCTCCCCGCGACCAATTGCGGGCAATCAGCTCTACTTCACCGCCGGCGATGAGCAGCGCGTCGAGCGGGGGCGTTTTTTGGCCCCGTTTTGTTAGCGTTTCGCAAAACCCTGGCTCCGCGCCAGGTTCTCGGCTAGGCTACGCGGGCAGGCCCCCCTCCCACCTTCCGCAGGCCTACCCATGAGCCGCTTCTCCGCGTTCGTATCATCCGCACTGCTTTTCGCGTCTGCGACTCAGGCAATCGCGGCGGACCTCGTCGTCCTGTCTGCTGAGAACTGGGACGCCTTTGCGCCCGCTGGCAAGGAAGTCGACGCCATCTATGGCGATCTAGTGCTGCGGAACGATCAAGTCGTGGCGGTGATCGGTCAGCCCGTTGAAACGCGGCATGCGAACCTTGCCGTACGGTTCGTCGGCGGGGCCGTGATCGACTTCACTCCGCGAGCAGCCCAGAACGATCAGCTTGCGGCCTTTTATCCCGGCGGCGGCAGCTACGTGCTTGCGGCAGCCACAAGTCGCCGTAGATAACGGCTCGCTTCACGATCTCGGCCCAGCCGAACGCCTGGTGGCCGCGCGGTGCGGCTGGCGGCTCTCGGCCGCTGCCAAGGACGGCCGGCCGCGGCAAGTGGAATACTCGCTCACCGACGGCGAGCCCTGGCTCGTCGTCCGCACACGCACACCAATCCCACGCAGGCCCCGCTCCGAGTTCGAGCTGCAAGACGCCCTGCAGGCCGGGCAGACGGCCCCCTTCGAGCGGCAGACGGCCGCGATCGGCCTGTATTGGGTCTACGACAAGTGGTACGACCAGGGCTACGGGCTCGTCTCTGCCGATCGCGTGCCGACGATCGTGCCGCCGCCGGAAGGGCGGCCCGTCGTGAACTACGTGGCCGGCGAGAACGCGAAGGTCTCGCTCCCTGCGGCGGTCAGCTCGAGTTCGAGCGGCGGCTGCTCGTCAGCCGCGATCAGCTCGAGCTCGAGGCGGCTCGCCCACAAACTGCGCGGACAAACGCTCGCCCCCTTCGAGCTCACCGTGCGCGACGCGGCCGGTCCTATCTCCGGCAGCGCGAGGTTGTCTTGTCGCGGGCGATCAAGAGGCGGTTGCCCGCACCGACTCGGCCGGACGGCTCGCCGGCCAACTCCCGGCGGGCGAGTATCAAGCGAAGATCTCGGCCCTCGGACGACCTTCGCTCGAGAAGCCGCTCCGCGCGCCCGGCGACCGAACCGCTCGGCGTCGAACTCGAAACGCCCCGGCTACATTGTGGCCAAGATCGCTTGGCGGGGGCGGCCCCATCCCTGCAGGTGCAGTTCCGCGGCCGCGAGGCACGCCCGACCCGTTCTTCTTCCCCGACACGGGGAGCACGCCGTGCACAACCTGTACTACAGCCACACTGGGAGTTTCCGCCGAAGTACCCCCGAGCAAATACGACGTGATCGTGAGCTACGGTCCGAATACGACGCAGCCTTTACCTCGCTCAACGCGTGCAGCGCGTGGCCGGAGACGCCTGCTCGAGGCCCAGCTGTGCGGACCGTCGACACGCCCGGCTGGGTGTCGGGCGATTTCCACAGCCACGCCAGCCCCTCGGGGACAACACGTCGAGTCAACTCGGCCGGGTGCTCAACTTGCTTTGCGAGCACCTCGAGTTCTGCCCCTGCACCGAGCACAACCTGGTGTCGTCGTACACGCCGCATTGCAAGCACTTGGCAAGGGCCAACTCATGGCCACGTGCAGCGGCATCGAGCTGACCGGCAGCCCGCTGCCGGTGAAAGATCCGCAAAACGCTTTCCCGATGGTTTACAAGCCACGCACGCAGAACGGGGGCGGCCCCGCCCGACGTGAACCCCGTGGTGCAGATCGAGCGGCTGGCGATGTGGGACGACCGCAGCGACAAGCTGGTGCAACAAGAACCACCCGAACATCGTGCAGATCCTCACCGACCGCGATCTCGACAAGAAGCCCGACCAGGGCTTCGCCAAGATGTTCGGCTTCATGGACGTGATCGAAGTCACCGCCCCGTGGATCTTCCAGGGGCCGATTGTGAACGTCGGCGGGCGCCGAGGCGAACACGATCTTCAACTGGCTGCAAACGCTCAACCTGGGCTACGCAGTGCCGGCGTGGTGAACACCGACGCCCACTACAACTTCCACGGCTCCGGGTTCCTGCGGAACTATCTGCCGCGCCTTACCGACAATCCGGCCGAGATCAAGACGCTCGACATGGTGCATGCCGCCGAGGCCGGCCAGATCCCCTGCTCACGAGCAGGCCGTTCCTCGAAGTGAAGTTCACCGCCGCCGACGCGCCGGTCCCAAGCGAGCGGCGGTATCGGAGACGAAGTCCGCGCCCCCAGCGGCCGCAGCGCTTGTGGGTCCGCGTGCAGTGTCCCCAACTGGTTCGACATCGACCGCGTGCAGGTGTTCGTGAACGGTCGCCCGGATCCCAAGCTGAACTTGACCCGCCGCACGACGCCGGAGCCTTCGGCCCCAGCCGGCAAAGGCGGGGTGAGTTCGAGCAGGAACTGCCGATCGAACTGGCGGGCGACGCCCACTTGATCGTGGCCGCGCTGCAGACGAACACACGCCGCTGGGCCTGGTGATGGGGCCCGAGCACGAGAAGGACATGCCGATCGCGGTGAGCAACCCGATCTTCGTCGACGTCGACGGCGACGACTTCCGCCCCGACGGCGACCTGCTCGACACGCGCGCTGCCGGTGCAAGACCCGCCACCGCGTTGGCGGCGACCGAGGAGCTGGAGTTCAGTCTGCTTCCGCAAGCACCGACTCGGCGCGACGATCGACCTGCAGGCAATAGAGGGATTGAACGCTGCCAGGAAAAGTTTGCCTTCTGCACGCCCCGCAGGGACGTACATGGGTTCGTCGAAGCTGTTTTGGGCAAGTTGCTCGAATTCGCCTTGCAATCGAACCACCGTTGTGCAGCCCTTCGGTGTTGACGAAGTACGTCGCGCGGCCGTCGAAACTGGCGAGGCGAAGTACTGGCCGGGAAGGCGTTTCTTCCATTGCGGTCGCCCAGTCTGCGCATCGAGGCAGCTGGCCACCCCCACCGTCGGTGACCAGGAACACCAACCCCGACGCGACGAGCGGGGTAGCGCATTCGCGCTCCGCCTTTTGATACCAAAGGACGGGTCGGCCCCGGTTTCGCACCGTGCCCAGGTCGATGGCATGTGTGCCGCCCGGAAGTCGGAGAGATAGGCGATGCCTTGGTCGACGACCGGACTGCTGACCAGGTCGTTGGCAGAGCGACGGAACTTCCCGCTGCCAGACCGCGTCTCCAGTCGCCAGCCGGAGGGCCTTGAGTACGCCGGCGCCCCACACCAGCACCGCAGGGCCGTGAGGTGAATTCCAGACGATGGGAGTTCGACGGTTTCCGCTGCCCAACCCGCTGGCCTTCGCGACGTGAGACCAGAGACGCCGCCCATCCGACAACGAAAACGCCCATACTCGGCAGCTGCCCTCGAGTTCCGGGTTGGCCGTCCGCGGCCAGCGCGACGATTCCGCCGGCCACGATGGGCGAACTGCCTGGGCCGTAAACGCTGGCAAGGGGCAAGTTCGGCTGAGTCCAGATGAGCCTGCCCGAACGGTCACCGAAGCCATGAGTCGGCCTGGCCAAAGTAGGCTACGATTCGATCACCATCGACGACCGGAGTGGGCGAAGCGGGGAATTATGTCGATCGAGCGACTCGAGCGGTCCCTCCGAGCCTCGCAAGTCCGGAACGGTCTCGCCCGTCTGGCCCGCCACGGCCACGACGGCGCGAGACCATCCGGAGCGATTCGCCACGCCCCGGTAGTTGATGTGCGCGAAGTGCCCCGATTCCGAGCAGGATCGCCGCGGCGGCCAACAGGTAGCCCGCCGTCGGCCGGAGCCAGCGCAGCGTGGGCATTCGGCAGCGAGTCGACCAAGAGGCCGATTCCACCGCTCCCGCCATCAGCCAGGGCAGCAAGGCGTCCCAACGGGAGACCAGCGGAAGGACGGGCAAATGGTACGTAAGGTAGAGCGAATGAAGCGCGTCCTCTCGGCCACCTGTAGTGCCGCGGCCAAGCTCATCGCCACCAGGGCCAAGGCCGTCAGGGCTTGGAAACTCTTGCTGACGGGCCGAAGCAGCCAGGCGACCAGGAAGGCAACGGCCACCGCGGCGATGCCGCCGAGTGCTCGCCGCGGACGTAGTCGACCGTCGGAGAGTCGCTCAAGTGGCCTTCGAGGAAAGCTCTCAGCCGAGAACACGCCCGAAACCGCGAAGAACGCCCAACCCTTGAGCTAGCGCGCCGTGGCCATCGCCCACCCGCCCGGCCGGCGGCGCCATCCTCCGCGTGTGGTGCGGCGTTCCCCGCGGCTCGCGGAGCACGAGCAACAACGCGGCTGCGCAAGGGAACGCCGAGGCCGCCGCCAGCACCACGCGGGACCGGGCTCGCCACGTTCCTCGAACGTTCGGAACGCATGTTCATGGACGGCATCAGGACCAGGACCGAGCCGCTCCAGCAGGACCCGCCAGCAGCGCCGCTGCTATTCTGCCTCCACGTCGGGCTGGACAGGCGAAGCCGGCGACGGCTAGACGAAGGCTGAGCAACGCACGAAGCCAGCCACCCCTGATCTCCGCGGCAGCACAGCAGTCGAAGGCCTTCTCGCCATACAGCGCGCCAACACGGTCACGGTCACGAGCACTGGAAGCCGAGCCATAGGGAGATGCCAGCGACCGAAGCGCGTGACGCCATTGGGCTCGCGTGGAAGGACGCTGCGGCACCAGACCCAAGCCATGCCGCAACCCACGACGACGAGGCCAAGCCCAGAAGGCCCGCCTCGAAGCCGGGATTCGGCGGTTGCGGCTCTGCGGCAGCGGATACGCCGTTGTCACATAGACGACGCCGTCGGCAGCAAACGGGCGAGGAGTGCCCCTCGCCGGAAACTCGAGCAACCCAGCACATTTTTGGTCCGGCCCCCAATGGGTCGGATAGCCTCCCGACGGCAAGCGACCTGCCGTGTTCGCTCCGCGAAACGCCGGCCATGCGTCCGCAGCTTGGGCGTCGCGTTCGGTGGTCGCCGGCGGGACTACCAGGGGACGCGGCCCGTGAGTACGAGCCGGACGGATCGGCTTGAAAGACCCAGGCCAGATTTGGCCACTTCCCACTGGCTCGTGGGCGAAATCGATCGGCGCATGGAACGGAGGCTCCTCGATCAAATCCTAGTGAGGTGTTACAAAAGTGCGCCCGGCAAAGCGAACCTAAGATCGAGCGGTTGGCCGAGTTCGGACCTTGCGCAAGCGCGCCAAGCAGAATCCAGCTACCGACGAATCTGCAAGCGCCGGCCAAACGTCCCACGACGGTCCCCCGGCCGCCAACACGCATCAAGCGGGCCGGGCCGCTGATGCCGCCGAGCGCCAAGAAAAAGACGTGAAGGGCCTGTGCCTGCGTTGTGGCCATGCCGCTAGCTCGATCTGACGAAACAAGTTGCGGCCAGGGCGGCAGCAACAGATTCGGAGCAAAGGAGGGCTTCGACATGGGATGGGGACTTGTCCGACGACCAAGGCTATGGCCCAGTTGCCCCGTCACCCAAACGCGACCTGCCCACAGACCGGACGCTAATTTTGCACCGCATTTTGTTTGGTTGTCCGCGACCGCCTACCCGAGGTTCCACAGTTCGTGAGCCCGGCCTCGGACGGGCGGCAATTAACGTCGCGCGCGGATAGAATGCCGGGGCCCCTCCACCCCTCGACAGGCATAGCCGCGTGCTCGCACCCGCCGGCGAGTTGGCCCTCGATCAGGCCACGCTGATCCACTCCCTGCACAGCCGCTCCGAGCAGGAGCACGCCCATCTCTTGATCGTGGCGGCTGCAGACGACACACGCCGCTGGGCCTGGTGATGGGGCCCGAGGACGAGAGGGACATGCCGATCGCGGTGAGCAACCCGCTCTTCGTCGACGGCGACGACTTCCGCCCCAACGGCGATCTGCTCGACGCCCCGCTGCCGGCGCAAGACCCGCCGCCACGATAGCACGCGGTTATGACACTTGGGCGTAGGACGCGCGCCCGAACTCCGGCCCGTAGGGGGTCTCCGCCACGGCCGCTGCAAGGCCCTTGGCGTGCGGCGCGGCTACTCTTGCCGATTCCTGAGATTCCGGTGCCTCGGCCGCACGTTCGCATTGCGGGAGGGCCAGCGTGAGTCCCGCGCTCGTAACCAGCAGCTCGCGGAGTTCGTCACTCCACGGCGACACGAAGACCACGAACAGCGGCTCCGGCAGATCGCGGGCCGCCTGAACCTCGGCGGCTGAGATCGTGTCGGGCAGGGCGGCTCGAGGGCGCGGCGCCCGTCGGAGCTCTCGATTGAGAAAGGCCTCCGTCTCCAAAATCATTCGCTGGCGAAGGTTTTGCACGGTTCGGGTGGGGCGGCGGACGGAGCGATTCATCGAACGAATTCCTGCAGTTGAGTACGTTCGGAGCGAAGGCAGCGCCCGAAGGGGGCGCCGCACTGCAGAGAAGATCAGGAATCACGGCGGCTACCCGACAGCGCCACGGCAAGAATCTTAGATGCCAAATATGCGGCGAACTCTGGGCGCTCATCGCCGCGGCCTGGGCAACCGTGCTACAATTGCCGTGCGAGCGCGCCGCGGCAGGTGACAAATGACGGGCGATGGTTCAGTAACGCGTTGGCTGCACGAGCTGAAGCAGGGCGATTCGGCCTCGGCGCAGCAGCTCTGGAACCGCTACTTCGAGCGGCTGCAAGCGCTCGCCGCTCGAAAACTCGGCGGCCGGCCAGGAGTTTCCGACGCCGAAGACGTGGCGCTCGGCGCTCTGGCCAGCTTCTTCGTGCGGGCCCGCCGCGGGCAGTTTCCGCAACTCGCCGACCGCAGCGAGCTCTGGCCGCTGCTCGTGAAGATCACCGCCTGCAAGGCCTATGGCGAGCTCCAGCGCGCCGGCGCCCAAAAGCGCGGAGGGCTTGCGGCGCGCGAAGTGCCGCTGTTCGATCTCGAGGATGGCTCTGCCGCCGCCGCACTGGCCAGCGACGAGCCGACGCCCGAGTTCGCCGTGCAGGTGGCCGAGGAATGCGCCCTGCTGCTCGGCAAGCTGGCCGATCCGCTGCTGGTGCGGATCGCCGAGCTCAAGCTGGCCGGCTACACCAGCGCCGAGATCGCCGACGAGCTCGAGCTCTGCGAGCGCTCGATCGAGCGCAAGTTGAACTGCATCCGCGCCAAGTGGTCGGAGGAAGGAAGCGCATGAGCGAAGCGGCGCCCACCGAGGTTGGTTCGTTCGCGGACTGGGACCGCATCGACAAGATTTGCGATCGCTTCGAGGCCGCGCTCCGTGCGAACGAAGCACCGGCGCTCGAGGCCTTCCTCCAGGGTGTCGATCCGGCGCTCCGTCCGCGGCTGCTGCTCGAGTTGCTCGCACTGGAACTGACCTACCGCGTGCGCAGCGAACAGCCGCCTTCCGACGAGCAGTTGCTGGCCGCCCACCCGGAGCTGCGGCTCGAGCTGATTCCGCTGTTGGCCGAGCTCAAGGCCGCCGGCGCCGATCCACGCTCGGCGGCGCAATCCTCCACAGCCACCGCGCGGTCCCCAGCCGGCCGTCTGGTGATCCGCTGCCCGCAGTGTCACGAGCCGACCGAGGTCGGCGGCCCGGCCATGGAAGTGGTGTGCCCTGTGTGCGGCGCCAGCTTCGAGGTGGTGGAGGGAGGAACGCTGGCCGCGCCGCCGTTGCAATCGATTGGACACTTCGAGCTCCTGGGCTACCTTGGCTCCGGCACGTTCGGCACGGTGTGGAAGGCGCGCGACACGCGGCTGCACCGCATCGTGGCCGTGAAGATCCCCCGCGGCAGCCTGGTCGCCGCCGAGGGGACTGGCCGGTTCCTGCATGAGGCGCGGGCGGCGGCGCAGCTCAACCACCCGAACATCGTCCCGGTGCACGAAGTGGGGCTCGAAGGGACCGACGTCTACATCGTGCAGGACCTCGTCCGCGGAGCGCCGCTCTCCGATTGGATTCGCGATCGCCGCCTCACGTTCGCCGAGTCGGTGCGGATCTGCGTCGGCATCGCCGCCGGCCTGCAACATGCCCACGAGCGGGGCGTGGTGCATCGCGACATCAAGCCGGCCAACGTAATGCTCGATCACGAAGGGACGCCGCGGATCACCGACTTCGGCCTTGCCAAGCGGGACGCCGTGGAGGCCACGGTGTCGCTCGACGGCCAGGTGCTCGGCACTCCGGCCTACATGGCCCCCGAGCAGGCCGGCGGAGACGCCAAACTCTGCGATGCCCGCACCGACGTATATGCCCTGGGCGTGGTGCTCTTCCAGATGCTCACGGGAGAGCTGCCCTTCCGCGGCAACGCGCGGATGCTGATCCATCAGTTGCTGCATCAAGAGCCGCCCCGCCTGCGCAAGCTCAACTCGCGGGTGCCCAAGGACCTGGAGACGATTTGTCTGAAGTGCTTGGAGAAGGAGCCGCGGAAGCGCTACGCGTCGGCCCGCGATTTGTCCGAGGATTTGCAGCGGTATGAACGGGGCGAGCCGATTGCGGCGCGCCCAGTGACCGCCGCAGGGCGGCTGGTTCGCTGGAGTCGCCGGGAACCGGTCGTGGCGTCGCTGTTGGCGGTTCTGGCCTTGATGTTGGCGACGGCCAGCGCCGTGTTTGCGCAGCTTGGCTACCAAATCCTCAAGCACCGTGCGGACCTACAGGCCGCCCGCGTCGTAGCTTCGATCCAGCAGGGGCAAGCTGAACGCACGGCGCGGCAGGAGGGCTATCGCGGGCGGGCCTGGAAACAGCTCGAGACGGCGGTCCAGCTCGGTCCGGCGCTCGTCGACCGCGACGAGCTCCGCCAGGCCGCCGCCGGGTTGCTGGGCGACTTCGTCGGCAACGCGCCCCTCGACATCGATTGCCGTCCCTTTCCCGCAGGGGCGGCCGCGGTGGCCTTGCAGCCGAGTGGCAGGTTCGTCGCCGTTGGCTTCCAAGACGGCGCGGTGCGGCTGTTCGCAACCGAGGGTGGACGGCTGCTCGAACCCGCCCTGGTCGCTGGCCAGTCACCGCTCGCCGCCCTGGCCTTTGCCAGCGACCAGCGGCTCGTGGGAGTCGACGAGGCTGGACGCGTGTTTTACTGGAGCTGTGATCCAAACTCCGGCGCCCTGCGTGAGGCTACTGCGGGTTCCGATTCGCTTACGAACGCCGAGGAAAGCGGTTTCACCTACGATCTAACCGCCGATGGTCGCTACGCTCTGGGCTGGAAGGGGCGGAGCGTGGTTTTGGTCGATTTGGCCGCTTCCGCCGCGCGGCGCGACTTTAGCGGCGGCCCGGAGGGCGCGGAATTCTCGAATGCCGTGTATCGGGCAGACCTCGATCTGCTGGTCGCCTCGTACTCAACCGAGTCGACCGACCGCGAGGAACACGGGATGGTTGCCTGGAAACCTTCGGCGCCGCAGCAAAGCCGCACCGTCGCCACGCGGGTGGGCTATGGATATGAGCGCTCCCTATCCCTGGCGCCTACGACGGGGCAAAGCTGCCTGGTGGCCGTCGGCGGCGACGACGGCATGGCCCTCTATGAATGCGACGCCAACACGCTCGAGTTCACTTCGCGCTCGTATGCGCGAACGGACTCGATCAAATCCCTGCGGTTCACTCCCGACGGCCAAGTCCTTGGCGCGCAAGACATTCGGGGCCGCATCGACCTGCTGCGACCTTCGACCGGGCTTCCCTTCGCCACCTTGCGAATGGAACGGTCGCCAGGCGTCGTAACCAACGACTTGGCCTTTAGTGCCGACAGACGGTTTGCCGCGTCGTTTAGCCGGGCGACCGTTCGGGTCTGGAATCTGCAAACAGCCGAGCAGGTGCGTGCGCTGGGCCACGAGGACGCGATTCCATGCCTGGTCTTCACTCGCGACGGCGCCGTGCTGATTTCCGGCAGCAAGGACGGACGCGTCTGTTTTTGGGATCCACGCAGCGGAACGATGGCCCGGCAGTCGCTGGAGCTTGGCGGGAAGGTTCAGACCGTCGCGCTGTCTCCGGACGGTCGTTGGCTGGCGACTGGCGCGTGGACGAAGAAAGATCCGATCCGCGTGTGGAACTTGAGCACGCGCGAGTATGCGACGCCGCCTGTGCATCGAATGGGCGACACGAATCGCCTCGCCTTCAGCTCCGACGGCGCCTGGTTGGCCGGGGCTGGCGCCGGCGTGGACTTGTGGCAGGTCCACAGCTCGCCCGGAGGCCAAATCCCGTCCCTCACCGAAGTGAAGCATTTCGACACTGATTGCCAGGACTTAGCGTTCGATGGCGATCAGGCCCTGGTCTGGCAGGGCTTCAGCAACCGGCCCGAGTTGCCAGGCAATCGCCTGCATCGCTTCGTGCTGTACAGCACGGAACCAACAACGCTCAGCCAGGCGCGAATGCACCAGGGGTGGCATGGCTTAGGGCTCGATCGGTCGACGGGGCACGTCTCGCTGGTGGCGGCCGATCGTCGCGGTGAAACTTGGGATACCCGGCGCGACGTGCTCGTTCGCTCCTTCGGCGGGCCCGAGGCTTTCCAATCGCCTCAACTCGCGCTCAGCAGCGACGGCCGACTGCTCGCGTGCTTAGGCAAGGCGAACGAAGTGTCCCTCTGGGTTTTCGAAGGGGACAGTGCGCGTCGACTGTTGTCGTTTCGGCCGGAAGCCGCCAACGTGTACTCGCTTGCCTGGAGTCCCGACGACGCCTTGCTGGCGGTGGGCCTCGTCGACGGCGGGATTACGATTTGGAACGTGGCCGGCGTGCGGGCGCGACTCGCGGAGCTAGGAGCGGCTTGGTGAGGCGAACCGCTCGCGTCGGCTCGGCAGCGTGCCCGCATTGCCGTGCACCGCACAGATCGGCTTGCCCTGCGGATGGACGAACAAACCGTCGTCGCGCAGTCGCGTCGTCTCTCCCGGCCTGCCGCAAAGGCAATAGTTCCACCGTTCGTCGATCTCGCGCCAGACGGCCGGATGCGAGTGACAGTAGAGATTGAGCGCCGTTTGATCTCCCCAGTCGGACGTCCCCAGCAGTGCAGGCGTGGACAGCAAATGCTCGGCCGCGCGAAAGTAGCGGAGCAGAACGCCCGCCGTTCCCGCCAGAAAGCCGCCGTTGAGATAGGGGCGCTGAGAGATCAATGCGAAGGCGTGCTCGCGCGCCAGCGGATCGGTGATGCTGAGCGTCCAATCGGTCACCGCCGGATTCCCTGGGTAACGCCAAGGCTCGCCGACGGCGAGCAGCCGATCAGGATACAAGCGCACCTGGGCCCACAGTTCGTCCAGCCGCCCCTGAAAAACGACGTCGCCCGCATCCCAATAGGCCACCGGCGAGTCCGAGGGCAGCCCGGCGACGATTGCGGCGAAGTCGACCAAGCGGCGGCGGGCAGGAGAGAGAAAGCCCAGCCGCCGCGGAGCAACTTGCACGTTGGGCAGGCTGCGCACCGCTTGCAGTTGTCGCGGCCGCAACCCGTACGCCACGGCGACGATCTGCTCTTGATTGCCTGCGGCGCGGAACGAAGCGACGAACTGCTCGCGAAAGAGCTTGGCATGCGCCGCGTCGAACGCAGCCAAGACGATTCCGCTCGCCGGCGGCGGGCCGCGATCCTGGCCCACGGAGGGCGCGCAATGCTCGAGAGAGCGTCGCTCCACGTGCTCGGCCCCCAGTCCCTCGAGGTAATCGATGGCCATGTGGCGTGCCCGGAGGTCGTCGCACGCGCATTGGCATTCACACTTGCGCTCGGTCGAGCGGAATTCGATCGCCCCGAGCGCCGCGCGACGAAACAGCGTCGCTCCCATGGAAACGTGGGGAGCAATCGCGCCGGCTCGCGCTTCGCCGAGATAGTCGGCGGCGAGCGCGCCGTAGATCGGCCGCCGCTCGAGCTGCTGCGCCAGGGCCGCGATCGTGCCCGCGCGCAAGACCACGTCGTCGTCCAAGAACATCAGCCACGGCGCGGCGCCCAAGCGCTTGCCCTGATTGCGGCCGCGGGCGATCGTCTGCCAGCGATGGGGTTCACCGGGCCTCGGCGCCGCGGTGACGCGGAACAGGCGCGTCCGCACTCCGGACTGTGCGAAAAGCCCTTGCTCGATGCGCGGATCAAGAGGGCCTTCGGAGGCGCTCAGCACGACGACATCAACGAGCTGTTCCATCGCCGGACCCTCGGAAACACAACACCGCGGCGCGTCAGCCGTGAGGCTCGCACCTGCCACGGCACTCGCAGCGGCCTTCGGGGCGCCTGCAATCCGGAATCTCTTGCGCCGTAGTCCCGTACTCGTGTGTGACCAGCACCGAAGCGTTGTCGCGCACGAAGACGATCCCCGGCTGATCCTCTTTCACCCTCCGCGCCACGCCGTCGCCAAAATCGAGATTGCCGCGATCGATCCGCGTGGGCGGCTGCTTATCCTTCGCGTAGCAGATCGCGCGTACGTCGTCGACGTGCACCGTATAGCGAAGTGAGTCGTAGGGAGCGCGCAGCACCCTGATCTCGAGATAGGCCGATTTGTCGGCGCCGCAGAGAATGCGCAAGTTCGCCACCGCCGGGAACGGCTGAGGCAGCGCGGTCGTGCCGGCCAAAGCCAACATGATTGCCCGATCGGTCGCGTCGGTCGGCGCCGGACAGTCAGCAGGCACACTCAGCAGATCGGCCCGCCCGCCGCTGATCGATTCCCCTTTTTCGGTCATGTTCGCTCGCTTGGGCTCGAGAAGATTGCAGCAACCCACGAGAACGCGGCTCCGGACGCGTCATTCTGCCGCGTTTGGCGAAAACTGTCTAGACTCGCCCGCGGCCGGAACCTTGCCATGCTCGATCGGGCGCCGATTGGCCAGCCCTGGCCGGCGAGTAGAATGGGGGCTCCCGACCCCGTTCACCGCGTTGCCCCCCCATATGCTCGCACCAACCTGCGAATTGGCCCTCGATCAGGCCACGCTGATCCACTCCCTGCACAGCCGCTCCGAGCAGGAGCACGCCCATTTGTGGGTCGAGGGGCGCGGCGCCGTGCTCGTCGACCATACGGGCAAGGAGTTTCTCGACGCCTTGGCCGGCCTGTGGAACGTAATCGCGGGGCACGGCCGCGGCGAATTAGCCGACGCCGCCGCCAATCAGATGCGCACGCTGGGCTATGCATCGTCGTACGCCGGCAGCGGCAACCGGCCGGCGATCGCGCTGGGGCAGCGTTTGGCCGAGCTCACCTATCCGCACGTCAACCGCTTCTTCTTCACCTCCGGCGGCGCCGAGTCCAATGAAAGCGCGTTCAAAACGGCCCGCTGGTTTTGGAAGGCTGCGGGGCAGCCCGGCAAAACGAAGGTCATCGGCCGCACCTACGGTTACCACGGCACGACGCTGGCCGCCATGTCGGCCACGGGCCTCTCGGCGTATTGGCCGATGTTCGAGCCGCGCGTGCCAGGCTTCCTGCACATCCCGAGCCCGTATCCCTACCGCTTCGAGGCCCGCGCGAACGACCCGCGCACGCCCGGCCAGCAAGCGGCCGATTTGCTCGAGGAGGCGATCCTGCGCGAAGGGGCCGACACGGTGGCCGCCTTTATCGGCGAGCCCGTGCAAGGCGCGGGGGGCGTGATCGTGCCCCCCGACGACTATTGGCCGCGAATTCGCGAAATCTGCGATCGTCATCAGATCCTGCTGATCGCCGACGAAGTGATCACCGGCTTCGGCCGCACGGGCGAGTGGTTCGCGCTGTCGCGCTACGACGTCGAGCCCGATCTGCTGACGTTCGCCAAGGGAGTGACCAGCGGCTACTTTCCGCTGGGCGGGCTCGGCGTGTCGGACCGCATCGCCGAGGCGCTCGACGCCGCCAGCGGGCCACAGAAGTGGAACCACGCCTTCACCTACTCGGCGCATCCGGTGGGCTGCGCCGTGGCGCTGGCCAACCTGGACCTCTTGGAGCAGGAAGGCCTGGTGGCCCGCGCGGCGGAACTGGGGCACAGCCTGCGAACGAAACTGGCCACGCTGGCGAGCCATCCCCACGTGGGCGAGGTGCGCGGGTTGGGGTTGATGGCCGCGGTCGAACTCGTCGCCGACAAGGGCACGAGGGCCGAGTTTCCGCCCGAGGCCGGCATCGGCCCCAAGGTCCACGCGGCCACGCAAACCCGCGGCATGTTCACTCGGCTCCGCGGCGACGTTTACAACCTGGCGCCCTGCTACGTGGCCACCGAGGCCCAACTCGAACGGATGGTGCAAATCCTGGGCGAATCGATCGATGAGGTGCTGGGGCGATGAATGACCGTAGGGCGGTGAGGCAGCCTTCGGCCCAAGCGTGTTGGCTCTGCCTGGCGATCGGAACGTTGTTGCTGACTGGCTGCCCTTCGAGCGGCCCGCCCAAGCCAGCGCCTGCGCCGAGCGCGTCCGTAAAGCTCCAGGTGCTCGTGGTCGACGACCCCGCGCTGGCCGCCGCGATTGGACGCCTGCAAGGAGAGTGGGAAGCCCAAGGGGGCGGACCGCTCGAGGTGCGGCAGGCAACGGCTGCCGAATTGCAGACCCGGCAGGAACTAGGCGCCGACGTCGTGGTTTTCCCCGACACCGAGTTGGGCTGGCTGGGCGACCGCGGTTGGCTGGCGGCCCTCGAGCGCGACGTCGAGGCGGACTCGGCTTATCAATGGACCGACGTTTTCCCGCAGCTTCGCGCAACTAACGTACGGTGGGGTGGCGAAACGTTGGCGCTGCCGCTCGGTTCGCGCGTGCTCCTGCTTGGCAAGAGCGGAGCCGGCGATGGCAAAACCGCGGCCCCAGCCACTTGGACCGATCTGCTGGCCCTCCTCGAAGCAGGCGACCCCAAGCCGCGCATTGCCCTGCCGCTGGCCAAGGGCTGGGCCGGGCAGGCCTTGCTCGCGTGGGCGGCCCCCTACGTGCGGCATCCCGACTACTACTCCGGCGTCTTCAACAAAGACACGTTCGAAACGCAGATCGCGAGCGCGCCTTTCGTCCGTGCGCTCGAGGAACTTTGTGCGGCGGCCAAGCGCGGCCACCCGCGCCAACTCGAATTAGCGCCGGAAGACGCGTGGCAGGCGGTTGCGCACGGCGAAGCGGAATGGGTAATCGGCTGGCCGCCAGTTAGCGCCAGCGATGCAGGGAGCGCTGCTCCCGCCCAGGCGATCGTCTCCGCGGCGTTGCCGGGCGCCATCGAGGCGTTCAACCCACTGCGCAATACCTGGGACCGTGCCGAGGGCGGCCCGCAGCCGACGCCGCTCGTGGGGCTCGAGGGCCGGCTGGCCGGGGCTTCGGTGTCGGCCGTCGACGGGCTGGCGGCCTATCGCCTTCTCGCACTGCTCACCGGACCGCAGTGGAGCGGCGAGATCGCGCCCCTGAGCCCGGCAACCGCGCCGTTTCGCGGCAAGCAAATCAGCCCGCCGATCTGGCGGCCAGCCGCGCCGACCGATGCCGGCAGCTATGCCGCGGCGGTGGCGGCGTCGCTCTCAAGCCCGCGCGCGCTCGTGGCGCTGCGCATCCCGGGGCGCGCAGAGTATCTGGCGGCCCTCGACACGGCGGTGCAACAGGCGGTGCGCGGCGAGGCGACTCCGCAGGCAGCGCTCGAGGCGGCGGCCGCCGAGTGGCGGAAGATCACATCCGCCCACGGCCTCGAGGCGCAACGGGCCGCGTATCAGCGCAGCCTGGGACTTGAGCGGCCGTAACGGGATAAGGGGCGTGACTTAGTACTACAGCGCCTAATCGACTGATCTTCTACGATGTTGGGCGGATCGGGTACAAGATCAGTTCGTTGGGGCCTGGGGTGTTGAGGGCTTGAGGAGCCAGAGCATGGATGCTCGCGAGTTGCGTCGGCTGCGGCCTGAGTTGGAAGTATTTCTCGAGCGGTATCTGGTGCTGTTCGGCCGGGTGGAGAATGGGGAGCACGCGCGGCAGTTCGTGCAGGGGCTGCTGGCCGGCGGCGAGCGACGCAACGTGGAGAACATCGCGGAGCAACTCGAGGGAGGCGCTGTCCGCACCCTCCAGAAGTTCATCTCGCAAGGCGTGTGGGACGACCGCCTGGTGCTCAGCGAACTGCGCCAAGACGTCGCTGCGCACTGGGGCTACGAAGACGCGGTGCTCAACGTCGACGAAACGGGCTTTCCCAAGAAGGGCACGAAGTCGGTCGGCGTGAAGCGGCAATATGCGGGCTGTATGGGGCGAACCGACAACTGCCAGGTGGCCGTGTTCGCCAACTACACAGTCCCCAGCGGACACGTGCTGGTTGACCGGCGGCTATTCTTGCCGCAGGAATGGGCCGACGATCCGTTGCGTCGCGAGGAGGCAGGCGTGCCGCAGAGCGTGGTGTTCCGCAGCAAGCCTGAACTGGCGCTCGAACTCGTGCAGGCAGCGGTTGACGACGGCTTGCCGTTTCGGTGGGTGGGCAGCGACAGCTTGTATGGCGACAGCCCGACGTTCGTGCAAGGCGTGCGGGCCTTGGGGAAGTGGTACGTGCTCGACACCTCGCGGGATGCCCGCGTCTGGACGACCGCGCCCAAGCTGCGGCTGTTGGGAAGGACAACGCCGCGCGGCGGCCGACCGCGGACGCGCAAGCAGGCCTGGAGCCAACCGCAGTCGATCGCCGAGGTGCTGCCGACGATTCCCGCCACCGCCTGGCGGCGGCTGACGGTCGCCGTCGGCAGCCAGGGTCCGCGGGTGTACGAGTATGCCGAACTCACGGTGTGGTTCTCGGAGGAGGGATCGCCAACGACCGAACCTGAGCGGCTGCTGGTGCGGCGTTCGTTGGGACAGGAAGCGGAAATCAAAGTGCAACGGAGCAACGCGCCGCTCTCCGTGCCACTCTCCAAGTTGGCTCAGGTGGGCGGCTGCCGCTGGACCATCGAAGAGGACTTCCAGTGCGGCAAAGGCGAGTGCGGCCTCGATGAGTATGAAACCCGCGGCTGGCGCGGGTGGCACCACCACACGGTGCTCTCGATGCTGGCCCTGTGGTTCCTGGCGCTGCAAAAGCAGCGGCTGGGGGAAAAAAGAGCCGCAGATGAGCGTCCCCGAGGTCCGGGCCCTGCTGCGACACCTGCTCGATCTGCGGCGGTGGGACGAGGACGAAATCCTGGCTTGGTCCGCCTGGCGGCAACACCGTAACCGCATCGCCGCCGCCTGCCACGCGAAACGCCGCGCCCGAGAGCTAAGAAGAAGGCTGCGGCAACGGGCGCTGTAGTACTAAGTTCATCGACCGCCGCGAGTGCGCCGATGCGGTCAGCGCCGAATTGCGCTCAGCGGTTGATCCGACTCCATCGCACCACGCTCAATCGAGTCTTCGCCATGGATACTCACGACTACCAAAGAGCTGGCAACGATTTCGACAGTCTCTCGTTTCGAGACCTGCTCGACGCGCGGGACGTGTATCACACTCACTTGGTGAACTACCCGCACGTCGTGGCCACCGCGATCGGCCGGTACCGCATTCGGACCGAGGATTCGTGGCCCGAGCCTGACGGCACGGTGAAGCACAAGGGGACCGGCCCCCGCACGCTCGGCAACTCCGAGGTCCGTCCCTACTCCTGGCCGGCGATCCTGGTGTTCGTGGATGAGTGGGTCGACGTCGATTCGTTCGGCAAAGACAAACGCTACGACCCCAGCCAGATGGTCCCCCGCACGTTGTTCCTGCCAAACGGACGCAAGGCGCCGGTGTGCGTCACGCTGGTGGAAAAAGTCGCTCAGGCGCCCGCTACTCGCGCGATTCGTTTCCCGCTCAACAACATCGGCGGCGGCAACCCGATCATCGCCGACGTGCAGGGCCGAGAACACGTGGCCACCATCGCCTGTCTTGTCTCGGATGGTCACCGCACCTATGCCCTGACCAACCGCCACGTCGCGGGCGACGCGGGCGAGGTCTTGTATTCCCGGCTAAACGGCCGGAATGAGCCCATCGGCCGATCCAGCCCAAAGCAGTTGACCCGGCTCCCCTTCGCCGAGGTCTATCGCGACTGCCCCGGCAAGGACGTCTACGTCAACCTCGACGCCGGCTTGATCGACATTGATGACCTGGGCCCTTGGACCGCACAAGTCCATGGGATCGGCGCCATGGGCCCGCTTACCGACCTCCCCCCGAGCCAGCTCAAGCTGTCTCTTGTGGGCTGCCGAGTGGTTGGGTTTGGCGCAGCGAGCGGCCGGATGGAGGGTGAGATCACGGCGCTGCTCTACCGGTACAAGTCGGTGGGCGGATTCGAGTATCTCGCAGACTGCTTGATTGGCCCCCGGACCGGCCGCAGTCCGAACGGGCCCGTCAAGAAAGCTCCGGCGCCAGAATTCCTCACCCGGCCGGGCGACTCGGGCACGCTGTGGGTGTTTGACCCGGTCGATTCGAACCCAGCCCCCAAGAAGTACGGAAACGATGCTCCTCCCGAATATCGTCCGTTCGCGCTTCAATGGGGGGCTCAAGTGTTCGCCGAGAACGTGGCGACGAGCTATGCGCTGGCCACCTCCTTGAGCACCGTTTGCAACCTGCTCGACGTCGACCTGGTCCGCGATTGGAACCTCGACCAAGTCGACACCTGGGGGGCGATCGGGCACTTCTCGATCGCCGCCAGCGTGGCCGCCAACCTGACGAACGCGCATCTGAAAACGCTGATGACCAAGAATGCGGAAATTGTCAGCCCCAGCAGCGACGACATCCGCAACAGCGAGTTCAAGGGCATGGGCTCGGCCGAGTTCGTGCCGCTGGCCGACGTGCCGGACATGTTCTGGAAGCCGCGGGTCGCCCACCAAGGCTTCGCCCGCGCCATGGAGGGCCCGAACCACTTCGCGGACATGGATCAGGAAGGGGCGGACGGCAAGACGCTGCTCGATTTGACCCAGGACCCTGGGTTCATCGATCCCGACCGGTGGAATGCGTTCTATGCGAGCTTGCACGACCTACTCAGCGGCGAGCCAATCGCGGCCAAGCACCGCGGCCTGCTGCCGTTCCGCGTCTGGCAGATCTTCAATGACATGGTGAGGTTCGTAAAGGCCGGCAAAGTCGCTGAGTTCGTTTGCGCGGCAGGCGTGCTGACGCACTACCTCGGCGACGCCTGCCAGCCGCTGCACATCTCCTACCTCCACGACGGCGACCCCGAGCAGCCGCAGAGCCGGACCATTCACCATCAGAATGGAACTGTCGAAACGGTGCAGGAACCTCTCGGCAGCGGCGTTCACTCCGCCTACGAGGACGCGATGGTGAGCGACAACCGCGACAAGGTCCTCGACGGACTGGCGGCGCCCTGGAAGGTGAAGGCGGCCGAGTTGATCGAGTCGGGGTCGGAGGCGGCCCAGGCGACGATCGCGATGATGCGAACGGTATTCGAGCGGATTCCGCCGCGAAAAATCGTGCAGTTCTACATCGACAGCGACGCCAAGCCCAAGCAACTGGCCGAAGACATGTGGGCCGAGTTCGGGGCCGGAACTGTCGAATGCATGCGCGACGGCGCCCACCTGCTGGCCGTCCTGTGGCAAAGCGCTTGGGTGGCCGGCGACGGCGACCAGACGATTCCGGCAGCCTCGCTCAAGGCGCTGACGCAGAAGAAGGCGATGAAGATTTGCCAGGACGAGAAGTTCTTGCCCTCCGTGTCGATCGCACGGATCGGGGATATCCTGCGCCAGCCGGTTTAGGCAACCGTCGTGAGACAAGTCGCCGTACTGCGCTCGCGCCAGTCGACCGGGGCGGCGGCGGCGCCCACAGCGCGTGGGGATAGCAATTTCGCGTCAGCGAGCGCCTCCCCAGCGGGCCCCGCCAATGACTGCTCAGGATCTCCTGCAGCCGGCGAGCCAAGAGCTCGAGCGCCGTACGCTCCTTGCTGTCGACCTTGGTTTTGGGTTCTGAATCTAGGCGCCGCCTCAACACTCGGGTTGCCCGCCGCATTGCGATCCCGTAGCATTTTGGAGAGACGGCTGAAAGCCGTTCCCGCCCCCGCAGCGCCTGCTGCGCCTCACCCCGCCCTAACCTGCCTCCCGCTTTCCCTGCCGCCCTCGAGGAGCCGAGCCGATGACTCGCGCCGCCGCTGTTGCTTCTGCGGGCTGCGCCGACTTCCAGCAGACGCTGCGCTTCAGTCGCCGCCGATTGCTGCAGGCGGGGGCGCTCGGGTGCCTGGGCTTGGGCGCAGGCACGCTGGGCGCGCGGCCAGCGATGGCGGGGGCGAGCGGCGGTCGGGCCAAGTCGTGCATCTTCCTGTTCATGTGGGGCGGGCCAAGCCAGCTCGACACGTTTGATCCCAAGCCCGACGCGCCGGCCGAAGTCCGCGGCCCCTTCGGCACGATTCCCACCCGCGTGCCGGGGCTGCACTTGAGCGAGCACTTTTCGCGGCTGGCCCAACAGGCCGACAAGCTGACGGTGATTCGCTCGCTGGGACACGACGACCCCGCGCATCTTTCCAGCGGGCACACCACGCTCACCGGGCATCTCGCCCCCGTGGTCCGCAGCGACGCCGAGCCCCCCAGCCAGCGCGACACTCCGCATTTCGGCTCGGTGATGGCGCGGCTGCGCGGTCCCTCGGCGGCGCTCCCGCCGTTCGTCACGTTGCCTTGGCTGGCCTATCATCCGGCGGCGCCCGGCGGACGCGCGCCCGGGCAGAACGGAGGTTGGCTCGGCCGCAAATACGACCCGTTCTTGCTCGGCGGCGATCCGAGCAAAGCTGACTGGCGCGTCGCCGAACTGAGCCTGCCGGCCGACCTAGCGCCCGGACGCTTGGACGACCGCCGCCGCTTGCTGCACGAAATCGATCGCCAGCGCGCGCGGCTCGAAGACCAGGCCGAAGCGGCCACGCTCGACGCTTGCCAAGCACAGGCATTCTCGCTGCTCGCCTCGCCCGAGGCCCGCGCCGCGTTCGACCTGGAGCAAGAGCCGGCTGCGATGCGCGACCGTTACGGCCGCAACATCCACGGGCAGTGCGTGCTGCTCGCGCGGCGGCTGGTGGAGCGGGGCGTGCCAGTGGTCAACGTGAACTGGCACGACGACGGCCGCAACTTCTGGGACACCCACGGCGACAACTTCAACCGCCTGAAGAACGACCTGATTCCGCCGGCCGATCAGGCGCTGAGCGCGCTGCTCGAAGACCTGGCCGAGCGGGGACTGCTCGAGCAAACGCTCGTCTGCTGGGTAGGCGAGTTTGGCCGCCGGCCGCAGATCACCGCGAACAACGCGGGGCGCGAACACTGGCCCTTCTGCTACAGCGGCCTCTTGGCAGGCGGCGGAGTGCGCGGCGGCTACATTCACGGCGCGAGCGACCGCCACGCAGCCTACCCGGCGGTCGACCCGGTGACGCCGCAAGACTACCTGGCCACAGCCTACCGTGCCCTGGGCGTCGACCCCGACGCGACGTTTCCCGACCCCACGGGCCGCCCGCTGCACTTCTGCCAAGGCACGGCGATCCATGAGGCGCTGGCCTAGGCGCCGCGCAGGGATTGGCGAGCGGCGGGGTTTTTCCCCGCCGTTCCCGCCGCCAGCTCCCAGGGAGGCCGGAAACGGGCGAGATCGTCGCCACGTGGGGTCCCGACGCTGCGACCTTTCGAGCGCGCATGCGACCGCGGCACGGCAACCCCGAAACCGTCGGCCGTGAAGCCGGCGGCTCGCCGGGCCGTTGCTCCGCGGTCAAACCGACCGGAAATCGGCGCCGTGACCGAGCGCCAGGGGAGTAGTCGCCTCGGCCCAATCGCGCCGGCCGTGGTAAGATTGTAGTGTGCCTACGCACGTCCGCAGTCCCAGCCGCCACATGCCTCAGTCTCCCTTTCGCTCCCTCGTCTTCTTCCAAATTGCCGGGCCGATGGTGGCCTTGGCCGCGGTGCTGGTCGCGCTGGCGGCCGTGGCGGCTTGGAAAGTTCACGAACTGCAACAAACGAACAACGACGTCTTGGCCCGCGAAGTCCGCGGGATGGTGATCGACCAGGACCTCTACATGGAGATGCGAGAGATTCGCTATCAGGTGAATCTCTATCTGCGAACCAAAGTGGCCAGCCACTTGGCGAACGTGGAGCAGATCCACGAGCGGACCGACACGCTGTTGGCCAACGCCCTCGAGTCGGCCCGCACCGACCGCGAGCAAGAACTGGTCGCCGTGGTGGAGCGCGGCTACCGGGGATTCTTCAACGCCTTTCAGCCGCTGGCCGCCGCGGCTGCGATGCGGCCGCTTACCGAGGCCGAGGAAGCCGAACTGAGCCGCCTGGCCGACGTCGTGCTCACCGATGTGCTGCAGCCTTGCCGGGAGTGCTTTCTGCTCAACCAGGAGGTCGTCGACCGCACGAACCAGGCGGCCCGCGGCTCCGCCCGCACGCTGCGGGTGGGTTTCCTGCTGCTGGGCATCTGCGGCGGCATCGCCGGGCTGCTCATGGGGGTGGGCATTGCCCGCACGGTGGGGCGCGGCGTGGTGCAACTCGACGTCACCGTGCGCGACATGGCCGGCAAGCTCACCGACGGCGTGCGCCCGGTGACCTTCCTGCGCACGGGCGACATTCACGACCTGGAAGACGGCCTTCGGCATCTGGAGTCGCACATCGGCACGATGCTCGAACGGCTGCAGCAGCGCGAGCACGAGCTGTTGCGCAGCGAGCAATTGGCCCAAGTAGGGCAGTTGGCCGCCGGCATGGCGCACGAACTGCGCAACCCGCTCATGCCGATCAAAATGCTCGTGCAGGGGGCGCTCGAGCGCGGCGAAACGGCGGGCCTCACCGGCCGTTCGCTGCATGTGCTCGACGACGAGATCGGCCGACTCGAGGAGTCGATTCAGAGCTTTCTCGACTTCGCCCGCCCGCCGGTGCCCGAGAAGTCGCCTACGAATCTGGTCGCGGTGGCGGAGAACGCCATCGACCTGGTGACGCCCCGCGCCCGTCAACAGCAGGCGGAAATCCGCTGCCGCTTGCCGGAGCGCGGGCTGTGGGCCACCGTCGACGCCGGGCAAATGCGCCAGTTGCTGTTGAACCTGCTGCTCAACGCGCTCGATGCCCTGCAGCATGGCGGTTGGATCGAGGTGCTGCTCACCCGGATCGACGAGCCGCTCAGCCCGGCCGCGGTCGATCACGAGGGCGCGACCTTGCACGACGCCTTGCGGATCTTGGCCGAAGGGAGCGAGGGAAGTCAGGCTCACCTCGTGATCCGCGTGTCCGACAACGGCCCCGGCATTCCTCCCGAGTTGGCCAGCCGCATCTTCGAGCCGTTCGTCACCAGCAAGGAGACGGGCACGGGGCTGGGGTTGTCGATTTGCCAGCGGATCGCCGAATCGCATCAGGGCGATATCCGCTACTTCCCGCGGCCCGGCGGCGGGGCGGTCTTCGAGGTCCGGCTCCCCTTCGTTACCGATCCGCCGCACGGACCGCCCCATGCCTAAGCTCTTGGTCATCGACGACGAGCCCAACATCGCGTTCACCATCCGCGAAACGCTCTCCTCGCCCACGCTCACGGTGCTCTCGGCCGAAACGGCCACCGCGGGCATCGAGATGGTGCGGCGCGAGAAGCCCGACGTGGTGTTGCTCGACGTGCGGCTGCCGGACATGTCGGGGCTCGACGCCTTTTCGCAGATCCATCAGATCGATCCCCGGCTGCCGGTGATCATCATGACGGCCTTCGCGAAAACGGAAACGGCGATCGAGGCCATGCGCCGCGGCGCCTTCGAGTACTTCGTCAAGCCGGTCGATCTGAGCCGGTTGCGCAAGCAGGTGACACAAGCGATCGACATGGGGCGGCTGAGCCGCGTGCCGGCGGTGGTGGCGCCGGACGAAGGGGAAGAGATCGACGCCGACGTGATCGTGGGCAATTCGCCGGCGATGCACGAGGTGTACAAGACTATCGGCCGCGTGGCGCCGCAGGACGCCACGGTGCTGATCTTGGGAGAGAGCGGCACCGGCAAAGAGTTGGTGGCCCGGGCGATCTACCACTATAGCCAGCGCCAGGAGAAGCCGTTTCTGGCGGTCAATTGCGCGGCGCTGAGCGAGACGCTGCTCGAGAGCGAGCTTTTCGGCCACGAACGGGGCGCGTTCACTGGCGCCGACCAGCGCCGCATCGGCAAGTTCGAGCAGGTCAACGGCGGCACGATCTTCCTCGACGAGATCGGCGACATGAGCCCGGCCACGCAAGCCAAGGCGCTGCGGCTGCTGCAACAGCAGCAGTTCGAACGCGTGGGCGGAAACCAAACGATTCACACGGACGTGCGGATCATCGCCGCCACGAACCGCGATCTCGAGACGATGGTCGCCGAAGGCGCGTTTCGGCAGGATCTGTTCTACCGGCTCAACGGCTTCGTGATCGCGCTGCCTCCGCTGCGAACGCGGGTCGAAGACATCCCTTTGCTCACGTCGCACTTCATCCGGCGGGCGAACCGAGAGTTGGGCAAGCACGTCCGCACCGTCACTCCCGAGTTCGAAAAGGCGCTCGCCGCGCACAACTGGCCCGGCAACATTCGAGAGTTGCAGAGCGCCGTGCGGTTCGCCATGGTGCAGGCGACCGGCGATGTGTTGACGGCGGACTACCTGCCGGAATCATGCCGGCGCACGTCATCCCCTGGCGCTTCTGGAGCCCGCGGAACGACATCGGCTGCAGCGCCCGGTCTGGACGTCGAGGCGCTCACTCGGCGGCTGCTGGCGGAAGGGCCGGGGGACGTGTACCGACAGGTGATCTCGGCGGTCGAGAAGATTCTCGTGGAAGAGGCCATGCGGGCCACGGGCAACAACCAGCAGCGGGCCGCGGAGTTGCTTGGTCTGTCACGGATGACGTTGCGCGCAAAACTTCGAGCGTTCGACTCGGGGCTCGAGCGAGCGGACGACGGTGAGGCCGGGCACTAAGAGCGATTCAGCCGGCCTACGCCAGGCCGCTCGCCATGGCCGCGCGATTATTCGGCCCGGCGCTCTTTGCGCCCTCGAGTTCAGGCGCCGTGGCCTGCAACAACGCATGGATGGCGTTGCAATCCTCGCTTGAAAGCCATTCGCCGGGGACCGTCACGGGGGCCAGCGCCTGCCGGAGCCACAGCCGCACGCCAGGGCCGCCCAAGAATCGCGGGCGGCTACGGACTTCCCAAGCCGCCAAATCTTGCCACTCCACGGCGAATCCCGAGATGACCGCGGAAAGCCGCAGCCCACGCTGATCGAGCACAAAGCGTCCCAGCAGTGCGTTCAAGGCCCACAGCACGCAGGCCCCTCCGCCCAGGCCAAGCAGCGCCGCCACCACGCCAATCTCCAAGCGGAGCAGCGGCGTGGCAGACAGCTCGCGCGTCAAGAATGCCGCCGCCAGCAGCATCAAGGCGCCCAAGGCGCCCGTGCTGAGAACGGAGTTCCAGCGTCGGCGGCCGAGCCAAAAGCTATGCGGCCGGCCCCCCGCGACGCGGCTAAAGGCGATTGCCTGGGCCGCTCCCGGCGAGTCCCGATGGGAGCCCAGCAAATCCGCCCCCATCGCGACTCGGAAATCCGACATGACGGCAACCTTTCGACGAACGAGGAACGGAGAGCAAGCGACTTTCTTGAATTACGCGGAGACGAGCGTCGGCCCCGCCACGTGGGTGCAGCAGTGGTAGCGCGAGAGCGGCCGCATGCGGTCGAGTCCTACCAGGCTGACCGGCACCTCGCACTGCGAGAACTCCTGGATCGAGTAATCGAGATTCTCGAAGGACGTGTGGTCGACGAGAGACACTCGCCGCTCGAGGTGCACGAACACGGCCTTGGCGTCTTTAGGCACCAGATCCAACTCCTGGGTGAGCTTCATCGTGTTGAAGCACACGAGCGGCTTGTTGAGGTACAAGTGGTAGCCGTCGGCCAATTGTTCACGGCGATGCACCGGATTGCGGAAGAAATCCCCCGCGCTCTGCAGCCAGGTGGGCGTGGCGATTTCGTCGGCGGTGTAGCCCAGCAATCCGCGCCGCGAGAGCACGAAGTTGAGCACCAACTTGGCCATGACGCCGATCACGATGCCCCAGAGCAGATCGGTGAGCAGGGTCGCCAGCACGGTCACGGAGAAGATGGCGAGTTGTTCCTTGCCAATGTGGGCCATGTGCCGCCACACGAGCGGTTCGCACATCTTCCAGCCCGTATAGACGAGCACGGCCGCCAGGGCCGCCTTGGGAATCATGTTGATCAGCGGAGCGGCCACGGCCAGATAAAAGATCAGGCAGATCGCGTTGGTGAAGTTCGCCCACAGCGTTCGGCCGCCCGAGGCGATGTTGGCCTTGCTCTTCACGCCGCCGGGGATGATCGTCAGACCGCCCACCAGGCTCGAGCAGATGTTGCACACGCCCATCGCCAACAGCACGCGGTTGGGCATCGACTTGCGTTTGAAGGGATCGATGCGGTCGATCGCCATGGCCGTGGCCAAGGACTCGACGCCGTCGATCATCGTCAGCGTAATGACGCCCAGGATCGCGGCGTACCACAGGTCCTGCCGCGCCAACATCCCCGCGAAGTCGGGCAGATGTACGCCGTGGAACGGAGTTTCCGGCAGCTTGATGAGGAAGTTGCCGGTCAGGCTGCCCACATTCAGGGCATAGCCCAAGCCCACGCCGAACACGACCGCGATGAGCTGCGGCGGCACGACCTTCAACAGCCGCACGTTCTTGATCGACCCCAACACGAGCATCAGCACCAGGCAGCTCAGCGACACGGCGAACACCGCCGGCGTCAGGCCCCGGGCGAAGTTCGGCGCCTCACTTACGTATTCGAAGAACTCATGGGCATGCACCTTGCCGGTGTAGCCGAAGAACATGGGAAGTTGCTTGACGATGATGAGCAGGCCGATCGACGCCAGCATGCCTTCGACGACCGCCACCGGAATGATGCCGGCGAAGCGAGCCAACTTGAGGGCCGCCAGCGCGATCTGCACGCAGCCGACCATGAAGATGATCACGAGCAAGTACTTGTAGCCGGCGCCCAGGTGATCGGCGTCTCCGGCGCCCCCCATCGTCACCATGATGGCGAGCAACGCCGGCGCCAAGCCCGCCGCCGGGCCGGCGATCGTGACATAGGAACCCCCGATCAGCGGAAACACGAGCCCGGCGATGATGGCCGAGATCAGGCCATAGATCGGCGGCACGCCCGAGGCGATGGCAATGCCCGAGGAGAGGGGCAGCGAGACGAGCGAGACGACGATGCCCGAGGCAATGTCGTAGCGCAGGTGCTTGAGCCCGGCCAACCCGTTTTGCGGTTTCTCGAGCGACGAGGCGACGCCATTGGCGGCGGACAGCGAAGCGGTGGCCATGTACCAGATCCTCCGGGCCTAAATGTGTGGCGCCTCGAGAACGATTGGCTCCGCGCGCACCGCGAGCGCAAACAGCGAGCGGGAAGATCCGGTCCGCCGCAGGGCGGAGCCAATCCGTTGGGAGGGCGGATGCTGGCAACGCAGAGGTCGTGCCAACGACTTAGGCCCGAGCGAGCGCGCGGCCAGCGTCTGATGCAACCGACTGCAAATAAGCGGCTTACAGCGACGATCCGCTAGATTGCAAATCGGTTAGGTAGCAACCGGGCCCCGCGGAGGCAATCGACTAGACAGCGCGTGGAAAGCGATTTGCCACGCCCGCGATCGAGGAGCAGACTGCCGAAGCACCGCACAAGCATGGCGCTCGAGCCTGTTCAGGGCCTTTCGCTACAGCGAATCGAGCGCCCGCCACATGTACCAACTCGCCACCGAGCGAAACGGACGCCAGCGCTCCGCGTGCTCCACAAGCTCGATCTTGGTGGGCATCCCCGCCAGGCCGTAGGTCTGCATGAAGCCCTTGCGCACCCCAAGGTCGTCGACGGGCAGAACATCGGGCCGCCCGAGGCGCGACATCAGCAGCATCTCGACGGTCCAGCGGCCGATGCCGCGCACCGCCGTGAGCCGCTCGATGATCTCTTCGTCGCCGAGCCGCCGCAGCCGCGCCAGCGTTGGGACCGTGCCGTCGAGCGTTTTGGCAGCCAGATCACGCAGCGCCAGGCACTTGTTGGTCGACAGACCGACGCCGCGCATCTGAGCGTCGGAAAGCGCGAGCAGGTTGGTGGGGCGGAACCCGTTCCGGCCGGGCGTCAACAGCATCAGGCGACCGTAAATCGTGGCCGCGGCCTTGCCCGAGAGCTGCTGATACACGATGGCCCGCGCAAGCGCCTCGAAGGGGCTCTGCATCCTCGGTGGATCATGCGTGAACGGCCCAATTCGGTCGACGAGCCCCGCCAGCACCGGGTCGCTGCGCCGCAACGAACGCACGGCTTGGCGCGGATCGAACTGGAGGCCGGTCGGGCTGGCGGCAGGCATGAGGAATCTCGGGATGAGGAGACGGAGCCGAATTCTAGCCTGACTCGGCGCCTTTTCCACTCGCGGTCGAGCGGTCCCGCGAGACCCGGGGAAGATATAATGAGGTCTCCCAACGCGATAACCCTTGCCCGCATAGGCCCCTGCGTGAGCCAACCGATCCGCGCCGCCGCCGGTTCAGCGCCGCGCGACTGCCTGCGCGTCGCGGGACACGAGCTGCGGCTGTTCGAGGAGTCGCCCCCTCTGATCGCGTCGATGGTGCGCGACATTCAGAATGCCCGCCGCCGCGTGTGGCTCGAGGCCTACATCGTCTCGGGGGACCGGGCGGGGCAGGCAATCGCCGCGGCCCTCGAGGAACGGGCGGGCGCCGGCGTCGACGTGCGGCTCATGTATGACGCCGTGGGCAGCTTTTCGACGCCTGCGGAGTACTTCGCCGATCTCGAGCAGGCGGGGGTCGCGGTCCATGCCTATCACAGCCTGGGCCGCACGCTGTGGAGTTGGCGGTTCTTTCGACTGTTCAATCGCCGGAACCACCGCAAGCTGCTCGTGGCCGACGATGTGGCCTATTTCGGGGGCATGAACGTCGTCGACCAAAGCTCGATCCATTCGGTGGAGGACGCCAAGGCCCTGCGGCTGCCAAGTTCGGCCGGGTGGCGCGACGTTCACGTGCGGATGACTGGCCCGCAGGTAAGGCAGGTGGCCGATGCGTTCGACCGGCT
Source organism: Pirellulales bacterium (assembly GCA_046349955.1). Taxonomy (GTDB): domain Bacteria; phylum Planctomycetota; class Planctomycetia; order Pirellulales; family JBGAPH01; genus JBGAPH01. Next base: position 54,103 of record JAXMBI010000025.1, on the reverse strand, counting down.
GTGGCGGCGCGTCAACGGGCTGCCGGCGCCCCGGCCGCCCCGCTGGCCGGGCAAGCGATTCGTCGACCGTCAGGAAGACACGATCCTGTTCTTCGAGTCGCGGCCGTGGCTCAAAGCACATCGCCCCTATCGCGTGTTTCTGCCGCTCTTGCGCAGCGCGCAGCACTCGATCACGCTTTCGATGGCCTATTTCCTGCCGCTCGGCCGAGTGCTGCGCGAGCTGGTGCGGGCTGCGCGACGCGGAGTGCGGGTGCGGGTGATCGTGCCTGAGCGGAGCGACGTGAAGGCGGCCGAGGTGGCCACTCGACACATGTACGAGTACTTGCTCGCCCGCGGCATCGAGATCTACGAGCGGCAAGACCAGATGCTGCACAGCAAGGTGATGGTGGTCGACGGCCGCTGGTCGGTGATCGGCTCCTGCAACTTCGATCCGCGGAGCCTATCGATCAACCTCGAGTTCATGGGCGTGTTCCGCAGCGCGGAACTTGCAGCGGCCGTGGAGTCGATCTGCGAGCACGAGCTGCGCAACAGCCACCGCATTACGCCGGAGGACTGCCACAACCGTGGCTGGTTCGACCGCTGGTACGGCCGGCTGGCCTGGCAGTTTCGGCGGTTTCTCTAAGAGACGGGCGTCTGTGGGCGAGCGCCTTTAGTCGCCTCCGCCGCCGCAACCGCCGCAGCCGCCGCCTCCACATCCCCCTCCGCCGCATCCGCTCGAACCGCAGCTCGAACCGCAGGAGGAGCCGTCGCCCGGTGAACGTCGTTGGCCGGCGGCCCCGCCCAGGTAGTGTTGCAACGGCGCGAGCGTGGTTCCGGCCACCGCTCCGAGCCCGAGGAGCGCGACCGCGTTGACGAGCGAGCCCTGCTCGGTCTGGTCGGCGTCGGGCGCCGCGGAGTTGGCGGCGTGTTCCCGTTTGAGCTGCCGCAGCGTGGCGTCCCCGCGCCGGGTTCGCAGGGGAGGCCGAGCGAATACGAGCAGCGACACACCCGCTACGGCCAGGCAGGCGATCACCAGGAAGGCCACGGGCCGGCTGCGTTCGAGCCCCACATAGATCTTGTAGACGCCGGCGAGCGGAACCACGAGGGCCAAGAGGATCGGCAACAGCGTGGCGAGCCAGCGTTGACCCGGCTCGAGCACCAGTTCGAGCGTTTGCAACCGGCTTTCGAGGGGCGCCGTTGCACGGCGGGCCGCTGCCCAAAGTCCCGTGATTGGCAGCTCGCGCTCGGCCGCTTCCAGCACCGCTTCGTCGAGCGGATCGTCGGTCTCGGTTTCCGGCCGCGGCCACACGGCCGAAAGGCTCAGCTTGCGCGGGCCGATGTCGATCAGCCGCTCGTCGGAGAGCCGCACCACGGCGGCCTCGATCGCCCGGCGCTTGCCACCACTGAGAAACGCCTTCTCGTACGGGCTCAGTTGCACCGCACACGCTGGGCCCGCCGGCCCCCGCAGTACGAAGCGGAGGACCCCGGCGAACAAGAGCGACACGGCGTAGACGATCGCGAACAGCAGCAGGAAGTCGGGCCCCCGCATGTCAAACGGATTCAGCCAACCCGCCGCCAGCGGCGCGAGCAGCAGCGGCATGGGGAGTGCGGCGGCCAGCGCCGGACGACGCCGCTTGCGCCCCCGGGGCCACTGCGCCGCTGGCGGCTCGCTGCCGAACACGCGGCGGTAGCTCGCCAGCGTTTGGGCATACTGCTGGGCGTGCCGGTCCGCTTCGCCGGCGCGTCCCACGCCGGGGTCGTGGTGCAGCGGACGGCCGAGCACCTGCGGGCAGAACACGTCCCAATAGTTTCGGGTGTAGATCAGGTGGAGATGCCAGACCTCGTCGACGACCTTCGAAGGCGTCACCACGTGGCCGGCCGCCACCGAAAGCAGGGCGAACCGCTTGTACTCCTCGATCGCCGCGGCGGCGAACTCGGCCGACCAGCCTTGCTCTGCGGCCAACCGCTTCGAGAAGGGCCGCGTGGCCCCCGGCTCGTCGAGCGAAAAAGTTCGCAGCCGCTCGGCAAGATCCGCGTATTCGGGCAGCATGAGAAAGTCCTCCGCAAAGAACCTTGGGCAACCCACTCGTATCCTACGGGGCCAATATGAGGGTTGCGTTAGGTCATCGTCGAGTGGTCCTCAAGTATGGCCCGCAAAAGCCGCCGACCGATCTTTTGCGGCCTCAACCTGTGGCGGCCACGGGAATTGCGCATTCACGGGCCAAACGTTCGAAAAACCGTTAGGATGCAGGTGCGCCCGTGGACAATGCTTGGTCCGCGTGGGCCAACTCCCTGTGCGAGGAAACGCGCCATGAAGCGTCTTGGGTTCACCTTGGTCGAACTGCTGGTCGTCGTGGCGATCATCGGCGTGCTCATCGCCCTGCTATTGCCGGCGGTGCAGGCCGCCCGCGAGTCGGCCCGGCGGGTGCAGTGCCAGAACCACCTCAAACAGCTCGCGCTGGCTTCGATCACGTTCCACGAAACAAACAAGCGCTTTCCGCCGGGGGGCTGGGGGTTCCGTTGGCCGGGGTTCCCCAATGAGGGGAACGGCGTCGGGCAGCCCGGCGGGTGGATCTACAACGTGCTCCCCTTCGCAGAGCAGCGAGCGCTGCACGACCTGGGCTCGCGAGACACGCAGGCCCAGCAGAAGCAAAGCAGCGCCCAGCGCATCGCCACGCCGCTGGCGGTGCTACATTGTCCCAGCCGACGACCGGCCAAGCTCTATCCCCTGCTGCCCGACGCAGCACGTTCGCCGCATGCGACCGACCCGGTGACCCTGGTGGCGCGCAACGACTATGCGATGAACGCCGGCGACAAGATGATGCTGCACGGGCCCGGCCCCGATACGCTCGAGCAGGGCAAGAGCGGCTACAAGTTTCCTGACCTGAGCGCCAGCACTGGCATTTCCTACTTGCGTAGCGATGTCGGCATGGCCGCGCTCAAAGACGGTTCGACCCACACGTATCTGGTCTGCGAGAAGTACCTGAACCCCGACGACTACGAAACCGGCGCCGACGGCGGAGACAACGAGAACGCCTACACGGGCGACGACCTCGACCTGCTCCGTTGGGGGCAGCTTGCGGAGCCGCCGCAGCGCGATCAGCCGGGGCAGGTCAGCGTCAGCCGCTTTGGAAGCGCCCACGCGACGACGTGGCAGGCGTCGATGTGCGATGGTTCGGTCCACGCGCTCAGCTACCAAATCGACCCGTCGGTGCATCGTCGCCTGTCGAATCGCCGCGACGGGCAAAAGATCGACGACAAGGACTGGCGCTAGCGTTTCAAGGGGAACGCCCAGTTTGGGCGGGTCGGCTGCCTCGAGTTGAAGGCTTGCCAGAGCGGCAGGGCGTCCGCCACGCTCGAGGGCCCGGCCGTCGTCCGCAGACAGATGCAGGAAGTTGGTTTGCCGTAAAAAGTCGCGTCCGTTGGCGGCAGCGTTCGCGTTGTGGGACGTACAGGCAATCCTATCGCACCTTTTGCTACGGTGAGCATGCCATGGGACGGTTCCACTTGCGAGCAAATCACCCCCGAGTCCCCAGGCGGCTTGACGACGGCGCCAGGCTGGGTCCTTGCCGACTGAAGGGCGAACGGCTCGAAGCACGCCACTTGTTGGCGATCACGCTCCGCGTGATGCCAGACCTGTCCACCTCGATCGTCAACACCAGCGACGCCGACTCGGTGGCGCTGGACGGCTACTACCTTTATTCGGCGGCAGGAAAGCTGTCGCCCGCTGGCTGGCGAAGCCTGGCCGATTGGACGGCGAGCGACCCGGCAGCCGTGGTCGCAGCGCTGGGCGCCGGGGGCGTGTCGTTCGGCGAGGCCGTGGCCACTCCCACGGACTTGGCGGAGTTGAACCTGGCGGACAGCGGAATCTGGGGGCCGGGAACCAGCGTCGATCTCGGGCGCCCCGTCACCGGTTTGCAAAGCGACGTGCCGGCGACCACGCAATTCTTTTTCCGCCGGGCGGCGCTGGGAGCTTTGCAAGAGTCAGGTGCAATCGAGCTGATTGCAGATCCCTCGACGCCCACCGTGGGCATTTCCCCCGTCCTTCCCCAGCCTGCGATCAATCCGGTTGATGCGTTCGAGATCTCGTTCAGCGAACCGGTACAGGGGTTCGACCTGGCCGATCTGTCCCTGCGCCGCGGCGGCGCAACCGTTGCGCTGCCTGCCGGAGCTCAACTCTCCACGGCCGACAACACGAAGTTTTTGCTCTCCGGCCTGGCTCCATCGCAAGACCAGGCCGGCGAATACCGCCTCCAGATCCAGCCCTTCGGGTCGCAGATCGTCGATCAGCAAGGGTTTGCGCTGTTGACCGGCGTGAGCGAAACCTGGGAGTTGCTTGCTCCGCTCGAGGTCAGCCTGGCCGCGATCGATTCGCCGCGGCGAACCGGAGTGGATTCGATTCAAATTGAGTTCTCCGCGGCAGTCACGGGCCTCGATCTGGCCGACCTGTCGCTCGCGCGCGATGGTGGCCCGAACCTGCTCTCCGGGGCCGAAACGCTCTCGAGCGTCGACAACATCACGTGGACTCTCGCCGGACTGACCGGGTTGACCGACGCGACGGAAGGGCAGTATCGACTTGCGCTCGCCGCCGCCGGCTCCGGCATTCAAGATGCGGCCGGGAGATTGCTGCACTCGAGCGCCGCGGCGGAATGGACGCTCGACAAATCGCCGCCGACCGTCGACCTGGTCGACGTGGATCCCGATCCGCACGCACACGTCAACTCGGTGAACATCGCGTTCAGCGAGCCAGTGCGCGGCCTGGGCCTGGGCGATCTGTCGCTCGAGTGGTCGATCGGCAATCGCTGGGACTCGCTCCTCGGCAGCGGGGCCTCCATTCGGCAAGTCGATCCCGCAACCTATGAGGTCCGCAATCTCCCTGCCCCTTGGACCGACACACGTGTCACCCTGACGCTGCGGGCGCCCGCCGGCATCACCGACCTGGCGGGCAACCCGCTCGCGGAAGGCGCCGTGGAGCAGTGGACGGAGGACTTGTCTGCGCCTTCAGGTTGGTTCACATACCCTCAGGGCTGGTCGCAGAATCAGCCCTTACCGTCGATCGACATCAATTTCTCCGAGCCGATTACGGGACTCGAGGCCGCTGACGTGATCCTCCGCCGCGAGGCGGGTCAGAACCTGCTCACGGGCGCCGAGACCCTCACCCAGGTCAACGAAACGACCTGGCGGTTAGCGGACCTGAGCGATGTAACCACGGCCGATGGGTCATACCAACTGCGAATCCGCAGCAATCATGGCATCCGAGATCGCGCCGGAAACGCGCTTAGCTACCCCTTCGAGGCCAACTGGCATCACGATCAAACGCCCCCGACGGTCGATGTGATCGACGTCGGGCCCGACCCGCGCACTGGCGGCGTTAGTTCGATCGATCTCCGCTTCAGTGAGAATGTCAGTGGCTTCGGCCTCGAGGACTTGCGGCTCACCCGCGGGGGCGGACCGAATTTGCTCATGGGTACGGAGCAGCTTCAGTATGTCGACGGCCTCTCTTGGCGCGTGCGCGGCCTCGCGCCGCTGACGGGCGCGCCCGGCGAATACACGTTTTCGCTGGTCGCGGCGGGATCGCAAATCACCGACGGGCCGGGCAACGCGCTGGCCCTGGGGGCCGCCGACACTTGGTCGGTCGTTCCCCAGGTCACACTCGGTTCCGTCGAGCCCACGAACCGCAACCAGCCGCTGGCGGGTCTGGCGATCGAGTTCACCGCCCCCGTGAGCGGCTTCGACCTGGCCGACTTATCGCTTTCGCGCGATGGCGGCCCCAACCTGCTGACCGCCGGCCAAACGCTGACCACGATCGACCATCAGCGGTGGTGGCTGGGCAACCTGTGGGACTTGACCGCGGTGGCCGGCGCTTACCAATTGCAACTCTCGGCCGCGGGCGCCGGCATTACGACGGCGCCGGCAATCCCTCTGCTCGAGGGCGCGGGCGCTTCCTGGACGCTCGACGGCCAAGGCCCTCAGGTGACGAGTATTTCGCTCGCTGGGGCCGCGCCGGGTGCGTCGTCCGATCGCCTGGTCCTCGAGTTCAGTGAAGCAATCCAAGGGGCCTCGCTGGCTGGGCTGTCGCTTTCGCGCGACGGCGGCCCCAACCTGCTCGGTCCGGACACGCCGGCCAAAATCTCCGGCAGCTTACTGACTTTGTCGGGCTTGGGAGCGAAGCTGGCGATTCCGGGGGACTATCGTTTCCGCTTGAATTCGAGCGTAGCTTCGCTCCGCGACGGCGCCGGCAATCCGGTGGCCGCCGACGCCGAGAAAGCTTGGCAGACCGAGGCGGCGGTGGTGCTGCGCGTAGGCGCCGACGGTTCGACGCAGCTCGTCAACCGCTCCGAGCAGGAGCTGCAAATCGACGGCTATCTGCTCGAGTCGTCCACAGGCCGGCTCGATGTCGGCGCCTGGCGGAGCATTGGCGATTGGGTGGCCGCCGATGCAGCGGCCGTGATCGCGGAGTTGGGGGCGGGCGCGGTGGGGTTTGGCGAGGCCAATCCCGGGCCGACGAGCGTAGCCGAGCTGAACCTCAGCGGAGGAGGGCTGTGGAAACCGGGGCAGTCGGTCTCCCTGGGGCGCCCCTTCGACGGGCTGCTGACCGACGTGCCGGTGCAGTCCCTGTTCACCTATCATCTCGTGGGAACCACGCAGTCTCAGTATGGTTCCATCGAACTCGTGCTGCCCGAGGGGGGGCCTACCGCGCAGATCTCGCCGGTGACGCCGGATCCCCGCAACTTGCCCGTCGACAGCCTGCAGATTGCCTTCAGTCAGGCGATCAGCGGCTTCGACCTGGCGGATTTGCGGCTGGCGCGCAATGGCGTGCCGATCCCCTGGTCGGAGGGGCAATCGCTGACCACCGTCGACCAGGTGACTTGGACCCTGCAAGGCTTGGCGGGGCTGACCGGAGGCGAGGGGTGGATCGAGCTCACGCTGCCGGCCTTCGGGTCTGCAATCGTGGACGCCCAGGGCCGGCCCTTGGCAGTGGACGCTGGCGAGGCCTGGCGCGTCGACGCGGTCGGCCCAGCCGCTGCCTGGCTGGGCCCGCACGCGCAAGAGAATGCGCCCGTCGACTCCGTGCGGCTCGAGTTCAGCGAGCCGATCGTCGGGCTCGAGTTGGCCGACCTCGAACTGAGCCTGTCCGGCGGCGCCAATCTGATCACCGCGAATCAAACTCTCCGCACGCTCGACAACCGCGCCTGGGTTCTGACGGGAATCGCGCCCCTGACGAGCGGCGAAGGGCAATACAAGCTGCGGCTGCCGGCGGATCGCGGAGTGCAGGACGCATTCGGGAATCCACTCGCCAGTGACGTGGAGCTCACCTTCGCCATCGACCGGACGAGCCCCACGGTCGACATCGTGGACGTTTCGCCCGATCCGGGGCCCCAGGCGAAGCAGATCGAACTCCGCTTCAGCGAGCCCGTGACAGGACTCTCGAAGAGCGATTTTCGCGTGTTCCTCGAGAACGGCCAGCCGCTGCCGCTCTCCAGCGCTCGGGTGCAAAATGTCGACGACCTCACTTGGAGGCTGACGAACCTGGTCGACTGGCCGTTCAACACCTCCGGCAACCTGCGGCTCGAGTTAGTGGCGACCCCTGGGACGATCCGCGACCTGGCCGGCAATCCGCTGGCCGAAGGGGCCAGCGACGCGTGGCAGCAGGACGTCAGCCCGCCGTCGGGCACCATGCAGGTTCCCCAAAACTGGAACCAGACGAAGCCGCTGCCCTCGGTCGACATCGTCTTTTCCGAGCCGATCAAGGGCTTCGAAGCCAGCGACCTCGTATTGCGCCGCGGCGGCGCCGAGCCCAACCTGTTGACGGCCGCTCAAACGCTCGTGCAGGTCAACGACACGACCTGGCGGCTGGAGAACTTGGCGGAGTTGACCACGCCCGACGGCTACTATGATCTCGCCTTGAAGCCCGGCTCGGGAATCACCGACCTGATCGGCAACGATCTGTCGTATCTCAGCGGTCCTAGCTGGAATCACGACAGCACGCCGCCGACGGCGACCATCGTGGCCGTATCGCCCGACCCGCGTGACACGCCGGTCGATTCCATCGATTTCGTCTTCAGCGACGACGTGACGTACTGGACTGTGGACGTCGCGGATCTCAGCCTCACGCGCAACGGCGGCCCCAATCTGTTGACGGGCAACAATGGGGTCTTCTTGATCCAGTGGCCGGGAACTTTCCGCCTGCAAAACCTCACGCAGATCACTCGGGAGCCGGGCAACTACGTGCTGACCGTGGGGGTTCCCGGCACGGACATCCAAGACAACAGCGGCAACCGGATGGCGGCGCCCGCCCTCGAGCAATGGTCGTTCGGTTTCAGCGGCGACATCCGCGACGTGACGCCCGATCCGCGCAATCAGCCGGTCGAGTCACTCACGATTGTCTTCAGCGAGGCTGCCAGTGGGTTCGATCTGTCCGACCTGAAGCTCTCGCGCGATGACGGCGCGAATCTGCTGACCGCCGCGCAGACGTTGACCACCAGCGACAACATCACCTGGACTCTCGGCAATCTGGGGCCCCTGACTTCCGTCAGCGGCCGGTACTCGCTCGCGCTCACGGCGGCGGGCGCGGGCATCAAGAATCCGGCCGGCGAAGATCTGCGGTTCGATGCGCGCGAGGAGTGGTTGGCCGACTTCGACGCTCCGCGCGTTACGATCCAAGAGTTGACGCCGAGCGTGCGCACCTCGGTCGACTCGCTCGCGATCGAACTCAGCGAGCCTCTGACGGGATTCGGGCTGGCAAATCTGGTCCTCACCCGCAATGGTCAGGCGCTCAACCTGAGCGGCTGGCCGGTGCGGCTGACGACGACCGACGGTCGCCATTGGACGCTCGGCGGATTGACGAACTTGACCCGTATCGACGGCGAATACCAACTCACGGTCGTTGCCGCTGGTCTGGCCGACGCCGCGGGCAACGCGCTCGTGGGGGCCGCGCGCTCCTGGACGATCTCCAGCGACCCCGGCCGCTACAACGCCGATTTCAACGGCGACAATGTCGTCGACCTGGCCGATTTCGCTCTGCTCAAGACGCACTTCTTTGCAGGCACGACGCGGGCCGAGGGAGACGCCGACGGCGACGGCGACGTCGACCTGTTCGACTTCGGCATGCTCAAGGCGCAGTTTGGCGGTCCGCCGCCGGGGGCGCCGCAGCGGGGCGCGCTGGCCGCCGCCGCCGATCGCGTGTTCGACGATTGGGAGCGCTGAACCCGAGCGGTGACCCTCCTCAGTTCACCGCCCTACTCCAAGGATGCTCAAGCCATGAACCGGTTCTCCGTCGTTTTGCTGGTATGCTGCGGCTTGGTTGCCGCGCCGGCGCTCGCTCAGGTGGGCGGCTTGCCGCTGGAGCTCGAGATCGACCCCTTGGGCATGACGTCGCTGAAGAACTTGACCGGCGACGTCGTGTCGTTCGACGCATACCAAATCACCTCGGCCGACGGCTTGCTCTCGCCCACCGGTTGGCAAAGCATCGCCGACCAGGCGGCCCTCGACCCGGCCAAGGTGACGGCGGAGCTTGGCGCCGGGGCGCTGTTGTTTGGGGAGGCCAATCCCACCGGCAAGAGCCTGGCGGAACTAAACGTGGGGAATGCAGCGAGCCTGGCCGCCAACGCCCGGTTCGGCATCGGCAGTCCGTTTTCGCGCCCGGTGACTCCGACCGACGACGTGCGGTTCTTTTTCAAACTCGCGGGCGAGGCCAGCGCCATGGAGGGCCCGCTGAGCTACTTTCGGCCGCCGCTGGGAGACCTGCGGCTGTTGGTCGGTTGGGATGGCTCAGCGTGGCTGTGGAACACCACAGCCTCGCCGCTGTCGTTCGACGGCTACCAAATCGCCTCCGAGACGCAGATCTTGAATCCGCAGGGCTGGAAGAGCATTGCCGATTATGTGAGCGGCGGTGAGGTCGCGGCCGTCATCCAAGCCTTGGGCGCCGGGGGGCTCACCTTCGGCGAGGCCAACCCCAACGCTGGGAGCCTGGCCGAATTGAGCCTGAGCGGCGTGGCCACGCTGCAAGGGGGCGCGCAGTTCTACATCGGCCACCCGTTTCGGAATCCCTTCGAGGCCAGACAGGCCCAGTTCTTCTACAAGATCGCCGGCACGCAAAACAGCACCGCCGGCACAATCGACTTCGTGGGGATTCCGGAGCCGGGGGGGCTAACGCTGCTGGTTTGCGGTTTGGCGGCGCTGTTCGTTGCGCGCCGCGGCGCATTTGGCGCGGGGCGCGGCCAAACGCGCCGCGCTCGAGATCCTGCCACCTACGAATAGACGGGCGCCGGTCGTAGGCCTCTGGGCTCCCCTTTTGTTCGCGCGAGGGGGCCAGCGGGCCCTCGCTGCCTTCTCCTTGGCGGCGGTATGTGGCCAGAACCGCTGAATGGAACCCGCGCTTGACAGGCCCCTTGTATGTCAATAAATTGGCAGTCGTTAATCGATTGGCACACAGACGGCATTGCGAGCCAGTTCATGGTCCCCCGGAAGAAAGTGACCCGCGGCCTCGCGCCCCGCGAAGAGCAGATCATGCGCGTGGTCTATCGGCTGCAGAAGGCCTCCGTCGCGGAAGTGCGTGCGGAACTGAGCGACCCACCGAGCTATTCTGCCGTGCGCACGATGCTCGGACACCTCGAGCGCAAGGGGCATGTGCTCCGTGATCGCAGCGGGGTCACTCACGTCTACCGGCCGGTGAGATCGTCGCGGGCCGCGGGGCTTTCGGCCGTCTCGAGGCTCCTCAACACGTTTTTCCCGCAATCCACTGGTAGCGCGCTGGCCGCGCTCATCGACGAGTCCGCCAAGAAGCTCTCGGACGAAGAAATCAGTCGCCTAGAAGAAGCGATTCGCCGCGCGCGAACGGGAGAGTGAGGCCATGGAAACTTTGGTTCACGGGGCTGGGTTTCTCGTTGTTGCGGCCGCGAAGTCGCTGGTGCTGCTGACCGTTGCCATGGCGTTCGCGCTCCTCTGGCGGCGTCGCTCGGCGGCGCTTTTGCATGGCGTGTGGTCGGTGGGGCTTGGGGCATGCTTGATCGTTCCGGCCACCGCCTGGCTTGCGCCTCGTTGGGCCGCGCCCGTGCTGCCGAGTCCGCTCGCCGGCCCCGTCGCTCCACGGCCCGCAAACGCATCGGCGGCGCTTCCGATGCCACGTACTTCGGTAAGTTGGGGTGGACGGGAAATCGAAGTCCCCCAGTCGCCGGCAAAGGCGCCTGGCGTCGACAGGTCGTCCGCCGCGCACTCCGGCCCGGCCGACGTTGAGGTTGCCGCCTTCTCAGCGCGCGATGCGTCGAACTGGTTGTCTGCGCTCCTGGTGGTCGTTTGGGCTGTCGGCATGTTGGTTGGTCTGCTGCGGCTGCTTGCTCAAACGGTTGCCGTCCGACGGTTGGTCCAGCAGGCGAGTGAGATCGGCGACGGTGAATGGCGCGACGTGCTCCGCGAGGCTGAAGCCCAGTTGGGCTTGCGGAGACCCGTGTTGCTCGCGTTGCATCCCGACTCCCCCGGTCCCCTGGTGGCCGGAATGTTGCGGCCAGTCGTGTTGCTTCCTGGCGATGCCCTCTCTTGGCCCCGGCAGCGAAAAAGGCTGGTGCTGCTGCATGAGTTGGCCCACGTGCTCCGCTGGGACCTGGCTACCCAAACGATGGCCGCGGTGACCTGCGCAGTCTACTGGTTCAACCCGCTCGCGTGGTTGGCGGCTGCCCGCATGAAGCGGCTCCGGGAGATTGCTTGCGACGACGCAGTGTTGCTCCATGGCGGTCCGGTCCCTGAGTACGCGCAAACGCTGCTCGACATCGCCAAGAAGTATCGCTGCCGGCCGGTCGGAACCGCGGTCGCCATGGCGACCACAAATCAAATCGAGGGACGTATCTGGGAGGTCTTGAGTTCGACGCGCAACCGGGCCGAATTGACCGCCAATTCCACGCGTGCGCTCGTGCTGGGGGCGCTCGCAGTCGTAGCCCTCGTGGGTACCGGTCAGCTCAGCTCGCGTCGGGCCGACGCGACGGAAGGCCAGCAAGCCGCCGACACGAAGGAACAAGCTCGAGAGCAAGCGTCGCGCCCGTTGACGATCGCCGTTCTTGACCAAAACGGGCGGCCGCTCGCGGGCGCCACGATCCACGTTAGTGCCTGGGCGATGCCTGGGGAGCCAGACGTGCCCAATCGCAACCTCACGACCGATGAGCACGGTCGGGCGGAACTCTTGCTTCCGAAGCGAGTCAGGATTCTGCGGCTGTGGCCTTCGAAGCAGGGCTATGTGCCGCAGTTCATCGGCTTCGAAGATGATTCGGCCAAGGACGGGCCTTATATTCCTGAAGGCCTCGAGTTTCGTTTGCAGCCGGGCAGCGAGTTGCGGGGCCGCGTCGTTGACGAGCAAGGAAAACCCATCGCCGGCGCCGTCGTGCAAGTCAAGGTCGCGATCAAAGAACGGTCCGAGGGCGCCGCTCCGCAGTCGATCATCAGCACATGGCTCACCGACGAAGATTTCAATTGCCCCACGCCCAAGACGGACTCGGACGGGTACTGGACGATCGACAACGCCCCAGCGCCGCGAGGCGGCGCTGGCGAAGACTTCGAGTTTCGCCTCCAAGTGACGCACCCGGAGTATGCGGGCGACACCCGGTGGGGCGAGTTGCAAACAAAGCAAGGCATCGCCACCGCGGACCTCCGAGCGGGCACGGCCAAGCTGACGTTGGAGCGCGGGGTTGCAATCACCGGTCTCGTCACCGGTCCTGACGGCCAGCCAGTCACCGAGGGCTTAGTCATTTGGAACGATCGGCCCTATTGGGCCGAAGGCACAAATGAAGCGGCCCTTGGGCCTGCGGGACGTTTCGAGACCAAACATTTGGCGCCCGGCGAATACCCCATCACCGTGCTCGCGCCGGGGTTTGCGCCCGAGCGCCGCCTGGTCAACGTGCATCGTGAACTCAAGGAACTGAACCTGAGGCTGGAACTGGGAAACTCGATCCAGATCAAATTGGTCGACCACCAGGGCCAGCCGATTCCCGGCGCCTATGTTCAGATTCGCGAATGGCGTGGGACCGAGGCCATCTACAATGTCAAGCATCCCAACGTGCCGCCCTCCGGAATCCCAGATTCCGCAGATGCCGAGGGGTTGTATGACTGGAGTTGGGCGCCGAAGGATGGGGTCACTTACCAGCTTGGCGCGGAAGGATATGCCCATCAGCAAGTGACCCTCGTCGCTAAGAGCACTCCGCACGTAATTCGCCTGGCCCCGCGACGGCTGGTGGTTGGCACGGTCACTGACGCCGCCACCGGCAGACCCGTGAAGTCCTTCTCGGCGATGCCGGTCATCGTCTTCGCGCCAGAATTTTTCCATACGCGGAAAGAGGATGCCAAAGCCGGCGTCGACGGGCGTTATGAGTTGCCACTTACGGGGAGCGGCAACCCGGAAGATCACTACCGGGTTCGCTTCGAGGCCGACGGCTACCGCTCGGTCGTCAGCAGCGAGTCCTTCGGGCCGAACGACGGACGTTCCGTGCTCGACGTCTCGTTGCAACCGGCGAATGCCCGCAAGGGACAAGTGGTCGACGCCCAGGGCCGGCCTGCGGAAGGCGCCCTGGTGCTGGAGGCCTCGCCGACCGTTGTGCCGCACACGTCGAACGGCGTTCCCGAATCGCACAGCACGCGGCCTATTACCACCGGGGCAGCGGGGCGCTTCCAGTTGCTCGCCACCACCGAACGAACGCTCGTCCGCGCCTACGATGAACGCGGATTCGCAGAGAAGCCGCTCGCGCCCGAGGATGACGCGGTCGGCGAATTGCGGCTCCAGGAATGGGCGACCATCGCGGGCCGTTTGTTGCAAGCTGGCCGGCCAGTACTCGACCAGGCCGTTCATTTCCGCCCGCTGGTCCGGCCCGGCCTGATCGAGCCGCGGTTCCAGGACTCGTACTACGCGCGCACCGACAAGGAGGGCCGCTTCAGCTTCAAACGAGTGCCGCCGATCCAAGGAGAGCTCACGGCGTTACTCGGTCCCTGGCAGGACTCACCCTTGACCTCGAGCGAGGCGTTTCCACTTCGTCTCACCCCCGGAGAACAACGAGAAGTGTTGCTCGGCGGCGAGGGCGCTGTTGTCCGTGGCCGAGTTGCGGCGACGGGCCGCAGCAACGACGAGCTCAGCAAGCAGTGGTCAATCAACTACCTGGTCAGCCGTAACGAAGGGTTGCCCTACCCCGCTGAAGCGCCTCGCCTGAGCTTCCGGCCCTCGGGTCCTTTGCAGGCCGCTTGGCTGCGGCAGCCGGACTTCTCAGCTTGGCTGGCGACGCGCCGGCATTTCTTCGTCAAGCTCGCGGACGATGGCCGGCTGCAAATCCACGGGGTGCCCCCGGGCGACTATGACCTCGTCATTCAGCTCTACGAGGAGCCGGCAGGCTGCCTGGTCGAGACGATCGGTGAAAAGGTGATGCCCGTTACAATGCCGGCTGAAGGGGACTTGGATCTCGGTTCCCTCGACGTGCCGTGCCGCATCGGCCCGCGCACCGGCGCCGATATGCGGGCCTATAAGTTCACGGATGCAGAGGGACAAGTCGGCTCCGTCAACGATCTGCGTGGGCGGTTCGTGCTCTTGCACGTCTGGGCGACCTGGTGCGCCCCTTGCCTGAAAGCGATGCCCTCGCTCAAGGCGACCGTGGAGGGTCATGCGAGCGCCCCGCTCACCGTGGTGGGCTTGAACATCGATGAGGATGTCGTGAGGGCCCAGGCGGTGGCGAATCAGCAAGGGCTCGTCTGGGCACAGAATTACCTCGGCCCCGACTCCGACCTGATGCGTCAACTGGCGGTTAGTTCTACGCCCGCTTACTACCTGATCGGCCAAGACGGAAAGTTGGTGGGCTCGGCGAATCAGTGGGGCGAGATCGAGCAGCAGCTTCGCCGCGCCCTCGAAAGCCGCTAAACCGGCTTCGCCCGCGTGGCGACTTACTGCCCGGCAACCTGTGAGTAGAGCGGCAGGTGCCGGTAGTAGACCTCGAGCATGTAGGTCGAGAGGCAGGTTACGTAGAGGCGGCCGGCCTGGGCGCCCCATTCGTCGCGCGAGGGGCGGAGCGGGTCCCAACTCCCCTTTTCCTTGCCGGTGCGCACCTGGTGCGACGGCAGCACCTGCCGCATTACGCCGTTCCAGCGCTTCCAATGCTCCCCTTCCATGTGGTGCATCACCTGCGTGGCGTAGTACCAGTAGTAGACGTTGCGGTCCCGCCAATCGATCGGGTGCTGGGCGATGAATTGCGCGCCGTCGACAAGCCGCGAGTCGTTGCGCTCCCAGCCCAAGTACTGCCGGCAGAGCAGTCCTTCGGCCGTCATGGCGTAGGTTTCGTTGCTGTCGGGCTTGTAGACATAGCGGCTGCCGTCGTGAATGGCCACGCGGTCGAGGAACTGCGAGACGCGCCCCAGCGTGGTCTCGGGAACCTGCAGTTTTCCCATGCGGGCGCTCTGCAGCGCCATCACGGCCCAGCCGGTGACCGACGTATCGGCGTCGCTGCCCGGGAAGTAACGCCAGCCTCCTTCGGCGGCCTGGATCTTCACCAGGTAGTCGATCGCGCGTTGGGCGGGGTCGCGGAGCTTCGAATCGTGGGTCATGCCGTAAAGTTCGCACAGCGCGATGGCGCACTGCGAATGCGTGTAGATGCGGTGGTGGGCCGGCGCGCCGGTTTGAAAGAAGTCTCCCTCGGGGCCTTGGGTGGCGAGCAGCGCGTCCCAGCCTTTTTTCACGTTGCGCTGGTACGGGCCGTCGCCCAGGTGGGTGTGGCCGTCTCCTTGAAAGGCCAAGAGCGCCATGGCCATGGCCGCCTGGCGATTTTCTTGGTGGCCGGGGTCGTTGTAGGGGCCGAGTAGGCTCCAAGTGCCGTCGCTCCGCTGATTGCGGGCCAGCCAGTCGAGGGCCATGTCGACCGCTTCCTGCGTCGTCGCATCGCCGCCGTAGGCCGCACGGAGTGCGTCCTTCATGCCTGCCTGGCGTCCGGAAAGGGCGAGGCCGATCTGCGGGGCCTCGAGCGGCTCGACGCTGGCTAGGCCGTCGAGCGTCGCTTCGAGCGCCGGTACGGCCGCCAAGGGATCGGCGACTTCGGGCTGGTCCGACGGCGAGACTGCCTGCTCGTCGACGGGTTCCTCGGCCTCGAGGCCAAAGGTCAGGTCTTCGAGCTGGTCGCCCAGTTGCTCGGCGTAGCGGATCTCGAGCGCCAAGTCTTGGCTCTGATGCGCCCGCATGACCAGCAAGCCCATGACGATCAGCACGCCCACGTGGACGACGAGGCTGATGAGCCAGGGGGGCGCGGAGCGGACCACCTGATCGACGCGGTCTTCGTCGGGCGCCGCCTCCGCTTGGTTCTCTCCCGCCCGGAGATTGCGCGCCCAGGCCAAGAGCGACCGGGGGCGCCGCGTCGTAGTTTCGTCGGTCGCCGACTCGAGTTCGACGCGCGGCAGGAACGTGGTTTCCGCGGCTTCCGGTTCGTCGGCTCGCGCCTGCATCGCCCCGGGCCAAGGCGGCGGACTCTGACGCAGCGGTGATTGGGGAGCCGCCATGGAGAGCAGAAGAGGACGGCGAATCGGCTCGGGCCGGGACCCACCATGAGCGCCGGCATCGGTCGCAACGGGCCGCACCGGTGGGCCCGAGCACAGAGGGGGCGGCACGATGCGCCCTTGACCTAAGTCTAGCTGTCGCCGCCGGAATCGACAAACTTTTGCGCGGCGAACGCTGGGCCTGGGGGACTGTGTAAAGCAACCTGAACGGGGAGGGCGGAGTTCGCGAAAATCCCCCTCTTGTCGCCGCCCGTCACCGCCGATATAGTATTCAGACGTTCACTATCTCGGGCCCTGGCGGGCAACTTGAACCTGTCCGCCGCGTGTAAGATAACCAAGGGACTTTCGGAAATGGTCACCGCCAGCAAAACCAACGGACGCATGGCACGCAAAGAAAGCACCACCGCCAAGGCCGACGCCAAGGAGACGGGGGGCAAGGCGAATCGCCTGGCCGCCGCCAAGGGGGCGACCGAGAGCAACCCGCACCTCAAGACCACGCTGCAGCAGATCGAGAAGCAGTATGGCGAGGGGGCCATCATGTCCTTGGGCAAGGACGGCTTCGGCCCGGTGGAAGGCATTCCCACTGGCAGCCTGTCGCTGGACATCGCCCTGGGGGGGCGGGGAGTGCCGCGTGGCCGCGTCGTAGAGGTCTTCGGTCCCGAATCCAGCGGCAAGACCACACTGGCCCTGCACGTGGTGGCCCGTGCCCAGCGCGGAGGGGGGATCGCCGCCTTCATCGACGCGGAGCATGCCCTCGATCCGAGCTGGGCAAAGAAGTTGGGTGTGGAGCTGGAAACGCTGCTGGTGAGTCAGCCGAGCAGCGGTGAAGAGGCGATGCACATCACCGAGATGCTGGTCAAGTCGAACGCCGTCGACGTAATCGTGGTCGACTCGGTGGCCGCCCTCGTTCCGCAGAAGGAACTCGAAGGCGAAATGGGGGAGTCGCACGTCGGTCTGCAAGCCCGGCTAATGAGCCAGGCCCTGCGCAAGCTCACGGGCGCGATCGCCAAGAGCAAGACCACGGTGATCTTCATCAACCAGATCCGCGAGAAGATCGGCGTGATGTTCGGCAGCCCCGAGACCACGCCGGGCGGCCGGGCCCTCAAGTTCTACTCGTCCTGCCGGATCGACGTGCGGCGGATCGGCCAGCTCAAGGAAGGGGAAGACGTCGTCGGGCAGCGGGTGCGGGCTAAGGTTGTGAAGAACAAGGTGGCCCCGCCGTTCCGCGTGGCCGAGTTCGACATGATGCACTCCGACGGCATCAGCTACGAAGGGGACGTGCTCGATCTGGCGATGGCTCAGAAGCTGGTCGTCCGCTCCGGCGCCTGGTTCCGCTATGGCGACGTGCAGCTTGGCCAAGGCCGCGAGAAGACGCGCCAATATCTGCTCGAGAACCCCGAACTGACCGAAGAGTTGAAGAACAAGGTGCTGGCCGCCGGCGTGGAACACGCTATCGGCGCCGCGCCTGAAAAGGAAGAAGACGAAGACGAAGGCGACGAAGAGTAGGCGGCTGGGATCGCCGCGGCGGGCCCGAGGCCCGTCGACGCATCGCCGGCGCCGGGCCGCATGGTGCGGCCGCGCCGCTCGCGTGGCCCTTCACGAAGGAACCCGAGGCATGCGTCGACATTGGTTTCGTTTTGTGCCGCCCGGGGTTGCCGCGCTCGCTCTGCTGGCCGCTGCGGATCCGGCCGCGCCTCAAGAGCCTGTGGGGCCTGCGGCGGCGACGCTGCCGATCGAGCGGGCTCTCATCGACGCGATCGCGCGGGCGGAACGCTCGGTGGTGGCGATCGCGCGGGTCTACCGGCCCGCACCCGGCGAAGACCCCGCGGCTGCCGGCGAGGATTTTCGCCGCCTCCTCGAGCCCGACAGTCCTGAATATGTTCCCAACGACTTCGCCACGGGCGTGATCGTCGGCCCGAAACAGATCGTGACCAACTTCCACGTGCTCGGGCACGGGGATCAGAGCGAGTACTACGTGACCACGGCTGACCGCCGCGTCGCGCGGGCCAAGGTTGTCGGCGCCGACGCCCGGATCGACCTGGCGGTGCTGCAGGTCGAGGGGATCGAACTCACCCCGATTGCCTGGGGCAACTCCGCCACGTTGCGCAAGGGGCAGATCGTGGTCGCACTCGGCAATCCCTACGCGATCGCCCGCGACGGGCAAGTGAGCGCAAGCTGGGGCATCGTGTCGAACTTTGGCCGCAAAGCGCCGCCGGCCGACGCGGGCCGCTCTTCGTCGGCCAGCGCGGAGAAGCCGACGGTCCACCACTACGGAACGCTCATCCAAACCGACGCCCGGCTCAACTTCGGTACGAGCGGCGGAGCGCTCATCGACCTGGAGGGACGCCTGGTGGGGCTGACCACTTCGATCGCCGCGCTGCGGGGCTTCGAGACCGCCGCCGGCTATGCGATTCCGGTTGACGAACTGTTCAGGCGGGCCGTCGAGTCGCTCGGCAAGGGGGAGGAAGTGGAGTACGGCTTCCTCGGCGTGGCGCCACGCGCTTTGCCTAATGCGGCGCGGCTCGCCGGCCTGCACGGCGTGGAAGTCGACCGCACGATCCCCGGCACGCCGGCCGCCGGCAAGTTCGAGCCGACTGACGTCATCACCCACGTCGAGGATCGCCCGGTCTACGATGCCGATGGTCTCGTACTGGAAGTCGCCCGGCGCCCTGCCGATGCCGAGGTTCAGCTCACGGTGCTGCGCCGAGGCACGGGCCAACCGCAGCAGGTGCCACTGCGGCTGGCCAAGGCGCGGGTTTCCGGCGAACGAGTCATCACCGCCCCACGCCCTGCGTGGCGTGGTCTGCAGGTCGAATTCGCCACGGCGCTCTTGGCCGCCGGCGAACTGCCGGCGGAGCCCGCGGTGGTCGTGGCGGCGGTCGAGCCCGACAGCGCGGCGGCGCGGGCTGGCCTGCAAAGGGGCCAGGCAATTCGCGCCGTCAACGGGCGGGCGATCGGCACGCCGGCTGAGTTCCGCGCCGCCGTAGACGGCGCCGCGGGGGTAGTGACGCTCGAGACCGTGACGGGCGACTCCCTCGAGGTTGCGGCCCCTTAAGCAGCGCAGCCCGAATGCCTTCCCGACGAACTGCCGCCAAGCTGCACCCCGCCGAGCGGTTTTTGGCGCCCGGCGCGATCGAGCGCGGCGCGCCGCTCAAGGAACTCATCGGGCCGTCGCTCGTGTCCCTCTTGGCCGAGTCGTTTGCGGCGGCTGTGCCGGGATTCGAAGCGCAGCGATTTCAGCAGCGCGCGCTCGAAGGACTGGCGGACCTCGAGCTAAGCCCGCGCGCCGCGCACGTGGCCGATTCCCTGGCGGCGCAATTGCCGGCGGACTTTCGCCGGGCGGGCCCGCTCGTGATCGCCGCGCTCGGCCCTGAGTTGGCCAAGACCAAGGCCAATGGGTTGGCTACGTTCTTTTACCTGCCGCACTCGCACCTGATCGCCGCGCGCGGACCCAGCCAATTCGCCGCTGGCATGCAGGCCAACTACGAACTGACCAAGCGTTTCACCGCGGAGTTCTCGCTTCGGCCCTTCCTCGTGCAGCATCAAGACCGTGCGCTGCGGCTGCTTGCCAAGTGGGTGCAAGATCCCAACCCGCACGTCCGCCGGCTCGTGAGCGAAGGAACGCGGCCACGTTTGCCCTGGGCCATGCGACTGCGGGCGTTCCAGGAAGACCCCGGCTACACGCTGCCGCTGCTCGAACGGCTCAAGGACGATTCCGAGCCCTACGTGCAACGCTCGGTGGCCAACCACCTGGGCGATCTGCTCAAGGACCATCCCGACGCCGTGTTTGCGCTCTGCGAAGCTTGGGTGGAACAGGCCCGCAAGCTACCGGCGGCGCAGGCCAAGGCGCGGCTCTGGATCGTGCGGCACGCAGTGCGGCTGCCGGCCAAGCAGGGAGAGCGACGAGCCCTGGAACTGCGTGCCCGCGCAGCGCTGAAGTAGCGTCCGCGCATAAGGCCCGCGCAGCAAAAAGCCCGCCGGCGCTTTCGTTCTCCGGCGGGCTCGAGCAGTTGGTGGAAGTGGAACCGCCGTCTAGTTGGCGCGGGCCACGTGCCGGTTCGCGAGGGCCTGCATCATGTCGAGCGTGATGTCGAGCGCCTCGTTGAGGTAGTAATCGCGCTCGATCGATTCGCTCGAGTCATCGAGCTTTTCGATCCGGTTCTCCTCCTCCTTGTCGGCGTTGAGCTCTGCCCGCTCCGCCAGGAACTTGGCCTCGTTCAGCGAGACCGACTTCTGTTCCTTTTGCTTGTTGTAGCGGGCGATGTCGTCGCTCACCTTCTTGAAATCGGTCGAGTTGGCCACACGGACGGCCGACTGCTTGCGCAACTGTTCGAGCATGTTGGCGTCGAACAAATTCAGCTTCTCATACGAGGCCCGCGGCACCTGATTCCACTCCATGGCCTGGTCCAAGTCGGATTCGCCGACCGGCAGATGCGTGGTGAGCGAGGGGAGTTCGAGATCGGCCACGACGCCGCGCTTCTGCGTGCTTTCGCCGTTAGGACGGTAGAACTGCTGCATCGTCACCTTGAGCGCGCCCATCTGCGGCGGGTTGATGAGCCCCCGGAAGAAGAGCTTTTCGCCCAGGTCGAGCAGGCTCTGCACCGTGCCTTTGCCGTGGGTCGAGTGGTCGCCGACCACGAGGCCGCGGCCGTAGTCTTGAATGGCGCCCGCCAAAATTTCGCTGGCGCTTGCGCTGAACTTGCTGATCAGCACCACGAGCGGGCCGTCCCAAGCCATGCCGCGGTCTTCGTCGTCATAGGGCTCGACCTTGCCGTTGGCGTCTTTCACCTGCACCACAGGGCCGCGGTCGATGAACAGACCGGTCAGGTTGATGGCCTCGGTCAGCGAGCCGCCGCCGTTCTTCCGCAGGTCGAGCATCACCGCATCCACGCCTTCGGCCCGGAAGCGGTCGAGGATCTTGCGCACGTCGCGCGTCGTGCTCTTGAACTCAGGCAGGCCCCGGCGGGCGCCTTCCATGTCCATGTAGAAGCTCGGCAGATCGATGACGCCGATTTTGTAGGGCTGGCCGTTCGGCTTCTTGCCCACCTCGAAGACCTTGCTCTGGGCTTCCTTGTCCTTGAGTTCGATGCGGGCGCGGGCGATCGTGTAGACCTTGCGCTCGTTCGTGCCCACGGGAATCACTTCCACGCGGACCGTGGTGCCCTGCTTGCCGCGGATCAAGTTCACGACGTCGCTGAGCTTCATGTCGACGACGTCGACCATCTCGCCCGACTCGCCCTGCCCCACGCCCACGATCTTGTCTTCGGGGTGGATCCGGCCATCCTTGTCGGCCGCGCCCCCCTTGATCACCTTGTTGACCACGGTGTAGCCGTCGTCGGGTTTGAGCTCGGCGCCGATGCCTTCGAGCTCCAGGCTCATCATGATGTCGAAGTTCTTGAGCGTGCCCGGCGACATGTACGTGGTGTGCGGATCGTACGACGTGGTGACCGAGGTGAGGAACATCTCGAGCAGTTCATCGTTGTCGGTCTGGTGCATCCGCTTGGCGAAGCTATGGTAGCGCCGCGCGAGTCGGTCCTTGGCCTCCGTCTCGTTGAAGGGCTTTTCCTTCGTCGCGTCGGACTTCTGCATCAGCAGGTCGTACTTGATCCGCTTCCGCCACTTTTCGCGAGCTTCGCTCGAATTGTGGGCGTACTTGGCCACGTCGGGGTCGGTCACCATTTCCTCATCCACGGTGAAGTCGTGGTGCGTCTTCAGCAACTCGTCGACCATCGCCACCCGCTCGTCGACACGTTTGAGGAACACATTGAACACCTGGTGGGCGAAGCTGAGGTCGCCGCTTTTCACCATGTCGTCGATTTCCAGCCGACGGCGATTGAAGGCGTCGACGTCGGGTTGCTCGAAGTAGAGCTTCATGGGATCGAGCGACTTGAGAAACGTCGTCAGCGTGCGATCCGAGATTTCGTCGTCCAGCTTGTGCTTGGAGAGGTGCTGGCTGTTGAGCAGGGCGTTCACCGACTTGGTGATTCGCTGGTCGTTGCCGCTCGGGGGCTGCAACTCGGCCATCAGGCCGCGGCCGCACAAAGCCACCAGCAGCAACGCGGCCGCGCACGCCCGCAGGCCAACTCCAGAATGGAAACTCGAAACAGCGCCGCGGCGCAGGCTGGAAAACCGCTTCATCTCAATCCCTTATTCGTGCAGAGAACTGGGCCTGGGCGGGAAAATGGCCTAAGTAGGCAAGGGTTAACGAGTTACCAGATGGTATACCCGGTCGTCCTAGGCGGCAAGGTCGGTTTACCCCGCTTGCCAGCGGGCCGCTGGGCCTCAAGCAATCTGTACGTGGCCCGCGCAGCGCACGTTCGCTCACAGCTTGCCAAGCCCCTGCTTACGGATTGTCGGGCAGCGGGGTGGTCGCAAGTGACGCAAATTGGCCAGCCGACGTCACTTCGTCGAGCCCCGCCATGGAGCATAGAGCCCGCACGACGCCCAGTTGGGGGCCCAGCGGCGCGGTGCAGCGCCAGTCGATTTGCGGCCAGCGACGTTGCGCATCGGCAACAGCGGCGCGGACCTCGGCCGCGAGCAAACCTTCGAACAGCAAGTGCGGCTGCACGACCACGCGCTCACTGGCCCGGGTGGCAGTCAGTTCCAGCGCTTGGCCCAGGTTAGGCCTAGCCACCGCCAAGAAGCCAACCACCGGCGGCGGCAGATCGAGCTGAGCTGCGTGCAGGGCAGCATAGCGGTGCATCTGTTGGGTCGCCTCGGCGTCGCGGCTGCCGCGGCCAATCATAACGAGCGTCGTCGACGCCTCAGCGCCGTGCCCCGCCACATCGAGGAACCGTTCGCGCGAGAGCGCCAGCAACTCTGGGTGGCATTCGAGCGGCGGAGTCTGGCGCCGCGTCAGATCGGCTCGCCCCAGCGCGCTCAGGGCTACGCTGACCGCCGCCGGAATATCTTCCTTGGCGTGTCCGGCGCTAAAGAGCAGCAGTGGGGCCACCACGAGCTCATCGATCCCGCGGGACAGTAATCGCTCGAGCCCTAAGGCGATCGTCGGCTCGGCCAATTCGAGAAAGCAGTGCTCGACCGCAGAGCCGGGCAGGGCGCCGGCAAACCGCCGGGCGAGCTCGAGAAACTGGGCCACGCCGGCGGGTTCACGCGTGCCGTGGCCCACGAGCAAGATGCCCACACGGGGAGCGTGTGCTGCGGCAGCCGTGCGACCTGTCACGCTGAACGTCTCCCTTGGCCGCGGCTCAGATCTCGCGCCGCTGGGGCTCCGGCAGCAGCTCGTAGCGGCGGATCTTGCGGTCGAGCGTGGAGCGCTCGATGCCTAGGATCGCCGCGGCCTGGCTTTTGTTCCAGCCGGTGGCGGCGAGCGTGGCCAGAATATGCCGCCGCTCGACGTCGTCGAGCGACATGGGCTGATACTGCCGCGGCACGACGGCGACTTCGCCGGTGTCGCCAGCGGTGGCGAGGCGCGAGAGGGTCAGGTCCTCGAGATCGATGAACTCGCCGCGCGTGAGCACCACGGCCCGCTCCACCACGTTCTTCAGTTCGCGGACGTTGCCGGGCCAGCGATACGAACGAATCTGCTCCATCGCCCGCGGCGTGAAGCCCTTGATGCGGCGGCCCGTTTCGGCGTTGAACTTCTGGAGGAAGTGGTTCGCCAGATCAGGAATGTCCTCGGGCCGCTTGCGCAAGGGGGGCACGATGATTTCAAGCACGTGCAAGCGGAAGAAGAGGTCGCGGCGGAAACGCCCCTCGGCTACGTCTTTTTCCAGGTCACGGTTCGTGGCGGCGATCACGCGCACGTCGGCCTTGATAGGCTCGCTGCCGCCGACGCGTTCAAAAGGATGCCCTTCGAGCACGCGCAGGAACTTGGCCTGAATGGACGGGCTCATCTCGCCGATTTCGTCGAGCATGAGCGTGCCATGGTCGGCGGCCTCGAACTTGCCAATCTTCCGTTCCGTGGCGCCGGTGAACGATCCGCGCTCGTGGCCGAAGAGTTCGCTTTCCAGGAGGCTTTCGGACAAAGCCGCGCAATTGAGACACACGAAAGTTTTCTTGCGCCGTGGGCTGGCGAAATGCACGGCCCGCGCGACGAGCTCCTTGCCCACGCCGCTCTCGCCGCGAATCAAGACGGTGGCCCGGTTCGGCGCTGCGCGGGCAATCGCCTGGCGAACCTGAATCATGAGCGGGCTGCGGCCGACAATGTCGCTCTGCGCGCCCAGCCGCTCGCGCAACTGCGTGTTTTCGTCGCGAATCTGGCTGAGATTCTCGGCCAATTGTTGGCGGCTGCCCAGATTCTGCAGGGCGACGGCCAAGGTATCGGCCACGGCCAGGGTGAACTCGAGGTCATCGGGATCGGGGATCCGCTCGGCCTTGGTCGAGTAGAGATGGATCAGCCCCAGGATCTTGCCGCTCTGGCGAATCGGTGCGCAGAGGACGCTGGTGGCCAAGATCTCCCCCTTGCTGTCGCGGCTGCCGAGGTTGCTGTCGTCCATCACGTTGCGCGCGAGAACGGCTTCGCCTTCCTTGAGCACGGCCGCCGCCAGAAAGTTCGACGCCTTGTGATACGCGGCGTCGGTGTCGCTCCGCGAAGCGATGATCTCGAGGTCGGCCGCGGTGAACTGCTCGGCGGCCTCGCGGCGCACGAGCAAAACTGCCCCGGCGTCGATCTGCGTGGCGTCGAACAGACCGTCGAGCGCCTGCCGAGCCATGCTCAACTCGTCGGGACTTTGGGCCAGTTCGAAGGCCAGCCGACAAAGCTGCGCGGCGGCCTTGCCCACCTTGGGGGTGCCGTGGTCGTCGTCGTGGCGCGGCTTGAGAAACCGGGTCTGTCCCCGGCGGTGGGTGATGGTGGGCTCGGAAGGCTCAACGACGCTCAGCCGATCGCCCGACAGCGAGCCGCTGCCGGCGTCTCCTTCGGCGGGGCGGGGGACGTCGGTAAAGGCCTTCGACAAGTCGTGGACGAAGGCCAACTGGGAGTGGCCGATCCGGATTACGTCCCCCGGCTTGAGCAGGTGGTCGCCGCGGAGCAGTTCGCCGTCGATCGTGGTGCCGTTGCGGCTCTCCAGATCGCGTAAGGTCCAACGCTGCTGAGAGAAAAAGATCTCGGCGTGGCAGCGGCTGCAACGCTCGTCCTTGATGACGATCTGGTTGGTCGGGGCGCGGCCGATCGTCACCGACTGTCCCGGAATGAGCCGGAACACGTCGGTCCAGTTCGAGCCCTCACGAATGACCAAATATGCCAGCATTCCGGACGAGCCGCCTCAGACCGTCGGGCGACCAGGAGAAGGGTCGGGTAGCGGGGACCCCCTCGCCGCGCCGACGAAATTGCCGATCCCTCTTTAAGTTATCTACGGGCTTGGGCATTCGGCAAGGGCCGGCGGCAGGATAGGCCGTCGCGAGCGGGGGGGTGGCGAGCAAGGCGAGAATCGCTCCAAGTTCGTCCGGGCCCAGAACTTGGCCGACGGAAATTCTTGTCAGAAACCGCAGCGGCTGTTAATCTGGGGCGTGTAGGCGTTCGGCCTATTCGGACTGAACCGCAGGACCGGCTACTTCGAGGCTCGGCCGGTCAGACTGTGGGGCGTCGCCCATCGAAACTAGGGCAATCGAGTGATCGGGTCCGCGCCGTAGGTGCGCAGGGCTCGCCAACCAAGGGTACTGTCGATGTTGACGATGGCTGTTTGCTTTCTGCCGCGCGGCCGCTGGGCAAAGCAGTTGGCGCTCGCACTGTTGCCCTTGATGTTGCTTGGCATTGGCTCGCCGCGCGCCCGCGGCCAGTGCAACAACAACGCCAACAATAACGCCAATAACAACGCGAACAACAATAACAACAACAATAACAACAACCTCAACAACGTGAACGGCGGCCTCTTGGTGCCGTTCGTGCAGACGCGGCAAGTGGGCGGCATGCTCATCGAGCCGGGTGGGGTGTTGCAGAACGTGGAGGTCGATCTTCGCAACGATCTGCGGCAGCAGCGCCTGCTCGCGCTGCAGGCCGTGCCAGCCGACCTCAACGCGCCAACCGAACTGCGTAAGGTCTCGCTGCGGAAGCTCGAAGCGGCGATCGCCCAACACTTGAAAGATGGCCGCGGCCCCCTGCCCGACGAAATTCGCTATCTCGGCGGCCTCCAGCGCGTGCGCTACGTGTTCGTCTATCCTGAACAGGGCGATCTGGTTCTCGCCGGTCCCGGCGAAGGCTGGAAGGTCAACGACGCCGGCGAAGTCGTGGGCGCCACGAGCGGCCGCCCCGTGCTGCAGCTCGAAGATCTGCTCGTCGCCCTGCGGACGGCGTCGCCCACCAGCGGCGAGGTAATCAGTTGCTCGATCGAGCCGACGGAAGAAGGCCGCCGTCGCCTCGAGGCCTTGCGGCTCTCCACGATCGGCAACCCGACGCAAACGTTGACGCTCATGGAGCAGCAGCTCGGCCCGCAGAAGATCCTGGTCACCGGCGTGCCCGACACCTCGCGGTTCGCCCAGGTGCTGGTGTCGGCCGACTATCGCATGAAGCGGATCGCGATGAAGTTCGATGCATCGCCGGTGAAGGGCCTGCCAAGCTACCTGGATATGGCCAGCCCCGCGGCCGCCAGCCAAACTCCCCGCTGGTGGATGACGACCAATTACGAGCCCCTGCTCAAGGACCCCGAAGGCTTGGCCTGGGAACTGCGCGGCAAGGGGGTCAAGGCGATGACCGAAGAGGACGTGTTCGTCGACGGGGTGCGGCAGCAGTCTAGCGGCAAGGCCAACTCGCAAGCCCAGAAGTGGGCTGACCTGATGACCGAGAATTTCGAGGAACTGGCCGCCCGCGACACGATCTTCGGCGAGCTGCGCAACTGCATGGACCTGGCGATCGTGGCGGCCTTGATCACGCGCGAGAACCTGAGCGAGAAGGCCGGCTACAGCATGCCGCTGTTGCTCAACCAGGGCGAACTGGCGGTCGCTCGCTACGAAGCGCCGAAGACCGTGCATTCGATGGCCAGCGCCGTGAAGAAACGCCGCACCTGGATCATCAGCGTGTCGGGGGGCGTCGAACTCGATTCGTTCGGCGTGGCGGGCCGGCAAGAAGTCGACCCAGCGATCGACGCGGTGCGGGCCAAGGCCTTCAAGAGCAAGGTCGACGGCTGGTGGTGGAACTAGGGCCTTCGCGGCGGCGGTGACGGGCGGGCAAACGGATGGACGCTGCTCTCGTCGGCCAGTTTCGCTTCACAGCGGCCGAGTTTCGCACGGCGATTGCCTGGCACCAGCGCGTGCGTCGACGACGGGCTCGGCTCATCCTCAACCTGGTCTACGCCGGGTTTGGATTGTTCTCGGCCGTTGCTCTGTGGCGGAGCGGTCCGGATGATCGAGTGCTGCCGATCGCTGGCGTCGCTTTCAGCCTCACGTATTTCGGCTACTGGTTCCTGATTCGCCCGCTGCGAATGCGCTCGCTGGCCGATCGCATGTTTGGGCAAATGTCGGCCAGGGACCAAATGGTGCGCTGCGAGCTGTCCCCTGAAGGACTTTCGTTCTCTGAGCCGTCCAGCTCAGGAAAGATGCTTTGGAGCGCCTTCCACGAGATCGTGCGGACGCCTGAGGGCCTGTTGCTCTACCCCAATGAGAATACGTTCCAGTGGCTGCCAAGCCATGCGTTCGATCAGGCGACTTGGAGGGCGGTCATCGAGATGGCAAAAGCCCGCGTGGAACGATTCTCGCAACATGCCATGTAATCCGCACGCCGCAAATGCGGTCGCTCGTCAGCGTAGGTCGTCAGGTCTATAATCGCGGCGCGCCGCATGAAGTACGTCTGCACCCGAGTTCCCTCATGAACGACCCCCGCCTCACCCGTTTGGCCGAAGTGCTGCTCGACCATAGTTGCCGGATCGAGCGCGGCGACAAGGTCCTCATCGAGGCCTTCGACCTACCCGATTCGGCGCTCGTCTGCCGGCTGATCGAGCTGGCCGCCGAGCGCGGCGCCGAGCCGCTCGTCACCTGGAAGAACAACGCCGTGCTGCGGTCGCTCTACAAGCATGGTTCCGAAGCGAACCTGGGCTTGGCCGGACAGCTCGAGCGCAGCCGCATGGAGCAAGTGCAGGCCTACATCGGGATTCGCGGCGCCGCCAACAGCAGCCAATTCGCCGACGTCCCGGCGGAGAAGCTCGATCTCTACCAGAAGCTCTGGTGGCACCCGGTTCACTCGCAGGTGCGCGTGCCCAAGACGCGCTGGGTGGTGCTTCGCTACCCCACCGACTCGATGGCTCAAGCGGCCGACATGAGCAGCGAGGCCTTCGAGAACTTCTACTTCGATGTCTGCACGGCCGACTACGCCCAGATGGCTCGCGACCAGGAGCCGCTCGTCGCCCGCATGCTCGCGGCCGACAAGGTGCGGATCGTCGGTCCTGGCACCGACCTGAGCTTCTCGATCCGCGACATTCCGGTGCGCCCCTGCTTCGGCCAGCGGAACATTCCCGACGGCGAGGTCTTCACCGCGCCCGTGCGCGACAGCGTGAGCGGCGTGATCCGCTACAACGCCGCCTCGCGCTATCAGGGCGCGGTGTTCGATGGCGTCGAGTTCGAATTCCGCCAGGGGCAGATCGTGCGCGCCGAGTGCGGCCGGCAGACCGAGCGGCTCAACAAGATTCTCGATTCGGACGAAGGCGCCCGCTACATCGGCGAATGGTCGATCGGCTGCAACAACCTGGTGCGGCGGCCGATGCTCGACACGCTGTTCGACGAAAAGATCGGCGGCTCGATCCACCTCACGCCGGGCCAGGCCTACGACGAGTGCGACAACGGCAACCGCAGCCGCGTTCACTGGGACCTGGTGCTGATCCAAACCCCGGAGTTCGGCGGCGGCGAGATCTGGTTCGACGGCGAACTGCTGCGTAAGGACGGCCGCTTCGTGCCGGCGGATTTGCAGGGGTTGAACGCCGGGTTGTAGCCGACCTGCTCCGACGTAGCCCGCTCTCTCCGAGAGCGGAATGCCCGGAGCCACGGCGAAATGGCCGGTCGCGCTAGTTGGAATTTCACGCGTGGTTTTGCACTCCGCACTCGGAGAGTGCGGGCTACTTTGGCCTGCGAGATCGTGCCGCATGTCGAGTGATTGGGATTCCCTGCTGGCCGCACTCCGCGAGCAAGAGCGCGAGCTCGCCCTGGGAGGGGGCGCCAAGGCGATCGAGCGGCAGCACGCCAAGGGGCGGCTGACGGCGCGCGAACGGTTGGCCCGGCTCTTCGATCTAGGCGCCCCCAAGCTCGAAATCGGCCTTTGGGCGGGGCACGCCATGTACGACGCCTGGGGCGGCGCGCCGGGGGCCGGCGTGGTCTGCCAGGTCGGGCGCATCGCGGGTCGCCGGCAGATGGTCATCGCCAACGACGCCACCGTGAAGGCCGGCGCCTTCTTTCCCGCCACCGCCAAAAAAGTGCTGAGGGCACAGCGGATCGCGATGCAGAACCGGCTGCCGCTGGTGTACCTGGTCGATTCGGCCGGCGTGTTTCTGCCGCTGCAGGAAGACGTGTTTCCCGACGAAGACGACTTCGGCCGCATCTTCCGTAACAACGCAGTGATCTCGGCCGCCGGCATTCCCCAGATCGCCGCCATCATGGGCAACTGCGTGGCCGGCGGCGGCTACTTGCCGGTGCTGTGCGACAAGCTGCTGATGACCGAAGGCTCGGGGCTCTACCTGGCTGGCCCGGCGCTCGTGAAAAGCGCGATCGGGCAGCAGGTGACGAGCGAAGAGCTGGGGGGCGCGGCGATGCACGCCCGCATCAGCGGGACGATCGACTACCGTGAGCCGAACGACGAGGCCTGCCTCGAGCGGCTGCGGCAGTTGGCGGCGCTCGCAGCGCCCGATGGCGATTCGCCGCCGGCGCCGTTCTCGAGAGTGGCCGCGCGGCCGCCCGCTCGCGCGGCCGACGACATCGCCCACCTCGTGACGCCGCACGGCCGCGGCGAATATGACGTCCGCGATTTGCTCGCGTGTCTGGTCGACGAGGGGAGCTTTACCGAGTATCGGCCTGAATACGGCCAGTCGCTCGTTTGTGGCACGGCCCGCTGGGGCGGTTTCGCGGTCGGCATCGTAGCTAACCAGCGGAAGCGCGTGCGGCCCGCTGAGGGGCCGCTGCAGTTCGGCGGCGTGATCTACGTCGACAGCGCCGAGAAGGCCGCGCGGTTCATTATGAACTGCAATCAGGACTGGCTGCCGCTCGTGTTCCTGCAGGACGTAAACGGCTTCATGGTCGGGCGCGACAGCGAGCAAGCGGGCATCATTCGCGCCGGCGCCAAGCTCGTGAGCGCGATGAGCAACAGCCGCGTGCCCAAGCTGACCGTGATCACCGGCGGCTCCTTTGGCGCCGGCAACTACGCCCTCTGCGGCAAGGCGTTCGATCCGCGGCTGATTTTCGCCTGGCCCAATGCGCGCTACGCGGTCATGGGGGCCGAACAGGCGACCGGCACGCTGCTCGAGATCACAGCGGCCAGCCTGGCCCGGCAGGGCCATCAAGCCGGCGCCGCGGAACTCGAAGAGCTGCGCAGCCGCGTGCGGTCCGACTACGAGCAGCAGACCGACATCCGCTACGGCGCAGCGCGCGGCTGGGTCGATGGCATTCTCGAGCCCATGCACACCCGCGACACGATCGGGCTCGCGCTCGAACTCGTCACCCGGCAAGCGGCCGACGAGCCGTACAAGCTCGGCGTCTTCCAAGTGTAAGCGGCGTACCAGTGCGGCGAGCGGCCGGCAAGAGCCCGCCGAGCCGATCACCTTACTTGCTGTGCCGCGACGCGCCGCCGCGAACCCAGCCACAGCATCAGCCCGCCGCAGGCCAGCAGCAGGAAGGTGGCCGGCTCCGGCACGGCTGCAGCCTGGCTCACGTTCGTGCCAAAGTTGGCTTTGAGCACCCCGAAGTCGCTCAGGTCGACGTCGCCGTCTTGATCGGTGTCGCCATTGGCCCAGGTGGCTGGGGCATTGCCGAAGCCCGCCTTGAGGGCGCCAAAGTCGGCCAGGTCGACATCGCCGTCGAGGTCGGTGTCCCCCGGCACCGCGGTGAACAAGGTGACGTCGTTCGACCCGTAGATCGGCACGAGCGCCTTTCCGCCCGCTGTCAGACCGCCAGGCACCGTGTCGAATGCGCCGGTGTGGCTCGTGAACGTGAGCACCTTGAAGCTGTCGCCATAAGCGGGCGCGAAGCCGTTGACCAATTGCACCTGGAGAGCTCCGTCCAAATGGGCGGCCGCGGTTTGCAGTTGATCGTGCAGCGTTCCGGCCGTTTTCCCGCCGATCTCGATCTGCAGCTTGCCAGACGCGGTTTGCGTGTAGTCTTGCACGTGCATCACGCCGGGCGACAGCCCCGGCAGGACCGCGCCTTGGTTGACGACGTCGACGCCAATCGTGGCGGCGCCCGACAGCGTGGAGCCAGGTCCGACGACGAGTGAGCCGGCGCCGCTGAAGGTCGCGCCGTTTGCCACGACCGCGCTGCCGTCGATCAACAGGTCGGCGTCGAGGTTGCTCTTGCTGCCGGCGTCGAAAGCCGACGCCGTCTTGAGCGTGGCGTTGCTCGTGACCGACAACACGCCCGACGACGGCATGCGCAGCATCGGCGCCTGATAGGTTCCACCGATCATGGTCATCTTGCCCGACATGGCCAGCCCTTCGACGTCCATCTGGAACTTGTGGCCGGCGCCGATGTTGAGTTCTCCGCCGAAGTCGAACCCTCCCACGCCAGCCGGGTCTCCCTTGATGTAGAGGTCGCCGGTCAGGGCGTTGAGCACCCCATCTTCGGCGCCCGAGCCGTCGAGGTCGGGGAAATCGCCCGGTTCATCTAGCACGAGTGTGCCGCCGTCGGCCGTGAGGTTGGCGTTGTTCACGAAGTGGGCCGAAATCTTGCCGTGCCCAAAGGTCGTGCCGTCATTAATGATGGCCGCTCCCTTGACCTCGCCCCCTTCGAGCCGCAGTTGGGTGGCGATGCTCGTGTTCCAGGTTTTGGTCACATTGAGCACGCCGGTCGTACGAGCGCCCACGAAATGCGCGTCCACCAGCGTGCCCGAGACGTTGAGCTGCCCCCCTTCGGCCATGAGATCGCCGAAGAAGGTGACCTGCGCCGAGATGAGTCCGTGCCCGGAGAGCGAGGAGTTGGCGGTCGTCATGATCTGCCCCGGACCGCTAATCTCGCCGCCAGAGATCGTGTGCTCCTTGCCTCCGCCGAGCCGCATCGCGGCGTCGGCGTCCTTCGTGGTGATGTCCCCCGTCAAGTGAATGCGGGCATCGATCTCGGTGGCGCCGTCGACCTGGATCAACCCGGAGACGGTCACGTCTTGGCCGTCGAGCATCGAGAAGATGACGTTGTCCTGCCCGTTCACGATCGCCTTGCCGCCAAAGTCCCAGGGCTGAGCGGTGTTGACCACGAGCTTGCTGAACGACGGGAACGTGATCTGCCCATTGAACTCGTTGCCGGCGTCGACGAGATCGCCGACGTTCAGGGTGAGCGTCTGGTCGGGATTGATGTACCAGTTATTCGTGTTCTGGTTCCCGTCCATGTTGAAGTGATCGACTTCGATCGTAGTGCTCGAGAACACGAGCACGTCGTTTCCATTCTGGTTGATGCGGCCGCCGGTGAACTTGCCCCCTTCGTAGACGGTGCTGCCATTGAGGTCGAGCGCGGCGTCAGGGGCGATCGTCACGTTCGCCGTATTGAAGAAGGTGATCGGGGAGATCACTTGACCTCGGCCCGTCACGTCGATGTTGCCGCGGATTTGGCTGTCGGTTCCGTCGAGCACCGCCGCCTCGGCGGCCGACGGGCCGCCATGCAGGTTGAGCCGGCCAGCCGGGATGAAGAAGCCGGCCGCCCCCAGCGTCCAGCCCTGCTCGAAGCTGATGCGATTCTTGTCCCCCACGTCGATGCGGCCGTTGTAGGGGTCGGCGAGCGGTCCGTCGACCAAAAGCACCGATTGCCCATCGGTCACGTCGAGCAAAGAGGTGCTCGGCGCATTGTCGAGATGCAGCTTGCCTGTCGTCTCGTTCGAGAGAGTCAGCGTTCCCGCAGTCGGGCGAATCGTTCCCTGCAGGTTGAAATCCCCCATCACGCCCAAGAAGCCGCGCCCCGTAACGATGCTCTGCTCGTCGACCAGCAAATCGTTGTTCACGCGCAGGCCGCCGTTGTTGAAGAACAGGCGCGCGCCGTCCTCGACCTTCATGTCGACCGTTTCGAAATCGAGCCCGGGGCCATCGCTGATGTTCAGCTCGACGGGCGTGGCGGCCTTGGCGCCCGTGCCGTCGAGGTCGATCAGGCCATTGACGTTGATCTTATGGCCGTTGCCATGCAGTTGTCCGCCAAAGCCGCCGATCGAGGAGATGATCAGCTTGCCCACCGACTGCGTCTTCGTCACGTCCACGAGATCGCCGATGATCAGGGCCGTGTCGTCGCTGTCTGGCAAGGTGCTAGGCGTCCACTGCGTGGGGTCGTTGAAGTCCCCCCCGAGATGAATGCCGGTGAAGGTGTGAATCTGGTCGGCTGCTTGAACCAGGCCGGACACGAACAAGGCGAACACGACGGCCAGGGCCGACGCGCGAGGGCGATTCATGGCTGCAAGCTCCAAGAAGAAATGCCGGCGTCGATCCTGACGCAACGGTCATGGCCGCGGATTGTGCCCCCTCCGCGGCAGGAGTGTCAAGCAGCCCTTGAGGGTAATCCCTTAAACGGGCAAGATCGTTAGGCAGCTAGCGATCGTTGCGGCGGCCGGGCCGCCTTCTGATATGCGGCAATCACCTCGGCCGCGGGGCCGTCTTGCCGAATGCGACCTTGCTCCATCCAGATTACACGGTCGCAGAGTTGTCCCAGGGCCAGCAAATCGTGGCTCACGAGCACGACGAGCGCCGCCTGGCCGATGATCTGGTTGATCCTCGCCCGCGCGCGTTCTTGGAACGAGCGGTCGCCGGCGCCGAGCACTTCGTCGATGATCAGAATCTGCGGCTGCACCGCCGTGGCGATCGCGAAGCCGAGCCGCACGACCATGCCGGCCGAGTAGTACCTCACCGGCATGTGCAGGAAGTCGCCCAGCTCGCAGAAGTCGGCGATCTCCTGCAACTTACCGCGGATCGTGCGCGGGGTTTCGCCCTGCAGGTAGCCCCGGTAGGCCATGTTCTCCCAGCCGCTGGCGTCGTGCTCGAAGCCGAGCGTGATGTCGAACAGCGAGCTGATCTTGCCGTCGACGAGCCGGCGGCCACTGGTGGGTTCGTAGACGCCGGCCAGCAGCTTGAGCAGCGTGCTCTTGCCGGCGCCGTTGCCGCCGACGATGCCGACGCGTTCCCCCTGGCGAATCGAAAGGTTCACGCCGCGGAGCGCCTCGACCGTAAGCCAGGCGTCGGTCTTCCTGCGAAAGAGGCCGCGGACCATGTACTCCTTGAAGCCGATCTTCCCTTGCTTACGGATATGAAAGGTTAGAGCGGCGTTGTCGAGCTGGATGTGGGGCATCGCGGAGCGGCGGAAGAAGTTGGCTAAAGGTGGCTCTGGAGTTGGGCGTCCCTCACCCTGCCCTCTCCCACCGGGAGAGGGTTCATTCCCTACAGGTAGAAGATCAGCCGCTTCTGCGTGCGGGCGAGGGCCCACACGGCGAGCGCGACGGCCAGCATGGTCGAGGCCAGCGCCATGCTCAGGTGCCAGGAAGACGGCCACCGGCATTCCAGGATCGGGTCGCGAATGATCCGCAGGAACGCCGCCACCGGGTTGTAATCGACCAGCCAGCCGAGGCCGCGCTCGTAGAAGACGCGGTCTTCGGTGAACACCGGCGAGGCGTAGAACAGCATCTGCAAGGCAACCTGCACCAGGTGCTGCGTGTCTTGAAACATCACGTTGAGCGTGCCGGCAAGAATCGCCACCGCCCAACCGCACACGAACAAGAGCCCCACGCCCGGCACTGCCGCCGGCAGCCAAGGCACGTTGACCGGGCCGTTGAGCACCCAAGCGAAGACCACGAGCACCCCTAGGGCGAGCAGCAGGTGGATCGCCGCCGAGAGCGCGGTGCGGAGCGGGTAAATGGCGAGCGGCGCGGGCTGCTGGCGGATGTAGGCTTCGGCCTGCAAGTAGCTGCGGCAACCGTCGAGGGCGGCCGAACTCAAGAACCCCCACACCGCCATCCCGGAAAGGACATAGGGGGCGTAGTCGCGCAGGCTGACGTTGAAGATCGTAGAGAAGACCAGGCAGAGGACCGCGGTCATCGCGATCGGATGCAAGAGCGACCAGCCGATGCCCAACACCGAGCGGCGATAGCGGGTGCGGAGG
Source organism: Pirellulales bacterium (assembly GCA_046349955.1). Lineage (GTDB taxonomy): Bacteria > Planctomycetota > Planctomycetia > Pirellulales > JBGAPH01 > JBGAPH01. The sequence continues at coordinate 18,421 of JAXMBI010000025.1, read as the reverse complement.
TCGATCTGCACGAGCGACCACCAGAAGTAGCGCTTGCGCCAGATCTCTTGACAGTAGACGCCGGCTTCCATGCCTTCTCTACCGGGGTGCTAGCAAGGTGCGCGCTCCGGGAGCGCGCCGTGAGGCGAGATAGTATCTGGGGGCGCGGCTGGGGGCAATGGCGGCTGGAACGCCGAGCTGGTGTAGGTCGAGGTTTGAGCCCTGGAAGGGCGCACCGAGGTTAGCCAGATGTTCTCTGGGTCTTCAAGGGTCGTTTGCGGCGTTTTGTTGACATGGGATCGACAGGGTTTCCCCGAGGTTTGAGGTGGTTTAGGCGGGGTTTGGGTTGGGGCTGGCGACGGGGGAGCCGTGTTGGCGTTGGTTCGCCTGGTGGCGTTCCTCATCGTAGAGAGTGTGGTCCTGCCACATCGCCCAGAGAATGCTCAGCCAGCGCTGGCCGAGGCAGCGCAAGGCGCAGGCATGGGTCATGCCGGCCTGGCGTTTGTGCTGGTAGTAACGTTCGGCCCAGGGGGAGGAGTGGCGGCTGAGGTGGGCCCAGAGATGCACGCTGGCCCGCAAAGTCTTGTTGCAGGCGCGGCGGAAGCGGACGCGGTGCATCTGGCCCGATTGGAAGCTGAGCGGGGCCGTGCCGGCGTAGCACTGCAAGGCCTGGGGCCCGTCGAAGCGGCCGCGATCGTCGCCGAGTTCGCTGAGCAAGCGCGGGCCGAGCTTGGGGCCGACGCCTGGCAGCGAGCCGAACAGCTCGTGGTCGGGATGCTGAGCGAACAGCTCCTCGATCCGCTGCCGATACTGTTGCAGTTGCCGCTCGAGCACCTGAAGTTGCTCGACCAGCGCCACGACGAGCCGGCTTTTGGCGCGGGTGACCGCGGGCGGGCCGCAGAAGGCGGTGGCCCGCGCGAAGACCTCCAGCCGCTGTTGATAGCGCTCGGGCCGGGCCAGGCCGTGCGTGTGGAGGAACTTCTCCAGCTTGCGGCGGCCGGCGGCCCGCAGGGCCTCGGGCGTGGGAAAGCGGCGGAGGAACTCCCAGGCAGCGGCCAAGGTCCAATCGTCGAAGGCCTCGAGCGCCGCGGGGTAGTATTCCCGCAGCGCCTGCTGCAGTTGATTGAGCAGCGCGGTGCGGGCGGCGATGAGCTTGCGCTCGTCGCGGCAGAGCAGCCGCAGCTCTTGCACCAAGGGATCTTCGGGCGCCAGGCGCCGCCAGGCGTGGCCGTCGGTTCGCAAGGCGTCGGCTAAACTCCAGGCGTCGAGCCAATCGTTCTTGGCGCCGCTGGGGGCCTTGCGATCGCGGTAGCGTTCGGCGGCTTTGGGCTGCACGGGATACACGGCCAAGCCTGCTTCGAGCAGCCGCTCGACGACGGCGCCGCGACTGGTCTCCACGGCCACGGCCACTTCGCCCAGCGTCGCCAGCCGCTCGCGGAACTGTTGCCAGCCTTGGGCGTCGTCGGCGAAGCGCAGCTCCACGGCGATGCGTCCGGTCTGGTCCACCACCACGACCTGATGGGTCTCGCAGGCCCAATCGAAGCCGGCGAAATGAGTCCAGGCGAACGCGTTCGGCGAGGGGGAAGTGGTCATGGCTGGCGCTCCCACGGTTAGAAGACTGCCTGCCATTCCCGCCGCGCGCCTGGGACGCGTCCACCTGATACAAGGGCCTTCGCGAGGCTTGGTTCTCTCAGACGTGGACCCAGACGCCGCGGCCGCCGCCGGTGATCTGGCTACGTCCGTCACAGCGGCGGGGCGACAAGACCGTACGGCGGACGAGGCGAGCTCGGGCAGACACGAGTCAACAACGCCCGTCATGCTATCATGCAGCACGTTGGAAACATCGGCCGCGGCCAACATCGCCGAGCTCTGCTGAGGGCCCAATAAAGGCCCTAAAGCTCGGCGACGCCGGCCGACGGAAACGGTATCAGGGGCGCAAGCCCCTGGGAATGCATTCGCGTATGCGGAGGAAGCCCCGAAGGGGCGGCAGAGCGCCCGCAATGAACCCTGTGTCGCCCTGCCAGGGCTTTCCACGGTTTCAGGGCGCCGTCCCAGGGGCTCGCGCCCCCGGCTAACATCTCGTCGCCCCTTCGGGGCTATTGAGTTTGATCGCCCGGCGACTTACGCGACCTTCTCCGTCGCAAACTGAATCTGGTACAGCCGGCGGTAGAACTCGCAGCGGCGCATCAGTTCGTCGTGGGTGCCCAGGTCGAGTGCGCGGCCCGAGTCCATCACCAGCACGCGGTCGGCCAGCGCCAGCGTTTCTACGCGGTGGGTGATGATGATGGCTGTGCGGTTCTGGATGAACTTCTCCAGCACCCGGTGGATGAGCTGCTCGCTTTCCAGGTCGATTTGGCTCGTCGCCTCGTCGAGGATCAGGATCTTGGGGTCGCGCAGGATCGCCCGCGCGAGCGCGATCCGCTGCCGCTGGCCGCCCGAGAGCCGGTTGCCCAGCGGGCCGACCTCGGTTTCGTAGCCGTGCTCGAGCGCTTGCTCGATGAAGCGATGGGCATGGGCTTGCTTGGCGGCCTCGATCACCTGCTCGCGCGTGGCGCTGGGGGAGCCGTAGCGAATGTTGTTGAACACCGTGTCGTCAAACAGCAGCGTCTCCTGCGTCACCAGGCCGATCTGCCGCCGTAGGTCGCGGATCTTCACGTCCCGCAGGTCGACGCCGTCGATCGTCACCCGCCCGCTCGTCGGCTCGAAGAAGCGGGGAATCAGGCTGGTGAGCGTTGTCTTCCCGCAGCCGTTGGGGCCGACGATGGCCAGCGTTTGCCCGAAGGGGATCTTGAGGTCGATCCCTTGCAGAATCGGACGGCCGGGGACGTACCCGAAATGAACCTTTTCGAGCGCGATCTCGCGGTGATGGGCCGGCATCGGGCGCGGCCGGGGCGGATCTTGGATCGCCGGCTCGCGGTCGAGGGCTTGGAACACGCGGTCGGCCGCGGCCGCCGCCCGCTGCAACACGCCGTAGACCTCGGAGAGCTTGCGGGCAGGATCGCTCACACCGGCCAGCAACCCGAAGAAGACCATCAAGGCGCTCAAGCTGAGCGGCCGGTCGGTCATGCGAATGCCCAGCAAGTGCGTTTCCTGATTGAGCACCAGGTAGGCCCCCGCGATGATCGCCAGCGAGATCATGCTGATGCCCATGAATTCGGTGACGGGGCGCACGAGGGCGTTGTAACGAGCGATCCGCATCGACTTGCGGAAGTAGTCTTTGGTCTTCAGGTGGAAGCGGCGGCGCTCGTAGCGCTCCATGGTGAAGGCCTTCACCACCTTGATGCCTGAGAAGGTTTCCGACAAGATGCCGTAGAGCTCCGACATTTCCTCCATCGCCTTGCGGTTGGCCCGCTTGAGCGACTTCGAGAGCCGGCTCATGACGAAGGCCGCCCCAGGCGCCACGATCAACGAGAGCAGCAAGAGTCGCCAGCAGATGAAGCCGGCGCCGAGCAAACACACGAGCGCCTTGAGCGGCTCGCGCGTCGCCTTGCCGAAGAGCACCTGCATGCCGCTCGACATGCTCTCGAGATCGTAGGTGAAGCGGCTCATCAGCTCGCTTGCGCCCTGCTCGCCAAAGGCGGCCATCTCGAGCCGCAGCGTGCGGCGGTAGAACTGTTTGCGCAGGTCGAACGTCACCAGGTTCGTGAGCCGATCGACCAGGATCGAACTGAAGACGAGGAACCAGTCCTTCACCACCGTGCCGACCATCAGCACGATCACGACCACGACGAGCGTGTGGAAGGGGCTCGCGGGCGAATAGCGCACGAGGTAGGGCTTGAGCCACACCCGCAAGCGCAAAGCGCGCTCTTCGGCCAAGAGGCGCGACATGCGGAGTTGTTCGGCCGATTTCAGATCACCCGGCAGATCTTCGTCGCTGGCTTTGGTTAGGGCCGTGAGCTGCCGTACCTGGGCGCGCAATTCGTTGCGGCCTTCGCGCCTATCGGCAAAGGCCTTCTGCTCTGCCTCCGATACGACCTTTAGGTCGGCCGCCATGAGCGCGCGGGCCTGGGCAGGAGCGAGCGTGGCGTACTTGCGGAGCCGCGTCAGTTCGTCGTTGAGCTGCCCGATCGTTTGGTTCGACGAGGCGATCCCGCGGTCGGCCCATTCGACGAGCGACTGGTCTTGGAACACCACTTCGACGAAGGGGTAGACCGTGCCGATGTTCGCGCCCCAGAGCACGGCCACGATGCCGGCGCTGATCACGGCCAGGGCGAAAGTCCAGCGGTGGCGGAGCGCCAGCCGCAAGGCCCGCAGGAAGTTGGTCATCCCTGAACTGCTTTCTCGGGGGCGAGACTCGTCGTGAAGGTGCGGCCGGCGGCGATCGAGGGGCGCATGCGCGGCCGCTTCGGCGCGGACCTTCCTGGCCCGCGGCGGCCAACCTTGTACCAGAGGCCGACAGGCCAGCCAAGATCGACTGGAAAGGCGGGATGGGGCCGGCCGGCAAGCTGAATAGCAGGCCGAATTTAGGGGGAAAGGGGCGGCCAGCCAGCCTCGGCATCGACCCCCTGCCTCACTCGCCCTATGATGAGGGAAAGGAGCAACAGCGAGTGGATATCGAGCGCAACCCCACCCGGCCGGTGAAGATCGGCAGCGTCACCATTGGCGGTGGAAATCCCGTGGCAGTGCAGAGCATGTGCGCCACGCACACCCAAGACGTCGAGGCCACCGTGGCCCAGGTCGACGACCTGGCCCGCGCTGGGGCCGACGTGGTGCGGATCGCCATCGACAGCGCCAAAGACGCCGAGGCGCTGATCGAAGTACGCCGCCGCACCCAGGCCAACCTGTCGGTCGACCTCCAGGAGAACTACCGCCTGGCGGCCACGATCGCCCCCCACGTCGACAAAATCCGCTACAACCCGGGGCATCTCTATCACCACGAGCGCAGCCGCCCCTGGCAGGACAAGGTGAAGTACCTGGCCGAGCTGGCCGGCGAGCACGACTGCGCCATGCGGGTCGGCGTCAACTGCGGCTCGGTCGACCCGGCCCAGAAAGACCGCTTCGATCCGGCCGACTCGCTGGGCCCCATGCTGGCCAGCGCCTTTGAGCACTGCGAACTGCTCGACTCGTTGGGCTTCAACCGCTACTGCGTATCGCTCAAGGACAGCGACCCGCGGAAGGTGATCGAGGTGAACCGCCGCTTCGCCGAGCAGCGGCCCGACGTGCCGCTGCACCTGGGGGTGACCGAGGCCGGCATGCCCCCCGACGGCGTCATCAAGACGCGGATCGCCTTCGAGCAACTCATCGGCCGCGGCATCGGCGATACGATCCGCGTCTCGCTCACGGTGCCGAACTCCCGCAAGAGCGAGGAGATCGAGGCCGGCCGCAACATTCTGGCCGACATCAAGGCGGGCCGCGTCCGCACGGTCGTCGACTTTGGCCTCAAGACACTCAACATCATCAGTTGCCCAAGCTGCTCGCGGGTGGAGAACGAAGCGTTCATCGATCTGGCGCAGCAAGTGAAGGAGATGACCCGCTACGCCGAGCAGCACGCGATCACGATCGCCGTGATGGGCTGCCGCGTGAACGGCCCCGGCGAAACCGACGACGCCGACCTCGGCCTCTGGTGCGGCCCCCACCACGTGAACTTGAAGCGCGGCCCGCAGGAGCTGGGGGCCTTCAAGTACGACGAGATCCTGCCGAAGCTGCGGGATGAGCTGGACAAGCTGATCGCCGGCAAGACGGCCGCCGTGTAGGGTGGGGCGCTAGCCCCACGCGGAACGACGCCGGTTGGGCCAAGCTTGGGTTGAAGGTGTAGTTCACCGGCGAATTGATGGGGCTCACTTCGTTCGCCCCACCCTACTTTTGCGCCCGTGCGCACCCGTGGGCTCACGGGGATTTCGTGGGCGGCGTCAGGCTCGATACTTCCACCTCGGCCGCAAACACGGCCGCGGGGTCGCCGCGCTCATTGAGTGTCTGGGCGAGCAGGGCGATCGTCCGCGGCGGCGTGCCTTCGTAGAGCACCCGCTCGCCGGCGGTGATCTTCACGGGTTGGTCGAGATCCACGAGCCCATCGGCCAGCCGCACTCGTAGACGTTCGACCCCTTCGGCCGCCAGATCGATCCGCTGGCCGTCGACCGTGGCCACGATTTGGCTGCCGCCGCGGCGCTGGTCTTCGTCGAGAGCCAGCCAGTAGAAGCGGCCGTGCGTCACGTCGTCCTGCCGCCACACGATCTTCTTAGGCAGCGGATCGCGGGTGAACTTGGCCAGCCACGGGAGCGCCGCGGCGTCCTCGTGATCCATCCAGTGCCCCTTGTCGGGAAAGATCTTCACCAAGTGCTCGTAGCCGGTGGGGTCGGCGGCCTTGAGCTCCGCCAACTTCGCTTCCCACTCGCGGGCCACCTCGTTGCGGCGATAGGCCGCGTCTTTGCCTCCCATGAAGAGGGCGAAGCCGATGTTCCGCAGCCCCTGCGGCTGCGTTTCGTTGGGGTGGCCGGCCATCATTGCGGCGGCCGCCAGGCGGTCAGCCATCCGCGGAGCGAGCTGAAAAACCCCGTCGCCGCCGGCCGAGTAACCCATCAGATACACGCGGTTGGGGTCGACCTCTTCCAGCACGATCAGGTCTTCGATCAGCCGGTCGAAAAAGGCGTCGACGTGCGGCTCGTGCCACAGGTTCCAAGTGTTGGTCGGCGCCCGCGGCGCCACATAGATTCCTTCCGCTGGCTCGTAGAGCTTCTGCTGGTTGCTCCACTGGCGGTCGTTGACTTGCGGCGGGGCATTGCCGCCGCCATGCATCGAAATAAAGAGACTGCGGCCCCCGGCCGGCTTCTCGCCGAAGGTCTGCAGCGTAAACGGCATCTCGAGTTCGCCGATCTTGAGCTTGCGGTCGGTCAACTCTTGGGAGCGGGCCGCGCGAATCTGCGTCGCGTGGTCCGCCCACAGCAGTTTGCGGGCAGCGTCGGCGTCGGCCTTCGACAGGGGCGCCTTGGCGAACTCCTGCTCCGTGAGCGGCGGCCGTTCGCCGACGGGTTGGGCGAGGTAGCTCTCGAACGCCGCGATGGGACCTGTCTTGGTCGACTCCTCCGGCGCGCCGGCGGAGGCCAGCGTGAAGAGCTGATTGTCTTGCTCGAACCGCACCTGGGCTGTTTCGTTTTTGCCGGCGACCTGGGCAGTGACCGAGAACTCTTGTCCCAGCGGCAGCACCACGGTCAGGTGATCGTTGGCGTCGGCTCGCTCGTCCTTGGTCGTCCCTTCGAACACCACTTGGCCGTCGGGGCGGCAGACTTGGATCTGGGCGGTCCGGCGCTCTCCGCGCGGTTGGTCGAGGAAGCGGAGCATCGCGCGGCCGTAGCCAGGCGGAAGTTTCTCCGCGCGAGTCAGATAGCTGGCCGTCACGTCGACCGCCTGCACGTAGTCGGCGTTGCGGGCCCAGAGGAGCGGAAACTTGAGCCCCGTGCGGCGGTAGCTCGCAGCGTAGATGGCATGACGCGGGTCGTCGGGGCGGGCCTGGGCGGCGCGCTGCACGAACCAGGCGTCATCGAGCTTGTCGCCCGCCGGTTCGGCGGCGCCGGTGAAGTGCCAGCCGTCGTCCCACACTTCAACCCAGGTGTGGTTGCCGGAGTTGTCGGTCCAGCGCGGCGTGCCTACCAGCCGCGCCGGCACGCCGACGGCGCGGCAAGCGTCGACCAGCAACACGGAGAGCCCCGTGCAGGAGGCCAGATGGGCCTCGATCGATTCGTAGGGGCTCTGATCGGCCTTGGGGCGCTTCGTCGAGTACTTCACGTCGAGCAGGCCAAAGATCTTTTGGTTCAGCCGCGCCGCCGCCAGCCCCGGCGATTCGACGCCCGCTACGAGCAGGCGGAAGCGTTCGAAGAAATCCTTACGCCAGCGATCGCGACGTTCGTTGATGTTGGCGTAGGGGAGCACATCGCTGAAGAACACCTGCTCCGGCACGCGGGCCTTCCAAGGCGATTCGTTCCAGGCCCGGTAGGCGTAGTCGACGTTCTCGAGCAGGAACTCGGCCGAGAGGCTCTGCAGATCGCGCTCCGGCATGTTCGCGATCAAGAACTCCATGCCGGGGCGCTGATCAGCGGGAACAGCCTGCAGGACGCGCTCGATCTGGGGGCGGTTGTCGCCGGCGCGCTCGAGCGCGGCAGCTAAATCGGATGCTACTGCAGGTGTCGGCTCGGTCGCCTGAAGGCGCGCAACGGGCCAAGAGGCGAAGGCTTCCAGGGCCAGCGCGAGGGCCAGGGGGAAGCTGCGAGCCGAAACCAGCGAGGAACCCACGAGAGCGTCTCCGTAGTATTGGCCGAAACGAATGCAGCGAGCAGCGCCGCGTGCTTCACGGCTTACTGATAACGCGCGGCCCGCAGCGGGTCCAGCGTCGAGGCGACGCTCAAAGAATCACGCGCGCGAGGGAGAGCGTTTGGCCGCCGGCTTGCCGAACAGCAGGGGCGCCGCGGCGGCCAGCACCAGCACCGCCAGCGCCACGCCGGCCAGGGCGAGCGCCACATTCACCCACAGCCCCGCGAAGTGGGCCTGCTGCATCGCGGCCGCATCGAGGCCGCTGTGCAGTCCGCGCTGCGAAAGGAATTGCCAGGCCTGCAGGCTTTCGGCCGGCGTCAGGTTGTCCATCGTCGCCGCTTCGCTCGAGGTGAGGGCGACTCCCGGCTGCGACTGGTTGCGCAACCACGCGGCGGTGAGCAGCGCTGCGACGACGAGCAGGGCAGCCACCAACATCACCCCCTGACGGGGGCCCCAGGAGGATCGCGGCGCCGACGCCCGCTCCGGCACGACCTCGAGCGCCGCAAGGCCCCGCAGCGTCGGCACGTCGAGCGTCGCGCCGCAAACGCAAGTGAGCGTTTGCCCCGCTTGGGCCGCGCTCACCAAGTGCCGCTGGCCGCAAGCGCAGGGAAGATAATACTGAGCTGGCATCGAGTCCGCCGGGAAAGCGCCGAGGGCTGTTGGTACGAAAGCCGAACTCCCAGTATAGACCGAATTCTCGCGGCCCTGAAACCGCCGCCGAACCATGGCGAATTCGCCGAAAACGCGGGCTTTTCGGTTCGGGCGTCCCGGAGGCGCTTTCGGCCTGTGGACCGATCCGCGCTTGTGACTCCACCCCTCGACTCCTAGAATCGTCCCCTTGCGCCCTTCGGCCCCACAGCCCGGCAATGCTAGCGGGCCGACCGCAGATTCTCGTCAGCCAGGAGCACGCATGACCCGACGCTTCGTCAACCAGCTTGGCCACCAGGAATCGATCAACCAGGTGTTCCTGGCGATGGACAAGCAGTTGCGCCCCAACCGCAACGGCAACCTCTACCTGCAGGTGGAGTTGGCCGACCGCAGCGGCCGGTTGACGGCGCGGCTCTGGAACGCCAGTGAGCACCTGTACCGAAGCTTCGAGAACGGCGACTATGTGCGCGTCGAAGGGACCACGCAGATCTACCAGGGGGCCCTGCAACTCATCGCCACCCAGGTGGCCCGGGCCACCGACGAGGAGATCTGCTTCGAAGACTTCATGCCCCTGTCGGCGCGCGAGATCGACCGCTTGGCCCTGCGGCTGGGCGAGCTCTTGCGGAAGATGAAAAGCCTGCCGCTGCGCAACCTGGCCGAGTGCTTCCTGGTCGACGAAGAGCTGATGGGCAAGCTCACGCGGGCGCCGGCCGGCGTGAAGAACCACCACGCCTACCACGGCGGCCTGCTTGAGCACGTGGTGAACTTGATGGAGGTGTCGTGGCGGATTTCCGACTGCTACCCCGCGCTCGACGCCGATCTCCTGGTGATGGGCGCCTTCCTGCACGACATCGGCAAGCTCGACGAGCTGTGCTACGACCGCGACTACGCCTACAGCGACGCCGGCCAACTTCTGGGGCACGTGGTGATGGGGCTGGCGATCCTCGACCGCAAGCTGCAAGAGGCCGAACGCCTGGCGGGCGAGCCGTTGCCGGAGGAGTTGGCCCTGCGGTTGCGGCACATGATCGTGAGCCACCACGGCGAATACGCCTACGGCAGCCCTAAGCTGCCGATGACGCTCGAGGCGGTGGCCTTGCACCACCTGGACAACCTGGACGCCAAGCTGCACAGCTTCCACCAGTTGATGCGCGACGACGCCAACATCGACAGCCCTTGGACCGCCTTCAACCACAACCTGGGGCGGAAGCTGTTCAAGGGGCAGGAGCGCGGCGCGCCGCGGGTGAGCAACGGCGCCGCGGGGCCGGAGCTTGCCGAAGGGGAGTTGGCCCGGCCGCAGGTGCAGTAGCCGTAGGGTGTGTCAAGCGCAGTGCAGACGCACCAATGCTTCGGCGGGACGGATGGTGCGTCCGCACTTCGTTTGACGCACCCTACGATGAATACAATGCCGCATGTCCCGGTACCAATACTTCTGGGCGGTCGTGGCCGGCGTGGCCGCGCTTGGGCTTCCCGATTAACGAGAACTCTGCATGGGAACGATCGAAATCTTCCTCGTGGGCGGCATCGGCTTCGCGGTCGTGGCTTTGGCCATTTGGGGCTGGCTCAAACGGCGCTAAGGCCTATTATCGCTTTTGCCTATTCAGACGGCGGGGGTGAACCCCGCCGCTCGCTCGCCGCGGCGTCGTCCGACGGTTGCGGCAGCCTATGAATCGTGTTGTGGAGCACGCCGGAGACCGGCTCTCCCTCCGTGCCGCGCAGTTCGTAGCGCACTTCCATCCCCCAGGTCGGGGCGAGGTCGGGAATCTCCAACCGCAGCGTGCGGCCGTCGGCCGACAAGTTCGCCTTTGTCACCGCTCGCGAACGTTCGTTGACGTGCGGCGAGCCATACTCTTCGGAGCGGATGAGGTCCCAGGTCTTCACGGCGTAGTTGGCTGCGCTCTCGGCCGAGGCGCGATCCAGCGGATCGCTGAAGGTCAACTCGAGCTCGCCAGGATGCGCATGCAACCCGGTCGGCAAATGCGCCGGCTTGCCGGTGTACCGGATGCGATAGATCCCGCCCGGCTGCGTTTGGTTGCCGGCCCAGCAGTACATGCCGCACACGTAGAGCTGTTTGTCGTGCGGGTGGAAGCGGCCGCGCATGATGCCGGTGGGGAAGCGCGGGATCGGCAGCGCGACCATGCCCCCTTGCAGTTGCTCGCCCCCCTTCCCGTCGTACACGTGCTCGTGCGGCACAACGAACACCTGGCCGTAGCCGTACGAAAGATTTAGGAGAGAACCCGCCAGCGGGCCCCAGGCGTCCCGCGGAACCCAGAGCAGTTCGGCGGGGGAGCGGTCGAACTCGTTGGTGATCCAGCAGAGCGGCTGCTCCATCGCGGAATCCGCGGGATCGGTCACGTCGTGGTAGCCCCAGAGGTTGCCGTAGAAGCCCCCTGCGCGCACCCAGTTGATGCGGTTCTTGGGGTTCCAGTGCCCTTCCTGATCGGTCACGAAAAACGTGCCGTCGGGATTGAGGCACACGCCGTTGGCGGCGCGAAAGCCGCGGGCCAGGATGTCGGTGTGCGCTCCATCGGGCGACACGCGCAGCAGCGTGCCATGGTGCGGCACCAGCGCCTTGAGGGCGTGCCGGGCGCTCTTGGCGTAGTAGAAGTTGCCCGCCGCGTCGGTCTGCAGGCCCATGGCGAATTCGTGGAAGTGCTCGGTCACCTGATGGTCGGTGTTGAAGCACTCGTAGAAATCGGTCTCGCCGTCGCCGTTGCGGTCGACCAGCCGCACGAGCTGATCGCGGCAGGTAACGTAGATCTGCCCTTCAACGAGCTTGATCCCGAGCGGCTGGAACATGCCCGAGGCGATGCGTTGCCAGGTGAGGCGTCCCGAGGCGTCTTGCAGCCCGGAGACGAGCCAGACGTCGCCGTCCCACGAGCAAACGGCCGCCCGGTCGCCGTCGGGAAAGAAGTCGAGCCCGGTGAGCCGCAGTTGGCAGAGCCACGGGTTGTCGTCGGGCGGCGTGAGCACGTCGACGGCGAACGCCCCGGTGTCGGCCCCGCGTACTGCCTGCGTGACAAGCTTGTTCGGCCACCGCGCAGGGCCTCCTGTCGTCATCGATTCGAGCGGCTCCGCCGGCGGCGAAGCAGCCGCCGCCACAGCGAGCGCCTCCTGCGGCAAATCCCCCAGCAACACCTTGAACCGCACGCTTCCCTCCCGCGCCGGCAACTTCAGCAGCCAGTGCTCGCCTTCTTTGTAGGGTCCGCTGTGCGGACCATCGTTCTCCCCCGACAGTCCAACCACCGCCAAGCTCGCCGTCGCCGGCCCCAACCGCACGACCAACTCCTCGTGCCCTGGGCCCACCTCGAGCGTCCGCGTGAACACCGGCTGGCCTTGCGCGGCGAACTCGAGCCCCGGCAGTTCGAGCACCGGCGTGTGGCCCACGCGATAGGCCAGAATCACGCGGTCGCCCTGATGATGAATGCCCGTCAGCCGCCCCCACTCGCGCGGCATCGGGCCGTAACGCTTGCCGTCGCGGCCGACGATGCGCGGATCGTCGAAGCTGCCGGTCGCCGGTTCGGCCCAGCCAGGGCCTGGCTCGCCATCGACGTGGACCTGCCCCACCACATGCGGATGCACGCCGTGTTGCCCGTCGAAGGAAATTCCTTGCCAATCGATGAAGCCTTGGCCTGTCCAAGCGCCGGCGAGCCGCAGGGTGTCGTGGTCGTAAAGCATCCAGGCCTGGCCGCGGGCAACGCCTCCGGGCCCGGCGTCGAGCCGCACGGCGATTCCCTTGTAGGCAATGTTGCGGCCGCCGCTGCCGACTTCGTACGTACCGGAGAGATGCGGGCCGTAGTCCATCGTCAGCCAGGGTTGCAAGTCGACCGGCTCCGGCCCTCGGTTGCTCCCCTTGGGAAGCGAGGCCAGGTAGCCGCCGTCGACGGCTGCGTATTGCGAAGAGTTATGCGGCCGTAGGATCGACTCGCGAAGGTAATGGATCACGTCGTACTTTTGCCGCGGGACCATCCAGGTTTGGGCCTGCATCTGGCCGAAGCCGTGCGTCAGCGTGCGGTAGAGGCCGTAAGGATCGCGACCGCTCTTGAATTGCCCGCTCGCAAACCGCAGCGACGTGGGCAGCGAACCGGGTTCGGTGAGCGTGCCATGGCAGTTGCGGCAGACGCGGGCATAGATCGCCTCGCCGCGCTTCAAGCTCTCGTCATCGAGCGCGGAAATCAGCCCCGCGTGATCGAGGTCGTGTTCGTACTCCGGCAGCTTGACCTCGAGCAGACCCGGCGGCGGGGCGAGTTCCTCGCGCCGCCGCGGCCCCCCTTCGGCGATCGCCAGTACGTAGGCCGCCAGATCGAGGAATTGCTGGCGGTCGGTCAACTGGTCGACGAGCCCCGCCGGCATCAGCGAAGCGGCGGCCTGTTGCCGGTGCTCGATCTCATCGCGCGGCAGGACGACGAGCGCGCCGTTCTGGGCGGCGTCGCGCAGGACAAGGGCATCGTCGCGCTCTTCCGCTACGAGCCCGGCATACGTTTGCCCCGCGGCGGTGACGACCGTGACGCCCTGAAAACCTTCGCGAATTTTCTGCGAGGGCTCGAGAATCGACTCGACGAGCGCTGCCGCGTCAACCGGCGCTGGCAGTCGCGCCAAGTCCGGCCCCAGAGCGGGAACTGGCGCGCCCCCATCCGCTGGCGGCTTCGTTCCCTCGTGACACCGTGCGCACATCAAGTGCTGCTGGTGAAACAGCACGGCGCCTCGCTTCGCATCGCCCCGCTCGCGGGCTTCGCGGGCAAGCTCGCCCGTGGAAACACCGCCTAAAGCGCCGCTCAGCAACGAACCAGCGGGCTGCGCCGCGACGCTCGTCGCCAGGGAAACGAGGAGTAGCGAAGGCAGCAAGGCAGCGCGGAGCATAGGCGGCGAAGGGGAGGCGAGGCTCGGGGCGGGGATGACCTTACGTTAGACTGCGCAGGCATCGCCCCACAAGTCGCCGAGCGCGCCCCCGGCGAGCGGCCGGCGTGAGCCGGCTGACGGACCACGCCAAACTGCGGTAGTCTCGCGCACCGGTCGGCCGGCTGACGCCAGGCCGCTCGCCACATCGGGAATAGCGCTAACCGCCGATCAGTGCCCAACACCGCCTCTGGCGAGCGGCCGGCGTAAGCCGGCTGACGGACCACGCCAAACAGCGGAGTCTCGCGCACCAAGTCGGCCAGCTTACACTGGCCGCTCGCCCCCAACGCGAATGAAGGCTGGCCACGCTCACCCCGCTCAAAACGGCGCCCGGCGAGCGGCCGGCGTGAGCCGGCTGACATCCACCGCAGGAGGCTGCAAATCCGCCCTGAGTACCCACCACTCGCCAGGCCCTGTCCCCCGCGTCCGGCAAACCGTAGGCTGAACAGCGTCGCCGCCGAGTTCCGGGCGATGTTCCACCCCCTCGAGGTTCTTCGTGCCTGCGATCGCCGCTTTCACCGGCTCTCCCCACCCGCGCTTCGTCGAAGCCGCCGACCCCGGTCCGCCGGGCCCCGGCGAAGTGCGCTGCCGCACGCTCGAGCTCGGCATCTGCGGCACCGATCGCGAAATCCTCGAGTCGGCCAAGCCTTGGGTTCCGGAGGGGAGCGACTTCTTGATCTTGGGGCATGAGTGCCTGGGCCGCGTGGAAGAAGTGGGGCCAGGAGTGACCGAGGTGGCCGTGGGCGATCTCGTCGTCCCCACCGTGCGGCGGCGCAGCGGCGAGCTGCCCTACCGCATCGACATGCTCTCTTGGAACGAGTTCACGGAGCGCGGCATCGTCCGGCAGCATGGCTATTCGGCCGCGGCCTGGGTCGACGAGCCGAAGTACCTGTTCCGCGTGCCGGCGGAGCTAGCCGGCGTGGCCGTGCTCACCGAGCCGCTGTCGGTGGCCGAGAAGGGGGTGAACGAGGCGATTGCGCTGCAGCGCGGGCGGCTTGGCTCCGACTACTGGACCAACGAGCCGCCGCGAGTGCTCGTCACCGGGCTGGGGCCGATCGGCTTTGGCGCAGCACTGGCCACACTCGCGCGCGGCTGGCCAACCACGATCTACGGTCGCGACCCGGCCGACTCGTTCCGCGCAAGCCTGGCCGTGGAACTCGGCGCCTGTTACCGGCAGGTGGCGCCGGGCGCCCTCGAGCCGGCCGACGTCGAGCGCGACGGGTTCGATCTGATTCTCGAATGCACCGGCAGCGAGCAGGTGTTGATCGAATCGGGCAAGGCGCTGGCTTCGCGCGGGGCGCTCGTGTGGCTGGGAAGCACACGGATGCCGGCGCCGGCGACGCTCGAGTTCGCCCGGCTGCTCCGCGACGGCATCTTGCGCAACCACGTTCACGTGGCCTGCGTCAACTCGGCCCCCCGCGACTTTGCCGACGCGCTCGAGCACCTGGCCTGGTTCCACAAGCGCCGCCCGGCGGCGCTCGCCAAGCTGATTACCGAGCGCATCGGCCCGCACGACGCGCTTTGGCACTACGAACACCGGCGACCGCAGGGGATCAAGACGATCGTCGAATTCAGCTAAGGGATCGGTTCAGCGCCGCCCGCAAGGCGACGCCGCCTTGCCCCCGCCCACTCCGCTCCTATCCTGAAGGGAGCCAGCATCCCTCCGTAGAGTCTCCCATGCGTTATCGCCGCGTCTGTCTCGAATCGGTCGCTTATACCTTGCCGGAGGAGATCGTCACTTCCGACGAGCTCGAGGCGCGGCTCGAGCCCCTCTACACGCGGCTGCGGCTGCCGGCGGGGCGGCTCGAGCTGATGACCGGCATTCGCGAGCGGCGGTTCTGGTCGCCTGGCACGCTGCCGAGCGCAAAGAGCATCGAAACGGGGCGCAAGGCGCTCTCCCAGAGCGGCGTCGATCCGGCGCTCGTGGGCTGCCTGATCCATGGCTCCGTTTGCCGCGACCATCTCGAGCCGGCCACCGCCAGCGGCGTCCACCAGGGGCTGGGGCTCGGGCCGCAGTGCGTGATCTACGACGTCTCGAACGCCTGCCTAGGCATCATGAACGGGCTGCTGCAGGCCGCGAACATGATCGAGCTGGGGCAGACGCAGGCGGCGCTCGTCGTCGGTTCCGAAGGGGGCCGGCAGCTCGTGGAGACGACGGTCGACTGGCTCAACCGCGACGAATCGCTCACCCGCGAGCAGGTGAAGCTGGCGGTCGCCTCGCTCACGATCGGCTCGGCGAGCGCCGCGGTGCTGCTGGTGGACCGCGAGCTGAGCCGCACGGGGCATCGGCTGATCGGCGCCGAGGTGGGCGCCTACACCGCGCACCACCGCTTATGCCACAGCGGGGCCGACGAGGCGGCCGCCCACGGCATGCGTCCCCTCATGACCACCGATTCCGAAGCCCTGCTGATGGCCGGCATCGCCGCCGGCAAGGCGACCTTCGCCGGGTTCCTCCGCGAAGTAGGCTGGCAGCCGGCCGAACTCTCGCAAACGATCTGCCACCAGGTCGGCTCCGCGCACCGCAAGCTCATGCTCAGCGAACTCGGCCTCGACCCAGAGCGCGACTTCGCCACGTTTCCCACCCTCGGCAACACAGGGGCGGCGGCGCTGCCTTCGGCGCTTGCGCTAGCGGAGGAGTCCGGCCGGCTGCGCGCGGGGGACCGCGTGGCGCTCTTGGGCATTGGGTCGGGGATCAATGTGGTGATGGCGGGAGTGGAGTGGTAAGGGGGGGACGGCGCGGCCGAAACACCAGGCGCTTGCTGGCCCGGCTGGATCAGTGTCGGTGACGCGATCTAGCGGCCGGCATCCCGAGCGCGGGATAATGGGCTGCCAGGGGGCATCCCAAGGATCAGGCCGATGGCTAGGTTTTCGCTTGAAGTGGTTGTTCCGGCGACTACGCGGTAGGTGACGTGCGATGTTGGGCAAGTTTCGCTTCTCTTTGCTGACGCTGTTCACCGTCCTGACGGTCTGTGCGGTGTTCTCTTGGTTTTGGGCAAAGTACGTCAGTGGACGCCAGGCGGAACGGGCTCTCTCGAAAGCCAGGGATACGTATCGGTCTTCGGAAGCCTTTCGGATGGAGTTTCATGGCAAGGAACCTATCAGGAAGGGTTACCTCGTGCCTGGCGGAAAGGAGTCCGGACAACTCATGCTGGACGGGCCTACGCTGACAAAGGAAGCGATGGAGGCGATTAAGGCGGACAAGAGCATCACACATTTGCTGATCAATGATTGGGTAAATGTGGAGGCTTTACCCGCACTCCGGAACGAATACGAATGGCATCCGGCGAAGCCTTTCCGTTTGTTCGAGCGGTGGACTAATTGGCGACGACGGTCCACGCAGGCTCCTCGGCCGCCCACGACGGCAACTACGCCGCAATTCTTGGCTGACCTCAAGGCACTGTGCAAGTCTGAAGGCTGCTGGAGAGACGAAGAGAAAAGAGAGGAGGGCTTGGTGTGGCATATCAGCGGTATGCTCACCCTCCAAGTTGTCCAAGACATCGTTGCGGCCAGACAAGTGAAGGCGGTTTACGTGTGGGGAGGAGGCGTCACGGAACATGTTGCCGAGTTACAAGAGGACTTCGATTTGGTCGGGCCATATTATGAACCCTCGATCTTCTTGCGTCGTGGAGTGCCGGTCGATATTCCGAAGGCCACAATGCCATGAAACCTTCCTTCTCACTGAAGTGGCTGTTCGTAGGCATCGCGGTCGCTGCCTTCGTCGTCACGGCCTTTCTGAATGCGAACAAGGCCTGGTCAATTGTCTTCCGTCTCGCCGTGGCAGGCCTAACCGCAGTCGCTGGTATCCGTGCGTTCCTGCTGGGACGACGGGCGTCCTTCGAGGCCGGTTTTGCCATCGCTTCCGTCGTAGCTATGATCACGCCAATCGGCTACGTCCTTGCCACAGCTTTCGATGACACGGTGGGGGTTGCCGACATGTTTTCGATCGGGGATGAGTTCACGCAGTCGATCGTTGTGTCCCTTGTCGAACTGACGTTCGCGTGTTGGGGCGGTGCAGTCGCGTGGCTGACGAATCGAAAGCGTACAGAGGGCCCCGTCTAGTGACACCCACACGCCCACTTCGGACGATCAGCTTACGCAGCCTGTTTCTGCTCACCACTTTCGCCGCCTTGGGCGTATGGTTGTGGACGTATGAGCGTCACAGGCAAGATCGGCTCTTGGATGAAGCAAAACGGATTCTCCATGCCGGCGGTGCTGCCTGGTCTCCAACATTCGACGATAGCGGCCATTGCTCGCTGGCCCTGGACGGCCGGTCGCTGACTTCGGATATGGCAAAAGCGATTGTGGCGGCTCACCGAATCAATCGTTTGCACTTTCTTCCCATGCCAAGGAAGGATGTGCTGAAGGAGCTGCGTGCGGGGTTCGACAATCCATGGATCGCGGCTCAAGTCCTTGGAACAATGGACAGGCTGGAGGCCCCTTCCAAGTGAAACCTTCCTTCTCCCTGAAGTGGCTCTTTGTGGGCATCGCCGCCGCATTGGGTCGGGGATCAATGTGGTGATGGCGGGGGTGGAGTGGTAAGGGGCGGCGCGGCCGAAACACCAGGCGCTTGCTGGCCCGGCTGGATCAGTGTCGGTGACGCGATCTAGCGGCCGGCATCCCGAGCGTGGGATAATAGGCCGCCAGGGGCAGGGCGATTGCA
>JAXMBI010000024.1:0-125385 GCA_046349955.1 Pirellulales bacterium | reverse complement strand
ACGCGTGCTGGTGGCGCGTCGAGCAGAGTCTCTGTCGTCGGCAGCCTCTAGAAATGGGCAGCCCCGGCCAGGCAGGGCGCCGGGCCGGGGCGAAGAGGCTGAGCGGAGATGTGTGGGCAGATGCGCGGGCGGGATTGGGGGCGGGAGCTGATGTTTCGTTGGGGGCCTTAGCGAGGGAACGGGCCCTCACCCCGGCCCTCTCCCGGAGGGAGAGGGAGAAATACAGGCTACTCGACGCCTTCGAGGCGGCGGCGGTATTCGTCGCGTTCGCGACGCGTGGCCTCGAGGTCGAACATCAGGTACTTCATGTCGAGCCGCAGTTGGCTCAAGGCTTCCTGCACGAGGTTGAGAATTCGCCGCCGGCGGGTGGTGCTGTCGACCACGCGCCCCAGTGCGGGGCCCACCTGCTGGCGAACTTCGAGGGGGAGGGTCTCGACCAAGGCCACGAGCTCGATCAGGTCGGCCGAGAGATCGGGATGATTCACGCTGGCCCGCGCTGCTTGATTCATGTTCGCTTGTGCTCCGGAAGAGAAGTCTGTTCTCCCCTAGAGCAGAGTCCATGCCGGCTTGCAAGCAGCCGCAGTTGGCAAGCTGCAAGGCGTTGCTGCAATGAGGCTTAGCGAAATCGACTCCGCGCGCCCCGCGCTCGGCCGCGTTGTCAAAACGCCGCAACTGGCCTGGAGCGTTTCTGTAAATCCAGCTACAAGCACGGCTTGCGTAAAGACGCCTCCGTTCGCTCCGCGCATACTTTTTACCGCATGGATGCCGCCTGCTCGCGAGCCCCGGGGAAAGGAATTCCCCTGCGCCGATCCGCCGCCCTTGGGGCTGCAACGATCGCGTTGTGCTTAGCGGCCCTCGCAACGCCGTCGCCTGCGCAGACGACGCCCCGGCAGGACTTCGAAGGGCCGCAGACGAGTTGGACGCCCGACTCCGCGGACGTGCAGTATCGCCTAATCGCCCACCGCCGCGTCCGCGGCGAGTTTCAGACCGGCGAGGCGAGCGAACAGATCTTCTTCGAAGCCGGCTACGGCACCACGCTCTATTTCAGCCACCCTGTCGAGCCGGCCCGCGTCATCGACGAGCTGCGCCCCAGTTTGTTCGTCAAGGCGGATCGCCAGGGCATGCGGCTTGGAGCGCGCGTCGTGCTGCCGCGCTCCACCAACGCCAGCGGCGCGCCGCTGACAACGATCCTCGTCGGCCCCAGCTACACCGAAGTCGGTCGCTGGCAGCAACTCACGCTCGAAGACTTGCCCCAACTGCTCGAGCGTCAGGCCCGCGTGCTCCGGCTCGAGCACGGCCCGTCGGTCGATCCCCGCGGAGCCTACATCGACCGCATCGTGCTCAACGTCTACGCCGGCGCAGGGCCGACGACGCTGCTCATCGACACGCTCGATCTGCCAGGCTTCGTGGCCTATCGCAATGAAACACCCAGGGACGACGCCCCTCCGGCTGCGACTGCTGGAGGCGAACGGCCCGACGGTCCGGGCCGGATGATCTCCACGCGGCAAGACGCCGCCGCGGCGAGCCGCGGGCCCAACGTCCGACTGCAAGGGCAAGTGCTCACGCGCGACGGCCAACCGGTCATCCCGCAGGCAATCGACTACCGCGGCGAATCGCTCGAGTTCCTCAAAAGCCTGGGCTTCAACGCGGTGCGGCTTTCAACGCGGCCAACGCCGGAGTTGCTCGCTTCCGCTCAGCAGTTGGGGCTCGGCTTGATCGCCCCGCCGCCGGCGGCCGACGAGCTCCAGGCGCCCTCGATTTCGCACCTGACGCCGGTCAACGAGCTTGGTCCCGAGTATGACCCCGTGTGGGCTTGGGACCTGGGGCGCGGGCTCACGAGCGAGGAGATCGAGCCGACCATTCGCTGGGCGCGACTGGTGCGGCTGGCCGATCGCCGCGGCAGCCGGCCCCTGGTGGGGGAGCCGGAAACCGATCTGCGAGTCTACAGCCGGCAGCTCGACGCCGTGCTCGCCAGCCAGTCGCCGGTGGGGGGCTCGCTTTCGCAGGCCGACTATCAACAGTGGCTGCGCGAACGCGGGCTGCTTGTCCGCCCCGGCACGCCTCAGTGGACCACGATCCAAACCCAACTCGACCCCGACATCCTAGCCCAGTGGCAAGCGATCTCCGGCGGCAGAGCGCCAGCCCAGGCAGCGCTCTCGAGCGATGAGATTCGCCAGTTGATGTACACGGCCGTGGCCGCCGGCGTGCGCGGGCTCTGTTTTCAATCGCTCTCGTCCCTCGAGGCCGACGACGAAGCGGCACGCGCTCGGGCGCGAGCGCTCGAACTGGCGAACCTGGAACTCGAGCTGCTGACCCCCTGGGCCTCGGCCGGCCGGTTCACGATGACGGCCTCGGCGCAGGGGGAGCCCGGCATGATGGGCGCGGTGATCCAGACCGAGCGGGCTCGGCTGGTGCTGCCGCTCCGTGCGCCGACGACCGCGCCCACGGTTCCGCGCGGCACCGACGGCCGCGTGTCGTACATCGTGCCAGGCGTGCCGGAATCGCACAAAGCCTTTGAGCTGACGCCGGCCGGGATGCGCCCCGCGCGTTCGCATCGCCGCGTGGCCGGCGGCATGCAGGTGACGCTCGACGAGTTCGACCCCACGACGCTGATCGTCTTCACTCAAGACGAAGTGGTGCTCAGCGGGCTTTCGCGGCGGATTGCCCGCACGGCCGACCGCGCCGCTCGCCTGCAGCGCGACTTGGCGGCGGCGGAGCTCGTTGAAATCGAGCGCATCTCCCAAGCCTTGGGCCCCGCGGTCGGGCCCAACAATCCGCTCGTCATGGCCCGCACGAACCTGCAGCAGTGCGACGCGCAGCTTCAAGGGGGCGGCAATCTGCCGGCGGCCTATATGTATGCCCGCCGCACGATGCGGCTCGTGGCCTACGAGCGGCAGCGGCTGCGCGAGCAGGCGATCGCCGCGGTGGGCTCGCCGGTGGCCAGTCCGCTGGCGGCCCACGTGGCTGGGTTGCCCCAGCACTGGGCGCTCGTGAACGGGCTCCGTACGGCCCGCGCCGGCGGCGAGCTGTTGCCCGGCGGCACGTTCGAAGACTTCGACGCCATGCAGCGGGCCGGCTGGCAGCACCTGCACCACCGCGACGAAACCCTGTTGACAGCCGCTGAGCTGAGCGCCGAAGGCAAGCGCAGCGGCCGCTACGCGCTGCACCTGCAGGTGAAGCCGGCCGACACGGCGACTCCGCCTTCGATCGTGGAATCCGCGCCGGTGTGGATCACTTCGGCCCCGGTGCGAGCCGAACCTGGCACGATCGTGCGGATCAGCTTCTGGGCCAACGTGCCGCAGCCGATCCGCGGCAATCTCGACGGGCTGTTCGTCTTCGACTCGGCCGGGGGCCCTGCGCTCGGGCTGCGGATCAACCAAACGACCGGGTGGCGGCAATACTCGCTGTACCGCGGCGTGCCGAGTTCAGGAGAACTGACGCTGACGATCGCCCTCTGCGGATTAGGGCAGGCGTGGATCGACGACGTGAGCGTGCAGCCGGTGCTGCGGGCCAATCGCGCGGCGCCGGCAGACGCTTCGCCGGGACAAGGCGTGCCAACCGCGCGGACCCGAGCGCCGGCGACCCGCGCTGGCAGCGACCGCATTCGTTAGCCGCAACTTCGACCGCTATTCGTCGCCCGACGAAATCCAGCCCCGACAGCGCTGGCTGCCGCAGCGGCATTCGATGGTCGAATCCCAGGCGTAATCGATCGTCAGCTCTTCGCCCACATCCACAGGGCGAAGTGTTTCGATCCAAACGCGCGGCGCTTCCTCCTTGCCGTTCGGTGCGTCGCTCCAGAACACCGCGCAGTTCGGCTCGCACGAGTGGTTCAGAAAGCGAAATGGCGCCGCTGGCTCGAGGCTGAGGCCTTCGCCCAGGCCGATGCAGTAGTCGGAGCCGTAGTCGGGATCGTCGACGAAGCGGCCGCGCAGGCGGCCCACCACCGCCTCGATGCCGAACGATTGCGCGGCAAACACCCCACGTCCCGCGAGCGCAGGACCGACGCGGACGCGCGGCGCCCGCCGAATGGTTGACACAGTCTTGACCTCTGTACCCGAAGTGGCGATCGCATCCCGTTTCGAACCGCCGTTCCGCCAAGACCGGCGGATTCTTTCTCGCACAGGGGCTAGTGGAGCGTCAAGGGGCGTTGAGCTCGCGCACAAGGCGACTCGCGAACACCCGCGCTACTTCGTTTCGAGTGGCGCGCTGATCCGCAAGTCATCGCCGGGCGGTTGGTCGCTCGCGCCGCGGCCTTGCTCGTCGAGCCTGTTGGGCCCGACGCCGTGGAGCACGTAGCCGTCGTTCGTGCGGCGGTAGTGGAACGCGCCGCCCGAGCCGGGGTCGGTGGGCACGCTGTCGATGTACTTCGGCGCGAGCTCGCCGAGCTGCTCGGGGTACGCTCCATGATCGGCGTGGTAGGCGGCCAGCGACATCGCCAGCCGCGTCAGCGAAATCAGCGCCGCGCCGCGCTGCTCGGCGTTGAGCGCCCCTTCGACGCCTGGCAGGAAGCTTGCGACCAGCAGTCGCCCCATCCGCTGGCCCATTTCCTCGCGCGGGTGAAAGAGGTCGGTCAGTTCCGGCGCCGCCACCACTCCGTCGCGAGCGCCCCTTAAATCGCTCTCGAGCTCGGCGAGCTGTACAGCGCGGGTTTGGGGGTTGGGCTCACGCGCCGCGGCCACCAGGCGGTCGAAATACTCGTTGCCCATCCGCAGCGGCACGTCCCAGTCGGTGGCGGTGTGGGCCAGGCCGCCGAGGGAGCGCACGAGTAAGTTGTCGTTGCCGGAGGGCTGATCGAGCAACTGCTGCACGATGAGCGGCCCGTCGCGGGCAGCCATGGCGGTGGTTGACAGGAACGAATAACGCTCAAACGCATCGGCGCTATCGGCCATCGGTGCGATGGGGGGCAGCTTGGCCAGTTCAGCCTGCATCTCCACGAGCCGGGCAGCCGGCAGCTTGCCGTGGAGCGCGAGCGCGCGGTCCCCTTCGCCGGCCAGGTTGTCCAGGGCGTAGCCCACCAGTCGTTCGACCATCGTCGGCCCTTGGCCCACGAGCCGGCCGAGCCGATGGCAAGCCAGCAGATCCTGCCAAGCCGCTTCAGCGTCGCCTTCCCCCAGCCGCAGCATGGCCCGCGCAAGGAGCAACCGCGCGGCCTCGCGCGAGTCTTGCGTCTGCGGCAACAGCACCGTCATCAGCAGGCCATCGGCCGACACCATCGGCGTGTACCAGCGGGGCCGCTCCGTGGCTGCCCGGATGTGCGCGAGCGGAATTTCGTTGGCAGTCAGCCACGCTGCGATGCGCGGCAACTCCTCGGGCGTCCAGGGACGCTGTTGAGCCAGCGTCTGCTCGTCTGTAAGGCTCGGCCGCTTGGGCTCGTCCGGCGGGGCAAGCTCGTAGACTTCCTCGTCGGCGATGTCGGCGTCCTCCGTTGCCTCGGCGACCGCTTCGTCCGCGCTGTTCTCAGACGGTTCCTCGGTCGGAGGCGGCGGTTGGCCGATCGTTTCGAAGTCCTTGAGCGGCCGTACATAGGCCCCCTGCTCCGGCGGGATTGCAATGCCTAGCCGCTGGAAGTACTCCCGGCGAATCGAGCTGCCGATCGAGCCGGGCCCCATGGCGTAGAGCAGCTCGACCGCGGCGTTGTTCTCCGGCGTCACGCCCTGGCTCAGTTCCGCGTTGACCGCGCCTAGGTAGTCGACATACCCATCGGGCCGCAGCGGTTCGGTGAGCCGCGTCGTTTCCGGGGAGATCGTAATTACGGGCCGCCCGCCACGGGACCCTTGCGGCGCAAGGAGCAGCCCCAAGAGAAACAACAGCAGAAGGCAAACCAGCCCCAGGCCGATGACGACCAACAGGGCGCGAAACAGCATGCGCGAGCGGGAGCTGGACATGGAAGGGTTCTCGACTTGTTCCGGATTGCGAGAGCTTATGGCGAAGGGGGCGGAACGCGCGATCCAAGGTCGTCGCCGGCCGCAGAGCCCCTCAAGGTCGTCGTCGGCCCCTGCTCGTCGACGCCATTGGCCCCCACACTATACAGAAGGTAGCCGTCCAGCGTGCGCCGATAGACGAACGGGCGGTCGGTGAACGGATCACTGGGCAGGGCCCCGATGGCGCGCGGAACCAGATCCGTGAGACTCGCCGGATAGTGACCGTGGTCGGCGCGAAAGGCCGCCAGCGCGAAGCTCAGCCGCGTGATTTCAAAGAGCGCGAGGGCACGGGACTCGTGTCGGAGCAAAATACGGCTGCGAGGCAGCAGGAGGCCGCACATCGCCAAACCTGCGCGGTTCCCCAGTTCTTGGCGAGGCCTTCTCCAGGCCGACCATTCAGGCAACGCGAGCCATTGATTGGCGCCCAGTTCAGCATCGATTTGGCTCAGCATGAGATTGCGCAGCGATGCATCAGGCTGCCGCAGGGCGGCGACCGTGCGGTCGAAATACTGGTTGCTCAAGCGGGCGGCGGCGTTCCAGTCGGTGGCGGCGTCCCCTAAGCCGTTCAAGGACCGCTGCCACAAGCTGGCCTGCTCGTGAAAATGGCTGCCGTAGGAATCGACGGTGCGAATAGCCATTGGACCATCCGCGGCGATCGCCGCGGCCAACTCGAGAAAGCTGAAGCGCTCTCCCCGGTCGATCCGATCCGCCAGAGCGCCCCAGGGAGGCAGGGCGGCTAGTTCGGCGTGCATGCTGCGGAGGCGGGTCGCAGACAACTGGCCGTGGTAGACGAGCAGCCGGTCGAGTTGGCAGGCGATCAAATCGGTCCGCGTGCCGACGAACCAATCATGCACGAGCGGCCCCTGGGCCACCAGCCGGCCGAAGCGATGGCATGCGAGGAGGTCCTGCCAGGCGCCCTCAAAGTTCCCGTCGTGCGTGCGGAGCATCGCGCGAGCCGCCAACTGACGGGTCACGCGGTCGACATCTCCTACCTGCGGCGAGGTGCTCCAGATGACGCGCTGTCTCACTTGCGGGGAGTACCATTGCGCCTTGCGGCTGGCCGCGACCGCTCGATCGAGCGCCGCCTCATTGGCAGCGAGCCACGCCGCGAGCCGAGGGTACTGCGCCGCCGACCAAGGGCCGTCGAGAGCGCTCATTTCTTCGCCGCCGAGGTCCATCTGCTCGAGCGGCGCAGACCCCGCGTCCAATGGTCCTGAGTCGGCTTGATCGTCCGCGGCGGTGTCTAGCTCGCCCGACGTGTCATCTGCCTCTGCGTCCTCGGTCTGGCCATAGGCTTCGAATTCCGCCCTCGGCCGCAGGTAGGACCCGAGGGCGGGCATCGCCGGAATGCCAAGCTGCGCGAAGAACTCGTCCCGGAGCTTGCGCTCGATGCGGCCCGGCCCAGTGACCTCGAGCAGCGCCACGGCCGCGTTGTTCTCCGGCTGCACGCCGGCGCTCTGCTCGGCGTTGAGGGCGGCGACAAAGTCGACATAGCCATCTGCGCGCAGGGGGCCGGTGATGCGCGTCGTCTCGGCAGAGACGCTGATGGGCAGACTCGGCTTGCCTGCCGCCCCGCGCCTCCAACGCAGATCGAGGGCGAGGCCGACGAGGAGCAGCATGGTGCAACCAAGCGCGATGCCGACGAGCAAGTGCCGCCCGCTGAAACATTCGCGACCGGGCAGACGCATGGCTTTGACTGGCACAGACGGGGAAGCAACAGTGGCTATTACGGATTGTACCGCGGAGGAACCGTCATCGCTTCGTCGTCGCCACGGGGCTGATCAGAATAACCCTGCCCCTGCTCGTCGATGCGGTTCGGTCCGAAAGCGTAGAGCAGATAGCCCGTCTCGCAGCGTCGATGAACCGGCTCGCGGGCTGGCCGTGGCGGGCAGGCTCGATGACCGAGGCCTCAGTTCGGCGAGCGAGTCGGGATAGCGGCCGTTCTGCCGGTGAGAAATGCCGCGAGCGCAAGGCCAACGGGCAAAGGCCAGGGATACGTCGGCGCGTTCAACGTCGAGTTCCGGTCCCACAGGCGGCCTCAAGGCTTCGACCAACACCTGCCCCATCAGCCGCCCCAGTGCTTCCTGCGGCCGGCGAACTGCTGACCAGTCGGGCGGGGTAAGCGGCGGTTCGCGGTTGAGTTCGTCGACCTGTCGTGCCCGGACGTCGGGGTCGGGTTGTCGGGCAATGGCCACGGTCCGATCGAACCAGCGATTGACGTAGGCGAACGCGGCGTCCCAATCGACGGCTGACATCGCCAGCCCGTTGACCGATCGATCGAGTAATCCGACGTCCTGCTGCTGGCGGCCGTAGACGATCTGTTGCAGCCCGGATAGCCCACGGTCGCGCACCATCGCGGCCGTGTCCAGGATGAAGTACCGCTCGCCCGTATCGAGCCGCTCCGACTGGCGCCGCAGACTCAACGCGGCTAGCTGGCGCTCCATGGCGACCAATCGCTCCGCGCTCAGCAGCGGGCAATCGGCCACGCGGCAGTCGCACGCGCTCGCGCGCTGCTCAATCGCAGCCGCCGCCAAGCCGTCGTGGATGAACGCCCTGATCAACCAAGCGGGCCAAGCGATGGCAAGCGAGCAGATCGGTCCAAGCAGCATCAGGCCGGCCTTCGCCGAGGGCGAGCATCGCCCGCACGCACAAGCTTCTGCAGCGGATCAGGCTTGCGGGAGCGGCCTTCGCGCACGTCGGGCTTCCCCGACTCGGGGATCGGGAACCAGCGGCGCGTACCAACGCGGCTTGACGCTGGCGCGGATCACCAAGGCAAGGGGCATCGTTGGCCGAGAGCCAAGCGGTGATGCCTGGATATTGGTCGGCGGTCCACGGACGACTTCTGGCGATCTCCGCCTGAGCGCCGAAGGTTGCCGTTCGTCCCCGCCGCAGAAATTGAACTCTTGAATTGCCGGAGTGGAACGAAATGAGTCGAGTTCGGCAGCGCCGGGATGCCCAACAGCTCGCAGAATCGACGTCGGATGGCCGGCTCGAGCTGGGCCGGCCCGGTAGCGAGCAGCAGATCGATCGCCGCGTTGTTGTCGGGCGAGACGCCATCACTCAGGCTGGCGTTGAGCGCGGCCACGTAGTTGACATACCCGTCGGCGGAGGGCTCGGTGGAGATCGGTGGTCTCCGCCGATCGTGACCGCCGGCCGGGCGTTGCCCGCTGGGCGGCCATAGCGGTGAAGACAACGTCAGCCCGACGAGGAACAGCATTAGCAGGACGCGACGCCAATTGCCGCGCCGAGCGGCGGTCTCGCCAGATCGATCGCGAGCGAACAGGGCGGTCCACAGGCAAGCTCCGTTCCGAGAGGAGACCTCCTTGTTATATCGCGGCGAGCGGCCGGCGGAGCGGGCTGACGAGGCGTGGAACCGCCCTGGGCGGAGCTTTGTCGACAGGCCGCCAGGCCGCTCGCCGGGGGCGCTGTAAGGCGGCCTGGGCGGGCTCTCGCCGGACCGGCGCGGATGCTAGAATGGACGGCGACTTCCGTTCGGCCCGGCGACTTCCCCATGGCCATCGCCAGCGACCTACTCACCGCCGACGACTTTCGTCAATTGCCTGAGGACGGGCACCTTTATGAGTTGGTGCGGGGGTGCGCGATCATGATGGTGCGGCCTGGATACCGGCACGGTAGGGTTTGCGGCGAAGTTGTGAGATTGCTGGGAAACTACTACGCCCAGCACGCGCTCGGCACGGTGATCGGCAACGACGCTGGTGTAATCACTCAGCGCGATCCCGACACGGTCCGAGGGCCGGATGTCGCGTTTTACAGCTTCGCCCGAGTGCCACGCGACGCCGATCCGGTGGGATACCCCGACTCGCCCCCGGAGATCGTGTTCGAAGTCCTTTCACCCCACGACCGCTGGTCAGAAGTACTGAGCATGGCCGGCGAGTATCTGCAAGCAGGCGTGTCGGTCGTGTGCATCCTCGATCCGGAGGCCCGCACGGCGACGGTCTGCCGGGCCGACGGGCCGCCTTTGGTGTTGGCGCACGACCAAGACCTCGCCCTTCCGGAGTTGCACGCCGAGTTCCGCGTGCCGGTCGCGCAATTCTTCGGCTAGCGTTCGATCCGCAGAGCGGACCCTGCCGCAGCCTACCCCACGCCCACCGGTGCTCGATAACCAAAGAACCCGCGGCGCTTCACCACCTCGGCCACTTCCGCCGGCACCATCGTTTCCCACTCGGTGTCGCGGCGTTTGATCCGCTCCAGCACGTCGCGCGAGAGGATTGGCAGGTACTCGGGCTGGTAGTTGTCGAGCTGCTCGATGCAGCCGCGGTCGACCAGGTAGCCGTAGAGCTTGCGCAGTTCGGGGGCCACCTGCAGGTTGTCGACCGTGGTGAGCTGCCCTGTTTGCGGGTCGCGCCAGGGGTAGACGTAGAGCTTGAGGTCATTTTTGAAGAGCCGGCCGAACGATTCGAGGATGCCCCCTTCGAGCTGCTCGTAGTATTTCTCGTCGAACAGATCGCGCAGGCTGGGGATGCCCATCGTGATGCCGATCTTCTGCTTCGTATAGCGACCCAGGTAGCCGGCCAGGCGATAGAACTCGAGATAGTCGGAGATGAGCACCGTTTTGCCGCAGGCGGCCAGCACCTCGGCGCGGGCCAGGAAGTCGGCCGGGTCGACCTGGCCGGTGGCCAACAGGTTTTGCATGTTCAGCTCCATGAGCTGCAGCGTCTCCTGGCCGGCGACTCCTGGTTCCTGCTCGAATTTCTCGTGGGCCGCGCGGAGCATGTCGACGTTGACGTTCGTCACTGGGCGGAAGCTGCCGCGCTCGACCAGAATTGGCTTCTTGTAGAGCGCTTCGGATGGCTGGAGCACTTCTCCCTTGGCCGAGAACATGGCCGCGTCGGAGAGCCCGAGCTGCACCAGCTTCAGGCTCATCATGCGGTTGTCGACCTGGCGGAAGGCGATGCCGGAGAACTCCACCATATCGATCTCGATACGGTTGGGGTGCAGGCTGTCGAGCAGCGATTCGAGCAACAGCTCGGGCTCGTGGTGCAGGAAGAACGCGCCGTAGAGCAGGTTCACGCCCACGATGCCCAGCGCCTCTTGCTGCAGCGCGTTCTCCTGATCGAGCATGCGGACGTGCATGATGATCTGGCTGTCGGCGTCGCGCGGGTGGGCCTGGAACTTCACGCCCATCCAGCCATGGCACTCGCCGCCCCCTTTGTAGCTGCGGGCGGTCACGGTGTCGGCGAAGGTGAAGAAGGCCGTGGTGTCGCCGCGGCGATCGCGCAACCGCGACAGGTTGAGCTCGTGCTCGTAGTCGAGCATGCTTTCTAACCGGCGGCGGCAGACATAGCGATCGCAGGCGCCGTAGATGGCGTCGCTGACGGTCATGTCGTAGGCCGAAATGCTCTTGGCGATCGTGCCGGCGGCCCCGCCGACGCGAAAGAACCAGCGCACCACTTCTTGCCCCGCGCCGATCTCGGCGAAAGTGCCATAGCGGCGCTGATCGAGATTGATCCGCAGCGCCTTCTGGTGCGTGTCGAGCTTCCCCTCTTGCATGCTGATGGACCTCTTGAGCGGCGGATGCGCCGGCCACGGCTTCCGCCCAGACGGGCATGGTTGCGGCCGAGCGACGAGCGCGCCAGATAGACCGCCGGTACGGCTTGTTCCGAGGATGCAGTCCGCCTGTCTTGCCGCGCTTAACTCGTCCATCGGCGCGGGGTCGAACCGCATCTTACGAATTGTACGGGGGGTTGGCCAGCGACCAGCCCTGGGGCCGCGACCACGCCAGATTTGCCGTCGGCGCGGGGGGCGGCGAGCGATTGCGGGCGCAGGCCTATTTCGTGGGCGAATCGTCGGAATAGTACTTGCGCAGCACCGCCAGCATCCGCCCGTGGGCCTGCCGGGCCTCAGCGGCCGAGGCCGAGGCCAGCACTAGGCCGTTTCCCCGGCCGCCGGACACGGTGGTTTTATAGAGCTTGGGCGGGCCCGGTTTGAGACGCGGGACGTCGTCGACCCCGGTGAAGGTCGTGGAGACGTGCATCCCGCGATAGTCCGATTCCTGCAAGATCAGCGTGTCGCCCGCGGCGGTCTGCCAGGCCTTCCAGGCGGCGACGTCCGGCTGAAGTTGGGGCTCGCCTTTAACGAGCTCGTAGCGCAGCGGTTCGGGCTTGCGGGGACGTCGGATGGCCATGCGATAACTCCCTACCAGTCTTGCCAGGCTTCTCGATGTGCCTCGGCCGCCGGGGGCGGAGGAGGCGCGTACCGCGTGAGCAAGGCTGCCCTCAGCTCCGGTCCACGGGCCGGATCGGCCGGAGCAGGCGCGGCTGGCGGCTGGGCCTTGGCGGCCTTGGGCGACTTGGCGGCGGCCTTCTCCTTCGCCGCGGCGAGGCCGGCCTTCATCTTCGCCAGCGCGGCTTGCCCTTGGTCGGCGGCGGCCTTGGCCTGCGCGGCGATGCCCTCGGTGGCGGCGGTGGTGTCGGCGGCCGTAGCCGAGAGCTTGGCGGCCAAAGGATTCGCGCCGAGCGCGGCCGCCTGCTGCTGCAGCGCCGCCGCGACCACCTGGCCGATCCCTTCGGGCGAAGGCACTTCCATCGCTTAGCGCTCCTTCTTCGCGAGGCCGGCGTAGCGTGTGAGCAACTGCGACCTCAGCCGTTCGCACAACAGGTCGTCGGCCGCCCCAGTCGACGCTGCCGCGGCGGCATAGGGCGCCTTGCGCTGGGCCACATTCGCGCGCGTCCGCTCGCGCCGCTGTTCTTCGCGCTGCCGCGCTTCGCCAGGAATCTCCTTTATCCGCGCGCGCATATGTTCGAGCGCTGCCTGCGTGGCCTTCACCTGGGCGAGCGTCTCGGCCGGCACGCGGGCGAGCAGGGCATCGAACTCCACCAGGGCGTCGGCGAGCCGCGGGCGCAGCTCGCCGCCGGCCAGGGCGATCGCCTCGACCAGCGCGCCGCGGAACGCCGCGGTCACGTCGGTCAGCTTGGGGGCGCTGAGCTGGACTGGCGCCGACGCCTCGCCGCTTTCGGGCGCGGCCGCATCGACGCCGTGGGCCGTGTCGCAATGCGGGCAGAACAACCGCTGCCACAGGCGGGACGCGCAAAGCGGATTGATGCAGCCAACCGCCGCCCAGGGACGCAGCGGAAACGCGCGCTGGCAGGTGCGGCAAGTGAGCGACTCGAGCGCCGGCGCGCCGCAGGTAGAGCACGAGGGCAGGGCGCCAGCGTCGTCGCTACGGTCGAATGCCACCAGCACGTTGCCCGTGATCTCCGACTTGGGTTCCAGCGGCCGCCAGAGTTCGAGCAGCCGGGAGCGCGACTCTTGCCGCCGCGGGCCGAATTGTGGGTCGTGCAACCAAGCCTGCGAGTCGTCGATGTCGACCAGCACCGTGTAGTGCCCTGTCCAGGCGGCGGGGAGCGGTCGGTGGTTGAGCACGACGCGGGCCTGCTGCGACTGGCAGCTCTGCAGGGTCTGCCAGGGGTCGCGGGCTTCGAGGATCACGCTCGACAGGCCGCGGGCGAGCGCGTCGGCGCAGAGCAGCCGCGTGCGGGCGCATTCGTGTCCGCCCGTGACGGAGGGCCACAGCTCCCATTGCGGCACCGGCGCGCCAAGCGAGGCATACACCATGTGCAGGGCGGCCGCGCCGCACATCTTGCCGGCCGCCTGACGTTCATAGGGAATCTCGGAGACCTGAATCATCGCACGGCCTCGGCGGGTTGAAGCTGGGGAGCGGCGTGCCAGGGAAGCTGACCGTCCCCCACGCGCAGGGCAAGATCGAGGAACAGTGCAGTGAAAGCAGCGCGCTCGGCGCCGCCGCTCCGCGCCGTGCCGAGCACGGAAGCCGCCACGAGCCGGGCAACCTGCTGCGGCTTACGCGGGGCGGGCGCCCCGCCCTCAGGGGGCGCAGCGCCGGCCAGCGCCGCGGCTTTGGCCAGGCTGCCGGCGGCCGTGCCCTTGCCGGCGGCTTCGCCGTGTTCACGGACCATGCCTGTCTCGGCCTCGCCGGGACAGAGCACCCAGCGCACGGCTGCGCCGAGCGCAGCGTCTTCGGCGGGGCGCAGCCGGCCGGTCGAAGCGTGCTCGAGGCACAGGCAGCCCCACCACACGGCCGCCTGCGGAGGCAAGGCGTAGGCCAAGTATCGCAGCGCATCCTTGGGTTGCGGCGAGTCGAGCACCGTTGCGCACCAAGCAGCGAGCGGCGGCGCAGAAGCGGCTGCGGTTTGGGCAGCCTCGTCGACGCCAGCCGCTTCGGCCAGGGCGGGCTGAAGGGGCTGGTCGCTCCATTTCAGGGGGCGAGTTTCTCGGGCGGACACGAGTTTTGGCTCCTGCGCTAGAGAATGCTGACCATGGCGGCTTCGACGTTGGCGTCGGCTGCCGAAACATTGAGTTCGCCGGCGTCGACGTTGGTGTCGCCCGACTCGAGATTGAAGGAGCCCGCCTCCACGCTCACTTCGCCCGCGTCGACCGAAACCTCGGCGTCGCCGCTGAGCGTAAGCATCGGACCTTCGATGGTGATGCCAGCGGGGGTGAGCTCGATGACGCTGTCACCGGCAGTCAGCGTAATGCCTTCGGGGGTGATCTCGATCATGTTCTCGAGGCAGCGGAGCGAGATTTGCTCGAGGGCGTTGAGCAGGATGCCTTCTTCAGCGCTGATCGTGAGTCCGGCGGGCTCCATGTCTTCGCCGCACTGGAGGACGATCGAGCCGTCGGGGCCGGCGTTGGCGGAGATTGCGCCCATTTCTTCTTCCGTGGTCTGCAGCAGCATGCTCGCCAGCGGACCGCCGGTCAGGAACGTGCTGTTGGCGGCGCTCAGTTGGATGTCGCCGCTTTGGCCGGGTACGCCTGCGGCGGTGAGATAGATCGCGGCCCCCTCGGATTCGTTGTTGGGCGTGGCTCCGAGGGTGATCTGTGGAACGTTGACGCGATAAACGTTGCCGCTGTCGTAAAGGTACATGTCGGGGGCGTCGGCCTCCTCCAGCATTCCGCTGCCAGAGCCGCTGCCGCTCTTAGTCAGCTCAGAAGCGATGAAGAAGGAAAGGATCGCCGCCGTTTCGATGACGCCGAGCGCGATCAGCGTGGTGGTGGCGCCTTCGGTCTTGGTTTTCAAGACCGCCGCCAACTTCTCTTCGAGCAGTTTTTGCACAGCCACGGGATCTTTGGGCTGCTTGGTCGTCTCGGCGAGGGCTAGCTGTGCGTTGCGCTTCGCTTCGATCGCATCCGCGCGCAACGTGTACGATCGAAAGGGCATCGGAGATTCTGCGGTCTCCGCGGCGATTCGCTCGGCCTCGAGTGCAGCCCAGTCCAAGTCGGCCTCGCGATTGGCTTCGTCCTCGATCTTTGCCGCGAGTTCGTCGGCCTGTCGCTGCAGAATCGTTTGTGCGCTCTGCAAGGAATCCGCCACGATCTTGGTCGCCGACACTTCGACCTGCTGCAACACAGCGGTGGCCATCCAGCAATCGAGTGCGATCGCCGGCAGCATGCTGACCAAGGCGAAGTCGACGCCGCCCGCCCAGTTCTGCTTCAATTGGTCGATGAAGAATAGGCTCGTGCAACTTAGGGCATGCAAGGTCGCAAACACGCTGGGGACGCCGGATTCGAACTGTGCGGCGTCGATCGTCCATGACGTTCCCTTGTTGACTGTTGTCGTAGGGCCGTAGCTCATGGTGGTGTTCGCGCCGTACACCACCTTCGCCAGCCCCATCGAGGCGCCCAATGCGATCGGGGCCAAGGCAAACGGGGAAGCGCCCTCGAGCAATTTGGCGGCGGCGTCTCCCTTGATGTCGCCGCGCTTGAGGCCAAAGAGAAAACCCAGCGGATTGATGACGGTGCCGTCGTTGCAGCCGATCGTGACCGAGGTGCTCAGGCCGGCCGTGTTGCTCGCGTTGATGCCAAACACGTTCGAGGCCATCGCTCCGAATTTGCCCCACAAACCGAACTGCCACGAAAAAGGCGGCATGAATTCGCCCCCTCGGCCGCTGCCTTCCGTGCCGACCACGAGCTCGTGCAGGCCCAGCGACTCGGCGTCGAATTCCGCCCCGCTCCCCGATCCACCGCCCGAAGTGAAGAACAGGTTGTTGTCCAAGCCACCCACCCGGCAACTGTGGATCTGCCCCACGTTCACGTGGTGCTGCCGCCCCGTGTTGCCGTAGAAGTCGTGCTCGGCGCTGTGGGTCATCGTGCGCTCGGAGTGGAGCTGCACGTGCTCCTGGCCGTCGGCGTCGTTGTAGAGCAGGCCGCTAAAGTTGTTGGCGGCGCCGTTCTTCGAATGCGACTTGAAGCCGGTGATCGTCCGCTCGTTCGGCAAATCGAACGGCGGCATCTGCTGCGGGTTGTAGTTCACGCCCACGACGTGCGGCTGGTCGGGGTCTCCTTCGTGGAACGCCACCACGACTTCTTGCCCTACGCGCGGAATATGCACGTGTCCCCAGCTATTGCCAGCCGCGAACTGCTGCACGCGCAGCCAGCAGGAACTGTGGACGTCGTGCTGGCCCTGGCGGTCCCAGAGGAACTGCACCTTGATGCGGCCGTACTTGTCGGTGAAGATCTGCTCCCCCGCCGGGCCGACGACCACCGCGTTCTGGGTTCCCTGGATCCGCGGCGCGGGGGTCGACGCGGCCGGCCGCCAAGCCAGACTCGCCGGCACGCACTCGAACGAGTTCTCGTAGGTCGGAGGTTCATCCTCCTGGCCGGGGCGCGAGAAGCTTTGCGTGGCCCGATGCGTGACGCCGGTGAGGAAGTAGTCGCCGTCGCCGTCGTAGTGGCCGGCCAGGGTGAACTGGTAGCCCGGCGCAAGGTGCGGCGCGTTGCTTTCGCCTGCGATCGTCAGCGCGCGGCAGGCTTCGCGCTGCATCCGCAACCCCGCTGCGCAGTCATTGGCGGTGAACACGTGCTGCACGTCGTCGGCCTGTTCGGCGCCCGCCGGATCGATGCCGTCGAAGCGGTGGGCGTAGCCGCCGGGGAAGTCGAAGTCGCCGAGCGTTTCCGTCCCTTTCGCCGCCAGGGTGTGCGTGACGCCGCCGGCTTGCACCGTGGTCGTGAGCGCTTGCGAGGCCCCGAGCGTTTGGCCCGGCAACTGGAACTGGTGGTCCCAGAGCTCGTAGTGCGTGGCCGCGATTCGCTGCGTCTTGGTCCAGGCGCCGATCCGCACGTCGTCGCGCCGCCCCCCGCGCGCGGGATCGAATTTGAGCGTAGCGCCGTCGGTCAGCTTCTTGGCCTGCGTCGAAGCGTCGGCCAAGAGGAGTTTGTGCCCGTCGCGGGTGTGCTCGTGAAAGTAGTAGATCCCTTCCTCTTCCATCAGCCGGTTGGCGAATTCGAAGTCGGACTCGCGGTATTGCACGCAGAAATTGTGCGGCAAGTACTCGGCCGTGAGCTGCGGCTGCTGCTCGACGCCCGCGAGCGCCGTTTCGAGCACCTGCGGAGCGGTTTTCTGCTGGAAGATCCGCGATTGCCGCCGCTTGCTGAGGTTCCAGAACTTGGGACGCACCTCGGCCGAGAAGTATTGAAAGGCATCGTCGCGGCGGCCCTGGGAGAACGCAACGACGATCCCGCTCAAGTAGCGCGCAGGCCGCTTGGGAGGCGCGATTTCGACGCAGATCTGCTGGCCGAGGATCTTGTCGAACTCGACCTCGGTGTCCAATTCGGCCACCATTTCGAGCCGAAAGCAGAAGGCCTCGGAGAGCCGCTCGGTCCCCTCGAAGCGGGTGAGCAGCAGCTTATCGGCGCCGAGCGGCGTGTAGACCCGCAGCCACCGATTGACCTGGGTGTACTTGGCCATCCTTGCCTCCACAGTTGGCCCTCATCGAGAGCGGCCTTGGCGAATCCTCGTTCATGCCCTGGGCGCGAGCGCCAGCGATGAATGTAGGGGGATTGCGCGGCCGTGACAAGCACGATCGACGCCGTGGAGCAGGCTTCTAGCCTGCCAGCCTCGCCAAGTATTGCCTCCGGCGCTAGAGAATGTTGACCATGCCGGCCTCGACGTTGGCGTCGCCGGCGGTCACGTTGAGCTCGCCGGCGTCGACATTGGTGTCGCCGCTCTCGAGGTTGAAGGAGCCGGCCTCCACGCTCATCTCGCCCGCGTCGACCGAAATCTCGCCGTCGCC
The DNA here is from genome assembly GCA_046349955.1 of Pirellulales bacterium. Classification (GTDB taxonomy): domain Bacteria; phylum Planctomycetota; class Planctomycetia; order Pirellulales; family JBGAPH01; genus JBGAPH01. The sequence goes on along the minus strand of JAXMBI010000024.1, from coordinate 107,417 downwards.
GCTGATGGTGAGGATCGGGCCTTCGATCGTGATCCCCTCCGCCGTGATCTCGATCAAGCTTTCGCCTGCCATCAGCGTGATGCCCTCGGGGGTGATTTCGATTAGGTTTTCGATGCAGCGCAGCGAAATCTGTTCGAGGGCATTGGCGATGATGCCCTCCTCGGCGCTGATCGTGATGCCGGCGGGCTCCATGTCTTCCCCGCATTGCAGAATGATGGAGCCATCGGGTCCGGCGTTGGCCGAGATGGCGCCGATTTCGTCGGCGGTGGTTTCGACGAGCATGCTGGCCAGTTCGCCGCCGGTGATGAGCGTGCTGTTGTCGGCGCTGAGTTCGATGTCTCCCCCTTCGCCGGGCGTGCCCACCGCCTTGAGGTAGATCGCGGCCCCTTCGATCTCTTCGTTCGGCGTGGCCGCGAGCGTGATTGCTGGCACGCAGACCCGGTAGGCGTTGCCGCTATCGTGCAAGAGCGTGTCCGGCGTGATCGCTTCCTCGAGCAGACCGCTGCCGGAGCCGCTGCCTTTTCCCGATTCGATGGACACCGCTAAAAAGGCCGTGATGGCGGCGAGTTCGATGGCGCCCGCAGTGGCCAAAGTGATCGCCGCCCCCTTGGTTTTGGTCGCCAGCATCAACTCGAGATTCGACGTGAGCCGCGTTTTGATTGCCTGCGGGTCGGTCGGCTGCGGCTGCTGAGCCTGCAGTTCGGCCAACTCCGTTTCCTTTTCGGTGAACGCCTGCGTGGCCAGTTGCTGCAAGTCCAGGGCGGCCGCTTCGCCGGGTTCGCCTTCTTCCAGAAAGACCTCGAGGTTGGCTCGATTCACTTCGTCTTGCGCGAGTTGCACTTCGCGTTGGGCCGCCACGATCTTGGCCGCCAATTCGTCGTTCTCCCGCTGAATGATCGCGGTGGCGTCGTGGACCGCCTCTTCGACCATCTTGACGGCCGAGGCCTCGACCTGCTGCAGCACCGCGGTGGCGGTCCAGCAGTCGAGCATCATCGAGGGGAGCATGCTCACGAGCGCGAAGTCGACCTTTCCTGCCCAATTCGGCTGCAACTGCTGGATGAAGAACAGCGATGTGCAGCCGAGCGCATGCAGCGTGGCGAAGAGGTTGGGGACGCCCGACTTGAACTGCGTGGCGTCGATCGTCCAGGTCGTGCCCTTGTTGATGATCGTTTGCGGGCCGTAATTGACGGCGGTGTTCGTGCCGTAAACGACTTGTGCCCAGCCCATCGTGGCGCTCAAGGCCGCCGGCGCGAGCGAGAAGGGCGTAACGCTCTCGAGCAAGTTGGCCGCGCTCATGCCTTCGATCGCGCCGCGCCGCAGGCCGAACAGGTAGCCCAACGGATTGATGACCGTGTTGTCGGCGCAGCCGATGGTGATCGTCGCCGCCAGGCCCGCGGTGTTCACGGCATTGAGCCCGAATACGTTCACGGCGACGGCCCCGAACGTGCCCCAGACGTCGGAGGTCCACGCGAAAGGAGGCGCGGCATCGCCCCCCGCGCCACTGCCGGGCGCGGCGACCAGCACCTGCGATTCGAGCGGATCACCCTCGGCAGCCAGACTGCCCCCGGCGCCGCTGCCCGAGGTAAGGAAGTGATTCGTGTGCAGACCGCCCACACGGCAGCTGTGAACCTGTCCCACGTTCACATGGTGTTGCCGGCCCGTATTTCCATAGAAGTCGTGCTCGGCGCTGTGGGTCATCGTGCGTTCGGAGTGGAGCTGCACATACTCCTGGCCGTCGGCGTCGTTGTAGAGCAGGCCGCTGAAGTTGCTCGCACCCCCGTTCTTCGAATGCGACTTGAAGCCCGTGATCGTCCGCTCGCTCGGCAGGTCGAAGGGCGGCATCTGCTGTGGGTTGTAGTTCACTCCGACGACGTGCGGCTGATCGGGGTCTCCTTCGTGGAACGCCACCACGACCTCTTGTCCCACCCGCGGAACGTGAACCTGCCCCCAGCTATTTCCCGCCGCGAACTGCTGGACGCGCAGCCAACAGGAACTGTGGACGTCGTGTTTGCCCTGGCGATCCCAAAGGAACTGCACCTTGATGCGGCCGTACTTGTCGGTGAAGATTCGCTCCCCCGCCGGTCCTACGACCACCGCGTTTTGCGTTCCGCGAATCCGCGGCGACCGCGTCGCCGCCGCCGGCCGCCAGGTCAGGCTCGCCGGCACGCACTCGAACGAGTTCTCGTAAGTCGGCGGCTCGTCGTCTTGCCCTGGGCGCGAAAAGCTCTGAGTCGCCCGGTGCGTGACGCCGGTGAGAAAGTAGTCGCCGTCGCCGTCGTAGTGGCCGGCCAGCGTGAACTGGTAGCCCGGCGTCAGATGCGGCGCGTTGCTTTCGCCCGCGATCCTTAGTGCCCGACAGGCAGCGCGCTCCATGCGCACCCGCGCGGCGCGGGCATTGGCGGTGAACACGTGCTGCACGTCGTCGGCCTGTTCGGCGCCCGCCGGATCGATGCCATCGAAGCGGTGGGCATAGTCGCCCGGGTAGTCGAAGTCGCCGAGCGTTTCCGTCCCTTTGGCGGCCAGCGTGTGGCTGACGCCGCCGGCTTGCACCGTGGTGGTGAGCGCCTGCGAGGCCTCGAGCGTTTGCCCCGGCAACTGGAACTGATGGTCCCAGAGTTGGTAGTTGGCGGCGGCGATCCGCTGCGTCTTGGCCCAAACCCCGATTCGCACGTCGTCGCGCCGCCCGCCGCGCGCGGGATCGAATTTGAGCGTAGCGCCGCCGGGCAGCTTCTTGGCCTGCGTCGAGGCGTCGGCCAGCAGCAGCTTGTGCCCGTCGTGCGTGTGCTCGTGGTAGTAATAGATCCCTTCCTCTTCCATCAGCCGATTGGCAAAGGCGAAGTCGGATTCGCGGTACTGCACGCAGAAGTTGTGCGGCAGGTACTGCGCCGTAACCTGCGGTTGATGCTCGACTCCCGCGAGCACGGTTTCGAGCGCCTGGGGGGCGGTCTTCTGCTGAAAGATCCGCGATTGCCGCCGCTTGCTCAGCCGCCAGAACTTCGGCCGCACCTTGGCTCGGAAGTACTGAAACGTGTCGTCGCGGCGGACCTGGGTGAACGAGACCACCAGGCCATTGAAATAGCGCGTCGGCCGGCGAGGAGGCGCGATTTCGACGCAGATCTGCTGCCCGAGGATCTTGTCGAACTCGACCGTCGTGTCCAACTCGGCCACCAATTCGAGCCGGAAGCAGAAGGCCTCGGAGAGCCGCTCCGTGCCTTCGAAGCAGGTGAGCAGCAGCTTGTCGGCGCCCAGCGGCGTGTGAACCCGCAGCCAGCGATTGACCTGGGTGTACTTGGCCATCCTTGCCTCCGCAATTGGCCCTCGGCGAGAGCGGCCTTGGCAAAATCTTGGTTCATGCCTGGGCGCGAGCGCCAGCGACGAATGTAGGGGGTTTGCGCGGCTGTGACAAGCACGAGCCAGCCGCGCTGCGCGCACGGAGGCAATCCTGCAGCCTGGAAGCCGGGACCGCGACAAACCCGGCCACCCAAGCGCGAGTTCGTGGAAGAGGGCCGCTGCAGCTTGGCGGTAAGGCTGCGAGTGAGAGTGGGACCGCGCGGCCGGAGCCGGCGTCCATCGTAAACAACGTGCAGCAGACGCCGTTCGCGTTCGTCAGCGTGAACCTTTAGGGCCGGTCATGCGTACCACGATCAAAACCGCGCCCGCCAGCGGGCTCAGGCGCCCCGCCATTATAGGACCGAACATGACCCGCACGCTCAAGAACCCGGTACCGTGCATCGCGCTCGCCGCTGTGCTCTTGCTGGCGGCGACGCGCTGCGGATCGACCCTGGCCCAGGACCTTGCTCCCGATCCTTACTTCTCGCCAATCGCCGACAAATCGACGCCCCAGATGCCGGTGGTGATCTTGCGCAACATCCGCGAGGATCGCGACGGCAATATCTGGTTCGCCAGTTTCGGCGGACCGCTGCGGTACGACGGCAAAGCGTTCACCAACTTTGGCGAGGAAGCAGGCATTGCAGGCCGGCGCATCTTCTCGCTCCTCGTCGACAAGGCGGGCGCGCTTTGGTTCGGCTCGATCACCGGCGGCGCCTCCAAGTACGACGGAAAATCGTTTCAGCGATTCACAACCAAAGAGGGCCTTGCCGGCAACGATGTTCTTTGGATCCTCGAAGACTGGGACGGCGACCTCTGGTTCGCGACCGACGGTGGCGTGAGCCGGTACGACGGCAGGACATTCACCAACTACTCCACCAAGGATGGCCTTCCTCACAACTCGGTCTACGCGATTGCCCAAGACCGCACAGGAAAACTCTGGTTCGGCACCCAAGGCGGCATCGCTTCCTTCGATGGGAAGACCTTCACGAATTTCGCCGGCGTCGCTGGGCGCGAATTCCAGAACGTCCGCTCGATCGCGGAGGATAAGGAAGGCAATCTCTGGTTCGGCGGGCAATTTGGCGTCTATCGCTACGACGGCAAGGCCGGAAAGATGCTGACCGCGAAGGATGGCCTACTCGATGATTTTGTGGGTTCGATGATCGTCGACAAAGAGGGCAGCGTTTGGTTTGGACATCCGCAGGAGGGGCGGGGCGGGGCCACGCGCTACGATGGCCTGACCTTCACGCACTTCACACAGAAAGAAGGGCTGCCTGCGAAGAATGTCTATTGCCTGTTCGAGGATCGCGACGGGCGAATCTGGTTTGGCAGCGTGGGCTACGGAGCGTCGCGGTTCGACGGCAAGACGTTCACGAACTTCTCGGCGCCTGCCGCATCTGAGTGAGGCGCCTAAGAAAGCCCAACCCAACCCGTTCTCCCGCGCAACGATGCTAGTGCCTTGTCGCGCTTCGTTTTCGCGTTGCCAACACGAACCCGTTTGTGAGCACGAAGCGCTCAAGGGCTGCACTCAGCCGGCTCTCTCCGAGAGCAGACATGGCACCTATCCGCCCACAACTCGCCGGGGGCTAACTACGGCGTGTCCCATCTCCTTAGCCCCCCGTCAATGACGGGGGGGAATTCCACCGCAACTCCGCCACGCGCGGACCGATCGGTAGCAATTGTCTCAACTAGCCGTCGCCCAGGCGCGCCTGCAACTGCTGGCCGAACTCGGCTCCTTTGCCAGAGTCCTCGTGCTTGAAGTAGACGTAGGTCTCGGCGGGCGCCTGTTGCTGGATGATCTCGGCCCACTTGTCGATCGCCGCCGGATCGTAGCCTTCGTCGCGGAGGCGGAAGTAGCCGAAGCCGGCCGTCATCACGACGGGGGTCGACATCTTCTCGCTGTCGGCGATGCAGAGGGCGGCGCCAGCGGCCTGCAGCGCCCCGTAGACCGCGTCGTCGTGCCACGAGGCATGCCGGAACTCGAAGGCCGCCCGCGCCCCCGGCGGCAGCGTGGCCAGGAAGTCGGTCAACAGCGGCAGGTCCTGCTTCAGATTCGGCGGAAGCTGGAAGAACAGGATGCCGAGCTTTTCGCCTAGCGCTCCGGCCACACGCGTGAAGGCCTGCACGCGCTCGCCGCAATCACGCAGACGGGCATCGTGGGTAATCCGCTTCGGCGCCTTGAGCGTGAACTGAAAGCCGGCCGGCGTGGCCTCGGCCCAGCCAAGCATCACCTTTTCGCTGGGAAAGCGATAGAAGGTGTAGTTGATCTCGACCGTAGGAAACCGCTCGGCATAGTACGGCAGCATCTTGGCCGTCGAGAGCTTCTCGGGATAGAAGCTGCCTTTCCACTCGGGATACTGATAGCCGGAGGTGCCGATGCGGATCATGGGCGTAGCTCTGTGGAACCAGGGATCGGCTGATGCCCAGGATTCTACTTCGCGCCGAGACGGCAGGCGACAAACAGCTCGAAACTCACGAACGAGCCCGCGGTCTGCAGCTACGCACAGGTCGCGTGAACGAAAGTCACCTGGCCGATCTGTGGCCGTCGCAGGTCGTGGTCCGCCAGGTAACCGTCCAAGGAGCCATCTGCATCCATTTTCCGGATTCGAGAGCAGCCCGCGCGAAGTTCCTCTTCGGTCGCGAGTGCGAAGATCGAATCCCCGTCGCGCCATTCCTTGCTCAGGGGTCCGCGCGGATCGAAATAGGCATCCCCCTGAAGCACTGCATCGACCGGCACGATGTTCCCTTCACGCACGAACCCGGACTCAGCAAGGAGCTTGTCCAACGGTTCCGGCGCGACCAGCTTCTGCTTAAAGCGCGCAAATGCCTCTGGAAACAGGCCGCGATACCACCATCCATGTTCGATCTGATCGTGGCTGCACATGTTGATCACCAAATTGCCTCCCGGCCGCAGGACTCGCCGCAGCTCCTGGAGGGCCTGCGCAGGCGTGCGAATGATCCGTCGGGGTCGCTCAAATGGTGCAACACCTGATTGACCATCGCTCCATCGAATTCGGCATCGGCAAAGGGCAGATCTTCGAGCTGGCCGGTGGTCGCGGAGAAGCGGTTGGACTGGATCTGCGCCGCAGCGGCCTTGGCGATCGCTTGAGAGACCATGGCTTGCGACGCATCGACGCCGCTGATTCTACCGACCCTGGGAGAGACTTGAACGGCGAAACTACCGGTGCCGCAACCGGCGTCGAGAACATGCAGCGCACTGAGAGGACGATCATTCATCGCAAAGCAGCCGAGAATGATCGGCAAACCAACGGGCCGCCGCGTTCGGTCGTAGTTGTCCGCAGTTCGCGAATAGTCTTCGTAGGTCATCGGCCATCACCTCGTTTGCGCCTCCTAGCAACAAGAAGCGACACCTTCGGCTCAGAATGCAAGCGAACGCCCCATGAACTCGTTTCCGTGGTGCGAAGCAATAGACGACAAGTCGGCAAGATCTTACGGATTCACCAAACGACGGAGCACCCCAAGGCGCAACCGGCTTGGTGCGGAGAAACGGCAAAGTGCCAGTTGCTGGCGCAGGCCCTGGCGCGAGAAGGCCAGAGAGTTCGGCGCCGCCTAGTTCTCCATCACCTCGGTCTCCTTCGACCTGGCCAGGTCCGTCACCTTGCCTTCGAAGGTCTTGGTGAGTTCCTGCACCGTTTCCTTGGCGCCCTTGCAGTCGTCTTCGGTGAGCGTCTTTTCCTTCTCGGCGGAGTCGGCCGCCTTGTTGGCGTCGCGGCGGACGTTGCGGATCGAGACCTTGGCCTCCTCCGCCCGCTCCTTGATCAGGGCCACCATCTTGCGGCGCACCTCGGTCGACAAGGGGGGCACGACCACGCGGATCTGCCGGCCGTCGCTCTGGGGATTGAACCCCAGGCCGCTGGCTTGGATCGCCTTTTCGATGTCCTTGATCGTGCCCGGATCGAAGGGGCGGATGAGGATTTGATTAGGCTCGGGGGCCACCACGGTGGCCAGCGCCTTGATCGGCGTCGAGGAGCCGTAGACCTCGGCCCGCAGCGAATCGACCAGGCCGGGGTTCGCGCGCCCCGTGCGAATGCCCTGCAGGGCGTGCTTGAGAACGTCGAGCGCCTTTTCCATGCGCTCTTCGGCGTCGAGCAAGATTTCGTCGGCAGACATGGTTGGCTTTCGGTCGGTGGTCGCGGGGGTCGGCGGCGGTGGTGCGTCTGCGCTGCGCTTGACACACCCTACAGGGATTTCAACTCGGGCGCTAGCGAACGGCCGTTACTTGGCTCGAGATCAGCGTGCCCACCTGTTCGCCGGCGACGGCCCGCTCGATGTTCCCCGCCTTGCGGAAGTTGAACACCAGGATCGGCATGTCGTGCTCCATGCACTGCGTGATCGCCGTGGGGTCCATCACCCGCAGGTTTTGTTCGCGGACCTGTTGATAGGTTAGCTCCCGGTAAAGCATCGCGTGGGGGTTCTTTTCCGGGTCGTCGCTATACACGCCGTCGACGCGCGTGGCCTTGAGCAGCACGTCGGCCTCGAGCTCGAGCGCCCGCTGCGCGGCGGCCGTATCGGTGGTCACGAACGGGCTGCCGGTGCCGGCGGCCAGGATCACGAGCCGACCCTTCTCCAAGTGCCGGCGAGCGCGGCGGCGAATGTACGGCTCCGATACGCCATCCATGCGAATCGCCGAGAGCAGCCGCGTGTCGGCCCCCAGGCTTTCGAGCGCGTCCTGCAGCGCCAGGCCATTGATCACCGTGGCCAGCATCCCCATGTAGTGGGCCGTGGCCTCTTGGATGCTCGAGTTGCCGGAGGTGAACTGGGCGCCGCGCAGGATGTTGCCGCCGCCGATGACGATGGCGATCTGCGCGCCGCGCGAGGCCGCCTGCACCGTTTGCTGTGCGGCGTGAACCACGGCCGACATGCTGATCCCCCGCTCGCCGGCATGGCTGAAGCTCTCGCCCGAGAGCTTCAGTACGACGCGGCGGGGCTTGAGGGGCGTTGCGCTCATGGGAACTTGGTCCTGCGGGGCTCGCGTGAACTCGCGGAAACGGCGGGGGTAAACCCCGCCGCTCGCTTTCGACTTATTCTTTGCCCAGTTCCCAGCGGTGGAAGCGCAGCACCTTGATGCCGGCGTCCTTGGCGTACTTGCCCACCGTCTGCGCCTCGTCCTTGACGAACGGCTGCTCGACGAGCACCCGCGTCGCGTAAAAGTTGCGCAGCCGGCCTTCCACCATCTTGGCGATGATGTTGTCGGGCTTGCCTTCCTGCTTGGCGGCGGCCGACAGGATCTCGCGCTCCTTGTCGACCTCGGCCTTGTCGAGCTCCTCGATGACCGTCACCGAGGGCTTCATGGCCGCCACGTGCATGGCGACGTCCTTGGCAGCCTCGGCGCTCGTCCCTTCGACCTCCACCAGCACGCCGCTCGTGCCCGTGTGGTGGGCATAGCCGCCGGTCGGAACATTGAGGCGGGCGATGCGGCTGAGGCGGAACACTTCGCGAATGCGGTTGCTCAGGTCGTCGAGCTGCACCTGCAGCGTCTGCCCCTTCTTGCTGGGGGACGGCTGGGCGAGCAGTTCCTCGGGCGTCTTGGCGCCGGGGCCGGTGGCAAGCTGCTTGGCGAGGTCGGCCACCAACTGAATGAACTCCTCGTTGTTGGTCACCGGAGCGCTCTCGCACTGCAGCTCGACCAGCGCGCCGACCGGCGGATTCAGGCTGGCGAACACGCCGATGCGGCCGCTCGAGGTCTCGCGGTCGGACCGCGACTCCATCGTCTTCTTGCCCGACTTGCGCAGCGCCTCGATGGCGGCGGCCTCGTTGCCGCCAGCCTCGGTGAGGGCGCGCTTGCACTCCATCATGGGAAGGCCCGTCTTGTCGCGGAGGGCCTTGACCGCCGCGGCGCTAATTTCTGCCATGAGATCGATCTCCGTCGCTGGGAAGTTGTGCTCGAGAAGAAGCCGAGCGCCGCGGACGCGAAGCGCCGCAGAGAACCTCTGCGGGCTCGACCGAAAGGCGAGCCTCGGCTCACGGGTTGACTGGGAACAAGCCGGGCTTACTGCCCGTCTTTGGCGGCCATTCCGGCGGCGGCGGTCGAGCCTTTGCCTTCGACCACCGCGTCGGCCAACTGCCGCATGATCAGCTCGATCGAGCGGATGCTGTCGTCATTGCCGGGGATGGGCAGGTCGACCACGTCCGGATCGCAGTCGGTGTCGATGAGCGCCACCGTCGTCACGCCCAGCTTGCGGGCTTCGGTGATGGCGTTCTTTTCCTTCTTGGGATCGATCACCACCATGGCCTCGGGCAGCCGGTTCATGGTCCGCATGCCGTTGAGGTTGCGGTACATCTTGCGGTACTCGCGGGCCAGGGCCGACTGCATCTTCTTCGAGTAGCTCTCGATTTCCTCGCCGCCGCGAATCCGCTCGAGTTCCTCGAGGCGGCTCAAGCGGCTGCGAATCGTGCGGAAGTTGGTCAGCGTGCCGCCCAGCCAGCGGTCGCTGACGAAGGGCATGCCCATTCGCAATCCTTCGCGCTCCATCGTTTCGCTGGCCTGCCGCTTGGTGCCTACGAACAGGATCAGGCTGCCGCCGGCGGCGACTTGGCTGAGGTACTTGCGAGCCCGCAGCAGACCGCGAATCGTTTCGCGGACGTCGATCACGTGGATCAGGTTCTGGCGGGCATAGATGTAGGGCCGCATCTTGGGGTTCCAGCGGCTCGCCCGGTGGCCGAAATGAACCCCCGCTTCGATCAGATCTTTGACAAGAACGTTGGCCAAGAGAATCTCCTGAAGGCACACCGGCACTCGAGGCGGCGGCTCGGCGCGGCCCAAACGGGGCCGGCACGGCTGCCGGAACTCTCGCGGCCCGCTCTGCCGAAGCAGCAGCGAGGCTCGCGTCCAGCGTTGAAACAAGCTTCGGTCAGATCTACACTTATCGCCGCAGACCGTGCGCGGCGAAGAACTCGTAATCGTAGCAAGGTCCGCCCACGCGGGCAACGGCCAATTGCCGCCGAAACCAGGTGGTCAGCGGGCTTTCAGTGGATCAAACCTCATCGGATTCTCCCGTGCTCGTACTCGATGGCGAAGTCGAACGCCCCCTGGGACTTACCGCGGCCGACTTGGCCGCGCTGCCTGAGGCCTGGCAGGTCCGCGACGTCAGCCAGCTTGATCCAAGCCGGCGGGGCCGAGCGGTGCGGCTCGCGGGGCTCTTGGAGGCCGCGGGCGTGCGACCCGCTGCCTGCTACCTCACGCTGCACGCCTGGCGCGACGACTTCCATGCCAGCGTGCCGCTGGCGGCGGTGCTCGAGCGGGCCGTGGTGATCTACGAGCTCGCCGGCGGGCCGCTGCCGGTCGACCAGGGGGGCCCGTTCCGTTTCCTGGTGCTCGACGCGGCCGCCTGCAAGTCGGCCGAGGTCGACGAGTGCGTGAGCGTGAAGTACGTCGACCGCCTGGAGCTTTCGACGGAACGCCGCTTCGACAACCGCCCCACCGACGACCGCGCCCACGCGGCGCTGCACGCCCAGCAGAGTCAGCAGCAGTAGGGCCTTTCTTGAACCGCCGAGACGCCGAGAGGAGCAGGCTTTTCGCAAAGGCGCAAAGCTCGCGACGAAGACGGATCTTGTCTTCCCTCTTTGCGAACTCTGCGCCTTTGCGAGAAACAAATCTCCCCTTCTTCCCTCTCGGCGTCTCCGCGTCTCGGCGGTTCAATATGTCTCGCTAAGAGACTACTTCTTCGCCTCGTGCCGCACGGTGACGTTCGTCGAGATGCCGCCGCGCGGAGTGAAGGCGGCTACGAGCTGCATGCGCCGCGGCTGGAGCACCGCCACCAGGTCATCGAGGATCCGGTTCGTCACGTTCTCGTAGAAGATCCCCTCGTTGCGGAACGCCTGCAGGTACATCTTCAGGCTCTTCAGCTCCACGCAGCGGGCCTCAGGCGTGTAGGTGAACGTGAGCGTGCCGAAATCGGGCTGGCCCGTCTTCGGGCAGACCGAGGTGAACTCGGGGCAGACGATTTCGATCTCGTAGTCCCGCCCGGGGAACTGATTCTCGAAGGTTTCCAGCAACTCTCGGCTCGGCGCAGGCACAGCAGTTCTCCTTTTCCAGAATCCTCCAGTCTGCCATCATGGCGGCTAGCCCGAAAGGGCCAAAGACAGGCTGGAAGCCTGCTCCCCTAGTGGCACAGGCTTCTAGCCTGTGCGGCCCCTCGGGGCTGGTCAGCTACCTACTCGCCCTGAAACGCAGGCTGCCCTATGGCCTCCCCTCGCATGCCCCTGGTTCCCGCCCTCGAGGTCATCGCCCGGTTGCGCGAGGAGCGGCTGGTGGTCACCACGATGGGGAGCGCCCGCGAGTGGCCCAAGCTCTCGCAGCACCGCTTCGACGTGCAGTTCCTCCCCTCGGCGATGGGGCAGGCGACGAGCTTGGCCCTGGGGCTCGCCTTGGCTCAGCCGCAGCGGGAAGTGATCGTCATCAACGGCGACGGCTCGCTGCTGATGAACCTGGGCACGCTCGTGACGATCGCCGCCAGCGGGGCCAAGAACCTCACGGTGGTGCTCTTGGAAAACGGCATCTACGAAGTGACCGGCGGCCAAGACATCGCCGCCGCGCACGCCGGCGCCGACTTCACCACGATGGCCCGCGGCGCCGGCATCCCCACCTGCGCGAGCTTCGACACGCTGCCGGCCTGGCAAGCGGCGGCGTCAGAGCTGCTCACGGCGCCCGGCCCACGGTTCGTGAGCCTGAAGGTCGAGCCCGAGCGCGTCAACTACCGCTACAAGCTGCCGGGACCCTGGCCCGAACGGTGGCGGAAGCTGAAGGCCGAACTCGCGAAGTAGTTCGGCTGTTACCGCTGCTGGTTCCACTCGTCGCGGCGATAGCGCTCGGCGCACAGCCGCTCGACCGCGTCGCGCGGCCACTCCGTGAGCGGCTGCTCGGCCCCCCAGGCCAAGACGAGCGCTTTCTCTAAATCCGCGCGCCCCAGCCGCAGATTTGCGATGAAGTCGGCGTGGGGGCGGCCGTCGCGGTACTTGGGCTCGCGCGGCGGCGCTCGCAGCAGCCGCGGCACGAGCGCAAGATCGAAGTCGTAGAGCAGCGTGCCATGGTAGAGAACGTGGCGGCGCTTGCAGCGCAGGCTATTGCCTGAGAACTTGCGGCCGTCGAGGGCCAGATCGCTCGTCCCTTCCCAAGCGACCTGGGGCGCGAGAGGCCGCAACGCGGAGACGAGCCGCTCGAGCACCGTGCGATGCGCGGCGTCGACCTGCGCGAGCTCCGGGCGTCGCTCGACCGAGAGGACCACGGCGTACATCAGGCACCCCGGCCCGGCGACGATCGCGCCGCCGCCGCTCGCGCGGCGCAGCACCGGCACGCCGGCTGCCGCGCAGGGGTCGAGATGCACCTCTTCGGCCAGCTTGCCGGAGCGGCCGACGATGACCATGGGCGCCGCCGGCTCCCAGAGGCGCAGGACTTCGTCGGCCAGTTCGCCCGCCTCGGCGGCTTCGAGCAGCGCTTCGTCGAGGGCCAGGTTGGCGGCCGGCTCGGGGAGCGTGAGCAGTAACCTCTTCACGCGGGCCCTCTTGCTGCGCGCGGCGGGTTGACGCCCCCCCGGCCACCCCTAAACTTAATCCGGTTTCCTCCCGCTCCGCACCGCGCACCGCCCATGTCCGCCGATCCAGGCCGCAAGTTTTCGGCCGACGACGCCCTGCCCCCCGTCGAGCCGCCGAGCGCGGGCTTCATCGTGCAGTTGTTCGTCATTCCGGGGGCGATCGTCGTGGTGATCGTGCTGGTGTCGCTGCTGTTCAACTGGCTGGCGCACATGGAGAGCGATCCCCAAGCATACCTCGATCAGATCGAGCGCGGCAAAGCAAACAGTTGGCAAGCGGCGCACGACCTGGCGATCCTGCTCTCGCGCGACGCTGCCCTGCGGCGCGATCCGGATCTGGCGGGCCGCCTGGCGAAACTCCTCGATGCGCAACTGGCCGGCGCGCTCCCCCCGACCGAAGCGGAGCAGGAGCAGCACGCCCACCTGCTCGTGTTCCTGGCCCAGGCTCTGGGCGAAATGCAATCGCCCGTCGGCCTGCCGGCGCTGCTCGAGGCGGCGCGCACGAACCGGGGCGAGGCCGACATCAAGGTTCGCGCCGCCGCGCTCGAAGCCTTGGCCACGCTCGCCAACCGCTACCAGAAATCACCCGAACTCGACCGCCCGCAGATTGTCGCAACGCTGGTGGCGGCCTCCACAGACGACAGCCACGTCATTCGCGAGCGGGCAGCCTATGGCCTGGGAGTGCTAGGGGGCAGCGAAGCCACTGCGGCCCTCGAGCGGCTCGTGATCGACGGCTATCCCGACGTCCGCTTCAACGCCGCCACGGCCCTGGCCCGCTCCGGCAACCTCGCTGCGCTCCCGGTGCTCGAGGAAATGCTCGATCCCGAGGAGACGGCCGGCGTCAAGGTCGAGGAACAGGCCTCGGCCCGCGGCGCCAAGCAAGCGCTGATTCTGATCAACGGGCTGAAGGCCGCGGCGCTCATGGCCGAGCACGCGCCGACCGCCGACCTCGGCAAACTGCGGGAAAGCGTCGAGAAGGTGGCCAAGTTCAGCGAAACCGGCAAGCTCCCTCCGGAGATGGCCACCAAGATCGAGATCGAAGCCACCAAGGCCCTCCGGGCTTTCGAACAACCTGGCCGCACGCCCCAAGCGGCTACGCCAACCAGCGGCCCCGGCCGCTTCGCAATTCAACGATTCGAACCTTTGACTCAAGGTGCCTGACCATGGCCGCCACTCGCGAAGAAACGATCGAGCTGCTCAAAGCCGCCTATAGCATGGAGCTGGAGACGGTGCTCAACTACCTGGCCAACAGCATCAACCTCGACGGCGTGCGGGCCGAGGAGATCAAGAAGTCTCTCGCGGCCGACGTGACCGGCGAGATCATGCATGCCCAGCAGTTGGGGCACCGCATCAAACAGCTTGGGGGCCAGGTGCCCGGCTCGCTCGGCGTGAAGCTGGGCAACCAGAAGCAGCCCAGCGCCAGCACCGTCGACGTGATGGCGGCGATCCAGCAGGTGATCGAGGCCGAAGAGGCCGCCTGCGCTCACTACAAGAAGATCATCAAGGCGACCGAGGGAGAGGACTACGTGACGCAGGATCTGTGCATCCGCCTGCTGACCGACGAAGAGGAACACCTGGTGCAGTTCAAGGGCTTCCTCAAGGAATACAAGCAGTAGGACCTCCCCCGCCGACCCAACTCGTTTCGCCGCTTCGCGAGCCCGGCCACTGCGCCGGGCTCGTGGCGTTTTGGCGACGGGCAATTGTTGCAGGCGTTGTAATTCTTACAACGGATCGGCCGCGTGGCCGCTCAGGGCGTGTCGGCGGGACAGGCAGCGAACTTCAGTAAATCTTGATCGCCGTAAGTCTCGTGGCGAAAAGTCATTAGCGTTGAAAAAACGCGACGCGAAAAAGATTCAATTTGCCGCGCGCACGTTTGTCGGCCACATTCCCCTACAGGGCCGGCGCGCCCTGTGCAATGACAGCAGCGGTTTGTTGCGTTCCGTATTTGGCTTTCGCGCTCTTCTGGGGGGCCGTCGGTGAATCACGACGGCGTAAGTGCTTCGATGACCAGCCGCTTGTGGGGATCTCTGACGCTCGTGGCCGCCCTGGCCCAAGGCACGCTCGCGCAGGCCCAAGAGTGTTGCACGCCGCAGCAGGTCTACCGGCTCGAGTACCAAACGGTGTACGAGCAGCAGGAGATGACGGCCTTCCGCGTCGAATACGACACCGTGTTCGACGAGCAGCAGGTCACTTCGTATCGCCCGGTCTATGAAACCCAGCTGCAGGAGCGGCGGACCATCGTCCGCACTCCCTTGGTCGAAACGGCGACGCGCGATGAGGCGTTCACGCAGCTCGAGCCGGTGACCACCTTCCGTCAGCAGGCGGTCGACCAAGGTTGCTGGGCCGATCAACAAGTGTGCGTGCCGGGGCGCGTGACCAATCGCCTCCGCTGGCTCGACTCAGCCTGCGTCGTCGATCCGGCGACCGGACAAACGACCTATCAGCGCGGCGGGCTGGCCTGGGTGCCGGAGCAGGCGCCGTCGCAAGTGGTCACGCAGCGCGTGTGGCGGCCGAACGTCGTCACGGTGCAGATCCCGCAGACCACCTACGTGCAGAAGGTCTGCACGCGCAAGGTGCCGGTGCAAACCGTGCGTATGGTCGACCAGGAAAAGGTCGAGCAGATTCCGGTGCAGGTGTGCCGGATGGTGGCCCACACCGAAACGGTGCGGACGCCGCGGACCGTGGCCCGCCAAGTGCCGGTGAAGTACACCTGCCAGATCCCGCGAACGATCGTGCGCAAGGTTCCACTGTGCCCTGTGGCCGACTGCTGCACGACGCCGACGGTGGTGACGCCAGCGCCGGTGGTGGTTTCGCCAGCCCCGGTGGTGATTCCTCAGCCCTCGTCGCCAACCCCCGCGAATGGCGCTGGCAGCGGCGCGACCCCAGCGGACCAAACGCCGCAGATCGACCCGCGCCAGAAGGTGCCGATGCCGCAAGATGACTCGGGCGCGGGCGCGACGGCAGTCTAACGACTGGTAAATACATCTGAGGGTTAGCCCTCGTTTTGATTTGCCTGCGAATTGTCGTTCCTGGCCGCGCTAGGGAATTGCTTGGTTCCGATCTTGCGGCTTCTTTCACCTAGGGAAAAGGGTATACTCCCTTGACCGGGGTGATGATTCGATTTGGCCCCCATCGTTCTTCGAGCTGGTTGCTCGCACGATCCTTTGGCGCAGCGGTGCGCCTTCGGCAAGCGTGGGGACCTGTCCGAGTGCGGCCAAGCGCTCGCCCCTCCGTTTCGAGCTATTGTGGCTGGCGTCGCTTGGGGGCCCGGCCCGCCGGCAATAGCTGGGCTAGGTGTTCGTTTTGTTCGAGGAGTGGCAGCAATGCCGCAAGGTACCATCAAGAAAATCGTGTCTGACAAGGGCTTTGGCTTCATCACCGCCCAGAAGGGAGAGTTCTTCTTCCATCACTCGGCGGTGCAAGGCGCAGCGTTCGAGGAGCTGCAAGAAGGCCAGGCCGTGGAGTTCGTGGAAGCCCAAGGCCCCAAGGGACCGCGGGCCGACCAAGTGAAGTTGGTGTAGGGGCGCTCTTGGCCCGCCCCACAGAGGCGGCCAAATTCACCGTACAACTGCAACGCCTCGCTCCTCGGCCACGACGCCGGAGCGAGGCGTTTTGCTTTTCCGTCTGGGCTCCGGCAAAGCGAAGCCGGTGGGCAGAACTCCCCGGACCCCCTAGAATGCGCTCTATCCCCCGTACAACCTCCGCTCCCCTTCCGCATGCGTTTCACAAAGATGCAGGGGGCTGGCAACGACTATGTCTACGTCGATTGCTTCGCCCAACCCATGCCCGCCGATCCAGCCGCGCTGGCCCAGCGAATTGCCGACCGCCACTTCGGCGTCGGCGGCGACGGCCTGATCCTGATTTGCCCCTCCGAGCGGGCCGATGCTCGCATGCGGATGTTCAACGCCGATGGTTCGGAATCCGAGATGTGCGGCAACGGCGTCCGCTGCGTCGCCAAGTACGTCTACGATCACGGCATTTGCCGCCGCCCTACGCTGCGGATCGAAACCGGCCGCGGCGTCCTCTCCCTCGACGTCGAACTTGCCGGCGACACGGTCAGCCGCGTGCGCGTCGATATGGGGCCCCCCGTGCTCGCGTCGGCCGACATCCCGACGACGCTGCCCGGGCCTCGCGTGATCGACGATCCGCTCCCACCAGGCGAGCGCCCTGCCTGGTGGGACGCCTGCGGCCTCGACCCGCGGCTCACCTGCGTGAGCATGGGCAACCCGCACGCGGTGTTCTACTGCCGCGACGTGGCCCGTGTGCCCCTGGAGCAAGTGGGCCCGGAATGGGAACGGCATGCCTGGTTTCCGAAGCGGATCAACGTTCACTTCGTGCAGGTGCATTCTCCAGGCGAGGCCACGATGCGCACCTGGGAGCGCGGCAGCGGGATTACGCTGGCCTGCGGCACCGGCGCCTCGGCCGTGTGCGTGGCGGGCGTCCTCACGGGCCGCACCGACCGCCGCCTGCTGGCCCATCTCCCCGGCGGCGACCTCGAGCTCGCCTGGCCAACCGACGACGGCTCAGTCTTCATGACAGGCCCGGCCGTGGAAGTGTTCTCCGGCGAATGGCCCTCCCCGTAGTAGGCACACTCCCGTGTGCCGCAACCCGTAGCCGTTGCCAGCCCCAGCGGCCTTTCTCTTCCCTGTCCGCATGACCGCCGAACCGAACAATCCGCAGGCTCTCCCCGGCCTCGCCGAGCGAATCACGAACCTGGAGATGCTGTTCACGCATCTCGAGCGCACGCTGGCCGATCTGAACACCGTGCTGCTCGAGCACGGTCGGCGGCTCGACGATCTGCACGCGCAGCTCGAGCGGGCACAGAGTCAGCCAGAACCGAGCGCCGACGACGACGCGCTCGAGTAGCGAGGTCTCTACGCAGCGTCGTGGAAGATGATGCCCAGCGTGTGCCGGCGGCCGCTGCGAAGGCGGCTGACGCCGTGCCGGAGTTGGGCGCGGGAAAACCCGCGGGGGCCGGCCAGAGGCCGCTCACGAACGGGAAAGATCACTCCCTGCCCCTGCGTGAGGGCCACGACTTCGGCCCGCGATTGCTTGCGCGGCCGCTGCTCGCTGAGCACGAACTCGCCGCCGGTGAAGTCGACCCCCGGCCGATCTAGAAGCACCGCCACTTGCAGCGGGAAGACGTGCTCGCCGTAGACGTCCTGGTGCAGGCAGTTGAAGTCGCCGGCCTCGTAACGGAGCAGCAGAGGCGTGGCCTGCGTTTGCCCGGCCGCATGGCAGCGGTCGAGAAACGCCTGATGATCGGCGGGAAACCGCGCGTCGCGCCGCAGCGCCTCGTTCCAACGATTGGCGATCTGGGCCAGCGGCGGGTAGAGCGCTGTCCGCAGCGCCGCGATCGCCGCCGGCAGCGGGTAATTGAAATACTGGTACTCGCCTCGGCCATAGCCATGGCGGGCCATGACCACGCGCTTGCGAAACGGGGCTGGCTGTTCGTACAGCGCGACCAAATCGGCGCACTCCGCCGCGGTGAGCAGCGGCCCAATAACCGCCGCGCCGAATGCTTCGAGTTCCGACGCCACGTGCGCCCAATCGATCGGTAGGTCGCCTTCGCGTTCCATACTGTTCGCTCGATTAGTCTTCGAGGCCGGCGCCGACGCGGATCGTGTGGCCGTCGGGATGCACGAGCTTGAACTCGCGGACGTTCCAGGGTTCGTCCTGCGGCGGGCCGAGCGTTTGCATGCCATGCGCGAGGGCCACGGCATAGGCCTCGTCGACCTCCTCGCGCGAGCAAACCCACCAGCTCATCCACGTGCCCTGGCCGGGTCCGCGGGCGCCCTGGCCGTTGAGACAGACGAACATCTCGCACTCGCCGTTGGTGAGGCCGGCGAAATCGGCGGGACCCTGGTCGTTGCGGTCGGCCGCCGCGGGGATCATGCCCCCTGCGCCGTTCCAGGTGAAAGTCCGCTTCCAGCCGAGCAGCTCGAACCACGCCAAACTGGCCGGCACGTCGGACACGTTCAGGATCGGCGAAAGATGGACGACGTTCATGAAATCCCCGTTGGTTGGCCAAGCCGTTCCCTGGCGAGCGGCCGGCGTAAGCCGGCTGACCCAAACGTTGATCGTAGTAACCGCGAATTGGTCAGCCGGCTCACGCCGGCCGCTCGCCGGGACCGTGATTGGCCGCAGCTACTGCCCCTTCGTTAGTTCCAAGCACACGAGCCGATCCTTGCCGCGCACGTAAAGGCGGCCCTGCGCGAGCACCGGCGCGGCCCAGGCGGGATACTTCAGCAGTTGCTGGTCGGCCAGCGGCCCCTCAACGCCGCGCAGCAGCACTTCGGCCCGCGGCTCGTAGCGTTCGGGGTTCGCGCGAATCAGCCGCAGCATGCCGTCTTCCGTGATGCAGGCAAAGTGGCCGTCGAAGTAGGTGAGCGACGCCCAGCCGAGCCCCGGCTGGCTCCAGCGAATCCGCCCCGTGCCCCACTCGATGCAGCGGAGCTCCGCGTCTTGCGAGTGGCGGGCGCTCGAGCCGTAGAGGAACCCGCCCACGTGGACGGGCGTGTTGAAGTGGGTTTGCATCGACTTGCGGCGCCCCTTGTCGGCGTCGGACCAAACGACGTCGGCCCCGCCGGGTCGCACCTTGAGCAGGCAGCCGCCATGCGTGGGGCTGTAGGCCTCGGAGATGAACACCTCGTCACGCACCACCACCGGGTTGCTGGCGTTCACGCTCTCGAGAATCTTGGCCCGCCAGGGAAACTCAAAGTCGACCTTGCCGGTGCCCGGATCGAAGCCCACCAGCCCGCCGCGGGCGAACACGAACCCCCAGCGGCGGCCATCGATCGTGGCCACGGTGGGACCGGCATAGCTGGCCAACTCGTTCGTCAACTTGTAGCGGGCTTCGCCTGTTCGCTTGTCGAAGGCCACGATGCCGGAGCCGTTCCCTTCGACGCGTCCCGACGAAATGGGCGGGCTATTGGGCGGGCTGCCGCCGATCATGGCGATGAGCAGATCTCCCTCGATGATCGGTGTGCCGCCGACGCCAAAGAAGTTCCCAACGACGCCGAAATCGGCCACCGTGTCGACGCGCCACAGCAGCTTCCCTTCAGCCGCCGACACGCAGTGGAGCATGCCTTCGGGACCGAAGATGTAAACCCGCGGCCCGTCGACCACGGGCGAGGTCCGCGGTCCGTTGTCGTAGCCGTACATGTCGCCGTAATCGGTGGGATAGCCAAACTCCCAGAGTGGCTGGCCTGTCTCGGCGTTCAGGCAGGCCAGCACCGCGCGATCTTCGACGCGATGAAAGTGGAACAGCCGCCCCAGGCTCACCGTCGGCGCGCTGTAGCCTGTGCCGAGCTTCATCGTCCACAGGATCGGCGGCCCAGCGGCCGGCCAGTCGACGTTTAGCCCTTGCTCGGGGGACTTGCCATCACGGTTTGGGCCGAGAAAGTGCGGCCAATCCTCGCCAGTGCGGCGGGTTCGCAGGTCCGGCGGCAGAGCGTCGTCGATCGCCGTGGCGGCGGATGCTTGAGTCGTTTGACTCGGTCCTTCGACGGCCGGAGCGCGCGAGCAACCGGCCAGCACGATCAAGGCGGTGAGCAGGGGGGCGCGCATGGAAGACTTCCCGAACACTCGAAGAGGGCGCGGCGGCCGGGGGGGCCGCCGACCGACATGGTAGTCGGTCGGCGAAGGGGCTGAAAGGAAGGGGGGAGGGCGGAAGTTCTGTTACGAGCCGGCGCGCTCTTGCCAGCCGTTGCGCCGCCGCGAGAGAATGAACCCATCGACGGCGTCTTTTGACACTCCCGCGGAACAATGGTGCGGAGGACGAGCGATGTGGCGGCGCGTGGCATGGCTGGTGGGATTGCAGACGCTGTGTGTCTTGGGCGTTCTCGTCTGGGAGACGCGCGCGACCGCAGAGGAGCCTGAGGGGTTGGCCGCGGTTAAGGCGCTCGCCGCGGCCGCGGACAAGGGCCCCAAGCAGGTGGCGGAACTAATCGCGTCGGATCGCGAGCGCTATCTGCCGGCGCTGGTTGCTGCGGTTGAGTTAGGACCGTCCGGTCTGCCTGACGCTGCGCGCCCGGAAAAAAAGATCGGAGCCAGATCGCGGGTGCTTGCCGAGGCTTTGGCTAGGCAGGGTGAAGTCTCCCTGCCTGTCTTGCTGCCACGTTTTGCGCGAGGTTACACACGGTCGGAACTGCAAGACGTGATCGACCGCTGGCCTCCGGCGATGATCACTTCCGTGGCGAATCTGCTCTCCGCCGGAGACCCGGCCCAGCGGGCGGGCGCCGAGCAGGTGCTGATTTTTCTGGCCGCGCGACCGGCTCATGGACAAGGGGTGGTCGAAGCGGTGTTGGCGCGGCCGGCCCGGGAAATGGAAAGCCTTGAAGCGAGGTTGCCCGCGTTGGATTGGTCGACGCATCTCGAGTACGGACCAAGGCCGCTTGCTCCGCCGCCCGTCGATCAGGCGTTCCTCGTCCGTCTGATCGGACACGCTCGGCCGCAAATCGCGCGTTGGGCGATCAATTCGCTGGCAAGCCTTGGGCAAACGGCCAAGCCAGCGGCGTCGGCGCTCCGCCAATGGCTCGCTCCACGATTGGCTGCCTGGGATGGCGAGACAACGCGGAGCGCTCCCTGGCAGCAAAACGAACCGACAATCGCCGGTTATCGCCAACATATTCCTCACAGCGATCCGGTCCCATGGAAGATGTTTGCCGCGAGCGAGGGAGACTTGATCCACGATGCCGTGGTGGCCATCTACTGCCTTGATCCCGATTCACCCGAGACGCAGGCAGCGATTCGGCAAACGGCCAGGGCCGTGCGGAGCCCGCTCTATGCCGAGCTTTGGCTCACGAGACTCGGCTTGGCGAAAGACACGCTAGCGATCGAGCTGCTGATCGAAGAACTGGAGCATCCCGATCCGGTCTGTCGGCAAACAGCGGCCGTGGCGCTTGGCCGCATCGGCGCGCCGGCGGCAGCGGCGAAAACGCCGCTGCAAGGAGCGATTGACGCCAGCCGCGCGGGCCGCCGCGCGTTTCACCACGATCGACACCGTCGGCGATGGGCGCTTGACCCGGCGGCGCGCGCGCCCGAGAACGATGAGGAAGCCCTGGCGGCGATCGCTCAGGTCCGCGGCACGGTCTTTCGGCCCGACGAGGAGCTGAAGTTTCGTCAGGCGGCAGAAGCGGCCTTGAGATCGCTCGACGGACAGTCGGTCGATTTCGAGCTGTGGGTCGATGCGAGCGCCGCTCGATCCGTCGACACGATTCCCAGTTGGCTAATCAACCGCGAGCGTCCGGAGTTCACCTTCGAGCGAGTGCAGCGACAACTTGCGCACTGGAGCGTGGAAACTCGGCGGCAAGCAATCCACCAAGTTCAGGCACTCGCGCCGGACAAGGCTTCCGCCGCCGCTGCCCTTTTGCAGCAGCTGGTTGCTGCCGAAATCGAAACCGATTCCTGGTTTCGTCATCAACTAGTCGAGGGCCTCGGACGGCTGGGACCTGATGCGAAAGCGGCGCTTCCGCGCCTGCTCGAGATCGTCGCTTCTCCCGAGGAAGATGAGTTCGTCAGGCGCCAGGCCGTGGATGCCGCTGCCCGCATTGCGCCCGACGATCCCCTCGTGATCGATGCCCTCGTCCAGGTACTTGAAGGTTGGTCGCAGAAGCATTCGACGGGCATCTACACGGCCGTCGCCGCGAAGCTGGGCGACCTGCCAGCGGCCCGCGGCAAGGCCGAGAAGGCGCTGCAAAGGCTTCTCCAAGACCAGTTCGAGATGAATCGGCAAGTGGCGATTCATGCCTTGGGCAAGCTGGCGAAATCTGAGATGCCCGCGGAAACGCCCGAATTGCCGGCGCGCCTGCGGAAGTGGGGCGAACGCTCGGCCGCCGAACGAACGGCGTTGCTTCTCGGGCTTGCAGAAATCGTTGAAGACGCCCGCATCGACGCGCGACTTCACTACTCCACGGAGCCACTGCCCCGGGCCGCACAACCGGTCGCCTGGCTGCCTGATTTGCTCGCAGCCTACCAGCAATCGCCAGGCATGGATGAGAAGCGGCAAGTGTTGTCGCTCATTGGACAGATTGGCCCAGAGTCGACGCCGGAGTTCGTGGGAGCAATTCTGGAAGCGCAAGCGTACTCGATGCTGCCTTCGCTCCACGTCTCGGATCGCAGCAGTTTGCCGCTGCTAATCGACGCGCGCCGCGAGCTGCGCAGTCGTCCGCCCGTTAGTTGGACCGATGAGCGCGACCTGCTGTTGGGCATTGCCCGCTATGGCGCCGACGCCCGCGTTGTCGCCGTGGAGCTGCTGCCAGACCTCGATCCGGAACGGCTGCGGGCAAGCGACGTGCCCAGCGAACTGTTCGACGCCGGGCTGACGGTCTTGGCGGCCGCAGGGCCAGAGACTCCTGGAGTCTATGCGGCCTTGTTCAAATTGTCGGATCATCCCTGGCCAAAGCCGTCGACAGCAGAACCGCTAGTCGGTGGGACCAGTAAGACCTTCACGACGGCCAGTATGTCCCGGGTCGTTCAGATTCTGGGAGAGCTTGGCCCGCCCGCCGAAGGCAGCCTCGAGCGCGCGAAGCTTCTTTCACTCGTCGACAAGCAATTGCGGGAGCAAAGCGCCGTGCCGGTCACGCTTGCATCGAAGGCCGTGCAGAGCTTGGCCGCCGCATTGACTGACCAGGAGCGGCGCCACCTCGTCGAGCCGTTGCTTGAAGTGCTCGCCGAGGATCAGCCGTCGGGCGGCCCAGGTCAAGGCAGTTACACTTGGTTCGACACTCGGAGGAGCGCCGCGAAGGCCCTCGCCGCCTTGGGGCAGGCAGCTAGCGGCGCCCTCCCCAAGCTCGACGCCATGGCGGCGGAAGATCCCACTGTCCTCCGGGAAGCACGCAGTTACGGCGACAGCCTCAGACGCCACCTCGCCCGCGAAATCGGTGAGGCGGCGGAGAAGATTCGGCACGCCGGCGCTCCGGCGAAATAGCAGGTTGTCGCCCCGCGCGCGAACCCGGTGGTCTACAATAGCGTCAGCGTGGCGAGCTGCCGCGTCTTGTGTCGCGGCCACTCTTCGTTGCCTTCCGGTTCCTATGCTTACCGTCACCTCTCGCCTGCAAATTCCCGCCGAGGAGTTCGAGTTCTCCTTCACCCGCAGCTCGGGGCCCGGCGGGCAGAACGTCAACAAGGTGAGCAGCAAGGCCCAACTCCGTTGGCAGGCTGTGAACAGTCCGAGCTTGCCGGACGACGTAAAGGCTCGGTTCCTGGCCCGCTTCGCCAGCCGGCTGACCGGCGACGGCGAGCTGCTCATCGCCAGCCAACGCTACCGCGACCAGCGCCGCAACATGGACGATTGCCTCGAGAAGCTCAAGGCGATGCTGCTCGAAGTCGCCGTAGCCCCCCGCCGCCGCAAGCCCACCAAACCCAAGCGCTCTTCGATCGAACGGCGGCTGACCGACAAGAAGCTGCAAGGCGCCCGCAAGCGGGATCGGCGGGGGATGGGGGAGTAGGCTCGGCTGACCGTTTCGTAACGTTCGCAACGATCGACCGCCGCGCGCGTCATTCGTTTCGCGTTCCGACCACAGCGTCTATGATGATGGGTCGTTCGGGTGGTACGCACTCCGCCTCTCAGGCGGGCGCCAGAGCGAGCGGATCTGTATCGTTAGGAATTTACCATGCGCGGGCGCGGCGGTCATGAGCATGCGAGGTTCGAGGGCAAACCGGCTTTCAGGCGGGCAGGCTGGCGAATGTGGGGTTGGGAACCGCTCGAGGAGCGGCGGTTGCTCGATGCGGCGCCCGTGGCCCAAGCCGATCTCTTCAGCGCGGCGGCCGGCGCCCCGCTCGCCGTTGCTTCGCCAGGGGTGCTCGCCAACGATAGCGACGCCGACGGCGACCTAATGAGCGTTGTGCTCACCCGACAGCCGGAAAATGGCCGCGTCGCGCTGGCGGCTCAAGGGGGCTTTCAGTACCTCGCCTCCCCCACGTTTACGGGGCGCGATTCGTTTGAATACCGGGTGCTGGCCGCAGGTGTTCTGTCGGCGCCGGCCACGGTGTCGCTCGATGTGTCGTTGGGAACCGGCCGACCTCTGGAATGGCCAGTGTGGGCCGGGGGCAACGGGCACTTCTATCGTAGGATCGATGATTCGTTGACCTGGGACCAGGCACGGCAAGCCGCCGAGAGCCAGACCTTTTTGGGTGTTTCCGGCTACTTGGCGACCATTAATTCGGCCCAGGAAGATGCCTGGCTCCAAGCGAATCTTGCGTCTGGAAACGGCTGGCTGGGCGGGTATCAAGACCCGACAGCGCCTGATTATCAGGAACCTGCTGGCGGCTGGCGGTGGGTTTCGGGCGAACCTTGGAGCTACGTGAACTGGGCTTTGAACGAGCCGAACGACGCGGATGGTGAGCGAGCGCTGGTGCTCTGGCCGGCCTCGCACGGCTGGGCCGACCAGCACGGAGAAGTGGGCTCGTACTACGTGGAATTCAACCCCGCGGCAACTGCCCGTTTTGCGGCAGACGACATCTACGTCACCGGGGTCGGCGCCGCCAAGAATACGGACGGATCGTTGGGCGTTCTCGGGAACGACACGGCGCCTGCCGGGGCCGCCGTGACCGTCTCGCTCGTCGAGGGCCCCGCGCATGGCGCGCTGACGCTGCAAGCCAACGGCGCCTTCAGCTACCAGCCTGTCGCCGGCTACCAAGGGTCCGATGCGTTTCGCTACAAGCTTGTGGTCAACGGCGTCGAATCGGAAGCGGCCACCGCGTGGCTCAAGGTCGGCCAAAATGATCACGCGACCGTTGCCCGCAAGGACTACTACACCGTAGCTGAGGACGAGCCCCTGGTTATCGAAAAGGGAGCTTCTCAGCCGGATTATTCCGAAGACTTTTCGGGGAGCGGGCTGCCTACGTGGCTCGAGGGGACCGGCTTTACCGTGGCGAACGGCTCCATTCGCCGCACGGGCGCTCCGAGCCCGATCGACCGCCAGTATATTCGCACGGTGCGCGGCGACTATCTGACTCAGGACTTCGTGGCCGAGGTCAGCTACACCACGTCCAACACTCCGGCCGACAGCCTGATGTACTTTGGCTTGGGCGAGGGCCAGCCGGGCGGAGGGGCCAACGAACCAATCAATTCGGTCTACTTCCGCCTCCATACGCCGAGCACCGCGGGCGGCTACATCGGCTTCACGAATGCGCCCGTCAGCGATTCCGTGATCTTGGGCAAGGTCGGTCATGCCGGCCTGCACCGCGCACGATTCGAGAAGGTTGGGGAGAAACTTACGGTCGAAATCGACGCGGACTACGATGGGACCTTTTCGGCCGACTTCTCCTACGTCGTAGCGAATCTGTCCGAGTTCGCGCCGTTTTTGAATGGGCAGAATGCCCATCTGTTCTTTGGCACGGCGCTGAACAACGACCGCTTTGACGATTTCACGATCACGATGCTGCCGCGGCAGGGCGTATTGGCCAACGACAGCGATGACGATGGACAACTGAGCGCGGAGTTGGTCAGCGGGCCCGCGCGGGGCACACTTGATTTCCACGCCGACGGCACGTTCGCCTACCAGCCGGCGCCCAACGCCAGTGGCGTGGAGGAATTCACCTATCGGGCCTCCGACGGCATTTCCTCTGCCACAACCACCGTGCGGATCGACGTCACGGCGGTCAACGATCCAACCCAAGTTCGCCCCGACCTGTACAACTGGAACGGCGCTGGTCCGCTGGCGATTGACGCTTCGCACGGCGTGCTGGCCAACGATAGCGACGTCGACAGCGCCCTGCTGAAGGCGATCTTGGCTTCCCCGCCGGAGCATGGGTCCGTTTCGCTGGCCGACGACGGCTCGTTTGTCTTTACGCCGGGCGCGGACTTCATGCAGGTCGATTCATTCACCTATCGCGTTGACGATGGGGACGCCCAGTCCAATCCTGTGCTCGTGTTCATTTCAGCGCTTCCCGTCGGGGCTTCGCCGCTCGCGGCCCACGACGTCTACGAGGCCGTGCATGCCGAGCGACTTGTCATTCCGGCGGCGCAAGGCCTCCTGGCCAACGATTACAACGCCCACGGCGACGCTTTGTCGGTCGCACTCACAGGATTGCCCGAGCACGGCCACCTCACCTTGTCGCCCGACGGCTCCTTCAGCTACCTGCCCGACCCTTCCTTCCTCGGCCGCGATTCGTTCAGCTATCGCGCGCTCGGCGGCGGGCAGGAATCGAACCTGGCCATCGTGTCGATCGAGGTTGGCCCAGGCACGGGGTTTGACGGGCAGCTCAAGGAGTGGCCGACGGCCCAAGGGGGCAACAACCATGCCTACGTGCTGCTGCCCGGCTCCTTCACTTGGCAAGCGGCGCGCGACCAAGCCGCTTCCCTGCGCTACCGGGGATCGCCGGGACATTTGGTTACCATTACCTCGCAGGCGGAAAGCAATTGGCTGGCAAGCCAATTCGGCAGCACGAACGGATGGCTGGGTGGGTATCAAGACGGTTCCGCGCCTGATTTCCGGGAGCCTGCGGGGGGATGGAAGTGGATCACGGGCGAGCCCTGGACCTATACCAATTGGCTGGCCGGCGAGCCCAATAACCAAGGGGGCCACGAAGACTACTTGCACAATTTCCCCGGCTGGAACGACCGGCCGGGGAACGTGGCGCTCGTTGGCTTGTTCGTCGAATTCGAGGACTACCCCTCGCCTTCGCCCGAGGCCGCCGACGACCTCTATGCGGCCGTAGCGGGCAGCGCGATCAGTCGTTCCGCGGATCAGGGCGTCCTGGCGAACGATTATTTCCCGAGCGGCACGACCGCCGCGCTCATGGCGAACCCGCAGCATGGCAATGTGCTGTTTGGCGCAGACGGCTCCTTCGTTTACCTTCCGAGCCCTGGCTATCAGGGTCGCGATTCGTTTACCTACCAGGTCGTTGTTCCGGGCGGCGAGACGAGCCAGGCGACAGTTTGGCTCAAACTCGGAGTCAACGATTTCGCCCCGCAGGCCCGGGACGACGCCTACCTCCTTGACGAAGACACCACGTTCACTCTCGGCCCCGCGGCTGCCGGCGCGACAATCCTGGCCAACGACTTTGACGGCGACGGCGGTTCGCTCAGTGTCGAACTGATCGAGAACGTCGGCCAAGGCGCGCTCTCGCTCAACGCCGACGGCACGTTCACCTACACTCCGGCCGCCAACTTCTTCGGCGTCGACACGTTCACCTATCGTGTCAGCGACGGCGCTTGGTCGAGCGTGGCCACCGTGAGCTTGACCGTGCGCAACCGGCCCGATCCAACCACGGCGGTTGATGATGAGTACTCGCTCAACGAAGACCGGACGCTCGTCGTAGCTACGGCGCAGGGCGTGCTTGCGAACGACCAAGACCTTGACGGCATGCCGGTCGGGGCCAAGGTGGTCAGCAACGTGACTCACGGGTCGCTCGACCTACACGCCGATGGCTCCTTCGTCTACACCCCAGGACAGGACTACAACGGCGTTGACCAATTCACCTACAAGGTGGTCGACGCCGCTGGCGTCTCGAACACAGCCGTCGTCTTGCTCTCGGTGCAGCCCATCAACGACGCTCCGAAGGCTCAGAACGACGACTACTTCACCAGTCAGGCCGGAGTGGTGCAGCCCTCGGCGGCTCGAGGCGTGTTGGCAAACGACAGCGATGCCGAAGGAGACGCGCTCACCGCCACGCTCTTGCGAGGCCCCGCGCACGGCACGCTCGTCTTCCAGCCCGATGGATCGTTCCTTTACACGCCGGCCGCCGGCTATCTGGGGCAGGATTCGTTTACCTACCGAGCGTTCGACGGCTCACTATCGTCGAACGTTGCGACCGTCACGCTAACGGTTCGGCAGATGACCGTCGACGTCGCGCTCCGCGCGGTCGCCAATCCCTCGGCGGCCGACACGGCGGCTGCGCTCCCCAGTTCGCTGGCGGCGGTCGATGTCGGCAGTGAGTACTACGTCGAGATCTGGGTGCAGGACGTCGGCGCCGCGCCGGTGGGTTTGCCGGGCGGCCAGCTCGATCTCGACTTCGACACCGCGCGCAGCGACGCCCTGGCGCTCGGCCACGGCGGGCTCTACAACCTGATTCCCACCGGCGCGATCGACGAAGCGGGCGGCCGCATCGATGATTTCGGCGGCGGCACGATCAACCCGGCCGCTGCCAATGCCCCGCAATGGGCCCGCCTGGGCTACGTGCGCGTGCTGGCCACGGCGGATGGGCTGGCCAGCTATCAGCTTGGTCCCGGCGCGCTGCAATTCAGCCGGGTCGGCGGCGGTAGCGTGCCTTGGGAGCAGGTCGATCTTTCAGAGACCTTGCTCGTCGACCACCAGGCCGAGGCCGAACTCGAAGTGCGGGCGGTCGCTCAGCCGACGGCCGTCGACGCCGCCGGCGAAGTCGACGCCTTGCCCGCGAGTCTCCCCTGGGTCGACGAGTGGAGCGGCTACTGGGTCGAGGTCTGGGTCCGCAGCGCGGACCAAGGCGCCGGCCAAGGCATTTCGCAGGCGGCGGCCAACCTGCTCTACGATACTCGCTATGGCACGGCGCGCGAGATTCAGTACGGCCCCGGCTTCACCAGCGGCCGCACGGGCACGATTGACGACGCCGCCGGCCGCGTGACGGACTTGGGCGCCGCGACGGCGCGCAGCGATGTCGGCGACGATCGCTTCGCCTTGCTCGCGCGGGTGCGGTTCGCGCCGGGCGCGAGTGATCAGGCGCCGCTCGACGAGGCGGGGCATGTCATCGGCCCGTACGATCTGTCCTTGGGGCTCAGCGATCCCGCGGTGCGACTGGTGGGCGCGGCGGCGAATGGGCCGACCGACCTGCGCGCGGCCACGTTGCCCATCTACGCCGCGTTCTACGACATCGACGACAACGATCAGATCGACTACGGCGATCTCTCGTACTTCGCGGCCGCCTTCGGCAAGAAGGTTGCGGGGGCCGTCGAGCCGCCCTATGTGTGGTGGGCCAACTTCGACCGCCAGGGCGCCACGGTCGACTTCGGCGACTTCAGCTACTTGGCCGCCAACTTCGGCCGCACCAAGGAGCAAGGCGGGCTCACCTATCCGGCGAACTATCCGGCAGCCTGGGCGCCGCTTGAAGCCAGCGCTTTGGGCGCGCAAGCGCTCGATGCGCCGGCCCAGCCGCTCGGCGGCGCAGAGGGCATGAGCGTGCAACTGGTGGCGCGGGCCACGCCCGGCGCGAGCGACAGCGCGGCGGCGCTGCCGGCCGGGCTCACGCAGGTGGCCGTCGGCGGAACCTACACGATCGAGGTCTGGGTGCAGGATTCGGCCGGCATTGGCGTAACCGGCGGCCTGGTGGACATCAACTATCCGCAAGGCCGCGTCGACGCCGGCTCGCTCGAGCACGGGGGCGTCTACACCACCTTCGCCAAGGGCGCGCTCCGCGAACTCCTCGGCCGGGCCGACGACCTGGGCGGCGGTTCGGTGGCCGCCGCCTTGGGGGCAAAACCCCAATGGGTGCGGCTGGGCTACTTCTCGTTCGAGGTCACGGGCGCCGGACCGCTCGAGTTCCAACTCGCACCTGGCCAACTGCAGTTCAGTCGCTTCGGCGAGGGGAACATCGCCTGGGAGGACGTGAACCTGGGCTCGCTCACGCTCAACCCGGCGCTGATGGGCGACGTGAACTCCGACCACGCGGTCGACCTGACCGACTTCGGCGTCCTCAAGGCCAACTTCGGCCAGGGCACGACCTGGGCCCAAGGCGACCTCGACGGCAACGGCCGCGTCGACCTGGGCGACTTCGGCCGCTTCAAAGAAAACTTCGGCCGCACCGCAGCAGCGCTCACAGCGGTCCTGCCGCCGCCGGCCGCGGACTCGAACTCCTCGGACGCCGAGTTTGCGTACGCCGCCGCCATCGATCGCGCCTTTGCCTTTGCCGCCGACGAGGAATTCGAAGATCTCAGCGCCTGGTTAAACCCCTACGGCAGGAACTAATTAGTTGGCCAATCCGCTTCGCCAGCTGGTTCCCCGACGTTCCCGCCATCGAGCCTGTCGGCCACCTATCGTGCCCGCTTGCGAACCCGACAATTCCCCCGTCTGCCCGTCGCCATCTACGGCCCTGTGCAGGTAGAGGCCCGGAACCGCAACGTTCCAGTCATTGCGGAGGCCGGTTTCGACTGGCGGCGCCTAAAGATCCTCTGCCTGAATGGCCCAGTCGACGGCTGCAAGCCACAAATTTGCTGCCGAGTTGCGGTTCATGCGCTCGGAGCGCACTAAGTCGCCTTGCTGACCAAAGTTGACTTTCAGAAGCCCGAAGTCACCAAGATCGATGTGCAGATCGTCATTCAGATCCCCCAGCCCGCGATGCCCGTGCGCCAGGACTCTGCCAAAATTGGTCTTGAGGACGCCGAAGTCTGAAAGGTCGACTCTGCCGTCCCCGTTCACGTCCCCGGACAAAGGAGGCACTCCGACGCGAAGGTAGACATTGGCTACGTTCGATGTGCCCAGGCCATCGCTGACGCGATATCGAAACGAGTCGTAGCCCTGAAAGCCAGGATTCGCATTGTATTGGAATGTTCCGTCCGCATTCAGGTTCAGCGTCCCGTGCAACGGCCCAGACTCGAGGATCGCAGTCAAGGGCAAGGCGTTCGGGGCGACATCATTCGAAAACAGGCTATCCACGGCCGGGCTGGGATAGGCCTCGACGATGCCTTCGAACCGCAGGGCCAACGTGTTTCGCCCGCCGCCGGCATTGCTGACCACAATCTGCAGCGTATTTACGCCCGCCTGGAATGCGCCTTGGCCGAGGATCGAAAACTGGTGCCACAGATTGATCCCGCCGCCGGAGGCCGGGAGCACGTTTGTGCCATTGATCAGGATCGCCCCCACTACGTCGTCGGCCGAGAAACGCACGTCAGCCAGGCGAGCTGTCGCCGGCTCGAAGCCGGTGAGATCGACGGTCGTCTCGAAGGTGAAGCCGCCGGGGAGGGCTTCGGTCGCAAAAGTAACCCAACGAGATCCCAAAGACCCATCATCGGGCAAGTACGCCTCCTGGTAAGGCGACGTCATGACAATCGGGGCTTGGCCATCGAACTCGCCGCCGACCATGCGGTAGTCGTTGTCAGAGGCGAGAAAGGCCAATTTAGCTCCCAGAGCATCGTCGAATCCGGTGGCGACGTTTTTCACCGTGACCCTTTGTCCCGCTTGGAGAGTGCCCCTTGCTGGACAGAGTATTGGTCGTCGACCGCCGTTGGGATGGTGTTCCTCGCCGCGATCTGAATCCGCACCGTTGCCGGCGGCGAAGCCGACGCGCCGTTGCGGGCGCGATAGGTGAATTCGTCGGCTCCAACAAAGCTCGGACTCGGAACGTAATCGAAGGTCCCATCAGAGCGCAGGTCGAGCGACCCATGAACGGGGGCCGCGACTAACTCTGCAGTCAGCGTTTGACCCCTCGGACCTTGATCGTTCGATAGCAGGGCGGCCGACGGAGGTTGGCCGCTTGGTTGAGCGACGACGCGGCCTTCGACGCGAAGAGCGAGCGGGTTGCCCCCAGTCACTTCGTAGTTGTTGACTACAAACCGCACGATGTTGGCCCCCGGTTGAAACAAACCCTGACCGATATTCACGGGATCGGTCAGGGCGATGGGGCCGCGTGGCTGGGTGGCGTAAGCCAATTGACCGTTGACGAGCACTGCGGTCAAAGTGTTGTCGGCGGCCCAGCGAAATCCGGTGATGTATGCGCTCGCGGCCTCGTACCCGGTTAGATTGACCGTTGTCTCGAAATAGAACGTTCCGGGGTAGGCATCGAAGACCCCCTCGGTCAAGGTGCTGACGCCAATCCAGCGCGAGAATTGCGAGGCAGCATCCGGCACGAGATTCCCCCACGGCACTTCGCCTGGGATGACGGTTGCGGCCGCTCCCGGGGATCCTTCCGGGCTGCCAATTCCGATCCGATAGTCTTCGTCGGGCGCAAGTCCGGTCAGTTTGGAACCGTCGAGGTCGCGAATTCCGGTGCCCAGATCTTTCACCACCCGAGGCTCGCCGACTTGGAGCGGCAAGCCCTGGCCAATCGCGTACAAATCGTCGACAGCCGTTGGTGTGGACGGCGGCTGGACCGTGAGCGATACGGTGGCGACGTTGGAGTCTCCTTTGCGACTGGCGATGTGGTACCGAAATGAGTCATCGCCGATATAGTCTTGCTGCGGACGGTAGCGGAATACTCCATCCTCGGACAGCGTCACTTCGCCGTGCTGAGGTCCTTCGTCCAATACGGCTGTCGTTGGGATAATCGCAGGGCTGTCGAAGGTCACCTGCAACGAACCAAGGTTGTTTGACGAGGCGCCTGAGTCCATGACACCCAAGAATAGTCGCGTGGCTCCGGCCGGCACGATGATCTGCTGTGGCGTGCCGTCGCTGGTTTTTCCATCGCCGATGAAGAATGTCTGCTTGAGCGTAGGAGAGAGCTGCCCGTAATCCACGCCGTTCGGAACGTTGGTCGTCGCCGGCCGAAAGTCGAGACGGGTGGGGGCGGGTGAGCCGTCGGGCGCTGAGGGCCCCAAGAACACGCCGATCAAGGAATTCAGCGGAGCGTACACGCTTGACAGACCATTTTCATCCCCGACGCCATGCTGCACATAGTTAGGCGAGCCGTCAGGTCCGTAAAGCTTTCCTCCTTCGGCGCCACTCGACACTCCGCCGTCCGCGGAGATGAAAAGCGGGGCGCCCGGCACAACGGCAATGCCAACCACGGAAACCGGCGACTGCTCTGGAGCGTGATCGAATACGCTGGCCGACGCACCGTCTGGCATGCCGGCCAGCCAGGGGTTGGAGACGCCAGGAATGGCCGCGACGGCCGGATCGGCAGGACCATCCGATGGGTAGGTGTCATTGTCCAACAGGCCAGGCGGTGGCTCGGGCGATCCCACCGCTCGTGCTTCAACCTTCCCCTCCAGCCGCAAAGCGACAGGGTTGTTCCCTGAGTCGTCGTTGCGCACCACGAAACGGATTGTGTTCAAGCCATCGACAAAAGCCCCGACTCCGAGCGCATGGAGCGCATGAAAGCCGCCAGCGCCCCCCCCCGGGAGTCGCTACGATTTGGCCATTGATGGCGATCGCCTGTAGAGCGTCATCCGCGGCGTACCGCAGGCCGGCGATCGCAGCAGTCGAAGCAACGTACCCCGTCAGGTCGACCGTCGTTTCAAAGTAGTAAGTGCCGGGTGGGACTTCGATACCCGTTGGAAGATCCTTCACCAGCGTCAGCCAGCGCGATTTGGAGATGCGCTGTTTGGGAGCCAACTCGACAAAGGCTGGTTGCCCCACATTACGTGGGGCGTAGCGCCTGCAAGGCCGCCGGTCCCACCTGTGCCAATGATGAAGTCGCCGTCCGGCGCACCCTCGGCCAAGGCGCCGCCTGCTGCATCGTCCCACCCAGTGCTAATACTCTTGACGGTGGTTCGCTGCAGCACGTCGAGCGAGCCGTTTCCTGGAACGACATAAGCGTCGTCATGGGCCACAGGCGGAACGCCGGGCGCCGGTTCTCCGGCGAGCAGGCGTCGCGGCTCAAGAGATTCCAGCATGCAACGAAACGGGCTGGAGGACTTACGTCGGCGGAGAATCATGGCAACGGAGCAACGAAGTATGGTGGTGCAGGCTGCCTTTGCGATTGCCCGTCGAGTGTACACATGATACCGCCAACTGTCACGAAAATGGAGTTTAGGCACGTTCCTACGCTTGCAGAGCCAAGTGCATGCCTTATGCGATAGAAACCCGGTAGCGCACGAAGGATCAGAAGATAGAGATTCGAAAGTGCGTCCCGTGAAAACGGAGCGACCATCAGTCTCGCCTATCTTGCCCCGCCGGCGAACCCAAACAAACAAATTCCCCGTCTGCCCGTCGTCGTCCACGGCGATGTGCAGGTGGCGGCTCGTTACCGACACTTTGCGCCGCCCCGCAGTGTCCTGCACCTCGGCAAACGTGCGGCCACCGGCCAGCGCGTGGCTAATAAAGGCGTGCCGGCCAAGGTGGACGGTGGAGTTCGCTCGCACGCTGTGGGCCGAGCGCCCGGCCAGGCCGTGATTGAGCCGCCGCCAGACGGCGTACCGGGAGAGCGGCTGGCCTCGCTGGTACGCCTGCAGCGCGCCCAGGAAAGGTTGGTCTGCCAGGGCGCCCTGCTGCTCGCGGTAGTGCTTCCAGGCCACGAGTTCGGCCATCATCCCCGCGTCCGACCAGAGCGGCATTTGCGGGGAGCGGGCGCCGCCGCGGACTGTGGCCCGATGTGCAGATGCCGTCGGTAGCCGTTGATCTGGCCCTCGCGCCATCGCGCGACAACGAAACCGACGAGCAGTCCTGGTCGCTGGACTGGACGGAATAGCACTGGGACGAGCGGTCAGCGCATGCCCCGCGCCACCGCGGCCCGCCCGCGGCCGGCGTCGAGATTCGAAGCCTTGGCCCAGAACGGATGCTGCCTGTCGCCGCGGGTGCGCACGTCCTCGAGCAGCACGGTCAGACTAGGATCGGGCGGCGGCACGCGGCGTCCGTTGAGCTGCAACGTCAACCGCCGGTCGAAGCTCACCAGATCGGGCGAGAGCCAGACCGTGACCTGCTCGGCCCCGGTGCGCACGCTCACCGAATTTGTTGCCGAGACCGTGGCCTCGAACTTCATCGGCCGCACGCCCTTGGGCGGCGGCCAGTTGGCGGGGTCGACCTGTGTGCGGGCAGGCAGGCCGTTCAGCTCCACCCACCAGAAGAAGTTGTCGAACGGCCGCATCGTGCCGACGGTGAACTCGCGCGGGAAGAAGTCGCGCCGCTTGCGCCCCATCCAGTCGAAGATCCGCTGAATCTCCTCGTGAAAGTTCTCGTGTCCGCGGCCGAGATACTCGACCACCGTGCAATCGAAGCCGCTGCGTTTGAGATACCGATCGTGATCGCGGGCGTTCTTCACCGTCTTGTCGCCGTCGTACTCCCCCCCCACGGCGTAGATCGGCAGACGCTGGGCGTTGTCGGTATAGAGGGCGCAGTAGCGGTCGGAGAGCGCCACGATGGGAATCACGCCGGCCCACAGGTCGGGATGCGCGAGCGCGATGTCCCAGGCGGCGTCGCCCCCCATCGAGTGTCCTGAGAGGAACACGCGATCGGTGTCGATCGAGAAGTGCCGGCAGGCGTCGCGCAGCGAGTTGAGCACGGCCACGTGCTCGCGGCCCGAGTATTCGTAGGCCGGTTGCTGCGGCTTGGCCCATTCCACGGCGATCGTGATGAAGCCCCGCCGCATGGCCTGGCCCTGGCGGTTGTTCTCATCGTCGGAATCGCCCGCCCACCACTGGAGCTGCTGCTCGGCCGTGGTGCCGGCGCCGTGCAGCGTGACGACCGTGGGGTAGCGGCGATAGGGGTCGTACTCAGGCGGAAGCTGCACGTGGTAAACGATGTCGGGCTCCGAAGGCAGCCCCGGAACGGAGCGCTGGAACAATCCCTTGGTGATGCTGAGCGGCTCCGGCAGATCGAAGGCAGGCTTCATGTTCGCGATCAGCCGCGCGACCAGTTCCGGCGAGGCGCCTTCCTGCGATTCGAGCGAAGTCAGCAGATTGCCGCGTTCCACCACCTGCGGCTCCCGCAGGTACTCGCGGACCACGTCGCGCACTTTCGCGAGCGACAGCGCCGTGCCGATTTTGTTCTCGGCCGCGTTGGGGCCAAGCAGCCAGCCGCTGATCGCCAGCGCCAGCTTCTGCTCGGGGGTGAGCTGCGGGTCGTCGGACAGCCGCACGTAGGTGGCCATGCGGTCGTAGGTGTTCACGCTCAGCTCCGCCTGCAACTCCTTTTGCACGGCGGTCACCTGCTTGCGAATCGATTCGTCGCTGACTTCGGCTAGGTGCTTGGCGAACAACTTGTGGAACGCCTGCAGGTCGGCCAGCGCCTTGCGGTATTGCTCGAGCCGCTGCCGGACTTCGGCCAGCGTTTCCCCAGCCACGTCGTCGGCCGGGAACTTTTCCAGGATCGTCATCGCCAGCTTGTGCTGCCCGGCGGCTGCCCTCAGGCCAACCTCGGTGATCATCTGTCGGGCGGCGAGCTGGCGAATGGCCTTCGATTGGGCCTGCAGGTTTTCGGAGCGGCCGGGAAAGTCCTTGAGCACCTTCTCGAGCTCGGCGCGGGCGTCTTGATAGCGGCGGCTTTGCAGGTACAGCCGCACGACCTTGAGCCGCTGCTCTTCACTCGTGGGATCGATCGCATTCTGCAAGATCGCGCTCAGCGTTGCCCGCGGGATCGAGCTGGTCGCGACTCGCATGTCCCAGATGTGGGACGTCCCTTTGGCTACCACCAGGCCTTCGACCTTGGTCCAAACCGGGGTGACTTCGGTGATGCCTTGCACCACGTCGAGCCGGCCCTTGTTGGTCTGCATCGAGAAGGTGCGGCGGCCGAACTTGTCGAACGGCGTGATGTTGATGATCGGGCCGATGGCCTGGATCTTGCGCCCGAAGGTGGCGACGCGTTGGGTCACCTTGATCCGCTCGAAGGCCTCGTTGGGGGGCGTGGGCATTGCCTGGCCAACCATCTTGGTCGACACGAAGGTCCGCCGCAGCTCGTCGTCGCAAACGAGGATCTGAGGGGGAATGTCCGGATTGGCGTTTCCCGGCGTTTCCGCCAGGCTCGTGATCCGGACGAAGCGTCCCTCGAGCGACCGGCCGTCCTTGAGCTCAACCCGGTCTGCCAGTGCGGCCGGCAGCCGCGCCAAGAGGCCCAGCCCAGACAACACCGCGCACAGTAGAAGTCGGCGCCACACGAGCGTGCTCCTTCCGGCCCGCGCACCCTGCTTGCGGCGCGGCCAACGACGACAGAATAGACCTCTCCGGTTCCATTGTCCGCGGAAGTGGCGAAATGGTCAAATACTCGCGACCGCAGGCGCCGTAACGGCCGATCGGATCACAAAAGCTCACCCCACAGGCTGTCGCTCACCAGCAGCCCGGTCCGCGTCAGTGATACGCGGCGGCCGTCGTCGGCCAGGAGCCCCCGCCCGACGAATCGCGGCAGGACTCGACCGGCCAGCTCGTCCAGGGCGAAGCCGGTCGCAGCCTCGAATTCCTGCCGGTCCACCCCCTCCAATCGGCGCAGCCCGAACACCAGCCGCTCGCGAGCACGCTCAGTGGGCGGCAACTCCTCCGCCTCGACGACGGCCGACCCGCCGGCCAATACCCGGTCGAGGTAGGTGAAGGTGCTGCGGTGGTTCATGGCTCGCCGGCCCGCGACGTAGCTTGCGGCGCCGGGCCCTGCAGCGAAGTATTGGCCGCCGAGCCAATAGTTCTCGTTGTGCCGGCAGCGGTGGCCGGGGCGGGCAAAGTTCGACACTTCGTAGTGCTCGTAGCCGGCGGCGGTCAGGCGATCGATCGCCCGTTCATACATGGCCCGCTCCGCCTCCTCGGGCGTCTGCGCGAGCGCGCCGCGTGCCCGCCGGCCAAAGAAAGTCGTGCCCGGTTCGATGGTCAGGCCGTAGGTTGACAGGTGGGGAGGCGCGAGACCTAGCGCGGCCTCGAGATCGGCCTGCCAGCCTGCCAGCGTCTCGCCAGGGGCGGCGAAGATCAGATCGAGCGACCAGGTGGGGAACCGCCTGGCGAGCTCGACCGAGCGCAGCACGTCGGCCGCGCGATGGTCGCGCTCGAGGGCCTCGAGCTTGCGGTCGTCGAATGACTGCGTCCCCAGGCTTATCCGGGTGACGCCGAGCTCGAGCAGGAGGCCGGCGAGCTCGGCCTCGAAGTCGGCGGGGTTGGCCTCGAAGCTCACCTCGGCGCCGGTCGCCAGGCCGAAGCGTGAACGCACGATCTCGAACAGCCGCCGTAAGGCTGGCGGCGGAAGTTGCGAGGGCGTGCCGCCGCCGAAGAACAGGGTGTCCAACTGGAGCGGGCCGCCGAGCGCGGCCAGCTCGCGCTCGATCGCCAGCAGATAGCGGTCGACCAGGTCGAGCCGGTCGGCCACGAGCGTGAAGTTGCAGTAGCCGCACCGGCGAGCACAGAAGGGGACGTGAACATAGAGAGCGCGGGGAGACATTGGTTCCATCGTAACCCGCGGCGTCGGCCAGAGGAGGGGCGTTGCGCCACCGTGTTGGCCGGCCCGCGAGCAACAGGCGCAGTGAGCAGCGGGGGAGCTTCATGGATTTTGCGGCCGCCGCAATTCCAAGGGGTGATCGTAGGTGTCGGTGTGCTTGTCGACGTCGCTCCTGCCTGGAGAAGCGGAGTCGGGGTCGGTCGCGGTTGGCTAACCCCGGTTAGGGTGTGGGGGGAGGGGTAGAACTGGGCCGTGGCACGAGCGGGCGCACCATCGCCTCTGGAAAGAGCCGCTTCGCCAGTTCCACACGCTCCTGATCTGCGTCCGCCTCGCGATAGCCGATCGCTTGCATCGGAACGTCGCCCATCAACACTCGGACGAACGGGATCGTTGCGAACTTCGCGCGATCGCGGTCGACATTTCGTCCGAGGAACGCCAGCAATTCGTCCACCGTCCGAACCTTAAAGGCCGGGTCCGCCCGCAGCATTGCCGCTGCGCTTTGCCGCCGCCTCACGAAGCTTCGCTCCCACGCCAGCCACGCGCACAGCACCGCCACGGTCACGGCCACAAGCAGCAGACGCAGGGAGAAGCGGGGGAGCTTCATGGGGTGGGTGGCTGGGGGAACCCGTACGGCGCCGAGGGGCCGGTGTTTCCGTCCCACCACTGCTCGACGGTCGCTTCGGGAAAGAGGTGCTTGGCGGATTCGATTTCTTCGTTCGACGGGTTACCCCATGTATAGAACCGGATGTGCTGAATGTCTTCGTCGCCCAACAGCTGGCGAAACCAGGGCACAGTTTCGGGCGTCAAACGGTCGAAATCCCCGATCGAATGCAAGAACTCGTTGCTTGCACGAACAGTCCTGATCTCGACGCCCGCCTGACGTGCCCAGCGGCGCAGGGCCGATATTCTGGCGAAAGCGGCATTCGACACGACGGCTAACCCGAAACAGGCAAGCGTCATCAACACCATCAGCGTGCGGAGCGAGAACGAGCGGAGGCGGCGGGGGTGCGAGGACATGGCCGGCATCCTACCACGGCTCGAGCCGCCATCCGACTAGGGTTTTCCGCACGTCGTGCTCTTTCGTTGCCGCCGTGGCGCGCCGGGCCCATAATCGATGCGGCAAGACTTCATGCGGCTTCTGAATAAGGGTGCGATGATGATCAGGCGCGCGTTGCTGGCGGCAGCGATCGCCGTATGTGGGCAGCAAGCGTCCTTCGCCCAGACACCTCTGGCGATCTGGCCTGATGTGGATGGAACTGCGTACCTGTGGAACACCACGGACGCGCCGATTACGTTCGATGGCTTGCGGCTCGTGTCCGACGGTCGCCTAGACCCGGCCGGATGGAACAGCATTAGCGACCAAGTGGCCGGCGACCCGCAGCATGTCTTCGCGAAGCTTGGCGCGGACGCCGCGGCCTTTGAAGAGAACGCCCATACCGCGAATACCTTGTCTGAACTGACGATTGCTGGCGGGGCGACTTTGCAACCTCACCGCTATTTCGCGATCGGCAGGCCGTTCCTCGACGGGGCAAACACGGAAGCCACGTCGGATTTCTTTTACAGCCTCGCGGGCGACCCTACGTACTGGTGGGGCGATATTTGGGTCCCCGAGCCCTCCACCTTCCTGCTCGCCGCCCTGGCCGGGACGGGGCTGCTCGCGTTCCGGCGGAGGGCACCCTGCGGACCACAGTGAAGTCAGCCGCTCGCCGCAAGGGCGGTTGTCAACGCACAGCCCGTTGGTTCGTTAGCCCGGCCAACGGGCTTTTTCTTGCGCCGACCGGACCCATCGACCATTTGCTTGGGGCTGGCGCAGACCGTGTTAGATTCCGAGATTCGGCCCCAGCGTGAGCACAGGGGCTGCAAAGCGGGTTCCACCACTCCCGCCGTAGCCCCAGCCCGCCGGTGTTCTGCGCCTCCAACCGGAACACCGCGGGTTTTTTTTTGTGCACGGCCGTAGAAACCCTGTCGCGGCGCTCACCGCCGCCCGGTGGCACCCTCCGGCCAGACCGGTACAATGTCGGCCAGACGACTGCCTCCTGCGGACCAGCCGTCTGCGTTTGCCAGGATTTCCGGACCTCCTTCGCCGAGCCTTTCGTCATGGACCGATTCTCGCATCGTTCTTCGCGCCGCCTGGCGCTTCTGGCCCTGGCCTGCCTGCTGCCTGCCGCCGTGGCTGCGGTCGCCGCCGAACCCGTGCAGGTCGCCAGCGTCGAAGGGATCACCGAATACAAGCTCGACAACGGCGTGCGGGTGCTCCTGTTTCCCGACGACTCGCGCCCGACCGTGACCGTCAACATGACGGTGCTCGTCGGCTCCCGCCACGAGGGCTACGGCGAAACCGGCATGGCCCACTTGCTCGAGCACATGGTGTTCAAGGGCACCCCCACCCACTCGGCCATTCCCAAGCTCCTGCAGGAGCGGGGCGCCCAGTTCAACGGCACCACCTGGACCGACCGCACCAACTACTACGAAACCTTGCCGGCCGCCGGCGACAACCTGGAGTTCGCCCTGCGGCTCGAGGCCGACCGCCTGATGAACAGCTTCATCAAGCGCGAGGATCTGGCCTCGGAGATGTCGGTGGTCCGTAGCGAGTTCGAGCGGGGAGAAAACGACCCCTTCCGCGTGCTCCACCAGCGGATGATGTCGAGCGCCTACGAGTGGCACAACTACGGCAAGTCGACGATCGGCAACCGCAGCGATATCGAACGCGTGCCCATCGAGAACCTGCAGGCCTTCTATCGCAAGTTTTATCGGCCCGACAACGTGGTGCTGGTGGTCGCTGGCAAGTTCGACCCGGCCGAGGCCCTCAAGCTGGTGCAAAAGTACTTCGGCGGGCTCAAGAACCCGTCGACGCCGCTGCCGAAAACATACACCGAAGAACCAGCCCAAGACGGCGAGCGGCAGGTGACCGTGCGCCGCGTGGGCAACGTGGGCGTGGTCGGCGTGGCCTACCACATTCCGGCCGGCCCGCACGACGACTTCGCGGCCCTGAGCGTGCTCGATGAGATCCTCACCGCCGAACCTGCCGGCAAACTCTACAAGGCGCTCGTGCAAACCAAGAAGGCCTCGAGCGTCGGCGGCATGGGCTTTCCCTGGCACGACCCGGGGCTCTACATGGTGTTCGCCGAAGTCCGCGACGCCGCCACGCTCGACGACGTGCGCTCCGAGCTGCAAACGATCACCGAAAGCGTAGGCAAGGAGGGGGTGACCGCCGAGGACGTGAACCGCGCCAAGCAGCGGCTGCTGAGCGCCCGCGAACTGGCGGCCTCCGACACTCAGCAGATCGCCGTCGAGCTCAGCCAGTGGGCGGCTCAAGGCGACTGGCGGCTCTACCTGCTGCACCGCGATCGGCTCGAAGCCGTTACGCCGGCCGACGTGCAGCGCGTGGCGGCGGCCTACTTGCGGCCGAACAACCGCACCGCCGGCATTTTCATTCCCACCAACCAGCCTGACCGGGTGGAGGTGCCAGCCACTCCCGATGTGGCCGCGCTCATCAAGGACTACAAGGGGCGCGAATCGATTGCCCAAGGGGAGCAATTCGACTCGTCCCCCGAGAACATCGACGCTCGCACCAAGACGATCGCGCTGGGAAGCGGGCTCAAGATCGCGTTTCTGCCCAAGAAGAACCGCGGGGAGTCGGTGACCCTGTATCTTCGGCTGCACTACGGCAACGCCGACAACCTCAAGGGGCTCACCGAGGCGGGCGAGTTCCTGCCGTCGCTCATGGTCCGCGGCACCAAGCAGCTCGAGTATCAGCAGCTTCAAGACGAGCTGAGCCGCAATCGCATCGACCTCTCGGCTTCGAGCGAGCTGGGAGGCGCCACCTTCCAAATGGAGACCAAGCAGGAGTTCCTGCCCAGGGCGCTCGATCTCTTGAAGCAGATCGTGCGCGAGCCGGCGCTGCGGGCCGACGAGCTCGAGGTGTTGCGG
This sequence comes from Pirellulales bacterium, assembly GCA_046349955.1. Classification (GTDB taxonomy): domain Bacteria; phylum Planctomycetota; class Planctomycetia; order Pirellulales; family JBGAPH01; genus JBGAPH01. The sequence continues at coordinate 64,696 of JAXMBI010000024.1, read as the reverse complement.
CAGGAACAGCTCGCGAGCTTAGAGCAGGGGCTCACCGAACCCTCATCGCTTGCGCCGGTCGACACGCAGCGGCGGATGTTCCCCTATCCGGCCGGCGATGTTCGCTACATTCCGACCTTGCCAGAGCAGGTGTCGCGGGCCAAGGAAGTGACGCTCGAGCAGATCGCCAAGCTGCACCGCGACTATCTGAACGGCCAGCACGGCGAACTGGTGCTCGTAGGCGATTTCGACCCCGATGTCGTGGCCAAGTGGGCAGCGGCCACGTTCGAAGGCTGGTCCGCCAAGCAGCCCTACGAGCGCGTCAAACGACAGGCGTTTCCGCAGGTCGCCGGCGGCACGGAAACGGTGCTCACGCCCGACAAGGCGAACGCCATGTACTTCGCCGGCTTCAGCTTCCCGCTGCAAGACACCGATCCGCAGTACCCGGCGCTCGTGATGGGCAACTACGTGCTCGGCTCAGGCACTCTCTCTTCGCGGCTGGGAGACCGCGTGCGGCAGAAGGAAGGGCTCTCTTACGGCGTGCGCTCGAACCTGAGCGTGAGCGAGCTCGATCCGCGGGCGGCCTGGATCATCTACGCGATCATGAACCCCAAGAACGCCGACCGCACGGCCGAGGTGATCCTGGAAGAGGTGACGCTGCTGGCCGACAAGGGGATGACCGAGGAAGAACTGGGCCGCGCCCAGCAGGGCTACCTCGAGCAACAGCGCGTGGCTCGCTCCAGCGACAACACGCTGTCTTCGCAATTGGCCGACAACCTGTTTCTGGGCCGCACGATGGCCTTTGAAGCGGACCTCGAAAAGAAGATCCGCGCCCTGACGACCAAGCAAGTCGACGAGGCGACGAAGAAGTTCCTCGTGCCTGGGCGGCTGGTGATCACGATCGCGGGGGATCTGAAAAAACAGTAGATGCGGCCGCCCGAAGCCCGTAGGTTATGCTTCAGCATAACGACCCCGCCACGCGCGGCTGATAGGCGCGTGCCGGATCTATCTCATCACAGAGGACGCGGAGGGCGCAGAGCGAAAATGCTCTGCGGTCTCCGCGTCTCTACGTTGAGCAACGCCTATCTGTAGTGCCGTGGAAACTCGAACGGATCGGCCGGTACAACCGAACGCCTCTCTGCGTTCCCCAGCGTCCTCTGTGTCCTCCGCGGTCAAAAACACCCACGGCAGGGGCCGCGCGCAAGGTCGCTATGCTGAAGCATAACCTACTCGCGTTGGCTACTTGGTCCGGTGGACCAGGTCGTCCAACGTTTCCAGATGCGCCTTCGCCATGCCGATGGCTTCTTCGGTCAGCATGCGGGCAGCCGGCACGTCGACCAGTTGCTGGGCTACGCGCTCCATCGCGTCGATGTCTTGGTGCTGGTAGCGGATCAGCTCCTGCAGAACGAAATCGAGCGACAGGAAGTTCTTGCCGGTGAACTCCATGGGGAATTCGCCCATCTCGATCCGTTCGCCGAAATCGAGCACCATGTCGGCCACGCGGCCAGCCAGACGCTGTTGATCCTCGACCAGGTGCACGAGCGCCTCGGTCGCCGGCGCGTCCGTTTTGCGCGTCCAGGGAGCGGCGCTCGCCAAATACGCCGCGAACGAACGATGCAGAATCGACAGCAGCCGATTGAGGATGCGTCCCGCGCGGCGGCGGCCGGCTTCGCGGCCCTGCCCTGAGTAGACGCCTAGGTTCGTCGTCATGAAAACAAGTTGGCGGTCGCAGCCAACGCCCAGCGGTTGAGGCCGTCCCAGAACACCATCAAGAGCAAGAGCGGCGCCGTCAGCAAGCACAGGTAGCCGCCGGCCGCCGAATACCACGGCAGCCGCACCGGCAGGCGGTCTTCGGGCTCGGGGTCGATGGTCATCACCTTTACGACCCGCAGGTAGTAGAACAACGACAGGGCCGTGTTCAGGCCGCCGATCACGAGCAATGCCCACAGCTTGGCGTCTGCCAAGGAGGCGAAGGCCGCGAACTTGCCGATGAACCCGGCCAGGGGCGGAATGCCGATCAGGCTGAACAGGATCGCCGAGAAGCAAATCACCGCCACAGGCGCCCGCCGCACGAGACCGGCATAGTCGGCGATCTCTTCGCTGCGAATCTCGTTTCTCATGAACGCGACGAAGGCAAAAGCCCCGAGGTTCATGAACAGATAGATGCCGACGTACAGGCAGATCGACGCCACGGCCGCCTGAGCGCCGACGACGTTCGTGCCGGCCAGCGTAAGGGCGGCGGCGACCGGCATCATCATGTAGCCGGCGTGGCCGATCGTGGAGTAGGCCAAGAGCCGCTTGATGTTCGTCTGACCGTAGGCCGCCAGGTTGCCGAACGTGCAGGTGATGGCCGCCAACAGAGCCACGAGCTTGGCCATGAAGTTGCGGACGGGCGAAAGGGCAACGTCGGCTGATGCGGGCGGCTGCGCGGCTGCAGCAGGAACCGCGGGCTCTACGGCGGGCGCAGGCGTCGCTTGCGCCAATACAACAGTCGGCGGCGTTGCCTGCGGATCAGCCACGGCGAAGAGCGCCGTCGGCCGCGTGGCCACCGTCGTCGTTTCCGGCAAGTGGCCGAAGCCGACGACCACCCGCACGAGCAGCGCGAGCGCCGCCGCCTTCGAGGCGACCGAGAGGAACGCGTTCACCTCGGCGCTCGCCCCTTCGAACACATCGGGGCACCAGAAGTGGAAGGGGACCGCCGAAAGCTTGAAGGCCAAGCCGACCGAGATCATCAGGCCGCCGAGGGCCAGCACCATGTACTTGTCGGAGCCAACGCCGGCCGCCACGTTCTCCGGACGAAAGAGCTCGGCAAGCTGCACCGCGGCGGTTGGCAGGTGGACCGTGCCCAGGGCGCCGGCGATCAGGCTGATTCCATAGAGCATGACGCCGGCCGCGCCCGCGCCGTAGACGGCGTATTTCAGGGCCGCTTCGCTGCTCTCGCGACGTCCCTTGAGCATGCCGGCCAAGGCATACGACGGCACGCTCGCCATCTCGACCGCCAGGAAGACCATCAGCAGGTGGTTGGCCGAGGCCATCAGGCACATGCCGATCGTTCCCCCGAGCACGAGCGAGTAGAAGTCGGGGCTGTCTTCGCGGTCGGGAATGCCGGAGAGCTTGGTGAAGACGATGAACAGCACGGCGAAGAACATCAACACCGAGCGGAAGAAGACCGTGAAACCGTCGTAGACCAAGAGGCCGGTGAACAGCTCTTGCCGGGGCACGGGCGAGCCGGCGGCCAGGTGCTCCCAAGGGGCCGTGTAGTAGAGGGCGACCACCGCGCCAGCGAGCGCCAGATAAAAGGCGTCGATCCCCCGGCCGATCGACCGCCGCACGAGCGGATCGACGAAGATCCGCACCAGCAGCATGGCCACGATCGTGGCGCAGAGCGCCAGCTCGGGGCGAAACCGCGGCAAGCTGATCTCCAGCGTGTCGCGCACCAGCGGATTGACCAGATCGTCCAAGCTCACAGCACGGCTCTCTTACTACGAAATGCTAACCACGGAGACACTGAGACACGGAGAGGAGATTTCTCGCCAAGGCGCAATGCTCGCTAAGTTCTTGTCTCTTACCGCAGAGGACACTGAGGTCTTATTGAACTCCACACACTCTCTGTCTCTTCGTCTTTCTCCGCGCCTCCGCGTCTCGGCGGTTCAAAAATCCGAAATTCAAACAGCTATGAACCACAAAGACACTAAGACACAAAGCAATACATTTGTTGGCGCCTTCGAGTCTTGTGGCTCAGCGCCCTCTCTCCGTGCCTCCGTGTCTCCGTGGTGAACAATCACCGCGCAGCCAGGTTCTCCTCAGCCCCAGGCGCCGCGGCGGTGATAGGCGGTTGGGCTTTGTCGTGGCGGCGGGTCCAGTCGGCCAGTTCGCCGACCTGGCGGCTCACCGTCGGTTGCACGTACTGCAACACCGTTTGCGGGAACACGCCGAAGATCACCGCGAACACCACCAGTGGAACCGCGATCGCCACTTCCCGCAGCGTCATCGGCGTCAGGTGGTCGCCGTGCGGGCCCTTGTACTCGGGGCCCAGGTAGACCCGCTGAATCATCCACAGGATGTAGGCCGCCGTGAGGATCACCACCGAAGCGGAGATGACCGTGAGGGCTTGGCTGTAATTCCAGACCGAGAGCGTCACCAGCACTTCGCCGATGAAGCCGCACAGCCCAGGCAGGCCCAAGCCGGCGAAGAACACCACGATGGCCAGCGCCGTGTAGAGCGGCATGCGGCCGAACAGCCCGCCGAACTCGTCGATGTTGCGATGATGCACGCGGTCGTACACCACGCCGACCATGAAGAACATGCCAGGCGAGCTGACGCCGTGGGCGATCATCTGGAACATGGCCCCGGCCACGCCCATCGCCCAGTAGTCGGGGTTGTAGTTCGTGCCGGCCACCGCGCTCCACACGCCCAAGCCGAGCGTCACATAGCCCATGTGGCTCACCGAGCTATAGGCCACCAGCCGTTTCAAGTCCTTCTGCGCGAGCGCAGCAAAGGCGCCATAGACCATGCTGATCACGCCAACTCCGCACACCATCAAAGCCAGGTCGTAGCCTGCCTGCGGGCAGATGGGGTAGCACATGCGGATGATGCCGTAGCCGCCCATCTTCAGGAGCACGCCGGCCAGGATCATCGAAATGGGAGTCGGGGCCTCGACGTGGGCGTCAGGCAGCCAGGTGTGCACCGGGAAGGCAGGCACCTTGATGGCGAAGCCCCAAAACAGGAGCAGGAAGGCCCACCAAGAGAGCGACTTACCCCAGAGCACGTCGCCGTTGAACAGCTCAGTGTGCTGGCCCATTTGCTGCAGGGCCAGGATGTTGAATGTGTGCTGCGGAGTCGCTGCGCCGCGGATGGCCGCGATCGCTTGCGTCTGGGCCTCCGGCGAGGCAGCGGTCACAGCATGGCTCGCCACGAGTTGGCCGTCGTTGAGCTGGCGCAGGTCGCTGGCGAAGTAGAGCATGAGGATGGCGATCAGCATCAGCACGCTGCCGACCAGCGTGTAGAGGAAGAACTTGATCGCCGCGTACTCGCGCCGCGGGCCGCCCCACACGCCGATGAGGAAATACATCGGCAGCAGCATCACTTCCCAAAACACGTAGAACAGGAAGAAATCAAGCGCCAGGAAGACGCCGATCATCCCGGTGAGCAGCAGCAGGTAGAGGATGCAGTAGGCCTTCACGTACTTCTCGATCGACCAACTCGCGGCCATGGCCAGCATGGCCACGAACGCCGTGAGCACCACGAGCGGCAGGCTGATGCCGTCGAGGCCGAGGAAGTAGTGGATGTTGAACGAGGGAATCCAGGGGATCGACACCGCGTTCTGAATGCTGGCGATCCGCTCCGGCGCGAACGAGAACTTGCCGGTGTCAGGCTGATCGCCGGCCGGCAGACACAGGTAGATCGTGAGCAGGAAGACGACGATCGTGATGCCGAGCGTGAACAGCCGCAGCGCGTCGGGCTTGTTGCTGGGAATCGCCAACAGCAGGATCGCTCCCACGGCAGGCAGGAAGATCGTTAGGCTCAAGATCGCGAGGGCACTGTCCATCGTCGTTCTTTATTTCCGCTCTAGGTTGGTCGCCGAAGGGCTTCCGGCGATACGCCCATCAAAATTCGATTCTGCGCTGAGCCTAGCCGGCCCAGGTAATGTTCCAACTCACCACCAAGAACAGCACCACCGTGGCCAGCACGATGAACACCACGTACTGCCGCAGGAAGCCGGTCTGCACGCCGCGGAGCGAGAGCCCCAGCGAGTAAGTCCAGTTGGCCAAGAGATTGACAGCGCCGTCGACCAACGGCCGGTCAACGGTGTCGTCGACCCGCCGCGAGAGGAACCGCGTCCAGCGCCCCAGGCCGTCGATGAAGCCGTCGATGATCTTGCGGTCGAAGCCGGCGATGAACCGCGAACAGTGCAGCACGGGGAGCACGAAGATCCAGTTGTACAGCTCGTCGAAATACCACTTGTTCCGCAGCACCACCCAGGCCCGGTAGAACTGCTGCCGGGCTTCTTCGGGATCGAGCCAACGCAGGCCGTAGAACGCGGCTGCCAGGAGCACTCCGGCCAGCGCGGCGCCGCCGGCCGTGAGCCCGGCGACGATCACGAACTGCGGAGCGTGGCTCAAGTGCTCGTCCGGCACGATCACGTCGGTCCACCACATGCCGCCGCTCATCGTGGCCAGCGTGCCGGCGGCGCGGCCCTGCTCGAGCAGTTCGCGAACGCTCGGCGTTCCTTTCAGATCCCAGCCTACGGCGACCGCCATGACCGACAGCACCACGAGCGGCGCCACCATCACCCGCGGCGACTCGTGGGCATGATCGTAGACATGATGATCGCGCGGCTCGCCGGCGAAGGTCATGAACCACAGGCGGAACATGTAAAACGCGGTGATCGCAGCGCCGCCGGCCGGAATGAAGAACAAGAGGCGGTGCGTCGGGTTCACGCTGACGAAGTTCAGAGCCTGCTCGAGGATCGCGTCCTTCGAGTAGTAGCCGCTCAAGCCAACGTGCGCGAGCGGAATGCCGGCCCCGATGATTGCGAGGCAGCCGACGAGCATCGTGTAGGCGGTCCAAGGCATCTTGTGCCGAAGGCCCCCCATCTTCGTCATCTCGTTCGTATGGCAGGCGTGGATCACCGAGCCAGAGCACATGAAGAGCAGACTCTTGAAGAACGCGTGCGTGATCAGGTGAAACAGCCCTGCCCGCCAGCCGCCGATGCCCAGGGCCAACATCATGTAGCCGAGTTGGCTGACGGTGCTGTAGGCCAGCACGCGCTTGATGTCGGTCGCGGTGATGGCGATCGTGGCCGCCAGGAGCAGCGTGATGCCGCCTGTGTAAGCGATGACCAGCAGCACTTCCGGCGTGAAGACCGGGAAGAATCGGCCGACCAAGTAGACGCCGGCGGCTACCATCGTCGCCGAGTGAACCAGCGCCGAGACCGGCGTGGGGCCTTCCATGGCGTCAGGCAACCACACATGCAGCGGGAACTGGGCGCTCTTGCCTACGCAGCCGCAGAAGATGCCCAGGCCGGCGACGACCAGCAAGCCATAGCCGAAGCCCGAAGAACGCCAAGCGGGGACCTGCGCGGCGATCTGCTGCTCGGCGGCCGCGGCGTCGGGCGCGGCGAGAACGATCTTGGCCACTTCCTCGCGGGCGCTCGACACGACCATGCCAGTGGGCGTGATCAGCTTGTGCTCGTCGGCCGCGGGGCGGACCTGCGAGAAGATGCCGGGGCGGACTTCGCCATCCGCCAGCTTCACGTCGCCGAAGCTGAACGTGCCCAAGCTGCCGAACAAGGCGGCCAGGCCGATGATCATGCCGAAGTCGCCGACGCGGTTGACGATGAACGCCTTGTTCGCGGCGGTCGACGCGCTCTTCCGCTCGACGTAGAAGCCGATCAGGAAGTAGGAGCAAATGCCCACCAGCTCCCAGAAGACGAACACCATGGCGATGTTGCCGGCGATCACGATGCCCAGCATGCTGAAGCAAAACAGCGACAGGTACTGGAAGAACCGGCAGAAACGCCCGGGGCGATGCAGGTGGTGGCCGTCGGCCAGGGTCACTTCGTGGTCGGTGATCTCGTGCAGCTCATCGTGCATGTAGCCGATGGCGTAGAAGTGAATGCACGAGGCGATGAACGTCACCATGCAGAACATCAGCACGGTGAGCGAATCGATGTAGTAGCCGATCGAAATCCGCAGCTTGCCGGGCGTGGCCAGCGTGTACCACTCGCCGGAGACCGACGGAGGGACGATCACCGGATGAGAGGCATGAGCCGCGTCGACCGCGTGCCCCGGCTCGGCATGCTCCGCCTGAAACGCCGCGAGGCGAAAGGGCGTCTGCGTAGGGTGCGTCAAGCGAAGCGCGGACGCACCATCCGCACCATCCGCGGAAGCGTGGTGCTCAGCCGCCCCATGCGCACCCCCAGGCTCGTACCCCTGTACCCAAAGCCAGCCGACCATGGCCGCGGCCGAGAGGGCGAACGAAGTGAGGATCGCCCCGGTGGCCACATACCCGGCCAGGTAGCCGCTCTTGCCCATCCAGGGTCCGACCAGCACGATGGCCAAGAACGACGCCAACGGCACGAGCGTGGCGAAGCCGAGCAGCAACGGAAGTACGGTGTCGAGTTCCATCAGCCTTTGAGCTCGTCGGCGCGGTCGACGTCCACCGTCGAATGGTTGTTGTAGAAGTTGAGCGTGATCGCCAGCGCCACGGCCGCTTCGGCCGCCGCCAGCACGATCACGAAGAGCGAGATCAACTGCCCATCGAGCCCCAGCGGGTTGGGCGAGTTGTTCAGATACGGGCTGCTAAAGGCCACGAAGTTCACGTTCGCGCCATTGAGCACCAGCTCGATGCCCATCAGCACCCCCAGCGCATTACGCTTGGTGGCCATGCAGAGGGCGCCGCACACGAACAGCACGGCGCCGACGGCCAGGTAGTGCGAAACGCCAATGGGTTGGGTGAGCAGGTTCATGGTTCGTTGTGGTCGTTGGAGAGTTTCTGCCCTCACCCCGGCCCGCTCCCGAGGGAGAGGGAGAAAATCCTTCGAGCTATTTTTGCTACTCTCGGGGTTGGCGGCGGCGCTTGGCGCGGGCGAGATAGGCCGAGCCGAGCAGCACGACGAGCAAATGGACCGAGACGATTTCGAACGGCAGCAAGTAGCCCGACATGCCAGGGCGGAGCGCTTCGTTCGGCTGCTGGGCCACGTCTGCCCGCGCGCCGAGCAGCCCGAGCGCCAGCCGCGACGTCGTCACGCGCTCTTCGAGCGGGGGCTCGCTCGCGGGGGCTTGCCGCCAATCTTGTACGCTGAAGGCCGCGGCGAGCAGCACGGCCAGGAGCGAGCCGCCCACCAGGGCGCTTACGATCCAGTCGCCGCCGCGGGTCTTCATGTTGATGAACGGGCTTTGGGCCGTCAGCATCACGCCGAAGATCAGCAGCACGAGCGTGCCGCCCACGTAGATCATGAGCTGCATCGAGCCGACGAAGTCGGCCCCGGCCAGAAAAAAGAGGGCCGCCGTCGAGCCGAGCGACATCACCAGGTAGAACGCCATCCGCACGACGTTGCTGGTGAACAGCACCGCCAGCGCGAAGCCGCAGGTAAGCAGGGCGAAGAACAGGAAGAAGACCGAGTGAAAGTTCATCGCGCGCCCTCCAGCGACCCGGCAGGCACGAGCGCGGCTGTCTTGCTGCCGGCGTCAGACGCGGGAGGCGCGGTTGTTCGCTCGGCCCCGATCAGCCAGCCCTCGCGGACTTCGGCCGGAAGCGGAGCGGCGCCCCAGCGAGTCGACACGCCGAGCGCCCGCACGGCGTTCGCCGGCGTTGGCCAACCCAAGGCCATCCAGAGGGTGGCCCCCAAAAACATCACCGCCGCAATCGGCGTGCAGTACTTCAGGCAGGTCGTCATCACCTGGTCGATCCGCAACCGCGGCAGGGTCCAGCGCACCCACATCATCACGGTCACGCCAATGGTGGCCTTGAGCAGGAAGTTCAGCATGCCGAGCAAGTTCGACAGGTAGCCCAGCGGATGGAAGGCCGTGTCCCCTTGCTCGTAGGCCCAGCCCAGCCAGTGGGTGATCGGGATCGGCCCGTTCCAGCCACCGAAGAACAGGATGGCCGCCAGGCCGCTCACGGCGAACATCGAGCCGTACTCAGCCATGAAGAAAAAGCTCCAGCGGAGGCCGGAGTATTCCGTATGGAAGCCGGCCACCAGTTCGCTTTCGGCCTCGGCCAGGTCGAAGGGCGCCCGATTCACGCTGGCCGTGGCGCAGGTGAAGTAGACCCAGAACGTGACGAACGTGAACGGGTCGTGGAAAATGTACCAATTGGTGAACAGGCCCTGCTGCATCTGGCCGATCGTCACTAGATCGAGCGTCCCGGCGATCAGCACCGGCACGACCACGCACATGCCCAGGGGCACTTCGTAGCTGACAACCTGGGCCGCCTCACGCATGGCGCCGAAGAGCGACCACTTCGAGGCCGAAGCGTAGCCAGCCAGGATGACGCCGAACACTTCGAGGCCCATGACGGCCAGAATGAAGAACACGGCCACGTTGAGCCGCGCTCCCACCCAGTCGGCCGCGAACGGCAAGGCAAGATAGGCCGTGAATGACGCGCAGAAACTGACGTAGGGGGCGATGCGGAACAGCAGCGAGTCGGCGTCGGCTGGCCAGGTGTCTTCCTTGGCGATCAGCTTGATGCCGTCGGCCAGGGTCTGCAGCCAGCCGAACTTGCCGCCCACGCGCGTGGGACCGAGCCGGTCTTGGATGCGGCCCGAAACCTTACGTTCCAGCCAGATGAAGACGAGCGCCCCGACCGCCACCACGTTCAGCAGCAACGCGCACTTGATCGAGCCGGCCACGACGTAGGCCAACCACGTCGGCCAGTTCCAAGCGTCGATCAAATACTCGGCCACGGAGGGGTCCTTGTCGCCGAAATGGGGGTCGCCGAAAGGGAGCCTCTCGCGGCCGGCCGCGGGCGATTGCACGCCCAATGGGAAAGGTCGATCCGCGAAAGATTGTGAAATATTGCACAAGCGGTTTGGGGTTACAAGACCCCGCCCGCAAAGCCGTCGTGCGCTCGTCGGCGGTGGTCGGTCAAGCTGTGGCGAGCGTCGCCAAACGCACCGCGGTGCCGTAAGCCAGTACTTCGGTGGCGCCGGTCGGGCCAAAGTCGGTTGCGTCGTATCGCATCGCGATCACGGCGTCGGCCCCCACTTGGGCGGCGTGCTGCACCATCCGCTCGAAGGCGTGTTCTCGCGCCGTCTCGCAGGCCTCGGCATACGACTCGATGTTGCCGCCGATGATCTGCTTGAGCCCGCCGGCCAAGCCCTGCATCACCGTCGGGCTGCGCACGACGATTCCGCGAACCACGCCCAGGTAGGCGACGATCTGGTGGCCGGCGACTTCATTCCCAGTAGTGACGAGCATGCGCTAGCTCCTTGGGGTTGTCCGTCCGCTCGAAATCCGCATGTCTAGCGAGCCGGCTTCTTCGCCCGGCGCCGCCAAGCCAGCCACGGCAACACAGCCAGCCCGCTCGCCGCCAGCGCCAGCGTGGCAGGCTCCGGCACGCTCGGGTTGCCGGTGAGGAAGCGGAAATTCTCGATGTCCCCCGCGATGTCGACGGCGCCCGCCTTGCCGGACTTGAAGTCGAACGACACCGTGGCGGTTCCCTTGAGAGCGCCGTCGAGACCGTATTCCTTGTACTGGTAGGTCAGCTTCGACGCATCCAGCGAGTAGAGGTCGAGGGGCACGCTCTTGTCGGTCCCGCTTTGGCTGAACGACTTGAAGAACACGTCCTCGAAGGTCCAGCGCGCGTATTCCAACTCCTTGCCGGCGTTCTCCGTGATCGCGAGCTCGACCTTCTTGGTGTGCTCGCCGGTCAATGTGCGGCTCAACAATTCCGGCGAGGCCTTGCTCGAGAACGCGGAGAGGAAGAAGTCGGTGAGGCTCGACTTACCCGCGCCGCCTCCGCCGCCGCTGCCGGAATTGCCAGAGTTCACGAATTTGATGGAGTAGTCCTCGACGTCGATCCAGTCGACGTACTTTTCGTTCGTGGAGCCCCCCTTGACCCCGTCGACCTCGAGGTAGAGTCCCGCGCGAGCCACCGTCATGACCGAAAGAACCAACAGCGTCGCCAAACCAAATCGGATCGCTTGCATCGTTCGTCTCCTTGAAGAGCAACCTCTAGAATCGGTTGGCGGTGAACCCGCCATCGACGTACACCTCGGCCCCCGTGATGAAGCTGCCGGCGGCCGGGGAGAGCAGCAGCAGCGCGGCGCCCACCAACTCTTCCGGCTGGCCGAACCGCGCCATCGGCGTGCCCGCCATGATGCCGGCCACCCGTTTCTCGTCCAGGATCTTCCGGTTCTGTTCGGCCGGAAAGAATCCGGGGCAAAGCACGTTCACCCGCACCCCGAAGGGCGCGAGCTCGCGGGCGACGTTCTTCGTCAGGTTCACGACCGCCGCCTTGCTGGCCGAATAGGCGAATACCCGCGACAGCGGTACATCGGCCGTGACGCTGCCAATGTTCAGAATCGCACCGCCGCGCCCCGAGTCGGCCATGTGGCGGCCGAAGATCTGGCAGCCGAGATGAGTTCCCCGCAGGTTGATGTTCAAAACGCGCTCCCAGGCTTCGTCGGTCGCCTCGAAGTAGCTGCTCGCCGAGTTGACGCCTGCGCAGTTCACTAGCAGTTCGACGCCGCCGCGTTCGGCCACGACGTGCTCGAGCAACGCCTCTTGCGAGGCTCGCTCCGCCACGTTGACCGGCAGGAACGCCGCCTGCCCTCCGGCCTGGCGGATCGCCGCGGCGCGCTCTTCGCCCCGGGCGGCGTCTCGGCCCGCCAGCACCACGTAGGCGCCCGCTCGGGCGATGCCCTCGCCCAGCGCGCCGCCGAGCACGCCATTGCCGCCGATGACCACGGCCGTTTTGCCAGAGAGACCGAACAGCGATTCAAGGTACGCGGCGGACATGGTGCGCGGGATTCCAGCGGGGATGGGGCGGGGAGGACCCGACTATAGCAATTTCGTCTCCTCGTCGCGAAGCAGCCGTCGCCCCCGCTGCCGGAGCGCAACGTTGACAATTGCCGCTGGGGGCCAGAGGATCAGCAATCGCAGCCCTTCTCGTACGCGTCTGGAGAACGTCCCATGCTCCGCCCGATCTCGCTCGCCGCCCTCTTGGCCGCCAGTTGCTTCGCCTCCGCCGCCGTAGCGGCCGAGCCCGCGCCGAATACTCTCACCCCCGAAGAAAAGGCCGAAGGCTTCCACCTGCTGTTCGACGGTCAGACGACCGACGGCTGGCGCGGCTACAACAGGGAGAAGATGCCGCCGGGCTGGAAGGTGATCGACGGCGTGCTCACGCGCGTCGCCGGCGGCGCGGGGGGCAAGGGGGCGGGCGGCGGCGACGATATCATCACGAACGACGAGTTCGACAACTTCGAACTCCGGCTGCAGTGGCGCGTCGGCAAAGGAGAGAACTCCGGCATTCTCTACCGGGTGAAGGAAGGCGCCGCCACCAGTTGGCACGTCGCTCCCGAAATGCAGGTGCTCGACGACAAGGGCTGGGGCGAAGAAGAACGCCGGCATCACGCAGGCGCGCTCTACGACCTCTATGCCCCGTCGCACTCGGTGGTAAAGTCGCCCAATCAATGGAACGACGTGCGGCTGGTGGTCGATGGCAACCACGTCGAGCACTGGCTCAACGGCGAGAAGGTCGTCGAGGCGGAGCTCAACAGCGACGACTGGAAGGAACGGGTCGCTAAGAGCAAGTTCAAGGACAAGCCTGACTTTGCCAAGGCGACCAAGGGGCACATCTGCCTGCAGGATCACTCCGGCAAGGTCGAGTACCGCTCGATCCGGCTGAAGAAGCTGGACGAGAAAAAGTAGCCGTTGGCAGCACCGCGAAGAATAAGGAGCGCGCAAGTATGGCGGAGCAGGCCAAAAACACGATCTGCCTGTGGTTCAATGGCGACGCCGAAGAGGCGGCGCAGTTCTACGCCAAGACCTTCCCCGATTCCCGCGTCCTGGCGACGCATCGCGCGCCGGGGGACTATCCGGATGGCAAGCAAGGAAATGTGTTGACCGTCGAATTCACCGTGCTGGGCATTCCTTGCCTGGGGCTGAACGGCGGCCCGGCGTTCAAGCACAGCGAAGCGTTCTCGTTTCAGGTCGCGACCGACGATCAGGTGGAGACCGATCGCTACTGGAACGCCATCGTCGAGAACGGCGGCCAGGAGAGCATGTGCGGCTGGTGCCGAGACAAGTGGGGCCTGTCGTGGCAAATCACGCCACGGGTTTTGAGCCAGGCCGTTACGGATGCGGATCCTGCGGTCGCCAAGCGGGCCTTCGAGGCGATGATGCGGATGAAGAAGATCGACGTCGCCGCTATCGAGGCGGCATGCCGCGGTTCGTAGGTCGCCAAGAGTACGCCCAGCGGCCGCTTGCCAACAAAAGAACCCCAAGCTTGGGCGGCGTTGCCGCCGCCCAAGCCGGGGCCTTCCTTCTGGCAGGCGAAGCCAGAATCTCGGGCGAAAACGGCTATTCGCGGATCATTTGGAAGCCGAAGTAGGCTTCGTTGCCGTGTTCGCCGTGATCCAGGCCGTCGAGCTCTTCCTCCTTCGAGACGCGGATGCCAACCGTGCCTTTCAGGACTGCCCAAGCGATCCCCGAGACCACCGCCACGTAGGCCGCGCAGGCGCCGATGCCGATTAACTGCGTGACCACCTGGCCGGCGCCGCCTCCGTAGAACAGGCCATCGAGGTGCGCGCCATTCGCGCTGCGGTACTTGAGATCCGGGTGCGTGAAGAGGCCGACGCACAGCGTGCCGAACACGCCATTCACCAGGTGGACGCTCGTGGCGCCCACCGGGTCGTCGAGCTTCACGCGGTCGAAGAACATCACGGCCAGCACCACAATTGCGCCGCCGATCGCGCCGATGAGGATCGAAACGGCGGGAGTGACGAAGGCGCACGGGGCCGTGATCGCCACCAATCCGGCCAAACAGCCGTTGAGCGTCATGCCCAAGTCAGGCTTGCCGAGGAGCAGCCAGGCCACGGCGGTGGCGCTCAGTGCACCGGCCGAGGCGGCCAGGTTGGTCGTGACGGCAATGTCCGCGATGGCGCCGGGATCGGCGGCCACACCCATCGTGCTGCCAGGGTTGAAGCCAAACCAGCCGAACCAGAGAATCAAGCAGCCGATCGTGGCCAGCGGCAGATTGTGGCCCGGAATGGCCTTCACCTTGCCTTGCTCATCGTACTTGCCGATCCGCGGCCCCAGGATCCACACCCCCATGAGCGCGGCCCAGCCGCCGATCGAGTGGACCTGCGTGGAGCCAGCGAAATCGACGAAGCCCATCGTCTGCAGCCAGCCGCCACCCCAAATCCAGTGGCCGACCACCGGGTAGATGGCGATGGCCATGATGAAGCTGAAGATGATGAACGAGTGGTACTTGATCCGTTCGGCCACGGCGCCCGACACGATGGTGGCGGCCGTTCCGGCGAACACGAGTTGGAAGAAGAACTTGGCCCACAGCGGCACGCCGGCCCAGCTCAGACCCTTGTAAACGCCGTCGTAGTCGGCGATGGCCGGGCTATTGTCTTTGCCGCTGACCATCCACAGGCCTTCCATGCCCACGTACTTGGCGAGTTCCCCTTCGCCGCTGCCGAACATGATGCCCCAGCCGAGCAGCCAGAATCCGATCGTGGTCACGGCGAACACGATGAAGTTCTTCGAGAGGATGTTCACCGCGTTCTTCGAGCGGCAGAAGCCCGATTCAACGCAGGCGAAGCCGAGGTTCATGAAGAACACGAGCATGCCGGTGATCATCACCCACATCGTGTCGGCGGCGACCTTGAGCTTGGCGATCTCCTGTTCGGGAGTGGGCGGGGGCGCCGGAGTTTCGGCCGGGACAGGCGAAGCCTCGGCCGGCGCGGGGGCCGCCTCGGCGGCGGCCGGGGGCGTGGTCTCCTGAGCGCGGAGGTAGGCCGTCGACAACAGCGCGCAGGAGAGAAATGCGGCGGCCCCGAGGAGGGCCGACGTACGAGAGAACATAGAACCGTCTCCGCATGGCAAGAAGGAAGGAAGTTAGCCGGGAGAGCACCGGACGCGCAAAACCGGCCCGCAATTGAAACGGCGGTGGCAAGCCTTATGCCGCGATGCCAGCACGGCGGGGCGCGTCATCAAAGGGGCCGTGCGTAAGGGGCTACAATGATTCGAGTTGCGGCGTGGAAAAAAATCGCCGAATTTCGCGCCCTCAAGGGAGGTGCACGAGGGATGCCCTAGGTCTTAGCAGGGTATGCCGTGCTAGTGGGCAGGAGGTTGCTTGATCTCCGCTGCTTTTGTTCGCGACAACCAAGGACGACCAGTAAGGACGACCAGAAATGGCGCAGATGCGCAACAGCGCCAATTGCTACACCGAGATCCATCACCCGACAACCGCGTCAACAGGGGCCGAATCGGACACCTCCGTTTACCTCTCGCACGATTTGGAAATCCAGCGGAATGCTTGATCGCAGGACCGACCACAGGAGTTCGATCGGTCCGCTCTGCGCTCCCGACTAAACGCGGACTCGTGCGGGCCTCGGTTCGCATCACAACGGCAAGGTCGCGATCCGCCGTCCGCTCGACTATGCTAGGCGGCATCCCCCCTGTCTGATCCCGCCTTTGATGTCGTCCCTTCGATTTGCCTGCTCCCAGAGGATTGTCATGCCCTGTGGCCGTGGTTGGGTCGTGTGTCTCGTGGTGTTGTTAGGGGTTTCGGTCGCCGCGGCGCAGCGGCCGCGTGGCCCGTTCACCGAACCCACGCGCTCGGTCCGCAGCCGGCTCTATGACCTCCGCCACGTGAAGCTCGAGTTGGCCCTCGATTGGGACAAGCAAGAGCTGCGCGGCCGGGCCACGCACACGCTGGCCCCCTTTCAAGACGCCAAGTCGATCGAGCTCGACGCCGGCCGGATGACGATCGAGGCGGTCGCCCGGCCCGACGCAGATCCCGCCCAGCGCGTCCCCCTGCGGTTCCACACCCACGGCGACAAGCTCACCGTGGAGCTCGATCATGCCTGGCCTGCCGGCGAGGAACTCGAGCTGGCGATCGACTACCGCGTCGTCGCTCCTGAGCGCGGGTTGCACTTCGTTTTGCCCGACGCTAGCGAGCCTAATCAGCCGCGGATGGCCTGGACCCAAAGCGAGCCCGAGGATGCCCGCTACTGGTATCCCTGCTTCGACGCTCCTGGCGAGCGGATCACGAGTGAAACTCTGGTCACCGTGCCGGAGGAGTACTTCGTGCTCTCGAACGGAGTGCTGGCCAGCAAGGGAGAGCCGGCCGGCGGGCGGCGCACCTGGCACTGGAAGCAGGAACAGACGCACGCGCCCTATCTGGTGTCGGTGGTCGCGGGGCCGTTCGAAGCGCACGAGTCCGACTGGGACGGAATTCCCATCGTCTCCTACGTACCGCCGGGGCGCTTGGCCGACGCGCCGCGCTCGTTCGCGAAGACGCCGGCCATGATGGAGTTCTTCAGCCAGAAGATCGGTTTTCGCTATCCCTGGCCGAAGTACGCGCAGATTTGCCCTGACGAGTACACCTGGGGAGGCATGGAGCACACCTCGTGCACGACACTCAATCCCGACACGCTGCACGACGAGCGGGCGCACCTTGACGTGTCGAGCGACAACCTGGTGGCGCATGAGCTTGCGCACCAGTGGTGGGGCGATTTGCTCACGTGCAAGGACTGGGGCGAGCTGTGGCTGAACGAGAGCTTCGCCACCTACTTCGCCACACTCTGGCAGGAGCACGACCAGGGGCCCGACGAAGCCGCTTGGCACCGCCGCGCCGAAGCCGACGCGTACTTCAGCGAAGACCAGCACCAGTACCGCCGACCGATCGTCAGCTACCGCTACTCGAACCCCACGGTGGTCTTCGATGGCCATGCCTACCCCAAGGGCGCTCGCGTGCTGCACATGCTGCGGTACGTGCTGGGGGAAGAGCCGTTTTGGAAGGCGCTGGGCCACTACTGTCACGAGCAGGCCTTCGACGCGGTGGAAACCGCCGATTTGCGCACGGCGATCGCCGAAGCGACCGGCCAGCAGCTCAACTGGTTCTTCGACCAGTGGGTGCACCATGGCGGGCATCCCGAGTACCACGTCTCGCACACCTGGGACGAGGCCAACAAGTCACTCCGCCTCGTCGTGAAACAAACGCAAACGCTCGACGAGTTGACGCCCCTGTTTCGCATGCCGATCGAAATCGAGCTTGTGACCGACGCGGGCGCCGTGAAACAGCGGATCGAGGTGAGCAAAGCCGAGGAGACCTTCTCGTTTCCGCTCGAGGGACGTCCGCGGCGCGTGCTCTTCGACCCGCAGGACTGGGTGCTCAAGAAAGTGGTCTTCGAGAAGTCGAAGGAGGAATGGCTCGACCAGGCGCAGCACGATCCGCGGCTCATTTGCCGGGCAGACGCGGTCGCGGTCCTTGCCGGCTATGCCGACGACCAGCAAGTGGAGGCCGCGCTGATCGCCGTGGCCAAGAACGACGCCTTCTGGGGCGTGCGTGAAGAGGCGGTGAAGGCGCTTGGCAGGCGTTCGGGCGACGCCGCGCGCGTCGCGCTGCTGGCGGCGGCGAAAGATGACCCGAAGTCGGCGGTGCGGCGGGCGGCGGTCACGGCGCTGGGCAACTTTGCCCATCCCGACACGAGTGCGGCCCTGCGCAAAGTCGTGGCGGAAGATCCCTCCTATTATGTCGCGGCGGATGCGCTGCAGACCCTGGTCAAGGTCGACCGCGCCAACGTGAAGCCCGACCTCCAGGCCGCTCTCGAACGCCCCAGCCACAACGAGGTCATCCTGCGCGCAGCGTGCGACGGCCTGGCGGATTTGCACGACGAGACGGCGCGGGCCAAGTTCCTGACGTTGCTCGAGCCAGGCGTGGACCATAAGCGGCGTTCGGCGGTGATGCGAGCCTTGGCCCGCCTGGGCGGCGGCGACAAAGCGGTGACGGAGAAGCTGGGGCAGCAGCTCAACGACGGCCGCTTGAGCGTGCGCGAGTCGGCCATTCACGCTCTGGAAGCGACGGGCGACCCGGCTGCCGTCGATTTGTTGTTGGCCCGCCGTCCCAAGGAGCTGCGTGCCCGCACCGTGCAGTCGATCGACGCCGCCGTGGCGAAGCTGCGGGGCGGCAACGATTTGGGCGAGTTGCGGCGGCGAGTGGGAAGCCTCGAAGAAGAGAAGAAGTCGCTGGAATCAAGGGTCAAGCGGCTGGAAGACGGGGGTCGGCCGTAGCGCGGGGTGCGAAAGCACGGGGATTTGCCTGGCTAGTGAATCATCCGGTTGCGCTTCCTCGCGGCCGAGCGTTGTAGCGGCTCTGGCGCGTGTCCGTCCTGCATTCGCAACTTGGCGCGACCGCAGGTTTCACTTTGGCGACATCCGCCGCGCGACGCCTTTCATCTTGGCAAGGTTTGCCAGCAAATACCCACGCCCCCCCGTGGCGGGAGCTAGGGTTTCGGCAAGCTTTCACTCTTCTCTTGACTAATCTTCTCTTCGCAGGCTCGGGGCACTCTGGCCGCGACTGCGAAACGCTGGAGGGCATGATGGGTACTTCGAACAAGCTGGCGGGGCAACCGCACAAGAATTCTCGTCGGGGCGCGGTCGTCGTTTTGGCCGCCCTGTTCATGGTCGCAGTGCTGGGGATGCTCGCCTTTGCGATCGACCTCGGCTACATCATGAAGGTGCAGACCGACCTCGATCGCTCGGTCGATGCCGCCGTGCTCGCCGGCGCCGGCGAGTTGGTGCGCGGTCAACAATACGCCGAAGACCGGATGCTCGAGTACCTGGCGCGCAACCCGATCGGGCCGCAGGTGACCGTCGACAGCGCCAACCTGCCGCAGCTCAAGCAGCAGTTCAGCGGGTTGATGGCCAAGAACGGCGACGACGGCAAGCCGCTGTTGAAGATGGGCGTCGGCAAGTGGGACGTCGCCAAGGGCCAGGTCGTGCCGGTGACGGGCACGCAGAAGCCGTCGGCGGTGAGCTTGTCGCTCACGCACGCCAACCACCCGTACTTCTTTGGCCGGATCTTCGGCAAGAGCACGTTTGCGGTTTCGGGGTCGGCGTCGGCCACCTATCAGCCCCGCGACATCGTGCTCGTGCTCGACTACTCGGGCTCGATGAACGACGACAGCGAACTGGGCTCGATCAGCGTATTGGGCCGGACGACGGTCGAGAGCAACTTGAAACAGATCTACCAGGACCTCGGCTCGCCGGTATACGGCAAAATGGCCTGGACGCCCGTCTCCATCTCCTCGACCAACGCCACGACGATCAAGTCGACTCTCGGCCTGACCAACGTCGCGTACCCAGTTCCGGGCGGCAGCTGGAACGACTACTTTAGCTACGTGCAGACCAGCTCCGTGATCAGCGGCGCCGGCTACCAGAAGAAGTACGGCTATCTGACCCTGATCAACTACTGGTTGGAAAAGTATCCGTCGAACGCAGACAACCCCAACCTGTGGAAGACCCACGAGCAGCCGATCGGGGCTCTCAAAGACTCGGTGTCGGTGTTCCTCGAGTACATGGCCGATTCGCAGACCGACGACCGTTTGGGACTGGCGATCTACGACGCCGCTGACGGCAACGCGAAGCTCGAGAAACAGCTCACTACCGACTTCGCCTCCGTCGACACGATCTCGAAGCAGCGGCAGGCCGCTCACTACCACGACTACACCAACATCGGCGCCGGCCTGTGGAAGGCGCTGGCCGAGTTGCAGGAAACGACCAAGGGGGGCCATGCCCGCCCCAACTCGATGCGGCTGATCGTCCTCATGACCGACGGCAAGTGCAACTGGCACAACGGCGTCTACGACGAGACGGCCGCCCGCAAGGACCTGATCGACGCGGCCAACGCCTGCAAAGCGCAGGGCATTCCCGTCGTCACCATTTCCCTCGGTTCCAAGGCCGATCCGGCGATCATGCAGCAGGTGGCCG
This sequence comes from Pirellulales bacterium, assembly GCA_046349955.1. Lineage (GTDB taxonomy): Bacteria > Planctomycetota > Planctomycetia > Pirellulales > JBGAPH01 > JBGAPH01. The sequence goes on along the minus strand of JAXMBI010000024.1, from coordinate 44,267 downwards.
ACATCACCGACGGCCGTGCGTTCGTGATTCCCGGCGGCAAGACGGCGGCGCAGTACCACACGGAACTGACGAACGTCTTCAAGTCGATCGCCGACAGCCGGCCGCTCAAGCTCGTGCAATAGCGGCTCCGGACCGACCCCACGTGTACGCCAAAAGCTCAGGCAACATGGCTCTCGGCTGAACGTGACGCAGCGGAGCAAGCGGACCCTAACCGCTTGCTCCGCTTGCTTTTTACGCCACGGTCGAACCCGCCGGCAGGCCGGGACCGAAGATCCGCGCGGGGCCGACGAACTACCCTCGTGGGGTTCGGTTCGGGTATGCGCAAAACGCCGTCTGCGCTAGAATTGCGGCGTCGGCCGCGGCAAGCGCCGGTTCAGGCCAGACGAGGCCGACGTGCGTAGTCAAGGAATGAGCGTGCTCGAGTCGGTCGTCGGCGTGGCCGCGCGGCTCGCCCGTGGCCAAATGCTCGAATCTCCCGACACTGTTTGGACTTGCGCGGCGCGGCCAACCTCCGCGCGTTCCCGTTTTCTTGCATCACGGCTGCCCGATGTCCGACACCGACGCCACCCCCTTCTCGCCCAAGCTCCCCCAGGCCCCCGTGGCGACTGCGGCCAAGCCACCCCATTCCGTCAATCGCACCGTGCGGGAAACGGTCGAGTCGATCGTGGTGGCCTTCATTTTGGCCTTTCTGTTTCGCACCTTCGAGGCCGAGGCGTTCGTCATTCCCACCGGTTCGATGGCGCCAACGCTGCAAGGACGTCACAAGGACTTCACCTGCCCTGAGTGCGGCTATCGTTACCGCGTGAACGCCAGTGGCGAGGTGGAGGATGAAAGCAGCATCCTGGAGTTCCGCCCCGACAACAACCGCGTGGGGGGCGACCGCCGCGCGGGACGCATGGTCTTTTCGGGGCTCTGCCCCCTGTGCCGCTTCCCCGCCACCGAGCTCGACAAAAAGCCTTCGTTCAATGGCGACCGGATTCTGGTCGGCAAGTTTCCCTACGACTTCGCCGATCCCGAGCGCTGGGATGTTGTGGTCTTCAAGTACCCGGGCGACGCGAAGACCAACTTCATCAAGCGGCTGGTCGGGCTTCCCAAAGAAACGGTCCGCATCTACCGCGGCGACCTTTATGTGAAGCCCGAAGGCGCCCCGGACGACGCGTTCAAGATCGCCCGCAAGCCGCCCGAAAAGGTGCAGGCGATGCTGCAAGAAGTGTATAGCAGCGACTATCCGGCCCCCGACCTCGAGAAGTCCAAGTGGCCCGCTCGGTGGCAGCCCTGGCCGGCCGGCGCGGCGGGGGGTTGGACCACCGCCGACCACGGCCGCAGCTTCCAGCTGGCGGCCGACGGCGGCGAGCATTGGCTCCGCTATCAGCACATCCTGCCCACCTCGCGCGACTGGCGCGAACTGCGGGCGCAGGCGAGCGCCCGGCCGGGGGCCGATCCGACGCTCTCCGACCGGATGCGGCCGCAATTGATCACTGACTTCTACGCCTACAACACGGGGCGCAGCCGCGACGACTTCAACTCCCAGCCCAATTCGCGGATCGAGACGTTGGGACTTCACTGGGTGGGCGACCTGGCCGTCGATTGCACGCTCGAAGTCGGCAAGGCGCAGGGGACCGCGCTCTTCGACCTCGTGGAAGGAGGGCAGCACTTCCGCTGTTCGATCGATCTGGGGACCGGCGCGGCGGCGCTCTCCACCGACGGCGCCCCGCAATTCGCGCCGAAGGCTCAGACTTCGGTGCGCGGCCCGGGCAGCTACGAAATCTGCTTCGCCAACGTCGACGATCAGTTGCTGCTGTGGGTCGACGGCCGCGTGGTGCAATTCGACCAGCCCACGACGTTCGATCAGTTCGATCTGCCGACGGGCGAGCCCGTCTCCACGCCGCGGGATCTTGGCGATCTGGCGCCGGTGGGCGTGGGAGGCAAGGATGCTGAGTTGACCGTGCGGCATCTGCGGGTGCGGCGCGACATCTACTACATCGCCGGCCGCAAATTTGGCGGCCTGGTGGATTACGATTTCCGCGGCAACAACTTCCGGTTCGACGCCGAAGACTTGGCCGAGCTGATGTCGAACCCTGCGCGATGGTCCGCGTTTGACAATCTCGAAGCCGCCGACTATCCGCTCGCGGAAGATCAGTTCTTCGTGCTCGGAGACAACAGTCCCTACAGCAAGGACAGCCGCTTGTGGAGCGAGGAAAGCTTGCCCGGCGCGCTCCATGGGAACAAGCGGCTCGGCCACTATGTCGACCGTGACCTGCTGGTGGGCAAGGCGCTGTTCATCTACTGGCCCCACTCCGATGGCGTGATCCCCGGCACGTCGATTCCGTTTCCATTTTTCCCCAACGTCCCCAAGATGGGCTTCGTGCGGTAAAGAAATCACATTCTTACCGCAGAGGACTCAGAGGACGCAGAGACTAGCAATCAGTCGCGATCGGCCCGTCTCAGTGTCCTCTGCGTCCTCTGCGGTGAATAGAAAAGGCTCGTGCGGATAATCGCGGTCAAGGAGGACCGAATGTCGTTGTTGGAAGCTTCCGGACTCGTCAAGACCTACGGCCGGCGGCGCGTCGTCGATGGCGTCGACTTTCGCGTCAACGCGGGCGAAATCGTCGGCTTGCTCGGCCCCAACGGCGCCGGCAAGACCACCAGCTTCCGCATGACTTGCGGGCTGATCGACGCCGACGCCGGCAAGGTCACTCTGGGTGGCCTCGACGTCACCGATTGGCCCCTCTATCGCCGGGCCCGCGACGGCGGCATGGGCTACCTGGCGCAGGAGCAAAGCGTCTTCCGCAAGCTCACCGTCGAAGAGAATCTACTCGCGGTGATGGAGATGCTCGGCTTCGACGGCCCCGCTCGCCGCCTCCGCTGTGAGGAACTGCTCGAACAGTTCGACATCACGCGGATTCGCAAATCGAAGGCCCAGGTCATCTCCGGCGGCGAAAAGCGCCGGCTGGAAATCGCTCGCTGCCTGGTCTCGAATCCCAAAATCATCCTGCTCGACGAACCGTTCACCGGCATCGACCCGGTGACGATTCACAGCATCCAGGGCATCATTCGCCGCCTGCGCGACTCGGGAATCTCGATTCTGATCACCGACCACCGCGAGCGCGAAACGCTGGCCATCGTCGACCGCAGCTACGTGGTGTTCAGCGGACGTGTGCTCTGCCACGGCACGGCCGCCGAAGTGCTGGCCAACCCCGATGCCCGCAAGCACTACTTTGGCGAAGAAGACGCGGCCGGCGGCATCGTCCCGCCGCCGCACTTCAAGAGGGCCCCCGAACCGGCCGCGGTCCCCAGCACGGGGCTCGGCGGATTGTTCACCGCCCGGCGACGGTAGCTGTGCGCCATCCGGCGAGCGGCCCGGCGTCAGCCGGCCGACCTGAGCCGTCGAGCGCGTTCAACGGCGACGCTGTCAGCCGGCTTACGCCGGCCGCTCGCCGTGCGCGGTGGGTCGGCGCGTCTGCCGGTGCACGCAGATCGCGTACCACCCGCCGGCGGCCGCGAGGATCAGCACGTACCACACGCTCAGCCAGCGCTGGAAGGCGCCTGGGGCCTCTGGCACGTTGAAGTTCAAGTAGAGCATCACCGCCAGCGAGAACGCCGCGAGCACGAGCGCCGTAATCGGCAGCAGCAGGCCGCCGGGAGCGCGATAGGGGCGCGGCAACTCGGGTTCGCGGCGCCGCAGCGCGATCATGGCCAACATCGCCACGATGTAGAGCGTCACGGCGCCCAAGGCCGAAAGCGTGATCAACCCGGCCGTGTCGAGATAGGCGATCGAGAACAGGCCCACCACCATGTTGGCCAAGAGCGCCACCACCGGCGTGCGGGTTTTGCGGTTCACGTGCCCCACGGCCCGCGGCAAGAAGCCAACCCGCCCCATCTCGAAGATCGCCCGCCCGGCGACGAGCACGATGCCGTTGAACGAGGCCACGAGCCCCAGCAGGCCGATGCCGACGAGCAGGCTGTAGAGCGGATGGGCGGGGGCCACGATCTGGCCGAGGGCCAAAGGGAGCGGCGTGTTCTGTAGCTTGGCCCCGGCCGCTACCGTGATCGCGCCGTCGGAGTCCACGGAAAGGTCCCCCGGCAGAAACACGATTCGCTCCCAGCCCCCCACGCCCACGGCCGTCACCAGCACGAGCGCCGCCAGCACCACCAGCGTGGCCAGCGCCGAGCCAAACCCCAGCGCCACGTCGCGCTGCGGGTTGCGGGCTTCCTCGGCCGCGTTGGCCACGCCCTCGATCGCCAGGTAGAGCCAAATGGCAAAGGGCAGCGCCGCGAACACCCCTCGCCAGCCAAACAGCGCGGCGCTGGCCGTGAAGTTTTCCAGGTGGAAGTGGGGCGCCGCCACGCCGGCGAACAGCAAGAGCTCACCCACGGCTAGCACCGTGATCACCAGTTCGAACACCGCCGCCTGCCGCACGCCCCAGATGTTGAGCCCCGTGAAGGCGATGTAGGCCAGCGCGGCGAAGCGCCGTTCGCTCAGCCAGCCCGAGCCATCGTTTTGCAGCCAGGCCATGAGATAGTAGCCAATCGCCATGGCGATGGCCGGCGGGGCGAACACGAACTCGATCACCTGGGCAATACCGCCCAAAAAGCCTGCCCCGCTCCCCAGTCCGCGGGCCGCATAAACGAACACGCCGCCGGCCCTGGGCAGCGCGCAGGCCATCTCCGCATAGCTGAACACGAAGGCCACGTACATGACCGTGACCAGGAGAAAGGCCACGAGCAGGCCATAGGCGCCGCCGGCGGGGAGCCCCAAGTTCCAGCCGAAGTACTCGCCGGAAATGACATAGCCGACGCCCAAGCCCCACAGCATCACAGGGCCAAGCGATTTGTGCAGGCCCGAGTCTGCAACGGGCGGCTGCTGGTCCGAGGAAGTGGCGGAATATGAGGAAGGGATGTCGCTCAAGGACAACTCAACGGGGCTTTTCGGGGGCGAACGCAAGGAGCACAGGATAGCCAAGCCAGCCTCAAAGGCACTAGCCTCGCTCTTGGCGATCCTCCCCCTCTGGCGGAAACCGCGCGGCCACATCCTGGCCGGCCGCCACCAGGACGCAGGCGGCGGCCGCCAGCATGAGCGCAACGCCGATCAGCCTGCCCCAAAACGTGCCGTCGACGTAGAACAGAACGCCGAGAACAGCGAGTGCAAGTGCGGAGAACCGTGCCAACGCTGCAATGATTTGCTCCCGCGTGGGACTCCAGCGAGCGAATTTCACAACGATCAGACCGAATCGGATCGCCAAGAACGCGACGATCACCAGGAGCAACAGAGGCGACGTTTGCTGGGCCATGGCCGACGTCCTAATTTTCACCGGCGCCGGTCAGCCGGCTTACGCCGGCCGCTCGCCAGGAGCGCGTCCATTGGTCCGCACAGCGGACCCTACTTCGGCGGCGTCGTGCTGGCCAGAAACGCGAAGAGGTCGCGCAGTTCTTCGTCCGTCAGCCCGTCGAGCAGCCCCTCTGGCATCAGCGATTTCCGGTTGGGGATGATCTCGTCGAGGTTTTCGGCGGCGATCGTTTGATTTTGGCCGTCGATGCCGCGGAGGACGAGCACCTGGTCGTTCTGCTCGATTTTGAAGCCGCTGAGCACGCTGCCATCGGCCGTGGTGACCGTCAGGCTCTCGAAGCCTTCGCGGATTTCGGCGCTCGGGTTGACGATCGAGAGCAGGAGCAGCCGCGGGCTCGTGCGATGGAACACGGTCAGGTCGGGGCCGATTTGGCCGCCGCGATTGAACATCGTGTGGCACTTGCCGCAGTCGGCCTTGGCGTGAAAGACTTCTTGCCCCGTGAGCGGATTGCCCTTTCCTTCGGCGAGCACGCCCGCCAGCAGGTCGATGCGGCGGTCGAACTCGGCGGCGCTCTGCGTTGTGGCTGGGAACAGACTCGCCACTTGTGCGGCCACCTCGGTTTGGCGATGCCGGCGCAGCCGCTCGATCGTGTCGGCCGCGAGGGAGTCAGGCTTGATCGCGCCAGCGGAGACGGCGGCGAGCAGGGCCGCTGCCCATTCGGGCCGGCTGGCAAGCAGCGATTCGGCGGCCGGACGGACATCGGCCGGCAACGCCGCGAGCTGAGCGACAACCGCGGCGCCGGTCTCTGGCCGCGCGAGCTTCTGCAGCGCCCCGAGCGCCGCGCTGCGCACCGCAGCGTCGGCGGACGACGCGACGAGCGCCGTGAGCGCGGGGGCAGTTCTCGCGGGCTCGGCTTTCACGTCGCCCAAAGCCGCCAGCAGGGGCAATCGCTCGGAGCGCGGCGCCTGCTCGTCGGCCACGCGGGCGAGCGCCTTCCGCACGGCGGCCGGATCGCCCCGGCGCACGCCGAGGACCGTGGCAAAAGGGCCTTCCGATTTGCCGAGCGCCTCGGCAAGTTCGTCGGGGAGCGGAGGCAGCGGCCGCCCTTCGCTCGCCTGCACGAAGCTGGCCACCAGCCGCTGCCGCGCCGCCTCGTCGGGCGCCAGTTCGAGCAACCGGGCACACGCGAGCAGGTCGGCCCGCGTGGCGAGCATTGCCCAGCGGCGCATGACGTTCTGCGGCAAAGTCGCTTTCTCGAACGTGATGGCCGTGTTCCAGAGCACCGGCTGAGCGCAGGCCGCCAGCACCGCCTCATGATCGCCGGCGTGCGCCTCGAGGGCCCACCAGAGCAAGCCTGGCAGATGGATGTCGCTGGCGTCTTCCCGGCGGCCGAGCAGGGCCGCAACGATCGGCAGGCAGTCGCCGGTGGGCAACCTGCGCGCGGTGCTCGCGAGTTGCGAGCGGACTTCGACCTCGGGCTCATCAGCCGCCATTTGCGCGAGCTTGTGGGCAATGCTCGGCGTCGTTTGGCGCTCGTCGCCCAACAATCGCACCGTCCAGCGGCGGACATGCGGATTCGGATGGTCAAGCGCGCGCAGAGCCACGGCTTCGTCGAACCCGCCGGAGAGGTACAGCGCCCAGAAAGCCTCGAGCGCCGTTTGGCCCGCTTGCGCGGCGACCAGCTTTTCGAGCTTGGGCACAAGCGCGGCGTCGCGCCGATCGCCCAGCAGTCGCAGCGCGGTCTGTCGGTGCCAGCGATTGGAGTGCGCGAGATAGCGGTCGACCAACTCCTCGCTCGAGAGCCGCGCGAGATCGAACTTGGGGGCAGGCTTGGCGCCGTGCGCTTGCAACCGGTAAATGCGTCCCAGGTCGGGGTTCGTTTGTCCCTCGTGGGCGTGGTAGTGGTTCGCCTGCATCGCGTACCAGTCGGCGATGTAGAGCGCGCCGTCGGGGCCGAGCTGAATGTCGACCGGCGTGAACCAGTCGTCACGGTCGGCCTCGCCGGGGACGACCACCTGCCCCAGGTCGCGGGTGCGGCGGCTCGAGCCGTCGGCCTCGATCTCGCTATGGATCACATAGTGGATGTGGGGCGCCACGCCGAACAGCTTGCCGCGGTAGCGCTCCGGCAGGGCGTCGGCCTCGTAGATGGCGAACGTGTGGGTGAAACGCTCCACGGCGTGGTGCTTCATCGCCGGGAAGTAGCCGAAGGCAAAGCGGTTCGAGAGCTCGCCGTGCTTGCCGAAGGTCTTTTGGTAGTAGCCCCCTTGCACGTAGTGGAAGCCGCGGGTGTCGCCGCCGTTGTGCCCCGAGTAGACGCGGCCGGCCGAGTCGATCTCGACGCCGAAGGCGTTGCCGCCTCCTTCGGCGAAGATCTCGTACAAATGCTTCTCGGGGTGATACCGCCACACGTTTTGCCCCAGCGAGTGGATGGGTTTCTCGCCAGGCAGCGGCTGGTTGTCGGCCCCGTGGCGCACGATCGCGCCGCTGACGGTGCTCCCCTGCGTGGCGTAGATCCAGCCGTCGGGGCCCCAACGCAGGCTGTTGGCGATCGAGTGTGAGTCTTCGATGCCGAAGCCCGAGAGGAGCACGCGCGGCGTGGGGTCGTCAGGCACGTCGTCGTGGTTGCGGTCGGCATAGAAGAGCAGGTAGGGCGGGTTCATCACGAACACGCCGCCGCGGCCGGGGAGCGCCGCCGTGGCGAAGTTCAGGCCGTCGAGGAACACCGTTTCCTTGTCGAAGCGGCCGTCCTGGTCGGTGTCTTCGTGGATCGTGATACGATCTTTGCCGCGAAAGGGAGAGTCGGCCGCGTGCGGCGGCGGTGGCGCGAACGGCGGATCGTAGACGTTGCGCCAGACCGCGTCGCGGCTCACGAGCCGCTGCCCCGCCGGCCACGGGTACTGCCGGTACTGCGCGATCCACAGCCGCCCGCGCTCGTCGAAGGTCAGATAGAGCGGGTTCGCCACTGCAGGCTCGCGGAGCAGCTCGCGGATCTCCAGATCCTCCGGAACGCGGAGCGACGTTACGTGAGGGCTGGCAACCAGCTTCGGCGGCGGGGGTGTTTCGTCTGCCTGGCCGCGCAAGGCGAGCAAGGAAAGAACCAGCGCCGCGAGCGCAGCGCTACGGAACACAGGGGCGGAGCGGGACATGCAAGACCCTGCAAGGCAGGCGGGACAACAAGGCAGGGGCGGAAGGCGCCAGGCGGGGAACCGACCGGCGGGTGGAACGCCTGGGTGGGGCGTCCGCTCGCCTCTCTTGTTCTAATCCGCCCGCCGGGGCGTGCAACTACAAAACCACCTGGATTAGGATGGAGGAACGGCGCGAGACGGAGGCCCGATGAACAGCCTGGTCTACCACATTGCCAGCGGACAAGCCTACTTTTCCGGGTTGGCCCTGGTGCTCGCCGCGGCCGCGCTCGGGGTATGCGCGCGGCGTTTCGCGCGGCGGCTGGCCGTGCTCGCGCTGCTCGTAGGCGCCCTGGCGATGGTGGTTTCTTCGACGCCGATTCCTTGGTGGGGGATCGCGCTCGCCACGGTCGCGACCCTCTTCTGGGGCGTGAACCTGCGACGCGAACGTCCGGCGCGTTGGCCCGCGGCGGGGCTGGCGGCAGCAGCCCTGGTGCTTGCGATCAGCGAACTTCCCTACCATCTTCCGCTTCGCATCGCGCCCAGCGGCGCCCGCAGTCTCACGGTCGTGGCCGACTCGCTGACGGCCGGCATGGGCGCCGCCGATCAAGCCGAGCGCTGGCCGGCGATCTTGGCTCGCGAGCGCGGCATCGAGGTGCAGGATCTGTCGCACGTGGGAGAAACAGCCGCCTCGGCGGCCAAGCGCGTCGCCCGCGAGGGCATCTCCGGAGAACTCGTGCTGCTCGAGATCGGCGGCAACGACGTGCTCGGCACGACCTTGGCCCAGCAGTTCGCCGCCGACCTGGAGACCCTATTGAGCAAAGTCTGCTCGCCGGGCCGGCAGGTGGTGATGCTCGAGCTGCCGCTGCCTCCCTTCGCGCACGCGTTTGGCGCAGCGCAGCGGCGGCTGGCTCGTCAGTACGGCGTGCAGCTCGTGCCGAAGCGCGTGCTCCTGTCGATCGTCGCGCCGCGCGGGAACACCGTCGACACGATCCATCTCACGCCCACCGGCCAGCGCCGCATGGCCGACGCCATGGAGGCAATGATGCTGCCTGCGCCGGAAACGCCGCGTGCGCCTTAGGCAGCTCTTCCGTGCGGCTTGTGCAGCCGGAACAGGCCGAAGATCTCGTCCTGGGTCAGCCCCAGCCCTTCCTGCGGCGCGAGATCGGAAAAGATGGTGTCGAACAGCTCGCGCTTTTGCGCGAGCACCTGGTCGATGCGTTCCTCGATCGTGCCGAGCGAAAGAAACCGGCTCACGGTCACCGGCCCCGTCGCGCCGATGCGATGGGCGCGGTTGATCGCCTGATCTTCGACCGCGGGGTTCCACCAGCGGTCGAACAGGAACACGTAGCTGGCGAATTGTAGGTTGAGTCCCACGGCGCCCGCGCCATAGCTCATGAGGAGCACATGCTTGCGGGGATCGTCGCGGAACTGGGCGATCACGCCGTCGCGTTTGGCCGAAGGGATGCCGCCGTGGTATTCGAGCGGGCCGAACCGCCGCAGCCGTTTGGAGAGCTGTTCGATGCTCTGCACCCATTGACTGAATACGATCGCTTTCGAACCGCTTCCGGCCACTTCCTCGAGGTCGGCCGCCAGCCGCTCGACCTTGGCGCTCTCGCCGGTGGCGGGGTCGAAGTTGCAGATTTGCTTGAGCCGCAGCACGAGCTCGAACACGTGTTGAATCGTGGCCGCCGAGCCCATCTCGGTCAGATGCACCACGCCGTCTTCCTCGGCCCGGCGATACGATTCCTGCTGGGCAGCCGAAAGCTCGACTTCGGCGTCGCGGAACAGTTTCGGCGGCAGCTCGCTGAGCACCTCGGACTTGGTTCGCCGCAGCACGAAGCCGCTGGCCGCCCGCCCCATGCTCCGCGGACGCATCTCGGGCGAGAGTTGCCCCGGCGAGATGAACTCGAAAATGCCCACCAGGTCGCGCGGGCTGTTCTCCACCGGAGTGCCGGTAAGCGCCCAACTCCGGGTGCGGGCAATCGAGCGCACGGCCTGGCTGGTGGCGCTCGAGGGGTTTTTGATCCGCTGTGATTCGTCGAGGGCCACCAGGTCGAACCGCACGCCTGACTGGCTCACGAGATCGGCGTCGCGGGTGACGAGCTCGTAGTTGGCGATGGTCACGATCGCCTCGGGCAGTTCCCATTGCCAACGGCGACGCGGCTTGGGGCCGCTGACGACATTCAGCGGCAATTCCGGCGCCCACTGGGCGAACTCTCGCTGCCAGTTGGTCACGAGCGGCTTGGGACACACGAGCAGCACCCGCGAGGCTTGGCCCGCGTGGATCAAGAGCCGCATCGCCGTGACCGCCTGCATCGTTTTTCCGAGGCCCATTTCGTCGGCCAGGATCGCGGCGAAGCGGGGGTAGAGAAACGCCACTCCCTCGAGCTGATAGCTGAAGGGCTCGTGCGGGCAGACGAGCGCGCCGCCGCCGAGAATCGTCTCGAGCGAGGGCTGCAACAGGTAGAAGAGCCGGTCGCGGAGGCGGATCACGTCGTCCGGCGGACGGATGCGCGTGTGCCGGCGCGGAGCGGCCGCAGGAGCCGCTGGCAGGGCGGGAGCGAGCAAGCTGGGCAGCGCGCAAGGGGGCGCCACCTCGAACTGATACGACGTCACGTCGGGACGCTCGATCGACAGCGGTAATGACAACGCGCGGGGCCGTTCAACGGCCACTCGGTGCGAGGTCACGCGCGGCGGCGGCGCGTCGAGGCGGAAGCTCCGCACCGCGGGGGCGGAACGAGGCGAGGCCGAGGCACGGCTGGGTGCTGAAGGAGTCACGCGTACGCGGGCAGGGGTCGGCTGTGCGGGGGACGGAAGGCGAGTGCGAGTGGAGCGAGACGTGGTGCTAGGCGGCGCCGCGCTGCGCTTCGGCAATGGCTTCGCGAATGCGGTCGAACGGCTCCGCCAAATCGAAGGCCTCGGGCAAGCCCGCAGTGAACTGGGGCACGCAGGTCAGGTCGCTGGCATGCCGCGGCGAAACGGCCAGCCGGTTGCGGCCGGCGCGGGCTTCGGTGAACGGTCCGAGCGGCGGACCGTCGCCGCACACGAGCATCACCGGCAGCTCCACGTGGTTGCGCAGTTCCAGGGCCTCGGCCGAGTCGACGCACACCGCAGTCGGCGAGAGCGACGACTTGCGCACGAGCGTTTGGCCGATCTGTTCTCCGACCAGATAGGGGCGCAGCGTCGGGCCGTACAGAATCTCCTGGGCGCGGTTGGGCTTGATCGGCGCCGTGCAGTGGAACTCGAGCGGCCGGCCCCCCTGGTCGAGCAGCAGGTAGCCGCCGAACAGTCCGTGCCCCGCGTCTTCGACCGTGGTGAAGAAACCCAGGCACGCGCGCTCGACGGGGGTCGCTGAACTCATGGTGCGAGGCGAAGATCCTCGAGGCCGATCCGACAACCACGTGCTGCGAGAGCTTCTCGGCGGCCGGTCTTGCCGCCGAGGCCCTCTTTCGCAAAACATCGGGCCCCCTGCGCGTGAGACTTTAGCGGATAAGGGGTTGGAGACGGTCCGCCGGCAGCGGTCGAGCAAGTTTTTTCGGGTTCTGGCAACGTTCGGCAGCGCTAACTACAATGTCGAGCAAGGAGTTCAATCCACCCCCAAGTGTCGAAGAAGACATGAGCCGCAGCCCGCAAGTAAGCTCTTCGCTGTTTACCCAGGTTGACATCACGCCGTCGTCTTCGGAGGCGGTGGCGAGCCCGGTTTCGGAGTCGGGGGACGAGCAGTCGCGGCTCTTGCGCAACCTGCTCTCGGCCCAGGACCGCACGAACGAGCTGCTCGAGGAGCTGCTGACTCACCTCTCCGCGCCGCAGCGCCAGCGGGCCAACGAGCTAAATCAGTGGAAGCAGGCGAATCCGGCCCTCTCGAAAGCCTGCCGGATGGCGGCGGAGAGCCTGGGGCGGGCTCAGACCACGTTCATCGAGAACCTGGCCGACGAGGTGCAGGACAACGCGGAGTCGCTGCTCGAAGGAGAATTCCTGCTCGGCGAGTTCATCGACCGCTTCGGCCCCCGCCTGGCGCATATCAACGGCCTGCTGCAGGTGCTCTCGCAACTGGGCAGCAACAATGGCCAGCCGGCCAGCCCGCCCAACTCGGGCTCCTAGCCGTCTGCTACGAGTTCCGCGTGGAGCCGTCTTTGCGGAGCGCGACGAAACGCTCTTCGGGCAGCGTGAGCGAGGTGATTCGCAGGCCGAATTTTTCGCCGATTTTGACCGCTTCGCCCTGCGCAACGCAGTGATTGCCGACCGACAGGTCGAGCATTTCGTCGCACAGCTTGTCGAACTGGAGAATCGAGCCCGGACCGATTTCCAGAATCCGGCCGATCGCTTGCCGCTTGCTGGCCAGCGTCACTACCACCGGCACGCTGACCCGCAGCCGACTGCGGAGATAGCTGGGCAGCATGTCGAGATCGCCACCGGCTGGTGGAGCAGGGGCGGGCCGGGCCGGCTCACGCTGTGGTGGCGCGGGCGGCGCGGCGGCGGCTGGCTTGGTCTTCGCCGCCGGGGCGGGTTCGGGGGCTGCAGGCGCCGCGTCAGAACTGGTCTTCGCCTCGGTTGGCTTCGTCTCTGGCTGACTGGCGGCGGCCGGTGCGGCGCTAGTGTCGGAAGCGCCTGCCAGGGCCTGGGTCGGCAACACGGCGGGCCAAACGAGCAGCAGCTCACCGCTGCGGTCGCCGGCCGTGAGCGTCAGCGGAACGAGCGAGGCGCCGTCCCCCACGCCACTCCGCTGACAAGCGCTCGCCAGACTTCCGACGCGGCCCGCCGCGAAGTCCTCAGGCATTTGGTCTTCCGGCAACATGAGCATGCCCAGCTCTTGCGCCAGCGTCGTCAGCTTGCTTTGGCCCGTGGCGTCGGGCGCCGCGTACCAGGCGGGCAGTAATCCGCTGGCTTCGGGCACGAGCACCAGCGCGCCCGTGTTGCCGATCGTGAGCGCCAGCACGAGGCCTGGGCCGTCACAGCCTGCGGGCGGGGCCGCGGCTTTCCAACTTCCCGGCTCTCCCACTGCCACGGTGGTCTTGAGATCGAGATTGCGCGCCAGTGCCTCGACGATCTCGCTGTTTCCCGCCCGACAGGCAGTGAGGACGGCGGTCAATTGGTCGGGACCGAGTCGCTGCATACGGGGTCACGGCGAAGAAAGTTGGCCTGCGTGCCGAACCTCGCGGCGCGCTGCCTTCACTTATCGGCAGCGGCCGCCGGCAAACTTGGCCCGGCCTCCCCAGCCAATTGCGGCCCAAAGGGCTTGTCGGTCGCCCACTCGGATCCTCGCCCTGGGGCTGCAACCGGGGTACGATAGAATGCATCAAACGGTTGGGGCTACGCAGGTTAGGCAGCGGAGGCAGGAGAGATTCGCCCATGCCAGTCTTGGAAACGGCCGCCGGCAAATTCGAGTTTGCGCCTTATCGCTCGCTCGGCAACGCCGAGCTGCAGGCCCGCATCAACGCCGTGCGCCAGGAGATGGGTTCGCGGCTGCTGATCCTGGGGCACCATTACCAGCAGGACGAGGTGATCGCGCTTTCCGATCTGCGGGGCGATAGCTACCAGCTCAGCCAGATGGCCGCTGCCAGCAGCGATTGCCGCGCGATCGCCTTTTGCGGTGTTCACTTCATGGCCGAAACGGCCGACATTCTTGCCAACCGGCCCGACAAGCTGGCGGAGCGCGCCGGCGAAAGAGTGACCGTGGTCCTGCCCGACATGGCGGCCGGCTGCTCGATGGCCGACATGGCCGCGATCCACCAGGTCGAAGGCGCCTGGGAAGAGTTGGGCGAGGTGATCGACACCGAGGAGATTACGCCGGTCACGTACATCAACTCGGCCGCCAGCCTCAAGGCGTTCTGTGGGCGGCATGGAGGCATCGTCTGCACGTCGAGCAATGCTCGCGCCGTGCTCGAGTGGGCCTTTGCCCGCACCAAGCGCGTGCTGTTCTTCCCCGACCAGCACTTGGGGCGCAACACTGCCCGCAAGATGGGCATTTCGCTCGAGGAGATGCCGGTCTGGAATCCGCACGCCGGCGACCTGGGCGGCAACAGCGAAGACGCGCTGCGCCGCAGCCGTGTGCTGCTCTGGCAAGGGCACTGCAGCGTCCACCAAATGTTCCGCCCGGAGCACATCGACCAGTTCCGCGCAAAGACCCCAGGCATTCAGATCCTGGTCCACCCCGAATGCACGATGGAGGTGGTCGACAAGTCCGATGTCGTCGGCTCGACGGGCCGGATCATTCGCGCCGTGCAAGAAGCGCCGGCCGGCACGAAGTGGGCCATCGGCACCGAGCTGCACCTAGTCAACCGGCTCAAGCAGGAACACCCCGAGCAGGAGATTCACTTCCTTTCGCCCGTAGTTTGCATGTGCGCCACGATGTATCGCATCGACCTGGCACACCTCTGCTGGAGCCTCGAGAACCTGGCGGCCGGCACGCCGGTGAACGTGATCGAGGTCGATCCACAGATCGCACACTGGGCGCTCGTGGCGCTCGAGCGAATGCTCGACGTGCGCTAGCTGGAGCCAGCGCGAACGATGTCGGGCGGCGGCAACGACACGCGCTGCGACTGACTCTTGCCTGATGCTTGGTACCAAGCGACCATTCGCCGAATCCCTTCGCGCAAGTCGACCGGCGGAACGAAGCCGGCCGCGCGCACCTTGTCGGCCTCGTAGCGAGTTTCGCTGAGAACAAGCTTTTTGAGCCGCGCCGAGGAGATCGGCAGGTTGCGCCCCGTGGCGGCGATCACGGCGTCGAAGGGGAGCGCGAGCGCCCGCGCGATCGGATAGGGCACCGCGAGCTTGGGGAGCGGTTTGCCCAGGTCCTCGTACACGGCGGCCACGATCTGTCCGCTCGTAAGGTCGGGCTTGTCGATGTAGTTGAAGACCTCGAAGGCGCCCCGCGCGGGGCGCGACCAAAGGTAGAGCGTGGCGGCGACGAGATTCTCGACGTAGGATAGGCTCTTGATGTTGGTTCCCTGGCCCACGCGCAGGAACCGGCCGCGATCGATCTCGCGGATCAAGCTGTACATGTTGGCGAAGTTGCCTGGGCCGAAGGTGACCGTGGGTCGGATCACCAGGCAGCGGCGTCCCTCGCCGCGTTCGGTCCAGGCGCGGAACACGGCTTCGCCCGCCAGCTTCGAGGCGCCATAGGGAGTATTCGGGGCGGGGATCTTCGTTTCGTCGTAGGGGGGCGGTGCGTCGCCGTAGACCGCTACGGTGGAGGAGAAGCAGAGCTCGCGTACGCCCACCGCGTCCATGGCCGCGGTGAGCGTGCGGGCGCCCTCCTCGTTCACGGAAAAAAAAGTGTCGCGCGTGATGCCGAAGTCGTGGTGGGCCGCGGCGAGGTGCAAGACGGCGTCACAACCTGCGAGCGCGGTCTCGAGCGCCGATCGGTCGCGAACGTCTCCCAGCGTCACGGGCGCCGCGGGATTGGCGGCGGGAGCGAGATCGAGCGACACGCTGGCGCGCCCCGCCGCCGCCAGCGCCGGCCCAAAGTATTGACCGATGAAGCCGGCGCCGCCGGTGATGAGAACCTTCATCGATTCGCCTGTCCTCTCGCGCCTGATCCCAGGTTTGATGCTTTGATCACACCTGGGCCGGCGTCGACACGCCGACCGACGGGGCAGCGGTCACGGGTTTCGGCAGGTCACGCACCACGGCGTCAACGAATTGGCTGCAGAGCGCCTCCTTGCTGAACCGGTCATCGACGGCGGCTCGAGCCCGCTCACCCATCTGACGCAAGGTTTCCCGCGGCGTTGCGGCCACGGTTCGCAGCGCGTCGATCATGCCGGGCACGTCTCCGTGCGCTACGTGCCAGCCGATGCCGTACTCGTCGAGAATGTCCGAGGCGTGGCTGGGCCGCGGCCCCAGAAGGAGCACCGGGCGTCCGACCGCCATGGCGCCGTAGATCTTGCAGGGATGGATGATGCCCACCATGTCGTCCCCCAAGGCAACGACATGTACGTCGGCCGCTGAGAGCGAGTAGCGGATTTGTTCAAGCGGCTGGTAAGGCATTGAGCGGATGTTCGCGGGGTGGTGGTCCCGGATCGCCTCGTCGATCTCGCGCTTGCCGTGCCCGCCGCCGATGAACAGGAAGACGAACCGCGGATCGCTCTGCAAAGCCAGTGCTGCCTGCACGAGCGTCGTCAGCGGAGACGCCAGGCTATGGTTGCCGCTGTACATGACGACGGTTTTTTCGCCCAGTTCGTGTTCCTGGCGAAACGGGTTCGACGCATGCTCGACCGGTTCGAGCGCACTTTCGTGCGGCCAGGGAGGCAGCACCTCCATGCGGCCGATCCGCTGATACTGTTCGCGCACGCGGACCGCCATGAAGCGGTCGAGCACTACGACGTCGGCCGCGCGGGCGAACAGCCGGCGATTCAGCGCGCGAAACACGCGCGCCGGCCAGCTGCGGGGCCCGACCTTGCCCAACGCAATGAGCTGATCCGGGTTCATGTCCATGAGCCAGAACTTGATCGGCACGCCGCGCACGAACGAGATCAGGAGCGCGGCGACCGAACCCATGGGGGGCGACGTGCTGACCAGCACAGCGGCCAACCGGGGCGCGAACAGTCCGCGGACCACCGCCTGCAACAGAAACAGCGCCTGCCCCAGCAGTCGCTGCAAGATCGTGCGCTTGCCGAACGAGGAGAGGGGCAGCCGCACGATGTCGACGCCGCCCCGCCGTTCGCTCGACGCGTAGCGAACCTGCGGATTCTCGTAGCCCCGCGCCGAAGTGAGCACCCGCACGGCATAGCCCCGATCGACCAGCGCCTCAGCGGCGTCGGCCATGTGCTGGCCCACCGAGGCCGGATCGGGAACATAGACCTGGCTGATGACCAGGATCAGCGGTTCCAAGGATCGCTCAGGCATGGCGCACATCACCGGACGACAAGCTTTGCGACCGGCGCCGCGCGCCGTGATAAAACTAGCGGGCCGCCTGCACCGCGCCGTACTTGGCCAGATACTCGCTGTAGATCCAGTCGTAGGTCTTCTTCATCCCGTCCCGCAGGGCGATGCCGGGTTCCCAGCCGAGATATTCTTGGATCTTGGTGTTGTCGCTGTTGCGGCCGTTCACCCCCTTGGGGGCGGTCAGGTCGTACTTGCGCTCCAGCTTGATGCCGGCGATCTTCTCGACGATGTCGACCAGGCCGTTGATCGTCACCAGCTCGTTCGAGCCCAGGTTGATCGGCTCCTCGATCTTGCTGTGCATGATCTTGAGGATGCCTTCCACGCAGTCGTCGATGTACATGAAGCTGCGGGTTTGCTTGCCCGTGCCCCAAATCTCGATCTGGTGCTTGCCCGACTCCTTGGCCTGGATCACCTTGCGGATGACGGCGGCCGGGGCCTTTTCGCGGCCCCCTTCCCACGTGCCAAAGGGACCATAGACGTTGTGGAAGCGAGCCACGCGCGTGGTCAGGCCAAAGTCTTCGCGGAAATGCCGGCACATCCGCTCGGAGAACAGCTTCTCCCAGCCATAGCCGTCTTCCGGCATCGCGGGGTAGGCGTCGGCTTCCTTGAGCGCCACCACGTCTTCGTTGCGCTGCTTGTCCGCGTTGTAGACGCAGGCGCTCGAGGCATAGAAGAACCGCTCGACCCCCTGCTCCTTGGCCGCCTGCAGCAGGTGCGTGTTGATGAGCACGCTGAGCATGCAGAGGGCTTTGTTGTTCTCGATGAAGCCCATGCCCCCCATGTCGGCGGCCAGGTTGTAGACTTCGCTCACGCCTTGGCAGGCGGCGTCGCAGGCGGCGCGCCCCTCGAGATCAGCCACGACGTTCTCTACGTCTTCGAACTTTTGGTACCACTCCTCGAACGGCTTGCAGTCGACGCTGCGGATCTGCTTGTGGCCGAGCTCGCGGAGCCGAGCCACCAGGTGTCCGCCGATGAAACCGCCGCCGCCAGCGACCAGAATTCGCTTGCTGCTCATGCTGGTTGAGGATCCTTAAAGAGAGGGAACCAGAGGAATGCCTCTCCCCCAAGGCCTGCGAGACGGCCCCTCCGGGGGCTCGCATGGCGCCGGGCTCGAGCGCTGCCACGGCTGGCGAACTCAAAATCGACCCTGCCCAAAGTCGATCCCCGCCAACGCCGCTATTTCAAAGCGAGCCCCTATTGTGTCGGAAAACCTTGCTGCGGCAAGCCTTGTGTCGACTTGCACCCCCAGAGTGGCGGCCAGTGCAACCTTAATAAAGCCGTAACCCTTTGGTTTTAGGCTAGTTATGCCGCGGCGGCCTGTCAAAGGTCGTGCAGCAGAAGTGCGCCCGCCAGGATTCGAACCTAGGACCAACCGATTATGAGTCGGCTGCTCTAACCACTGAGCTACGGGCACGGATTCCCTGTAATTTACAGGGTTTCTTGAACGCTGCCAGGAACCGCGTAGGATGGGTTCGACACCCGTTTCGACACCCGCCAGCCCGGAATGACATCGGATGCCCAAAGTAACTAGAAAGACGAAACCACGGAAGCCGAGGGCGGATTTCCCGCTGTTTCCGCATCAAAACGGCTGGTGGGCGAAGAAGGTTCGCGGCAAGTTGCTGTACTTCGGCCGCTGGGATGACCCCGACGGGGCCCTGGCGAAGTGGCTTGACCAGAAAGACGATCTGCTCGCCAACCGCACCCCGCGTGTGCAGGGCGAAGGGCTGACGGTCCGCGACCTGTGCAACCGTTTCCTGACCAGCAAGCGGCTGCTGGCCGATGCCGGCGAGATCAAAGAGCGCACGTGGCGCGACTACCGGGACACCTGCGAGCGAGTGATCAAGCAGTTCGGCAAGTCCCGCCTGGTGTCGGACCTCGCCGCCGACGACTTCGAGGCGCTGCGGGCCACGATGGCCAAATCGTGGGGGCCCGTGATGTTGGGCAATGAGATTCAGCGTTGCCGCGTGCTGTTCAAGTACGCCTTCGACTCAGGCTTGATCGAGAAGCAGGTTCGCTATGGGCAGGCATTCAAGCGACCCAGCCGCAAGGCGATTCGCCAAGCCCGCAACGAGAAGGGCCCGCGGATGTTCACCGCGGATGAGCTGACGGCGATGCTGGGCGCGGCCACGCCGCAACTCAAGGCGATGATCCTGCTGGGCATCAACTGCGGCCTGGGCAACACAGACATTGGCACGCTGCCCACCAAGGCGCTCGACCTGAAAGCGGGTTGGTTGGAATTCCCCAGGGCCAAGACAGCGATTCCGCGCCGATGCAAGCTGTGGCCCGAAACGGTCGAGGCGATCCGCGATGCACTGGCCAACCGGCAGGACCATAAAGACCCTGCCGACGCCGGCCTGGTGTTCATTACGAAGCGTGGCATGCGGTGGGCGAAGGATACGGCATCGTCGCCGCTCTCGGCCGAGATGACCAAGCTGCTCACGAAGCTCGGCATCAAGCGGCCGGGCCTCAACTTTTACGCCCTACGGCACACGTTCCAGACGATCGGCGAAGGGGCTGGCGACGCGGTGGCTGTGTCCAGCGTCATGGGGCATGCTCCCGGCACTTCCGACATGGCGGCCGTCTACCGCGAGCAGGTGGCCGACGAACGGATTAAAGCCGTCACTGACTACGTGCGGTCCTGGCTATTCCCGCCAGCCAAGCGAGCGAAACCGAAGCCGGCAAAGCATGTGCCCGCCGGACACAACTGGCGCGTGGTGGGTGCCTAACCGCGAAGGGGATTAACGATGGTCTGGTCTGCGTTTCTTGGCGCGTTCGCCGCGGTGCTGTTGGTCGCGTTCCTTTCGGCCGGCGTGGCGGTGGCGTGGTTCGCGATCAAGGGCCCGGTCGAGCGGTAAACTGGATCTGCGACGCCCAGGACGGTCGGCGAGATTGCAAGCTCGCCGGTCAAGCGGTTCAGCGGTGTGCTGCGGTCCTATCCCCGCGGCCATCGCTGGGCCGGCCTGGCAGAAAGGATAGGACGAGATGGCCAGGGATTACACGACGGCAGAACTGCACGTTTTGCGGGGGATCGTTCGTTGGCGGGACGTCGTACGCCATGAGCTAGACACAATCGATTCCTGGCGCAATTGCGATCCCAACGAATGGCTGTTTCACGGCCGCACGCAGGAGCCGCCAGACCTACTCCGCCTGACCAGTTCGCTAGTTGGGTGGATCGGCGGTCGAATGCCGAATCTCGATCCGAAGCCATTCTTGAGGGTCCGAAAGATCATCAACGAATGGTATTCGCCGTGTCGTAGTCGTGACACAATTCCGCCACAGGTTGCGTTGGTTGAGTTGGTCGAGCGCTGCCAAATTCTCACGCTCGCGATCGAAGAACGGATTGAGCAAGACCGACTCGCGGGAAATGACTGCGCCGCTGAAGGCAATATTCCCGCTCCCCCATCCCCACCCCACGGGGATGGGCCAGAGCCGCAAGGACAGGGCTTTTGGTGGAAGGGCACTCGCTACCAATTAGAGTTGTCCCCCCAAGAATGGAAGCTATTTGTCGGCATCTGGGCCCTCGAAACAGTGGCTGTGAAAGAGGTGGGTCGCCTTCTGGGTCGAGGACGATTTGCGAAGTACGACGAGATCAAGCCGTACATCAACAAACTCAGCGGGAAGCTTGCTTCTAATGTCGGCTTCAACTGGGCGAAGACACGCGGGCAGGACGTTATCGAGCGCCGTTTGCCGCCTGAAAAATAGGGCAATTCTCCGGTTGCAGTTTGGTTGCTAAAGTGTTGCCAAATCTGGCAACCTCTTCCGCTTTATAGTCCGGCATCGTCACACGACGGAGCTGGAACTATGTCTGACACGCGGAATGAAATCGAAATCCCCGACCCTCGCGAAGTTCGCGAGCAACTCGCGATCCGCGAGCAAGAGGTCAAGGTTCTTCGCCGCCTGCTTCGAGTCTCGGAGCAGGCGCATCGTGCTGGTGTTATCCGGCCGGAGGCGTCCCATGCCTAGCCGGGAGTCCTACACGCCGCCCACGTTGGCCATTAAGTGGGCCTGCAAGCCGGAAACGGTGCTGGCCCATATCAAGGCCGGGCGGCTACGAGCCTTCAATTTGGCCACTTCCACGAGCAGCCGGCCGCGCTGGCGAATCTCGCGGGAAGCCGTCGAGGCCTTCGAGGCCCAGCGTTCGGCAACGCCCGTGGCGCAGGTGCCACGAACACGGCGGCGGAAAGCAACGAACACGATCGAGTTTTTCTAACCCTAGAACGCCAAGAGCCGCCGGTTTGAGACGCGGGCGGCCCTTGGCAACGGAGACTTACTATGCCTGATCCTACCCTGCGCGACGCGGACAGTCCACGACGGACGCCGCCGCTGCCCAAGCTCAGTGACCACGACCTAATCAGGTTGTGCCGCCTCTTCGGCGAAGGTGCCGAACTCGGCCTCGACGATTACGACTCGCTGCACCTCGCGGTGTGCCAGCTCGTGGTTGAACTCGAAGGCCGCAAGCCGCCGAAGACGTGGCTCGACGCCTGCAAGCTCGAGCCGGCACTCGAAAGCTTGTTGTACTTGGCCCGCCTTCGACCCCGCGGCCAGGCGTGGGCCGACTCGGCTTTCTTCTTCAGCCAGCTTCGGGCACTCGTGGGCAACGATGCCCGCCATCCGCAACTACGTGAGCCCGAGATCACTCGGGTTGTTCTCGACACCGTCACCCAAGCATTGGAGGTCTAACCGTGATTCTCGATCCACAAAGGGTAAAAGCCCTCAAAGAACTGAAGTCCCGCCGGGAGCAAAAAGCATTGACGCAATCGATGGCGGAAGTGCTCGGCGAAGACTACGTACGCCGGACTCTGTGTGCGATCGTTGCTCGCCTCTGTGCCGCGAGCATGAGCAAATGGACGTCGGTTCCTGAACTCGCACCATGCGATCGCCTAGATGCTGCGGCTGCGTTGCTCGGGTTGGTGATGGACGTCTGCACCACCTATGGCATGGATGTTCCGCCCGAAATCTACCGCCATCGTCTGGCTGTCGACGTCGACGTTCACGAAGTCGTCGAGCTGCTCCACAACTGGTCGACCAAACTCTACGCCCGCTAAAGAACAAAACGGAGAACTCGCATGAAAACCGACACGCAACAAACTGCCTCTACCAACGGCCAACCGCATGACGAAGACACGTCATTCGATCCGACTAAGCTCGGCCGCACCTCGACGATCGACGCAAAGCCCGACCCATTCGACCCGAAGAACCTGCGGCTGCCGACCGACTTCTCTGGCGGCACAGCGGTACGTAAGGCGTTGACGAAGGTTCCTTGTCGGAAGCCCAATAGACACGAGTTTTGCCGGACACGGCCCGGCGCTGCTTGGCGCGTCGAGACGGCCATCTTCGAGGACAAGCTCAACCGTGGCGACCTATACATGGTCGACGATTCGCTGTGGGTCGATCTGTCAGCGGACATCCACGCGGTAGCGTTGTACCTCGCGGTCAATCGCCAAGGCGACGCGTTTTTGTGGCCCTGCAAATTGCCTGGCAGCGACGGCCGCACCAACGACTGGAATGACACGTTGCTGACTGCCGCCCGCATGGCTGGCGAGAAGTGGGTGCGAGTCGCGTCGAATCAGCGGGCCGGCTACTACGACGTGTTCGAGGCTACGGGGTCGCTTACCGAACCGGAGTGGCCGGAACTGTCGATGCGAGAGTTGCTCAAGCTCTGCTTCGGCAATCGCTACATCGCCGGACCGGATCACCCGATCCTGCGAGCGCTGCGGGGTGAAGCGTGAGCGATGCTCTGCGGCATTTCGATTCGGTGTGGTGCGTCGACTGCGAGTATGGCTGCGGTCCCGGTGAACGACCAGAGGTGCGGTGCCTGGTCGCCGTTGAGTACCGCACCGGGCGGGAGCTGCGTCTGTGGGCGGACGAGCTGGCAGGGATGCCGGCACCGCCTTTCGACGTTGGCGAGTCGTCGCTGGTGACGAGCTACTACGCTCCCGCGGAGTTGAGTTCGTTCCTCTCGCTTGGCTGGAAACTGCCGCAACGCATCCTCGATCAATACGTGGAGTTCCGAGCGATCACCAACGGGCTAGAACTACCTACCGGTAGCAGCTTGTTGGGAGCGCTAGCGTACTTCGGTCTGCCGGCACTCGACGGCCTCGAAAAAACGGAACTGCGCAAGTTGGCGCTGCGCGGCGGCGACTACACCGACGACGAGCGGAAAGCGCTGCTCGACTACTGTGCGGAAGACGTGCATGCGTTGGTGCGACTGCTGCCGCTGATGCTGCCGAAGATCGATTTGCCGCGTGCGATCTATCGGGGGAGATATCAAGCCGCTGTCGCTCGCATGGAGCATGCCGGGACGCCCTGCGATCGTGAGTTGCTCGAACGACTCCGCGAAGCCTGGGAACCAATCAAGGCCCGCCTGATTCGTGAGATCGAAGGCGACTATGCCGGCGTGTTCGTTCCCGTGGCTGCCAAGTTCGACCGCGACTCGACGGTGGGCAGGGCCGTTGTGGACGTGGCGGACGAGTCGGGCATCGACCCGCACCTGCTCTACCTAGCGGTAAGCGATTTGTGGGAGGAACAGCGGCAAGCCCAGCGAAGCGAACGGCAGGCCCGCTCGACCGCTCGCCAACGCAGCGGCCTCACAGTCAACCGCATTGCCGCCTGGGAAGAGTCAGGCAGGGACTATTCGAGTTGGCCGGCCCTCGACGTGACTGCCCGCACGATCGCCGGCGACCTACCCGAACTAGGAATCGGCCGCGGCTATTCGAGCGACCACGAGGACGAGGGTGACCAGGCCGGCCGGTTGTGGGAGCTGATGCGAGAACCAGAGCGGCGATTCGTACGTCGCGACGATCCCGAGTTGCTATCGCGGGCGGCTGAGCTAGTTCGGAACGCTGGACCGAACGCCTACAGCGGCCCTTATGGCTTCTCGACGGCCGGATTCTCAGCCTGGTTGTCTCGCGTTGATATCCCTTGGCCACGGCTCGAAACGGGCGCCCTCGACCTGAGTGATGAGTGCTTTCGCCAGATGGCCCGGCGATTCCCCGAGTTGGTGGGGCCACTGCGGGAACTGCGGTTTTCACTCTCGCAGATGCGGCTATCCGACTTGGCCGTGGGGCTCGACGGCCGCAATCGCGCGATGCTGAGCCCATTCCGTTCAATCACTGGGCGAAATCAGCCGAGCAACTCGAAATTCGTTTTCGGGCCGTCCGCGTGGATTCGTTCGTTGATTCAGCCCGAGCCAGGTCAAGCCGTAGCATATCTCGACTACAGCGGTCAGGAAATCGCTGTGGCTGCAGCATTGAGCGGCGACACCGACATGCAGGCCGCGTATGAGAGCGGCGACCCGTACTTGTGGCTGGCAAAGGCTGGTGACTACGCGCCGGCGGATGCCACGAAGGCTACTCACGGGGACATCCGCGACACGTTCAAGATCGTCTACCTAGCCGCAAATTACGGCATGCAGGCGAACAGTCTGAGTCAGCTTCTCGGGCAGCCGGAAGCCTACGCCAAGCAACTCCTGGCGCTGCATCGGCGGAAGTTCCCGCGGTTCTGGAAATGGTCAGACAGCACGCTCGACGCCGCCATGCTGCACGGCAAGCTCTGGACCTGCTTCGGTTGGCCGCTGCACGTGCGGACCGGGACCAAGCCGAACACGATCCGCAATTTCTTGGTGCAAGGCAGTGGCGCGGAAATCATGCGACTCGCCGCCTGCCTGCTGACCGAAGCGGGAATCGAGGTCCACTGCCCAGTACATGATGCGTTCTTGATCGGCGGACCGACCGGCGACATGCCGGCCATCGTCGAGCAAGCCCGCGAGCTGATGATCGAGGCTGGCAGGGTCGTGCTCAACGGCTATCCGATTCGCGTCGACTCCAAGGTGGTCAATCACCCGGAACGCTATTCGGACAAACGGGGCGAGCGTATGTGGGGCGTCGTGATGGGCATCTTGGAAGAACTCGCAACAACAAGTAGTTGGGCCACCCACGGCCCAACCGACTCCTTTTGACCCCCAAAAAGGTGGGACGCCGGTGACACTGCACCTGTAACCCCATGGTTACACCTACGTGTAACCCCGGAGGGCCACCCGTCACAGTGTTATCTAGGGAGTCTTATCAGAGAGTCTTTAAATAAGAGGGTAATCATGGAAGAAGAGAAAGACCCCTTCGACGCTGTTGTGGATGCAGCGGAAGCTCGATCGGCGTTACGTCGAAGGGCGCAACGGGACTTCATCAAAGGGCCGATCGATTGGGAATGGATGCTCAGGGCAGGTGAGTTGCGGAGTTGGGCCGTGTGTCAGGTGGCCAACATGCTTTGGCGTGTCCAAGGGCTTCGCAAAAGCCTGACGTTCGCCTTGGAAGCCCCCACGCTCAAACGAGTGAGGCTTTCTCGTCGGGCCGTTTACCGTTCGCTTGGCCGTCTCGAAGGGGCGGGCCTGCTCACCCTCACGCGACGGAAAGGAAGACGCCCTCTAATCACGATCATTTTGCCGGAGATTCCCCATGAGCGACGCTAGTTTCGAGGTGCCGGGCTCAGTCGACGTCGAGACGTGTTGCGAGTGCGGGGCATGCCTAACCCGCGAAGAACTCGACGCCGGACGCGAGGTCTGCTTTGCCTGTTACGTGAGCGGGCAGGACTGGTGCGATGCCTGAGACCATCCGCATCTGCCCGCGGTGCAAGTTCGACTTCTTCAGTTCGCACGCGACCTACTGCTCCGTGGCCTGCAAGCAGTGGGCGTATCGCCGCCGTAAACAGGACTCCAAATTGGAAACCGTAACGCGCGACATGATGCCTGTAGAATTCATGGTGGAGGATATGAACATGGTTCGCATGATCGATGCCGACGACGTTGCCGCGAAGTTGAAGTGCTCGCGTACGCACCTGACCGAAGTGGTGAGCAACGACCCCACGTTCCCACGGCCGCGACGACTCGGCCGACTGATTCGCTGGCCGGAGTCTGCGATCGACGCCTGGATCAATGGCGATGGTGTGAACGTTCAACACGCTGCGCCATCGAGCCCGGCGATGATGGTCGCGGAGCCGCTGGCATGACCACAATGTTAAATCGGGTAGTCGGCGGGGGAGGGGTAGGATGCAGAGCTGGGGCCTTTTACCCCGACCGCGGTCTGTCCGCTTGCAGCTTTTTGCGTCCCCCATTGAGAACAGATTTGCCATGACGGCTACCTGCATCGACCTGAAATCCGCCTACGGCCGCCGATATCGCATCGGAACCGACCCGGCCGCTGGTTCCCGGAACACCGACCCGTGGCTTTGGGTCATCCCTTGCCGATACGGCGAGATTCATCCGCAGGGCGGCAATCGGCTAGCGGCCTGGACCGACCGCGCCGGACGCATCGCCGCCGAGCTGAAGCGGCTGCCCTGCGTTGAAGTGCTCCAAGACGGCGATGACGGCGCCACGGTTGCGTTTGACGTGGTGGACTTCAAGCAGGTCGCGGCAATCATCCGCCCGAAACGTCGCCGTAAGCCGCTCACACAGGAACAGCGAGACCGGTTGGTTGCCATCGGCGAACCCCACCGCCTCAAAAAATCCTTCGCTGGCGTAAAACACGTCGAGGGCGGTGAGGGAACGCAGCCGACGGCCGGGGTGGTGTCTTTGACGTCCCGGCTACCGGAAGCGTTTCTAGCTCGCTGCCGCAGCGCTGACGCAGAGTAAGGGAAGTTTGACCCATGACACTGCCCGCCCGCATCCACGAAGCCGACTTGCCGCCAGCGCCAGCGCATCTGTCCGCCGAGGCGCAGGCGTGGTGGTCGGCGACCGTGGCCGAGTTCGACTTGCAGGGCCATCACTTGCGGTTGCTCCGGCTAGCCGCTGAGGCGTGGGACCGCTGCCAGCAAGCACGGCAGGCTCTAGCGGCTGGCGGCTTGACCTATGAGGACCGATTCGGAGCGCCGCGGACCCGGCCAGAGATTGCCGTCGAGCGGGATAGCCGGCTGGCGTTCGCTCGGTTGGTTCGTGAGCTGGGCCTCGACGTGGCGCCGCCCGCCGAAGCTCCGCGGCCGCCGATCTTGCGTCACTCACGGCGAGGCGTCTGATGCCACCACGCAAGCGATATCTAGGGCGGGCGCAGCGGGGTTGGACTGAGGATCAACTTTCGCATCTCCGCACCGGACACGACATGTTCGGCGATGGGTTCGGGCGCGGCGAAGAATTCGACGAGATGCTGGCCAAGCAAGCGTGGGATGAGTGCGGCGGCTGGCTGACGGAGGAGCACATTGCCGCTTCGCCGGGCTCACGATGCTGGGGCTGGTGGCGGTGGGAGTCGCCGGAACCGCGGCGTTGTCGCTGGTGAGCCCAGCCGCGACGACGGCAACGTGGGTGATAGGTGGCCGGAAGGCGGTGAGCCCTCGTGGTACTTCTACGGCAAGCCGAACGCGGTGCATTCCCCGTTTACTGTCTGCTACGAATCCGAACTCGACTACCTCGACCGCCTGGGGCTTTTGACCGAAGACGAACGCCACGCAATCACCGTGGCCAACATTACGAATGAGGAGATTTAGGATGCACACTACCAAACGCGACTTTTACGACCGCCTCGCCGAACACGGCCGCGAGGATATCCAAGCCAGTCTGACGCAGTACCGGGCTCTGGTCGAAGAGTTGTCACGCGATGCGACGTACGAGTTTGACGTCGAGGACACCCAGGCGATTCTCAACACTCTCCACATCACCGTTGATGACATGCGCCGCGATGCCGAGACGCTGGCTGCGATGCGGGATGACGAATCGCGGGTGTTGACTGAGGCCCAGCGGCAGGCGTCCATGGCGCGGCAGAAGGCGGCTTCGGAGCGGGTGGTCGCGCTCCAGGCCGAGATTCCCACCTTGAGGGCGCAGATTCGCCTCGAAGAGTCCACCCGCCATGCCGACATGCACTTGCGGGGTGAACTCGGCCGGCGGAAGCAGGCTAACCCGCGGCTGTACGGCGACGCTGCGGAGGTGGAGCGGCGACTCGCGGCGGGCTTGCCGACGGGTCCCAGGGCGGGAAGCGGCGGGCCTTCGCTCAGCTACCAGCCGCAAGTTACTTTTTCCGGCGCGCGGCAATAGGGGCCACCACCATGCACGATACGACACCATTCACCACCAGCCGCAAAGGTTTGTTCAGCGCGCAGCCGGAGCTGCCCGACGGCCCACTGCGGATCGGTGGTGCGCTTCCCTACTGGGGAGAGACCCACGAGAACTATCGAGGGTCGCGAGCACGATTTGCCTCGCGGTGCTTGGAGATGCCGCGGGACGGTGCGCCTATCCTCTTCGCACACGACCGCAGTCGGATTCTGGCCACGGGTTTCACTGGCTTGGAGATTCGCAACGACGATAGCTCGTTTCGCTTCATCGCGGAGCTGCCACGCACCGCTGCTGCCGAGTACCTCGAAATCGCATCGGGCCGGGCTGCTGATCTTAGTGTCGGACTCGAGTACCGCGACGCCTATCGTGACTAGTGTGGCGTTCTGAACGTTCGTCGCGCCGTGGTGGGTGAGTTCAGCGTGTGCAAGACCGGTGAGGCCGCGCACCCACTGGCCGGCGTGATGGCGATCCCGCCCGACATGCCGGATGGTCTCGCTTGGATGAAGCTCCGGGCGCTGCCGCATGATCGCTATGTCGGCGGCGCAACCCCGCAGATGAACCGGCGTGTATCCGGCAGAGTCGACCAGGCGGCCCGCATGATCCACGGGATGGTGCTCGCCGAGGTGGGTCCGCTAAAGAGCAGGCGGGGTGAGTTCGACCTGGCCGGCGTCGAAAGGGTTGCTGAGCTGATCAATGCGGCTGGCGGGGTCGAGAGCTACTACACTCACGACCACGTAACCGACACGAACAGCGTGCCGATTCTGCTTGGCATGGTCACGAACGCCCGCGCCGACCGTACTTCGGTGCGCGGGGATCTGAAGTTCTTCCCAAGCGCGTCGAACGTTCCCGGCCTAGGCGACCTGGCCGGCTACGTGATGCAGCGCGCGGAGGAGCGGCCGCAGGCTATTTCGAGCAGCTTGGTTTTCTATGCCGACCTTGAGCACCGCGCACCGGTGAAGCGTGGCCGCGACTACGTGCAGCAACCGCCGCTGTTGCGCCCGACCAGTGTGCTGAGCAGCGACATCGTGGGCGAGGGCGACGCCGTGAGCAGCTTGCTCTCGAAGCCGGCCCGATTCGCGGCCTCGTACGACCCGCTGGCCGATCGCCGGGCGGCGATGCGGAAGCGATCGCTAAGCAACCGGGCTTCGTTGATGAGGAGCTACTAGATGCAACTCACCTACCGCACGGCCCACCGTCTCTACCGCGATGCCGCCATCGCCATCATCAATTACGACCCGGACCTGAGTCAGCACGCGCGGCAGACGGTCCGCCAAATCGCTAAGGACTACTGCGAATCGCACCCTGGGGCCGACCAGGACGAATGGGCCAACATGATGGCCACGGGGGTTGCATCGGATATCAGCTTGCCGCTGGGCGACGATTTCGAGGACTGGTTCGAGCAGCGTTGGGAGCAGTACCGCGGCGACCTGGTGGTGATGCTCCGCGAGCCGCCGCCGCTCGACCATGATGTACCCGTCGAGCGATTTACGCCGCGCACGATTCAGCAGCGGGAGACCTACCTCCGCGGCCGTCGGAAGGCCACCCGGCGCGTGATCTATCAACTCCGCTCGACCGCCCCGGAGCGACTGCTCGCCCACGTTCAGGACGACGGCCAGCGAGCGCTCGTGCAGGCTTCCCTCAACTCGATTGCCATGCACCAAGACTGGCTCAAGAGGTACGACGCCCAACTGGGCGACAGCTTCGGCGACGAGTGACAGTGCAGACCCGGCGGCGCCCGTGCATTCCGCCGCCGAGGACCCGCCCGGTCGGCCGCTAAGAGCAGCGGCTGGCCGGGTGTTTCTTTTCACCACCAGGAGCAGGAGCGGTGAGAGCAAGCCCGTGCCACCGTCAGGAAGACCCTACGCCCGACGAGATCGAGGAAAGGTGTGCCGAGGTTCAAGCAGGTTGGGACGCCACGACGGAGGCCCGCAGGCGCTGTGGTGATTGCATGATTGGGCGACGCCGGCCAGTGGTCCGCATGGAGGCGGTGCGGGAGATCATGCTGGCGGAGAGGCTGGCCGACGAGCCGCTGGCGGATTAGGGCCGCTGTGGGCGGGACAGGGATGATGCGGATGAGCGGGGGTGGAACTAGGCGGGCGGCTGGGCGGATTGCCCGGAGGATGGGGAGTTGCGCTGGCGGTAAGGGTTACCAGCTACTCACTGCCACTCTGCTGGCCGGCATAGTTCAACTCCGTTCGCTTTCACGACCGTTCGCGGTAGTTGGCACTTCTCCAAAGTTCGCGGCCAGACCTTCACGAATGAACTCGCGATCTGCTTTAGGGCGCTCGACTCACGGCACGGTGGAAAAGCAACGATCACTCGCTTCTGGGGGAAGTGGTCGAGAATCGCCGCAATGGGTGGCACAAGATCGCTGTCCCCAGACAGAAGCACCGCAACATCGAAGCGGTTCAGGAATGCGTCAGTGAGCATCTCTGTGGCGATCCGAACGTCGGTCATCTTCTCTTCGGGACGTCGAAACTCTGCTTTGCAGGCTCGGCAGTATTCTCGCGTCAGCTGGTAGCGACCTTCGATTATCTCAAGTGAGTTAACCGTGCCTAACGCTTCAAGAAAGGTCGTTTGCCGCACACGGCCGGCCTCTCTCTCCGCGGCTTTCTCTAGTGAGTCGCCGCGGTGTTTCCCCGACACCCTGGCAGTGAAATATTTGGTGTGCTCAAGCACGAGCGGTGCTCGAACCAGATGGACCGCCACATCCCGAATATTCAGCCAGTAGCAGTGCCGAAGGGCGGCCTCTCGCAGGCCGTAGTACAGGTTGAAGCCGTCGACATAACAGATTGCCCTAAGGCGGGTTACGGCTGGCTGCATTTTTCTTGCTCATCGGTTGACGCAGCAGCCGATGGGTAATAACATACCTGTGACTCCCCGGGAGATCGCATCTCCTGGTTCACGCCCCGCCAAAAGCGGGGCGTTTCTTTTGGTGGCACCACGTTACCACGGGTCGCGGCAGTAGAGTAGCCGCCCTCCCCCGACTCCCAGGCCATCCAACACGCTCGGCGCTCGTTAGGAGCGATCCTGGCGCGTTGGTTTGCGGGGCAAAGGGCGTTTTGCCTTGCAGCCATGGAGATTCAGGGCATAAGCTGGCCGCCGGAGCACTTTCGGCAAGGTAGCGGCACGATGTTCGGACTCGGCATTACTGAACTGCTTCTGATCACCGCCGTGTTCGCGGTGCTGGCTTACCTCCTGTTCTTCCGCCGTTCGGGGAACGATGGCCGGTTGGTGCCCTGCCCAGACTGCGGCCACGGCGTCTCCCCGCTCGCTAAGACCTGCCCGAGCTGTGGCCGGCCTCTTCAGTAGCCTGGCTTGCTTTCGCGACGCCCCGCCCGCTAGACTGCTCGCGTTGGCCAGAATGCCGGCTGCGGTGTAGTACCCGCGACTGGACTAAGGCCCCTAGGGATTCTCTGGATCATGCGCAATCACGAGCGCCAGCCCGAACGACCAGGTGCAAGCGGCGACGCTGCGCACGTGGCCCCTAGCCACGGTACTAACTGATCGTTCGGGCCTGCGCTTTTCGGAGCGCACCCATGACCGCGACCAAGCGACTTGCTGACACCACGGCAGCCGGGTTACAGCGCCTCATCACCATCGAGACCGATGGCACGATCACCACGCTCTGCCCGAGGCTCACGCCCTGCCAAGCCGAAGCGGTCTATGGGTTCTTGAAGGCCCTGATGCCGGACTTCTACATCGATGCGATGCCGGACAACGAACGGCCGCTGCGAGTGCTGCCGCTGAGCAGAAAGGCGGCCGGGCAATGACGCTCACCGAATACGCCCGGAGCTACGTGGCCGACCGCGACCAACCGCTGGCCCCCAGCACGGTCGAGAAGCTTTTTTCGATGGTCTGGGCTTTCGAGCGGTGGTACGGTCGACCGATTGGGCTCGACATGCTCACGGTCGACCTGATCGACCGCTGGATTGCCGACGCCCTCGACAAAGGCCGCAAGCCGCCAACCGTCGAATGGTATCGGTCGATGATGCTGACGCTGTGGCGGACTGCCTACCGCGAAGGGC
Organism: Pirellulales bacterium; assembly: GCA_046349955.1. Classification (GTDB taxonomy): domain Bacteria; phylum Planctomycetota; class Planctomycetia; order Pirellulales; family JBGAPH01; genus JBGAPH01. The sequence goes on along the minus strand of JAXMBI010000024.1, from coordinate 11,914 downwards.
GTACAACGGCAGTGGCGCCGCCAGTCACTCGACCACGGAAGGCCAAGGCGAAGCAGCCCGAGCCCGCCGAGGCTAAGCCGGCGCGCGAGCCGATCATTCAGCCGGCGATTCGAGCCAAGCTCGTCAAGGCCGCCCAGATGGCCGCTGACGGCAAGAGCCGCGAGCATATCGCCGCCGTGCTGGGGGTGCAGCCGCACAACATCCGCGACTGGCAGGTGAGGCACCCCGTGCTGTGGGAGATGGCCACAACCACGGCGATGAAAACCGTGGTCGAGATGGTGCGCCGCATGGCCGGCACGCGGGCCGTCATCACCGACCCCGTGGGCTTTGCGGAAGCGGCCTACGTGGCCGAGCGCTGGTGCCGAAAGCACGGGGAACCGCTCTACGTCGACAACCCCGAAGCGATGACGCTGACGCGGTTCTACGACGAGTTCTACTTCCGGCGGCGACATAGCGGCGGCCGGGCGACCGCGGACACGGTGAAGCTCTACCGCACCTGCCTGCGGCAATGGGCCTTGCTCACCGGCGACCCGCCGCTGCAAGAGATCACCGACGAACTGCTGGCCGCGTTTCACGACGCCCTCGCCACGCTGCCAGGCAGACTTGGCCGGCGCATCTCCCCAAACACCGTGCGGGCCCGCCTGGTGCATATCCTGACCGTGCTGCGGTTCGCGGGGCCTCCGGGACATCGCAACTACGGGGCGGCCGGGCTGATCGAGCGTGTGCCCTATCTGCGGCTGCCGCAGGGCGAGATCAACGAGCCGCTGACTGTGCCCGAAGTGCATCTGTCCGCGACCTACCGCGCCGCCAGCCAGGCGAAGATTCCGACCTGCCACGGCATCGATCCCGGCCACTGGTGGCGGGCGCTGTTCGTGACCGCGTTCAACACCGGGCTTCGCATCGGCACGCTGCTCAAGCTCGAATGGAAGCACGTGCGGTGGGCCGAGAACCAGATCAAGCTGCCGGCCAACGTGGTGAAGACCCGCCGGGGCCTGACGCTGCCGATTGAGCCCGTCGTGGTCACCCACCTGCGTCGCATCGAGGGGCCGTGGGAGCACGTGTTTCCCTGGCCCTACACGCGGGAATACATGCGGACCTATCTGCACGGGCTGCAAGACCTGGCCGGCATTCCCAAGGGTGAGCACTTCGGCATGCACCGCGTGCGCAAGACCACGGCCACGGAGCTGTACGCCATTTCGCCTAAGGCGGCGATGGTGGCGCTCGGGCACAGCAAGCTCGATATGACCCTGACGCACTATGTGGGCGGCCGCGAGATCGTCAGCAAGGCGATTGGGCAGCTACCGCAACCGACCGCGTTCACTGAATAACACCGGCGAAGGGACCGGCGGTGTCGCTGGTGGGCTGAGTAGAAGCAGCCCATCGGCAGCCGCCCTTTTGAAACACCCGACTGTTGCGAACCCGACCCTGGCCGGCGGGCTGCGGTGAGAGGCAGCCTCCCGGCTGGGGCGGGATTTTGGAAGGAACGACCATGACGCTCACCGACTACCTCGACCTATACCTCGAAGACCGGCCGGTATCCGCCAACTACGCCACGGAACTAGCCCTTACCGTGCAGCGGCTCGACGACTGGCACAAGCTGCCGGTCGCCCTCGACACGCTCTCGACGCAGCTGATCGATCGCTGGCTGCACGAGACGGTGCGGCCGACGCGGCAGAAGTGGTTCCGGGCCACGATCATGACGCTCTGGCGGACGGCGTTCGATGCGGGCGTGACCGACAACGAACCGCCTGCCCGCATACCCCGCCGGCACCGCGAAAAGGCTGGCTGGCAGCTTCACCGGCCGGAACGCGCAGGCGCCGCGGTGGCGGAGCTGACGCCCACCATGACGCTCCGCGACTACCTCGACGGGCACTATGCCACGAAGCGGAGCATCGGCACGAAGACGGCCCAAGGGTACGACACGGCGATCGTCTCGCTCTGCCGCCACGCCAAGCACGACGTGCGGATCGAGGAACTCACGCCGGAGCTGGTCAACGGCTGGCTGCGGGCCATCGAGACGACGGTCAAGCCGGTCACGCTGATGGCCTATCGCCGGCACCTGCTCGTGATCTGGCGCAGCGCCCACGATGACGAGTTGCTCGAGGCCCTGCCGCTTCGCATCCGCAAGCTGCGACTGTCGCCCCGCATCCCCACGGCCTGGACGGTGGACGAAGTGCGGCTGCTCGTGGCCGCGGCCAAGCGAGTCGAGGGCAACTACCCGCTGATGGGCGTGACCAAAGCGACCTGGTGGGAGTTGGCAATTCGCGCCGCCTGGGATGAAGGGTTGCGCGAGGGCGACTTCCTGAATCAGCCGCACGACCTGTTCGCCGCGGACCGGCTGCGGGCCACGCTGATCCAGCATAAGACCCGCCGGCCCGTGCTCGTGGGCTGGCACCCCTCGACGTGGGCCTTGTGGCAGGCCTGCCCATCGTGGCCGACGCTGATCTGGTGGGGCCACTGCCGGCGGCACTTCTCCACGGAGTTCGCCAGCATCGTCAAGGCGGCCGGGCTCGTGGGCTCTTGGACGAAGCTCCGCAAGAGCAGCGGCAGCAACGTCGAGGCCCACTTCCCCGGCTACGGCTCAGTTCATTTAGGGCACAGTCAGGGCCCGCAGGTGACGACGGCCCACTACCTCGACCCACGGATCGTGCAGGCCCAGAAGCCGATGCCGACCGAGTTGTGAGATTTACCGATTGGCTGGGCACGGATGCCCGACCCCAGGGGGCGAGTGAAAGGGCCCCCTGGGTTTTTCCCGTTCCTGGCTGGCCGGCTGACGTGAATGGCAGCCGACTAGCTGGGGCGGGAGTTCACATATGTTAACCGAACGCCTGGCAGCCAAGGTCGCCCATCCCGCTCGCGTGCGTTCCTGGGGCAATCTGGGGCGTCGGTTTGTGGGGCGCTTCGATGGCGGCAGGCGGTGGCGGCCTCTTAGTCATCATACGATCGATGGCATCCCGACCAGTGCGCTCGGCCCGTTCTTCCGTGCGCTTCGCCTCTGATGCCATGCCGAAAGCAACAGCATAGCCCACCATGAGGAGCAGCACTGTCGGCAGCCCGAACCGGAATCGCCGACGCCAAATGAGCCAGGACCACACGGCCGTCCAGAGAAGGCAGGCAACGAGAAGTCGGACCGCGAGAGTTGTCATGTCGCCGATGCCATTGCGCCTGGTGTTGACCACGAAGGGGTCAGGGGCAGCCTACCAGAGCCTGCCGCCGTTCAAGCAGAGCGAAGAAGAAAGCAGCCGCGGCCGGGTGCGTTCGTGTCCCCGACCGCGGCGAGCCTCTGTGGGGCGGGCTCGGGCTGGCGGTCAGGGTAGTTGGGGCGCGCGGGTGGGGCAAGCGCGAGGCCACTCTGCCGACAGAGTTTCCACAGCATCCTTTCAAAAAGTCGGATGCTCTAACGCTGGTGTCTCGACACCCGCAGAGGGTGGTTTGGGGCGGTTTTCGGCGGTTCGCGGTCAAGCGGCATGACGCGCGAAAAAGCCTGGAAAACACGGCGATTCGCGACGTTTTCGGCAAGCTGGCCGATGAGCCGTTTTTGCTTTATGAGTCGGCTGCTCTAACCACTGAGCTACGGGCACGACGCCCGGAATCTCCAGGCTTGATGAACGCTGTCAGCAACTGCGCCGGATGGGTTCGGAAATTGATTCGATACCCACCGGTTCGGAATGACATCGGATGCCCAAAGTAACCGCTAAGCAGGAGTCGCGGAAGTCGAGGGCGCTGCTTTCCAGGTGAAGAAAAATCAGCGCCGGACGCGCGTGGCTCGCACGCCAAGCGTAGAACGCACGGCCTAAGCCCGAAGGCGGCTGTCGCGCCGATGAACGCCAGCAGCCATGCCGCCGGCTCCGGCACGGGCGCTGCCCCGCTGCGGCCGAAGTTCTCCTTCAAAAGCCCGAAGTCGGCCAGATCCACCTTGCCACTGGCGTCGAAGTCTCCCTCGGTCCAGGTCGTTCCAACGCTGAAGTTCTGCTCGAGAACACCGAAGTCGGCTAGATCGACCGTGTGGTCGCCGTTGGCGTCTCCCGGCAGCAGCGACTCCAGCCTGAAGCTCCACGTGACCGTTTCTTCGAGCAGGTTGCGGTGAATCCGCACCCACTCGGTCGGATCGTAAGCCCGCGCCGAGAGCGTGTGCAGGCCGAGCGCGAGAGGGAAGTCGGCCGGCTTGAACACCTGTTCGTTCGTGAGCGAGATCGGCGCGCCGTCGAGCAGCCAGTCGACGTCGAGCACGGCCGGATCGATCAGGTCGACGGAGATCGAAGTGGGGTTGAGCAGCGCGTCGTCATTGGGGGTCCAGCCGTCGAGCGGATCGACTTTGCGATAGAGGTCGAGAATCATTTCCTCGCGCGAGACGGCGTCGAAGGGGCGGTTGAGGTCGCGCATCTTCGAATCTTCCGACGGGCGGTAGATTCCTTGATCGTAGTAGCGGCCCCCTTCGTAGGCCCCGATCGGGCCCACGCCAGGCTCGTCGTAGCCGATCCATTGGGCCCACTTGGCGCCGGTGGGGTCTTTGGTGACGTTGGGCTCGCTCGGCTCGCTGTAGGGGTAGACGCCGGGGTCGCCGCCGTATTCGTCGGCCAGGCCGTACAGCGCGTGCCCCATTTCGTGGAGGGCGATCTCGTTGGCCGAGCCGTTGCCGCCGGCGAACACCGCGTAGCGCCCACCGGCGCCGCCGTAGCGAGTGTGGTTCACGCTCACGACGGCGCTGTCCTTGATCCGGCTGAGGCCGGCGTAGGTTTGGTCCATCACCGCTTGAACCTTGGCGTCGTCGACGCTCAGCAGGCGGTCGGAGCCGCCGCCCCAATAGTACGAAGCGCCGAGCGCCGTGTTGCGAAACACGCCTTCCGGCGGAATGTCGGCCCCCGACTGCTGCGAGACGACGTCGATCCGCTGGATGTTGAAAAAGTTGAGGTAGCGGTGATAAGGCTCCGTGGCGAAGAGGGCCGCGGCCCACTTGTCTGCGTGCTGATGAAAGCGGTTCTGCTGCGCGGCGGTGTACCCGTCGCCCATGATGGTGATGTCCCAGCGGTTGCTGGCAGGGCCATGGTCGAAGAGCGTTACATAGTCGCCGGCCGCCGCGGCGGCCAGACGGACCAGGGTCGTGGCCAGCAACGCCAGCACCGCGGTTCGAAGAGTCTTCTGCATCCTGCGTGACTGGCCGCTGAGGGCCGCCTTTCATCAGAGCGCCGGCGGCCGACCGTTCGCAGAAGTCGTCGAAAGGCCTCGCGCCGCTCCCTCTCCTGTAGCGACTCGCGGCGCGTTACGCCAGCGGTTGGCGAACGAGGGAGAAAGCGGGGGAGGCGCCAAACGCCTCTCGGCGAAGTACGCAGACAGCGCTTCCCGGTCCGCGCTCCTAGGGTTAGATCCCCAATGGATTTTCCCCAGACGCGGCGAGATTCTGATACACTGCTTGGCACGAGCAAACACGACCGGTCACGGTTGGCCGGTCCGCCCCGCTGGGTTCTGAGGGCCAGCGGGGTTTTTTTGTCCCGGCGTCGCTTGGGCCGCAGCTAGCCCGGCGTGTCCAGATACGGGTCTTGACCCATCTGCTGTTGCAGCTTCTTACGTTCCTTTTCGTGGTGCAACAGGATCTTGCGGTCGACGAAGTGCCGCCGCTCGATCGAGCGCTGCGCCTTGCGGAACAGCCCCGCCAGATGGTCGAACGAGGCCTCGGGGGAGGCCTCGCCTTGCAACTTGAGTTTCGCCGCTTTCACGGGGCCCAGGCCCCCTTCGAGAATGTCGTCGTCGAGCGCCAGGTATTGGCGATAGGTGCCGGGGTCTCCTTGGCGGCCGCAGCGGCCGATCAACTGGCGGTCGATGCGGGCCGAGTCGTGCATTTCGGTGCAGATGACGTGGAGGCCGCCCAGTTCCTCGACGCCCGGCCCCATCTTGATGTCGGTGCCGCGGCCGGCCATGTTCGTCGACACCGTGACCGCGCCCCGCACGCCGGCCCATTTCACGATCTCGGCTTCGGTCGCCACGTGCCGCGCATTGAGCACTTGGTGATACACGCCCGCCTCGGTAAGCAGTCGCGAGATGTGCTCCGACTTGTCGATCGACCGGGTGCCGATCAGCACCGGACGCCCGAGGGCGTGCATCTCCACCGTTTCGGCCACGATGGCGGCCCATTTGCCGTCGCTCGTGCCGAACACTCGCTCGGGCAGCCGCTGGCGAATGGCGGGCCGGTTGGTGGGAATGGGGATCACGTGGGTCTTGTAAATTTTGTGCAGTTCCGCCGCCGAGTTCGAACCCGTGCCCGTCATGCCCGCCAGGTTCTGGTAGAGCGAGAAGAAGTCTTGCACGGTGATGCGGGCGGCCTGCCCCGTTTCGACCGTGACCTTGACGTTCTCCTGGGCCTCGACGGCCTGGTGGATGCCCGCCCGCCACTTGCGGCCTTCGGCCAAACGGCCGGTGAACTCATCGACGATTACGATCTCCCCCTCGCGAACGACGTAATGTCGGTCGAGCGTGAACTCGCGGCGGACTTTGATGGCCCGCTCGATGTGCTCGTAAATGGTGAACATGCCGACGGCGTCGAGGGCGGCCGGCTTGGCGAGCTTGCGGACGAGTTGGCGGCCGGCGGCGGTGAGGGTGACCTGCCGCTGATCGTGTTCGTATTCGTAGTGCTCGTCCTCCTCGAACTGCTGCGCGCTGTCGGCGCTCCAGCGGTAGGCTTCGACGGCTGCCTTCTGGGCTTCGGTCGGCAGAGCGCTGATGATCAGCGGCGTGCGGGCTTCGTCAATGAGAATGCTGTCGGCCTCGTCGACCAGGGCGAAGTGGTTGCCCCGCTGCACCGGCTGCTCGCCGGCGCCGTCGACGTGGCCGAGCATGCCCCCCAAGAAGTCGGTTTGGCCCTCGCTCTTGCGCCGCAGCAATAGACGGTCGCGGAGGAAGTCGAAGCCAAACTCCTTCGATGTGCCGTAAGTGACGTCGCAGGCATAGGCTTTGCGGCGGTCATTCTGCGGCATCTGGCTTTCGACGACGCCCACCGAGAGGCCGAGCGCCTCGTAGAGCGGCCGCATCCACTCGGCGTCGCGGCGGGCCAAGTAGTCGTTCACGGTGGCCAGGTGAGCGCCGCGGCCGGGCAAGGCCTCGAGATAGAGGGGCAGCGTGGCCGTGAGCGTTTTGCCTTCGCCCGTTTGCATCTCGGCGATCGAGCGGTGGTGCATCGCCATGCCCCCCAGAAGCTGCACGTCGAAGTGCCGCATGTTGAGAGTGCGGCGGCCGGCTTCGCGGACCAGGGCGAACGCCTCGGGCAGCAGCCGGTCGAGCGGTTCGCGCGACTTGGCCCGGTAGCGGAGCGAGAGGCTCCGCTTGCGCAACTCCGCCGGCGAAAGCGCCATCAGTTCAGGCTCGTACTCCGCGATCTTGGGGAGCAGAGGAGACCAACGGGCCAGCCGCCGCCCAGAGGCGCCTCCGGCCAGGGAGAGCCAGCTCGATCCGAAACCAGAAAACACGCTGCATCCTTCTCGTGACTTGCCGCCAGATACACCCCGGCCGCGAGGGCCGCGGCAGGGTGCCCGGCTGCCCCGGAAACCGCCCTCTCTTATCATACGGCGTGGGGCCGCGGCGCAAACGGTTTGGGGACCAGCATACTAGCCCGCAGCGCGAGCTCGGGAGAGCTGCGCATCCGTCGTCGCACCTCGTCAGAGCCCTTCGCCGGTCGGGCGGCAGGGACCGGCCGAGAGACCTGGCGAGCCGCTAGACCGCCAATGCGTGCGGATATTTCTCCGCCAGCAGCCGTTCCAGCGTCTGGGCCAGGTCGGCGTAGCGGGGCTTGGCCACCTGGGCGTCGGCCCCCACCTGCTGCCCCTTCTTGGCGTTGTCGCGCGAGACGATCGACGAAAAGATGATCACCGGCAGCGAGGCCAACTGCGGGTTTTCGCGGATACGGCGGGTGAGCGTGAGCCCGTCCATGCGGGGCATCTCGACATCGCTCACGAGCACGCCGACGCGCCGCCACAAGTCTTCGGTCGGACCCGCGGCGGCCAGTTGCTGCAGATGGTTCCAAGCGGCCTGCCCGTCGACGAAGCCCGTGATGTTCTTGTAGCCTGCCTGCTGCAGCGTGTCTTGCAGCATCTCGCTCACGAGCGGCGAGTCTTCGGCGAACACGATCGGCAACTCGGCTCGGCTGGCGGCCGGCACGCTGCCATCGCGCTTGGGAACGGAATGCCGGGACATGCCGACCTGGGCGCCGATCGACTCGAAGTCGAGCATCTGGATCAGGCGGCCTTCGCGGAGCACGATTCCGGTGACGGGGGCCTTGTGGCCGCGGATGTGCGGCATTGGCTGCACTGTGTTCCAGGACGTGCGGAAGATCTGCTCCACGCCGTTCAGGCGAAAAGCGATCAGGTCTTGGTTGAACTCCATCACCACCATCTTGTCGGTGGGGCGCGGACGGCTGATCTCGCCCACGCCGAACAGGAACTGCACCAGGTTCACGAGCTCCACCACCTGCCCGCGGATTTGCACCGTGCCTTCCACGGCGGCGTGCGACTGCGGCAGCCGGGTGGGGCGATCGATCGTCAGCACCTCGCGGACCTTGGCCACGTTGACCCCGAACAGCGAATCGCCTGCCCGCAGCACCAGGATTTCGAGCTCGTTGGTGCCGGCTTCGAGCAGGATGCCGGTATCGATGCCGCAGGCAATGACGGTGTTGGACATCGGGCTTCTCCGAAGCGCCTTTCGTAGGTGGCCGGCTCGCTCCCTGCGCGGGGGGCGAGGGCCAAGGTCGAAGTTGGGGAAGGCTGGCGGCAAACGACGGCGCCCTGGGGAAGCCCCAGCGGCGCAGCGCGTGCTCGAGCAAGCGTAGGTCACGCTCCCGGCCAGGAGAGGGGAGTGCGCGGAGGAGGGATATGCCGAAGCTAGGGCCTGGGTGGCTGGGGTCGAGCGAAGCGAGCCCCCAGTCAGCCACGCTGACTTCAGCGGGAAAGAGCCGGCGCTAGCGAACCGCGGCCCCATCGGCCCCGGCTACGCGCGCCGGTTTGGCCGGCGGTTCGTCAAGTTCCGCGAGCTTCGCCCGCACTGCTTCGCGGCGGGCCCCGGCCGACTCTTCGAAGGCCATCTGCAGGTACAGCCGCGCCACGCCGGTCTTGCCGGCCGCCGCCGCCTTGTCGGCGCGGGCCACCAGGTCTTCGACCAACGGATTGGCAGGCTGCTGGTCAGTCGCCACGGCGCCGGCCAACTGCAGGCCTGCTTCCACCCGGCGGGCTGCCCGCAGCGCCGCGATGCTTTCGGCGGGGCGAGCTGCGCTGCTGGGATCTTGCGGCAGCGCCGGCGCCGGCGCCGCGCGCTGGGCGAAGGCTTGCCCGGCGGCCGCGGGCCGGGCAGCGATCAGCAGATTCCGCCGCGGCTGCTGGACGAAGAAGGGAACGGGGGCCGCCGGCGCCCACATGCCCCAACCCCAGGCAGGCGCAAACCCCTGGTAAGTGAAGTTCAGCCCGCCGACTGACCAGCCAGACACGCCGTAGAAGCGCGGGCCGCCCCAGCCCCAGCGCGGTCCACAGAAGGCCGGGCCACAGAACGACGGCCCGCAAAAGCTCGGGCCGCAACCCCAGCCAACGTTGCAGTGCATCGGCCGCACGCTGCCATACCAGCCGCAGCCCCAATTGGCGGGGCTCGGCCAGGCCGAAGCCTCGCGGGCCGAACCGAACAGCACAACCGCGGCAACAACCAACCCAAGACGGCGCAACATGTCACGGATCCTCCCGGTGAAGACGACGTCATTATACTAAGTACCGACCACAAAGACCAAAGCATGTCTCCCTCTCCCCGTGGGAGAGGGCCGGGGTGAGGGCCCGAGAAGGAGCCGATGAACGCACCGCTGCCCAAGCCGCGTCGCCGCCTCCAGCTCTCCTTGCGAACGCTGCTGGCGCTCACGGCGCTCGCCGCCGGAGTGCTCGGCTACGGGCTCTTCCGCGTGCAACAGCGGGCACGGGCCATCCGTGCGCTCGAGCAAGCGGGCGCCCAGCTCGCGTTCCGGTCGCCCGACTGGCAGATTGGTCGGGACCCCTGGTGGTTGGTCGTGCCGTGGACGGGAGTGGATCGGCGCGGCGTTTCCTCGCTGACTTTCTACGGAGCGAGCATCGAGCGCGTCGGGCTCGTGAGACGGTTCCCAGAAGTCCAATTCTTATCCGTTGGCGCAGACTCCCGAGCGCTCACGGAACCGGAGAGCGCCAACCTGGCTCAGCTTCACGCGATCACGAACTTCGGTGTGTTCTCCGCGCGTGTGAGCGCACCGACGATCAAGGCACTTGCCAACGCAAAGCGGCTGGTCAGCGTCACGTTAGCAGCCTGCACCGTGAACGACGACGTCGCCGAGGCCCTCGGCGACCTAGCGCAAGTCAAGCGTATGGAGCTCGTCTACACCGACATCCCCGCCCCAGCCGCCGCCAGGCTCCGCCAGCGCCTACCAGGCATAAAGCTGCGCATCGCCCCCGATCCATGACGCGGCGCTCAGCCCTCGCTTGGCTCCACCGTGCCGAAGTGCTCCTTCAGAATCCCGAAGTCCGTCAAGTCGACCTTGCCGTCGCCGTTGAAGTCTCCTTGTTCCCTGGTCGTCCCGGCGCCGAAGTAGCGTTTGAGGACTCCGAAGTCGGCCAAGTCGACGTCTCCATCCAGGTCGGCGTCGCCCGGCACCGGAATCACGTCGATCAGCACTTCGGTCTCGGCGGATTGGAAGTAGGCGTCGACGGCGCGGTAAGTGAACTTGTCTGGGCCGTAGAACCCGGCGTTGGGCTTGTAAGTGAAGGCGCCGTCAGCGGCGAAAGTCAGTTGGCCATGCTGCGGCCCAGCGACGAGGATTGCTTGCAGCGGATCCCCGTCGGCATCTGAGTCGTTGGCCAGCAACGTGGTGTTCAAGAGCCCTGCCTGATAATGCCTGCTGACCTCTGCGGCAGTGAGCGGCTTGGCATAGAAAGCCACTTCATCCAGCTTGCCGAGGAAAGGCTGGGCGCTTTGATCCGGATTGTCGCCGATGGCCAGCAGGCTCCCGCCAGCATTTGGTTGTGCCGAGCCTTCGACCTTGCCTACAAAGGACCCGTTCAAGAAGAAGCTGGCGTCGTGGCTGGTGTCGAATACCACGGCCACATGAGACCACTGGTTGAGCGGGACCGGATGCCCCTCGAGGAAGTAGTCTTGGATGCCGTAGGTGGTGAAGGCGAGCCGCTGGTTGCTAAGCGCGAAGCCCCAGCCGCCGGTTGGGCCGTTGCGGGTTGACACGATCCGCTGCCAGGCCATCGACTGGCTGGGATTCACCCAGGCTTCCAAGCTGAAAGCGCCTGCGGGTTGCGCGAGCGCAGCGGCCCCGTCGACTAGGATGCCGGTTTTTACGTCTGGGAACGAGGCGGCCTTGTTGGAGTCTCCCGCTAAGGCGCCGGAGACACCAAGCACCGTCGCAGCCGAGGCCGTACCGTCGTAGTCCCCCGCGGAGTCCTCGACCACAGGCCCAGAGTCGCCCAGCCGCCAATAGGCCAAGGGACCCGAGTTGAGCACGGCTTGGCTGTAGCTATCGGCGTGCAACGTGCGGTCGAAGCCGATCTGGCCGATCTGGTAGTGGTCCGCGACCGCGACCGGCGGGTTGTTCACGCGGATGCTGAGCGTCTCGACATCGGTGAGGGGCGATCCTTCTCCGCTATGGCCGAGATCGTCGAGGCTGACAGAGAGCGAAGCCAACCCGGTGAAGCCCTCCGCCGCCGAGTAACTCAACGTGCCGAGAGCCGCGTTCAGCGCATTCAACGGGCCCTCGACTGCCACCAACGAAGTTCCGTTCGCGCCTGTGATGACCGCGAGACCCGATAGAGAAGCGAATTGCACCGTTCCGTAGTCGGCCACGAGCGAGAGTCGCAGCGGCTTGACGCCGAGGTCTTCGCCCTGGATGTCCGGGTCGGAAAGGACGATGCCGGCCTGCGGCAAC
>JAXMBI010000023.1:0-127836 GCA_046349955.1 Pirellulales bacterium | reverse complement strand
GCTTTGCCGGTTAACGACCGGCGGGCCTATTCCAGCAGCACCGGCCCGCCCGGCGTGTCGTCGCGCTGCTCCCACTCGCGGCGAATCTCCCCCAGCCCGTACACGCACAGCTCGAACTGCCGGCTCAGCCGTTCGAGCACCGCTTGCTGGTCTTCATGCGCAGCGTCGACCGGCAGCGTGCTGGCAATGTGATAAGCCCGCTTCCCCTGATTGCAGTAGTCGACGAACTCGTCGATCGTGCCTGCCTGGCGACGGCGGAGCGCCTCGGGATAGAGGCCGGCCCAAAACAGGGCGAAATCGCCGATGTGCCGGTGGATTTCCCGCCGGGCGTCTCCTACGCGGGCTTCCGCCTCGACGACCATCGACACCACTTCCCCCAGGCGGCGGCCTTCGGGGGTGCGCACTTTGTAGACCGTGTCGGTGGCCACGAAGCGGGTGAGCAGCTCGCTGATGTAGTCGATCAGCGGCGGATCGGCCACGCCGAGCCGGACCTGAAAAGCATGCTCCGCGAGCCCGGAGAAGAACCCGCGCAGCGTAACGCTCGTTCGCCTGGGATACATGCATCGACCTCCTCATTGAAGTCGGGCGCCGCCTGGGAGCGAACGCCGGCCAAACGGATGACCAATCAGGGACCGCGATTGGGAACGTGTGGCGTGAGGGTCGGGAGGACGTTTGGATGTGCCCACAATCCTCCTCACTGAATGCTATCTCGGGGGTGGGCGCGGGTCAAGGTAGAGTAGGTGAAATGGGCGAGTAGACGAGCAGTGTGTGCGCACGAAACACCCGCAGGGGCCTAGCAGCAAGACCGCTTGCCGCACAGCACTGCCCAGGTCCGGCGGCTAACCGTAGAATCACTTGGCGTCGATCGCCCCCCTGTTCAAGCAAAGACTGGACTTCATGGACCGCACCGTACTCGACCGCGCCGAAAAACTGCAGCGCCGCATCTACCAACTGCGGGACTCTCTTTGACTACCCGGCCAAGCATGCCCAGGCCGTGGCGCTCGAGAACCGCATGGCCGCCGCCGGATTTTGGGATCGCCCTGACCAGGCCCAGGCCACCGTGGCCGAGCTCAAGGGGCTCAATGCGCTCGTCAAGCCGCTCGAAGAGTTGATCACCGGCTGGGGCGACCTCTCCACGCTGCTCGAGCTCGGCGAGGAAGACGAGCAACTCGCTGGCGAAGCCCTGGGCGAGATCGAACGCCTGGAAGGCAAGCTTGCCGACGCCGAGCTCAAGAGCTTGCTCTCGGGGCCGCACGATCGCGCGGCCGCGATCCTCACGATCAACGCCCGCGACGGCGGCACCGACGCCAACGATTGGGCCGAGATGCTGCTGCGCATGTACCTGAACTGGGCCGGCAAGCAAGGCTACGAAACCGAGCTGCTGGACCGCGTCGACAACGAGGAGGCCGGCATCAAGAGCGCCGCGGTGGCCATCCGCGGCCCGATGGCCTATGGCTACCTGAAGGGGGAAACCGGCATGCACCGCCTGGTGCGGATGAGCCCCTTCAACGCCGACGGCAAACGGCAAACGAGTTTTGCTGCGGTCGACGTCTCGCCCGAGGTCAGCGACTCGGTGGAAATCGAGCTTCGCGACGAGGACATCCGCGAGGATGTGTTTCGCGCGAGCGGCGCCGGCGGCCAGCACGTCAACAAGACCTCGAGCGCGATTCGTCTCACGCACTTGCCGACCAACATCGTCGTGCAGTGCCAGAACGAGCGCAGCCAGCACAAGAACCGCGCCCAAGCGCTCAAGATGCTCCGCGCTCGCTTGGCCCGCATCGAGGAAGAAAAACGCGAGGCGGAGCAGGCGGCCAAGTACCAAGGGCAGGCCAAGACCGGCTTCGGCTCGCAGATCCGCAACTACTTCCAGCATCCCGATCAGATCGTCAAGGATGCCCGCACTGGCTATAAGACGGCGCACTTCCAAACGGTGCTCGACGGCGACATCCAGGGCTTCCTCGAGGCCTACTTGCGCTGGCGGGTAGGGCAGGACATCGAGTGAGCGGGCCGCAGGTAGTCTCGGCGGGCGCGGTGCAAGTTGGCTTCACCTGGCTGGCCGACCGCTTTAGCCATTGGATCGCGGTGCGCGAAGGGGCCGGCTGGCGGCGGCTGCTCGAGTCGGTCGAGGGAGAGGGCGAAGCCCCCTGGCCGCCGAGCCCCGCGCTGCAAGAACTGCATGTGGAGACTCGCGGCGACCACAGCGTCGTCGCCCTCCTGGTGGGCCGGGCAGGGCCGGCGCACTGGTCGCTGAGCCTGGAACTGGCCGAGCAGTCCTCAGGCGGTTCGCGCCTCAGCTACGACTTGGCCTGCCGGGTGGGCGCCGCCCCCGGCTGGCTCGGATCCACTTACCGCCTGGCGCAGGGCGTGCGCGCGGAGCGAGCTGGGGAGGGCCTGCAGTTGGCCTGGGCAGGCGGCTGTGCGGAGCTCGAATTCCCGCATTCCCAGTGGCAGGCTCACGACGGCGCCCTCGTTATCGAGCGCGTTGATGACCCACGGCGCTGGCCGGCGACCGTGCGCTGGGGGTTTACGCTCCGCGCTCACCGGCCGAACCCGTAAGGGGGGACGCCGCCCGCTGCCGTCTGCGCTTGTGCTTGGCTTGCCACGGTGCCTAGGATGATTCTTGCCATCTCGTGAAAATGCCCCCGCAGGGAGATGGGCTAGGAGGGCGCGTACCTCGACCAGCGGTGGCCCTGTCGCGACGTTTCGCCATGCCTTCGGCCGACGAATTCTCTCTCCAGCGCGAGCTGGCCCAGGCCCTCCGCTCTTCCACCGGCGCGCCCCTGCTGCTCTTGAACCGCGCCGGGCAGATCACGTTCGCCAGCCCGGCGGCCGAAGAATTGCTCGGCCGCAAATGGCCGCAATTGGCGGGGCAAGCCGTGGCCTCGCTCTTGAGCGCCGAGGCGCGGCCGGCGTTTGAAAGGGCGCTGGCCGACGGAGGTCTGCTGGGCGACGTCCGTAGCGTGCTCGAGCGCCTCGACGGCCGCCGCATTCCGGTCGCCTTTGCGATGTCGCCGCTGGAGCAAGACGGCGGCCGGATGGGCGCGGTGTTGGCGCTGCGCGATCTTTCGGCCCAGCACCAGGCCGAGCAGGCGCTCGAGGCGAGCGAGCGGATGTTCCGCGAACTGGCCGACGCGCTGCCGCAGATCGTGTGGATCACCCGGCCCGACGGCTACCACGAGTACTACAACCAGCACTGGTGGACTTACACGGGCCTCTCCTACGAAGAGGCGAAGGGGGAAGGCTGGAACCGGCTGCTCCACCCCGAGGACCGCCCGCGGGCGATCGCGCGCTGGCGACAGGCGCTCGACACGGGCGAGCCGTACGAAATCGAGTATCGCTTCCGCCGCGCGAGCGATGGCGAGTACCGCTGGTTCCTCGGCCGGGCGCTCCCTTTGTGCGGCGACGATGGCCAGATCGTCCGCTGGTTCGGCACCTGCACCGACATTCACGACCAGAAGCAGGCCGCCCAGGACCTGCAGCAAGCCAAGGAACTGGCCGAAGGCGCCAATCGGGCCAAGGACCAGTTCCTGGCGACGGTCAGCCACGAGCTGCGCACGCCGCTGAGCTCGATCTTGGGCTACTCGCAGCTGCTCAAGCTCGGGCTGCTGGCCGAACAAGAGGTGAACGAAGCGGTCGAGGCGATCGAGCGCGGGGCCAAGGCGCTTGCGCAACTGGTCGAAGACATCCTCGACACTAGCCGCATCATGAACGGCAAGCTGCGGATGGAAATGAAGCCCGTCGACATGCGCACGGTCGTCCGCAACGCGATCGAGGCCGTGCGCCCGCTGGCCAGTGAGAAAGGGATCGACGTTGTCGAGCAGGCCGACGAAGGGCCCTATGTCGTCCAGGGAGACGCGCAGCGGCTGCAACAGGTGGTGCTCAACTTGCTCACCAACGCCGTCAAGTTTTCGGCCGAGGGGCAAACGGTGCGCGTGCTGCTCGACCGTACGCCGCTCGACGAGGACCAGTCGCGCGTGCAGGTGAGCGTGGTCGACGAGGGGGTCGGCATCAAACCGGATTTCCTCCCGCAGGTGTTCGAGCGGTTTCAGCAGGCCGACTCGAGCAACGTCCGGCAACATGGCGGGTTGGGCTTGGGGCTCTCGATCGTCAAGCACTTGATCGAGCAGCATGGGGGCCTGGCCGAGGCGGAAAGCGCAGGCGAAGGGCAGGGCGCCACCTTCTCCGTGTCGTTGCCGGCGCTGCCCGTCGAGAGCAAGCACCTGCAGGTTTTGACCCTGGCGACCGCCGAAGCGCCCGTGGCCGTGGGGGCGCTCGCCGGCGTAAAGGTGCTCGTGGTCGACGATGCGCCGCTGGCCCGCGCGATCGTCGAGTCGACCCTGCGGAAATACGGGGCCCAGATCGTGGCCGCCAACTCGGTGAGCCAGGCCCTGGCCGTGCTGCAAGACTTCACGCCCGACCTGGTGCTGAGCGACATCGCCATGCCGGGGCAAGACGGCTACTCGCTCATCGAGCAATTGCGCTCCTCCGACGGCCCGCTCGCCCGCGTGCCGGCGATCGCGCTCACGGCCTTCGCCAGCGTCGACGACCGCAGCCGCGCCAGCGCCGCCGGCTTTAGCGCCCATCTGGCCAAGCCGGTCGAACCGCGCGAACTGGTGGCGGCCGTGCAGCGGCTGGTGGGGGAGCCGGTGGTGATTCCGCACTAGCGATTCGCCGGCTCGCCAACGCTAACCCGCAGCGCGAGCAAGGGACGAGAGCGCCGAGTGGGCGCGATGGCTGACGATGCCGCCCGGCCTCCGCAGCCCCGGCAGGGGCGACCGAGAATAGCGCGGGGCAAGTACGGCGTCAGCCGGACGCTGCCCCGGGTTGCGGTCCATTTGAAGCTTCAGAGCCCCGGAGGGGCGAAAGAAATCCGGGTGACTCGGTCAGAAGATCGAGCGTCCAGAAGCACCTCAATCGTAGCGCCTCGAGCATCCGACTGCAGAGGCCTTCAACGTGGAGCTTCGGCACGTTGGTCTGGCATCCATTCCTTGAGCAGCGCCCATTCCATCTCGGCCCGACGCACATAGGGCCGGAGGAAGTCTTCCGCTGAAGCAATGTACTTTGGATGGTTGGCCACGAGTTGGCTGAGTTGAGTGCAAAAAATATTGCAATCGTCTTCGAAGTCGAAGCGGTCGGCCAGTTCGACACATTGGTCGAGGCACTCGCCCAACTCGACCTCCCCTGATCGCAGCCGGAGAGCCAAATACCCCAAAACCGCCTCGTCGTCGCACCAGCCCGGAATGCCGCACTCCCGGGCCAGCTCGGGCTCAATTGCCGCCAGCATCCGATCGACGTTGCCGGCTAAGCTCAGATTGATCAGCCAATCGGGGATCTGTGGAGACACTTCGATCCGTTCGTCCGCCCAGGCTTGCCAATCGCGGGGCTTGGCGTAGCCGGCCAACGCCGCCCGGTACCACGATCTTGCGGGAAAGCACGTCGCCATCCGAGACAAATCTCTGGCTTACGATCTGTCAACCAACACACGAACTCGAGCGGCGCTCACGAGAGCGGCGTAATCTGGCGAAAGAGCTCGGGAAGCAGTTTCTCTAGTTGCCCCTCGACTCGCCAAAGCACGGTTTGCTCGGGTTCCGGCGTCAGGCCGTCCGTGTCGTCGCGCGACGCGAGCCATTCAAACAACACCAGTGCCTCGGCCCTCGTCAACGAAAGCATGATGGGTTCACCTGTTGGCTTAACGTTAGCGCTCATTCCGTGCTCCTACAACGATCTTGCGACGCCGATCGCCCGCCCAACCCGCTCCCAAGCCTCGCCCCAATCGCCAGCCGGCTCCGCCAGCAACTCCTGGCACAACGCGCGAATCGCCGCCCGCGTCGGCTCGTGCGGCAGATACTCGACCATGCTCTTCCCGTCGAGCCGTGCCCAGGTGCAGCCGGCGAAGTTGAGCGCGGCGCGGGCGGAGAGGGATTCGAGCTCGGCATTACACACTGCCGGGCGCATCTGCATGAGATAGGCGTTCCAGAAGGCGTCGACGAGCGGCCGGTAGTCGAGCTGTCGCTGCCGGGCCCAGGCCGTCTTGAGCGCCAAGTGCGCGAGCAAGAAGCCCAGGTCGAACGCCGGGTCGCCGTAGTGCGCCGTCTCGAAGTCGACGAGCATCAGCCCGTCGGGCCAGACCAGCAGGTTCTTGGGGCTGTAGTCGGCATGCACGAGCGCGAGCGGGTGGGCCCACACTTGGTCGACCAGGTCCTCGAGCCGCGGCCGCCACTCGGGAAACCGGCGCCCCAACTGCCGGTAGTAGGGATCGAGCCGCAACTCGTCGAAGAGCTGCCGGTCGCCAAACCGCGCGGCGACGTCTGCACTCTTCCACGTCTTCGCGTGCAAGCGCCCGAGCCACTCCCCCATCGCCCGAGCGACCTCCGGCTCGGCCGCGCCGCTGAGCAACTCTTCCTTCCAAGTGTGGCTGCCAGGCGGGGCGGCGGTCATTCCATAGAGATAGTCGGCGCGGCTCTCGAACAACACCCGCGGCGTCGCGACGCACTCCCCTTCGCGCTCGTCCGGCCGACAAATTTCCGTCAGTTCACCGCAATACCGCAGCGCGTCGACCTCGCGCCAAATCCGCTCCACCGTGCAGAGCCAGGTCTCCGCCACGCGCAACTGGGGGCGCGATTGCTTGACGACGAAGTCGCCGCCGGGCGAGGCCGAACGCGCGACGTAGAGCACGACGTTCGACACGCCGCCCGTCAGCTCGCGGACCGCCACCGGCTCATCAGGGCCGATCCAACCGCGGTCGCGCAAAGAGGGCGCCAAGTTCGTTGCGTCAAAGAGCTGCATGAAGTCCAAGTGCTCCGCGACTTCTCGAGCCTGCCGTGTCTCCCCACTAGCCCGCAGCGTGAGCAAGGGAGAGCCACGCGTCCATCGTCGTACCTCGCCTGACCTCTTCACGGGCCGGGCAGCATTGGCAGCCAGCGCACCAGTCCAGCGCTCGGGTCCCTTGCTGGCGCTGCGGGCTAGTATCCCGGCGGGCCGCTAGCAAGGTCAATCGGGGCGATTCGGCCACGCTCGGCAATATCGGGCAATCGCGATCGAACTGGTGGGTAATCGGCCGCCGGGGATACACTAGACTTGAGTCAGTCTCCGGAATCGTCCTATCGTCCTCGAGCGAGCGTACACGGTCATGGTGCAATTGGCGGCCTGTCCGGCCTGCCGGCAATGGGTGGCCCTGCGCGGGGCGTGGGCAGACGACGAGCCGCTGCGCTGCCCTCACTGTCAGGCCGAGTACACGGCGGGGCAAGCGCGCAAGCACGCTGTGCCGGAGTTGATTCCGCTCAATCCAGCGGCGGCCGCGGCGGAGGCTGCTGACAGCGCGCCGAGCGAATCTGCCGCCGAAGGGGCCTGGCCGGCGCTGGGACCGTCCGCGTCGCCCGCGCCTGCGAGTGGCGGGACTTCGGCTTGGCCCAAGCTCGACTCGAAATCGCGCCCAGCCTCGCTGCCCAAGATCGGCCTGCGGCCGCGCCGCAAGCCGGCCAACCCCGTGGCCGAGCTTGTGAAAATCGTCGCCGGCGGCGCGGCAGGCTTGGCCGTGGGCTACGTAATTCTGCTCTGGATGGGGGGGCCCAAGAACGACTTTCTCGAGATCTTGCCGAAACTGCCCGAATGGCTCAAGCCGGCTGCGGCGCGCCAGGGCTTCATCGAGCGCGAGCCCGCGGAGAGCCCCGTGGCCACGAGCGATCCGCCGGCAGACGCTGCGTTCCCGCCTCGTGAGGTGGATCTAAGCTCAGCCGATCCCGAACCCGCGCCGCGAACAAGCTCGCCGAGTGGTGGCGCCCCGTCAGGCCTCGTGCCCAGCACGGCCGCCGAGGTGCGGCAGGCCTTGGCCGCGGCCGACGCCGCGCTCGAGCCGGCGCCGGTCGAGGCGAGCGCCAAAGGACCGACACCTGAGCAGCGCGCCGCCCTGGCGGCGACCGCCTGGGACCGCTTGATCGATGTCTCGACGCGGCTCGCGCCCAGCGACCCCGACAGCGCCGCAGCGCGGGCAGCGGTCGAGAAAGCGGTCTACCGCCGCTTGAACGCCGCAGATGCTGCCGACGCCTGGAACCGCCGCGCCCAGAGCCAGCTTTCCGACCGCAGCGACCGCGATCAGAGCCTGGCGCTCGTGGGCCGCTTGCAACAGGTCGAACGGCGCGGCGCCTGGTATCTGACGCACCTGGTGCTCGCAGGGCAGCCGAAACTCGCGGCCCTCGTCTCGGCCGAGCCGCTCGAGTTCAAGCCCGGCGACGACCTGGCGGTGCTCGGCCTTACGCTTGCGCAGCCGCGCGAGCGTTTCGCCGGCTACGAGGGGCCGGCGCAAGGGCCGGTGGTGTGGCCTGGCGTGGTGGTGCGCGTGGCGGCCCGGCCGGCAAACGGCCCTTAGCGCGTCCGCGTCGTCCGTCGCGCTGCGGCGGGAGCGCCGGCAGGTTGCTGCACCTCGGGCGTGATCAGCATGATCTTGGGCGCCGCGTCGCCAGCGGCCTTGCCGCCGGGGCCGGCCATCACGAGCGTGAAGGTCTGGCCGTGGCGGAGCTCCATCGACATCTTCGCGCCAGCCTTGCCAAGAGCGCGGCGCCCCTCGGAATCGGCCGGCGGCAGAGTGGCGCCTTCGCCATAGGTGAGGTCCAGATGGATGCGGCCCCCGCCGCTCGCCTTCGGCAGCAGTTCGAGCGTGTAGCCCTCGGAGGCCTGCGCGTCCTCTGGCTCGTGGGCAGTGCGGACCGCCTTCGACTCGTCGATAGGCTCATCGTCGGCCGGCGCCTCGCCATCGATCGAGAGGGACGCCGGGTAGCCGCTGACCGTGGCGATCTCCGGCTCGCTCATCAGGTGGATCATCTGCTGCTTCTGCATGCCGTCGATCGCGGCCGCGATCTGCTTGGAATAGACGGCCGCCTGAATTTGCTGCGTGGGTTTCATGCGGAACTGGCGGGCCACTTCGGGCCACTTCTCCGGCAGCACCTCGTACATGCGGATGCGGAACATGACGTTCGGCCCGGGGGCGGCCGGGGTGGCGACCGTCGGCTGTGGCAGGGTCCGCGGCGCAGGGCGACGGGTCTGCTGGGCCGAGGCCATGCTCGCCGTCATCGCCAAGACCAAGGCCAACGCACAAACCGGGGGCAGCCGCATGACAAGTCACCTCGCGCCAAGGAAGGGGCCGGCCCAGGGGAGGGCCGCGCAACGATCAAGGGCGAGCGTATACCGCGAAGCGGCCCGCGGGGTCAATGCAGACTCCCGGCCGGGGACCAGCTTCAGACGTAGAACGGATCGCTTTCGGGCACCGGACGCAGGGCCGAGACAACCGGGACCATGGCAAACAGGCCGCCGAACAGGAGCAAGAAGGTGGCGAACACGGCAGGAGCTTTCAGACAGAAACCGCGGGGAGTGCCAACGACGAAGGTTGGATTTGCACTCCCTGGACCAAGCTCCTGTCGACGCCGCCACGTCGATTCACAACCGATTGTGAAGAAAAGACTTGCGGTCGTTCTCTACGGACCGCAACATGACTCGGCCGAGGCTAAGTTGTCATCAAAATGACATCGTTCAGAAAATCACTTTGACTTTTCGGATCGGGGCGCCCCCGCCGCTTGCGGATCGCCGGCGAAGAACCGCGCGTCGAGCTGCTGCTGCCCCCGCTTCACGTACTGCTCCACGAGCTCCCTCCGCAGCCCGCGCGACGAGAGCTTGCGGGCTTGCCAGCGTGCGTAGAGTGCCGCGTGCTCCTTGCGTAGGGCCTCGATCTTCCGTAGCTCGGCGGCCGACTTGCCCTGCTGCCGCAGCTCTGCGATCGGGCCGCTGCGCAAAGCGTCGCGGGCGGCCAGAAAGTCGCCGCTGGCGGCGTAGGCGATTTCGTCGAGCGTTTCGACCACCGCCCCCGCCTTAGCGGCGGCCACCAAATCGATCTCGGCGCTCACCCCCGCTGCGCGGGCCAGCGCCTGGGCCAAGAGGGGGTTCGACTTGGAGGCCTGGGCCACGCTGGTGCGCATCGACTGAAAAAACGTGGCCCCGTCGGCCAAAGGGCGCGCCTGCATCTGGCGGGCAAAATGGTCGAACACCCGCTCCTCTACCTCGCGGCGCGGATCGTAGATCGGCGCCCGCTGACCCACGATTTGCAGCTTGGGGGAAAAGAGGGCCCCGGTGGGGGAGACGAAGTCTTGGCCGAAGCTCAAGCCGAGCTTGGCCAGATTATCTTTGGTGAGCCCCGGAGCGGCGGCCTCGACATAGGGAAAGAACTCTTCCCGTGGCAGCTCGGTCTCCTGGGCGCAGAGCAGCAGGAAGCCCGCGCAGTAGGTGTTGATCTTCTGCCCCGCGAGCGGCTTGCCGCGCAACTCGCGGACGCGGCCGGTGCGGAAGTTCAGATCGAACTGCGTAGGGTTGCCGATCACAGCGCCGGCGGCGGCGCCCATCTTCCCCGCGGCCGCGGGGTCGGGATGGCGGAGGAAGACGAAGTGTCGCGTCCGTTTGACGAACGTCTCCACGTTCGTAGCCGGCATCCGGTCTCCTTTCTCCGGTAGATCGACGATCACGAACCGCCGCTTGCCGTCGGCGCCGGTCTCGGTCGCCACCACGCCTACATGGGTGAACAGCCCCGGCGTGAGCTCAGTGAACAGGTTGTAAGGCGACGGATTGCGCATCAGCAGCCAATCGCCGGCTTTTACGTCGAAATCGCCGAGGCGATAGGTGTCTCCCTGAACGCCAGACGCGGCTCTGGCTTCGAGCCGCTCGAGCAGCGTCGCGAGCTGGCTGGCTTCGTCCCGCGAGAGCTTGGCGCGCTCGAGCGGAGAGAGAGCCTCGCGCATCGCGGCCGCGGTAATCTCGGGCGGCGGCAGCGTCGGGTCTTGACCGGGTCGCGGGTCTTGCGGGATGCCGAGCGACTCAAGCGTTCGCGCGGCAGCCAGTCGCAGCGCGGCGGGCGATTCGGGGTCGCGCACCAAATCGGCCAGCTCGTCGAGCAACTCGAGCTGCCCGGTGGCCTGGATCAGCGCGAGCAGCTCGAGCTTGAGGTCGAGCGGCAAGGGAGGCGGCGCTTCGGGTTCGTCCGGCTGGGCATCGAACAGCAAGGGAGCGGCGGCCAGCGCGCCCACGGCGCTGCGCTGCGCGGCGAACAGTTCGATCAGCTTGCGCAGCTCGGCCGGCCGATAGGCCAGCTCTGCCACGGCCTCGTTCGAGGCGTCGTAGAGCAGGTACTGCAAGCGGCCAGAAAGGTCGATCAGTTTGGCCGTCGTCTCCAGCCAGGTGCGCAGTGCGGCGCGAAGCTGCGGGTTGTCGGGCTGCGCTGCGAAGCCGCTCCGCGCGGCCAGCGTTCGCGCGAGCAACTTGTCGACACGGGTCTTGGCAACGAGGGTCTTCTCGAGCGCTGTAAGCACTGCACTGGCCGCGGCCGCTTCTGGCAACGCGAGTTGCTGCGCGGCATCGAGTTCAGCCTGCTGGGCAGTTGCCTCGATGGGAGCTAGCGAAATCTCAGCGAAGCCGGGGGCCTCGGCTGGAACGAGCGCCTCGAGGTCGTCGAGCGGCTCGGCCGCAACGGGATGGACCACGAGCAACAGCAGGAATGCGGTCGCGAAACGCGTTGTGCTCGAGCGGGCAAACCTAAAGAACGGGCGAAAGGCAGGCATCGGGCGATCGCAACTCGGGCCAGGGCGGCGGATCTAGGGTAAAGAACCTATACCGCAAGATCGGCACGGACGCCACAGCCGCCCCACTCGGGGGCGGGGGCCCAGCCGCGGCTGAAACAGTCGTTCCCAACCGCACGCTGCGACCCGCGCGACCGGTCGCCGGATCAGCGCTAGTACCGCACCGCCAGCCCCATCCCCGGCCCGTCGGCCATCGCCATGGGGACGATTTGCACGTGCGGGTTGAGCTCGGTGTTTGTCACCGCCATCACCGATAGATAGCCGAACCACCAGCCGAGCCCTACCTGCGACAGGTAATGGGCGTCGTCGTTGATGCGGCTCCAGCCAGGCAAGATCGAAAGGGCATAGAAGCCCGCCTTCCAGACCGGCGACTCACACATCTGGGCCGCGGTGACGAACGTCACGGCCCCCAAAAATGCGTGTCCGCTCACGGCGTTGCTGTCTTGAAACGGCGTCCAGCGCCACGAGTCGGGGCGCTCGGTCGGCCGCCCCGAACCGAGCGCATATTGCCAGAAGTAGAGCGAGGGCCCGCCGACCAGGAATGCCCGCAGCGCGCGTTCGCCCCAGAGACCCGGCCCCTCGAGCCACGGACTCTCAGGGCCCCAATAGTAGAGCGCGGTTAGCCCCACCCAGGCTGGCAACACGTAGCGTCCTTCGCCGAAGGGCTTGAAGACGCTGGCCAGGTCGTCGGTGAAGTTGTCGCGGACGTCGTTTTGCCACCAGTTGCGAAAGTGGGGGTCGATCGTCGTGTTGGCCAGGATTGCCGCCAGACCGATGTCCAGGCCGAGCGAGCCCAGGTTCCGGCAGTTGTAGAAGTTTCGGTAGTCCTGCTTCACGTCGCGCCACAGCCCGCGCAGCGAGCGGTCGTCCAGCGGCTCGTCGAGCACGGGCGTCGCGCCGCCGAGCAGCCCAGGATCTGCATCCACCGGCGGCAATGGCTCGAGCTCGGCAAAGGTCAAGCTCGGTGTCGTGTCAGCGATGTCGCCGCCCCCGGCCCCCGGCGGCGCTACGTGCGTCGCAGGCACGATCGGCGGCGCAAAGATCGGTTCGCCGGCAGGGCCTTCGATCGGCTTGGCCGCTCGGACCACCACGGGCCGCTCGGGCGCCGGCGGACTCGTTGCCGCAACTTGGTTGGCCGCAGGGCGGCTTGTTGCACCAAACCAGCCGGGGCTGCACGGCCCAATCAGCCGCTCGTGAATCTGCGCCAGCATCTGCTGCTCGAGCGCGGTGTCGCGCCCCTGCGGGATCCAGCCTTCGGTATAGCCGCCGACCGGCACGGGCGTGGCGTAGCGTTCGAGCGAAGTATCGTAACGGAAGGTGGCCGCGCCCGCCGTGGCGTGCTCCGGACGCGCTACGTCTTCGAGTTCCTTGAAGACCTGCACGTCGACCAGGTACCCGCCGGCGTCCGGAATGATCCGCACGCTGGCCCGCCGCCGCATCGATTGCAACGTGGCCTCGAGGCGTTCGTAGTGCGTGACGGTGTCGTTGCGCCACGGTTCGAAGCACGTGGCCGAGACCTCGGGCTGCGTTTCGATCCGCCCCTCGGTCAGGTAGTCGCCGATCTGGGTGGCGCGGTCTTCCCGGTCGATGCGAAAGTAGTCGTCGACGACGTCCGCGATCTGCTCGGCCACAAAATCGCGGTTCCCCGCCGGTACGAGCAGCGGATTGGGCTGCGGCGGCGGGGCCTGCAGCAAGACGTTGCAGGCAGGCGGATTGTATTGCGGAATCCACGGGCCCATGGAGCAGCCTGCCGCCACGAAGAGCGGAGCGAGCGCTGCCAGAGGCCACCAGCCGCGAAGCGTGCTCGTCAAAATGGCCAACCCCGTGTGCCCGGTGCTGCGTTCGTGCGTTGCCCGCCCCCCGCGACGTCTCGACAAAGGGGCGGCAGTTTCCGGAAAAGCCCGGCGGCAGGCAAGGGCAATCGCTCGGCGGCTTGCTGAGGGCTCCGGCAGTGTCCGCCGCCGGCCTAGATTGCCGGATTTCCCCCGCTAGCGTCGCCGTTTCGGCCACATTAGATTGGGAAGGAACAGGGCGTGTGCGGTTCGCGTACAACGAGATGCGGCCCGTCGGCCCTGTGGCGATTCATTACGATGCGCCCTTCCGGCAGACTGCCGGCCCCGCCCCCATCGGCTCGAACGTCGCGCCAGGATGGCCACTGCCAGCCGCCCCCGCAAACCTCGCCCCTGAAATCCCCTACGGTTGTCCCGCTATGAGCGCCTCGTTCGATCGTCGTCGTTTCCTCGTCCGCTCCACCGGGCTCGCCGCCGCCGGCTTGGTCCTGCCGGGTTGGTTGGCCGACCTGAGCTATGGAGCGCGGCTGGCGAACGCTTCGAAGCTGACGCGGCGGCGGCTGGGCTCGATCGGCGTTGGCGGCCAAGGGACCGGCATCATGCACGCCGCCCGCAACTTCAGCGATCTGCTGGCGGTGGCCGACGTCGACCGCTCGCACGCCGAGCGCGGCAAGGGGGACACCAAGGCCGAGATTTACGGCGACTACCGCAAGCTGCTCGACCGCGACGACATCGACGTGGTGACGATCGGCACGCCGGACCACTGGCACACCAAGGTCTGCCTCGACGCCCTGGCCGCCGGCAAAGACATCTACTGCGAAAAGCCGCTCACCCTCACGGTGGCCGAAGGGCAGCAACTCGTGAAAGCCGTGAAGGACAGCGGCCGCGTGCTCCAAGTAGGCACCCAGCAGCGGAGCGAGATGGGGCTCGGCTTCCTGCGCGCGGCGGCTACGGTCCGCAGCGGGCAGTTGGGCAAGATTCAGAAGGTCACGGTCAGCCTGCCCCTCTCCACCGACGTCGGCGGGCCCTTCAAGGCGCAGCCCGTGCCGGAGCAGCTCGACTGGGAGATGTGGCAAGGCCAGGCCCCTGTTGCCGACTACTGCCCCGAGCGCTGCCACTTTCAGTTCCGCTGGTGGTACGAGTACTCGGGCGGCATCGCGACCGACTGGGGGGCGCACCACATGGACATTGCCCAGTGGGCGCTCGGCGCTCCCGGCCCGCTGACGATCGACGGCAGCGCGACCGAAATGCCCAACATTCCGGGCGGCTACAACACGCCCAAGGAGCCGCGGATCACCTACACGTACCCGAACGACGTTACGCTCGAGCTGACCACGGGCGATGAGTTCGTGATCTTCGAGGGGGACAAGGGACGCATCCGTGTGAACCGCGGCCGCGTGACCGGCAAGCCGATTGAAGCGCAGGACATGGACCAGTCGCTGCAAGAGCTCACCCAGAAGACGATGACCGAGCTCTACAAGGGGAAGAAGCCTGGCAGCCACATGGGCAACTTCTTCGAAGCGGTGGAGCTGCGCGAACAACCGGTCTCCGACGTCGAGAGCCAGCACCGCTCGGTCACCGCTTGCCACCTGGGCAACATCTCCTGCCGGCTCAAACGCAAGCTGACCTGGGACGCCGCGGCCGAAAAGTTCGTCGGCGACGACGAAGCCAACGGCTTCCTCAGCCGCACCCAACGCGCGCCGTACCAGACCTGAGTCGCCGAGACTAAACCACGGAGACACGGAGAGGGCAGAGAGATTGTGCTTTGTCCGCTCTGCCCGCCCAGTCTTCCCTTCCTCTCCGTGCCTCCGTGTCTCCGTGGTGAAAACGAGTCCTCTCGGTCGCTATCAACGGAGGAACCATGGGCGCGACGTTGCGGACGCATACGCTGGGTTGCAAGGTCAACCAGTATGAGACCGAGTTCGTGCGGCAGGCGCTCGTCGGCATCGGCTATCGCGACGCGGCGGCCGACGAGCCGGCCGATTTGTGCCTGGTGAACACCTGCACGGTCACGGCCGAGGGGGACGCCAAGAGCCGGCAGACGATTCGCTCGCTCGCGCGGAAGAACCCCGGCGCGCGGCTGGTGGTGATGGGCTGCTACGCGGCCCGAGCGCCCGAGGAAGTCGCCGCGCTGCCGGGCGTGGCCGAAGTGGTGCGCGATCGCCGCGAGCTGCCCGATCTGCTCGCGCGGCAGGGCGTGGTCGACTTGCCCACCGGCATCTCCGACTTCCCTCATCGCCAGCGGGCGTATGTGAAGGTGCAAGACGGTTGCCTGCTCTCGTGCAGCTTTTGCATCATCCCCAGCGTGCGCCCCGGCATGTCGAGCCGGCCGCCGGCGCACATTCTCGACGAGGTGCGGCGGCTGGTCGAACGCGGCTATCGCGAGCTCGTGTTCACCGGCATTCATCTGGGGCACTACGGCGTCGATTTCAACCGCGGCCGCCCGAAGTGCGACTGGGTGCGGCTGGCCAGCCTGCTCGAGCAGGTGGCGGCCATGCCGGGGGATTTTCGCGTGCGGCTCTCGAGCATCGAGGCGACCGAGGTCACGCGGGAACTGCTCGCGGTGATGGCGGCCCACCCGCGGCGGATTTGCCCTCACTTGCACATTTCGATGCAGAGCGGCAGCGACCGCGTGCTCGCGCGGATGCGGCGGCGGTGGGGCGCGCGGCGGTTCCTCGATCGCTGCGCTCTGGCCAAACGCACACTCGATCAACCGGCTTTGACGACCGACATCATCGTCGGCTTCCCCGGCGAAACCGACGCGGACTTCGCCGAAACTTGCGACGCGGCCGCCGAAGCCGCCTTCGCCAAGCTGCACGTCTTTCCCTTCAGCCCGCGCCGCGGCACGCCGGCAGCGACGATGCCAGATCAGGTCTCCGCCGAAGCGCGCAGCGAACGCGCGGCGCGACTGCAACAACTCGAGCTGCAGTTGCAGGCCCAGTACTTCGAGTCGCTCGTGGGCCGCCGCTTGCGCGTGCTCATCGAATCCCCGCTGCCGCATAAGCCCGGTCGCTGGATCGGCACGGCTTGCCGCTTCGCGCCGGTTGAGCTCGAAGCCGATCCGAGCATGCGGCGGCAGTTTGCCGAAGTGCTGGCGGGGAGCGTCGAGGGGGGACGGATCGTTGCGGCTCCTGGCGAGCGGCCGGCGTGAGCCGGCTGACAAGAACCACCGTAGACTCGCGATCCGTCAGCCGGCTTACGCCGGCCGCTCGCCGACTTGGTTACTCGCCTGCCACCGTCGTCAGCCACGCCGCTACGAGCGTCGTCGCGTTTAGCCCCGCGTGCAGCACCACCGCCGGCACGATCCGGTGCGTCTGCCGGTACAGGTAACCGAGCGCGAGCGCCAGGAAGAAGAGCGGCACGGGGTCGGGCGCGATCTCGGTGTCCGAGAGCAAGTGATTGAGCGCGGCTTGCAAGCCCAGCACCGGCACGATCACGGCCGCCAAGCCCGCCAGCCCTAGCCGCACATCGCTGCCAAACTTTTCCGGCACGATGCCCAGATCGCTCCAGCTTGCCGGCGTCGAGCCGATCGTCGCGCGCTGATCGGGCCGCAGCTTGAGCCAGGCGACTCCCAGGATCAACAGCAGACTCCGCGCCACGGCCGAGGCCAGCAAGAATCGGATGATCTTCTCCGGGGCCGCCGTCTCCGCGCCGCTGCGCACGTGGAACAGCGCGAAGATGGCCGCCGGTAGCCAGAGCGACAGCGGGAACCTGCGCACCGGCGCGACTTCGGCCGTCTCGAGTTGGTCGGCGCTCGGCTCATTCCCAGCGACCAAGCCAGCGGGCCGCGTCTCGGTGCGCTCGAGCCACCCTTGTAGCAGCAATCGGAACAGAAACTCCTCAACGAGCGGCGCAAGCACCACGGCCGTCAACAAACAGACGGCCAAGGTCACCCCGTTAGGCGCCCCCTGGATCAGCAACAGCACCGGATGCGGCGCGGGGCTGTTTGGAGTGGCCGGAGCGGCGGCTGCCGGAGGCACAACAGGCTCGGCCGGGCCGAACTGCGTGGCGATGGCCGCCGCCCCAAGATCGGCCGATAACCAACAGAGGACGAGCAGCGCCACGTCCCAGCCCGTCCACGGCACGGGCCGCCGCGGCTCGGCCGGAACCAGCGGCTCATGCAGCTTGAGCTTGCTGGCAATTCGCGCCCAAACCAAAAGGCAGGCGGTCAAAACGCCCAGAGCCAGCGCGTTGGCGGCAACTTGCAGCATGAATCAGAAGAGATGACTGGTGGATCACCGATTTTCGGCGGAAATCCCTGCTAATCCGCCCAAATTCCAGCTTATTCGCCCTAAGGTATCACGGCGAGGCGATTTTCGCCGTTCCCTTGCCCGCAGAATAGAGTACAATTGCCAAAACTGGTCGGGCGGATGCCCGGCCTGCTGGAAGATAGTAGCTCGATCGCCTGACCCTCGCTTTTCCTTTCCTGGTCTTTGGCTCTCTTG
Source organism: Pirellulales bacterium (assembly GCA_046349955.1). Taxonomy (GTDB): domain Bacteria; phylum Planctomycetota; class Planctomycetia; order Pirellulales; family JBGAPH01; genus JBGAPH01. The sequence continues at coordinate 109,989 of JAXMBI010000023.1, read as the reverse complement.
CAAGAGCCTCTCACTGCTCCCGGGATCGTTAAGCCGGCGCCTCCGCGCTTCCCAAAGCGCAACACGGATCGAACCTTGTGGGTTCGCTTCCTGGGAGCCGTCTGGGCTGCCTGACTTCGATCTTCCGGGCTGCCGCAAAGTGTTTCGCCGGCAGCTTGAGCTTTTTTCCTTTCGTGAGAGCCCCGCGGGGCCAAAGAGAACATGACCAAGAAACTGTATGTGGGCAACCTCCCCTTTAGCGCCACGGCCGACGACCTGCGCGACGCCTTCGGGGCGCACGGCAAGGTGACCTCGGCCTCGGTTGCCACGGATCGCGACACCGGCCGCTCGCGCGGCTTCGGCTTCGTCGAGATGTCGAATGGCGCCGAGGCGGCCATCTCGGCCCTCAATGGCGCCGACCTGCAAGGCCGCAACCTGGTGGTCAACGAAGCCCGCCCGCGTGAAGAGCGCGGCGGCGGCGGCGGTGGCGGCGGGCGTGGTGGCTACGGCGGTGGCGGCGGTGGCCGCGGCCGCTACTAAGGGGTTCTGAAATTGCCGCGGTCGGCGGGGTCCCGAGCCCAACGCTCCGGACCCCGCCCGGCCCGCGCGGCCTCTCTCTCCCAGGGGCTGCTCTCCCCACCCTCGCCGGCCTTCGGGCGTGCCGCGAGCTGAGACGAAGCGTCGGCGACCCCATTCGCTGCACGCCTGGGAACGATTGACGTTCCGCCCGCGACAGACTGTTCCCGCCGAACGTACGGCGTCTGTGAGCGTCTGAGACCGAACACAACACGAGCGCGAGGTCCTGGGAACGGCCCGCGCCATGGCTCCCCCGCGGCGCTTTCGCGCGCCGAACTTGCGGGCGCAGCCTTTCCGCATACCCATCGAGAATCGAATTTGAGTTCCAAGACGTTTGCTGATTTGAATCTGGCCGAGCCGCTGCTCAAGGCGCTGGCCGCGGAGAAGTACTCCGTGCCCACGCCGATCCAAGCGGCCGCCATTCCCCATTTGCTGGCCGGCCGCGACCTGCTCGGTTGCGCCCAGACCGGCACCGGCAAGACGGCCGCCTTTGCGCTGCCGATCTTGCAGCGCCTCGACGAAAAGCGCGCCCCGGCCACGCCGGGCGCCCCGCGCGTGCTCGTGCTGGCGCCCACCCGCGAGCTCGCGGCCCAAATCGACGAGAGCTTCCGCGTCTACGGCCGCAACCTCCGCTTCCGCCAGACCGTGATCTACGGCGGCGTAGGCCAGAACCCGCAGGTGCAGGCGATGCGCCGCGGCGTCCACATTCTCGTGGCCACGCCGGGCCGCCTCTTGGACCTGATGAACCAGGGGCACATTCGGCTCGACAAGCTCGAAGTGTTCGTGCTCGACGAGGCCGACCGCATGCTCGACATGGGCTTCTTGCCTGACCTCGAGCGGATCATCGCCAAACTGCCGAAGCAGCGGCACTCATTGTTCTTTTCGGCCACGATGCCGCCGAGCATCGCCTCGCTGGCGAACAACCTGCTCCGCGACCCGGTGAAAGTGGAGATCACTCCGCCGGCCACCACGGTCGAGTTGATCCAGCAGCATGTTCACTTCGTGAGCACCAAGGACAAGCGGGCGTTGCTCGGACATCTGCTCGACGCGAACCAGCACGACCGCGTGCTCGTGTTCACCCGCACCAAGCACGGCGCCGACAAGGTGGCCAAGCAACTCACCCAAGGCGGGCACACCGCGGCGGCCATCCACGGCAACAAGTCGCAATCGAACCGGCAGAAGACGCTGCTCGAGTTCCGCAAGGGACGGCTGCGGGTGCTGGTGGCGACCGATCTGGCTGCCCGCGGCATCGATGTCGACGGCGTAAGCCACGTCATCAACTACGATCTGCCGCACGAACCGGAGAGCTACGTTCATCGCATTGGCCGCACCGGCCGAGCGGGCGCGACCGGCATCGCCGTGTCGTTCTGCGACGCGAGCGAGCGCGACTCGCTGCGGGCGATCGAACGGTTGGTGCGGCGGCAAATCCGCGTCGACGCGAGCCATCCCTTCCACGCCGTGCATGGCCCCGAGGCCGAAGGCTCGGCTCCGCGCCCCGCCTTCCGCGGCAACCGGCAAGGCAAGCGCCCCGGCGGTCCAGGTGAAGGCGGCCGACGCGGCAAGCGCCCCTTCCGTGGCCCCAAGGCGCACGGCAAGAGCAGCGGCGGCCCCCGGCCGGCCGCGGCGGCTGGCGCAGGCAGCGGCGGCAACGCGAGCGGCCCCGGCGGCGCGGCCACGCGGCCGGCGCGCAAGTTCAAGCCCGGCAAGCCGCGGGTTTCGCGGGCGCTCTAAAGGCGCTTTGCTCACGCGGCAACCGAACTGCGAGCCTCTGGTCCCAGATGGGGCCGGCGGCTCGTTTCTTTTGCGCTCCCCTTGGGCATGCTCACATTAGCCCGCAGCGCCAGCAAGGGACTTGCACGGTCTTGGGCGCAACAACCCTAGATGCCGCCCGGAGCGAAGGGGCGCCGGTGGTCCGCCCGGGCTACGTGGCTCTCCCTTGGTCGCGCTGCGGGCTAGTATGTCTGCGACATAAACTAAGCTCTCTTGGGGACGACAACCGGCGCCCGGTGGGTTCGGGCAGCCCGAACTTCGTGGCGAAAAGGAGCGTTCGATGGCCCGTCGCGCGTGGCTCTGTCTGACGTTGTGGATCGTGGGGCCTAGCATTGCCGCGGCCGAGCCGCCGACACTGGCCGACCTGGCCGCCGGCAAGCTCGAGGTGCTCGACCTGGGTTATCCGCTCAATGCCCAAAACGCCTTTTGGCCGGCCGACAACTATCGCCCCTTCGCGCTCGACACGATTGCCACGCTCGAGAAGAACGGCGTGCTCAGCAAGGCCTTCGCCACGCCGGAACACCTGGGCACGCATCTCGACGCCCCCAACCACTTCGTGGCCGGCAAGCCGGCGGTCGATCGCTTGCCGGCGGCGAGCCTGTTCGGCCCCGGCGTGGTGATCGACGTCGCCGGCAAGGCGAACGCCGATCCCGACTTTCTGCTCACGGCCGAGCACGTGAAGCTGTGGGAACAGCAGAACGGCCCCGTGCCGGAGGGGGCGATCGTGCTGCTGCACACCGGCTGGGGGCGCTTCTGGAATCACGTCGAGCGCTACCAGGGACGCGACGCCAGCGGCCGGCTTCACTTCCCCGGGTACGGCGCCGACGCGGCCGAGTACCTGGTGAGCGAGCGCAAGGTGCGCGGACTCGGGATCGACACGCTGAGCGTCGACCGCGGCCTCTCGCGCGAGTTCGAGGTCCACAAGGTGCTCGGCCGGGCGGAACGCTACGGCCTGGAGAATGTGGCCAGCCTCGAGAAGCTGCCGACGCGCGGGTTCTACGTGTTCGTCGCGCCGATCAAGATTGAAACCGGCAGCGGCGGACCAACGCGGATCTTCGCGGTGCTCGAGGAAGGCGACCGGAACTAGCGTTGCACCACACTAGCCCGCAGCGCCAGCAAGGGACGGGAGCGCCGGTTGGGCGCGCTAGCCGAAAATGCTGCCCGGCCCGTGCAGGGTCCGGGAGGCTCGACCAGGGAAACGTGGCTCTCCCTTGCTCACGCTGCGGGCTGGTGTAGGCCTAGCTCAGCGAAGCCGAGGCGGCGGAGGCCGCGATGATCGCGTCGCGGCGCTTCTTGCCGCCGCAAGTCCAACTGGACGTGGTCCAAGGCGACGGCGGCGTAGCGCCGACGACCTTGACGATTTCGTCGGCCGACATCCCCTGGGCGAGCATCTCCCGTTTGAGCTCGAACACCATCTCATCCCGGCGGACCTTGCGCCAGGTGATCATGGCCACCGAGCCCAGGCTGATGAGCGTGGCAGCCGAGAGCGCCCCGCCGACGATCAGCAGCACGAAGAACATTTCGGAATCGAGTTCGCGCAGAAGTTCGCCAAGCATGGCTTCAGGCTCTCATTCTGGGGCTAGCAGGGGCTTCCGTCCGTAATTCGCCGCTCGAGGGCAAATCTTGGGCGACAGTCCCGATTTTAGCCAGGGAAGCCGTGTGGGGCCAATTCTCCCGCGGCGTCACAGAGCGGAGGGCTCCTCGCTCGTGGAAATTGGGGCCTCCGGCATATTTTCCAACCGATCGGCCGCCCTTTGGAACACGCGCCACAGCCGGGACCGGAAGTGCCCAACTTGCGAGAGCAGTTCGCGGCGTCTGGCCTTCGGCAATTCGCAGTGAATGATCTTGCTCAACACGACGGAGTAGGCGCACTGCTGAGCAACAATCGCGTCGCGGCGCTGAAAGCTATGACCGGGCAGTCGCGCGGCTTGCTCACTCGCACGCATCGCGTTAAAGGCGTCGATCGTCGCGAAGACATTTTCGCAGCGGGAGGCATAGTCCACGCGCGCCGCCGCCACTCGGACCGCGGCTACCCGTCGCCAGTCCGGGTCGTAGTAGTTGACATGAGCGAACTGTTGCTCCAAGTCGGCGAGTTGCTGTCTCGCCAGATCCGCGTCGAGCCAGAGTTCGCGCGAGAACGAAGTTAGGCATGCGTTCAGCCACGGCTCTGTCCCAACGGGCGCCGCGGAAATCGCGGCGCGGAAGTACCTCCTGGCTCGGTCTTCGTCCGTTCTAATGCCGTGAGCCGAGTCGCGAGTCTCACACAGATGCCCCATCGCCAGGAGCGCTGCCGATCGGGCCCGATCATCGGGATGCCGCACGAGCGCCTTGCCGTATTCGCGCACGAGCGCATCCCGGCCGAACTCCGCCACACGCACTTGCGACAGTCGGTCGAGCTCCGCCGCCAAATCTGCCTGCGCCGTGCCTGCCGTCAGGCTGCCCAAGGCAAGCGCCAGCAGGGTCGAACCGCATAACAGACTCACGCTGTCTGCACCGCGTTGAGCACTAAGCATTTGCGACTCTCCCAGCGAATTTTGCTCGGGCAATCGGCCCGTAGATTAGCCGAGCCGGCCTCTCGCGGCCAAGACGAGTGCGAAAACCGCCCTGGCTCGCGCTGCGGAGTAGGAACGCGGCAGGCTATTATGCGAGGCATGGCGAGACTGTTGTTCACCGTCGTCGATCGGTTCGACATCGAGGGTCGCGGAGTCGTTGCCGTTCCTGGCCTCGCAGCGGCCGACGCTGCCCTCCGGCCAGGAACACTGCTCGAGATTCGACGCAGCGACGCCCCGGCTCGGCGCACGCGGCTTGCCGGCCTTGAATTATTGAATCCCTCGCCCAAAGACCGGATCGTGCCAATTATGTTCCCCCTCGACATCACCAAGGCCGACCTCCCCATCGGCGCCGAAGTCTGGTCGGTCGACTCATGAACCCTTCGCGTCCCCATCTCCTGCTCCTCCCCTTCGCCGTCCTCCTGGCCGACATGGCGGCGCTCGCCCAGGTGACCGGCGAGGAGAAATGGCCTGATCTGCGTTTGTTGGTCGTAGTCTCGCTGGCTCTCAGCCAGGCCCCGCTCGTGGCGGTGTGGGCGACGCTCCAGCGTGAGCTGACCGCCTCGGCGCGGTGGGCCCTGTCGGCCGGCGTGGTGTTTCTCTGGAGCTGGCAGCTACGGCAGAAGACGCCCCAGCTCGCCCCCGAACTGGCCGACTGGCTGCTCGTGCTCGGCTCGACGACCGTTGCCGCGGCGGCCCTGGCCTGGCTCAGCCCCACGCGCACGCCCAGCGCATCGCGCTGGCAGTTCTCGCTCGGCACCCTCTGCGGGCTGCTGACGCTCGCGGCCTGCGGCGCTACGCTCACACGCCACGTTTCGCTTGCCGACAACGCCTGGACCCGCGCCATCGTGATCGTGGCTGGGGCCGCGGCGCTGGCCGCCTGCGCTTGGCGGATGGCGCTGCCGGCCACACGGCTGCTGCGGGGAGCGGTTCCTCTGGCCGCGGCTGCTCTCGTGGCGGGGCAGGCCATGGTGTGGGTCGAATCGGCGGCCGCTTCGCAGTGGCGGCTGGCGATGGGCCTGGTCGCCGCGCAATCAGCAGCGATCGTCGTGGCCGGCAAGACGCTTGCCTCCACGAGCGGCAAGGCCGAGGCGCCGGCGGATGATTCATCCGCGCAGCTTCCTGGCCCGCACGGCGGCCCCGCCTCGTAGGGCCCTTACCAAGAAAGCCTAGTCCGCGTCACCGTCGTCCGGCGAATAGCGAACCAAATGCCAGCCCTTGCCCAGCGGCGCCGAGCGGAGCAGTTTGTGCCGGTCGCCGAGACCGCCGGTGAATGACGCCGGGGCGCGCCCCGCCGGATGCCACTCGAGCCAGTCGCCGCGTTCCTTGCCGGCGAGTGCGAACCGCAGGCCGCCTTCGTCAGCGACGCGTTCGACCGCCAAGAACCGCGCGCCGAGGTCGGCGCCTTCTTCGGAAAGCATCAAGAGGGTCGTCGGCCGACCGATCGGATAGGCCGTGAATGGGCCGAGGCCGGTCACTTCGCCGTCTTGGCCGGGCCAGCGGCCGCTCAGGAGTTCGGCGGCCTGTTCGAATTCCGGCAGCCGCGCCGCCACGCGCCGCTGCTTGCCCCACCAGGCCAGATCGGACCAGCCCACTCCCAGCGCCAACCAAGCGCAGCACACGGTGAGCAGCGCGAGCCAAGACCGCAGCCCGCGCTGCCGTGCGGGGCCTACGAACAGGAGCACGAAAGCCGCGAGCCCCGCGGTCAGTCCAACGGCCAGCAGTGCCTTGAGCGCGGCGAGCGAGGCGCCATAGCGCGACCAAGAACGCATGAGCGCCAGCCCGCTTTCGCCGGGACGCCGCCCCAGCTCCACGAGCAGCCAGTGGACGGTGCGGGGGAAATCCGCATCGATCAGGACCCAGGCCGCCAGCGAAGCCAGCGCGCCCACGTTGAGCGCCAGCGGCAGCCGCTGCCAGGGAAGCCGGCGCTGGTGGAATGGGTCGTTCATGCGTGCTGATCGGACCGTCGGGCCAGTGCAAAAATGCAAACGCGGCGAGAACGCCCTCTCGATTCTACGCAGCGCACCGCCGTTGCGCCCGCCGCGCTTCAAACGTGCAGACCATGAACACTACGTCACGGCGAGCCTTGGCCGCCTGCTCTTGGGCGGCCGAGGCGTTGCGTTGCCCACTTGGCGAACTCGAAGGAGCGCCAGACGACGAACCCTAGGCCGAGCGCGGCCAGCGTGCGTTGGGGGTCAAGGAGCAGGGCCATCACCCCTGCCGAGACGGCGGCGAGCGAGGCGTAGTCGATGGGGCCTGGCACCGCGTCCTCAGCCTGCGGCAGCTTGGCCAGGGCGGCCAGATACTCTTGCCGGTCGACGCCTTCCCACCATTCGTTGTCGCTCTTGTCGATCATCCTTGCGCCGCTCGCGACAGGCCCCAGAGAAAATACTGGAAGAACTTCCCCAGCATCAGCGCGAAGAACGTGTTCAAGATCGCGCGTGCGATGCTGTCCGTCGAGCGGCGGCGCAGGCAGGCCCACCAACTCCAGAGCATCACGACAACGGACGCCGGCGCGAAGGCCAGGCCCCAGGCAATCACGGCGGCTCCCAGATAACGCCACCAGGCCTGGGCGCCCGCCAGTGGCTCGCAGGCAATGAAGGCTATGAACGTGAGCGCGTTCAGGTAGGTCGCCGCGAGCAGCGGATCGCGTTTCATCCACGAGAGGAGTCTGGGCAAGCGAGCGCTGCTCATGCTGGGGCAATCAGGGAGTGCGCATGTGCGCCGAGAAGGCGGCCCACGCACTCATTGCGGTAGTGATGGCCAGGATTACGAAGTACGCGACGAGCAACTTCCCCGCCGTCCGCGCGGCGGGGCCGCTTCCGCAGCGCCAGAGCCAAACGCCACTGAACAGGATGGCGTTCATGACGCATATCGACACCAGCGCCGCCAGCGCCGACGCCAATTCGCCGTGCCGAGATGCGGCCACTCCGTAGGCCAGGCACAGCAGCGCCCAGCCGAGCAAGGCAAGAACACCGGGCCGCCGCCAGGCGGCGGCGATTTGCCAGCGGTGGGTCATGGGCTGTCATCCTTTCATCGCATCGTCGCGGCGTGCGAACGCATTGTCCGCGGTCAGCGAGGGTCCTGCCAGTACGAGAGGGCAAACGGGGAGATGACCGCGATCCAGGTAAGCACGCCGACCTCCAACCCCCAGCGCCAGCCGCCGTCGATCGTGGCCGCCGCGGCCAGAAAGCCGGCCGGCAGCAGGGCGAGGAGACAACCGAAAACGCCAACCACGTACCAGGGTGGCAGCAGCGACACCTGAGTCAAGAATCCGAGCGCGACGAGTGACGTGCAGATTTCGGCGATGGCAGCTGCCCAATCGCGGCGCGGGACGACGGCTCGGCGTTCGACGATGCCCAGCAAGCCCACGCGCTCGATAGCTTCGAGGGCCGCGAGGACCACGGGTTGGTCGTCGTAGAGATCGGGGCGAGCTCTTACCAAGCGCTTCATAGCCGCACTTTGCTGAACCCCAATTCGCCGGCGACGTAGAGGGCCCGCGAAACGTTCGCCGAACCTGCATCTCGGGCCTCCACCCCACCGGCATGGCGAGGTACCAGAAGTCGCTCATGGCGTCATCTTACCCGAGCCCCAGGGATGCGTCTGTCTCTACGCACCTACATGTCGGCCATCGACGCCTCGTCACTAGTGTTCGCCAGAGTCTTGTCTGGGCCAAGGGGCAGCGGCGACGATCCTTCCATCCGAAAGAAGCTGAGGCCCAGACCGAACCGATACCCCCATGTTCCAGAGGATGATCCGCCGGAACACATAAACGCCCACATGACGATCCAAGCTAGACGGCGAGTCATACTTCGCGGCGACCACTCCTCAGCACACCCCACCATGGCCAGGTTAAAAAATACGGCCAGCCCTGGACTCTACGTCTCAGATGGACCGGCATTCCCCTAGGCCAACGCTTTCCATGAAGCACCAATCGAAGAATGCTTGGCCGCCACCTTCGAAACGTCTCGGCCGAGGGCTTTGTCGGCGATGCCGCGCTTTCTGGTGAACAGCGACATCACTTACCTGGTGCGGATCGCCATCGAAGGCATGCGCGGAGGCTTCGCGGTCATCCTTACGCGCGGACAAGGCGGGTTCATGGTCACACTGTCAGGGCCTGGACAGGCCCCGTCCCCAGAACAACTGCCACGAGAGAGAAACCGCGGCTGCAATCCGCGAAGTGCAAGCCACGCGGATAACTCTGGGAGGCGTAACTAATCGCCATTCCCAGCCACTTCCTGTCGACATTTTTGCCGTCAAGCAATATCTTCATGCCGCCCATCTTAGCAGACGACGAGGCGCGGCAATCGGCTGCCGTGGCCGCGGCTGTTGCTGGCCCCGTTCAGTCCGGCTCTAATGCGGGCTAATAGCCCCCGGAATTCGCAATCACCCTGTCTTGCCAAAGACCGAATGGCGCCCGGATCCGTAGATTCTGGCTTGTCCGCCCAGCATCCGGGAGGCACATGGCCGATCGAAGGGGTTCGGCAGGAGATGCGTTGCCAGGGCAAAGCAAACGCAAAACCACAGCATCGCGTGGAGGAGGCGGCGGAGCGTGGGACGTGATGTGAGCTTCGCAGCCATGAACACCTCCTATATCTGCCCGCGGATTTGGCTGACCTTAATGCGTGACACACGCCCAGACGACCGCGATGACCACGAGAATGGCTGCCCACCGATAGGGACCGCCAAAGAATGTCCCGATCCCTGCGCCGATCAGAGCGACGCCGCCGAAGACGGCGGCCGCCTCCACCGGAAAACCGAGATCGTAATTAGCCGGCAGTTTGTCGAGCGCTCGCAGAACTGCAAGCCCAACCCCAATCCAAAGAATTCCCACCAAGATTCGTCGAAGCGTCAGGCGGGAAGTCGCGTCGGGTTCCATGCCGTGCATCTTAGCAGCCGGCGAAAACGCAAGGCAAAGCTAGGCCCTCAGGTCGCGTGGCGGCGGGGCCGGCATCGAGGTTGTGGCCGCTCGCCTCGATCTGAGATAGCATGAAACAAGTTGCCGTGCCCGTCCTGCCGTTTCCTGCACCCCGCCATGCGACGTCGCGCTGTCACGCTCGTTGAGGTCCTTGTCGCGATCTCCGTGGTTGCAGTCTTGGCCGTCATACTTCTTCCAATGGCCGCAATGGTTCGGGAGGGCGCTCGCCGGATTCGGTGTGCGGATAATCTCAGGCAGATTGGGCTCGCGCTGCACAACTACGCGAACCACCATCAAGACCACCTGCCTGCGTTCCGTTCGCAATTCGTGACGGGCTTCGACACCTCGTGGCGGTTGACCGATTTGCCCTACTTGGGGCAAGGCGATAGTCCTGATCTGGCGGGCGTCGAGAGAGCTTATTCCGGTTTCCGAACGAACGCCGACGCGCTGAGGCGGATCGTCGAAACTTCCTATCCGGTCTACCAGTGCTCTAGCACCCCGGGGGCCTATCGGGTCATCGACGACGTCGATATCGGTAAGGCGATCAATGTGCGAAGGATGGGCGCTCGGGACTACACGGGGGTTTTTTCGGTTGGCGATGCGCCAGCGCGACCCGGAGCATTCTTTGGTCCATCCTCGAAGCAGGCATCGGCGGTGGTAGAGGTGCTTGGCACCAGTCCGGGACGATTCGCGGACGTTCGCGACGGCCTGTCGCACACGGCCCTTGTTGTCGAGCAAGCTGGGATGCCCATTCTGCAACCAAGGCGAGAACATCCAAAGTGGGATTGCTTCCCGCCGCTCGTGGGCAACAACAACTACATGGGGGCTTGGCCGGCGTTCGATTGGGGCGTTTTCTATCCCGATCGGCAAATGGTCGATTCCACGAACTGCGGCGCGCTCTACGCTTGGCATGAGGGGGTTGCGAACGCCTGCTTCTGCGATGGCTCCGTTCGGTCGCTCAGTTGCATGAACGACGAAGTGGCCGCCATGTTGACCCGCGAAGACGGGGACGAGGTGTCAGAACCATGATGAAGCTAGCTTGGTGAGTATCGCTGGCGGCCATACTCGGGCCTTCTCGGGCCAGCAGCGCTACGGCAATCCCACCGCATCCGGCCCCACCGGCATCACGCGCAGCTCCGGCGGCCCGTCGTCTTGGTCAGGCATGCCGGGGCCGAGTTTGGAGATGTTGACCGAAATGAACTGGCCGCCGTTGTCCTTGGCCAAGAGGGCCAGCGTGCTCTCGGGGCGGGGCAGGAAGCAGAAGTGGATCACGTTGATGCGGCTCTGCCGGCGGTTGAGCTTGCGCAGCTCGGCGAGCTCGGCGGAGGTGGGGTCATCCTTGGCTTCGCCGTCGGTCATCAGGTAGATCACCTCGGGGCGCAGCTTGATCGCGTATTCGAGCGGCTGGAAGTGCTGCGTGCTCCCTTCGCCGGGGGCCTTGAGCACGAACTCGCGCGCCCGCTCCAGGTTCTGCTTCGTGGCCGGCAGCAGCGAGTAGGCCATCGAGTGCTGCATGAAACGGTGCGTGGTGTGGTTGTAGAGCACGAGTTGGAACCGCTGCCGGGGATCGAGGTCATCAAGGCTGCGGAGCAACTCGGCCTTGGCCGCTTGCAGCGGCGTGATCGAAAAGACCACCGCCCCTTCCGAGGAATAGGTGAGCACCGAGTTCATGCTCTCCGAGCGGTCGAACACGTAGACGAACGACTTCGCCTCCTCGGCCAGGCCGAAGACCTGCGTCTTCGTAGGGACGAGGCCAAAACCTTCCCCCTCGCCGGAAAAGCCGTCGCCTGAGCCCAGGCCGTCTCCCGAGCCGTCGGCGCCGGAGCTGCCGGCGTTCGATAGCTTGGCGGGCGAGAGGTCGGCGGTGGCTAATTCGAGAGCGGGGGCGAGCGCCTCGACCGGCAGTTCCGTGGAGTCGAGAGTTTCGGTCGGCGCAGCAGTGTCGAAAGCGGCAGTGGCCGCCGTGTCGATCTCGCCGCCGTCGGGGCTGCCGGAACCGCGGCCGAGTTCCACTTCCAGCGAGATCGGCCCGGCCGGATTGCGGACCACGAGCAGGCTGAGGATGAGAATCAGCGCCAGATGAAACACGCCTGAGGTGAGCCAGGAGGGAGTGCCCTCCCAGAACCGCAAGGAGAGCGGTTTGGCCTCTGGCGGCTCGAGTTCCTCGGGGGGCAGCTTAGCGACCGGCAGCCGCGGCGGCGCCGGAGGCGCGCGATCAAAGCGCGTTGGCACAGCCTCAGCCCCGCGCGCAACGTGGGATGATGTGATGCTCATACCGGTTCTGTTCCACCCGGAATGGGGAGGCCGCCCGCAGGCCGCTCGCGCCGACGCCTGCGGCCGCCAAGCTCCCTTAGTATGTCATCCTAGCCACTGAAACCGTTCCTATGGCGAAATTTTACCCCCCCGCGGCGAAAATTGCAGCGGGGCGCCCGCCCGGCTGACGGGGTCGTTAGAATCGGTGGCGGCCCCGCGCCCGCCAGCGCTACCGAGTTTCTAGGGGCCCATCCCTTCCGCGAGATCACGTGCAATGTTGGCAAATACGACGTACTCGAAGGTGGCCCGCGTCCTGCTGATTGCGGCTCTTTTGACGGCCGGCCTGCGGCTGGCCCCGGCTCAGGAAGCAGCCAAGGACGCTGCCGGTCCCACGCCTGCCGCGTTCGACGAGGCGGTGAAGAAGGGGGTCGAGTTCCTCAGCGCCAAAGGGCAGTCGTCCGACGGCTCGTTCAGCAAACAGGCGGGGCCCGGCATCACGGCGATCGTGGCTACGGCGCTCCTGCGGAATGGCCTGACGCCGGACGACCCCGTGGTGGCGAAGAGCCTCAAGTACCTCGAAACGTTCGTGCAGCCCGATGGCAGCATCTGCGCCCCGAACTCGCGACTGCGGAACTACGAGACCTGCCTGGCGGTGATGTGTTTGAGCGCCGCCAACAAAGACGGTCGCTACAAGGAGCAGATCGCGAAGGCCGATGCCTTTCTCAAGGGCTTGCAGTTCGACGAGCAGGACGGCCGGGCAGCCAGCGACATCACCTACGGCGGCGTCGGCTACTCGGGGCGCGAGCGCCCCGACCTCTCGAACACTCACTACCTGACCGAGGCCCTCGAGGCGGCCGGCAACGGCCCCGACGATCCGGGGGTGCAGCGGGCCCTGGCCTTCATCTCCCGCTGCCAGAACCTGGAGTCGGAGCACAACAACACCAAGTTCGCCGCGCTCAATCCGGACGGCGGCTTTTATTACACTCCGGCTGGCGAAGGGGGCAGCCCGGCCGGCAAGACCGACAACGGCGGCCTGCGGAGCTACGGCTCGATGTCGTACGCCGGGCTCAAGAGCATGATCTACGCCGGCCTCAAGGCCGACGACCCGCGGGTGAAGGCGGCCGTCGAATGGGCCCGCCAGAATTATTCGCTCACCGAAAACCCGGGCCTTGGCGACGCCGGTCTCTATTACTACTACCAACTCTTCTCGAAGGCCCTGGCGGCTACCAAAATGCCGGAGCTCACCGACGCCAAGGGCAAGCCGCACGACTGGCGGCGCGAACTGGCCGCCGAACTGATCAGCCGCCAGCAGCCCAACGGCTCGTGGATCAACTCGAACCGCCAGTGGCTCGAGGCCGACCCCAACCTGGTGACGGCCTACGCGCTCTTGGCGCTGGCCGATTGCCGGGCGGGGATTTAGGCGTAGACCGTGACGGCTGAATGCGCCTCTTACGGTGACTGCTCCTCGTGGCGCGTCGGCTTGGCCAAGCTTAAGGCGGTAGCGCAAAAACACGCGGGCCGTGATGGCCCGAACCACCGCCACGGCGAGCGGCCCGGCGTAAGCCGGCCGACCGACCGCGTTTGGTTCCTTGCCGCGCTTTGTCAGCCAGCTTACGCTGGCCGCTCGCCGGCACGCGGGAGAACAAGTCGGCGGTGGTTTGGCAAAGCCACCGCCTTGGCGAGCGGCATGGCGTAAGCCTGCCGACTTTCCGCGTTTGGTTCCTTGCCACGTTTGGTCAGCCAGCTTACGCTGGCCGCTCGCCGGAGCCGTGGATGAGCAATGACAGCCGCGTTGGGTTCGGGGGCCGCTCGCCTCACTTCGCGGTGCGCGGCGCCGGGTGGCTCGTCTGCGGAGCCTGCGGCGGTGAAGCCGCGGCGGAGACCGACGGCGGCGCGCCGTTTTCCTCGCTCGCCGGCGGCGTTAGGTCGGGCTGCATGCGGACCAGCGTTTCCGGCAGTTCGATGCCGGCCACGTCGCGCAGCACCTGCATCATGGGCGGCATCGTGCGCGACACGCCCTGCAGAAAGTTGGCCACGCTCGTTTGGCCGTTCTGCTGGCCGCCTTCCCAGACGACGACCTTGTCGAACTTGATGTTCGAGATCGCCTTGGCCGAGGTTTCGGCCAGCTTGTCGAGGTGTTCCAGCATCAGCAACTGGAAGGCTTGTTGGGCGCCGCCGCAGGCGTCGACGAGCTGCCGCAGGCCTTCGGCCTTCTTGGCCAGCATTTCGTATTCGCCGCGAGCCTGGGCGTCGAGCGCGGCGAAGATGGCCGCGGCCTGGCCCTGGGCCTCGATGCGGCGCTTTTCGGCTTCGGCCTCGGCTTCTACGAGCACGCGGGCTTTGTCGGCTTTGGCGGGGGCTTCGACCGCTGCACGGCGCTCGGCCTCCACGCGCTCGGCCTCGGCCAAGGCCGCCTTGGCCATGGCGCGATTCTGAATTTCGAGCACGGCCGCCTCGGCCTGCCGCTTCCGCGCTTCGCCCACCTCGTAGGCTTCCGCCTTCTTGACGGAGAGTTGTGCCTGCGAAGCGGCGATCTTGGCCTGGGCCTCGTTCTCGCCGGCGATGGCTGTGGCTTCGGCCGCGGCCAGCGAGACGCGCATCTCGCGCTCCGACTCTTTTACCTGCGCCTGCCGCTGGAAGGCGGCCGCCTGCTCGCCGATTTGCTGCTCCTTGTCGAGTTCGGCGATCCGCACCGCCTGCTCACGGCGGGCCTCGCGGGTGCCGATTTCGCGGAGCTTGGTGGCGCCGGCCACTTGAATGAGCTTGTCGCGTTCGGCTTCGGCCACGCGGATTTCGCCGAGCTTCTCCTGCTCGGCCACGTCGCCGCGGGCCTGCTGAATCGCGGTCGAGGCGGCCTTTTGGCCGATGGCGTCGATGTAGCCGGCTTCGTCGGTGATGTCGGTGATGTTGACGTTGATCAGCACCAGACCAATCTTCTTGAGCTCCGGCTCGAGCGACCGCTGAATGTGCTCGAGAAACGTTTCGCGATCACGGTTGATGTCTTCGATCCGCATCGAGGCGATCACCTGCCGCAACTGGCCGAAGATGATCTCCTCGGCCTGTTTCTCGATGGCCGCCGGCGTGAGCCCCAGCAAGCGGACGGCCGCGTTCTGCGTGAGTTCGGGCGTGGTGCCGATGGCCACCGTGAACACGCTGGGCACGTTGACGCGAATGTTCTCGATCGAGAGCGCGCCTCGGAGGGGCGTTTCGATCTGGATCGGCTCCAGGCTCAGATAGGCATAGTCCTGGATGAGCGGCCAAACCATCGATGCGCCGCCGTGGATGGTCTTCGCCACTTGGCCCGCGCCCGTCTTGCCAAAAATCACCAGGATGCGGTTCGCCGGGCAACGGCGGTAGCAGCTTGCCACTACTGAGACCAAGCCGAACACGACGATCGCCACCAGCGCGGCTGCGACCCCCAGGTAGAACGTCGTCGACGAAGTCAGGGATTGGGCCAACAGCACATGCGGCGCGTACATAGTTTCCTCGTAGGCCGGCGTTCGGGCGCGGCTAGATATGGGAGATAGGGATGGCGGGCGAATTGGCTCGAGCAGGCTTCATGGCCCGGCGTCGGCGGGCTCACGGAGCGGTTCGACTTGCACGGCGTCGGCGCCGGCCAAGCCAACCACGACAATCGTAGCACCCGCAGCGATTCGCTCGGCCGAGGCGTTCACCGCTTCCAGCTCCACGAGCCGGTTCTGCAGCTTGAGATGAATCTTCCCGGCGCCTTTGCCTGCCGGCGGAATCGCTAAGTAGACCGTGCCGGATTTGCCGATCGCGCGCTCGAGCCGCAGGCTGCCATCGGCGCCCAGCCGCGTCATCAGCCGCAGCAGCTTGTGCATGCCGACAAGCGCCGCACCGCCGCACACCACGGCGATCACGAGAGCCTGGAGCGGCGGGAACTCAGCGGACTGCGCAGCCAGGCCGCCTAAGCCAAAGAAGGCCAGGGCCGCCACTGTGGCCTTGAACGACAGCAGCTTGAAAAGCGCCGCGGGATCGAATGCGTGCTGCGATCCGCTGGCGCCGTGCCCGCCGCCCGCGTCGGCCTCGTGCCCGCCGAGATCTCCGCCGCCGTCGTGGAAATCGACCGGTGCGTCGAAGTTGTCGACCGACTCGCCGCCCCCCAAACCGAGCAGCAGCATGACGAACTGGCAGACGAGAATCGTGCCGCCAAAGACCGCTGTGATCAGAAAGAGCATTTGCATGGCAGGGCTCACTTTCGCAAGACTTGGCCCGGAATATAGGCGGTCCTGCGTCGTTGCCAGTAGTTCGCGCCGGGGAAGGCGTTCTTGCGGCAGAAAAACCGTGCGCCGAACGTCTCCTTCGACCGCTTCATCTTCCGCCGCGCAAGTGGAGTGTGTCAAATCGGTTTCGACGAAAAAGCAGCTGTAAGGTCGCCGAAGACGCCAATCGAGCCAGTTCAATCCCTCAGCGGCGGGAGCGGGCGGCGGCCGTAAACCGACCCGAGCAAACCCGCAGCGCTCCGCGACGCTAGACGCTCCGCCGCGCGATGCGTTAGAACAGGTCGCTTCCCTGGACTGATGGGGCCAAAGGGTCGCAGGCAAGCGAAATGCTCGTTTACTCGTTCCAACACGTGCACGGTTAACGATGTCTCGACTGGTCTTGGCGTTTCGCGCGTTCTTCGCCGTGCTGTTCGATCGCAGCTCGGCCGAGCGGGTCGCACAGTGCTTGTTGCCGGCGCCTGCCGCGGAGACGGCGCCGGAACCTGCTAAGCCTGCGCCGAAAGCCGCGCGGCGCAGTGATGCGGTGCAACTCTTGGCGACTTTGCAGCGCGAAGCGCGGCTGGTCGACTTTCTCCTCGAGCCGATCGCCGGCTATGCCGACGACCAAATCGGCGCCGCCGTGCGCAACGTTCACCGTGATTGCCAAGGCGTGCTCGAACGTGCCTTCGGCCTCAAGCCCTTGTTCGCCGAGGCCGAGGGTTCTCCGCTGGAAGTGCCCGCCGGGTTCGACGCCGCCCGCATCCGCTTGACGGGGCAGATCGCCGGTGACCCGCCCTATCAGGGAACATTGGTGCATGCCGGCTGGCTGGCCACGCGCTGCGAACTGCCGGAGTGGACGGGTAAGGCCGAGGGAGCGCTCGTCGTCGCTCCGGCCGAGGTCGAAGTGCGCTAGCGCGACGACGCGCAAAGTCGGCCCTGCGCGGGCAAACGAGGAGGAGAAGCATGCCGGCTGAGTTCGTCGTGGGGATCGATCTGGGCACGACCAACAGCGCGCTCGCGTTCGCGCCGCTGGGGAGCGATCAGCCGCTGGTCCAATTGCTCGAAGTTCCGCAGCTCGTCTCGGCTGGCACGGTCGAAAGCCGCACGCTGCTCCCCTCGTTCTGCTATCTCGGCACGGCGGAGGAGGCCAAGGCCGGCAACTTTGATCTTCCTTGGGAGCGCGGACAGGCTTGGGCCGTTGGCGAGCTCGCCCGCCGTCAGGCGGCCGAGGCGCCGATGCGCACCGTGGCCGCCGCCAAGAGCTGGCTCTGCTACAGCCGCGTGGATCGTCGCCAAGCAATTCTTCCCTGGAACGCGCCGGAAGAAGTGCCCAAGGTTTCGCCGCTGACGGCCACCGAGCGCTACCTACGGCAGCTCGCAGCGGCTTGGAACACCGCCTATCCCCAGGCGCCGATCGGCGAGCAACAGGTCGTGCTAACGGTGCCGGCCTCGTTCGACGCCAGCGCTCGCGAACTCACGCGCGCCGCCGCCTTGGCCGCCGGGCTGCCGGAGAACCTGGTGCTGCTCGAAGAGCCGCAGGCGGCGGTCTATGCCTGGCTGGCCGATCAAGGGGATCGCTGGCGCAAGCAGCTCAGCCTAGGCGACACGCTGCTGGTCTGCGACGTCGGCGGCGGCACCACCGACTTCACGCTCATCCGCGTGGCCGAAGAGGAGGGCGAACTCGTCCTCAAGCGCGCCGCAGTCGGCAACCACATCCTCGCCGGCGGCGACAACATGGACCTGACGCTCGCCCACTTCGTGGCCGGCCAGTTCCAGGGCAAGGGGATCGAACTCGATCCCTGGCAAGCGGTCGCGCTCTGGCACTCGTGCCGCGCCGCCAAGGAAACGCTGTTCGCCGCGGGCGGCCCGAAGAAGCATCCGGTGTCGGTGCTGGGACGCGGCCGCAAGCTCGTGGGGGGCACGGTGTCGGTCGATGTCGACCGCCAGGCCGCCGCCGAGTTGTTGCTCGAGGGTTTCTTTCCGGCCTGCGAGCTGGGCGCGAAGCCGCAGACGCGGCGGGCGTCCGGCTTTCGCGAGATCGGCCTGCCGTTCGAGTCCGACACCGCCGTGACCCGCCACCTGGCGGCGTTCTTGAACGCCCACGGCGACGGGGCTTCGGCCGCCCAGCCCACCCACGTGTTGTTCAACGGCGGCGTCTTCAAGGCCGACGCTTTTCGCGGTCGGTTGCTGGAGGTCATCGGCCGCTGGTTTGGCCAGACCACCCCGCCGCGCGGGCTCGAAGGCAACCGCGACCTCGACCATGCGGTCGCTCGCGGCGCCGCTTACTATGGCTTCGCCAAGCAGGGCAAGGGGGTGCGGATTCGCGGCGGCACCGCTCGATCTTATTACATCGGCATCGAAACGGCCGGCCTGGCGATTCCTGGGGCGCCGCGACCCTTACGAGCGCTCTGCGTCGCCCCCTTCGGCATGGAGGAGGGAACGGAAGCCGACGTGCCGGGGGAGGAACTGGCGCTCGTGGTGGGCGAGCCGGCGCTCTTCCGCTTCTTTGGTTCCGCAGTGCGCAAGCAAGATCGGCCAGGCGATCTGTTGCCGAAGTGGACCGAAGACGAACTGAGCGAAACCGATTCCCTCGAGGCGACTCTCCCCGCCAGCGAGGGGGCCTCCGATGGCTTTGTGCCGGTGCGCATTCATTCGCACGTCACCGAGCTAGGACAGCTCGAACTCTGGTGCGCGAGCACCGTTTCGGATCATCGCTGGAAACTCGAGTTCCGGGTGCGCGAGGACGCCGAGGCAGGCTAGCGGCATGGCGGCCCTTGGCATGCGAAGGAATCGTCGCTGTCGTTTCGGAAAGCCGCAGGGAGTGCAGCCCTGACTCCTCCTCGAAACGGTCGATATATCTTTTGGGTGGCTGCCTTGGGAAAGGTACCTCCAGAGGCCGCTCGACCGTTGCCGCCTGAGCGGATGTTTGCGCGAACCCGCCGACTCCGGGGGGCAGCGGTCGGGCGCCTCACTTCTCGTCCCCTTTGGGGGGCCTGGCGACAAGCCCGCGGGTGCCGAAAATGCGGTTTACCGTACCCCCGATTGCGGGGGCCGAGAGCGAGACTATGCTAGCGGCCGTTCCCTCGCGAACTCGGGGCCGGGCCGCTTCTTAGTGGCATTCGAAGCGGCCCGCCCCGGATTCTTGATTCTTTCGGGGCTTCCGGTGATCTTCTGGCTGATGGTCGCTGCCGTCATCCTCGCGGCGATCGCGCTGTTGCTGCGCGCAATCTCAGGCCCCTGGTCGAGAATCAATCCCCAGGACCATCCCGACGAGGACGACAGCGACGGCTGGCCCGGCGTCTGACCGAACTTCCACGAGCGGCAGAAGCTTGGGGACCGCGGAGGCCAGGCGTCGCCAGCCCGCTCACTGTTCGGGCTTACTAGCGGGGCTGTTCTCCCTCGGCGGGCGCGGCGGTCTGCACGACGAACGCTGCGGGACTTGCCGGCTCCAGAATCGGTGGCGTGGGCGTTCGGATCTGCACCGCGCCGATTGTCGTCGGCGCCGGCCGTCGCAACGGCGGCCTAAGATTCACCACTTGATTGAGCAACTCGAATGAGGGCCGCACGGCCGGCGGGTTCGAGCGGGCTCGCACCCCAACGACCAAGCCCACATTGACAACCAAGAGCGCGAGGACAGGAGCGTAAGTCTTCATCGCACGAATCTCCATGAAGGGCGATTCGTTTAGCCTAAGCGGTTTCGCGGCGATCGCCCAACGAATTCTGCGCACTTCGCGCGAAAATCTCGCGGCCCCCGGCGCGAGAATCGATTCAAACCGGCGATCTTCGCCAACCCGCTCGGCTTGCGGCCCAGGGACAAAAACCGACAATGGCGCGACCGTCGTGTTCCTGCGCCGCCCCCCCTTAACCCGTCGCGTTCTCGCCCATGCCTGCGTCCGTCGATTCTTCCGCGCTCCTCACCGCCATTGAAGCCGCTCAGCGGTCTGGCCAGCTCACGGCCGGCGCGGTGCAAAACCTGCGCACCTGGATCAAGGAGCCAGCGTATCGCGACTTTCTGCCCCAGGTGGCCGAACACGTAACCGCCGGCAAGTGGAAGACGCTCGACGACGTCTTCTGGACGATCATCCCCTTCGGCACGGGCGGCCGCCGCGGAATGATGTATCCGATCGGCTCGAACGCCATCAACGACCGCACGATCGGCGAGAGCGCCCAGGGCCTGGCCGACTATGTGCTTTCGCTCCCCAACGTGCCCAAGCCCCTCTCGTGCGCCATCGCCTACGACACGCGGCGCCGCTCGCGCGAGTTCGCCGAACTGTGTGCCGAAATCCTCGTGGCGGCCGGCTTCACCATTTACTTCCTCGACGGCTACCGCAGCACGCCGGAACTCTCGTTCGCCGTGCGCCACAAGCGCTGCACCGCCGGCATCATGGTCACGGCCAGCCACAATCCGCCCTCGGACAACGCCGTAAAGGTCTACTGGTCGACCGGCGGACAACTTCTGCCGCCGCACGACAAGGGGGTCATCGGCCGGGTGCAGGAGGTGCAAGAGATCAAGCGCGTGCCGTTCGCCCAGGCGCTGGCCGACGGCCGCGTCGTCTATTGCCAGCAAGAGGTCGACGCCGCGTTCCTGGCGCAGGTGGCCACGCAGGCGCTGCCTGGCCCGCGCGAGCTGAAGGTGCTCTACTCGCCGCTGCATGGCGTCGGGGGCTCGGCCGCTCCGCCGGCGCTCGCCGCCGATGGGTTCAAGCAGGTCGAAGTCTTCGGCCCGCATGCCACGCCCGACGGCGACTTCCCGAACGTGCCGCACCACGTGTCGAACCCCGAGAACCCCGAGGTGTTCGACGCCCTGATCGCGCGGTGCAAGGAAATCGGCGCCGACATCGCCATCGCCACCGACCCCGATTGCGACCGCGTGGGCTGCGCCGCGCCCCTGACCAAGAACCTGCAAGGTCCCTGGGGCACCTTCACCGGCAACCAGATCGGCGCGCTGTTGGCCGAGTTCGTGCTCGCACGACGCAAACAGGCCGGCAGCCTGTCGCCGGAACACTACGTTGCCAAGACCCTCGTCACTACCGAAATGATCCGCCGCATCGCCGACGCCTACGGCGTGAAGACCTATGGCGATTTGCTGGTGGGCTTCAAGTGGATCGCCGGCCTGATCGACGAGGTCGGTCCGGCCAAGTACGTGCTCGGCTGCGAGGAGTCGCACGGCTATCAGGTGGGCAGCTACACCCGCGACAAGGACGCCGCGGTCGCCTCGATGCTGCTGGCCGAGCTGGCGGCCGCCTGCAAGGCGGCCGGCCAAACGCTGCACGAGAAGCTCGATTCGCTCTTCTGGCAATACGGCTGCCACGCCGAGCAGACCTCGAGCGTCACCATGCCCGGCTCCGAAGGGATGGTCCGCATGCAAACGCTCATGTCGGCCCTGCGCGCCAGTCCGCCGAAGGAACTGGGCGGCCAGAAAGTGGCCCGGGTCCGCGACTACGGCAACCTGAAGACGATCCTGCCCGACGGCAGCAGCGAGCCTCTCGCCGGCCCCAAGGGGGACATGGTCCTCATCGACCTGGCCGAAGGCAACTACGTGGCGGTCCGCCCCTCCGGCACCGAGCCCAAGGTGAAGTTCTATCTCTTCGCCTACGAGCCGGCCGAGCAGCTTGCCAACCTGGAGGACACCAAGGGCGAATTGAAGGAGCGCCTGGCCGGCTTTGCCCGCGACCTGAAGGCGTACGCGGAAAAAGTATAAGGCTTCGCCGTTCTGGACATCGTCGCCAGGGCGAGGGACGCGGGGCGCGGCTCGGTCTCCCTCTCCCGCCGGGCCCCCGTTGAAGAGGGGCCGGGGGTGAGGAAGCTCCAGACGCCTGTCCTGCCAGCTTGCTAGGCCGCGCTTCCCTCGGTCTCAGCCATCTCCGGCTCCCAGCGCGAGGACTCCATGGCCGGTCCGTCCTCCGTGAGCGAGGGCTCCTCGAGCACCATCAGCAGCTTGGTGATGCACAGCTTGTTGACGCTCGTCTGCTTCTGGGTCGCCTCGTTCTTCAGGCTCTCGTGCAGGCTCTCTGGCATCCGCACGGTGATGACGCGGGTGGGCTCGCGGTTCTCGGAGGCCGAGGGGGCCTTCTCGCGGAACTGGGCCACCATCCGCAGCAACTGACGGTACTCGTTCGAGAGCTCGAACTGCGCCAGGGCCTCGGGCTCGGGGAACAGCCGACGCACCAAGCCGCCCTCGCCCAGCACCTCGCGGTGGAACGAAATCCAGTCGGGCGACCGATGAAAGAGTTCGCCGGCCGTCTGAAGAACTTCGACTGACTTGCTCGACATCACGCGCTCCTTCACAAAAAAACCGAATCCCTGGCGACCGAGGCGTTCCCGTGTCGCTCTTGCCGATCATTCTGAAGGGGCGGTCAAGGGAAGGACTGATGTCATTGCAACGCTAGCACTTACGTGCAGGCATGCTAGCTGCCCGTAAGTTGAGCAGAGTCGATGCAGAGCCCCTCCTCGCGTTGCTGCGCAAAGTTTGCGCAGTTGGGTCGCCAGAATCCTCCCAGGTGTCCAGTTCGGAGCGATGCGTTGGGGCCTATGCAGATTCGCTAGGCTTCCTGCTCGCTGCATGCGCGTGACGATCGCGGCGCCAGCGAAGGCGCACGAAACTCCCCTTCCTTGTCATGCTGGTCAGCTAACCGAAATTAACGCACGGCGCTCCAAGCCAAAGGCGCTGCAAGCAGCGCTGGTTTGATACGCGGTTCGCCGTTCTCGGCCGGGGGCATGCGTGCGTAGGCGCCGTTCCAAATCCCGGCTCGTTGTCAGCCTGGCGCGGCAGGGGCATAATGCCGGTTTACCCTTGTGCGGCCCCCGACGGAGCGCTCCCAAATGAACGAGAAGATCAAGCACCAGGGCATCACGTTCGACGACGTCCTTCTCGAGCCCCGTTACAGCGACGTCGTCCCCTCCGAGGTCAGCGTGGCCACGCGGCTCACGGAGCGCATCTCCCTCAACATTCCGCTCCTCAGCTCACCGATGGACACGGTGACCGAAAGCGCGATGGCGATCGCCTTGGCCCAAGAGGGGGGGCTGGGAGTGATCCACAAGAACCTCTCGGTCGCCGACCAGACGACGGAGGTCGACAAGGTCAAACGCTCCGCCAACGGCATTATCTTCGACCCCGTCACGCTGCCGCCGGAGGCCACGGTCGGCCAGGCCCGCGAACTGATGGATCGGGCCAAGGTCTCCGGCGTGCCCATCACAGCCAAAGGAGGCCGCCTGGCGGGCATCATCACCAAGCGCGATCTGCGGTTCCTCGAGGGGGGCGACCTCCGGATCTCCGACGTCATGACCCGTGAGAATCTGGTGACGGCGACGGGGACTGTAACGCTCGAGGAAGCTGAAAAGATTCTGATGGCCAAAAAGGTCGAGAAACTTTTGCTGGTAGACGAAGATTACACCCTGACGGGACTCATCACGATCAAAGACATTGACATGATGAAGCGGTTTCCGCAGGCCTGCAAAGATGGGCAAGGGAGGCTGCGGGTAGGGGCTGCGGTCGGTGTGTTCGATTTCGAGCGCGCCGCCAGCCTGATCGATAAGGACGTCGACGTGCTCGTGGTGGACAGTGCCCACGGCCACACGTCGAACGTGCTGGAAACGATTCGCCAGATCAAGAAGCGCTGGGACATCGACGTGGTGGCCGGCAACGTTGCCACCCGCGAGGGCGCCCAGAGCCTGATCGACGCTGGGGCCAACGCCGTGAAGGTGGGAATTGGCCCCGGTTCGATCTGCACGACGCGGGTGATTTCGGGAGTGGGGGTGCCGCAGGTCACGGCGATCTACGAGGCGAGTTTGGCCGCTAGTGCGGCTGGCGTGCCGGTGATCGCCGACGGCGGCGTCCGCTACTCGGGAGATGTGACCAAGGCGATCGCCGCCGGGGCCAACGTGGTCATGATCGGCGGCTTGTTCGCCGGCCTGGCCGAGAGCCCAGGCGAAACCATTCTCTACCAGGGACGCACCTTCAAGGTGTACCGGGGGATGGGTTCGCTGGGCGCCATGGTCAAAGGTTCGAGCGAGCGATACCGACAAGCGAGCGCCGACCGCGGCGCCGACAAACTGGTGCCAGAAGGGGTCGAAGGCCGGGTGCCGTTTCGCGGCTCGCTCGGGCCCTTCGTGTACCAACTGGTGGGCGGGCTGAAGGCAGGGATGGGCTATTGCGGGACACGAACGATCGACGAGCTGCGCACTCACGCGCGGTTCGTGCAGATCTCGCCCGCCAGCGTTAGGGAGAATCATCCGCATGACATCGCCATCACGCAGGAAGCGCCGAACTATTCCATGGAGCATTCCCTGGGCGAGTAAGGGGCTGCTGGGGCTGTTCACCGGGCTCGCGCTGGCGGCGCCGCTGGCCGTGGCCGGCGAAACGCCGGCGCCGCGGCGCATGACGAGCGCCAACTGGACTCAGCATCGCAAGCTGGGCGCCGCCCCGGCCAGGTCGGAAAACGCGGCCGAGGGCAAGAAGCTCGTTTGGCGTTCTCTCCAGGAATCGCCTGCCGCGCACGTTTCGGATGGCGCGGCCGCCGAAGCCCGGGAAACGGCGACGGACCAACTGCAGACGTCGGCCAAACCGCGGCGTTCGGCCGCCACGCAGCCAGCGGGCGGCGCGACGCGTCTCCGCGTGCAAGTGCAGCCGGGCGGCAAGCGGGCTCACCAAGCCAAGACCGCCCGCAGCAGCGGCGTGGTGCGCGTGGCGCACGAAGGGAGCGACGACGAGCCGGTGCTGCAACTGGCGCAGCAAGACGAGTTCGATCCGTTCGGCGGGACGCAGAACGAAGCGCCGGCGGAGACGCCCGCCCCCGCCCCCGACGAGCCGCTCGGGGACCAACTTCCGGAGGACAACGATCCCCTTGCGCCGTCGGCCACAGAACCGGCCGCGACCGAGCCGGCGGCTGCCGAACCTCCTTTGATGGAAGAGCCCGCGGCCGAGACGCCGGCCGCGGAAACTCCGGCCCCCGCTCCGCAGGTCGACGAGCCGCCTGCCCAACAGCCCTATGCACCCGACCTCGACAACCTGTCGCCCCAGCCGCCGGAAGAAAGCCAAGATGACTTTCCCACCAACAACTTGCCAGGCGACCTGTGCGCCAATGGCAAATACGGTTGCCGTCAGGCGCTCGATATCTTGCAGGACGACACGCTCCGCAAGGTAGGCCCCGGCATCGCGCTCTCGGGGGCCGAAGGGGTGAACTTCCCCTGCGTCTGCCCGCTGGGCGACGAGCAATACGCCGGCCGCAGTTGGAGCCAAACCTGCTTCGAGTGGAAGGCCTCGGCGGTGTGCCACAAGCCGCTCTACTTCGAGGAAGTGGGCCTGGAGCGCTACGGCCATGCCGTGGTGTTGCAGCCGGTCGTGTCGGCCGCCCAGTTCTTCGTGCGAGTGCCGCTGCTGCCCTACGAGATGGGCATGCGTCCGCCCTGGGAATGCGTCTACCCGCTGGGCCACTACCGGCCCGGCAGTTGTGCTCCGTACTACATTCCGCCGGTGCCGGTCAGCTTGCGGGGCGGCCTGCTCGAAGCCGGTGTCGTGACGGGCCTGGTCTACATTATCCCGTAACGGGAGCGATTGGGACCGCGGCGTGAACCCGGCGGCGATGCCGGGCTTCACGCCGCGGTTTTTTTATTGCGCGACGAGAGAGACGCCGCGTTATACTCTCGCGCGTTCTCCGCCGGATCATGGGGCTTGCCACTTGCTAGGCGCGACTCATGAGCAACGCGATCCCTCCTCGCGGCGACGGCGCCCTGACCCTCGCGGCCGTGCTGAACTTCGTGACCGCCGGGTTGGACTTCCTGTTCGGCGGCTTCCTCCTCGCCGCTTGGCTGTTTCTGCACTTGCTCAACATTCCGATCGTGATCCTTACGGGGTTTTCCAACCTAAATACCCAACCGGCAGCCCCGGAGCCGGGGCTCGAGCCCATGGCCCGCCTCAGTTTGTTGCTGGCGTTGGCTGCGTTCGTCCAAGCCTTGCCGAAGATCCTGGCCGGCGTAGCGCTGCTCAAGCGCCAACGGCTGGGCGTTCAGCTGGGACTGTTGTTGGCGGCGGTCGCGGCGCTGCTGACGATCGTGGCGCTCGTCCAGTTTCATTTCGCGGCCGCGCTGTGGACCGGCGGCTATGCGGCGTTGATGTTCTGTCTGCTGTTGCCCTATCGTTCCGCCAAGCTCGCGGCTGCGGCACCGACTTCGGAGAACCGGGGCGCAGGATGACGGCGCGCGACCAGCGGCGACAGGGGAACGCGCGGCGACGGGCGGGATAGCATTTCGCATCCCGCCACGCCGTCCAATTCGCTACCATACCGCTTCGCTCCCTGCCACCAGCTTCAGGCCACTAGCCACCAGCCTCTCCCATGGTCCGCACCCGTTTCGCCCCCAGCCCGACCGGCTACCTGCACATCGGCGGCGTCCGCACCGCGCTCTTTTGCTGGCTGTTCGCCAAGCGGCACGGCGGGCAGTTCCTGCTGCGGATCGACGACACCGACCAGCAGCGCAACGTGGAGGCGGCCCTGGCCCCGATCCTGCACGGTTTCCGCTGGCTGGGAATTCAGTGGGACGAGGGCCCTGAGGTCGGCGGACCTCATGAGCCGTATTACCAGTCGCAGCGGTTGCCGCAATATCAAGCGGCCGTCGCGAAACTTCTCGCCGGCGGCTTCGCCTACCGAGACTACGCCACTACGGAAGAGATCCAGGCCGAGCGAGAGCAGGCTCAGGCCGAGAAGCGTCCGTTTCTCTACAGCCGCAGGTGGATGGCCGCAACGCCAGCCGACGACGCCCGCTTCGCCGCCGAGGGGCGCGCGGCCGTGGTGCGACTCAAGATTCCCCGCGAGGGAACGCTCGTCATCAAAGACTTAGTCCGCGGCAATGTGGAATTCGAGTGGGCCAAGGAACAGGACCACGTGGTGCAGCGGGCCGATGGCACCTGCCTGTATCACCTGGCGAGCGTGGTCGACGACTACGATTTCGGCATCACCCATGTGATCCGGGCTGAGGAGCACCTGTCGAACACGCCGCGGCAGATCTTCATCGCCCAGGCGCTCGGCTATCCGCTGCCCGAATACGCCCACCTGCCGTTCGTGGCCGAGCCCGGCAGCAAGAACAAGCTCAGCAAGCGGAAGCTCGACAAGTATCTCAAGAACCGCGATTTCGCCCAGGTCTACGAGCACGGCCAGGCGATTGCGCAGCAACTCGGCCTCGAGACGACGCCCGAAACGTTCAATCCGGTGATCGTCGACTTCTACGAGCAGGTAGGGTACTTGCCCCAAGCAATCATCAACTACTTGGCGCTGTTAGGCTGGTCGTTCGACGACCGCACCGAGTTCTTCACGCCGGAGGAGCTGGTGGCCAACTTCTCGCTCGAGCGCGTGACCAAAGCCCCGGCCAGTTTCGACTCGAAGAAGCTGTGGTCGTTCCAAGACCACTACATGCAGCAGCTGCCGCTCAAGCAGAAAGTGGCCAAGATGCTCGGCTATCTGCAGCGGGCAGGCCTGGTGACCGATCCGGCCCCCTGCGAGGTCGGCCCCAAGCTCACGCGCATCGTCGAGGCGGCCGGCGACCGCCTCAAGGTGTTTGGAGACATCTTGGCCTACGCCGACTTCTTCTTCCGCGACCCGCAGTACGACGCAGCGGACGTCGAAAAACGGCTCCGCAAGCCGGGCGTCGCCGAGTTGCTCACCAAATTCCGCGCGAAGCTGACCGTGGTCGAGCTCTTCGAGCCCGCGCCGCTCGAGGCGGCGCTGCAAGAGTTCGTGGCCGCTGAAGGGCTCAAGCCCGGCGATCTTGTGCATCCGGTCCGCGTGGCGATCACCGGCAAAAGCGTGGGGCCGGGGCTGTACGATTGCTTGGCGATCCTGGGCCGCGAGGCGTGCCTCGCGCGCTTGACGAAGGGCGCTGCGCTGGCCGTCGCCGGCTAGCCCGAGCTTCCTGGCCTCGCACGAGGAGTGGAAGCGGAGTGTGCGGCTTTTGCCGAGGTCCTCCGCTCGAAAACCGCGCGGGTAGCCGCTGTAAGGTCGATCGCTTATCATAGTGCTTTCTTCCCCAGGAGGGTTCGGAAGCAGCCCATGACTCGGCATATCTTCGTCACCGGCGGCGTCGTCAGTTCGCTCGGCAAGGGACTCACGAGCGCCTCGATCGGCATGTTGCTCGAGCAACGCGGACTTCGCGTCCGCATGCAGAAGCTCGACCCCTACATCAACGTCGATCCCGGCACGATGAGCCCCTATCAGCACGGCGAAGTCTACGTGCTCGACGACGGCAGCGAGACCGACCTCGACCTGGGGCACTACGAACGCTTCACCCACAGCCCGCTCACCCGCGACTCGAACTACACCACGGGGCAGATCTACCAGTCGGTGATCAATAAGGAACGGCGCGGCGAGTTCCTGGGCAAAACGGTGCAGGTGATTCCGCACATCACCAACGAGATCAAGGGGGTGATCCAAAAGCTGGCCGCTCCCGACGTCGACGTGGTGATCACCGAAATCGGCGGCACGGTGGGCGACATCGAGAGCCAGCCGTTTCTCGAAGCCATCCGCCAGTTCCCGCTCGACGTGGGCAAGCAGAACTGCCTGTTCATCCATCTCACGCTGGTCCCCTATCTCAAGGCGGCCGGCGAGCTCAAGACGAAGCCGACGCAGCATTCGGTGGGTTTGTTGCGGCAGATCGGCATCCAGCCCGACCTGCTCATCTGCCGGTGCGAGCGCTCGATCAGCCGCGACGACCGCGAGAAGATCGCGCTCTTCTGCAACGTGCCGATCGAGGCCGTGATCGAGGAGAAGGACAAGGACTTCTCGATCTACGAGGTTCCCCTCAGCCTCGTCGAGAACAAGCTCGACACGCTGATCGTCGATCGCCTGAAGTTGCCGGCCGGCAAGCTCGAACTCGACGACTGGCGTGAACTGCTGCATCGGCTGCGCAATCCCGATCATGAGATTTCGATCGCCGTGGTGGGCAAGTACGCGGAGCACCGCGACGCCTACAAGTCGATTTACGAATCGCTCGACCACGCAGGCATTCATCACCGCTCGCAAGTGCGGATTCAAAGCATTCATAGCGAAAAGGTCGAAAGCGAAGGTCCCGAGCGGCTGCTCTCCGGCTTCGATGGCATTCTCGTGCCGGGCGGCTTCGGAGAGCGCGGCATCGAAGGCAAGGTCGAGGCGATTCGCTTCGCCCGCGAGCGGAAGATCCCGTTCCTTGGCATCTGCCTGGGGATGCAGTGCGCCGTGATCGAGTTCGGCCGCAACGCGATCGGCCTGACAGGCGCTCACTCGACCGAGTTCGACAAGGACACGCCCCACCCGGTGATCTGCCTGCTCGACGAGCAGCGCTCCATCACCGACAAGGGCGGCACGATGCGGCTTGGCGCCCAGCCGGCCGCTCTCGAACCCGGCAGTCGCGCCGCGGCCGCCTATGGCCGCGCGCGGATCAGCGAACGGCACCGCCACCGCTACGAGTTCAACAACGTCTACCGGCAGCAGTTCATGGCCAACGGCATGAACTTCTCAGGCACGAGCCCCGACGGCGCGCTCGTGGAGATCGTGGAGATCGCCGACCACCCGTGGTTCGTGGCGGTGCAGTTCCACCCCGAATTCAAGTCGAAGCCGACGAAAGCCCAGCCGCTGTTCGCGGCGTTCGTCGGGGCGGCGATCGAGCGGCACGCCTCGCGCGGGGACCGGGCGGGCGTGGCCTAGGCCGTTCGCCTGCCAGAAGCGCGTCAAGTGCGCGCGCCAACGCTCCGCGATCCAGTGGGCAGCGCCAAAGGCGCTGGCACCGGCCTAGCCGCCGGCAGGGCTAGGTTGCGCTCGACGAGCAGCGCCTCGTAGCAGGCCAGCGTCTGCTCCCAGATCCGTTCCGGCGTGAATTCGCGCAGCACGCGCTGCTGCCCCGCCTGGCCGTGACGGGCGGCGAGTTGCGGGTCTTGCAAATAGCGCAGCAGCGCGCGGGCCAATGGCTCCACGGCGCCTTGCTCGACGAGCGTGCCGGTCGCGCCGTCGACCACGGCGTCGATTACTCCGGTGGCCCGGCAAGCCACGACCGGCTTGCCGGCCGTCGCCGCTTCGAGCGCCGCCAGGCCGAAGCCTTCGCGGCGACTGGGAAAGGCGAATACGTCCATCAGCAGATAGTAAGCAGCGGGGTCAGGCACCATGCCGGTGATCGTGACGGCCGGATCGCCGCGCAGCGCCGCGGCCACGTCGGCCGGCAGGGCGTCGCCTGATTCGAAATCGCCCACGATCAACAGCCGCGCGTCTGGAAACTGTTCGCGCACTTGCTGGAAGGCCGCATACAGATCGGCGGTTCCCTTGTCGCGCACCAGACGACCGACATACCCCACCACGGGCGCACCTTCCGGCAAACCGAGTTCGCCCCGCAGGCGATTGGCCTCCGCACGGCGCGCATCGGTCGGCAGAAAGCGCTGGGCCTGAATGCCATTCACGGTGCCTTGGCCCATTACGTTCACCTTGTGGGCCGGAGCAAAGCCATGCTCCACATAGACGCGGGCCAGGCTCGGACTCACGCATACCACGCGGTGCGCGCAACCCGCCGCGAGTCGCTCGGTCCATCCGAGCATCCGTCGCTTCCATCCCCGAGTCGTTTCGAGCCGGAGCCCATGCAGTGTATAGATCCGCACGGGCACGCCCGCCAACCGCGCCGCGATCATGCCCAACATGCCCCCTTTCGTGGTGCCGGCGTTGACCACGGTTGGCTTGAGCCGCCGGAGTTGCCCAATGAGGCGTGCAAGCGACTTGAGATCGGCTGCCGGCCGAATGTCGCGCTCCATCGGCGACGCCAGCACTCCGACCCCCTCGTGCTCGGCAATCCACGCCAGATCGGGCCCCGGCGAGGCGATCACGTGGACGTCGAACCCGGCCTTGGCCATGTAGGCGAGCTGCCCCCGCAGAAAGTTCTTGGCCGACGGTGCGATCGTCGTCAGATAAACCAACTTCGGTGCGGCGCCCGAGGAACTGGCCGACATGCGGGTATTCTCGCCTATCCCCCGGCCCAAGGCGGCCGCGCGACCGTTAACGCGAGCCGAGCTCGCTGCGCACGCGCTCCACGTCTTCAGCGGTTACGCCCACGCCGTCGAGCTCGAGCATGCCGGCAATCTCTTGCGCGTTGGCATGCGGATGAAGCTGCAACCGCTCGCGAATCGCCTCGGTCGTGTCGACCTTGTCCGGAGAGTGAGTAAGGGAATCGTGCTGCTTCGCGCCAGAAGGTTTCATGGCAATTGCTCCTTGTGAGGGCTGAGGTTAGTTCCCAGCAACCCAAACAGCTACAAATGCCATGCCAACGGCATAATGCCTACAAACAGACTAATCGCCCCCGGCAAAACCCGCCATCCCCCTCCCGCGGACCGCCGCGCCGACGGCTCGGCGAGCGGGCTGGCCAGCTAGCGTTCGAGCGGCAGTTCGAAGCAAGCGGCCTGCTCCCCGCTGCGAACCAGCAGATAGCGGCCGCCGGCGAGCGCTAGGTTGTTCCAGCATTTGCCTTCCACGGCAGGAAAGCTGCCCAACTCGCGATACTCCTCGGGGGTGGCCTCGACCAAGGCGACGTGCCCCTCTTCGGACTGCACGAGCAGCAGATCGCCCACCCGCATCACCTGGCCGTGGTTGTAGCGGCCTTTCTTCCAGCGGACTTTGCCAGCTTCCAGGTCCAGGCATTCGAGAATGCCATCGTCGAGGCCGTAGGCGAGGCCATCGCGGAGGACGATGTTGGCGAACTTGGTTTTCATCACGCGTTTCGCTCCGCCCCACTGGTCCTCGGTCGACCATTGGCCATCCGCACCTCTGCGAACGGTGAAGACCGTGGCGCCGACGCCGTAGCCCTTCGAGATGAACACGCGGTCGCCCGGGAGCGCCACGGGCTGCGAGGTGTTCGCGGCGCCGTTGCTCTGCCCCGGCCAGGAAAACTCCCAGAGCAACTTGCCGCTCTCGGCGTCGTGCCCGGCCACATGCGTCTCGTTGACGATCAGGATTTGTCGCACGCCGGCCAGCGTGGCTTCGACCGGCGAGGCGTAGGCGGAGAGCTCGTTCCCACCGCTCCACACGCGCTCGCCCGTGAGCTTGTCGTAGGCCACCAGCGAGCGGCCATTGTTGCCACCGGCGCTCACGATGACGAGCTTTTCGGTCACGAGCGGCGAGCCGCTCTTGCCCCACTGCACGTTGGGCGCGCCGTTGTCTGCCAAAATGTCCTTCGACCAGAGGACCTTGCCGGTCGCGCCGTCGAGGCAGTTGAGCAAGCCGGTCGCGCCCTGGGCGTAGATGCGCCCTTCGCCGATCGTCGGCGTCGCCCGCGGCCCCAGGCCGCCGAGGAATTCGTCGAACCGCGCCGGGTCGGCGTGTGACCAGAGGAGCTTGCCGGTCTTCACGTCGTAGCACGTGACCAGTTCCTGATCGCCGCGCTGCTCCTGCGTGACCGCGAAGTCCCCCACGGTCGAGAACGCTGACCAGCCCGCCCCGATGGGTTGCTTCCAGAGGAGTTTCGGCGGATTGGCCGACCAATCGCGCGCCAGCCGCACCCCCTCGACTTCCGCCCGACCCTGGGGGCCGAGGAAGCGCGGGTAGTCGAGGGCAGAGACGGGCGGAAACGGCGCCGCAGCTTGCGTTTCGGCGGGCGGTGCAGACTCAGCGAGTTGCCGATCGGCCGGCGTCGACCAGCGCAGCCCGAACCGCGGCAGCATCGCGCCCGAGAAGCCTTCGATTCGAACGCAGACCCCCATCAACACAGCCGCGGCCAAGCCGCCGGCCAGCAACGTGAGGCGCGTCCGCCCGGGCCAAGGACCGCGGACTACGGCCCAGCCAAACAGCAGCACTGCGCCCAAGAAGGCGCCGAGCATGCTGACGATGTTGCCCAGCCCGCTCTCCACCCCATCGCGCAGCAGCCACTGGCCTGCCAGAATGGCGATGATCGCCAGCGCGATCACAACCCAAGGGAAGATCACCCGCCTGCGGCGTGGAGGCGATTGCGCTGGGGCCCCCGCACGTTGCACCTCGGTCATCCGCTTCACTCCTTCGAAGAACCGACTCGCGAAATCCTAGGTCCGGCTGGTGACTTCGACCAGGTGGTAGCCGAACTGAGTCTTGACGGGGCCCTGCACTTGTCCCACCGGAGCGCTGAACACGACTTTGTCGAACTCAGGCACCATCTGCCCAGGGCTGAATTCGCCGAGCTCGCCCCCCTGCTTGCCGGAGGGGCAGGAGGAGTGCTTCTTGGCCAGGGCGGCGAAGTCGCCGCCGCCGGCGATCTCGTCTTTCAGCTTCTGGCAGGCGTCTTGGGTGGCGACGAGAATGTGACGGGCGCGGGCACGAGGCATCGGGATCGCTTTCGGAATCGGAGGGAAGGGTGCAGATCCGTCGGAAGGCCCGAGACAGGGCGCTGCGAGGCCGGATCATGGATGCCCCATGATATCCGTTTGGGCCTGGCCTGGCGATGCGCCCCGGGAACCGCGGCTGTTTGCCAGCGGAGGGGGAGCAGAGGGCTGGCGGACCGCAAAGTTTGCCGCATCAGAGCGGGCGGCGCCGACCTCTGGAGACGCGCGCAAGCCACGCACTCGGGGAACCGACGCCGCGACGCGTGACCAACAGCTTTTCCCCAACGATATAACGCTGCGCTCAGTGTAGTCGCAACGCAAAACCCGACGGCTCGCTTGTAGTTGTGCGCAGCAACCGCGGCGCATTTGTAGATCCGCCGCGCACCAAGCGCGACTCCCGCAGACGGCGTGCTAGAATTCGCCGCTCCGATGAACGCCTGCAGCGAAGCAGGCCGCAAATGTCATGAGGAACAGGAACTCCATGGAAGACGTCGTCGCGAGCGTGGCTAGCGAAGAGACCGCGGTCTATCTGGGGCGTTGGCAACGCCTGGTAAGCACGACCAACTGGGAAAAAGGCAAGATCCTTGCCGATTGGAGGGCCGAGCTCGTCGAGCGCGGCGCTACCGCCGGCGAATACTCCGACGAGGCTTGGAGCCGGCAGGTCGGCAACGTCTCGCCGCAGCACGTGGGCCGGCTGCGGCGGGTGTGGGAGCGGTTCGGCGAAGTGCGCGAAACCTACCAGGGGCTCTTCTGGAGCCACTTCCAGGCGGCGCTCGACTGGGACGACGCCGAACTGTGGCTCGAAGGGGCCGTGCAGAGCCGCTGGTCGATCTCTCAAATGCGCGCGCAGCGGGCCGAATCGCTCGGCCAGGTGGCCGAGCCGAGCGACGAGGTCTCGCCGGAAGAGTACGACGCTGACGCCGGCGAAGCGGATACCCAGGCCCGGCATCTCGAGGCCCCGTTCGCCGAAGCCTTCGATCCTGCGGTCGAGGACGACGAAGACGACGCGGAAGCCTCCGCCGAATCCGACGATGACTCGACGGATGGCTACGCTGATACGGGAGACGCCAACGGAGCGCCACCGGTGGTCCGCCCCTTTGCGCACCTGCCTTCGCTGCCCGATGACCTCGAGCAGGCGATCGAAGGGCTGAAGCTGGCCATCCTCAGGCACAAGTTGGCGGGCTGGCGCGAGGTCTCAGGCGACGAAGTCGCCGCGCATCTCGACGCCCTGCGGCAACTCGCGCTGACGCCGGCCGAGGTGTGAGCGCGAAGCGAGAACACCCCGGTTGAAATGCACCATTCGCGGGGGTTGCGAAGCGCCGCGCAGGCTGCTAGAAGGTCCTCAGGCGGCCGCTGCTCCCCGCAGGCATCGTAGTTCAGCAACCTCGATCTAAGGCGGCTACCTCTCCTTTCGGGCTCTGCCGGTCAGCTCCTTTGGCCGGCAGAGCCTTTTCTTGCGCTGCTCGCGGCGCTGCCGAACTGCTCGGCCCGCGAGATCGCCGGTAGGCGCGGTGGAACGGCACTCCTACACTGCGGCGGCACGCCTTCTACCCCCTGAGGCGCAAGCCGGCCGCATGCAAAAAAACGCCATCGAGCTGACCGACCCGATCGAGCGGCACATCAACCGCGACTTCGTGCGGCTGCGCCCCGAACTCACGGTGGGCGAGGCCTTGCTCGAGATCCGCCGCCAACGCCCGGCGAGCCGCATTATCTACTTCTACGTGCTCGACGCCGATGGCAAGCTGCTCGGGGTCGTTCCCACGCGGCGGCTGCTGCTCAACGAGTTCGAAGCCCGGCTGGCAGACGTGATGATCCATCCGGTCATCTCGATGTCGCTCCACTGCACGGTGGCCCAGGCCTGCGAGCACTTCATCCTCCATCGCCTGTTGGCCTTTCCCGTGGTCGACGACGAGCAGCGGCTGGTCGGCACGATCGACGTCGAGATCTACACCAAGGAAATCGGCGAGATGGAGCGCTGGGAGCGGAATGACGACTTGTTCCAACTCCTCGGCGTGCAGATGGCCGCCAACAAGGCAGGCAACCCGGCCGCGGCGTTCCGCTCGCGGTTTCCCTGGTTGTTGTGCAATATCGCCGGCGGCCTGGTCGCCGCGGTGATCACCAGCCTGTTCGAGGCCGATCTGCAGCGCACGGTGGCGCTCGCGCTCTTCGTACCGGTCACGCTGTCGTTGGCCGAGAGCGTGAGCATTCAATCGGTGAGCCTGGCGCTGCAACTCATGCGTGGCCGCCAGCCCACCGGCGCCGAGATCGGCCTTTGGCTGCGGCGGGAAGGAGTCGTCGGCGCGCTCCTGGGCTTGGGCACGAGCGCCATCGTGGCCCTGGTCGCGCTCGTCTGGATGGGCAACGCCCGGCTGGCCGCGAGCCTGCTGCTGGGAATTTCCGGCGGCGTGACGGGCGCGGCCGTGCTGGGCTTGGCGATGCCGGCCACGCTCCGCTGGTTCGACCGCGATCCGCAAGTGGCCGCCGGCCCAATCGCACTGGCCACGGCCGATATGCTGACCCTGCTGCTCTACTTCGGCCTCGCCCGCTGGCTGCTGGGCTAGCGCTCTGTCACAGCTTGTTTTTCGGGTCCGGATGACCGAGGAGCAAACGGTTCAGCGAGCCGCCGGCTTCACGCCGGCGGACCCCGGCGACAAACGCGTTCCGAGTGGAAGCTGCGAACACTCTCGAGGCGCCGCGGAAACGGCTCGTGAATCGGTCTCGGCTCGCGGCGTCTGAGCGCCCGATTCCCTCGTCGCGCGGCACGGCGGGGGTAAACCCCGCCGCTCGCCGACCCGAACTCTTGGCTGTGACGCCGCACCGGTCGGCCGCTGGCGATTCACTGCGCTGCTTTAGGAATGTCGATGTCGAAGGTGATCGGATCGGCGCCCGGCTGGACGTTCAACTCCAGACCGCTCTGCTGCGGATTCAGGTACTTGGCCGGCAAGTAGCTTTGCTTCGGCTTGCCTTCCATGTTGGGAGGTGTTTTCCAACAGTCGATCCGCAGCTTGTAGCGGCCGGGCAGCAGGCCGTCTCCGGGGGCGAACGTTTTCGCCTGATACGCGCCGTCGGCCGCGAAATCGCCGATCCCAGGCCGCATGGGAAAGCCAGACGCTGCTTCTTCGGGCGTAAACCACACCGCGCCGCCGGCCGGTGGCGCTTTGCCGGCCACCGTCACCTTGCCGCTTACCGGCACGGTCTGCGGTCGGCCGCCGCCGCAACCGCCAGCCGCGAGGGTCAATGCCGCCGAGGCCGCCAAGAGCCGTACGCCCCACGCGGCCCCGCTGCTCCGCTCCGTACGATCACGGCGCACTCGCCACCTCGTTTCCTTCGCGGGTGCCGAGGTTGTTGTACAAGCGGAAGTCGATCGTCTCGGCGAAGAAATGAACGCTGCCGTCCCCCATGAGGAAGTTCCCGCCGCCGGGATGCTGGCTCTTGAAACCACAAGTGCGAAACCACACGCCGGGCACTCCGTTGTCCTCCTCCATGGTGTTGAGGGGAATGTTCGTTGGGTACACGGGAAAATTCGTCGCGTAAGCGCCGTTGAACATGCAGTGCCGGGGCAAGGTTTCGCCGTTGGAAATCGTGTTCGAGAGGCCGTCGGTGACATCGGCAAATCGCACGACGGGCAGTGCGTGCCGGGCAAACATGCCGACGCCGTTGCCCGGCGGATTGGTGCCGTAGTTGCTGCCTTGACAGCACCAGTTGTCGGGGCTGGGATTGGGATTCGGGCAGAAGGGGCATTCGTCGGGCTGCGTTGGCCCCATCGACACGGGATACCAGAGGCCGATCATCCGCGGCGCGTTATGAGAAAAGCGATTGTCGAGCACCGAGTCGCTGGCTCGCCCGTCGCTCGGACAGATCAGCACCGGCAGCGGAATCGTGATCGGCGTTTTGTGAATCGGATCGGTCATCTTCTTGCTCAGGTCAAACTGCCCGCGCAAGTTCTGCTGCTCCAAGTGCGGCAGCAGCAACACCACCCAAGTGCCGCCTGGGGGCGTGCAGCAATCGATCACGCCGTAGGGTAGGCGCTTCTGGTTGTCGTGATACAGGTGCATCGCCAGCCCCAGTTGCTTGAGATTGTTGACGCACTGCATCCGCCGCGCCGCCTCGCGGGCGGCCTGCACCGCCGGGAGCAACAACGCAATGAGGATGCCGATGATCGCAATGACGACGAGCAGCTCGACGAGGGTGAAACCATGTCGGCGAGACATTGCAGGGGCCCTTTTTCGAGATTGGCGAGGACGGGGCGAGACCAGGCGGGAAGCGGCGGGGCGGGCGATCGTCAACGTAGCCCCCGGCGCGGCGCACTGCAATGCCGCGGAGCACATGACCGCTCCGGCGAGCGGCCCGGCGTAAGCCGGCCGACAACCGCCGACAAGACGCGCAACGTCGGCCTCAGCGCGTCAACACCACCAGTGCCGCCCCGGCCACCATCACGATTGAGCCGCAAAAACGCGGCCAAAAATCGGGCTCATGGAAGATCTTGGCGCCCATGACCACGGTCAGCAACGTCGACGTTTGAAACAGGGCGAGCGCCGCGGCCACGTGAAAACCGGTGAGAACCACGAGTGTGGCCAACTGCATGAGTCCCGTCGCCAGCGCCAGGCACGAGTAGGAAAACCCGTTCGTACGCAGAATCTGAAATTGCCCTCCGTCCGCCGCGCCGCGGCGCACGAACAACGAGGGGAGCGAGAGCAGGAAGCCTAAAGTCGACCAGACAGCCAGCGTCGTCAGGGGCGTCGAATGGAGCAGCGCCTTCTTCAAAAAGATCGCTTCGATCGCCGACAGCGCCAGCGCCCCCAGCCGGAACTGCACGCCCCGGTTGCGCAGCAAACCCCAGCCCGCGCGGCCGGTTGCGCGTTTTCGCCGATCAACGAGCAGGTAGCTCCCGGCCACGATCAGCCCGATGCCGGCCAGCGCCCAGGGCCCCGGCAGCTCATGCAGCAGCACGATGCCCGGCAGCAGGCTGACGACCGATTTGTAGGCGCTCACGGGCCCCAGCAGCGAGAGATCCGAGAGACGGATCGCCTGCACGAGCATCTCGTTGGCCGTAACCGCGAGGACGGCGCAGGCGGCCATGTTCAGCCAGAACGAGGCCGAGGCGGGCGGTGGACTGGTGAGCAGCACCGGCAAACTGACTGCGGCCAACAGGCCGTAGGTCACGCCGACCACGAAGGGGGGCGCCGCGGCCTGTTGCGTCAGCAGCTTCTGATAGACGTACG
Source organism: Pirellulales bacterium (assembly GCA_046349955.1). GTDB lineage: Bacteria > Planctomycetota > Planctomycetia > Pirellulales > JBGAPH01 > JBGAPH01. The sequence continues at coordinate 71,215 of JAXMBI010000023.1, read as the reverse complement.
AGAGCGGATTGGCGACCAACCGCACCAAGACACACAACCACACCATGAGATTCCGATCGCCGTCACAATGGTTCCGAGCAATGTGAACGCAGGCGGTGTGGGGGCAGGGCGACGTCCTTTCCGGCCGGCTTGAGAGCACGGCGACTGGGGCGAAAGTTCGCAGCGAAAACGCAACCGACTTCCCAACCTTACGCGGAAAACCCCTCGCGGACAAGGTCGATATCGACAGGCCCGCAGCGACTTGCGCATCGATCAAGATGCAAGAGCGCCCGCGCAAGAAAGCGGCCTTGGCGGAGGGGAATGCGTCCTTCCGCCAAGGCCCAAGCCAGTTGCCGCAAGTGGCCTACATAAAGATGTAGCCCTCTTCGCCGTGGGCGCTCAGGTCGAGGCCCTGCAGTTCCTCTTGTTGCGAAACGCGCAGGCCCATCGTGGCATCGAGGATCTTGAGCAGCACGAACGTCACCACGGCGGCGAAGACCAGCGTGATCAGCGTGGCGATCACTTGCGCCTTGATCACGCCGCCCCCTTCGATCAAGCCCAAGGGCGCCCCCTTGCCGATGTCCCAGACCGCGCGGGTGGCAAACACGCCCGTCAGGATGGCGCCCAGCGTGCCTCCCACGCCGTGGACTCCAAAGGCGTCGAGCGAGTCGTCGTAGCCCAGCGAAGTCTTGAGCTTCGAGCAGGAGAGCGCGCAGACCACGCCGGCGATTGCCCCCATCGCCAAGGCCGGCATCGGCAGCACGAAGCCCGCCGCCGGCGTGATGCACACCAAGCCGGCCACCGCGCCCGACGACGCGCCCAGGACCGTCGCTTTGCCGCGGGTGATCCATTCATAAGTGGCCCAGGAGACGGCGCCGGCTGCAGCCGAAATATGGGTCGCGGCAAAAGCGCTGGCGGCGATGCCGTCGGCCGCCAGCGCGCTGCCGGCGTTGAAGCCGAACCAGCCTACCCACAGCAGCCCCGCGCCCAGCACCGTGTAGGTCAGGTTGTGCGGCGGCATCGGCTCCGAGCCGTAGCCGAGCCGGCGGCCGAGCACCAGCGCGCAAATCAGCGCCGAAATGCCCGAGCTGATGTGCACCACCGTGCCGCCGGCGAAGTCGAGCGCTCCCCCGGCGCAATACTGCTTGGCGTGGCCGACGCCGTACATCAAGATCCCCTTCCCCCACACCCAATGGCACAGGGGGCAGTACACCAGCGTGCCCCAGAGAATGCTGAACACCACCATCGTGCTGAACTTCATCCGCTCGGCGAAGGCCCCGCAGATCAGGGCCGGGGTGATGATGAAGAACATGCCTTGGAAGAGCATGTGCGTGAGCCAGGGAATCGGCAACTCGGGGTGGGGAGGAATGACCGAGGCGCCGTCCTTCCATTCGGCCTGGACCCCGCGAAGGAAGAGGTGGCGAAAGTCGCCGATCCAGGCAGCATCGCCGCCGAACGCCAAGGTGTAGCCGTAGACGTACCAAATGCAGGTCATCAGCCCCATCAAAAAGACACACTGCATGAGGACGCTGAGCACGTTCTTGCGGCGCACCAGACCGCCGTAGAACATGGCCAGGCCGGGCGCCGTCATCAGCAGCACCAAGGCCGACGAGGTGAGCATCCAAGCGTTGTCGCCGCGGTCAATCTGGCGCGGCGCGCCGGCCGGCGTTTCCGCCACCGGCGGAGTTCCCTGGAGGACGTTGGCCTCTTGAGCGGCGCCCAGCGTTTGCCAGGCGCCCCAAGCCAAGGCGGCCAGCAGGACCAGGCGGCAAGACCGAGCCGTAACGACGTTCATGCTCATCATCACGTTCTCACAGGGATTCGAAGGAAGGAATCGGCGCGCAAAGGACTCGCCCATCAACCGGCCGCCACTCGACCAAACTTGATCCTCCAGCCGCGAGCGAGAATACCAAAACGCCACGCCGCCCGACAACGGCCAGTGCGTGGTAAACTCGTGGCGTGCGAACTTGATTGGCAGTTCCCACCAGTTCAAAGAGTCATGACGGCGACCGATCGTGCCTGGCAGGTGCAGTTGGCCGAAGCCGGCTGGTGCTTCTTGCCTGCAACGCTCTCGACGCGCGAGACCGCCGCGGCTGCCGACGACTGCGAGGCCGCGCTGGCCGCGGCCGCCGCAGCCGACTCGGTCCTCACCAGCGGCCGCGGCGCCGCCTACGGCGCGCGGAATCTGCTCCGTGTGTGGCCGCAGGTGCTGCGACTCGCCGAATGGCCGCCGCTAAACGCCGCGCTGCGCCAAACGTTGGGTCCGCAAGCCGGTTTGGTCCGCGGACTCTTCTTCGATAAGCCTCCGGGAGCGAGTTGGAGTCTCCCCTGGCATCGCGACCAAACGATCGCCGTGCGTCGGCATGTCGAATCGCAACGCTTCCACAAGCCAACCGTCAAGGCCGGCACGCCCCACGTGCAAGCCCCGCCCGACCTCCTCGAGCAAATGCTCACGGCGCGGATTCATCTTGATGCGATGACTCGCGCGAACGGCCCCCTGCGAGTCATTGCAGGATCGCACCAAACGCTGGCCGAGCCTGGCGACTGCGCCGGCGAGCAGACCGAACTGCACTGCCCTGCCGGCAGCGTGCTGCTCATGCGGCCGCTGCTGCTGCACGCGAGCAGCCAATCGGCCGAGGACGCAGGGCGCCGCCGCATCGTGCATTTAGAGTTTGCCCCTCGGCCGACACTCGAAGACGGCTTCGAGTGGCATGATTTCGTGCCGATCTGACGCGACGCCGGGCAAAACGTTGAGTCGACAACGGCCCGTATCTATACTGCCGCCACGGATTCCCGACGTCCTTCCCTGTGAGCCGCAACATGATTCGCCCCACTGTTCGCTCATTCTGGCCTCTGCGCGTTTGTGCCCTGGCCCTGGTGATCGGGTCTCAGACTAACCCGGCTTGGGCACAATTCGGCTCGGTGGTGAATATTCCGCCTGAACCCAACATCGGCGACGACCAGGCGATGGGCGGCGGCACGCAAGTGAATCTCTTCGGCGGTGGCACGATCGGCCGCTCGTTCGAAGTTGGCAGCCCCAGCGGCGGAAGCAAAGACGCCGAACTCAACGTGCTGGGCGGCCTGGTCGACGACGAATTGCACGCCAACGAAGGGGGCCGCGTCAACCTCTCGGCGGGGCAGATCGGCCAGGGGATGATCGCCGGCCAGAACAGCGCGCTCAGCGTTTCGGGAGGTCGCGTGGGCAACCAACTTCAGGCCGTCGGCAGCGCCGTGAGCATCTCGGGGGGCGAAGTCGGCAACGACTTCCATGCCGTCGGCGCGACGCTCAACATGTCGGGCGGAAAGGTCGGCAACGACTTTCACGTGCTCAGCAACAGCGAAGGGCTGATCACGGGAGGGACGATCGGCTATTACTTCCACGCCGGCGACACGGATGGCTCGAGCGCGAACGTCACCGTCGATATGTCGGGGGGCGTCATCAGGGGCGAGGCCGAGATCAACAACGGCGCCGTGTTCACCATGATCGGCGGATTGATCGGCGGCGCGAACTCGCTGGGAGGCATCGACCATAACTTCGGCGCGCTCGCCTCGTATCACGGCGGCATCTTCGACTACGACTTCGACACGTTCGCCAAGAGCGACGTGCGGATCTTCGGCGGCGACTTCTTTCTCGATGATCAGCCGCTCGCAGCCACGGGCCAGAAGATCGACATCCCTGTCGGCAGCATCCTCAGCGGGGTGCTGGCCGACGGGACCCCCTTCATGCTCGGCGACCCGCTCGACGACCAGATCGCCAACCAAACCCTTTCCTTGCACCCCGAGGCCGTGCCGCCGAGTCTGCCTGGCACGATCCACGTCCCCCCCGAGGCCGACCCGCGGAGCATTCGCGACGGCCAGACGCTGATCCTGGACAATGGGGGCGTGGTCGGCGACTTGTTTCGGGCTGGCCGCGGGAGCACGGTGATCATGAACGGCGGCCAGCTCGGCGCCGGTTCCGCCGCGATCGGCGCAAAGGTCGAAATCCACGGCGGCCAGGTGCGCGACGATTTCGCCGCGGAGGTCGGCTCGACCGTCGACATTTCGGGGGGCACGGTCGGCGCGTTCTTCGACGCCGGTAAGAATGTGCAGGTCAACCTTTCGGGCGGGAGCGTCGGCACCGGTTTTCGGGCCCTGTCTGGGAGCGTGGTCAACGTGACCGGCGGGTCCGTGGGCGCATTTTTCAGTGTCGGGCCTGGCGCAACGGTGAACATCTCTGGCGGCAGCATGGGCCAAAACGTAGACGCTATGGCGGAAGGCTCGCTCAACGTCTTCGGCGGAGAGTTCCGCCTGAACGGCGTACTGATCGCCGATCTCGAAACACCCGGTAAGACGCTCGCCGTCAATATCCCGGCAAATGGCGTGGTGAGCGGCACGCTGGCCGATGGCACTCCCTTCGCGCTGACTCGCGAGAACCTGGACTTCATTCGCGACGGCGCGCTTACCCTGCATGCCGCCCAGGTGGCCGCGGTCGGCCCCGCTACGATCAATCTGCCGGGAGACACAGCTCCCCTCGGCATTCGCGCAGGACAGGCCATCACCGTGGGCGCGGGGGGCGTTCTTGGCGACTACAACGGAACGTTCAACGCCGGTCGGGGCAGTTCTCTAGCCGTCAGCGAAGGAGAGGTCCACGCGCGGGTCGAGGCGGTGGGCGCGAGCATCGCGATCGCAGGCGGCGCGGTTCAAGGCTTTGCCGCCCTCGAAGGCACTAAGGTGGGCGTTTCTGGAGGCTCCGTGGGCTTCGGCGTGGACGTGCAGCGGAGCGAACTCTCTGTGTCGGGCGGCAGCGTCGGGAGCGTCGAGTTATTTGACGGCGCCAGCCTGAAGCTGACCGGCGGCAGCATTTTGGGCAGCTTCGGCGAACACGCGATCGTGATGCATGCGGGAAGTGATCTGTTCGTGTCGAGTGGCGCAGTGAGCGGTCGCGTCATTCAATCTTCCACCGCCACGATCGTCGGCGGCTCGTTGACCGGCGCCGTGATCGCGGGGGCTCAAAGCGAGACCCACCTCTTCGGCTCCGAGTTCTTGCTGGGAGGCCAGAAGATGAGCGGCCTCGCGCTGGGAGTGCCCTACACGGTGCCCGATCGCGACGTCGCGCTGCAGGCCACGCTGCTCGACGGGACCCCGCTGGACCTCGATTTGAACAGCAACCTGAAGTTCAACAACGACTCCTTCTCCCCCGACGCGAAGCTCGTCATCACGCTCTTGTTGCCGGGGGACTTCGATTCGAGCGGCAAGGTCGATCTCTCGGACTTCGGCACGCTCAAGCAACACTTCGGCGAATCGGCCGCGGGCTTCGCGGCTGGGGACTCGAACATGGATGGTCAGATCAATCTGACCGACTTCGGCATTCTCAAGAGCAACTTCGGCGGTACGGCCGCGGCCGTGCCAGAGCCAGACTCGGCCATGCTGGCCGCGCTGGGCGGCCTGATCGTGTGCCTGGGTTTGAGAAGCCGCCGCGCTTAGAGCAGATGTCGGCGACAAGAGGTCTGTCTACATGCAATTTTTCCAGAACCGCACGCCGACCTCAGTCCGTCCCGTGCGTTTCGCGCTCGTTTGGCAGGTGTTGCTCGCCGGGCTGGCTGCGGGTTCGCTCGTGTGGTGGTGGAACATGCCGCACGGGTTCCCGCCGGAGCACCCGCGGTTCTGGGTGAATCAAGTGCTGCCGTGGGTGTTCGTGGGGCTGGCGGGCTTGGGGAGCTACGCGATCGAGAACGGCCGGGCGGCGCTCGCCCAGGGCGTGCTCTTGGCGCTGCCGATCGGAACCGCTGCGGCCCTAGTTGCCGCCGCCAGTTGTTTTCCGCTCAGCTCGCGGCGCTTTTGGCTGCCGGGGTCGCTCGCGGTGTTGGGGCTTCAGGTCCTGTGGGTCTATTCGACCGAGCCGCGCCGGCTGGGGCGAGTGGCAGCGATCGCCATGGGCTTGCTGGCGGCTGCCGCGGGTGGGGGCGCTGTGATTGCGCAGCGCGGTCCTGAGCCCGACACTCGGCCGCTCAACATGCCGCCGCCTGAAGTGGTCGGCGAGGTCGATGTCGCCCGGCCGCCGGGCCGACTCGAATTGCCGGGCGGCTGGTCGGTCCGTCCCTCCGATGGCGCGGTGTTGGGAACGGCGGGGCCGCTGCACCTCGAGCTCGCGCCCCTCCTGTGGTTCGAAAGCATCTCGCCTGACCGCTGCTGGACGATCCTCGCGCCGCGGCCGATCGCGCTCGGCCCCAACCGGGCGCTCGCCGCCCTGCGGGCAGACGAACACGAGATCGCGGCGGCCTATCAAACGCCCCTCGCCCAGACCTTGATCGTGCGGCCGCTCGACCAGGGCGTCGAGGTGGAGGCCTTCACGCAGCTCGACGCGCCGGTTTACTCGCACCTGAACGCCTTCTGCGAACTCCACGTCCGCGGGCACCAGCGGCTCGGCCTGCGGTTCTCTCCGTGCCCCGACACCGAAATCGAAGTGCTCCCAGCCGACTACCCCGCAGGCAGGCCGGCGCGGGCCGCCGTGTGGATGCAGGGGGATGTGCTTCGAATCGTAGAAGCGCGATCAGGGGAGAAGGGGTCCTTCGCCACGTTGGCCGAAGGCCCCCTCGAGCGCGGCGCGCCGCTCTCGATCACACTCTGCGACGACGGCCGCCCCGTCGCCGAGTTCACGCTGGCGGACTTCACCGCGCAAGCCGGGCAGCAACTCTCCCCCACCGCCGGCTGGGGCCTGCCGGTGAACGCGCTCGAGTTCATCCGCCTCGGCGACACGCCAGAGTCGCCGGCCGCGATCTGGGTGACGCTGTCAGCGACGAGCATCGGCCGCGGCTGGGACAGCGTGGGGCACGCGGCGGGAGTCTATCGGAATCGGGCAACGCTGCGCGCGGTGGTACCGTAGGCGCCCCTCATACCATTAGTGCCGCGTCACAGCTAAGAGTTCGGGTCGGCGAGCGGCGGGGTTTACCCCCGCCGTGCCGCGCGACGAGGGAATCGGGGCTCAGGCGCCGCGAGCCGTGATCGATTCACGAACCGTTCCCGCGGCACGTTGGGAGTGATCGCAGCTTCCACACTGAACGAGTTCGTCACCGGGGCCCGCCGGCGTGAAGCCGGCGGCTCGCTGAGCCGTTTACTAGGTGAACCGGACTCGACAAAAAGGCTGTGACGAGCACTCTTGGCGCTAAAGCTACCGACCCTCACCCTGCCCTCTCCCACGGGGAGAGGGTTCTAAAATTCGCTGCTGACCTGCGAGCGCTAGAGCGCTAACCCGGCAGCTTCCCCTGCGCCAGTTCTTCGTCCCACTGGTCGAGCAGCGGCCAGTCGACCGCGCAGGTGCCGAAGTCGGCCATGTGTTGGTAGCCGTCGAGGCGGGTGATGGCTTTGTCGAGCAGGTCGTCGTCTTTGCGGAAGATGGGGCCGTGGCTGGGGAGCAGCCAGCGGCAGTTGCTCGCGCGGATCCGCTGGAGCGATTTGATGAACGACGGGATGTCGCTGCCGTGATGGGCGTCGATGGCGCCCACCGCGCCGTCGCGGTAGATGTTGTCTCCGCTCAAGAGCAACTCGCCCAGGCGGAACGAGAGTTGGCTGTCGGTGTGACCCGGCGTGTGCCAGACCTCGAGGGCCAGGTTGCCGACGTGCAGCTTGTCGCCTTCCTCGATCGTGCGGTCGAGCTTGATGGGGGGCATGGGCATCGAAATGCCCTGGGCGGCGATCTCGGCGAAGGTCTTGATTCGGTCGCCGGTGGCCAGCGGCTCGACCGCCAGCGGATGCCCCACGACCTCGCACTTGAGGATCTGCTTGAGCTTGGCCAGCCCTTGGATGTGGTCGACGTCGGCGTGGGTGGCGACGATCGACTTGCAGTGGGAGAGCGGGAAGTCGAGCTGGCGGATCATGTCGACGATGTCGTCGACCGCGTCCTCGAACCCAATGTCGATGATCAGCCACTCCGGGCCGTCGTAGACCAGGTACACGTTGCAGCCCAGCCGCTCGCCGAACTGCACGTTCATCTCGATGACGTGTGGAAAGACCGGTTTCCGCTCGACCATTCCCAAACTTTCTAAGGCGACGAGTGACCGCCAGCAACGAACTAAATGTCCCGTGCAGGCATGAAAAGTACTTTTGCCGCTTGTGGTTACGACAAGCGGCCAAAGTGTCGAACATTTTAGGGATCGGCCGCCGATCCCACAAGCCGGCGGGCGGCCGCCAGCCCGATGCGTGCAACCGCTCCCCGCCGCTTTCCCGATACGACCGGAAATAACCGCAAGTCTGCTACCGCTTGACACGATAACTAGTTCTGAGGCCGCCCGAAGGACCCATCCAGGGGGCCGTGTCAAGCTAACACCCGGGGTCCGCGGGGAGCGTTTGCGCCCGGCGGCCCGATCGTCGAGGGATCCGTTTCATGTCGCACCGCCTCAGGTTAGCCGCTTGTCTGGCGGCCGTCGTGCTCCCGATCTTCACCACCGGCTGCGGCCAATTCGGTCCCAGTCTCGGCATCTTCGCCTACCCGATTCCGGTCAGCCCGTACTTCCAAAAAGAAAAGGAAGACCGCTTCTGGAACAAAGAGCGGTACGAGCGCGTGCCCATCCTCGGCCCGCTCACCGCCGGCGGCCCCACCGTGGCGCTCGATCCGCCGAGCGACGACGAAGTGATGCGGGCCTTGGAAAAGGCCCGCCCCGTCCAAGGGGGCACGCCGTTCCTGAGCGGCAAGAATCGCGACAACGTGCGGATCACTAAGGTCAAGATCGCCGACTACATTGATCCGCCGCGCTTCTACCCGATGGTGGGCCCGGCCCAGCATCACCATGCCCATTACAAGTGCGAGGTGTTCTTCACCGAGACCACCCGCAACGGCTGGCCGATCCCGCACACGCTGGTCGACGAAGACGCCCGCGAGGTCGTGTACATCGACCACAACCACCTGCACATGGTGGGCGATGTCGACTGCGGTCCGAGCGCCGAGTACTAAGCTGGGCAAGCTAGGGCGACCTGGCGGCGATGAGCTGCCGAGCCTTGGCTTTTCCGAACCTGCGGGGTGATTGCGGAACGCCGATTTTGACGACGATAAGCCGTGTAAGGCAGCCGCGTCTCTGGGAGATGCGGCTGCCTGCCGGCACGTCTGGCTGGCTGTTGATCGTGGCAGTCCCTCCCTCGGCAGGTTCTTTCGTGAACGCGTCACGCAACGCCTTGGCCGCGACCCCGCTGAATCGCGCGGTCGATGGAGTGCAGCTTTCCCGCGCGGCAGCGCTCAGCTTGGTGGCCTTGGCGTTGACGCTGGCGGCGCCGCGCGGAGCAAGCGCCGACGCGGGGGACGATCAGTTCTCGGTGGCCGCCGCGCACTACCGCCATCAGCGCTGGGATTTGGCCGGCACTGAGTTCGCCGAACTGCTCGAGGCCCAACCCAAGCACGCGCGGGCGCCGTTCGCCCGCTTCTTCCTGGCCGAAGCTCGCATGCAGGCCGGGCAATACGCCGATGCGGTCGCGGCCTATCAAGCGGTGCTCAGGCAGGATGCCGGCGGCCGCTACGCGGGGCAGGCCCAGTTCCGCTTGGGAGAGGCGGCCTATCTTGCGCATCAGCCGGCTTTGGCCGAAGAGGCCCTCGCAAGATTCGTAGCCGATCACCCCGACGATTCGCTGGCCGGCTTCGCCTGGCCGTACCTCGCCGATCTGGCCGAGACCCGCGGCGACTTGGCGCAGGCCCGCGAGCGGTATGAGACGTCGCTCCGCAAGTTTCCCGAGGGCCCTCGCGCCTCCGACTGCCGTTTGGCGCTCGCCCGACTGCATGCCAAGCAAGGCGACCACGGCGCGGCCGAGAGGCTGCTGAAATCCAGTGCGGCAACCTCGGCTTGGCCGGCGGCCTTCGAGTTGGCCGCCTCGCACTACGCGCAAGGCAAGTTCGCCGAGTCGGCAGCCGACTTCGGGGCTCTCGTCGAGCGCGCGACCGACGACCAGCAACGTGCCAAGGCCACGCTCGGTCAGGCTTGGTCGCTCTTCCAGTCAGGTGACGCTGAGCAGGCCCAGCCCCTTTTCGAATCGCTGCGCGAGCTGCCGGCGCACCGCATTGAAGCCGAATATGGGCTCGCGCTGTCCGCCCAGGCCCGTGGCGACCGCGCAGCGGCCCGTGAGCTGCTCGAGCGCATCGCGCCTGAGGCGGATGCCGAAAACCATCGTTTGGCTGCGGGTGTGCATCTGCAACTAGGCGATTGCCTGCTGGCGGCCGGCGATGTGGAGCAAGCCGACGAGCAATTCGTGGAGGGGTTGGAAGCGTCGCCGCTCGGCCGCTGGGCGCCCGACCTGTGGTTGGGCCGGATGCGGGCGGCGCAAGCTAAGCACGACGACGCCACGGTGCTGAGGTTGGGCCAAGAGCATCAGGAGCGGTTTGCCTCGAGCGCTCTCCGCGTCGCGGTGGGCCAGATGATTGCCCGCGTCCAGCTTCGACAGGGCGATTTCAAGGCCGCCGCCCGCACGCTCGAGCCGCTGGCCGAAGCAGGCCCGCTTTCGGCCCAACTGGAAACGCGGCTGCTGCTTGCCCAAGCTCTCGCCGCTGGCGGCGATCAGGCCGGGGCGCTCGCCCAGTTCGAGGCGGCCAAGACCGATGGCAGCCCGGCGCTCGCCGAGCGGCTGGCCGTGGCTAAGGCCGACGTGCTCGCCTCGCTCGAGCGCCACCTCGAAGCCGCTGAGCTGCTGGAACTGGCCATCAAGGCCCAGCCTGATTCACCCGTGCTGGCCGGCCGGCTGGCGCTCGAATGGGTGCGCTGTGGGCGCGTAGCCGATGCGCTCGACTTGCAGCGGCGAACTTGGTTCGCCGCGCGCGAGAACCCGGCGGTCCAACGGAATCTGCTGCTTCTCGCGGAAGAGTTGCTCGCCGCCCACGAACCGCTCGCGGCCCTGCCTTGCTTCGCAGCGCTCACGGGCGACGATTTGCCGCCGAGCATGCAGACTGCGGGCCTCTGGGGCGCGGGCCGCTGCCTGTACGAACGCCAAGATTGGGAAGCGGCGCTCGAACGCTTCGAGCAGTTGATCGAAACGCAACCCACCGCGCCGGAGTCGGCCGAGGCCGGACTGATTGCGGCCCAAGTGCTCGAGCGGCTGAACCGGCCCGACGCCGCGTTGCATCAGTATCAACGGCTGCTGGATCACAAGGCGGCCGACGGCGTTGCCGCGCGGGCATTGCTCGCGGCGGCCCGGCTGCACGGCCGCCTGCGGCAGTTCAAGGACGCCACGGCCAAGTACCAGCGGCTGCTGCAGGAGTTCCCCCGCTCCGCCGAGGCTGACGCTGCCTTGTATGGCTGGGCGCGGACCGAGCAAGAGCAGGGCCGCGCCGACCAAGCGCTGGAATTGTTCGCGCGTTTGAATCGGGAATACCCTGAGAGCCGTTACTGGCCCGACAGCACGTTTCGTTTGGCGAAGCACTCTGCGGCCATCGGCGACGGCGCCGCCGCAGAGCCGTTCATCGAGCAACTCGCCACTCGACTGCCGCCGGAAAACGAACTCCGCTCGCACGCCCGCTTTCTGGCCGCGCAAAGGGCGCTCAAGCGGCAAGACTGGAATTCGGCCGCGACGGCCCTCGATCGACTGCTGAACGAGAACGCGGCCGGCTCGCTGGCGTCCACGGCTGAGTTCTGGCGGGCAGAAGCCGCCTATCGCCTGAACGACCACCTCGATGCGCAAACGCGGTTCGACGCCCTCGACGCCCTGCCGCGCGACGAACAGCTCACTTGGCGCGCGACGGTGCCGCTGCGGCGAGCACAACTTCGCGCCCAGCAGGAGCAATGGCGCGAGGCGCTCGCGATCGTCGACACGATCCGCCGCGACTATCCCAACTATAGCCAACAGCAGGAAGTCGATTACCTCCGCGGCCGCTGCTTGGCCAGCCTCGGTGAGCTGCGCGCGGCCCGCGAGGCCTATCGCGACGCGTTAGCGGTTCCCGGCGGCGCCAAGACGGAAACGGCCGCCATGGCCCAGTGGATGATCGGCGAGACCTGGTTCCACCAGGGGGACTACGGGCAGGCCATCCGCGAGTATCTCCGCGGGCAAACGCTCTACGGCTATCCGCGCTGGCAAGCGGCCTCGCTCCTGCAGGCGGGCAAGTGCTCGGAGTTGCTCGGCGATCGCCGCCAAGCGGTCGATCTCTACCGCCAGTTGCTCGAGAAACACGCGGAGCCGCCGTTTGCCGACGAAGCGCGGCAGCGTTTGGCGGAGCTCGAACCGGCGGTGGCCGCCAAGAAAAAGTGAGCGGAGCCGAAGAGCTATGAACTCGTCCTTCGAGCGCAAGACGCCCCGCCGGGCCAGAAACGGATTTCGAGCCATGATCACGCGCAGCGGCCTGTTGTTCGTCCTCCTGCTCGCCATCGCTTCGCCCGCGGTCATCTGCGGCGAAGAGGCGGTCGTGGTGGCAGAGGAGGCTGGCCCGGCCGCCGCCGCGGCCAACCCGACGATCGCCACGCGCAACCTGTTCGACATCATGAGCGAAGGTGGGCCGCTCATGCTGCCCATCTTCTTTTGTTCGTTCGTGCTGCTCGTGTTCTGCTTCGAACGGACGGTGAGCCTGCGGCGGTCGCGGGTCATCCCCGGGCCGTTCGTCCGCCGCGTCTTGCAGCAGATTCGCGAGGGCCAGCTCGACCGCGACCAGGCGATCGATCTCTGCCAAGAGAATCCCAGCCCGACCTCGACCGTATTCGTGGCGGCCCTCAAGAAGTGGGGCCGGCCGGCCGTGGAAGTGGAGCAGGCCATCATCGACGCTGGCGAACGTGTGTCGAACGGTCTCCGCAAGTACCTCCGCGTCTTCAATGCCGTCTACACGATCGGCCCCATGCTCGGCCTGATGGGCACGGTGTTCGGCATGATCCAATCCTTCAACGGCATCGCCCAGTCGCACGCCATGGGCAAGCCGGAGATGCTGGCCGCCGGCATCGGCCACGCGCTGCTCACGACGGCCGCCGGGCTGACCGTGGCCATCCCCGCGCTCTGCCTGTACATGTACTTCACGGGGCGGGTCGACAAGCTGGTGATGGAGATCGACGCGCTGGGGCAACAGTTGGTGGAGTTGATCGCCGCCGACCGCATCGTCCCCGAGCGGACCGCCAAGCCCAAGGCCCCGCGCCGCGAAGCCGCGGCCTAACCGCGCTCGCCCGAGAAAGGAGTCCAACGGCCGTGCCGCTGAAAGTCGCCCGCGATGAGCTGCCTGCGCTCAACCTGACGCCGATGATCGACGTCGTGCTGCTGCTGGTGATCTTCTTCATGGTCGCCACGCAATTCGCCGACTCCGAGAGCACGCTCGATCTGCAAGTGCCCACGGTTGCGCACGCCGGCGCCCTCACGGCGCCGCCGCAGCGGCGCGTAGTGAACGTGGATCGCGCAGGGCAGCTCTTCCTCGACGGCAAGGCGACGAGCGATCAGGAGCTGCGGGGGGCGCTCGAGACGGCTCGGAGCGAATACCCCAAGCTCGCGGTCCTCGTGCGCGGAGACGGCCGCGGCTCGTTCCAGCGCGTGGCCGACGCGCTGAGCGTCTGCAAGTCAGCCGGCATCGCCAACCTGGGCGTGAGCGTACGAGCCAGCGAGACGCCGGAGACGCCTTAACATCTCGAGCGACCTCAGGCCGCGATGGTCGCGGCCGAATGCTTCGGTTTCAACATGCGTCGTTCGAGCCGCCGTTCACTTCCATGCAAGCCTTGCTCGATAAGCTGCCCGCAGTCACCACGCCGGTCTGGCTGGCGCTGTGGGCAGGCCTGGCCTGTCTGACGCTTGCCCTCCTGGTGCTGATGTGGACGCGCTGGGGGCAATCGCGTCCGCTGCGCAAGTGCGTGGTGCTGTCGCTGCTTGCGCACCTGCTGATGGCCGGCTTCGCGACCACCGTGAGCGTGGGGCGGCCGGGCGCGCCGGGGCGCGACGGCGGCGACTTTTCGGTGAGCTTGGTCGAAGACGGCGACGCCGACGACATTGCTTCTGTCGCGCAAGAATCGTCGGACGAGTCGGACAGTCAGGTGTGGGAACAGTTGCCGACGGCGTCCCCTGCCGTTGCCGAAGCGGCCGCCGTGGCAGATCCGTTCCATGGCCCCGACGCAGAGTTGAAGGCTGCGCCCGCCACGGCCGCCGCCGAACCAACCCCTGCGGCGGCAGAAACGCCGGTCGCCGCCGCGCCCGCGGTGCTCGCAACGGAAGCGACCAAGCCCGTTGAAGCGCCGCTTGCGCCGGCCGCCGAAGTCGAGCAGGAGCACGTGCCGGCGCCCGCGCAGGTTGCGAGCGCCCCTGGGCCCACGCCCGACGACGTGCCTCCGCCGGCGGAAGAGAGCGGTCCCGAGCTTTCGTTTCCGCTTGCGGCCGACCGCGCGCCCCACGTGGCCGAAGAGCCATTGGCCGCGTTGCCTACGCTCCCGGCGCCCGCCGCGCCCGAGTTGCCGCCAGCGCTTGCAGACGCGCCGCCGCAACCAAGCCCTGCCACGTCGGCCGACTGGGCCTCGGATCAAGACGCCGCCGATCCTGGCCCGCAGCCGATCGACCCCGCGCCGGGACCGTTCACGGTGTCGCGCGGCAGCGGAGCAGGCGGGGCGGGAGCGGCGCTTGGCGCCGCAACGCTCGGCGGCGGTGTCGCGATTCCTGGCGAAGGACCGACGGCCGGCGGCGCGGCGGCAGCCGGCATGGCCAGCGGTTCGTTCGCCGGAGCGCCAAACCCGTATCAACTGCGAACCTCGCCAGGGCGGGCGGCGCTTGTCGAGCGGCAGGGCGGCAGCGCGGCTACGGAGCAAGCGGTCGAAGCGGCGCTCAAGTGGCTCGCGTCCGCCCAGAGCCCGGACGGCCGCTGGGACGCCGATCGCTACGGCGCCGGACGGGAAACTCAGGTCGAGGGGCGCGACCGCGGCCGTGCCGGCGCGGACGCGGACACGGGCGTCACGGGCCTGGCGCTGCTCGCCTTCCTCGGCGCAGGCCACACCCATCAGCGCGGCCCCTACCGAGGGAACGTGCAGCGCGGGCTCGATTTCCTGCTCCGCTCTCAGGCCGACAACGGCAACCTGAGCGGCCACGCGCAGGTTTACGCCATGATGTACAGCCACGGCATGGCGACGCTCGCCCTCGGCGAAGCGTATGCCATGACTCAGGACGTGCGGCTGCGGCTGCCGCTCGAGCGGGCGATCGCCTACACGCTCTCCGCGCAGCATCCGAGCGAAGGGGGCTGGCGCTATCGCCCGGGCGACCGCGGCGACACAAGCCAGCTCGGCTGGCAGCTCATGGCGCTCCGCAGCGCCGAATCGTCCGGCATTGCGCTGCCGCTGCGCTCGAAGCAGCTCATGATTCGCTATCTGAAGTCGGTGTCGTATGGCCAGCACGGCGGACTGGCGGCCTATCGCCCCGGCGAACGCACGACGCGCCCCATGACGGCCGAGGCGCTCGTTTGCCGGCAGTTCCTGGGCATGGCCCGCTCGAATCCAGCCAGCGACGAGGCGGGCGACTTCTTGATGACCGAGCTGCCCGGCCAGGGTTTGAGCAACCTCTACTACTGGTACTACGCCACGCTCGGCGCCTACCAACTGCAGGGCGAACATTGGCAGCGCTGGAACGAGGCGCTGCAAACCGAACTCGTCCGCTCGCAGCGCAAAGACGGCGAGCTGAGCGGGAGCTGGGACGTCGACCAGATGTGGGGCACGTACGGCGGCCGCATCTACAGCACCGCGCTCGGGGCCATGTGCCTCGAGGTGTACTACCGCTACCTGCCGCTCTATGCCCAAACAGCGGACAAGAGCCAGATGCGGTGAGTCGCCGCCCGCGAAGCTTAATCGAACTCGAGTCCTTCGCTCGACTCCGCCGCCGCGAGCGGCAGCCGCGTGCGCGGCTCGATCAGCCGGAACGTCAGTAGGCCGGCGGTCAGAATCACCGCGGCGCCACAGAGGAACACAGGGGCGAAGCCGAGGTGATCGACCAGCCAGCCAACCCCCGGCGACACTACGAAGGGCAGGGCCAAGGCCAAGCTCACGGCGCTCAAATAGTGCGCCTCTTGCCCCGGCCGCGCGATCTCGAGCGTGTACAGGTTGAGCGTCTTCATCGCCAGCGGCGTGAATCCGACCGGCACGAACACGACCCAATACCAAGCTTGGGCGGCCTCCGCTCCCGCGCTGGCAATGCCCAGGGCCACCAGCGGCGAGAGCGCCCCGCAGACAATGAGCAGCCGCAGCGACAACAGCGTGCCGTAGCGGTCTGAAACGTTGCCCGCCACCAGGCTGAACAGCCCGACGCTCAGGTTCTGCGCCACCACCCACCCGAGCATGCTGACCGGCGGCAGCCCCAACCGCGTAAGCGCGAGCGCTTGGTAGTGGGGAAACAAGATCTGCACCGTGCTGAAGAGCGCCGTCACGGCTGCCAGGCGGCGGAAGTTGCGGTCGCCGCGCAACAACGACAAGACACCGCCGCCGGCATGGGCTGTTGAATCATGCTTGACCATTTCCCCGGCAAGGCGCGGCTCCCTTGCTAACGCCGGCACGAACGCCGCCAACAGGAACACGCACCCCGCGAAAGTAAAAACGCGGTCGAAGCCGCCCCCCGGCAACGCCAGCCAGGGAGCGAGCAGCCAGAGCGCGAAGGCCACGGCCACGAGCGTGCCCACCACGTCGGAACACAACAGCAGCCGGCCGCGGCGCGTGGGGGCAATCACCTTGCTCTGCAGCGTGTTGTAGCAAAGCTGGCTGACGCCGTGCGCCGAGAAAAACCCGAAGTAGCATGCCAAGAAGGCGGCTGCCAGCCACCGCGGTTGTTCCTGGTGATGAACGAGCCAGAGGGCGCTCATCCCCAGCAGCCCGGCCGTCATGAGCAGCGTGCAGAGGGTCACGCCGCGTTTCTTCTGCGGCAGCCGCTGCACCCAGTTCGCCAGCAAGAGCGGCGGAACCGACTGCCCGGCGCGGTTGAGCACCGGCAACAACCCGCGGAGCCAAGCGGGACCGGCCATCCGATCGAGAAACGCCGGGATGATGACGCTCTCGGTCTTGAAGATCCAACCGACGCGCAACAGCGCCTGATAGGCGCCCAGGGTCAGAAAGTTGCGGGTGGCTTGCGAAGGGTCTGTCCAAGCCGGCGGGGGCTCTGCAGCCGAGGAACCGGCGGACGACGAAGCCATGGAGCGCGGACCACCCCCCCGGGAGCGATTGGCCGGCAAGCCGCAGCGGCTCGCCGGCAGCCCCAGCCTATTCAGCCACGTAGGGAAGCAGGGCCATGAAACGGGCCCGCTTGATCGCTTGAGCCACGGCATGCTGGCTGGCGGCGGTGCAACCGGTCTTGCGGCGGCTGACGATCTTGCCCTGGCGATTGGTGAGCTTGGTCAGCAGTTCGACGTCCTTGTAGTCGACATACATGGGCCGCGGCCGAGCGCCATCGATGAACAGCGGATCGCGGCGCTTGCCGCGCACCTTGACGCGGCGCTTCTGAGGACGGTTCGGGCGGTTCGTGGGGCGGAAGGCCATGGATGGTCCGGGGTTAACTCAAGCTAGGCACGTGAAAGCCAGATCGATCAAACCGCCCATTCTCGTCGACAACGGTCGCGAGGGCAAGGCCCGTTTTCCGCAAGGAAATCGCCTGAGGCAATGCGCAAAAACGGTCAGTTGCGCGAGTTCCGCGAGGTGACCTGTAGGCGAAGGTCTTGCAGCATGGCCTGATAGGCGGGAGATTCCCACAGACACTCGAGATCGCGGTCGGTTTCCAAGAACGCCAAGTCGTCATACCCGGCGTCGATGGCCCGCTCGAGTTCGGCCAGCGCCTCGTCGGCGTGGTTGCCGCGGGCGAGCGTGCAGGCCAAGTTGTAGCGCGCCACACAGTCCTGTGGACGCAGCGCCACGAGCCGACGATCAAGCGACAGGGCCTCCTCCAGTCGCCCATGGCGGGCCAACAACTCGGCTAAGCGACGCAGGCCGTCGAGATGCTGAGGGCTGACCGCAAGCAGCCGCTCCAAAAACTCGATTTCGAAGGCAACTTGCCCTCCTCGATCGCGCGGGGAGCGCGACTGCACCTCCGGAGAAGGCGCCCAAGCGCTCGAATCACCGCTGGATGCCATGGCCCAGGCCCTCGAGTTTCCGACGCTGAACAGGGGGCCGAGCATGGGATCAGGCCCGAAACCGTCCCCTTATCAGGAATCGTAACGGGCGAGAGCCAGGTTGCAAGCGCGGGCTACTCGTCGTCGAAATCGGCGTCTCCGTCGATTTCCTCCTCGTCTTCCTCATTTCCCTGGTTTAACGCCTTTTCGACATCGTCGTCGTCGTCGAGCTCGTCTTCGTCTTCTTCTTCGAAGTCGTCGTCGAACTCATCGTCGAAATCGTCATCGTCGAGATCGTCCGACTCCTCACCGGAGAGCACCAGCAGGTGGTGGGCTTTCCAGTCGCGGAGGTCGTGGTCGGCCGACAGATCGGGTTCGTCGAGAGCGTCGGAATCGGTCGCGGTGTTCATGGAGACTTGAAAGACAGGTGGTTGAGGGGAGAGCGGCGCCTGCGGTCGGGATCCACCGCAGGCTCATGCAGCGCTCGTAGTAAAGGACCGGCAGGGCTCTGTCAAGCAACCCTGCAGGCGCAAACGCTTGAGCCTGGGCGGCGGACGCCCTAAGCTGAACGCCGCTGAAGTATTCCCCGCAGAGCGAAGGAGCCCCGGCAGTGGCCCAAGAGCATCGTCAATTGCATGAGACCGTAACCCAGCTGCACGCTCAACTAGGCTCGCTCGGTGAGGTAGATCCCGAAGTTCACAGCCTGCTCGAACAGGCGCTCGACGACATTTTAGACGTACTCGCCAAACGTCCGACCGCCGAACCGCGGCCGGCCGACGCCGAAGAAGCGACCTTGACCGCTCGTCTGAACGAGGCTTCACGGCACTTCCAGCAAACCCACCCCAATCTCTCGAACACGCTCACAGGCCTCGTCGAGGCGTTGCAGCGAATGGGGATTTAGGGCGCCGCTGGTGACGCTCGTCGGTGTGTCAGCGGGCCTGGCCAGGGGGCATCCGCAGCCCGCCGACCACGCGCTTCTGGACGTCGGTCTCGAGCACGCCAAAGGCGTCTTCATGGCGTTTGACGGTCAGGTGCAGGGCGTTGAGCAGCCGCTTGGCGGTGAAGTAGTTGATCACCAATCGCTGACTCACCTGGATCGGCTCCGAGGGCACGCCAAACGGTTGGGCGTTGAGCCCGAAGTCGATGATCAGCTCCTCAGGCGTGCCGGTGACGCGGCAGAAGTTGGCGTAGCAGCTCGAGGACTTCGACTCGTCGACTTCTACCTGCTGACGCGGCGGCGCCACGGGGGCGTTTTCTGCAGCGGTCGGGGCATGGGTTTCCGGAAGATCAGCTTTCGACACGCAAGACTCCTTGATCGGTGCAGAAGGTGAACGCGGCGGGCGGGTGCGCTCGGGCGCAATCCTGCCTGCCGAAAAACGAGAGCCCCAGACAAGACTTCAGTGTAAGGCTTCCGGCCGCAAAGGCCAGTGGACGGTCGCCTCCGCGTGGGGGGCGGTCAGCGCCTCCTTGGCCTTGCGTCGACCCGGCCCGTAGGGAGCGGTTTAGGGAAGCTGCGGCAATCCCGAGCAATTCGAGCCGGGCGGGCAGGTCACCGGGGGACCGCCCGTCGGATTGGGATTGTTGGGATTCGGGGGCGCGGCGAACAGGGCCTGAATGGCCTGAGCCATGTCCGACATTTCCCCCAACACGGCGTCGCGAACCGCGGCGACGCCGGCAACGATGCCGATCACCAGCAGGGTGACCAACAGAATCCACTCGAACGTGAGAAAGCCCCGACGGTGGCGGGGCCGCGACAGGCGGGACAAGGGAGCGGGGCTCATGGGCGGTCTCTGGCCGAGAGTGGACGAGAAGGTCCTAGGGCCGACGGGGCCCCAGGCAAGTGGGTCGTGGCTTCGACCCTTTGCAGTCGCCATGCCCTGGGCCGGAAACCGCGTGGCGCAACTGCTGCTCGGCTCTCTTAACCCCAACCTTTGCAGGAGCTTAAGAACGACACCGCGATCTGCCTGGCTATGCCGGGCCTCGCCGCTCGGCGTTGCATTCGGGCAACGCGCGGTTGTTTCTCCGCATCACCCGTCCCGCCGAGGCGGCAATACGAGATCGCTGTACGACCTGGGCTCCAGGTCGCCTGGCTCGACCGCGAACTGTTGGGCCAGAAGTTCGAGCTGCGCTTCGGCGCGGGCGGCTTGTTCGGCTGACGTGAGCACGGCTTCGAACTCGAGGTAGTCGCCCAACCCAGTTACTTGGTCGACGTGGATCCGCACGTTCTCGAATAGCGACACCTCGCGGCGCTTACGCACCTCTCCCCAAACTCCCAACGTCGACGATAAAGCCAGCTTCAGTCCCGCGGGATCCGCGATCGGCACAAGCTGATAGTGGCTCAGACGAGCTGCGGCCTCGTCCGTACGCTGATAGGCCACCAGATAGGCCGGCTGGCCGGCGATTTCGCGCAGCTTGAGGCGGCCCTGTAGGCAGCAGAAATAGGTGTCGGTCTGCTCGAGGACTTCGGGAAGACCTCCGCTCAGGCGGGCCGCGAGTCGCCGGGCGAAGGCCGGATCGTGCAGCCGGGCTTTGAACTCGAGGTTGCGGGCCATGGCCCTAGCGTAGCGTTTCGCCTGGGCGCTGCGAAACCTCGCCGGGCGCCTCGTCGAAGATCGTCCTCACCGGGTATTTTTTTCGCAGGCCAGCCAAGAACTCTTCCCGCTTCGCCTCTTGCCGCTCCTTCTTGATTGCGTCGCGCATTTCGTCCTGCGCCATGGAGAAGGGCGTGTAGCCGGCCTCGGTGCGCTCCTGCACGCGAATGATGTGGAAACCGTCGCGATCTTCGAGAATGCGGCTCAGAGCGCCGATCGGCAGTTGGAAGAGCGCTTCGTCGAGCGTGGCCGAAACCAGGCTCCCCTTCGTCGTCCAGTCGTGCTGGCCCCCCTTTTCGGCGTACACGCTCTCGGAATGCTGCCGCGCGAGTTCTTCGAAGGGGGCGCCTTGTTGCAGACGCCGCCCTACGTCGGCCAAGATCGCCCAAGCCTCGGCCTTTGCCGGATGCTTGGCAAAGCTGACGGTAATTTGCTGCCAGCGGGCCTTGGCCTGTACGGCGAATGTCTGCTTGTGCTTTTCGTAATAGTCGACCAGATCCAGGTAAGTGATCTCCCGCTCGTCCTTGGTCTGGTCGAACAGCCACTGCCCGGCCATGTTGCGTTCCATCGACGCCCGCCGCATACGCTCGATCGAACTGCCCTGGGCGCGCAGCTTTTGTTCGAGGTCGGCGCGCGACGTGGCTTGCGCCTGCTCGAGCATCCTCGGCAGTTCCTTCTCTTCGAAGTTCTTGCGGAGCGATTCGTCGATCTTGGGCAGGGCTTTCTCGTTGACCGTGCGTCGGCAGTCGGCGTAGACCATTTTCTGAACGACGAGTTGTGCGACGAATTGCTGCGCCAGCGCTCTCCGCTGCTGGGCGATCATTTCGGCAGGCACCTGCTGCTTCGACTGCTCCAAGCTCATCTTGATCATGGTGTCGATCGCCGGCATGACGTCCGCCGCTAGGATCACCTCGGGCCCGACCCGGGCCAGCACTTCCGCCCCTTCCACCGCCTGAAGTTCGGCCAGCGGCTGGTTTTCTTGCTGAAGCGCAGGAACCGCGAGCATGCCGGGCAACGGCGGGGAAACGCGATTCACGCTCACCTGTGGCGGGGGAGGCGGCCCGAACGGCGCAGGCGCCGGGGCGGATTTCGGGTCGGGAGCTTCGGGCCCGCCGGGCCAACTGGCCGGGCGGCTGGCCGAGGTGGGTTGGTCGGGCGTGTATGGGGGCTGGCCGACCAAGAACGGATCGGTTCCCAAACCGGCCGCTTGCGCCGTGGAACGCAACAATCGCCAACTGCGCTCGAACTCGGAGAGCGCACGGGGAACCAGGCTCGGCCGTGCGAGCAGCGCCCCGGCCAGAGCTGCCAGTCCCACCAGTACGGGAAATGAAAGTCGCGGCACGTCCTTGCGCCTCGATGGTTTGTGCTGCTCTCCGGCGCCGCCCGCTTGCGCATCCGCCCGGCAAGCGGGGCGGGATTATAGACACGCGTTCAAGTCAGCCGCAACAGAGATCTGGCGGCGGCCAAAATCTCATCGGCGTCGGTAAGGCGTCCGCCGGTCGGCAGATACGCCGAACGCCCGTCAGCGATCCGCAACCGCCCCTGGCTCGCCTTCGCCAGCCGCTTGATTCGTTCGGGACTCGTGTACCTGAATACTAAGTAATCGTCCTCTTGGTGGATCGACTCCACTGCCCAGCCGTGTGCTAGCACTCGCAGCTCCGCGAGCGCCAGCAGCCGCTCGACCGGCGCCGGCGCCGGACCGAAGCGGTCGATCAGCTCGGCGCGGCAGTCGGCCAGTTCCTCGAGCGTGGCCACGCGAGTAAACCGCCGATAGAGGTCGATCTTCTGCCGCATGTCGGCCACGTAGCTCCGCGGCAGGTACGCTTCCCCCGGCAGATCGACGCTCACGTCGACGCTGGCCCGCGGCGGCAAATGCTTGAGCCCGCGCACGGCCTGCTCGAGCAACTCGCAGTAGAGCTCGTAGCCCACGGCCGAAATGTGTCCGCTTTGCTGGGTTCCCAAGATGTTGCCGGCCCCGCGGATTTCCAGGTCGCGCATGGCGATGGCGAAGCCGGCCCCCATGTCCTTGAACTCTTCGATCGCCCGCAGCCGCTTGGCGCTCGTTTCCGAGAGGTGCCGCCCGGGGTCGATCAGCAGGTAACAGTAGGCCCGGTGCTTGAACCGCCCCACCCGCCCCCGCAACTGGTGGAGGTCGGCCAGGCCGTAGCGGTCGGCCTCGTTGATGAAGATCGTATTGGCGTTGGGAATGTCGAGCCCGCTCTCGATGATCGTCGTTGCTAGCAGAATGTCGAACTTGCGGTCGACGAACCCCACCATCCGCTCTTCGAGCTCCCCCTCCGGCATCTGCCCATGGGCGATGCCCAGCCGGGCCTCCGGCACGACCTGGCCGAGCAGTTTGGCCACGAGCTCGATGTCTTGCACGCGGTTATGGACGAAGTAGATCTGCCCGCCGCGGTTGAGCTCGCGGAGCACGGCATGGCGCACGAGCTCGCGGTCGAAGCGGCAGACCCGCGTTTCCACCGGCACGCGGTCCTCCGGCGGCGTCTCCAAGTTCGAGATGTCGCGAATGCCCAAGAGCGAGAGGTGCAGCGTGCGGGGAATGGGCGTCGCGGTCATCGTCAGCACGTCGACCGTTTGCCGCAGCGCCTTGAGCCGCTCCTTCACCTCGACGCCGAAGCGCTGCTCCTCGTCGATGATCAACAGGCCCAAGTTCTGGAACTTCACATCGAACTGGGCCAGGCGGTGCGTGCCGATGACGACGTCGAGCCCCCCCGTGGAGAGCAATTCGAGAATCTTCTTCTCTTCGCGCGCGGTGCAAAAGCGGCTGAGCGCCGCCACGCTGAAGGGGAACTCGGCCATCCGCTGGGTGAACGTGCGGCGGTGCTGCTCGGCCAGAATCGTGGTCGGCACGAGCACGGCGACCTGGAAGCCGGCGTCGATGGCCTTAAAGGCCGCCCGCATCGCGACCTCGGTCTTGCCGAAGCCGACGTCGCCGCAGAGCAGGCGATCCATCGGCCGATGCGTTTGCATGTCCTGCTTGATCGCCTCGATCGAGGCCAATTGGTCGCGCGTTTCGCGATACGGAAACGAGGCGTCGAACTCGCGCTGCCAGTCGGTGTCGACCGGAAAAGCATAGCCGGGGCGCATGGCCCGCGCCGCTTGCAACTCGAGCATCTCCGACGCCAGGTCGGTGACGGCCTGCTGAGCCGCTTGCTTCTGCCGCACCCAGGTTTGGCTGCCCAGGCGGGCGAGCGTCGGCCGGCTCTTCGTGCCGCCCACGTACTTCTGCACGAGGTCGATCTTCGAGGCCGGCACGAACACTTTGGTGCCGCCGTGGAACTCGAGCTCCAGGTGCTCCTCGACCTGCTGCCCCTTCTCGAGGAGTGACATCCCGCGATAGCGGCCGATGCCGTGCGACAGGTGGACCACCAGGTCCCCTTCGCGGAGATCGAGAAAGCTGTCGATCGCCTTGCCCAAGCGCCGGCGTCCGCCGCGGGCGACGTCGGCCCGATGGAACAGCTCGCCGCTGCCGACCAGCACCACGCGATCCGGCACGAGGCGAAAGCCGCTCCGCAAGCGGCCGAGCGGATAGTGCAGCCGCCCTTCGGTGGCCAAGCGCGTGGCGGCGAACACTTCGCCCAGCCGCTGCTGCTCGGCTTCGTTCTGGCAGACGATGTAGACATCTTGCCCCACCCCCGCCGCGTCGAGTTCGTCGCGGACCTTGTGAATGTCGCCGCTGAACCGTTCGACCGATTCGATCGGCAGGCGGCAGGTCGTTTCCATTGAGCCGGCCGCGACTCCGGCCGCCAGCACCGAGGGGAAGCGATAGACGGAGCGCCACACGTCGTCGAGCGGATGCAAATCCTGCGGACGCTCGGAGCGCTGGCGGAAGTGCTTGGCCTCCTCCTCGAGCGCCGCCGGCTCGAGCAGCAGGAACCAGGCGCCCGCCGGCAAATGATCGGCTAGGTGGCAGCGGTCGGTCGTCTGCGTAGGCAGTGTCGTCAGGTCGAGCGTTTCGAGCGGCGCCAGGCTGCGCTGCGTTTCGACCTCGAAGCGGCGGATCGAGGTGATCTCCTCGCCAAAGAGCTCGACCCGCACCGGGTCGTAGGAATCGAGCGGGAAGATGTCGAGAATGCCGCCGCGGGAGGAGAACTCGCCCGGCAACTGCACGGCCGGTGTCCCTTCGAATCCCTGCTCGACGAGCCACTGGAGCAGCTCGTCGGGCACGATCTCCTGCCCCACGCTCAACCGCCGGCTGCCAACGAGGAGGCCGGCCTGGCTGACCACCGGCTGCAGCAAGGCTTGAATCGTGGTGAGCACAAGCTGCGGGGCGTTGTTTTCGGCCAGCGCCTTGAGCAGCCGCAGCCGCTCGGCCCAGTCTTCGTCGCGGGCCACGGCCCCAGCGTCTTCGCTATTCCAGGCCGGAAAGCGACCCTGGCGAGCGGCGGTGAACAGCCGCAGATCGTCGGCCACCTCGTCGACGTCGCCCGCATGCGGCAATACCACGACGAGCGGTCCCGGCGCATGACGGACGAGCGCGGCGGCGGCCAGGGCCGAAGAGGAGCCCCACACGCCGTCGAGCGTGGCGCCGTGCCCTGCGCGCAGACTCTCCACGGCCTCGGGAAACCCGGGGTAGGCGTCGAGCCGGCGGGAAAGAGCCAACAGCTCCCCGGCGGCGTCCCGTTCCGCAGCGGCGGTCTTGGTCATCGCTGGCGGAATTGTACCGCCCGCGGCCCAACCGCGAAGAGGGCAATCCGGGCGCAAGGGTCAAACGAAGCGCGGAGGCGCGAAGACGCGGAGAATCCAGAGGAGAGAGTTTCTCGCGAAGGCGCAAAGATCGCCAAGAGGAAGTATCTGGCACTACGCTCCCCTCCTGTCTTTGCGAACTTTGCGCCTTTGCGAGAAATCTGCTCCGAATTCTCCGTGTCTTCGCGCCTCCGCGGTTCATCCCATCCTCGGCTTGCCTACGCCAGCAGTTCCCGGCGGACCGCGCCGTGGACGTCGGTAAGGCGGTAGTCGCGGCCTTGGAAGCGGAACGTCAGCCGCTCGTGGTCGAAGCCGAGCTGGTGCAGGAGCGTCGCGTGCAAGTCGTGGACGTGGACCTGCCCCTCGACCGTAAAGTAGCCCAGCTCGTCGGTCGTGCCCTGAATGTGCCCTGGCTTGAACCCTCCGCCGGCCACCCAGATCGTAAAGGCCTCGACGTGGTGGTCGCGGCCGGGAATGCCTTCGCGGACCTCGCCCATCGGTGTGCGGCCGAACTCGCCCCCCCAAATGACGATGGTGTCCTCGAGGAGGCCGCGGGCCTCGAGATCGCGCACCAGGGCGGCGCTCGGCTGGTCGATCTGTCGGCAGCGCCGCGCGAGCGGTTCCCCCAGATTCTCGTTCGGGCCGCCGTGGTCGTCCCAATCGGTGTGATAGAGCTGCACGAACCGCACTCCCCGCTCGATCAGCCGCCGCGCGAGCAGGCAGTTGTTGGCGAACGAGTTCTGGCCGGGCTCGGCGCCGTAGTCGGCCAGCACGTGCGCCGGCTCGCGGGCCAGGTCCATGAGCTCCGGCGCGCTCGTCTGCATGCGGAAAGCCATTTCATAGGCGCTGATCCGCGTGGCGATCTCAGGATCGCCGGTGAGCCGCTGCCGCTCTTCGTTCAGCTTCCGCGTCAGGTCGACGAACGCCCGCTGCTCTTCGGGGCTCACGCCTTCGGGATTGCGGAGGTTGAGGATCGCGTCCCCCGTGCCGCGAAATGGCGCGCCTTGCAGGTGGCTCGGCAGGAAGCCGCTCGACCAGAGGGCGTTGCCGGCCCGCGGCCCGCGCGGGCCCGACTGCAAGACCACGAAACCCGGCAAGTCCTCGGCCAGGCTGCCGAGGCCGTACATCACCCAGGAGCCGAAGCTCGGCCGCCCGGGCGCCTGGAAGCCGCTGTTCATGAACAGCTTGGCCGGGCCGTGGTTGAAGACGTCGGTCTTCATCCCCTTGATCCAGCACACGTCGTCGGCGATCGTCGCCATGTGCGGCAAGAGCTCGCTGAGTTCCATGCCGCACTCGCCATGCCGGGCGAACTTGCGCTGCGTCCCCAACAGCTTGGCCCCCTTGCCGATGAAGGCGAAGCTCTTGTCCTTGGGGAAGAAGGCGTCGGGCGCCGCCTCGCCATCGCGCCGCTGCAGCTCGGGCTTGTAGTCGAACAGCTCGAACTGGCTGGGCGCCCCGGCCATGAACAGGTAGATCACGCGCTTGGCGCGGGGCGGGAAGTGCGTGGCCGGCGCCTGTGCCTGCGCGGCGGGCGCGCCTGCCGCGCTATTGATGCCGAAGAACTGCCCAAGCGCCAGCGCTCCCAGCCCCACGCGGCAGTCGGCGAAGAAATGCCGCCGCGTCTGCGCATGTAGCGCCTCGCGTTGCAGTTCGGCTTCCCAGGTTGCAGACACGATTTCCTCCGCTATTCGCGGGTAATGAATTCGTCGGTGTTCATTACGGCCCGGGCAACGCCGGTCCACACTTCGCGAGCGTCGGCCGCCGCCGGAGATTGTTGCAAGTGATCGCGGAGCAACTCCAACTCGGCGGCCGAAGGGGGCCGGCTGAGCGCCTGACCAAAAATCCAAACGATTCGCCGCTCGGCCTCTTCCGGCGAATCGCTGGGCCACCGCGCGAGCGCGCCGGCCGCCAGCTCCTGGGCCAGCTCCACGAGCGCCTGGTCGTTGGCCATCGTGAGCGCCTGGAGCGGCGTGTTCGAACGCTGCCGCCGCGTACACACCGACTGGAAGTCAGGCGTGTCGAAGACGCTGAGCGTGGGGTACGGGGCGCTGCGGTAGAACATGGTATAGAGCCCGCGGCGATAGCGGGCCTCCCCCTGAGCGGTCTGCCAGACCTTCTTGTTCTGCGTGAAGGCGTAGACGCCGTCGGGTTGCGGTGGATGAACGCTGGGGCCGCCGATCTTTGGGGAGAGTTTGCCGGCGGCGTGCAGCGCCGCGTCGCGCACGATCTCGGCGTCGAGCCGCAAGCGATTCTGCCGCGCGAGCAGCAGATTCAGCGGATCGACGTTGGCGGCGTCTTCCCGCGCATGCGACGACTGCCGGTACGTCGCCGAGGTGACGATCAACCGGTGAAGCGCCTTGAGCGACCAGCCGCGGTCCATGAACTCGCCGGCCAGCCAATCGAGCAGCTCAGGGTGCGAGGGCGCGGAGCCGCGCGAGCCGAAGTCGTTTTCCGTTTCCACCAGGCCCCGCCCGAAGTAGTGCAGCCAAACGCGGTTGACCGTCACCCGAGCTGTGAGCGGATGTTCCCGCGACACGAGCCAGCGGGCGAAGTCGAGCCGACTGGGGCGGCCATCGCCGCGCGGCGGCAGCGCCGGGAGCGCTGCGGGCACGCCGGCCGCGAGGGGGCCGAGCTCCTTGTCGGGCTGCAAGAAGTCTCCGCGGCGCAACACAAACGTGTCGCGCGGCGTTGTCACTTGCTGCATGACCATCGCCTTCACGGCGGGCCCGAGCCCCAGCCGCCGGCGCACCTCGTCGAGCTGGCTGCGGACCTCCTTGAGCGGCTGGTCGAGGGCGTCGAACTTGGAATCGATGAGCTGCTGTTGCTCGGTCGTGCGATCGGCCGCCGGCACGGCGAGCGCGGCGAGAAACACGGGGTCGGCCAGCGTATCGACCACCTCTTCGGCCACGGCGAACTGCACGCGGCCGACGTTGAAGTCGTTGTTCAGTTCGTGCTTGAGCACGAACCGCAGCGGACGGCCGTCGCAAGCGATCGGCCGAGCGAGCGTGAGCAGCACCGTGTGTTCGGCGTTCATCTTGACCGTCGAACCCGGCTCGACGTTGATCGCCCAGCCCGTGCCGGGATCGTCGTCGATGAGCGCCGCCACGGGGTAGCTTTTCTGGGCATGGTCGGCGCTCGCCGAAACAAGCGGCAGCCGCTCGTCGCCCAAGAAGGCTTCGACCGCGCTCAGCACCAGGTTGCCGTTGGTCGCCAGGCCGGGGCCGGTTTTGGGCAGCGATTCGTGGGGGATGAACCGCAGCCGAAACGAGCCAACCTTGGCGCCGGCGGGCAAGGCCACGGTGTCGATGACGTAGATCTCACGGAGGATGCCAGGGGTGGCCAGCACCGACTGGTCGTCGAGAACCGTCAGCGTCGACTTCTCGGCTTTGGCCGCAGAGACCGAGAGCGTTTGCCAAGCGGTCTGTGACGCGGCCGAACTGCCGCTCGACCGCCCAGCGATTTCCTGCTCCCAGGCGGTCCGCCGCTGCGGCCTTTCGGCGACGAGGCGCTCGACGCGGGCGGCGGCTTCGTTCAGTTCCCCTCGCTCGGCCACGGCGTCGGGTGGGAGGAATTGTTCGCCCTCATGGACTTCCACCGTCGGCCCCGTGTTGTTCACATCGGCCGTATCGTTGAAGAAGGCGAAGAGCTGGTAGTATTCGCGGTGCGTGATCGGGTCGTACTTATGCGTGTGGCACTGTGCGCAACCGACGGTCAGCCCCAGCCACACGGCGCCCGTGGTCGCCACGCGATCGACCACCGCCTCGATGCGGAACTGCTCCGGATCGACGCCTCCCTCCTGGTTGATGAGCGTATTGCGATGAAAGCCGGTCGCGATCCGCTGGTCCTTGGTCGGCTCCGGCAACAGATCGCCAGCAAGCTGCTCGATCGTGAATTGATCGAAGGGCAGGTCGGCGTTGAGCGCCCTGATCACCCAATCGCGATAGGGCCACATCTCCCGCTCGCCGTCGATCGTGTAGCCGTTCGAGTCGGCGTAGCGGGCCTGGTCGAGCCAGTGGCGGCCCCAGCGTTCGCCGTAGTGCGGGCTCGCGAGCAATCGCTCGACCGCCTCGGCATAGGCCTCGGGACGCGAATCGCTCGCGAAGCCATCGGCTTCTTCCGCCGTGGGAGGCAAGCCGGTCAGATCGAGCGAAACGCGCCGCAGCAAGGTGCGCCGGTCAGCCTCGGGCGACGCGGCTAGGCCCTGCTTCCGCAGCGCCGCGAGCACGAAATGGTCGATCGGATTGTGCGCCGTCTCGCCAGACTCGACCGGCGGCGGCGCCGGCCTGACGATCGGCTGGAAAGCCCAGTGCTGTTCGTAGGAAGCGCCCTGGTCGATCCACTGCCGCAGGATCTCGATTTCTGCCGAAGCGAGCGCGGGCCCATGGTCGGGCGGCGGCATTCGTTCGCCATCGTCGGCCGACATGACGCGGAGCATGAGGCCGCTCTCGGCCGCCTTGCCGGGTACGATGGCGGCGCCGCTGCCATGATCGGCCAGCGCCTCACTGCGGGCATCGAGCCGTAGATCGGCCTGGCGGCTGGCGTCGTCCGGCCCGTGGCACGTCCAGCACTTGCCAGCCAGGATCGGCCGCACGTCGCGATCGAAGCGCACCTCGGCTGCCCCCAGACGCTGCGGCAACGCGAGCGCAGCCAGGAGGAGGGCAAGCAGCAAGATGACGGGGAAACGCACGTTGCCTTCTCCGCGAGGAAAGCGGCCCGCCGTCGATTGTACTTGGGCGAAGTCGCGGGTGGCCAGTGGCCGGCGGCTGGTAGCTGGTAGCTCGTAGCTGGAGGTTGGAACCACGGGTAGGAAACGTCGGGCGGGCCAGCGCAGTCGCGGCAGCGACGACCGACAATCGCCCCCGCAGTTCCACTGCGGGGGCGATTCACCGCAGAGCAAATTCATTGCGTGCCGGCCGGCACGCAGGGAGTTTCTGGTGAGCGCCTTCCCCACGTTGAAACGTGGGGCTACTTTCGGCTCTGCCTGCCGGCAGACAGGGCAACGGCGCGACCCCGGCGGTCGGCCAGTGGCTGGTAGCTTGTGGCCAGTAGCCGGACAACGCCCTGGTGGCCACCAGCTACAAGCCACTGGCCACCGGCCCTCACCCGCGTCCTATACTTCCACAAAGGCCCAGCCATGCCCCTGTGTGAAACCATTACCGATCTCGACGCGAGCGCCGCCCGTATCGCCGCGCGCCGGTATGGGGTCATTCACACCGCGGGGGGCCGGTTCGAGCATTTGCGGCTGCGGCCGTTTCCCAAGTGGAGCACCGTGGCCGACGTCCACCTGTTCGGCCGTCGCCGCCACGAGCGGCTGCCGGGCGACCGCTGCTGGCTCTACTACAACCAGCCGTGGGGACACGAACGGTTTCTCGCCCTGACGTTCGTGGTGTCGTCGCGCGAGGGGACGCTCGCCACGTTTCGCCGGGCGCTCACCGTGCTCGACGAGATCGCCCGCATCAAACAGAGCGACGCGCTGCTCTGCGACGCCTGCAACCTGCGGATCTCCGACCGCCTGCTCCGCCGCTGGGGCTGGGCGGCGCACAAGCCCGGCAGCCGGCGGCGTCACTTCATCAAGCGGTTCTACGGCGTCTATCCGCAGACTGAGCCGCTTGCAGAATCGCCCGCGCTCGAGTGCGTCGGCACGCCGTAGCGCCTAAGCAACGCAGGGCGCCGCGCGAGCCGCGGACGCTTCGGCTATTCTGCTCGAAGGTCCCACGCGCACTTTCGGAACCGCCGCATGCCGTCGCTCCCCCAACCGCTTCGCGCAGCCCTCCAACAGGGCCAGGTCATTCCCGCCTGCCCGCTTGCGCTCAATGCTGCCCGCCGATTCGACGAGCGGCGGCAGCGGGCGCTCGTGCGTTATTACCTGGCGGCCGGCGCAGGCGGGTTGGCCGTGGCGGTCCATACCACGCAGTTCGCAATTCGCGACCCGCAACATGTGCTGCTCCGGCCCGTGCTCGCCCTTGTGGCCGATGAACTCGATCTAGCACAAAGCGCCGGGCCGTTTCTTCGCGTAGCCGGCGTCTGCGGCGACACCGCCCAGGCCGTGCGCGAAGCGGAACTGGCGGTCGAGCTGGGCTATCACTGTGGCCTGGTGTCGCTCGCGGCGCTGCGCGCTCGCGACGACGAGGCGCTCATCGCCCATTGCGCGGCGGTCGGCTGCGTGTTGCCGATCATGGGCTTCTACCTCCAGCCGGCCGTCGGCGGCCGGGCGCTGTCGTACGCATTCTGGCGTGCGTTCGCCGAACTCGAGGCTGCCGTGGCGGTGAAGATCGCTCCGTTCAACCGCTACCAAACGCTCGACGTCGTGCGGGCCGTCATCGACTCGGGACGCGACGACCTGGCGCTCTATACCGGCAACGACGACAACATCGTGGCCGATCTCGTGACTCCATTCCGCTTCGAACGCGCGGGCCGGATCGTCGAGCGCCGCATCGTCGGTGGACTGCTCGGGCAGTGGGCCGTGGGCACGCGAGCCGCTTCACGCTTGCTCGAAGAGTGCCGCCGCGCGCGGGCCGCCGGCGCTGTGCCGGACACCCTGCTGGCGGAAGGGGCGGCGCTGACCGCCGCGAACGCCGCGATCTTTGATGCCGCGAACCACTTTGCCGGCTGCGTGCCCGGCATTCACGAGGTGCTCAGGCGCCAGGGCTTGCTCGAGGGAGATTGGTGCCTCGACCCTCATGAAACGCTCAGTCCCGGTCAGGCCGCGGCGATCGCCCGCGCGGCGCGCGAACGCCCCGACCTTTTGGACGAGGCCTTCGTGGCCGAACATCGAGATGCCTGGCTCGCCGGATAGTATCTGCGCCGCGGCCGCGCAGTTCCCTCTCCCTGTGGAGAGGGCTAGGGTGAGGGTCGGCGACCCTGGGGGCCACCGCGGCGCTCCAGCATGTCGGCAATGACGGCTGGCTCGGTTTGGTCACGCGAACTTCGCCCCAACGGTCCCTCACCCCCGGCCCCTCTCCCACAGGGCCCACAGGGAGAGGGGAGGAATGCGCCAAGCCAGATCGCAGGACTTCCCTGCGGAATGCTGCTGGAATAGCGTCGGCCCCCCCGGTGTGCCATAATTGGCGGCTACGGAATCTCGATCCCCCCTTTCGGTAGAGTTATCGCTCGCGCAATGCACTCCATCGCTTTGACGGCGAACACGACCAGCACCGCTCGGCGCGTTCGCGGCACCCGCGTTCCCTGCTACGTCTTCGAATCGCACCGCGACCTGGCCCGCTACGTGGCTCAGATCGTGGCCAATCTGATCCGGGAGCGCAACTCCTGCGGCCAGCCGGCCGTGTTGGGGCTGCCCACCGGGTCGACGCCGGTGGGCGTCTACCGCGAGTTGATCCGCATGCACCGCGAGGAAGGGCTCGATTTCTCGCACACGATCACCTTCAACCTGGATGAATACTACGGCCTCGAGCACGACCGGCTGCAAAGCTACCACCGCTGGATGCAGGAGCACTTCTTCAACCACGTGAACGTGCCGAAGGAGAACATCCACATTCCCGATGGCACCGTGCCGCTCCACTCCGTGGAGCTCTACTGCCGCCAGTACGAGGCCGCCATCGAGCACGCCGGCGGCATCGATCTGCAACTCCTGGGCATCGGCCGCAACGGGCACATCGGCTTCAACGAGCCGTTCAGCACGCGCGGCAGCCGCACCCGGTTGGCCACACTCGATCCGGTGACCCGCAAAGACGCTTCGAGCGACTTCTACAGCGAAGACGCCGTGCCGACCCAGGCCATCACCATGGGCGTGGGCACGATCCTCGAAGCCCGCAAGGTGATTCTCATCGCCCAGGGCGAGCACAAGGGGAAGATCATCAAGGAAGCGGCCGAAGGCCCGGTCGGTGAGAAACTGCCCGCCTCGATCCTCCGCGAGCATCCTGACGCCGCGTTCGTGCTCGACGCCGCGGCCGCCGCGCAGCTCACCAGCGAAGCGACCCCCTGGGTGCTCGGCAACGTCGAGTGGACCGACCACCTGGTCAAGCGGGCCATGCTCTGGCTCTCGGCCAAGACCGGCAAGGCGCTGCTCAAGTTCGACGACAACGATCTCCGCGAACACAACCTGCACCAACTGCTGCGTCACCAGGGCCCGGCGCAGAAGATCGCCTACCGCGTGTTCCGCTGGATGATGGACACCATCGAACCGCATCCGGCCGGTAAGGACCACAAGCGGGTAATCTGCTTCAGCCCCCACCCCGACGACGACGTGATCAGCATGGGGGGCACGCTGATCCGCCTGGTGGAAGACAAGCACGAGGTCCACGTCGCCTACATGACGTCGGGCAACATCGCGGTGTTCGACCACGATGCCCGCAGCCTGGTCGACCTGGTGACGGAGATCAACCGTTACTTTGGCATCGATCAGGAAAAGAGCCCGCAGCTCGAGCAGCAGGTGATTCAGGCCCTAAACGAGAAGCTGCCGGGCCAGCCGGATAGTGACGCCGTGCTGGCGATCAAGGGGCTCATCCGCTGGAGCGAGGCCAAGGCCGGCGCCGCGGTGTGCGGCGTACGTGAGGAGAACCTGCACTTCCTCGACCTGCCCTTCTATCGCACGGGCACGATCGCCAAGAAGCCGATCACCGGCGACGACGTGCGGATCATCCGCGAGTTGATTGAACGCGTGCAGCCGGCGCAGGTGTACGTGGCCGGCGACCTTTCTGACCCACACGGCACCCACCGGGTTTGCGCCCAGGCGATCTTCCGGGCGCTCGCCGAAATCGAACAAGCGACCGGCACCCGACCCGAAGTGCTGCTCTACCGCGGCGCTTGGCAGGAATGGCCGGCGCACGAGATCGACCTGGCGGTGACGCTCAGCCCGCAAGATCTGCTGACGAAGCGGGCGGCCATCTTCCGCCACGAGTCGCAGAAGGACTCGGCAGTGTTCCCGGGCCCCGACGACCCGCGCGAATTCTGGCAACGCGCCGAAGACCGCAACCGCAACACGGCCGCGGTCTACAACCAGCTCGGCCTGCCGGAGTACTTTGCGATCGAAGGGTTTGTGCGGTGGGATGGCGTGCCGCTCTGAGGCTGGGCATGTCCCTCGCTGTCAGCCCCGTAGGGGCGGAAGAAGTTAGCCAGGGGCGCAAGCCCCTGGTTGCCTTGCCGAACGATAACTGAAGCCCTGAAAGGGCGACACAATTCGCTCGGCGAATTGCTCTATCGCCCTTCCAGGGCTTTCGTCCGTCGCGGGCCGTCGTCCAGGGGCTTGCGCCCCTGGCTAACTTCTGACGCCACCTTCGTGGCTGCGTTTAACTCGCTGTCCACCTTCACGCGCAAATTGCGCTTCGGGCTACAATGAGGTCCGCCTCGAACACTCTCTTGCCTGCGGAAGTCCCTATGATCCGCGTCGCGCTCCTGCTCAGCTTGCTGGCGGCCCCAGCGTTCGGCGGAACGTTTTATGCGCTCGACGCCAACTTCGTCGATGGCATATCCGCCGATGGCTCGGTCGTGCTGGCCCGCCGGACGTTCGCCCCAAAGTTGAAGGGCCCGGAGCGCGGACAGGCGGTCCTGTGGACGCGACAGAAAGCGAAAGAAGTCGTGCCGCCGACGCTCTCCGATGGCTTCCAGGGAAACGACCTCTCGGCCGACGGGTCGACCGTGGCGGGCCAGTTCTGGCACTATCAATCGGGCAGCTTCAGCGACTCGGGGGCCGCCTGGTCGGTCGATGGATTCAAGTTTCAAGGCGGCACGCCGCTCGACGCCGTGTCGGGCGATGGAACGAAGGTTAGCCGCGAGAACATACTCGTCGACGCGTCTGGCGAAACCGCGCTTCCGTTCCGCATCACCGACATCTCCGCGGATGGGCAGACGGTCGTCGGCTTTGGTTCCGATCTGCGCCCTTACCGCTGGAATGGCGCGAGCGCGCCAATCGGCAATCCCCTGGCGGTCGACGCCAAAGTCTCGGCTGATGGCTCGATCGTTTATGTCTCGCCGCCGTCTGGAACTGCCTCGCGCTGGACCGAGCAGACGGGCGCCGTGGCCGTTCCCGGGTTTTCGTTCATAACCGGCGTCTCCAGCAATGGCCTGTATGCCGCGGGATTTGGAAGTCCCGTCAACGATGAGGGAGAAACACGGGTGATCACTCCCGACGGCGTTATCAACTCAGGCGCTTGGGGCGATGGTTGGGCGTTGCTGTTGGCCACGGCGGTTTCCGACGACGGGCTGACGATCGCAGGCTACGGCAGGCCACCGGGAGGCGGTCGCTGGCAGGCCTGGGTCTACGACCGCGGGGCGACCTGGCTGCCCGGCGACGCCAATCGCGATGGGCGGGTCGACCTCGCCGACTTCGGCACGCTCAAGGCAAACTTCGGCAGCGGCCGGAGTTGGTCGTACGGCGACTTCGACGGCTCGGGACGCATCGACCTTGCGGATTTCGGCATCCTCAAGAGTCAATTCGGCGTCGCGGCGCCCGAGCCGGGAACCCTGAACCTGGCCGCGGCGGGTTTGCTCATCCCCATGATCGCCGCCGCACGAAGGCGCACGCTTCGCAGGAACGCAACGGACTGAAACAACCCATGGCCCGCTCCATCCCCCGCACCGGCAAGCGAACGCGCCCCAAGACCGCCGACAAAGGCAAGCGCTACCTCTGTGCCAAGTGCCGCAAGCGCAGCCCGCGGCCGGTGAAGGCGCCGGCCCCGTGGTATTGCCCCAAGTGCCTGGCCGCGCAGGCCCGCGAAGACGCTGCGGCCGCGGAGCAGGTGCAAGCCACGCTGCGGCGGCTCACGCAGCGCTAGGCAAGTCCGGCAGCAGGCCGCCGGTCCGCGTGCGAGAGCCGACCCAATCGTTCATTCGGGCTCCGCGTCGATTTGAAACGTCCGCGGCGCCCGTTCTGGTGCTTCTTCTTGGGTTTCAAGTTCGTCGGTATCGGCCAGACTTTTGCGGCCACGCAGCGTGTCGGACCGCTTATAGGCGGTAAAACCCTTCGGCAGGTCTTCGGGACGCGTGATCGAGCGCGGCGGACTGCCTGCCGGCGGGGCGCTGCTCAGCAACACGCCGACTGCGCCTCCCCAATAAGTCCATCCGCGCGAGTTCGACTCGCTCGACGCTTCGATGGACTTGGCGTCGGCGCCGTTCTGTCCCTGAGCCTGATCCGTTGCTCGCTGTGCCCCTTCTTCCTCCATCGGCCCCTCGTCCCACACCAACCGGAAGCGCTCTGTTTCACGGCCCTCGCTGGCTGCCGCTCCGTCACCTGCTTGCGGTGTCTTCTCCGCTGACTCGTCCTCCATCGGTCCGAAGTCGATTTCTGCTCGATAAAGCGGCGCGTCATCGGCGGTTGAACCGCCCTGCGCCTCGCTACCTCGCTTGCCGCTATCCGTTGCTCCCTCCTCCATCGGCCCTTCGTCTAGAACTCTTCGGAATCCCTCCTTCGCGGGCTTCCCTGTCTCGGCTCCAAGCTCAGCCTCCAAGACTCTGAGATACGGTCCCACCTCCGGCAGCTCAATGTTCACTTCCTCCGTCTGCCCATCCCTCAGCTTGAACGCCCGGCTCACGACTTGGCCGTCGGGCAGCTTCAAAGTCAGCGTGAAGTCTTGATCCGGAAGCAGCCCCTCGCTCCGCCAGCGCCCGTCGGGTTGCACGCCTAACATCACCTGGCCTTCCACGCCATTCGGCCAGCGCTGGCTTTCCGGCGCGCCGAGCGTGCCGCGCGGGTAGTCGATGCGCAGGCTTACCTTGTCAACCTGGCGTCCCGCGGAGTTGATAGGCTGCACGATGAGGATGGGGGACTTCTTGTGCAATACGAGGATGTCGTCGATGTCTTGGTCGAGCGTTCCCAGATCGAGGGAGCGATCGGCGATCAGTTCGCCTTGAAGGCCGCGGCGATGGGAGACCGTGCCTTCGCGGTTCAGGCCTAGCTCGAGCTTGGCCTCGCGGAGGCCGCGCGGGGCGAGGATCGTAATGTGGCCCGGCCGGTCGCGGTGCGACTCGCCGGCGACCAGCACGTCGCCAAGTTTGCCGTGCAAGAACGCGTCGAATCGCTCGTCTCCTACCGGAGCCCCCAGCGCGTCGATACGCGTCACTTCCACGCGCACATGCGGAACCGCCTTCAGCGTCACATCGTTCGCCGCCTGGTCGGCCCCCACGTTCACGAGTTGCGTGAGGAACACCGCCGGCAACGGCGACTCCGGCTTGGTCGACTCGCGGTTGCTCGCATCACGTCCGGAGACGCTCGCCTGGTACTCGCCTGGCAAGAGGGGCGCGAGGGCGAAGCGGCCGCGGGCGTCGGTCTTGGCGGTGCGCTGCCCTTGCTCGCCTGGCGCTCGCTGCACGAAGGGGTACGACTTGGGGCCGACGCGTACCCAGGCGTTCGTCACCGGGCGGCCGTCGACGTCGAGCAGCGTGCCGGTGAGTCGCTGGCCCTCCTGCACTTCGATGCGCCCCAGATCGCCCGTGCGTTTGCCGAGCAGCAGGGTGCGCGGCGCGTAGTCGGCCGGTTCGACCCACAACCGCGTGAGCCCGCCGCGGACGCCGCTAAAGCGGAAGCGCCCTTCGGCGTCGGTCGTTGTCTGCGATTCGGTCCGCACTCCCTCGCTCGAGCCGTGGGCATTGGGCGACATCGTGAGGTAGCGAACCGCGAGCCCGGCAAGCGGCTGCCCCGCCGGCGTCACGATCTGCCCGAAGATCGGCTCGCCGGGAGCGAGCTCGAGCTTTTGAAACTCAGGCGCGAGACCCATCCGCTCGCGGGCACGCACCGCGCTCAGCTCGCCGCCGTGGAAAAGTTGCTGCACATACCCCGGATGCTGAATGTCGAAAGCCAAATACATCCGCGGCGACGCCACTTGCTCGGCCGGCAACGTGAAGCTGAACTCGCCGAGGTCGTCGGTCGTGGCCTCGGATTCGGCAGTCACGCGCGGGCTGCCGCCGCCGTAGTCGTACCGCTTCACGACCACCTTGGCCCCCTCGACCGGCATGCCGGTTTCGCGGTCGACGACCATCGCCCAGTAGGTGAGCGCCCCCTCGGCATCGGGCTGGACGGGTCGGTAGACGCGAGGCGAGAAATAGGTTGCTGGGCGTTGCGGACGGGCGCGGGCGCCTTCCGGCTCCGCTTCGCCGGGCGCCAAAGGCTCGAGCACGAACTCCACTTCCTCGGTCTTCCCCTCCTCCAACTTCAACTCGCGACTGGCTTCGCGAAAGCCAGGCGCCGCGACCCGCACCGACATCTCCTCGTCCGGCCGGAGATGACTACTGCGCCAACTTCCGTCGGGCGACTGCTCGAGCGAGACGTCTCCCTCGACGCCGGTGACCCATCGAGCGCGTGGGTCGTTGCGCAGCGCGGCATTGCGGTAGTCGATCCTGGGCCTGAAGTCCTTGATCGGGCGCCCCGCGGCGTCCCGAGCTCGGATGACCACGATCGGCGCGGCATACCTGACGATGAACAGATCGGGCACGTCTTCGGTCGGCGTCGCCAGATCGAGTTCGGTCCCCTCGAGCAACGCACCGTCTTTGCCGCGCCGAAGGCGGAACGTGCTGTGCTCGCTGGTGGTGGTCTTGAATCGAACCTCCGTCATTCCCTGAGGAATCACCGCGACCACGTGTCCTTTGTCGTCACACACGCCCTGGGTTGCGTAGTGCTCGCCGTCCCACTTCCCCGTGACCATGACGCTATGCCCACTCGTTGGCTGGCCCGAACTGTCGACCCATTGCGCTTCGAGCGTGAAATGGGGAAGGGCCTTGAACTCGAGAGTCGCGCCGGGCTTGTCTTCGAGTTCCAGGATCTGTGGCTTGAACACCGCGCGGAGCGGCGTGATCGGCTGGTTGCCGACCGAGGCGCCCCAATTGCGGTCGGACACAGACACTCGATACTTGCCAGGCGGCAGCGCATCGAGCGTGAAGTCGCCGCGGTCGTTAGTTTGAGAGTTGCGCTCGTCGCGGCTGCCTTCCGCGGAGCCAAAGAAGCGAGGCGCGGTCGGCGTCGCATGCACCCAAGCGTTCTGCAGCGGAGCGCCGTCTGCGTCGAGCACGCGGCCAGCCACCTGCTGTCCTGTCTCGAGTCGAACGCGGCCGACATCGCCCGTTCGCTTCCCAAGAAACAGGGTCTTGGTGGCCAGATTACCCGGCGCGATCGCTGCGCTCGGGGCGACCCACACCGTCGAATCTCCACCGCGAATCGCATTGAAGGTGAATCGCCCATTGGCGTCGGTGCGAACCGAGCCTTGGCTGCGCGAATTCGCAAACAGAGGGTCGCCGCCATTGGGATCCACGGAAAAATACTGAACCTCCAAATCTGGGATAGGCTTGCCCTGCGGATCCTCAATGACTCCCTTTACCTCGACGCCAGGCAACAGCTCAATCCTCGCGTAAAACGGCGGACTGCCGAACTGCTCGTTCTTGCGAATCAGGCTTAAGCCGTAACCGCCCATCGTTCGCCCGGCATATTGCGGGTGCTGCGCGTCTACCCTGAGGAGTAGCCTGCGCAGCAAAAGTTGCTCTTGGGGAATCGTAAACCGAAAGCGGCCCTCTTTGTCCGTGGGATGCTCCGTGGTTTCGAGAAGTTGGTAGTCCTCCCCCTTGCTCACCAACCGCTTGACGATCACGGTGCCCCCGGCGATCGGCTTGCCCGATTTGTGCTCGACCAAGACGCCGGAGTACGTAAGCGCGCCCTGCGCATCGGGTTCGACCGCGCGATAGGGCGTCTCAGCAACATCCTGTTGAGATGCAGCTGCCGGCTTCGCTTCCGCCGTTGATGCGATCTTCTGGTCGTTGTTGCCGGCCGCCTTCTCCTCAGCCTGCCCCACCGCCGCTGGCATCACCTGCACGAGCGACGCCGCCAGCACGACGACGGCCGCGGCCGCCGCGCCCAGCCAGCGCCAGCGGCGCGAGGAGCGCAGCTCGATCGCGCCGCGCGGGTCGAGCAGCAGCTTGACACGGCGGCCGAGTTGCGAGGGGCGCTCGAGGATCGCGAGCGCCGGGCCGCGCCGCGGCGGGCCCGAGAGCGTGCGGGCGGCCGCTACGAGCAGCTCGGCGTACTGCGTGCGGTCGGCGGCGCCTGCCGCCGCCGCGTCGGCCAGGGCCTCGCGGCCATCGGCGGCCCGGCGGCGGAGCCACCAGTAGAGCGGCTGCGGATAGAGCAGCAGCAGGCCTGTCCGCCCGAGCGCGAGGAACCAGAGATCGCCGTGGCGGAGGTGGGCCAGCTCATGGGCCAGCACCGCCCGCACGACCTCGGCGGGAGCGGCCGCAAGCTGTGGCGTCACCAAGATCGTCGGCCGCAGCGCGCCGAGCGCGGCCGCCGCCGATACATCGCCGCTCACGAGCAGCCGTGGCGACTTGCCTTCCGCCAGGTTGGCCAGCGTGGCGAGCAGGTCGTTCGCTGGCGGCGTGGCACGACGCACCAGCCGCCACGATTCGACCGCGCCCCACAACAGCCAAACGACGACAAGCCCCATGCCGGCCAGGTAGGCGGAGGCCAGCGGCGCGGCGAGATCGCTCCAGCGCCAAGGCGCCGGCTTGGGCGGCGGTGCGACCGGCGGCGTCAGCGGCGTGGCGACCGGCTGACCTGCTGCCCGCGGCGCCCTCGGCTCGAAGCGGGACGCAAACTCGCGCGGCGGAAGGCTCGGCCGCTCGGCATTCACGAGAACAGGAGCGGGCGGCTGCGCTTCCGGCTGCTCGAGGGCCGCCGGCCGCTCGAAGAGCGCCACCCGTGGCCAACCCGGCAGCGCGCTGAGCCCTGCGAGCGCGAGCAGCCCGGCGATCGTAGCCCAGTCGAGCACGGCCCGCCGCGCCGGTTGCCGCACGAGCAGCCCGGCCAGTGTGGCCACGAGCAAGACGGCTGCGGCCAGAGCTTGATAGTTGACGATCCAGGCGGCAAACGCGGCAAGGGTCATGAGGCCGATCCCTTCTTGCGTGGCTTGGCTTGTTGTTTTGCTGCGGCGATCGCCTGCTCGAGCCGCTCGAGCTCGGCGGCGCTCAGGCGGCGCGGGTCGAGGGCATGAACCAGGTACTCGCTTACCGCGCCGTCGAAGACCCGCTCGAGAAAGTCCCCCGCCAGGCCGCGAAAGGTGCGCTCGCGCTCGACCTGGGCGAAGTAGACATAGGCCTTGCCCGCCCGCTTGTGCCCCACCAGCCCCTTCTGCTCCATGGTCTGCAGCACGGTGAGCACCGTGGTGTAGGCGAGCTCCTCGCCGCGGGCGTTGATCGCGTCGCAAATCTCGCGGACCGTGGCCTGCCCGCGCTCCCAGAGCACCTTGAGGGCATCGAGCTCGCGGTCGGTGGGTGGGAGGGGCTTGGGCAAGAGGCGGCTCCAACTACGAGTCGACTAGTAGGTTCAAGCGTGATTCTACTACCCGAGTAGTATCTGTCAAGCAACGCCCCACCAGCCGCAGCGCAAGTTTTGAAGTTGCGCTTTTGGGGGAGGCTCGTCGGATGTCGCATCGCTTCAGCCCCGGAGGGGCGTGAGACGTTAGCCCAGGGCCAGGGCAGCGCTAGCTGACCGCAGCCCTGGGTTGAACAGGAATGACAACAGAGCCCCGGAGGGGCGACGATATCCGGGCATGATGCTCGCCCAAACCGACCGGCTCATGGCCCCTGGATTTCTTTCGCCCCTCCGGGGCTCTTCGTTTCCGTTGACCACGCAACCCAGGGCGGCGTCCGGCTAGCGCCGTCCTTGCCCTAGGCTATTTTCGGTCGCCCCTACGGGGCTGCGTGCTGCTTCCTCCCGGCGCCAATGCTCAGCCGCGTCAATCACAATGCGGCGACGACCGAGCGCCCCCGGCTGACGTCTCGACGGCGTTCGCGCGCTCGTCCCCCGGCGCCTCGACGGCAGCCTGTGGGCGGCTGCGCGTGCGATCCGCCCGCCGCCTGCGTTTTCTTATCGACTGCTGTTGCCGGCGGTTATACAATGTCTCGTTTACCCAATTGCACTTCGGAACGCGACCGGGAGCGGCCTACATGGCGATGGTGACCGATCAGCAGAGCGAACTGTGGACGACGACGCAGGCCACGGAGCTCTATGAGATCGAACGCTGGGGGAAGGGCTACTTCTCGATCAGCCCCGAGGGGCACGTCCGCGTCCACCCCGACAAAGACCCCTCCCGCGCGATCGACCTCAAGCAGCTCGTCGACCGGCTCCAGCTCCGCGGCATCGATCTGCCGATCCTGATCCGCTTCTCCGGCATCCTCCAGCACCGCCTCCAGGAGATCCACGACGCCTTCCAGAAGGCCATGTCGGAGCAGCAGTACACCGGCGGCTACCACTGCGTGTACCCCATCAAGGTCAACCAGCAGCGGCAGGTGGTCGAGGAGGTGCTGCGGTTCAGCAAGCCCTTTCGCTTCGGAGTCGAGGCAGGCAGCAAGCCCGAGCTCCTGGCGGTGGCGGCCTTGGCCGACAACGAGACGCCGATCATCTGCAACGGCTTCAAGGACGCCGAGTTCATCGAAATGGCCATGCTGGCCCAGAAGATCGGCCGGCACGTCATTCCCGTCGTCGAAAAATACACCGAGCTCGGCCTCATCCTGCACTACGCCGAAAAGGTGGGCGTGCGGCCCCAAATCGGCATGCGGGTGAAGCTTTCGTCCCCCGGCTCCGGCCGCTGGCAGGCCTCGGGCGGTTACCGCTCGAAGTTCGGCCTCACGGTGAGCGAGATCGTCAAGGCCTTCGAGGAGCTCAAGGCGCGGGGGATGGAAGACTGCTTCAAGCTGCTCCACTTCCACCTCGGCAGCCAGATCACCAACATCCGCCACATCAAGGCCGCCCTCAACGAGGCGGCCCGCGTGTATACCGAGCTCGCCAAGCGCGGGGCAGGCTTGCAATACCTCGACGTCGGCGGCGGCCTGGGGGTCGACTACGACGGCTCGCAGACCAACTTCGAGTCGAGCGCCAACTACACGCTCGAGGAGTATGCCCGCGACGTCGTTTACCACATCCAAACCGTGTGCGACGAGGCGGGCATCAAGCACCCCACGATCATTTCCGAGAGCGGCCGCGCGGTGGTGGCCTATCACAGCGCGCTCGTCTTCAGCGTGCTGGGCGTGTCGACCCAGGGGGAGAACGGCCTGCCGATCGAGCTGCCGCCCGATTCCGAGCAGCCGATCATCGACCTCTCCGACACGTACAACAACCTGACCGTCCGCAACATGCTGGAGAGCTACCACGACGCCCAGCAGGCGCTCGACATGGCGATGAGCCTGTTCAGCGGCGGCTACTTGCCGCTCGACCAGCGGAGCCTGGCCGAGAAGCTCTTCTGGGCGATCGGCCACAAGATTCAGAAGCTGGCCAAGCAGGTGGAGTTCGTGCCGGAGGAGCTGGAGGGGCTCGACGCCCTGCTCTCCGACACCTACTTCTGCAACTTCTCGCTCTTCCAGTCGATGCCCGATAGCTGGGCGATCAAGCAGCTTTTTCCGGTGATGCCGATCCACCGGCTCGGCGAGCGCCCCACGCGGCACGCCGTGCTGGGAGACATCACGTGCGACTCCGACGGCAAGATCGAGCGGTTCATCGACCGCCGCGACGTGAAGAAGACGCTGCCGCTGCACGCCTACAACCACGAGCCGTACTACCTGGGGGCCTTCTTGATCGGCGCCTACCAGGAGATCCTGGGCGACCTGCACAATCTGTTTGGCGACACGAACGCCGTGCACGTGGGGCTCGACGACTCGGGGCAGGTGGTGCTCGAATCGGTGATCAAGGGAGACACCGTGCGCGAGGTGCTCGACTACGTGGAATACGACCCCAACGCCCTGGTGCAGCAGCTCCGCGCCTCGGTGGAAGAAGCGGTCCGCGAAGGCCGCATCGACTACCAACAATCGGGCCGGCTCTTGAAGTTCTACGAGGAAGGGCTGGGGGGGTACACGTATCTCGAGGATGTTCAGGAGGACTAGGCGAAGC
The DNA here is from genome assembly GCA_046349955.1 of Pirellulales bacterium. Classification (GTDB taxonomy): domain Bacteria; phylum Planctomycetota; class Planctomycetia; order Pirellulales; family JBGAPH01; genus JBGAPH01. The sequence continues at coordinate 27,156 of JAXMBI010000023.1, read as the reverse complement.
GCCTGTTTCTTTCGGGGCCGTGTTTCAGCGGCCCGCGCTCGTGGGCTGGCGCCCCTCGACGCTCGCCTTGTGGCAGGCGTGCCCGTCGTGGCCGACGCTGATCTGGTGGGGTGCCGCCGCCACTTCGCCACGGAGTTCGCTGCCATCGTCAAGACGGCCGGGCTCGTGGGCTCATGGACGAAGATCCGCAAGAGCAGCGGCAGCAACGTCGAGGCCAGCTATCCCGGCTACGGCTCAATTCACTTGGGCCACTCGCAGGGCCCGCAGGTGACAACGGCCCACTACCTCGACCCGCGCATCGTGCAGGCACAGAAGCCGATGCCGAGTGAATTGTGAGACTACCGATTGGCTGGGCACGGATGGCCGACCCCAGGGGGCGCGCGAGATCGCCCCTTGGGGGTTTTGTTGACTTACGTCACCCCGCCCGCTGACGGAGCGGCCCGCGGGAGGGGCGCATGAAAAAGGCCGACCGGGCGTTGTGTGATCGAGCGGTGCCCGGCCGGCCGGTTGCAGGTAAAGAAGCCGGCCAGGGGTGCGATCGGCTCATCTCCACCCCTGGCCGGACTGCCCCATCCATGAGCATTCGGACAACCCTTGCACCATGGCTGGGGGACCAAGGGAAAAACCCGTATCGCGCAGGTCACGGTGGGTTGATTGCCCGAGGGCGGAACGTGCGGTGGAGTGAGCGATTCGGCCCTCTGTGATTTGCCGTACTGCGTGCCTATATCGCCTTTGCACACACAGGGGCGATAACCACGCTGCGGGAAAAACGACGGTGACGAAGCCAGATGACGCGATTTACAGTGAAACGGTGCAGATTGGCCGTGGCCGCTTCACGATCCGGGTGACCGAGAGGGGCACAGGCTTTGTCTCTCAGTGGCGGTGCGAGCGATGCGACGAACTAGGCGGCAATCCCGGGACTTGTGAGAGCCTTGAGCTGGCTTTGCAAGAGGCGAGAGCAAACGCCGGGATTCATGACGCCATCCTCCACCATGGCTATGGCGGCTGACCTTGCATCCCAGCTCACGTGCGTTCCTGGGGGCAATCTGGGGCGGCGGTTTGTGGGGCAAAGCGTAGAGCGGGGCGGTTAGTACGTGACAGCGGGCATAACGGTCCGCTGCCCGTCAACGTAGCCTGCGCGGTAGGCCCCGAAGACAATCGCGAACAGGGTCATCAGGACGAGCAGTCCGCCAATCGTGTACTTTAATCCGCTGCCTCGTGTTCGCTTATCGAGCCGTTCATCCTGGCTGCGCAGCAAGTCTCGAATCTCAGTCAGCAACTTGGTTTGATCGTCCATCGCAATGCTCCTGGCCGGGCCCCGCAACTGATTGTGGCAACCATCGCGAATGCCGGCCACCCCGCTCCGCGGAACTCCCGCCCTGCGGTAGAATCGCGGGGCATGGAATGAAAAAAGCCGCGGCCGGGCCTAGCGTCGAACAAGGCCCCAGGCAACGACTCCGCCCCAGCCAATGAACCCCGCGCCGAACCAGCGGTAGAACGTTACCACGGCCCTTTGCCCAGCGAGGTTGTCCGGCATAAAGGCTTCCGCAACGATGATCGCGGCGAGGCACAGCGCACACATCGCCACACCCACCCACAGCAGAGGCCGCGGCACAGCTTTGTTGCTTTCCGTTTCGAGTTCGGCAGTCGATCGCATTGGGGAATGTCCTTTCGGTTAGGTCTTTAGGAGCCGAGTGGCCGCCGGGTGCGTTCGTGTCCCCGACCGCGGCGAGCCTCTGTGGGGGCGGGCCCTGGGCTGGCGGTCAAGCCGGGGCGCGGGGGTGGGCAAGCGGGCCGCTATCGACACCGTTTCCACAGCTACGTCCCAACTGTCCGTGCAGGTAAACCGGGTGTCAGTGACACCTGCGAGGGGCGTTTTAGGGCGGCTTTCGGCGGTTCGGTCCGTTGGTTCGTGAATCACGAAAAGCCCCAGAAATCTCGGCATTTCTCGACGATTTCAGCGTCTCGCCGAGAGCGCTAGCAAAGTATCTCGAGGATGTGCAGGAGGACTAGGCGAAGCGCCTGTTTCTCAGGGAATTTGCCGTGTGTCGGTGGATTGCTAACGGTTCACGCCCGGCGCCGCGGGCCTGGACGGTCGAGGAGGTGCGGCTGCTCATGGCCGCTGCCCAGGAGGGCAACTACCCGGCCATGGGTGCGAGCGGCCTGGTGGGAGTTGGCGATTCGCGCCGCCTGGGATGAAGGTTGCGCGAAGGCGACTCCCTGAATCAGCCGCACGATCTGTTCGCCGCGGACCGGCTGCGGGCCACGCTGATCCAACACAAGACCCGTCGGCCCGCGCTCATGGGCTGGCATCTCGGGGGAATTTGGCGCATCGGTTTGTGGAGCGGAGCTAATCGTACGGCCGTCAGGGAGATGGCCCATCGCTGAGCACTTCGATCGCCCTGGCCAGTTCGGCGATAGGAACGACCACCTCCACCAGCGGCGCGGCTCGACCGTCCTCGAACATGGCAAGCCAAACCGTGGCATCCGACTCTCGCGCGAGGTGAAGGCGCGGGTCACTTGGAAGCCGAATCGTGAGTCGTCCACCGTAGCCAATGCGCGGGATCATGCCGCCAATCCTAGCAGCCGGCGGGGCGGAAAACTGCCTTAGGAGGCCGCGGTCAACACCACGTAGAAGCCCCACCACGCCACGACGGCCGTACACGCCAAAGCCACTGAAACCAGGCCGCTGCCGACGCGGCTGGGCCAGCCGGTGAGTTGGTTCGCCTGAGCGTTGTCATGCCGCCGAGCCAGCCGACGCCGCCAACTTGGGATCGACCAGGCGCAGCCGATTGCGGTCAAGCTCAGGGCCAGCAGCGCGAGCAGGGCAACGGTCAAATAGACCCGTTCAGGCGAGATCATGTTACGAAGCTCCCGAGGATGCCCCCACAGCCTCTCGCATTCTAACACCCCGCCGCGCCATAATCACCGCCAGGTAAACAGCCGGCGGCCGGGTGCGTTCGTGTTCCCGACCGCGGCGAGCCTCTGTGGGGTGAGCCCGGGCGGGCGGCTAGGGTAGTCGGGGCGACGGGGGAGGGCAATCATCGGCGGTAGCGGGTTGGCCGCCTGGTCAACACCATGGCCACGGACGCGACGACGACCACAACGAGCACAATCACCGGGTGTCACTGACACCCGACACCCGCAGAGAGCGTGTTAGGGCAGGTTTCGGCGGTTCACATGGTGGACGCCAGAAATGCAAAACGTCCCAGATTTCTCAGCGTTTCTCAACGTTTTCGGCATCTCGCCGCGCGCGCTAGCAAACGAGCGGACCGCGGGAGGGGCTGTGCAATCGGCGGCGGCGGAAACTGGTGTGCAAGTCGGCGACTCGGTAGACTCGTTGCCCAGACGAGCGAAATCCGCCAGGGAGACACCTCCATGACCAGCACCCGCGAAGGACGGCCCCGGCGCCCCCCTTTGGCCGTCGTCTTCGTCGCCGTCGGCCTGGGACTCTTCTTCCTCGCCATCGGGTTCAACCGGCCCAGCATCGCAAACATGCGGACGGTCGACCTTGTGCATCTCCTCGCGACGGGGGCTTTGCTGGGCGCGGGCCTGGTGTCGCTGTTCCTGTACCTCTTCGGCCGTAAGGGCTGACGTCCCCTAGGTCGACTTGCCCGCTCGCCCGCGTTCCTGAGGAAATCTGGGGCGTGGGTTTGTGGGGCAAAGCGGAGTGTGGTGAAGTTTGTCCGGTCAGGTGGAATCCAGCCCTGTGCCTGGCCGGCGTTCGGGTTGGGTGGCGGAGATGTCCGTCGGTCTCGGTCCAGACAATAGCCACACGGCCAGGAAAGCGAGGGGCGTTCCCAGGCCTGCTACGACTGCCGGGCCCAACACATGGCCTGTGAAAAGTGCGTTGCAGAGGAATACTCCCACGCCTCCGGCAATACAGAGCCAAAGATCGCTTCTCATGCCCACCATCCTAGCAGCCGGCGGAAGGGGTTAGGCTGGCAAGCGCGCTGGACGCGCGGGAGAATTGCTCGACTCAAACGGAAAGCGAATGGCTATGGCTGAATGCCCGAAATGCAACGGCGAGATGGTGCGTGGCCATGTTGTGGACTCTCGGGTTGTCCAGCTTCGTTGGTTCGAAGGGGCCGCCCGAAAGCTCCATTTGCTCTTCGGGCTAGTGAAGGTAGAGCAAACGGACGTTCGAGCATTGGAGCCAACGCCCGTGGGTGCCTTCCGCTGCCGAAACTGCGGGTATCTCGAACTGTATGCCCGTGGTGAATTCAGCCCCGACTAATGCCCCGCGGCCGGGTGCGTTCGTGTCCCCGACCGCGGCGGCCTCTGTAGGGCGAGGTCAACGGTAGTTGGGGCTCTGGGGTGGGACGAGCCGTTAGGCCCCAGCTGGGGCCCGCGGCTTCATCGGCGGTAGCGGGTTGGCCGCCTGGTCAACACCATAGCCACGGACGCGACGACGACCACAACGAGCACAATCATAAGGCTGATGATTAGGGGCATACGCAAGTGTACCGTGCTGAGTGAGCCCCCCCACGGTTTCCACAGCTACATCCCAACTGTCCGTGCAGGTAAACCGGGTGTCACCCGCAGAGACCAGAGAGTCGGGTGAGCGGGAGGGCGCGAGCAAGGGCACATCAGCCCGCTAGCCGAAACAGCCGGCGATCCGCAACACCAACAGCGACCCAATGATCACGAACGTGGCGATCGCCATCGCGCGGGTCGTTAGGCCGAAAGTCGTCGGTGACTTGACGAGGAACCCTGGGGACATTGGCAACTGAGCCCCGCACTCCGGGCATCCCTGGCCGGCGCGTTCCGCCGCAAATCTTGCGTGACACTTCGGACACTCGGCGTTTTGTTCGCTCATGCCTTGGAAGCCCTCACGGGCCGCAAGAGGAAAGGAGCGCCCGCTGGAGAAGGGCGGAGAGACGCTCCAAACGGGCGCACGTCGCTGGCTCCTGAGAACAGCAACGCGGACCAACATCTTACGCGAATCTCGTTCCTCGTCGGCGGATTCGCAAGTCCAGGCAACCTTAAGTGCTTTCCCCGCTTCGTGAATCGCCGCCACACTGGAGACGACGAAGCTGACGTCGGGAAGCCGCGGAGACTGCAATTTGCAATCTCGCCCCCTAGGGCCCACTGAAATTTGCAGTGGGGGCGGCCCCTTTGCCCGCACGCCAACCAGACAGAATCGCTCGTAGCAAGCGCGGAGAGGGTTGGCGGCCCTGACCGACATCTTCACTTGCAGTTGCGTGCGCTCGCCGAGCGGACAGGCGTAGTCGAGGGCTTCTCCCTAACGGAGCGGCCTGCGGGAGGGCTAATGCGCCAATTGGCCGATGATCCTGGACACCACCAGTACCCAAGCAGCTAACGACACAGCAAACCAGACGAACGTGGTGACGAACACGACGACCTCGCGTAAGTGAAAGGCCGGCTGGACCACCTGGATACCGCCGACCCTTCAGGACCGCCCAAGGGTGTCGCTCAGGTTGGCGACACCGGGTTAGCCGGGGGACTGCGCCCCACAAGCTTCATACGACGACGGTGGTCGCGCCGCGAGAGCAAGAGGCGCCAAAATCGGGCCGAACTCGAATCCCTGGACCGATCGCCGATTGCAGTCGGTACCCATGAATCAGAAGTGTGCGGAGTAGCAATTCGGGCGCGCACACGGTCCGCACTCCGCACGGCCCCGCTCACGCACTCGATGCCAACGTCCTCAAGGTCGCCCTGCCCGCTCGGCATAGCTCTCCGACCCCGACTCCGCCCGCGAAGGGCTGAAGGCAGCCTGCTAGAGCCCGGCGGCGGTTCAAGCAGGGCGCCCTCGAGGTAGGGCGGGGGAAGTTCTCCAACCGCTGGCGGAGCTCCTAACGGCGCCAAACGGCCGCCCAGTGGGCAATGAGCCCGATCCCCCATCCGAACAGCACCCACCTGACCCAATAGGGTGGGCCAATCAACAGGTTGATCGCGCACAAGAGCAACATGACCAAGACAAAAGCGACGGCATGGAAGAGGAAACCGATCATGGTGCTCTTGGGCCAAGGAACAAAATGGGTCGAGTACTCCAAGCACGCCTAGGCCACTGTGTCCTGGGTCCCCCCGTCCCACCCGTGATTCGGGTCGGGGTAGAACGTGGCGCCGCCGAGGCCTCCCCTGCCTGGAGTCCAGATGAAGATCAGCCAGCCTCCGGGGACTCGGGCGCGGTAGACGTACTTCGCGGACTTCTGCCCGGCGTACTGCAGGTTCAACTCTTCCAAGTGCAGAATCGGTTTTTCTGCCATTGCGATCTCCTGCGCTACAGCAACAGACCTCCGAGCGATGCCGCGAGGGGCCGAATGTCCAGCGGCTCAAGACGTCTCGCCCCTTTGCTCCGCCAAACGCTCGGCCGTGGGCGCATGGTAACGGCGTGATGAAGTGAACGCGACTCCTGCTCGCGCCGCCTGTCCCAACAAGGTCGCCCTGCCCGCTCGGCGCCCGCGAGGGGCAACGTGCCGAACCGATTTTCGCTTGGGCGGTCGATTTTGCTCGCTGGAGAGCGCGCCAGGCCCCCCAGAAGACGACCAATTTCCGCGTATTCGACCAACGCTCGCTGGTCTTTCCGGCCGATGAGCCTATGATTGCCTTTTCGGGGCGCAGTCTCTCCAGCGAACGAAAGCACGCATGGTCAATGTGGTCGCCAGGAACCCGTTCAATCTCACCCCCTCGCAAATCCTTGCCTTTGGCCGTCTCGACGGCCTGACGAACGGGAACCGCCTGCCGGCTGCCAAGCTCGTGGGCGATGCCATCGACGCGGGCCTGGAGCCCCGTCACGCGGTGAGCCAGGTCAAGGCGGACAAGCCGCACCTGTTCCAGTCAGGGTGGACCGGCTACTGGGCAGAAGACGGCGAGCAGTTCGGCTCGCGGCGCTAGAGCGAACGGCACGCGCAGTCCGGCCACCCAAGAGCCGCAATGCCCGCGCGGAAGCGTTGCTGGGTCAGCCTGGTGCGTCGGCTTGCGGGTCGGTGCGGACCGCTGTGCGGTTGCTTGCACGGCTCAAGGCGAATTCGACTTGGCCTGACGGAGCGACTCGACCTCTAGCTCCAATTGCTGAATGCGCTGCTCGTCCTCGCGCAGCTTCCCGATTCAGTGCGTCATTGAATCCGTCGAGCCGGCGCCCCCATAAGACCCTGTGAAGATACTCGGACTTGTACCTATCACGGTCGGACTTGTACTTCTCCACGTCGGCCGCTTGCGCTTGTAGATCCTTTTCGAGCGCTGCCCGACGCTGTCGTTCGGCGTCGAGACCTGTGGAGAGCCGCGTCCGATCCACCCACCAGCCCGAGAGCAGGGCCACGACGAGCATGACCCAGAGGATGGCGCGCAGGCTGAACTGAGGTCGGTTCATGCCGGCCATAGTAGCAACCTGCGGGGCGGAAGGGGCTACGTCCATCGCAGGAACACGATCAACTGGTAGTAGACGAACGGCAGCACGATTGCCGCGAGGGGCACAAGCCACCAGTACATGCGGTTGCCGGTTCGCCGCACCACGGCCCAGGCGATACCCGCGCCGGCCACGACCGATACGAGAATGGCTAGGCCGATCGCAAAGAATAGGGCCCACACCATCCCTTCCATGCCAGAAACCATTGCAGCGTTCTCCGCGTCAAGGCCCCGTGTCAGTTAGGCGGCCTACCGGATCACATATAACGCGGCAAAACCAATACAGCGACACCGCGGGAGCGCAAAGGAGGGAGGGAGGCGACCCCATTCCGAACACACCCCTAAGCCAACCCTGCGAGCATCAGCAGGGCGCAGGGCAACGTAGCGACGACGTAAGGCGCCTCGCATTTCATGCCGCGATCCTTAACGCAGCCGACGGGGACGACCGGACTAGGACTTAGGGGAGCCGGACGCAGTGGCCGAACCGGCCGTGCGGAGGCGGTAATTCGACTCTAACCGCTGATTATCATTCCCCAACGGTGCTGCGTCCTCGACGGCGACCGCAGAACTGGCTCGACCAGAGAAAGACAGCGGCGGGCCGTGGCTGCCCCGTGTGGAGCACACGAACCACGGCCCGCCTGCGTCTCACTGCAAGCATAGCTCACGGCGTCAGCCGGGCAGGGCTATTGCCGACCGTCCGTTGGTCGCTCGATAATCGAGCCAGTTCACCCTTTGTCCTTTCACGGAGAAACGGTCATGGCTCGCTTCGTCGTTCCTTGCGTGGTGTTGGCAGCGCTCGTCGGTGGGTACGTGGTGGGGCAGCAGCCAACTGCCCTCGTTCCGCCTCAGCCGACTCCGGCGCCGGTGGACGCAATTCCGCAACTGACGCCGGCGCCCGCCGAGCTGGTCTCACCGCAGCCGACGCCTGTACCCGACGGCTTGGCTCCGTCGCAGCCGACCCCGTCGGATTCGTCGCCGTACAGACCAGTTCCGGACGTCCAGCCTGACTTGAGGCCCGTTCCGGCCGATGAACTGACCGGAGCGAGAAAGCCCGTGGACAGCGGATCCTTACGGCCCGCTGACCCAAACATCTTGCACTACGAGCTGCTCTCCGACTTACCCGGCTACCGGGGAGCGGCCGCCCAAAATGTTGGCCGCTATGTTCCCGCCGACGGGGGCCGAATGCTCGACACGACGACCGGGACGTTGTACTCCCTGGACGGGAATCGGTGGCGCGTGGTCGCCACGCTGAACCCGGCGCCTGCAGAACAGGCGGCGCGGCAGCCTGCCGCGCTCGACGGATTAGTGTCGCCGCAGCGTTAGCCGCTAACGCCGCTGGTCGAACTGCCGTGAGCTCACCTCGAACAAGGGCGGCGTCGGCAGCAACGACAGCAGCCCCTCGGTGGCGGCGCCCGCAGGTACGGCGCCTGCGTTCTCCTGCGCGAACATGTCGAGCAGCACTTTTGGCGATCTTGAGCGATGCTCCTGGAGCGCGAGCAACGGCCCCCTGGAGGAGCGCAGCACTACGCCGGCGATTGGCCCGCGGCAGAGTCCTGTGAGTTGCAGTCCCTCGCGATCCAGCCGGAACGCAGCGTTCAGCTCGTCGAAGTCGACGCTGGACCTGGGCGAGGCGGGTGCTCGCCCAGGCGGGGCCGCTCCCAGTGCCAACTGGATGCGTGCGAGTGTGGCGGGCGAAACCTGGCCCACGCCGCCACGTACTTTGCCTGTGGCCGACACGATCCGACCTTCCTGCAGCGCAGCCTGTTCAATATGCACCTGCAGCGGCCAGGTTCCGAGCGCTGGCAGCTTGCTGCTCAGCACGCGCAGCAGCTCTTGGCCTTGCAACTCGATGCCGGTGAGCTTGGCGTCCCACCCCAAAGGGGCGTGCGCCGCGGACACGGCCCCGCGCAGCTTTGCCCGTGGATGCACCTGCGCTAGAGGCGGGCAGCCCCCGGCCAACAGCCAGGCCGGCAGCCAGGCCTTCGTGCTGGTCAACTCGAACCGCGTCGTGGGCCGTGTGGCCTGCTTCTCGCGCTTGGCCCACGCCGTCACCGGGCCTGTGTTGTCCAGCTCCGCCACGCGAAACGCCAGCCAACCCTGCACTTCGTCGCCGACGAATCGCAGCCCGGCCAAGTCGCAGTCACTCGCGCGTAGCGTAAGTTGTCCGTGCTGCGAACGAACGGCGACCTCGGGAGACTGGACGGTGATCGAGGGCCAGTCGGCCTGCCAGCGCTGCATCCTCAGGTCGATCGCCGGCCACAGCCGGCCCAGGCGGTCGGCATCGAGCTCGGCGCCGGCGAGCGAGACCTTGATCAGGTTGCGATAACGGCGGATCTCGAGCCGCTCGCAGCTCGCCACTTCGGCGCTGCTTTCCGGCTCGCGAAGCTGCACGCCAACCAAGCGCACGACGCCGGGGCGCGGGCGAGAAACGGCTGACGCACGAGCAGTTAGGCCCGTGAGCGAAGAGAGCAGGGCCTCGGCCTCGGCCACTCTGCCGGGCTGCCGCTGCCAGTGGCACCAACCCAGGACGAGCGCGGTGGGCAGCACACAGACCAGCCAAAAGGCTGCCCGGCACAGGCGACGGCGCGTCGATTCGTGCATCCCCACCGCAGGCGACTCCCTTCGCCAAGCGATTCCTACCGCTTACCCCATTTTGAACCACAAAGACACAAAAGCACGAAGAAGAATCTATTTCTCGCCAAGGCGCGAGGCCCGCAAAGGAGTGAGTCGCATGACTGCTCGTCTTAGCGAGCTTTGCGCCTTGGCGAGAAACAATTCTCTTCTCTTCGTCTTTGTGCCTTCGTGTCTTTGTGGATCCTATTTCTCTTGTCTTCTCTCCGCGTCTCTGCGTCTCCGCGGTTCGTCACTTCTCGCTATCGCTCCCGCGCCATCCGCTGGAACAGTTCGTAGCGGGCCAGCATTTCTGGCAGGCTGTCGCCGCCGAACTTTTCCACGAGCGCCGCCGCGATCTCGAAGGCCACCACGTTTTCCACGATCACGCTCGCCGCCGAGATCGCGCAGACATCGCTCCGTTCGTAGCTCGCCGCCTCGGGTTGCTTCGTTTCCAGGCTGATTGAATCAAGCGGCTTGCGCAGCGTGCTGATCGGTTTCTTGGCCGCCCGCAAGACCAGCGGCTGCCCGTTGGTCATGCCCGCCTCGAGGCCGCCGGCGTTGTTCGTCGGTCTGGCATAGCCTAAGGTCGACGATTCGCGCTGGGCTTCATCAAACAGAATCGGATCGTGAACCTGGGAGCCGGGGCGGCGAGCGGCCTCGAACCCCAGGCCGATCTCCACCCCCTTGATCGCTTGCACGCTCATGACCGCCTGAGCCAGGCGGCCATCGAGCTTGCGGTTCCATTGGGCATGGCTGCCGAGGCCGAAGGGGAGGCCTTCCACGCGGACCTCGACGATGCCCCCCAGCGTGTCCCCTTCTTTGCCGGTGCGGTCGATCAGCGCCTTGAGCGATTCGTCTTGGCCGGGATCGAGTGTGTAGAGCTCGCTCGCTTCGCGCAGCCCGCGCTGTTCGGCGAGCGTGCCGGGGCGCGGGGCGACGGCTTGGCCGCCGACTTCCACCACGTAGCCAAAGCATTCGATGCCGAAAGCCGCGAGCAGGCTGGCCGCCAGGGCGCCGGCGGCCACGCGAACCGTGGTTTCTCGGGCGCTGGCCCGCTCGAGCACACCGCGGATCGAACCCAGATACTTGATGGCCCCGGTCAGGTCGCCATGCCCTGGGCGGGGGCGCGGCAAATCTCCGAGCCGCTCGAGCTTATAGTCCTTGTTCACCACGACGAGTGCGATCGGGCTGCCGAGCGTCTTGCCTTGCCAGATGCCGGCCGTAATGTCGACCTCGTCGGTCTCGATTCGCTGGCGGCCGCCGCGGCCGTAGCCCCCTTGCCTGCGGCGCAGCTCGGCGTTGATCCGCGCGACGTCGATCTCGACGCCGGCGGGAAAGCCGTCGACCAGCGCGGTGAGGGCCTTGCCGTGCGATTCGCCGGCCGTCCAATACTGCAGCATGCCTGATCTAAACTCGGGGCGAACGCCGTGGGGGATGGGACGGGGCGAGAACGCCCCAGAAGCTGATTCTAGCCGAGGGGGCATTTTGAACCTAGAGCGACTGGGCAAGGAGTTAGGGCGAATCCCCACATCACGCTTGCCGACCTCGTCGCCAGCGCTGGACACGTCTCCTGAACCGCGTCCCCGAGGGCAGGGGAAAAGCCCCAACCGTTTTTCCGCACTGACATTGACGCCCGTTGCGGCCCCGCTTTATGTTGCCGACCTTGATTGGCTAGTCAAGGCCAGCGGAACCCCCCGGTCGCAGCAGTCCGCGCGGGGCAATCCAGGCGGCGCCCGGTCCAGGAGGGAACGGCGCGTCGACCGTTGACTTGGCGTTGCAATGCAGCAAGGATGCGGCATGCTCATCGCTCTCGCGCAGCTCAACCAAACCGTTGGCGATCTCGAAGGCAACGCGGCCCGCATTGTCGAGGCCGTGGAACGGGCGACCGACGCCGGCGCTCGGCTGGTCGTCACCTCGGAACTCTCGCTCCTCGGCTACCCCGCCCGCGATCTGCTGCTCGACCGGGCGATGATCGGCCGCAGTTGGCAGCTTCTCGAAGAAATGGCCCGCCGACTGGCGAACAAGGCCCCGGTGCTCGTGGGTTTGGCCGAGCCGAACGACGATCCCGAGGGCCGCCCGCTGTTCAACTGCGCGGCGCTCTTGCAAACCGGCGCCGTGCGGGCGCGCTACCGCAAGACGCTGCTGCCGACCTACGACGTCTTCGACGAAGACCGCTACTTCGAGCCGGCCCGCGGCCCGCAGATCCTGCCGTTCCAGGACGCCAGCTACGGCGTCACCGTGTGCGAGGATCTGTGGAACGACCGCGACTTCTGGCAGCGGCGGCGCTACCATGTCGATCCCGCGGCCGAGCTTGCGGTCGCCCGCGCGACCGCGCTCTTGAACCTGTCGGCCTCGCCGTTTGGCGTCGGCAAGCAGCAGCTTCGCGAGTCGATGTTGGCCAGCATGGCGGCCAAGCACCGGCTGCCGATCGTCTATGTGAACCAGGTCGGCGGCAACGACGACCTCGTGTTCGACGGCCGGAGCTGCGCCTTCGACGCCACCGGCAAGCTGGTAGCCCGCGCGCAGGGCTTCGAGCCCGATCTGCTGCTGGTCGACCTCGAGCAACAGAATTCGATCGCCGCCGAAGACTTCACGCCGTCGGCCGAGATTTGGCAGGCCCTGGTGCTCGGAACTCGCGACTACGTGAAGAAGTGCGGCTTCCGCGGCGTGGTGCTCGGGCTCTCCGGAGGCATCGACTCGGCGGTGACCGCCGTTGTGGCCGCCGCAGCGGTGGGTGCCGAGAACGTGCTCGGCGTAATGATGCCTTCGCCGTATTCGAGCCGTGGCAGCGTCGGCGACGCGGAAATCCTGGCCAAGAATCTTGGCATCCGTACGCTTGCGTTGCCGATCCGCGGCCCGATGGACGCCTTTGATCAAACGCTCGTGCCGGCCTTCGCGGGGCGCGACCGCGACGTGACGGAAGAAAACATCCAGGCCCGCATCCGTGGCACGCTGCTGATGGCGCTGTCGAACAAGTTCGGCTCGCTGTTGCTCACCACCGGCAACAAGAGCGAACTGGCCGTCGGCTACTGCACCCTCTACGGCGACATGTCGGGCGGTGGGACGGGGCGAGAACGCCCCAGAAGCTGATTCTAGCCGAGGGGGCATTTTGAACCTAGAGCGACTGGGCAAGGAGTTGGGCGAATCCCACATCACGCTTGCCGACCTCGTCGCCAGCGGCTTGGACTGGTCTCTGAACCACGTCCCCGAGGGCAAGGGGAAAAGCCCCAACCGTTTTTCCGCACTGACATTGACGCCCGTTGCGGCCCCGCTTTATGTTGCCGACCTTGATTGGCTAGCCAAGGCCAGCGGAACCCCGGTCGCAGCAGTCCGCGCTGAGGCAATCCGACTTGGCGCCCGGTCAGGAGGGAACGGCGCGTCGACCGTTGACTTGGCGTTGCAATGCAGCAAGGATGCGGCATGCTCATCGCTCTCGCGCAGCTCAACCAGAACCGTTGGCGATCTCGAAGGCAACGCGGCCCGCATTGTCGAGGCCGTGGAACGGGCGACCGACGCCGGCTGTCGGCTGGTCGTCACCTCGGAACTCTCGCTCCTCCGCTGCCGCCGCGATCTGCTGCTCGACCGGGCGATGATCAGCCGCAGTTGGCAGCTTCTCGAAGAAATGGCCCGCCGACTGGCGAACAAGGCGGTGCTCGTGGGTTTGGCCGAGCCGAACGACGATCCCGAGGGCCGCGCTGTTCAACTGCGCGGCGGCTCTTGCAAACCGGCGCCGTGCGGGCGCATACCGCAAGACGCTGCTGCCGACCTACGACGTCTTCGACGAAGACCGCTACTTCGAGCCGGCCCGCGGCCTGGTCTGCCGTTCCAGGACGCCAGCTACGGCGTCACCGTGTGCGAGGATCTGTGGAACGACCACGACTTCTGGCAACGGCGGCGGCCCGCATCGATCCCGCGGCCGAGCTTGCGGTCGCCCGCGCGACCGCGGCGCCGAACCTGTCGGCCTCGCCGTTTGGCGTCGGCAAGCAGCAGCTTCGCGAGTCGATGTTGGCCAGCATGGCGGCCAAGCACCGGCTGCCGATCGTCTATGTGAACCAGGTCGGCGGCAACGACGACCTCGTGTTCGACGGCCGGAGCTGCGCCTTCGACGCCACCGGCAAGCTGGTAGCCCGCGCGAGGGCTTCGAGCCCGATCTGCTGCTGGTCAGCCTCGAGCAACAGAATTCGATCGCCGCCGAAGACTTCACGCCGTCGGCCCGAACTGGCGAGCCCTGGTGCTCAGGAACTCGCGACTACGTGAAGAAGTGCGGCTTCCGCGGCGTGGTGCTTGGGCTCTCCGGAGGCATCGACTCGGCGGTGACCGCCGTCGTGGCCGCCGCAGCGGTGGGTGCCGAGAACGTGCTCGGCGTAATGATGCCTTCGCCGTATTCGAGCCGCGGCAGCGTCGGCGACGCGGAAATCCTGGCCAAGAATCTTGGCATCCGCACGCTCGCGCTGCCGATTCGCGGCCCGATGGACGCCTTCGACCAAACGCTCGTGCCCGCCTTCGCGGGGCGCGACCGCGACGTGACGGAAGAAAACATTCAGGCCCGCATTCGCGGCACGCTGCTGATGGCGCTGTCGAACAAGTTCGGCTCGCTGTTGCTCACCACCGGCAACAAGAGCGAACTGGCCGTCGGGTACTGCACCCTCTACGGCGACATGTCGGGCGGTCTGGCGGTGATCTCCGATTTGTTCAAAGGGCAAGTCTACGATCTGGCCCGCTGGATCAATCGCGAGCGGGAGATCATTCCCAACGACACGATCACCAAGCCGCCTTCCGCGGAGCTTCGGCCCGGCCAAAAGGACCAAGACTCGCTTCCCCCCTACGAACTGCTCGACGAAATCCTCCGCCGGCACGTCGAGGAGCACGAGCCGCCCCAGAGCCTGGTGGCCAGCGGCCTCGACCGCGCGGCGGTGGAGCGCGTCCTCTCGCTGCTCCACAAGGCGGAGTTCAAACGTCGTCAGGCGGCGCCGGGCCTCAAGATGACGGGCCGCGCCTTCGGCACTGGCTGGCGGATGCCGGTGGCCTGCCGTCATTCGCTGGCGCTCGACGCCTCGTACCCGATGCTGCGGGCCGGCTGACTGCGGCCGACCTGAGCGTTCGAATCATCTCTGGTTCCTTTAGAGCGACTCGATTCTCCGTGCTGACGATCTTCACCATCCCCAAGGCGTTCGCAGGCCACATTGGCCTGATCCAGCGCAACGCGCTTGAAAGCTGGCGCCGGCTCGCGCCGGCCTGCCAGGTAATTCTCGTTGGCGACGAGCAGGGAGTGGCTGAGACCGCGCAGGAATTGGGGCTCGACCACTTGCCCGACGTGGCGGTGAACGAGTTTGGCACGCCGCTGGTGAACTCCGTGTTCGCCGCCGCCGAACGCCTGGCCCGGCACGAATTGCTGGCCTTCGTCAACACCGACATCTTGCTGCTCGATGACTTCGTGACCGGCGCGGCGCGGATTCCGCACGAACAGTTCCTGCTCGTCGGCGCCCGCTGCAACCTACAGGTCGACGAGCCGCTGCCGTTCGCTCAGGCCGATTGGGCGGCCCAACTGCGGGCAAGAGCCCGGCTCGAAGGCCGCCGGCAAACGCCGGCCGGCATGGATTACTTCGTCTACCGCAAAGGGTTGTGGCGCGGCATGCCGGCCTTTGCGGTGGGCCGTTTCTGGTGGGACAACTGGCTCGTCTATTCGGCCGCCAGCCGGGGATTTCCGGTGGTCGACGGCTCCGACGCCGTGCTAGCGATCCATCAGGACCACGACTACGCCCATCCCTCGGCCGACGGCAACCTGCGGTCCGGCATCGAAGTGCTCCGTAATGGCGAGTTGGGCGCCGCGGGGCGGTGGTACACCTACCACGACGCCCACTGGAAACTGCGACCGGCCGGTGAACGCGACGCGGCGGGGGAACCGCTCGTCGCCAACTGGCGGCGGTTCGCCAAGCCGGGCCTGCGCTGGGCGCGAAACCTGGCCGAGCGGGCCGGGCTGTGTGTAGAGGCGGGCGGCTGGCGACATCGCTCTAGGCCGCCGAAGAGCGCCGCGGCATAATACGCCGCGGTCGATAGACGCGCGGGCTGCTGGATGCGGCCCCACAACGTTTCATTTCGAACAGCAATTGGACGGGGTAGCTTCCCCGGCGGCGGCCCGACCCGTGGCCTGTCGCGGCCGGTTGGCGGCAAGGATGCGGCCTTGTAGGAAAAGGAGTTCCATCTTGGACATCAGCGTCGTTGGGCTGGGAAAGCTCGGTTCGCCCATGGCCGCCTGCCTGGCCGCCAAGGGGCATCAGGTCGTTGGCGTCGACCTGAATGAGAAGTTCGTCCAGGCGATCAACGCCGGCAAGCCGCCGGTGTTCGAGCCCGGCCTGCAAGAGATGCTCGACCAAACGGGCGGCCGCCTCCGCGCCACGGCCGACTGCGAGCAGGCGATCAGCCAAACCGAGCTGACCTTTTTGATCGTCCCCACGCCCAGCCTGCCCAACGGCGTGTTCTCGCTCAAGTACGTGCTCGACGCCGCCCAAACCATCGGCCGCGCGCTGCGTCACAAAGACACCTACCACGTCGTCGTGCTCACAAGCACCGTGATGCCCGGCGCCACGGGGGCCGAGCTCGTGCCGGCGTTGGAAAAGGCCTCCGGCAAACGCTGCCCCGAGGACTTCGGAGTTTGTTATAGCCCCGAGTTCATCTCGCTGGGCAGCGTGATCCGCGACTACCTGCACCCCGACTTCGTGCTGATCGGCGAGTCCGACAGCCATTCGGGGCAGCGGCTGGCCGACATCTACCAGGGCGTGTGCAACAATCACCCGCCGGTGATGCGGATGAACTACGTGAACGCCGAGCTCACGAAGCTGGCGCTCAACTCCTTCGTGACCACGAAGATCAGCTACGCCAACATGCTGGCCGAGATTTGCGAGCGGCTCGACGGCGGCGACGTCGACGTGGTGACGAGCGCTTTGGGCCTCGACAGCCGCATCGGACCAAAGTACTTGAAGGGCTCGACCGGCTTCGGCGGCCCTTGCTTCCCGCGCGACAGCATCGCGCTGGCCAGCCTGGCCCGCGGCATCGAACTCGAGCCGCTGCTCCCCGAGGCCACCACGCGCGTGAACGCGCTGCAAGTTCCGCGGCTGGTGAAGCTCGTGCAGGAATGCCTTCCTCAGGGGGGCAAGGTAGGCGTGTTGGGGCTGGCCTATAAGCCTCAGACCGACGTCATCGAGCGAGCTCAGGGCGTGGAATTGGTGCAGGCGCTTGCGGCCGAGGGGATTGGCGTCGTGGCCTACGATCCGGCCGCGATGGACAACGCCGCCAAGGTCGTGCCGCTGAATGTGCAGTTCGCTGCCTCGGCCGTAGAGTGCGCCCGCCAGGCCGACGTCGTGGTGGTCTGCACCCCCTGCAAGGAATTCAAGGCCGTCGGCCCGTCCGACCTGGTGCGGATGCGGCGGCAGGCCGTGGTGATCGACTGTTGGCGGCTCTGGGAGCGGCAGCGCTTTCAGTCGGTGTGCCATTACATCGGACTCGGGACGAGCGACGTGATGGACGCTTCGCGGCGCTACGCCGGCGAGCGCCCCAACGTGGCCGCGGCCGCTTAATCCAAAGAACTTCGAGCCCGGCGGGGCATGCGGCCCGCCGGGCGCCCTCCTTTCCTTCGGCAAGACGCTCGGGAAGAGTCCCATGGTGCCCACCGCCGATCGCCCCTATCTAAGCGTGGTCGTCGTTTCACGCAACGACAACCATGGCGGCGATCTGCTGTTGCGCACGCAGGCGTTCCTCACGAACCTGGCCTTCTTGGCGGCGCGGCATCGCGTGCGCACGGAGGTGATCATGGTCGAGTGGAACCCGCCGGCAGGCCGAGCCCCTCTTTCCGAATCGCTCGAGTGGCCTGAGTGCGGCGGCTGGTGCAGCTACCGCGTCGTCGAAGTCCCGCGCGAGGCGCACGCGCGGCTTCAGCACGCCGAGCACCTGCCGCTGTTCCAGATGATCGGCAAGAACGTGGGCATTCGCCGCGCGACAGGCCGCTTCATTCTGGCGACGAACATCGATTTGCTGTTCTCCAACGAGCTGTTCGAGTATTTGGGCCGCAAGCCGCTGCGTAAAGGACGCTACTACCGGGTCGACCGCTACGACGTGCCGACCGAAGTGGCCGCGATCGATTCGGTCGACGACCAACTCGCTTACTGCGCCAACGCCGTGCTGCGGGTGAACGCCAAGTTCGGCATCCTCGGCTGGGACGAGTGGTGCCGGTACTCACGCCATCGCGTGCAATGGTGGGCGGCCAAATGCTTCGACTATGGAATGCAGCGGGTGAGGAAGCACCGGGCCCGTGCAACGCGGCTCGTCGAGCGGATTCGCAACAAGGCGAACAACGTCGCCATCTACGTGCGGCTTTTGGGATTCAGAGAGAGTCTGCGACGCCAGGGACCTCGCCTGAGCTGGAAGTTCGCCAAAGGGGCAGTTCTGGGCGTCTGGGGCTTTCCCAGCTTCTTGTCGGCCGAAATCAAGCGGCGTTTCAAGCGCACGGTCGTGTCGGCCACGGTGCTCCACACCAACGCCTGCGGCGATTTCACGCTCCTCTCGCGCGAAGACTGGGCTCGCCTGCGCGGGTATGCCGAGTTCGAAATCTTTTCCTGGCATCTCGACTCGCTGTTCATCTACTCCTGCTTCCATGGCGGCGCCAAGGAAGTGGTGCTGCCGATGCCGGTCTATCACATCGAGCACTCCGGCGGCTGGAAGCCCGACGAGGCCGATCAACTCTGGCGGCGGCTCGACGCCAAGAAGATCACCTACCTGACCAACGACGACTTGTTCGCGCTCCGCCTGCAGCTCATTGCCTCGGGCGGACAGCACGTGTTCAACACCGAGGACTGGGGCTTCGGCCAACACTCCCTGCCGGAGTGGACGCCGGGCGCCGCCTCGACCTCGTCGGGCGCCGCGGCGGCGCACGACCCCGCTTCGCTCACGCTCACTCGCGGCCAGGCCGCTTAGAACCCAGGGCTAACATCCTCCCATGGCAGTACAGACCTTCGCCGACGTTCCGATCGACGCCGTGAGCGACTACTGGAATCGGCGTCCCTGCAACATCCGCCACTCGCCGCTGCCGGTGGGCACGCGCGAATACTTCGACCAGGTCGAGGAGCGCAAGTACCTGGTCGAGCCGCACATTCCCGGCTTCGCCGAATTTGCCCGCTGGAAGGGCAAGAAGGTGCTCGAGATCGGCTGTGGCCTCGGCACCGACACCATCAACTTCGCCCGCGCAGGCGCCCTCGTCACCGCAGTCGATCTCTCCGAGGAGTCGCTCAAGCTGGCCAAGCAGCGGGCTCAGGTGATGGGCGTGGCCGACCGCATCAAGTTCTATCGCGCCAACGCCGAACAGCTCACGAGCGTGGTGCCGCACGACACCTACGACCTCGTCTATTCCTTCGGCGTGATCCACCACACGCCGCATCCAGGCGCCGTGCTCGAGCAGATCCGCACTTTCGTGGGTCCGCAGAGCACCTTCAAGATGATGGTCTACTACCGCTACTCCTGGAAGGTGCTGTGGATCATGCTCCGCCACGGCGGGGCCAACTTTGCCCGCACCGCGGAGTGGGTGGCTAAGTACTCCGAAGCGCAGACCGGCTGCCCGGTGACCTACATCTACTCGAAGGCCGAGGGGCGAAAGTTTCTGGCCGACCACGGCTTCGAGACGACGGAAACGCTGGTCGACCATGTGTTCCCGTACAAGATCGAGGAATACAAGCAGTACCGCTACCAGAAGGTGTGGTACTTCCGCTGGATTCCGCGGCCCGTCTTCCGCGCGTTCGAGCGGTGTTTCGGTTGGCACCTGTGTCTGACGGCGCGGCCGGTGGGCGAGGCGCCCGCGGCGGCGGCCCGAGCAGCGTAGCGGTTTGTTTCCTGGAAACTCGCGGCGCAGTCCGCGAGGAGCGAAGCTCGGCATGGATGCCCCGCGACACGCGCAGACTCGAGGACGGGCGCCCAGCCGCAGCGAGCGGCTGCGCGGCGCCATGCGCCCCGATCCCACGAGCGCGCCGGCGTGGCCCATCGAGCGGCGTCGTCTGGCGGCGGCCGCCAAGCGGCTGCTCGACGTCGCCGTCGCACTCGCCATGGGGTTCGTGCTCGGGCTGCCCCTGTTGGCGATCGCGCTGGTGATCAAGCTCACCAGCCGCGGCCCGGTGCTCTATCGGCAGGAACGGATCGGGCGGCATGGGCAGCCCTTCTGGATCTATAAGTTCCGCACGATGCGGCTCGACGCCGAGGCTCGCACCGGTCCGATCTGGGCCACCCACAACGATCCTCGCTGCACGGCGTTCGGCCGCTGGCTGCGGCGGCTCAGCGTCGATGAACTGCCGCAACTGCTGAACGTGCTCCGCGGCGAAATGAGCCTGGTGGGGCCGCGCCCCGAGCGGCCGTTCTTCGTCGAGCGGTTTGCCCGCGAACTGCCGGACTACATGGACCGGCATGCGATGCGGCCCGGAGTAACCGGTTGGGCGCAAATCCACGGTTGGCGCGGCGACACCTCGATCGAGAAGCGGCTGGAGTGTGACCTCCACTACGTGCGGCATTGGTCGCTCTGGCTCGATCTGCTCGTACTCTTGCGGACGCCCTGGGAATTGGTTGGAGGGCGGAATGCCTACTGACCCAGCCCCTGCTCGCTCGCGAGCGGGCCGAATCGCGCTGCTGGCGGCGCTCGCGCTCGCGGCGCTGCTGGAAGGGGCCGTGGCCGTGCGGTCGCCCATCATCGCGCCCGACGGAATTCACTACATCGCTCTCGCCCGCGATTTGCTCGCCGCGCCCCGGCACACGATGCAGATCCAGGCCCAGCACCCGGGCTACCCGCTGCTCGTGGCGGCGAGCCACGCGGCGCTGGCGCGAGGAAACGACCAATCGATCGAGCATTGGGTGTGGGCGGCGCGATTGCCGTCGCTCGTCGCCGGCGTGCTCGGCGTCGGGGTTCTGTGGCTGCTTGCGCGGCAGATGTTCGACGAGCGCACGGCCGGCGTGGCCGCGCTGTTGTTCGCGGTGCTGCCGCTGGCGCGCCAGAACGCCGCCGATGCCTTGGGCGATGCCCCGCACCTGCTCGGCTATCTGCTGGCCGCCTGGGCGGCGTTAACCGGCTTGCAGACGGGGCGCGTCGTTTGGTTTGCCCTGGCAGGGACCTCGAGCGCCTTGGCCTTTTGGATCCGTCCTGAAGGGGCGAGCGTGGCGATCGTCGTCGCCGCATTGCTCGCCGCGAAGCTGATGCTCGGCGTTCCCGCGGAACGCCGGCGCTGGGCGACGAGCCTGGCGGCTTTGCTCACCTTTTCGTTCGCGGTGTCTGCCCCCTACGTTGTGCTCTCGGGCAAGGTGACCGACAAGCTCCGTCAGAAGCAGAACCTGTCGCCCGCTGCAACCAGCCTGACTAAGGTTCCGCGTCTGGCCATGGGATCGCGGCCCGCGGGTGCTTTGCCGCTGGCGGCGATCAGCCCCACCGCGGCGCTGGTCACGACTTCGGTGTTGCTGCAAGCGGGGGCGGAACTGGTCGAGCAGTATGCCTCGCAAATGAATGTGCTGCTGCCGCTGGCGGCGCTGGGTTTGTTTTGGACGCGGTCCGCCGCGCCACGAGCCGAATCGCTGCGATTGGCTAGCTCGCTGGCCTGGTTTCACGCGGCGCTCTTGATCGCGCTGTTCATCCTCGGCGGCTACATCGACCGCCGTCACGTGCTCGTGCTCGTGGCGCTCGCCATGCCGTGGGCGGCGGCGGGCCTGCTCGCGTTGGCGGCGTGGCTCGCCAATCGGCCTCAGTTTGCCGCACGGCCGCGGGCGGCCGGCGTGTGGGCGTGCGGGCTGGTGCTGGCCGTGGCGGCCTGTTTGCTGCCGCGCAGCCTGCGTCCGCTGCACGAGCCCTATCGGCCCCAGCTCGCGGCGGCCGAATGGATCAATGCCCACGCGTCGCCGAGCGATCCGCTGATCGCCAACTCGCCGTACATCGCCTTCTACACGCAGCGGCAGACCGAGATCTACGGCTGGTCCGACTATGGCCGTCCGCCGCCGCTCGCCGAGCGCGTGCGCGGCGAAACGGCGCGGTTCATCGTCTTCGACACCGGCGCGAGCGAGCACTACGACCCGGCCTGGCTCGAGGCGCTGAACTCGCAGTACTCGCTGGCCACGCGGTTCGAGGGAACCGGCCGGGCCAAGCGACATACGGTATTGATTTACGAACTGACGCGCATGGCCGCCCGGCCGAGCCCGACGTCCACCTAGACCAAGTCCCTCCTTTCGGCAACGGCCGTTCCCATGCATATCGCCCTGGTCAAAAAGCACTACTCGCTGCGGCGCGGAGGGGCCGAGCGGTATTGCGTCAACCTGGCGCGGGGCCTGATGAGCCTGGGGCATCAGGTCACGGTGGTCGGCGAGCGGATCGACGCCGAGTTGGCGGGCGAAGTGCGCTTCCTGCCGGTCCGCGTGTGGCACGCCGCGAGCTGGGCCAAGAACCTGTCGTTCGCCTGGAACGCGGCCGGCGTGGTGCGTCGCTCGGGCTGCGACGTGTCGATCGGGCTCTGCCCGACGATGGCGGTCGACCTGTTCCGCGTGACGGGGCGCATCCATCCGTACTGGATGAGCATCCGCTACCGCAATCCTCTCTGGCGGCTGGTGCAGGAGTTCAATCCCCGCCACCAGGCGATTCTGCACTTGGAACGCGAGATCTTCGAGCGGGCGCCGTCGATCCAACGAGTGATCGTGCAGTCGCAACTCGAACGAGCGCTCGTCGACGATTACTACGGCGTCGGCCCCGAGCGCGTCCGCGTGATCTACAACGGCGTCGACACCAAAACCTTTCATCCGGGCGTCCGCGCCGTGTCCGCCGCAGTGCGGGCGGAGCTCGATATTCCGCGCGGCGCCGCCCTGCTCGTCTTCGCTTCCGTGGCCGACTACTCGGGCAAGGGGCTGGGGAGCGTGATCGAGGCGTTGGCCAAATCAACGCACCGGCAAACGCACCTGTTGGTCGTTGGCGGAGCGCGTAGCGAGCCCTTCGTACGGCAGGCCGAGCGGTTGGGGGTCGGCAAACGCGTGCGGTTCTTGCCCCGGCAACAACAGCTCGAGCGCTACTTGGGCGCGGCCGACTTGTTCGTGCTCCCGAGCATCTATGAGCCCTTCCCCAACGTAAACCTCGAGGCCATGGCCTGCGGCGCTCCGGTGCTCACCACCGCCACCTCCGGCGGCGCCGACGTGATTCAAGAGGGCGCCAACGGCTACGTGGTGACCAACGGCTTCGCGGTTGACGAGATGGTCGAGCGCATCGATCGCCATCTCGGCGCCTCGATGGCGTTCCGCGCCGGCATGTCGCAGCACTGCTGGGAGATCGCCCGCGAGCTCACCGTCGAGCGCAACGCCGCCTGCGTCGCCGAACTCTGCCAGGAAGTGC
Source organism: Pirellulales bacterium (assembly GCA_046349955.1). Taxonomy (GTDB): domain Bacteria; phylum Planctomycetota; class Planctomycetia; order Pirellulales; family JBGAPH01; genus JBGAPH01. Next base: position 3,791 of record JAXMBI010000023.1, on the reverse strand, counting down.
AGGCAGCACGGGCCAGCGCTCCGGCCGCAGCGCCCTCCGAGACCTGTACGGCATGATCCCGCACGGGCCTTGGCAGATCGTCAGTTCGCGCGAGGTCTATCGCGACGCTTGGATTGCGCTGCGGCGCGACGAAGTCATCCGCCCCGACGGCCGGCCCGGGCACCATTGCGTGCTCGATCTCAAGCCGGGCGTGTGCGTGCTGGCCGTCGACGACGACCAGCAGGTCCACCTAACCGACGAGTTCCACTACGCCGTGGGCCGGCGCTCCCTCGAAGCAGTGAGCGGCGGCTGCGATTCGGGCGAAACGCTACTCGAAACTGCTGCTCGCGAGCTGGCCGAGGAGTTGGGCATCGTCGCCGCGGAGCTGCTGCCGCTGGGGGCGGTCGATCCCTTCACGACGATCGTCGCCTCGCCGACGGCCCTGTTTTTGGCCCGCGGCCTGTCGTTCTTCACCGCCGCGCCCGAAGGGACCGAGCAAATCGCCCACGTGCGGCTGCCGCTCGCGGAAGCGCTCGAACAAACGCTCGACGGCCGCATCAGCCACGCGCCGACGTGCGTGGCGATTCTCAAAGCGGCGCGATTGCTGGGGGTCTAGCGTGGTCCCCACGCTTTTGGTCCCCCGTCAATCACAGGGGAATTCCATGGCAACGCCGTAGTCCACGGCGCCTGCGCGCCGCGTTCTCTCTTTGGAGGCGGGTTGCTCGAAGCGCTGCCGCTATTTCGGAGCGAGCGCCCCCGAGAGCGAATCCCAGCGCTCGGCGAGCCCGTCGTAGAAGACTCGGGCGTCGTGAACCTTGTTGGCGGCCGCGTGCAGCCCGGTGATGGTCGCTTCGCTCGCGTCTCCCGCGGCAACCGCTTCGAGTTGCCGCTCGAACTCGTGCATCCGCGCCGTTACGCTGTCGGCCGCAGCACGCAGATCGCCCAGCAATTGGCGCGAACGCGGCGTCGAGATCGCCGTCGACGCCGCGGCGTGCGTCCGCTGTGCGTGGCCAGCTTCGAAGCGGGCGAACTCCGCCCGGCACTGCGCCGCCACTGCATCCAAGCCGCTGGCTGCTTGCGCGGCAACGCCTTGCCGGTTCGCCTCGGGGTAGATCGTTTCCGATCGGTCGCTGCCCGTCCGTAGGCATGACAGAAACAACCCCGCACAGAGCGCGACGGCGGCGACCCAAAAGTGGCTAAGCTGCATGGTGTTCGGCTGCGGGAAGCGCAACCCCCCTCGATGACGATTGGCCAGACAAGCCTAGGTCATAGGAGCCGAGGGAGCGCCCGAGAGCCGTGGGACCCAGGGGATTGCTCAGGATCGGGGCGCCGCGTCGGGGCCCAGAAGCTGCTGCAATTTGCTCATGGCGCGGGTGAGCATGACCCGCACGGCGCCGTCGGTTTTGCCGAGCCGCTGGGCGACCTCCTTCGACGGCAGCCCCTCGAGGTAGCGCAGCCGCAGGGCCTCGCGCTGTTCCTCCGGCATTTGCGCGAGGGCTTCGAGCAGGCGGTGCTCGCGCACGTTGCGCGAGAAGGCCTGGCTGGCCGTGGTCATGCTGGCGACGAGGAGCTGCACGATGCCGGCGTGCTGCGAGTCGTCGCCGCTGGGACCGCCCCCTTCGATCGAGAGCTCGCGGCCGGCGGCCCGTTTTTGGCTGGCGACGTAGCGGCGATGAGCATCGATGATGCGGCGCTCGGCAACCTGGCAGAGCCAGCCGAAGGGATCGCGTTGGCTCAAGTCCATGTCGCCGAGCGAGCGTACTGCCTCGGCGCTGGCCTCTTGGAAGATGTCTTCCGCCTCGACTTTGCGGCGGAGCGTCGCCCCCAAGCGGCGCTCGATGTAGGCCAACAGTTGCGGCCGGCGGGCTTCGATGAACTGCGTGAGCGCAGCGATGTCGCCGGTGCGCACGCGTTCGACAAGGGGATCAGCCGGTTCGTCCATAGCATTGCAAATGGGAGTCACGAAGATGGCGAGCGGCCGGCGTAAGCCGGCTGACTTGGCCGCGCAGACGGCGAGAAGAACCCAACGGACCCTCACCCCGGCCCTCTCCCACAGGGAGAGGGAGTGGAGGAACGGACGGTCATCGTAGCGTTGCGCGGGAGAGGCGAACAGCGCAGCGAGGCTATTCTGGCTTGGGCGCCTCGGCGGGGGGAGGCTGCGGGCTGGGGCGGGGCTCGCCGCCGGGGCGCCAACTGGCCGGGTCGCCCCGCGCTACGATGTACTCCTCGACGTACAGCCGCCGCAACTCCCGATCGAAATCCTCGGCCTTGGGCAGGAAGACCAAGCGCAGTTGATCCTCGAGGTCGAGATCTTCTTCAAAGAACCGCGCAAGTTCCGCCTGGCTGATGGCCGCCATTTGGGCATCGCGGTCTTGGTTGCGGCGGCCGCCGCGCCGCTCGAGACCGATCCACTGGGCGAGCAATTGCAGCTTTTCGCGGCGATCGCCGCGGGCATTCAGCTCGCGCTGGGCCTCGGGAGTGAGGTCGGCGGTGAGCTTTTGCATTTCCTCGTCGCTCGGCAGCAGCTTAGGGGGAACCGGAGCGCCGCGGCGGCCGCCGAACACCATCATCGCCAGCCACGCCTGTCGGGCGCGGGTGTCGCTGGGGTCGATCCAGCGCGGCGCGGGTCCAGACGCCGCCTGCAATTCTTCCTCGTGATCGCGGAGGTATTCACCGAGCCAGGACCGCAGCTTCTCGCCATCCTCGCGCCGCAACCTTTGTGGCGGCTGATGCCGCTGCTGGGCGATCTGCTCCTGAATGCGCTGCACCCGCTGCTCGGGGGGCAGGGCCGCCAGGGCCGCCCGCTCGGCGGCCGGCCGTCGGCGCAGCCAGTCCTGATAGCGCAGCATGGCGTGCCGGAGTTCGTCGCGCTGCGGGCTCTGCTCCACGCGCCCGGCCAGTTCGCGAAGCCGCTGTTTCTCGGCCTCGTCGAGCGACTCAAAGTGCTCCAGGTTTCGGCGCAGCCGCTCGCGCTCGTCGGCGCTGAGGGCCTTGATCGCCGCCCGGCGGGCTGACAGATCGATGGCCTCGGGCGCCGGCTGAGTTTGCGCGAGTGCATAGCTGGGCGGCCACGGCGCCGCCAGCAGCACCATCGCAGCCAAAACTGATCGTCTGCCCCAGCGCTTACTGCCCATCGCCCGTCTCCTCGAACACGCGGCGGTCGACGAGCAACTGCAAAAACTCAATGCTGCCGGCCCGTTCGTAGGCGTCGAGATCTTGGATCACCGGCAGATCGCGGAGCAGCACCTCGTTCTCGCTAGAGCGCAGCCACAGGGCAAAGAACCCGATCGCCGCCGCCAGCGCCAGCCCTCCCCCCCACACGATCCAGCCCGACCACGGCGGCCGCGGCGGCGCGGCGCGCTCCTGCGCCGCCCGGACCGCCACCATTTCCACCGTGCTACGGGTGAAGGTGTCGTCGGCCGCCGCCCGCGGCAGTTCGTCGAGCAGCCCCCAAACCTGTTCGAGCCTCGTGAGCTCCGCCCGAAAGGCGGGGTCGGTGGCCAGTTGCTGCTCGACGCGCTGTCGCTCGGCCGATGACAGTTCCCCGTCGAGATACGCCACCAGCGTCTCGCGGGCTTCGGCAGCAACAGGTTTTTGCGGCTGTGCCATGTGATTTTGAACCCCTGCGGCCGCCGGGCGGACCGCCCTTTTTCTTAGCCTAGGTCGGGATACTTCCCCTGCTGCAGGTAGGGCTCGAGGGTCGCCCGCAGCGACTCCCGGGCCCGCGAGAGCAGCGATTTGACGGCCTGCGGCGTGAGCTCCATCGTTTCGCCGATGTCTGCATAGCTCATGTGCTCGAACTTGTTGAGCAG
>JAXMBI010000022.1:0-139581 GCA_046349955.1 Pirellulales bacterium | reverse complement strand
GTTGACGTTCGCCCAGGAATAGCGAGTTGTTCTGGCGCCGACGCTAGGCGTGCGCCCGGCCGGCCAGCAGCGCCGCCACCTCAGCGTGTCCCTTCGACTGGGCGAGGGCCAGCGCATCGACCCCTTGATCGTTCGGCCGCCTTGGGTCGGCGCCGTGATCCAGGAGCAACTGCGCAATCGCGAGGTCACCTCCTGCCGCTGCAGCGTGAAGCGGAGTCCACCCCCCCTGCTGCCGAGCGTTCACATCGGCCCCCGCGGCCACCAGCAGCCGAGCGGCCTCCCATTGCCGCAGCGCGACCGCACTGTGCAATGGCTGCACCTGCATGGCGTTGTTGGCGACAGCGCCTGCATTCGCTCCGCACGATAAGAGTTCGCCCACCAACTCCGTCTGGCCAAAAAAAGCCGCGAGATGGAGGAGCGTGAATCCATCGGGTGAGAACTCCGCCAGCAGGGCGGGCGTCGCCGCGAGTTGCGAGCGCAGTTCGGCCAGATCGCCCAGGGCAGCCGCGGCAAAGGCGTCTATCGGCGCACCGCGTTCGAGCAACAGGGCAACGAGTTCGCGCTGCTGGCGGTAAATCGCCTGCATCAGCAGCGACACTCCTTGGCGATCGCGCGCTGCGGCCAATTGCGGGTCGGCCTTGAGCAGCGCTTCGAGCGCCGTGCGATCGCCGGCCGCGATGGCTTCCAGGGCTGCTGTGGCGGAACTAGTTTCGGTCATGGTTGGCTCTGCGAGGGATCATTTGCGCCAAGCATCATAGCAGCCCCCCAACACCCGCCTTCAACTTCATGGCTTCCGCCGCCGGAGAGAGCGGGCACGCAGGGCTGCTAGGCAGATTTCTTGGCGGTTGTGATGAAGTTGCCGGGCGCGCACGTCGGCGTAGCCCCAGCCGCGCACGCGGGCGACCCAGGAATCGACCTCGGCGGCGAGGTCCCAGTCGAGCAGCTTGAGCGTGAGCAACAGGCCCAGCACGTTGACCTGCCGGTGGGTGACGATCGCCTCCACGGCGTCCAGCGTATACTGCGGGGCCACGTTCATATCGGCCGCCAGCCAGCGGACGTCGCGGAACTCGCGCCGCCGCACGTCGGCCGCGCGCTTCCGCAGATGGGTGAAGTGCGGATGATCGGCCACCCGCGGATCGACCTCGGCCGGATCGACGCCGAGCACCACGGCGCCGCGCTCGAGCAGCGCCAGGCTCGCTCCCCCCGGCGAGCAACCCAGCTCGACCCAAGTCTCCTTGGGCCGAACCGGCAACCGCGACCAAGCCAAGCCTTCTTGCAGCTTGAGGTAAGCGCGGGAAATTGCCTCGTCCGGTAGCGGGCGATCATACAAGCCGCCGGGCCAACGCGAGGCGACCGACCGCACGCGATGCCAGCCGACCCACCACTCGCCGGGCTCGACCAGCACGACGTCGAGCACGAGGTCGCCAGGCTTGCCTTCGGGCGATCGCTGCGCGAAGTCAGCCGGCAGATTGCTTCGGCCTGTCGAAGCTTCAAGTAGCGCCGCGCGGGCAGCGCGGCTCGCGTCGTCGAGCCCGGGCTCGTAGCCTCGCTGCCCCGGCAGCGAGGCGTCGCGCGGCCACACGTGCAAGCGGTCGAATGATCGCCCGGCGGCCAGCCGCCAAACCTCCGCGGCGAGCGCTAGCGGGTCATCGGCGAGCGCCTTACCGAGCGAGAAGCAGGCCGAGCGGGCAAACACGCTGCGGAGATCGAAGTCTTCGGCCAGCGCCGGCGCAGCGGGCAGCTTGAACGTGAGAAAACCGGGGCGCGAGTAGGCGAAGCGGAAGTCGGGCCAGCGCTGGGCCAGCTCGGCCTTGAGCGCCTTTTCGGCGCCGACTTGGCAGGTGGTCAGCAGGAAGGAAGGTGTGGGGGAGGAGTCGGGCATGCGGTGGAGGGCGGGGTCGTTATGCTGAAGCATAACCTACTTTGGTTGGGCGGCTGCGAGGGTGGCGAGGAGGCGTTCGAGTTCGGCTTCGGGGCGGTGCAGCCAGTCGTGGCTCCAGATGCGATGGATGCGCCAGCCGCGGTCTTCCAGCACCTGGCGGCGCAGTCGGTCGCGGTCGCGGGCCCAGCGGGCCGCACGGTAGGAATCGCCATCGCAGGCGATGCCCAGGATCTGCCGCTGCGGATCTTGAGGATCGAACACCGCGAGATCAAGGAAGAACGCCGCGGCGCCGGTCTGCGGTTCGACGCGATACCCGCGGGCTTCGAGGGCCCGGGCGACCAAGTCTTCGAATTCTGGCGCAGCGTCGTCCGCCGCCGAACCGTGCGCGCCGAGCGAGCCGGATTCCGCATAGGCCAAGAAGGCCTGCAGCGCCTGCACGCCGCGGGCCTGGGTGCGCCGCAGGTCGAGTTGGTCGGCGCGGAGCGAGCTGAAAACTTCGCAGCGTTGGCGGGCACGGGTGATGAGCACGTTCAACCGCCGCTCGCCCCCGTCGGCGTTGAGCGGGCCGAAGTTCATCGACACCGCCCCGCTCGAGTCGGGGCCGTAGCCGACCGAGATGAGGATCACGTCGCGCTCGTCCCCCTGAATATTCTCGAGGTTCTTCACGAAGAACGGATCAGGCTTGTCGGCGGCGAAGAAGCTCTCGCAATCGCGCTCGCCGCGACGGAGACGTTCGAGCTCGTCGAGAATCGCGTCGCGCTGAGAAACCGAAAAGGCGCCAATGCCGAGCGACAGCTCCGGATGCCGCCGGGCATGGTCGATTGCCGCCTGGGCCACGGCCTGGGCTTCGACCCGATTGGTGGCCGTGCCGCCCCGGTCGAACACGCCCCCTTCAATGTAGTGAAAGTGCAAGCCGGCCAGGTCGCCGGCCGCCTCGGGGCTGGGGACGACGAACAGCCGCCCGTCGTAGAACTCGCGGTTCGACACGGCGATCAGCGAATGGTGCCGGCTGCGGTAGTGCCAGCGCAGCATCTGCGAGCCGACATTCTGGGCAGTACACAGGCCGAGCACGCTTTCGAGCGCCGCGGCCGAGAGCTCGCCGGTCGGCGCCGCGTCGGCGTCGTCGACCGTGAGATCGAAGAACCGCGTGGGGGGCAACTGCCGGTCGTCGCCGACGACGACGATCTGGCTCGCGCGGGCGAGCGCCCCCAAGGCGTCGACCGGGCGCACCTGGCTCGCTTCGTCGATGACCAGCAGATCGAACTCGAGCCCCCCCGGCTCTAGGAACTGCGCCACCGAGATCGGGCTCATCATGAACACCGGCTTGATGGCCTGCACGGCCTGCCCCGCAACCCGCAGCAGTTGCCGCAGCGGCAGGTGGCGGCGCTTCTTCTCGATTTCGCGGCGCACGACCGCGAGCTCGCCAAGCTCCTTTTCGGCCTTGGCCACGCCCGCCTGATGGGCCGCGGCCACCTCACGGCGGGCAAGCGCGATCCGCCTTTCGTCGAGCGCGCAGAACTCGGCGATTGCCTGTTCGTGCGCGGTTCCGCTGAACTCGGCCAGCTCGGGGTAGCGGCGCAGCGCTTCGCGGAGCAGCGCCTCTTGACGGAGCATTTGCAGCTCGTCGCGGAGTTGCGGCGGCGCGATCTCGCCAGCCTGCAACTGCTCGGCCAGGCCTGACAACCCTTGCTCGGCCAGCTTGCGCCAGCGGACGAAGTAGGCGGTCCACTGCGAGAGCCCTTCGGGCCGCGCGCGCCATGCTGAAACGCGGGCAGCCACTTCGGCCAGCGGCGCGGCCCCAAGCTGCGCGGCGCCGAAGGCCATCGGCACGTCCAACTGGTAGTCGCGCTCGAGCGCGGCGTATTCGGGGCGGAGCGCGTCGACGGCTGCGCGAGCTGCCTTCGCCGCGGCCGACAACACCTTCGCCTCAACCACGCGCGGCGCGATCGAGCGGTGCATGTCGCCCGGCGACTTGGCGGCGGTCTCCGCTTCCCAGCGTTCGATCGCCGCGAGGCCTTGCCAGTCGGAATCGACGCCGCCCCACCGCTGCCCAAACGCCTCCGCGCCTAGTTCGCTGGTGACGCGGTTCCCCTCGAGCTGCCAGCGGGCCTGCTGTGCTTCGGCCAATTGATCGAGGATCTCGAGCCGCGCGGCGAGCGCGGACGGCGGCGCATCGACGAGCAACCCCGTGAGCCCGGCGACCGCCGCCCGATAGCGACCGTTGAACCATCGCAGCCAGGAGCGGCCATGCGCCGCCAGATCGCGGCGAATGCCACTCGTCTCGGCCGACCAGGCGGCCGGCGCAACGATCGGTTTGAGCGTACTTCGCAGCCTGGCCAACGATTGCCCGGCCGAAACGAGCTGGCCGATCTCAGCGCGCCGCAAGCGCCACGCCTCGCCCGCGAGCGTCTTGCGGTCGAGCGGAGGGGCGGCGAGCCAGCGCTCGGCCAGCCAAATCTGTTGGTCGAGCTCGTCACACGTCGCCGCTTCCGGCAACCCTAAGGCTCCGCCCAAGCCGGCAGCCGCCGTTTGTGCTTGCGAAAGACGCTCCAGCGTAGCCGGCAACTTCGCCGCCAGGCGGGCCACGTCCGTCGGCAGCGCCGCCTGCAACCGCACGCCGCGCCAAGCGTGTTCGGCCGGCGTGCCCAGCGCGGCGGCGTGTTCGGCGAGCTCGCGGACGAGGGCCTCGCGCCGCGTGAAGTCCTCGTTCGTCCAGCGGGCGGCGTCGGCCAGTTCGATCCGCCCTGGGGGAGCGCCTGCAGATCGCAGCCGTACGAGCGCCGAGATCGCCTGATAGGCCGTGGCGCTGGCCGGATCGAGCGGCGTGTGCAGCGCCACGGCGTGGGCGTTGAGCCGGTCGCGGGCCGCCTGCAAGCCCTCGACGTTGTCCTTGAGCCCGCGCACCCGCGGCCGGGCTTGATCGAGCGTCCGCGCCAGCTCCTCATGCACCACGCGCTTGCTCGCCTTGTGGCTGTGCAGCTCCAGGCACATCGCGCCCAGGCCCACCCCTTCGAGCCGCCGCTGCACCACGGAGAGGGCGGCCATCTTTTCGGCTACGAACAGCACCCGCTTGCCGTCCTTCACCGCAGCCGCGATCAGGTTGGCGATCGTTTGCGATTTGCCGGTGCCGGGCGGGCCTTGCACCACCAGATTCCGCCCCTTGCGCGACGACTCGATCACGATCGCCTGGGAGCTATCGGCGTCGACCACGTGGTGGAGTTCGGCGGGCGGAAGCTGTTCGTCGAGTGAGTCGTCTTCGTCGAACAGGGGGGGCTCGGCGGGAAAGCCGTCGCCCAGGAGCCCGCTCACTAGCGGATGCTCGTCGATCCGCCGCGCGTCGGGCCAGCGGTCGGGGTCGAGGTCGCGGTACATCAGGTAGCGGGCGAACGAGAAGAACCACAGGGTCATCTCGTCGGCGTGAACTCTCCAGCGCGACTGGCCCGCCACGGCCTGGCCGACCGCGGCGAAGTAGTCGGCCGGCGACAGCTCCTCGAGCTCAGGCACTTCGGGCAGCTCGATGCCAAAGTCGCGCTCGAGCCTTGCCCGCAGCGAGAGATTGGTGACGATTTCGTCTTCGGTCCAGCGGATGCGGAAGCGGGCCTGGGCGTTCTGCCGCTCGAGAACCACCGGCACGAGCAGCAGCGGGCCGAACCGCGGCTCGCGGGCGGCGGGGTCCTCGTACCACTCGAGGAACCCGAGCGCTAGGTAGAGGATGTTGACGCCCTGCTCCTCCGCGAAGGTGCGGGCGTCGTAGTACATGGCCAACAGCCGCTTCTGCAGCATGTCCGAGGCGAGCCCGGTTTGCAGCTTGCTGTCGGTATGGCGCTCGGCCGGGCTCGCGTCGTCCTCGGGCTGTTCGAGCGGGGCGGGCTCGGGCGCCGTCGCGACTTCGGAAGGCTGCTTGGACTCGGCGACTGCCGGGCGGGGTTCGGATTGGACTACGGGAACCGCCTTGTCGGGCGGCGTCTCGTCGACCGCCGAGGCCAGAAAGCTCATTGCCTTGCGGTCGCGCACCAAGCGCTCGAAGACCAGCGCCGACCGCTCATCGCGGATTTCGATGTTCCGGGCGCGGGCCTGCCGCCGCGGCGTATGGATCAGGCGGTTGCGGGCTGTCAGGTCGAGCAGCTCGCGGCGAGCTTCTTCGAGCCGGGCCAGCAGTTGAGGGGCAATCGCCATGCAGAGGAAAGTTGCGGCAGGCGGCCGGGTGATCCAGGTGCGTTGTTTCGGCCGCGTCCCGTCGCCGCGGCGCTCGGCGAAACGGTAGAGTGTACCAATCCCGCGGCCCCCGCGCTACCGGGGCCGACGCTAGCAGGTTCCACCGTGTCCACAGGCTTCGCCACGCAGATGACGGCGCAGGGAATCGACGTCGAGATTCGCCCGGCCGATCTGAAGGATGTCGGCAAATATGCGCTCCTGGCAAAAGCCGCCCAGGAGTGGCTCCGGTCGCGTGGGCTAGGACAGTATGTGCCTGCCGCTCACGAAACGCCGGCGGCCCTCGCGGCGCGGGTCGACTCCGGCACGCTCTATGCGGTTTGGCGCGACGGCGCGGCCGTGGCCTTCTTCCACCTAAGCGCGGCGCCCTCCCCCTGGTGGCCGGCCGACGGCGTTCCGGCGCTGTACCTGGCGGGAGTCGTCGTCGATCGTGCGCTGCGGGGGCAGGGGGTCGGCCGGCAGATCATCGCCTGGTCGGCCGCCGAGGCCCGCCGGCGGAGCTGCGAGTGCCTGCGACTCGATTGCCATGCGGGGAACCCGTGGCTGCGACATTACTACGAGGCTCAGGGGTTCGTGCTGAGGGGAGAGCTCGAGCAGCATCCCGGCTACCGGGGCTGCCTGTTTGAGCGAACGGCTTAGCAATTCACGGCGGTTCCGCCGAGGCATCGGGGCTTGGTACAGTAGTATCTGCCCACCCGCCTGCCCCTTGCTTCCTGCCCGAGGCCGCCGATGACGACTTTCGCCCCTTCCCCGCAGCGCGCCGCGGTGTGGCTCCTGGTAACGGTCGGCCTGGCCAGTGTCGCGACGTCTCAAGCCGCCGAGCTGTCCGTACCGCCGGGGTTCGAAGTCGAAGTCGTCGCCGGCCCCCCCCTGGTCGAGCATCCGCTGATGGCCTGCTTCGACGAGCGGGGCCGGTTGTTCGTCGCGGAGGCGGCCGGCGTGAACTTGCCGTCCGAAGCCCTGCTCGAGCAGAAGCCGAACTCGATTCGTCTGCTGGAAGACAGCGACGGCGACGGCCGCTTCGACCGCGGCCAGGTGTTCGCCGATCAAATGACCTTCCCGCAGGGGGCCCTGTGGCGCGACGGCGCCCTCTACGTCTGCTCGCCCCCCAACCTCTGGAAGCTCGAAGACACCGACGGCGACGGCCGTTGCGATCGCCGCACTCCGCTGGTGGGCAAGTTCGGCTTCAACGGCAACGCCGCCGACATCCATGGTCCGTTCGCCGGCCCCGACGGTTGGCTCTACTGGTGCGACGGCCGCCACGGCCACGACATCGACCAGCCCGACGGCGCGAAGACCGAAGGCCTGGCCGCCCGCATCTTCCGCTGCCGGCCTGATGGCTCGGGGCTCGAGACCGTGTGCGGCGGCGGCATGGACAACCCCACCGAGCTCGCGTTCACCGCCGCCGGGGAGCCGCTGGCCACGGTGAACATCCTGCTCTCGCGGCCGCAACGCGTCGACGCGATCGTCTACGGCATCGAGGGGGGCGTGTATCCCTATCATGAATGCTACCGCGAGTTCCGCCGCACCGGCGAACTGCTGCCGGCCGTGGGACCTCTCGGTTGGGTGGCCGTCTCTGGCATCGTCCGCTACCGTGGCCAAGCCTTGGGCGACGACCTGCAAGGCAACTTCTTTACCGCCCAGTTCAACCCGCACCGCGTGCAACGGCACGTCGTCGAGCGCGAGCAGGCAGGCTTCCGCATTCGCCACGAGGACTTCCTCACCTCGACCAACCACGACTTTCATCCCACCGACGTCTTGGAAGACGCCGACGGCAGCTTGCTGGTCATCGACACCGGCGGCTGGTTCCGCAACGGCTGCCCCACCTCGCAGATCGCCAAGCCGGAGGTGACCGGCGCGATCTACCGCGTGCGCCGTACCGGAGTTGAACGGCCGACCGACCCGCGCGGAACCAAGATCGCCTGGAGCGAGCTGAATGCCGCAGGCCTGGCCGCGCTGCTCGACGATCCGCGTCCCGCGGTGCGCGACCGCGCGATCGCCGTGGCCGCGGCGCGCGGCGACGAGCGTGCCGGCGTTGCAGGCAAGTCTCGCGGCGGAGAATTCGGCCGAACGACGCCGCAACGCGGTTTGGGCGCTATGCCGCATCGACGCTCCGAAAGCTCGCGAAGCAGGGCGAGCGGCGGCTCACCGATGCCGATCTCGACGTGCGGCTGGCAGCCCTGCACTCGGCGGGCATGCACCGCGACGCAGAGGCCGCCGATGCCTTGATCAGGCTGCTTACAGACGAGGAGCCGGCAGTCCGCCGCTCGGCCGCGTTGGCGGCTCGGCCGGGTGCGGGAGCACGCCGCCCGTCGCCCGCTGCTCGCCGCCGCTGCGGCAAGCCGCCGATCCCTTCGCCGAACACGCGGTTGTCTACGCCTTGCAAGCGATCGCTGATCCAGCGGCGACGGCCACGGGCCTGGCCAGCGACAGCCCGCGCTCGCAGCGGGCGGCGCTCGTCGCGCTCGCCGGCATGGATCACGCCCAGCTAACTCCGGCCCAGGTCTTGCCGCTCTTGAGCACGACGGACGAACCGCTGCGGCGCGAAGCGCTGCTGGTGCTAGCGGCGCGACCCGAATGGGCCGAGGAAACGGCGCATCGCTCGAACGCGAACTGCGGGGCGCCCGCGCAGAAGGAGAGGTGGCCGCCGGGTTGAGCGCGTCGCTCGCGGCCCTCGCGCGGACGCCGGCGGTGGAGGCCTTGATCGGCCGCTTGCTCACCGACGAAACGCTTTCGCCCTTAGCGCGCCGGGCCGCGCTCTCGGCGGCCGCTCAGGCAGAGATCGACCGACTTCCGCCGGCCTGGCTCGCCGGCGCCCGCGGTGCGCTGGCTGACGATGACGAGTTGGCAGGGCTCGCGCTCGCCCTGGTGCAGCGCACGCGCTCGGCCGAATGCGATGAGCAGGTGCTCGAGATCGCCCGTGGCGAGCGCCGCACTCCCGGCCTGCGGCTGCTCGCCTGGCAGATCCTCGCGCCGCGGCGGCGGTCTCGACGAGGCCGACTTCGCCTTCTTGCTCGCGCAGCTCGCCCGATCAGCCGGCGGTGCAGCGGTTGCCGGCTGCCCGCGTGCTGGCGGCGGCCAAGCTCGCTGGACCGCAGCTTGCGCGGCTGGCGGATTGCGCTCGCGCCGCGGGGCCGCTCGAGTTGCCAGAGTTGTTGGGCGCGTTCCTCGCTCCAGCTGCTTCGGCCGTCGGTCCGCAGATCGCCGCGGCGCTCGTGGCCAATCCCGCGGCCGACGGTCTGCCTGAAGAACTTCTCGCGCGGCTCGCCGACCACTGGCCGGCCGAGGCACGGACAGCGGCGCCGCTCGCCGCCCGCCGCGCGCGATCGGCCGAGGCCCGCGCGGCTCAGCTCACGGCCCTCGAACCGCGGCTGGAGGGCGGCAACGCCGGCCGCGGGCAAGGGTTTTCTTCGGCGCCAAGGCCGCCTGCTCGACCTGCCACACCGTGGCAGGCCAAGGCGGCGCGGTCGGTCCCGACCTGTCGCGGATCGCTACGATTCGCGCCGGCCGCGATCTGCTCGAGGCGGTCGTGTTTCCCAGCGCCAGCCTGGTCCGCGGCTTCGAGCCCCTGGTGGCGGCCACCGACGATGGCCGGCTCGTGACGGGGCTGCTCGTGAGCGACACGGCCGACACGGTGGTGCTCCGCCAGGCCGACGGCAGCGACGTTCCGCTGGCCAAGTCCGCGCTCGAAGAGCTGCGCCCGGCCGCGGTTTCGATTATGCCGCAGGGGCTTGAAACGACCCTCTCGGCCGAGGAGCTGGCCGACTTGCTGGCCTACCTGCAGACACTAGGAAAACCGTAGTACGCCAAGCAGTTGCGCCACGCAGGCAGCTAGCGGCGATTTATGACGGATCAGTAAGTTTTCGGCAAGAATCTTGCGAAGATTGTTGACTTGCGTCGGAGCCCCGATCACACTGCCAGGCGTCCTTTCTGCTCGAGCAGCAGAAGGCTGGACAACTGCTTCGTTGCCTCTCAGCTTGCCTAAGTCCAGTCTTGGCTGCTCGATTCCAAAGTGGCCCAAGAGGCGGTGTCGATCGATCGTCCCGCCTCGGGCCACTTTTTCATGCGCCTTCGTTGGGAACGTCGAGGCGAAATCGTCGGGCTATTGCCCGGCGCGGCTCACCCAGGGAGCCCGCCGTCCACAACGCCGGCGGCGGCCCGCTCGCGATCGAGCACGTCCACGATCTGCCGCAGCAGCTTGTCGAGCCCCTGCCCGGTGACGGCCGAGATGAGCAGCACCTCGCGTCCGAGCGCCGCGGCCAGTGCGTCGCGCACCTCCCCAGCCCCCGGCAGCTCCGCCTTCGACACCGCCACGATTTCCGGGCGTTCGGCCAACTGCGGATCGTATTCCAGCAGTTCCTGCCGCACGGTTTGGTAGTTGGCGAGCGGCTCGGTTTCATCAGCCGGCATCGGTTCGACCAGATGCACGAGAATGCGGTTGCGCTCGACGTGCCGGAGGAACTCGTGCCCCAGTCCGGCGCCCGTGTGCGCCCCTTCGATCAGGCCCGGAATGTCGGCCATCACGAAGCGGCGGTCGAAGTCGACCTGCACCAGGCCCAGGTGGGGGTACTTCGTGGTGAAGGGGTAGTCGGCGATCTCGGGCCGCGCCCGCGACAGGCGGCTCAAGAGGGTGCTCTTGCCGGCGTTGGGCTTGCCGATCACCCCGACGTCGGCGATCAGCTTGAGCTCGAGTAAGATCTCGCGGGCTTCGCCCTGCCCACCCGGCATCGCCTCGCGCGGCGCGCGGTTCGTTGAGGTCTTGAAGTGCAGATTGCCGCACCCGCCGCGGCCGCCCTGCCCCACGTTGACCTCGTCCCCTTCGCGCGAGAGGTCTTTAAGCACGTGCCCCTCTTTCGCGTCGACCACGGTGGTGCCCGGAGGGACCAAGATCACGAGGTCCTGCCCACGGCCCCCCTGTCGGTTGGCGCTGCCGCCCGATTCGCCATTCTCGGCTCGCCAGTGGCGACGAAAGGAGAGCGCGGCCAAGCTGTCTACGCCCCCCTGTGCCCGCACGATGACGCTGCCACCCGCCCCGCCGTTGCCGCCGTCGGGGCCGCCGCGCGGCACGTATTTCTCGCGGCGAAAGCTGACGCAGCCATTGCCGCCATTGCCCCCGGCCACCTGCAACTTCACGCGATCGACGAACATGGCAGGCGACGGGCGCTCTCGAGTGCGGGGTCAGCCGCTGCGTTAGCTGGCGGCGACGACGCTCACGCGGCGGCCTTCGCGGTCGAACTTGACGACGCCCTCGGTGAGGGCGAAGAGCGTGAAATCGGTGCCCTGGCCGACGTTCGCCCCGGCATGGAACTTGGTGCCGACCTGGCGAACCAAGATGTTGCCGGCCACGACCTTCTGTCCGGCGAACCGCTTGACGCCGCGGCGCTGCCCGTTGGAATCGCGGCCGTTGCGGCTGGAGCCTTGTCCCTTCTTATGAGCCATGGCTGGCTATCTCCGTTGAGTCGGCAAATCTGCGGCCTGCCGCAGCCCCGGGAGAGGCCTTTGGCGGTCACGGATGGAGTCTGATTTCGGTCCTTCTAGAGAATCCAGGATTGTAGGCGGGCCGCCGTAGCAGTGTCAACGACCGTTTCCTGCCTAAGTTCCGCCGGCGCGATTCCGCTCGGCCGCGGAATCGCGCCAGCATCCCGGTCTTCAGAGCGGTGTTCGCCTAGAACCCAGCCAACTGCCTATCGGCGTCGCCAAATGCCGGCTGCTCCACCCCCATCCGATTGAGCACAGACAGGTATAGGCTGCAAAGCTTGCGGTTGTCGTCGCCCGCTTCCAAGTAGTTGAGCACGCGGCCGGTTTCGATCGTGCCCCCCAGGCGGCCGGCTTGCAGCACCGGCAAGCGCGAGGAATCGTGCTCCTTGCCCGACCACATGTTCGAGAGGAACAGCAGGCAAGAGTTGTCGAGCACCGTGCCGTCGCCTTCCTTCATCTCCGCCAGGCGGCCGGTGAGGTAGGCGAACTGGCTGACGTAGTACTTGGTGATCTTCTCGTAGCTCTCGTTCTCGTCCTGGTGCGAGGCCGGATGGTGCGAGGCGCGCACGCCGAGGAACGGATAGAACATGCCGGAGATGTCTCGGCAGAGGAGCAACGTGGCGACGCGGGTTTTGTCGGTCTGGAAGCCGAGGGCCAACAGATCGCACATCAGCCGCATGTGATCGCGAATGTCCTCCGGCAGGCCGTTGTCGGGACGCTTCATGGCAAAGAGCGGCTGGCCGGTCTCGCCGGCTTTCGCGGCCGCCTTGTCGGCCGCGCCGCGCATGCCGGTGATCCGCTTCTCCACGTCGCGCACGCTGGAGAGATATTCGTCGACCTTGATCTTGTCGTGGGCGCTCACCTGCCGGCTGAGGCTGGCCGCCTCTTCGCGCACGCGGTCGAGAATGCTCTTGTTGCGCAGTTGGCCGCGATTCTCGAACAGGCTGTCGAAGGCCAGCGAGGGGTAGACCTCCATCGGCACCGGCGAGGTGGCGTTTTCCCAGGAGATGTGCGAGCTGTAGGCCATCGAGAAGTTCGTCTCGTGGTAGCCGGTGATCGGCTGCTCGCACCCGAGCACCATGCTGGGCACGGCCGTTTGCTCGGCGAAATGATTGGCCAGCACCTGATCGACGCTGATGCCACCGCGCAGCTCGGCCCCTTTTTGCAGCGCAGCGCCCGAGAGCACGTTGCCCGTCTGCCCGGGGTGAATGCCGACGCCGACCGCGCTGCGGTTGAACAGGCCGTCGATGACGTTTAGCTGCGCTTTGTGGGTGGCCATCGGCTCGAGGCAGCGGCCAAGCTCCATGTCTTTGCCGGCGCCCTTGGCCCACCAGTTCGGAAAGTTCACGCCGCACGCCATGAAGAGCGCGGCGAAGCGTTTGGGCGGCGCCGCGGGGCTGGACTCGTCGGCCAGCGCCGCTTGCGGTCCCCACACCGGCAGCGACTCGAGCCAAGGGAGCGACATCGTAACCCCGACGCCTCGCAAGAATGTGCGACGCGACACGTGATTGCGGCGAAGGTGGGCCGAGCGTCGGGGAGAGCCACGCATGTCATTCTCCTGCAAGAGGCGATTCAGAGACCCCGCCGCCACGTTTGTTCAAGAATTGCGGACTGGTGACGATCGCGTCGATCAGCGCGCTGAAGCGATGGTCGTTTTCGCTGAGCCGCCGCTTCATGCTGTCGACGAGCCCCTCGTCGGAGTTGATCAGCGTGCGGCCCAGTCCATAGGCCAGCAGCTTGCGACATAGATTGTCGACGTAGTCCTGCTGGCGATTTGCCTGAATGTATTTGCGCAACCCCTCGACGCCAGCCCCTTGGCTGCCGTCGGGGAATTCGGCGGCAACGTCGACCGGCCGGCCGCCGAGGTCGAGCTCGCGCCGCTCGCCTACGGGCCCGAACCCTTCGAACACCAGTCCGAACGAATCAAACCTGGCATGGCAGCCCGCGCAGGCTTTGTCTTGCCGGTGCAGGGCCAAGACCTCGCGGAGCGTGAGCTTGCCGAGTTCCGCCTCGTTGTTGGGAATCTCCGGCACGTCGGGCGGCGGAGGCGGAATCTGCTCGCCGAGCACGCGGCGCACGACCCAGTAGCCCCGCTTCACCGGGCTCGTACGGAGGCCCGGCGAGTTGACCGTGAGAAACACGGACATCGGCAGCAGCCCGCCGCGACCATAGCGCGCGGCATCATCGATGCGCACCCAGGCGTTGGGATCGCCGGAGTGCGGCATGCCGTAGTGCTTGGCGAGCGGAGCGTTCACGAACGTGTATTCGCCGAACAAGGCGTCGAGCACGTTGCCGTCTTGCTGCATCAGATCGTGCAGCAACCTTACCGGCTCCTCGAACATGGCCTGCCGCAGCTCGTCGTTGAACGTGGGGAATCGCTCGCGGTCGACGGCGTTGTGCTCTTCGAAGCGGCGGAAGTCGAGCCAGTTGGCGCCGAACTCCACGGCCAGGGCCCGTGAGCGTGGGTCGCGGAGCATGCGGCGCGTTTGCGCAGTCAGCACCCCTGGATCTCGCAGATCGTCGGCGGCTGCATGGCCCAGCAACTCATCGTCCGGCAGGCTCGACCAGAGAAAGTAGCTCAGGCGATTGGCGAGCTCGTAGCTCGTGAGCGGCTGCACTTCGCCGCCAGGCGCCGCCAGATCGGCTCGATAACAGAAGTGGGGCGACATCAGCACCGCGGCGAATGAATCTCGAATCGCTTCTTCGTGCTCCATGCCTTCGCTGCGGAGCGAACGATAGAAGTCGATCAGGCCCGCGCGCTCATCGGCGGTCAGCGGCCGACGATACGCTTTGCCTGCAAAGGCGACGAGCGCCTCGAGATGGCGCGGCTCGGCGTCGCGCCAGGTCCGCTCGTACCAGCGGACGTTGCGGTTGACCGTCTCGAAGTGCTCGCGGATCGCCTGCAGCACGACCGGCCGGGCACGGTTCTTGGCGGCCTTGGCCTCGAAAGCCTCGGCCAGCCTCTTGAGCACCGGCTCGTCGGTGCATTCCTTGTCTTCTGCCCGCGTGAAGTTGAACTCCTCGCTGAGCAGGAAGCTCGAGTCGGAGCGCTCGAACCAGAGGAAGCTGGTGTGCATGCGCCGGGCGACGTCGCTCGTGAAGAAGAACTCGTCCCACAGTTTGTCGAGCTCGCACTGCTGCTCGGCGGTGAGCACCAGGTCGTAGAGCGGCCGGTCGTCGCGATAATAGCCGGTCATGCTGTGGAAGCCGGCGTTCAAGAGGCGACCGCCGCGCCCTTCGGCGATCTCCGCCGCGGGATCGGCATACGTGCGGCCGCGCTCGGCAATGTAGAACGCGTCGGGAAAGACATCACAGAAGCGGGCGAAGGCCGCCTCATGCTTGGCGCGCTCGGCGGGATCCGTAGGAACCATGAGATCGGGATCGGCGTCCGGTGTTTTCTTCTCCCGCCGCGGCTCGTCGTCATCGTACTCCGCGGGTTCTTCGCGCGGGGGTTCCGATTCATTCGTGGCGAGAGTGCCGGCCGGCGGCTGAAGCACCGCGGGATCATAGCACCGGCGGTTCGCTGCCCATTGGTTGTTCTTCCACATCAAGAGCGGCTGCGAACCCGAATGGACTCGGCCGCCCCGCAGATTCCGCACTTCGGGCGTGAGCTTCTTGCGGAGTGCGGCGACGGATTCGCGCAGTGCTTCGCAGCCGGCCTGTAGCTCGGCGGGCGCCTGTCCATTCGTTGGCGCCGGCAGCGCTTGCCATTGCGTCTGCAGACGAGCCGTGGGACCGACCGCTCCCGACTCGTTGAGCGCGGCCCACACCGTGCCGAGATACTTTGCACTGACCGGGGCCTGGTGAGCCATGTCTGCAAGCGTCGCCCCGGGCTGGCCCAACTCCGCCCGCCAGCGATAGCGCCAGGCCGCGGCGAAGTAGGCGGCCAGGTCGGTCGGCTGACGAGCATAGAACTCGACGATCCGCTTCACCGCGTACTTATCGCGATCGGTGACGACCACCACCGGGTGCGGAGCGAACCGCGCCCCGTCCGGCGTGAGCAGCAGATGGCTGGCGACCAGCCGCGCCGCGTCGAGGTACTTTCGCACGAGCGCCGGCGACATGGACAGCGACTCGCCCGAGTTGTCGAACCCGGCCTCGTTCGCCGGATCGACCGGAAACTCGCGGGCGGGGCGAATGTCTACGCCTGTCAAGTCGCGGATCGTGTAATCGTATTCGGCGTTGCTGAGCCGGCGGGCGAGCACCGGTCCCGGATCGCCGCTCGATTCCTGGATCACGTGGGCCCGCAGCTTGCGAATCCAGTCGAGCGCCGCTTGGCGTTCCTCGGCCGCAGGCTGCTCGGCGTCCTCAGGCGGCATGTCGCCGGCCTCGAGCCGCTCGCGCACCACGTCCCAGCGGCGAAAGTCGGCCAGCACGCTCGGCACATCGATAAAGGAAACAAGATCGAGTCCGCCCTGCGGATCGTCTTTGCCGTGGCAGATGGCGCAATGCTTCGCGACGAAGCCTTGGATCGACTTCTCGAAACCCTCGTGCAGTTCGCGGCTGATCTCCGCGGCGGTCGAAACGCTGGCCGCCAACCCAAGGGCGACTGCAACCAGGGACGTCAGGCTTGCACCGCGAGCGATCTGCATGCGCTCGAGAGCCTCGCGTTCAAAGGACCTTTAGGCGGGCAGCGGCCGGTCGAAGGTGGGCTGGCGAGGTGGCCGCTGGAGCCCTGATTGTACCCAACCTCCCTTCGGCGGCCTACCCTCGAAGGAAGAGCGGGGCGCGAAACCGCTCGGCGTTTCGCGGTGGCTGCAGGCGTTCTCGGCTCGAGGGGCGAGGGGCGGTCGATTTTGAAGGGAGCCGCGGGAGGCGTGACCCCGGGGGCGAAAGACGCGGTCTAGCCATCCGCATCGCGAGGCTGAGATAATCGATCGTGCGCGGCCACTTCAACCACGGCGCCATGATCTGCGACACGCGATGGTCTACCTCGCTAGATTCTCCCTCAAGACGC
The DNA here is from genome assembly GCA_046349955.1 of Pirellulales bacterium. Lineage (GTDB taxonomy): Bacteria > Planctomycetota > Planctomycetia > Pirellulales > JBGAPH01 > JBGAPH01. The sequence continues at coordinate 123,052 of JAXMBI010000022.1, read as the reverse complement.
CCTTCATCGCGATGGCGATCATCGGCGCGTTGATCGTCAGTTGGCCCGTTCTCCGGTTCGTGCTGTCGGGTTTTGCAACCTGCGGTCCACTGCCGCCGCTCCAAGCGGCGATCGACACCCTCGAGGACGAGCCGGTTGCTTGTCAGTGGCGTCAGATGGCCCCTGACGAGTACGAGTTCGAGATCGGCGGCGCGATGTCTGTCGACGCGGCGAATGCAGTCGTGCTGGCGCCCGAGGTTGCGATCGTGAAGGCGACTGCTCCGCAGACCGCAGTCGCCCATGAAGTCCTGTCGAAGGCGTTCGATCGTTCTGAATCTGGCGGCGTGGTCGTTTGGCGTCGGAGACCAGAGCCGAGCGAGTGGGAGAAATGGGGGCTGTGAACCGTTGGACCCGACTCGGTCAGCGGGCGCCATTTTAAGCCAATTCGCCGCGCAAGAAGCGCCGAAGCGCGGCTACTTCGCCTGCTCCCCATCCAGCTCTCGCACATAAAGATTCGCAAACTCCACCACCCCCGTGCCGTTCTGCAGGGCGATTGGGCCGCGGTCGGGCAAGTCGGGGAGGCGGGCGCGGTCGATGACGCGGTCGCCGTTGAGCGTCACCGTTAGTTCGTTGCCCACCAGCGTGATCACGAAGCGGTTCCATTCGCCGGCCGGCTTGTCGGCCCGCTGCCGCGGCGTGACCGCGCGGTGCAGCGCCTCCGGCAGGGCGGGATCGGTGCGGTAGCCGAAGACTTCGCCGGAGCCCACCGGGTGGTTCCAGATGTTCACCTGGGCCTTGGCCGAGCCGCGGAGCAGCAGGCCGCTCGAGCCCCGGTCCTCGTAGCGCACCGTGCGCGGCCGGCCGGCCGAGTCGACCTCGGCCGCGCCGTGAGCGCCGATGCGGGTGGCGTCGCGCGGCTGGGGCTCGCCGGCCAGCCGCCAGTCGGCGATCAGTTCGAAGTCGCCGAAGGAGCGCTGGGTCCAGAGATTGCGCATGCCGGCGCTGCTGTCGTAGCGCAGGATCCAATCGTGCGGCTGGAAGGAGCGCTCGGCCTCGGGGGCCGCGGCCCAACCGGTGAGGTCGATCCCGTTATAGAGCGAGCGAAAGCCGCGGGCCGACTCGGCCACTTCGGCCGGCGGCACGGGCGTCGACGGCAACTCCTGCAACCGCAGGTTGCGGAAGTGAACCTCGCCCCCTTCGGACTCGAGACAGATATACCCTTGCCGCGGATTGCAGCGCGTGCCGCCGGAGACCACCTTGCCATTGACGGCCAGCGTGAGGCGGCCGTCACGGCTTTCCACTCGGTAGTGGTTCCACTCGCCGGCCGGCTTCGCCCGCGACTCGCTGGGCAGGCAGCGGAGCCAGCCCTGGGGATGCGGCCGATCGGGCTCGAAGGTCGCGCCGTGGATGGCGAAGACGTCGCCATGGTTGCCGTCGAGGATCTGGCACTCGATCGAGCGCGTGAAGGGAACGCCGGGGGCCGTGATGTCGTCGGAGTGGATGAAGAGCCCGGCGTTGCCGCCCGGCTTCAGGTGCTTCCACTCGAGCTCGAGCACGAAGTTCTGATACTGCTTCTCGGTCCGCAGCACGCCGGTGGGAACGCCGGAGCAAACGATCAGCGCGTCGCGCACGGTCCAGGTGCTGGGGGCGGTGTTCACGTTCACCCAGCCGGTCAGATCGCGGCCGTTGAAGAGGTGCTGCCAGGGGGGCTCGTCGGCGGCCGCGCTGGCAGCCCAGCCGACGCACAAAAGCCAAGCGCCAAGGCAAGCGATCCGTTGCATGGAAAGAGTGGCTCCGCGCCCCGCATTGCCTTCGCCGGCCGAAGATCCTGCGGCCCGCGAAAAATGAGGCATTTCCCTGAAACAAGTGTAGACTGTTTCGCCCCTGGCCGTCGAGCCGGGCGTAGGGGCTGGCGCGATTGGGGATGGCTCGGGTACAAGTGGGGGGAATTGGCCGCCGGTGCGGCCTCCCACTGGTTGCGGAGAGGAGGTTTCCGCTCGCCATTGCCATTTCATTGCCGCCGGGGCGGCCCGCGCCCATAATCATGGCGGCAAGACTCTCTCATGCGGCTCGATAGGGTGCGGCGATGATCAAGCGAGCGTTCTTGGCGGCGGCGATTTGTGCGTGCCTCGGCCAGGCGGCCAGGGCAGTGTCGGACCTGACGCTCTTGATCGACCCCGACGGGACGACCTACATCAAGAACACCACGGCCGGCGCGATCTCTTTTGACGGCTACCAGATCGCCTCCGAAACCAACGCCCTCGACCCGGCCCACTGGAATAGCATTAGCGATCAAGCCGCCGCGAACCCACTCGACGTGATTGGGCTGTTGGGCGCGGGAGCACTGACTTTTGGTGAGGCGAACCCCGGCGCGGGCAACTTGGCCGAGCTGAACCTCGGCGGCGCCGCCACGTTGCAGGGCGGCGCTACGTTTGCGATCGGCAAGCCATTTGGATTTGGTGGGTTCGAGGTCGAGTTCTGGGCCAAGCGATTCGGCGGGGGATCGACCGAAGGCGACATCGTGATCGTTCCCCCCTTGACCGGCCCCGAGCCTTCTACCTTTGTGCTGGCTGCCCTGGCTGGGGCGTGCTTGGTGGCTATTCGCGTGAGAAGCTCGCGGGCTCGTTGAGCACCGCTTGCGCGCAAAGTCCTGGCTTGGCTGCGGGGCTACGGTTGCGGGATCGCGAAGGCCTCGCGCACCGGCAACTCGAAACCGGGGAGCAGCCCAGGCTCGCGCAGCGTATCGGCCGCCGTCAGCACGGTGATGTCCAAGCGGCTGCGGAACACGGTCACCGTGCGCGTCGTGGGGTTCACCAACCAGACCGCTTGGCAGCCGTGACCGAGCCAGTCCTGGACCTTCTCATCGATCTCGCCGGCGCGATCACGCGGCAAAATGATTTCGATGGCCAGGTCGGGCGGGCCGGGGGAAAAAGGGGCCGCTGCCTGCGGGTGGCGACGCACGGCAAGGCTGAACAAAAGCGAACCTCGTCGTCCGCACGGTATCTGGATTCGCAGAGATCGAGAAGCCGCAACGAGCGCCTAGGCACTGGCCCAAGCGATGGTCGCGGACGATGGAGGCCACGTGAATGCCCAGGCGACTGAGCACCTGCCCTTCCTCGTAGCCTAGAAACGGACGTCGCCGGACGACGCCGCGCACAAGCTCGCAAACGCCCTCGCGGTCTGACATCTGATACAGTTCTTCAGCGGTCACCAACCGAGCGGCCTCCTATTCAGGACCATGAACGACACGATTGTACTCTTCCGACCCATCGGCCCGCGCGAGCTCGAGCTGATCGCTGCATCTGGTTGGACGGCGTTTCCACCGCGTTTGCCGGAGCAGCCGATCTTCTACCCGGTGCTCAACGAAGACTACGCTCGTCAGATTGCCCGTGATTGGAACGTCAAGGAGAGCGGCCGAGGGTTTGTCGTCCGGTTTCGCCTGCCGAAGGCCTTCCTCGATCCGTTCGAGGTCCAGCAGGTGGGCGGGCGAAAGCACCTCGAATACTGGATTCCGGCCGAACGGCTAGCTGACCTGAACGCTGCGATCCTCGGGTTGATCGAGCTGATCGCCGAATTTCCGCCGGCGCCCGGCGAATAGCCAGATTTGTGGCTGGCGCCCCCTACGGAACCCCTTCCTGCACCGCGCTTGCAAAGAATCCCCTAATCCCGGAAGCTACGGGGGCCGCGGAGCACGGCGTTTCTCCAGGGAATGGGGCTTGGCCCCGCCCTGCCCCCCCGTGCCGCGTAGCGCTGGCGGGCCTGCGGGGGCCCCCCTCCTTTGACAATCAGGATGCGAGCCGATGGCGGTCATCGAAAAGGCGCCCAAGGGCAAAGGTTCGGACTCCTCGACTCCGGCGCACAAGCCGTATGTGTCGCCCGAGGCCGACTTGCCCGAGCTCACTTGGACGGCGGTGCTGCTAGGGGCGGTGCTCGGCATCTTGTTTGGGGCCTCGTCCCTCTACCTGGTGCTCAAGGTCGGGCTCACCGTGTCGGCCTCGATTCCGGTGGCCGTCCTCTCGATCACCATCTTTCGGCTGTTCTCGCAAGTGACCGGGCTCCGCAAGGCCACGATCCTCGAGAACAACATCGTGCAGACCACCGGTTCGGCCGGCGAGTCGATCGCCTTTGGCGTCGGCGTGACGATGCCGGCCTTGCTGCTGCTGGGCTTCGATCTCGATGTGGTGCGGGTAATGACCGTGGGGGCCCTCGGCGGCCTGCTCGGCATCTTGATGATGATCCCGCTGCGGCGGGCCCTCATCGTCCGCCAGCACGGCAAGCTCACCTACCCCGAAGGCACGGCCTGCGCCGACGTGCTGATCTCGGGCGAAGAAGGGGGGGCTACGGCGAAGACGGTGTTCGCCGGGTTCGGGCTGGCGTTCGTTTACAAGTTTCTCATGGGCAAGCTGAAGCTCTGGCAAGAGGTGCCGGCTTGGCCGCTACACACGTCGAGCGGCCAGGGATTGCGGAAGGCGGAGTTCGGCGGCGAAGTGACGCCCGAGCTGTTGGGAGTCGGCTACATCATCGGCCCCAAAATTGGCGCGACGATGCTCGCCGGCGGCATCTTGGCTTATCTGGTGATGTTGCCGCTGATTGCGCTGTTCGGCGAAAACTTGAATGCCCCGCTGCCCCCCGCCGAGAAGCTGATCCGCGAGATGACGGTGGGGCAAATCCGCTCGAGCTACATCCTTTATATCGGCGCGGGCGCCGTGGCGACGGGCGGCATCATCAGCATGGTGCAGGCCCTGCCACTCATCATCTCCTCGATCGCCGCTGGGCTGCGCGATCTGCGGGCCGCGAAATCGGCCGACGGCGCCGCGCGGGCCCTCCTCCGCACCGACCACGACCTACCGCTGTGGTTGGTGGTTGTCGGGTGCATTGGATTGATCGTCGCGCTCATGGCGGTGCCGCAATTGGGGCTCGGGTTCAGCTTGTATGGCGCCATCGGCGCGCTGCTGATCGTCTTCTTCGGGTTTCTATTCGTCACCGTTTCGGCCCGGCTGACGGGGGAAATCGGCTCGTCGTCGAACCCAATCTCCGGCATGACGGTGGCCACGCTGCTGCTCACCTGCTTGCTGTTTCTGGCGATGGGCCGCACCGACAAGGCCGCCACGCTCACCGCGCTAACGATCGCGGGCGTGGTCTGCATCGCTTCGAGCAACGGCGGCACCACGGCCCAGGACCTGAAAACCGGTTTCCTGGTCGGAGGCACGCCGAGCCGGCAACAGATTGGCATCCTCGTCGGAGCGCTCAGCTCGGCGCTCGTCATCGGCCTCGTACTCATGGTGCTCGACGCCGCGGGAACGATCTATACCAAGAACCCCCAGCATTTGCCCCAATATCGCGTACCAGACGTGAGCAAGCTCACGAGGCTTGAGAAGCCGGGCAGCGAGTACGCAGGCAAAGACACGACCGACTACCACGTATTGATGGCCGGCACCGGCGAAATCCCGGGGGTCCCGCAGGGGAAGTACCTCGTCGATGATCAGGGGATCATCCGTTACAAGGTCGATCCCGCCATCGGCGGCACGCTGCAGACCCGCGACGACGGCACCGAGGTCAAAGGCAAGTTCGAGGCGCCCAAGACCCGCCTGATGGCCATCGTGATCGACGGCGTGCTCAACCGAAAGCTCCCGTGGGGGCTGGTGCTGATTGGTGCGCTGATCGCCGTCGTGCTCGAGTTGGTAGGGGTATCGTCGTTGCCGTTCGCGGTGGGCGTGTACCTGCCGCTCGAAACGTCGGTGCCCATCTTTCTGGGCGGCATGGTGCGCTGGGCCATTGATCGCGCCACGCGCCGCGCTCCTTCGGAGGGAGAGATGAGCCCCGGCATTCTCCTTTCGTCCGGTTACATCGCCGGCGGGTCGATCGCCGGAGTGCTGATCGCGTGCTTCGAATTCCTGCCCGATTCTTGGAACAAGGCCATCGATATTGGCGCACGGATCGACGCCTCGGAGGGTTTGACCGATGCGTTCGGGGGCCCGTGGACGCACCTCAACTGGCCCCCGCTCATCCCCTTCGGCCTGCTGATCTTCATTCTGGCCGCAGTGGGCTTTAGCGGGCGTCCCAAGAAGCCCGCCAAACCGCTCGTCGACCCGGCGACCAAGGGAACTCCGCCGGTCAAGCGCTGACCTAGGATTACGTACGTTCGCCGTGCGCCGGCCGACTGGCCGCGCGGGCCCTGTCGAATTTTTGGATTGTGCGACATGAAGCGACCGCTTTCTCGACTGACCTACGCAGCCTGGGGGTTGGCTATGAGCCTGGTGGGGCACGCGGCCTTCGCCGACGAAGGAATGTGGCTGTTTTCGAATCCGCCCCGCGAGCTGCTCAAGGCCCGCTACGGCTTCGAGCCCACCGACGCCTGGCTCGAGCACCTGCAGAAGTCGGCCGTGCGCTTCAATAGCGGCGGCTCGGGCTCCTTCGTGTCGGCCGACGGCCTGGTGATGACCAACCACCACGTCGGGGCCGACGCCCTGCAGAAGCTTTCGACCGCCGATCGCGATTTGCTGGCCGAAGGATTTCAGGCCAAGACCCAGGACGAAGAGCTCAAGTGCCTGGACCTCGAGCTCAACGTGCTGGTGAGCATCGAGGACGTGACCGACAAGGTCAACGCGGCGGTGAAGCCGGAGATGTCGGCCGGCGACGCCGAAAAGGCCCGCCGCGCGGCGATGAACACGATCGAGAAGGAGTCGCTCGACGCGACCGGCCTGCGCAGCGACGTGGTCACGCTCTACCAGGGCGGCCAGTACCACCTCTATCGCTACAAGAAATACACCGACGTGCGTTTGGTCTTCGCCCCCGAGCAGGAGATCGCCTTCTTCGGCGGCGACCCCGACAACTTCGAGTTCCCCCGCTACGACCTCGACGTCACCTTCTTCCGCGCCTACGAAAACGGCAAGCCGGCCAAGGTGGAGCACTTCCTCAACTGGAGCAAGGAAGGCGCCAAGGACGGCGAGCTGATCTTCGTCGCAGGGCATCCCGGCCGCACCGACCGCTTGAACACGGTGGCGCATCTCGAGTTCATGCGCGACAAGGTGTATCCAACCTCGCTCAACACCCTCCGCCGCCGCGAGGTGATGCTCAAGACCTACGGCGACCAGAGCTTGGAGAAGGCTCGCCAGGCCAAGGACGAGTATTTCGGTGTGCAGAACAGCCGCAAGGCCCGCCTCGGCGGCCTGGCCGGTCTGCAGGACCCCGCGCTCATGGAGCGCAAACGGAACGAGCAGGGGCAGTTCTTCGCCCAGGTGCTCGCCGACGAGAAGACCAAGGACTTGGCCCCGGCCTGGGATCAGGTGTCGGGCGCGATCGGCCAATGGAAGGAAATGTACACGCCGTTCGTGCTCTACGAGCGCGGCATGGCCTTCAACAGCACGCTGTTCGATGTCGCCCGCACGATCGTGCGGCTGACCGATGAATCGGCCAAGGGCAACGCTGACCGCCTGCGCGAATTCCGCGAATCGAACCTGGAGTCGCTCAAGCAGGAGCTGTATTCGGCAGCGCCGATCTACGAAGAACTCGAGATCGCCAAGCTCACCGACTCGCTGAGCATGCTCTTGGAGATGGCCGGGGCCGAGGATCCGCTCGCACAGCAGATCCTGGCCGGCAAGTCGCCGGGCGAGCGCGCGGCTGAGCTGGTGCGGGGCACGAAGCTCAAGGTCGTCGAAGTCCGCCAGGCGCTCGTCGACGGCGGGGCTGCCGCCGTGCAGCAATCGCAGGACCCCATGATCCTGCTCGCCAAGCTCGTCGACGCCCCGGCCCGCGCCGTCCGCAAGGACTACGAAGAAAAGGTCGAAGAGCCGCTCCGGCAGGCCTACGCCAAGATCGCCAAGGCCCGCTTCCTCCTCAAGGGGACGAGCGAGTACCCCGACGCCACGTTCACTCTGCGGCTCGCGCTGGGGACCGTGAAGGGCTATGAGGCGGCCGGCCAGCAGATTCCGCCCTACACCACGATGGGGGGCACATTCGAACACGCCGCCACCCACGGCAACGCGGTCCCCTTCAAGCTCCCCACGAGCTGGCTCGAGAAGGCCGATCAGATCGGCCGCGAGGTGCCCTACAACTTCGTGAGCACCGCCGACATCATCGGCGGCAACTCAGGCAGCCCCGTGGTCAACCGCGACGGCCAGGTGGTAGGCATCATCTTCGACGGCAACATCTACAGCCTGGTGTGGGACTTCGCCTATTCCGACACGCAGGGCCGGGCAGTCTCGGTTCACTCGGCGGCCATTATCGAAGCGCTGATGAAGGTCTACGGGGCCTCGGCGCTCGTCGAAGAGCTCACCCGCGGAAAATAGCCGCCAAGATCGGACTTCGAAGGGCGAATTAGGGTGGGGCCTACAGGTTAGCGCACGCACACGAGCCGCAAGATAGCCCGCTAGGACGCCATGCACGTCGCCTGCCCTCATTGTCACTCGACGATTCAAGTCGACGAACAGCTCTCCGGCCAAACCTCGCGCTGCCCGCTGTGCAGCGGGGAGTTTCGCGTGCCGCCGTCTGGAAGCGCGGCGCCCCCGCCGCCGCCTGGGCTGGCCGGCTTCGCCGGGGCGATTCCGCGTACGCCGCTGGGCACGGTCACGGTGGCCCGGCTGGCGCTCGGCGTGGTGGCGCTCAGCGTGGGCGCGTTCGGCATCCACAAATTCATTCTGGGCCGCAACATGGAAGGGCTGATCATGCTCTTCGTCACGCTGCTGTCGTGCTTCATCGTGGCGCCGATCATCTGGATCGTGGCCATCGTCGAAGGGATCATCTACCTGCTCAAGTCGGACCGGGAGTTCGAGCAGGACTACTTGATCGGCGCGAAGGGGTGGTTCTAGCGGACGGTTGCGCGCTCACGTCAGTCCATCGCGCGGACGGAGGCGACGGCTTCGGCCAGGGCGGTATCGAGGTTCTTGGCTTCTAGATGGCAAATAGGCCCACGGCCGGGAAAGCGGGCAAAGTTCTTCAGTTCGCTCGGTTGCGTCGGCTCTAAGGCAGTGACCGGCTCCTCATCGAGGTCCTGCACGGTTTCAGGACTCGCATCCCAGGTGATGCTCAGTCTTGGCGTCGCCGCGGAATCGATTGCCGCCGCGACGCCCGTATCTTCGCGCCGCATGAATCGTCGCCAAAAGAAGTGGTCGACGCGGCAGTCGCTGACAACGAACTCACCGTTCAACGTCAGTTGTGCGTCCTCGAGAGACTCTGCAAAAGCGCGCACAATGCGGCCCTGCTGTTCCCAACTGCCGCGGACATAGCCTCGCCAGTCCATCCGCACAAGCTTGGCGTCAAGTGCTGCTGCCAAGCGCTGAACGAGTTCCGGCGATGCCGTAAGCACCGCTACATACGGCTTCGCCGTCTTCAAATGCTCGAGCAGCCGGTTCACCGTCCAACCGGTCGTGGGATGCACCATTTTGCCCCCCACTTCGGCCGCCGGCTCGAGCACGAAGCGGCGGAAGCTCATCCGCGGGTGGGGGAGCGTGAGTTCGGGCGTGTCGAGCGTGAGGTCGTCGTAGAGCAGCAGATCGAGATCGACGGTCCGCGGGCCCCAACGTTCGCTTCGCACGCGGCCTAGCTCGTTCTCCAGCCCTTGCAGCACATGCAACAGCGAGCGCGGGTCGAGCTCCGTCTCGAGCCGCAGCGCTGCGTTCAGATAATCCGGCTGATCCTGGGGGCCGCCGATCGGAGCCGTCTCGCGAAAGCCGCTGACAGCCGCGACGCGCAAATCAGCACGGCCAGCGAGCGACGCGACGGCAGCCTCGAGCGCCGCCTGGCGATCGCCGAGATTCGAACCCATTCCCACGAGCGCAGTGGCCATGCACTCAGCTTATCGCCCGGCGCGGAGTCAATCCATCGACAGCTGCGCTGCGTTCATAAGCCTTCTCACACGTGCGCTCCCAAAGGCGCACGTGAAGATCTGCCGCCCATCTTGCCCACTCGGCTCGTGGTGAGCCGAACCGAAAAAGCCTTGGGGGGGACATCCCGTTCCCGACTTGGTCGTCGACGTTTCGTTCCCTGCTGTCGCCGCCCCCCAGGCTGAAATCGATTCCTACGATCACGAGCCAATCAGCACGACCCTTGCTAGCATCGCACGCCTCACTAGCGGCCGCATCCGCTCGCGGTTCATCCTCGAGCGTTCGTCACATTTTGCGAAGCGGCGACCGATTGTCAAGCAACCCCGTGCCCATCTTTTTTTCGCGGGCCCATGAGAGAGCGCGTTTCTCGCGGATTCTTCCGAGCGAGATGCACTTTGAGGTTCGTGGAGAACTTGTCGAGTGCAGTTCGCGCGAGGAGCATCACGCGTGCAGGAACGAGCGCGGGCAATCGTACGCACGCGGGCTAGCTGTTCGAGCGCAGCGCGAGCGCCGCGGCCAAGTCGCGCCGCGCGAGCCAGAGATAGCTTAGTGCGCCCGCGCCCACCTCGAGCAACAAAAGCGACAGCGCGCTGACCAATGCCAACGACATGAGCATCGTGCGCACGCAGAATACGATAAGGCCCATGAGCAGCGCTGAGCGCAGCGCGGGCCAAAGCAAAACAGTCAACGCGCGCAGCGTTACTCCTTCCGTTCGGCAGCACCAAGCGACGTAGGGGAAGCCGACGACGAGCAACGCAACCGAATGCGCCCAAGCCATCGCTTCGAGTTGCACGAGCGCGTCCGAGGCGAACCTTGGCGCGAGCGTGAGTGCAACCGCGTAGGCCACAGCAAGGCTCAGCGCAAGCACCACAGCGCCCAAGAGCAAGCGATCGGCCCGCCCCGCCGCGGCGAAGACGCTGCCGCATAGGTTCACGAACCCTTGCACGAGCAGGGTTAACCCTAGGGCGCGCAGCAGCCCGCCTGCCGGCGCCCACTCAGGGCCGCCGAGCGCAAGCATCGCCTCGGGTGCAACGATCAACAGCCCCACGCCGCAGGGCCACAGCAGCGCCGCCGTAAGCCGAAAGAACGAGCCGACGAGCGCGGCATGGGCCGCCCGGTCTCCCACGGCCCGGGCCAAGGCGGGCAGCATCACGCTGCTCACCGGCGTGGTGACGAGCAGCACGGGCTTCTGAGCAACCTGAAAAGCCTGGCTGTACCAACCCAGGGCACGTTCGCCGAACCACAGGCCCACCAACACCTTATCGAGATTTCCGGCCACGAAGAACACCAGCTGGCTGAGCGTGTACTGCCCACCGAAGCGAAGCAGGCCCCACGACTCACGCGCCAACCGCGGCCTGCCTGGCCGCCAAGGTTCGACAGCCCAGGCCAACGCCGCGAGCGCCAGCAATTCGACGTACTGTCCGGTCACGAGCGCTCCCGCCCCCAACCCCGCCGCGGCCGCGGCCGCGATGCTGGCCGCGCTGCCGATGACTTGCGCAGCTAAGCGCAGCCGAGCCACGGCCCCGATCTCGAGTTTGCGCTCGAGCAGCGCTTGATGCTGTGCGCCCAAGGCCATCAGCAGCGGCGTGAAGGCCATGGCAAGCGCCACCGGCGTCACCGCCCCGTTGCCATAGAAGAGCGCGAGCCCCGGCGCGGCCGCAGCGGCCACGAGCGACGCCGCAGCGCCGAGCGCCATGTTCCACCAGAACATGGCCGAGATCTCGGCGGGCGCGAGCTCGGCGCGCTGCACCGTCGCGACGTTTAGCCCGAGTGTGGTGAACAGCCGCAACAGATTGAGCAAGGGGAAGACCATGCCCAACAGGCCGTAGCCGTCGGGTCCGACCAGCCGCATGAGCACGGCCAGCACGGCGATCGAGACGAGCTGCGAAGCGGCTTGCAGCCAAGCGGCGGAATGCAGGCCACGGCGCACGGCGCGCTCGAGCCCCGCGCGGTCGAACGCGGCCTCAGGTGCGCGCTCGTCCATCGTGGGGTTCCTCGCTTACGCTGCAGACTGGTGTTCCTCGCATCATAACCCAGCGCGTCAGCGAGGGCATTCACGCGAGCGACCGCGGCAAGAAAGGCGTGAGGCCGGCGACGGCGAACGCATGCCAGGAGGATGAGCATGCTAACGTCGTTCCCTGGTCCGCTCGTCGCGCGGCCTCACGTTGTGCTCAAGAGACAGGCTGGAAGCCTGTCCCACAGAGTCAAGTTCACAATCAGCTTCGTGGCACAGGCTTCCAGCCTGTGCAGATCAGCTTAGACTCAGCCTACCCCTACGGTACGTTCACCCCTTGATCGAGGTTCTCGAGCGTGCGGAAGATCCCCCGCGTGCCGAGCCCTTCGTTGGTCGACAAGATGCTGCGGCCCACCGTGGGGGCCAAGAACTCCTTCAATTCCAGCATCGCTGGCCCCACCAGCAGAATCAAGGCAGCCGGAGCGAAGCAGAACATGATCGGCAGCACGAGCTTCACCGGAGTCTTGTTCGCCTGACGCAGGGCAGTTTGCTTGCGCGATTCCCGCAGCCGATCGGCTTGCTCCATCAACGAGCCGGCCACCCGCGAACCCAGCCGTTCGCCGCGGGTCAGCAAGTTCACGAGCTGCCGCGTTTCGGGCAGATCGTTGCGGGAGCAGAAGTCGGCCAGGGCCTGCTTCAGGCTCCCCACCTCGGCTTGCCGGCGGAGGATGAGCAGCTCTTCGGCCAAGGCCGGGCAGTGCGGCATCTGGCCGGCTACGTGGGCCAGGCTTTGGCCCAAGGGCATGCCGCCCCCCAAGCACATGCTGAGCATGTCGAGCGTGTCGGGCAGGCCGGCCTGAATCGCTTGGCGGCGATTGTTGCCGCGAGCCCACACATAGAGCCGCGGCAGAATGGAGAGCGCCGCGGCGGCCACGAAACCGCCGACGAGAATGCCAAAAGTATGCTCGCTCTCCGAGAGGATGGCGAGCAGCCCGGCGATCACCAGCGGCGCCACGAGCAGCACGAACCGCAACGCGGCCACGCTCTGCGAGGCGCTCGGCTGATAGAGACCGGCCGAACGCAGCAGCTTACGGAACGCCTCGTTGCCGCGGCGAGTTTCCGGCAACTGCGCGGCCAAGGCGGGCGTCAGGTCGCCGAAGATGCCCGGCTCGGGCTCATCGAGGCGATCGCCCGGCAGAGCACGGTCGAGCCGGTCGGCCAACCGCTTCCGCGAGTCGAGCGCCCGGCGAGCGACCACGAAGAAGAGCGCGGCCGCCGCGGCGAACACTGCCGCAGCGCCAAGGAAGCTCGGGCTCAGCCCGGCGGAGCTCGACACGGTCGCGAACAAGGAGAGCGTTTGGATCATGGTCGACTCGAGCCGTCAGGGTTCGCAGTTCAGTGTGTCTTGGGTTTCTTCTCCCTCTCCCTGTGGGAGAGGGTCGGGGTGAGGGCCGGCAGACTTATCATCCGCGACGAGGTTGCCGGGTTTCCCTCACCCTAGCCCTCTCCCAGGGGGAGAGGGAATCGGAGTTAGCTTCGCACGCGCATCACGCGCCACAGCCAGATCAGGCCGATCACTTGCAGGCCCACGGCCGTAGCCAGCAGCGTCGGTCCCATCGGGTGGGTCCACAGCGTCCGCTGGTAGGCAGGTTGGATGTAGCTGAGTGCGGCCACGCCGAAGATCGAGGCCAGGATCAGGCCAACCGCCGAGAACCGGCTGCCCGAGGTCACGGCGCTCAGGTGATCGCGAAGGCCCTGGCGATCTCGTGAGGCATGGGCCAACCGCTCGGTGAGCAGGGCCAAGTTGCCGCCCGTTTGCCGATGCACCATCACGGCGGTCGAAAAGATCCGCAACTCCACGAGCGGCGCCCGGTCGACAAGCTGCTCGAGCACGGCCGGCAAGGTGTGTCCGAGCTTGAGTTGGTGAACGCAGCGGCCGAACTCTTGCGAAATTGGGCCCTTCAGGTCGATGGCCACTTCGTTGCAGGCTTGCTCAATGCTATGCCCCGCCCGCACGCTGTCGGCCACGATCTCCAGCCCTTCCGGCAGCAGCTTCTGCAGCTTGGCCAGGCGACGGGCGCGAGCCCACATGAAGATCCCCAGCGGCAGGCCGGCGCCCAAGACCAGGCCAATGCCGGCGCCGAGCAAAGTGTCAGCCAGGAGCAGCGGCGCTGCACAGCCAATCAGTCCGCCCGCGGCGACCAGGGCCAGAGCGGCCGAGGCCGAGATTCCCAGCCCTGTGCCTTCGATCAGCAGGGCGAACCAGCGATCGACGCCGGCCCGCGGACGCGGCGGCAAGAGCGCGATTTCTTCTTCGTCGTTCAGCCCCAACCGGCGCACCACGCGAGCACGCCGCGCCGAGACATCGCGAACCGCGAGCGCGATGCCGGCGACCGACGACGACACGGCCGTGAAGGCCAAGATCATGATGCTGAAGACACCGGCGGACATTGCGTTGGTCTCGATAAGCGAGGAGCTTGTAGGGTGGGGCGAGCAACGCGAGCCCCACCGTCTTCATACGCTGTCTTGGTGGGGCTTGCTTCGCGCGCCCCACCCTACGTTACTTGCTGCTCAAGGTGCGGGCGGCGAAGGCGTCGCGCGGCAGCGCCACGCCCATCTCATCGAGCCGGCGGGCGAACTTGGGCACGTTGCCCGAGGCGTAGAACGAACCGCGAGCCAGGCCCTGATCGTCGACCCCTTCTTGCTTGAACCCGAACAGCTCCTGCATCCGGTATTCGCCGTTCTCGAGTCCCATGATTTCCGACACGCGGGTCACGCGGCGGATGCCCCCCTTCAAGCGGGCGACGTGGACCACCAGCGTGATCGCCGAGGCGATGTAACGCCGCACCACCGAGACCGGCAGTTCGTAGCCCGCCATGCTCACCATCACCTCGAGCCGCGAGAGAGCGTCGTCGGTGTCGTTGGCGTGGATCGTGGTCAGCGAGCCTTCGTGGCCGGTGTTCATGGCCTGGAGCATGTCGAGGGCTTCCGGCCCGCGGACTTCGCCCAGGATGATGCGGTCGGGCCGCATACGCAGACTGTTGCGAACCAACTCGCGTTGCGAGATCAGGCCGTTGCCTTCAGCGTTGGCGGGGCGCGTTTCCAGCGACACCACGTGCTTGCGCTGCAGCTTGAGTTCCGCCGAGTCTTCGATCGTCACCAGGCGTTCGTCGGCCGGAATGAACCGCGACACCACGTTGAGCAGCGTCGTTTTGCCGGCGCCGGTGCCGCCTGAGATCATCACGTTCACGCGGCCTTCGATGGCGCCCTGCAACACCGAGACGATCTCGGGGCACAGCGAGTCGAAGCCGAGCAAGTCGTCGAGCTCGAGCGGACGATGGCCGAAGCGGCGAATCGAGAGCACCGGGCCGTTCAGGGCCAGGGGCGGAATGATCGCGTTGACGCGAGAGCCGTCGGGCAGGCGAGCGTCGACCATCGGCGATTGCTCGTCGATGCGGCGACCCACGCGAGCCGCGATGCGGCCGATGATTTGCAGCAAGTGCTCGTTGTCGGCGAACACCGTGTTGGTTTCTTGCAGGCGGCCGAACCGCTCCACATACACTTCGCGCGGGCCGTTGACCAGAATGTCGGTCACGTCCGGGTCTTGCATGTAGGGCTCGAGCGGCCCGAGGCCAAACGATTCGGCCAGCAGCTCGTCGATCAGACGCTCTTCGTCGACCGAGGAAAGCAGCTCCGAGCGGCTCCGCAGCAGGCTCTCGGCCAGGCTGCGAATATGCCGTCGCAGGCGCGGCTCGTCGAGCGCGGCGATCCGCGAGAGGTCGAGCGAATCGATCAGCTCGCGGTGGAGCCGAGTCTTGATCCGCTGGAACTCCGCCTCGAAGCCGTCGCCCGCGCGCGGCGCGGGCCGATCTTGCACCGCTACGTCGCCGCGACCGCGGAAAATGTCGAAAGGCATGTTCATGCAATCGTGCTCCTAGCGGTGGACTCGACACAACGGGCAAAGGCCGAAAAGCTGCGGCTGAGCTTCGACAGCCGCGAGAGGGCCGCCAGCGGCAAGCCGGCGTTCACCGCACGGCCGGCGGCGCGGCGATCCTCGGGAATGGTTTGGAAAACGCGGATCCCCAGGGTCCGCTCAACCTGCTCGAGGCCAATCTGGCTCTTCTCGCCGGCGTGGGTAAGGATCAGGCGGAAGCGGTCGCGCTCGAGGCCGTGGTGGGCGGCGACGTCGAGCGCCCAGCGCGCCCGCCGCAGGGCGGTGACTTCGGGTCGCGTGACCAAACCGACGAAGTTGGCCAACCGCATCGCTTCGAACTGCGGTTCGCCCAGGCGATGATCGAGGTCGAGCACCGAGGTGCGGCAGATGCCCCGCAACAACAGCACGATCTGTCGCACGATCTGCGGCGTCAGCAAGTTTTCGGGACGGCTGCCGTCTTCGGGATAGCCCTCCTGGGCCAACACTCGCAGCCCAGCCGCATGGTCGACCAGGGCGCCGAGCAGCAGTTGCTTGTCGAGGCGGCGGGCGTGGATGCACACGTCGTCGAGCGTGTGCTCGGGGTTCAGGTCGAGCATCAGCGAGAGATCGCCTGGCGCCGGCTTCAGTTCGGCTAAGGCCACCTGGCCGCGGTTTTCGGCGGCAAGCGTAGCGGCCAAATTCACGGCCGTGGTCGACACGCCCACACCGCCGGTGGGCGAGTAAAGCGCGATCACCGTGCCACGCTGAGCGCCCGGCTCGCGGGGCTGGTACTTGTGAATCGCCCCCACCAGCTCACGGTGCAGATCGTTCAGGTCGAAGTACTCGCGGGCGCCCGCCTTGAGCGATTCGCGAATGCGAGCCGCGTCGTGGGCCGGGCCGCAGGCCAACACCGGCGCCCCGGTGACCTGGAAGGCCGCGCGGATGGCCGCCAGGCTCGCTTCGCCCTCGTCGTCGCAGATCACGAGCACCAGCTCGGGGCCGGCTTCGGCAATTCGCGCGGGCACCGAGTCGTAGGCTACGACGTCGCCGCTTTGGCACTCGAGGCCCGCGGCCAGCACCTGCCGTCGCAGCTCTTGGCTCCGCGACCGCTGGTGGTCTGCAATCACGATACGCATCTTGGAAGCACCTCTAAAGCAGGATCGGTGGGCGGCCGGCGAACAAAAGCGGAAGCCGGCGCGGACGTTAGCGGACGATTCTCAGTTTGTGGATGTACAGGTTCGGCTGGTCGGCGTCGGAGGCAGTCCAGGCCGTGGGATGGAGCAGGAAGCAGGGTTCGAGGGTGAGCTGCAGGTGGTTCGACGTGAACTGAGCCTGGCACACGCGGGCGGCCACGAAGCCCACGATGCGAAACCGCCCTGCGGCCACGTTGGTTTGCGGATCTTGCGAGTCGTAGAGCAAGAACACGCGGCGGGCGTCGCGCCCTTCGTCAACGAGCGACTGCAAGGTGTCTGCGAACTGCGAGACGAACGACGACACCACCTTGTTCGCTCCGCGGAACACGACCGGCGCCGCGCTCGACTTCACCGGGCCCAGTTGGCCGTGGGTGACGGTCAGGTGAGCAGGCGACAGGCCATGCAGCACCTGGTCGATGATCTGGTCGGGCTGGAACCCGCCGGTATAGGCGATCACGGCCGAGTTCGCCGTCACGGCGTTCGCTTCGAACGTGCCCAGCCGCACGACGATTTCCTTCACCCCGTTGCCGCCGCTGGGAAACTTGTCTTGCGTGCGGGCGTTCTTCCACGCCTGCACGTCGATCGCCAGCGGCACGACCGGCGAACGACGGTCGCTGGTGGGCTGAAAACCGACTAGCCAGTTATCGAGCGCCGCACGGGCCGTCACGCTCAAGGCCCCAGGCCCCATGCCCGACACGTTGAGCAGCCAAGTGAGCGGGTTCGCGCCGGCCGACGAGCGCTGGGCCCGCACTTCCAGAGCGTTGTACGGCAGGTTGGGAGCGAACTGGGCCGCGGCGCCGAGCGACGGATCGTCGACGACGCCGGGCGTGAGCAGCAAATCAGCGGGAACGACCTGCAGCGACGGCGCGCTCACGGCGTTGTTCCGCTTCCGGCAGTCGTCGGCCAAGGCCTCGGCCTCGAGGCGGTCGTCGGCCTGGTCGCCCGCTTGGTCGCGGAGCAGATCTTCGTCGAGCAGCCCCGGCGCCCCAGCCAAAGCTGCGGCGTCGGCCCGGGCTTGCAGGTTGCGGGCCACCAGCGTGAGCCAGGCCCAATTGATCGCCAGCGAGGCGACGAGCAACAGCAGCACCAAGGCCACGAGCACGTGCAGCACCACCACGCCCCGACGCTGGCCGCGGCGGGCGGTCGATCGGCGGATTGTGAAGGGCTGGCGTTTCATGGTCGTGACTTCTCGTTACTGGCTTTACAAGCGACTGCGTTCCACCTTGCCCTCTCCCCCCGCGGGGAGAGGGATCGACGTTTCCGTTAGTTCCCGCCGCCTTCGGCCAGCGGGTCGTTTTCCAGCTCGTTCGGCGGCAGGGCCGCGCTGCGGGCGACCGGCTGGCGGTTCTGCTGGGCAGCGGTGGCCCGCTCGGCCTCTAGGATGCGAGCCTCGCCGAACTTCACCTCCTGCATGCGGGTGCCGAGCCAGACCTCTGCCTTATGCTGTTGGCGGCGAACGGGGTCGATGCCGAGCAGCGAGTAGACGTTGGCCAGGTCGCCGTTGTTCTCGGCGAGCTCGTCGTCGTGTTCGCCCCGCAATGTGACGCTGAGCGTGCCGTGGCGCTGGGCCAGGATCAGCTTGTTGGCGTCTTCGGGCGTGACGGCCACGGTGACGCTGCGAAACTCGGGCTCCATCCGCTCTTCGCTCTTGAAGCGCTGCTGGCTGGTGGCCAGCACCTTGATGTGCCGCAGGATCGTTTTGGTGGCGATCCCCTGCAGATCAGGGTGAGCGCTGTTCACGGTCAGCGAGATGTCGACATACGACTCGGGGAGCAGCAAGCCGCCCAGGGCGTTGATGCGGTCGACGGCAATCGTCACCGCGCGGTAGCCGGTGGGGAGCTGCTCGGCCAGGGTGGGGGTTTCGCCCACACCGTAGAGCGCGCCCTCGGTGATCGGCTGGCCCGCCATCAGCGTGTCGTGGACCGTGCGGTACAACGCCAACTGACGCGAATGGATCGCGCCGGCCGGAACCTTGGCGGGATCGACCTTGATCACTTCCACGTCCTGCTCGCGAATGCGGGCGTACTTGGGCAGGTTGATGCGGGCAACGACCACCTCCACCCGCGTGTCGACGGGAGGAGCCGGTTCGAAGAAGCGGCGTGCGCCATACGCGGCCACCAGGCCGAACAGGATGGCCAGCATGCCGACCGTCACGGTCGAGGGGCTGATGCGTTTCACGGCGAGAATCTCCAGAACGGAAGCGGAACGTGTATGGGGGACGAAGAGGACGAGGGGCGGAAGGTCATTCCTTCCGCAGAATGCTGGTGGCGGACAACTGGTCGGCCAGGCTGAGGCCGACGTACTTGAGTAGGTCGGGGGCGGCGGCCGCGGCCGGCACGCTTACGGTGACTCCGATGCACTCTCCCGTGCGGGCGAGCGACAAGGGCACGGCGCCGGGCTGCTCGTCGCCGACTTGAATCAACACGTCATTGATTTGCGATGCGAACCGCCAACCGGCGAGCGAGCGATTTACGGCGTTTTGAACTTGCGTTTGCGTGCTGCCGGGCAGGCTGGCCTCGCGAGCGCCGACAGCGGCCGCGGCGCCCAGCGCCTGCTGCGTGACGAGCAACAGCGCCATCTGCACCGAGCCGGCCAACACCAACAGCAAGAGCGGCAGGGCGATAATCAACTCGACCGACAGCATGCCGCGACGGCATTTGCGGGTGTTGTCACCACGGAGACACGGCGACACGGAGGAAACAGAGTGATTGTTCATGGCTTTAACTTCGTGGCATTCCATCTCAGTGTCTCCGTGTCTCCGTGGTTAAATCCTGCCGGACGCCACGAGCCAGGCCACCACGGCCCAGGCGCTGGCGGCCACCGGCACCGCGAAGGGGAGCACGCGGCGGCGGGCGCCGGGGGAGGAGTCGGGCCGCAGGCGGGCTTGTGTTTTGGCGATGCCTTGCCGCAGCGCCGTGGCGGCCAACACTCCGGCGGCCAAGAACGCGGCGGTGGCGATGGCAAGGACAAAGGCCACGAGGATCTGTTGCGGGCCCAGCCAGGCGCCGAGGGCCGCCAGCAGCTTCACGTCCCCCGCTCCGCCGCCCCCCAACAGGAAGGGCAACAGCAACAAGAGGAAGCCCACGCCCAGTCCGGCCGCCGCAGTGGCGAGGCCCCAGCCTTCGGGCGCCAGCGTGTGATAGAGCAGGCCGGCGACCGCGGTCGGCGCGGTCAGCAGGTTCGGGATGCGGCGCAGCCGCGCGTCGACCGCGGCGGCTACGGCCGTGTAGGTCATCACGCAGGCGGCGAACAGAAGCGTCGAGGCGGTCATTTGATTTCGTAGGTTGCGACCCGCGGCTGTCACGGGCCAAGCGTTCTGAAGTCGGCCACCCGAAGAGTCTCTGCGGCGGCCTCCTCAAAGGAGGACGCGCCGCAGAGACTGGATTCGGGGAAAACGGTCGTTGACGGTTGGAAAAGACCGTCGCAGGCGCTAGGCCCAAGTGGGACTAGGGCTGAGAGACGTCGCCGTCGTCGATGACGCGGGGCGGCTGGCAGCTAATGGGGATGCAGTACCGCGAGCAGTCCGCGAACTGCAACGAGTCCTTGAAGCTGAAGCCGGCCGAGCCACTGGTGCTCTGCGCGTGGATCACGGTGATGGCCAACGGCGGATCGACGCGGAACGACTGATCCACCGTGAGCATCGCCTGGGTCACGTCGCCCAGCTCATCGATGATGGCATCGCGCACGGCGGCAATGCCGCCGATGATGCCGATGGTCAACAGCGTGACCAACAGAATCCATTCGAAAGTCAAGAAACCCTGGTCTTCCTGCCAGATTCTCCGCAGCAGATGCTTCACATTGAGCTCCTTTTCCTGGCTCACGAGAAGAGGTTGGGGTGCTCCCCGACGGAGCGCCCAGACAAGACCCAAGCGCCGCGCTCGCGCCGCCGGGGAGTGCCGCGTTCTTAATGCACGCCCTGTGCCGCGGGCCTACTCTCGAGCCGAGCAGGAAAGCGTCGAAGCGCTAAGCGCATGAGCCGCTTGACGATACACCCCCGCGGCCAGTTGTAGGGGCATGTTGACGCGCGGCAACGTGTCGAATTCGGTGAACGTTTCGCACTACGGCCGTATACATTCCGTAAACACGTCTTGTCCGCCCACGAGCGCGCCAAGCCGAGCAAACGCGCGAACCGCCCGCAGCCGGCTCTCTCACCGAAATCGCTCAAGAAGCGAAACGTAGGTTCCGCTCTGCGGCCCAAGGGGAACGGGAACGACGCGGCCGAACCCCTTCACCTACAAATGAGCGTGGAAGCGTTCGAATCGGCGCCCGAACGGCGGAGTGCCACTGGGCCCGTTCGCGGTCAAGGCGCTAAACCGCCGAATACCCCCCGTCGATCAGCATCACCTGCCCGCACACGAAGTCGGAGGCGGGCGCCGCTAGGTAGAGCACCAGGTCGGCGATTTCGCGCGGCTCGCCGAAGCGGCGGGCCGGGATCGTCGCTTTCACCGGGTCGGCCTTGGCGGGGTCGCTCCAGGCCTGTTTGCCCATGTCGGTAAGCACGATCGCCGGGGCGACCGAGTTCGTTTGGATGTTGAACGGGCCAAGCTCCGTCGCCAGCACGCGGGTGAGCATGTCGAGGCCCCCCTTCGACGAACTGTAGGCGGCGTGCCCTTCGCAGCCGACCACCGCCGCCACGGAAGAGATGTTGATGATCTTGCCGCGGCGCTGCGCTCTCATGCCGGGGGCCACGAGCTGCGCGAGCAGGAAGGGCGCCCGCAGGTTCACGGCCAGCGTTTCGTCCCAGTTCTCCACGGTCGTCTCGAGCAGCGGCTGGCGATGGAACACGCCGGCGTTGTTCACCAGGATGTCGATCGTGCCGAAATGCTCGAGCGCGCGGGCGCCGGCGGCGCGCGTGTCTTCGACCGCTTGCAGATCGGCTTCGATGCTCAGGCAACTCCGCGCGCGGGCGAGCACGGCGGCGCGAGTTTGTTCGAGCCCGGCGCTCTGCCGGCCCACAATCGCCAGGTCGGCCCCAGCTTCGGCCAGCACCGTGGCGATCTCGGCGCCGAGCCCCCGCGAGCCGCCGGTGACAAGCGCGCGGGCCCCGTCGAGACGAAAGCGAGCCGGTAGTTCCGCCACTGTTGTGTCCTCCCTTTCCGATTCGGCAATGCCCAAGGATAGCCCACGGTGGTCGCCGGCGGCGGCTCGATCTAGCCAGGGTTGGCGGCAAGGGCGCACAATAGTCGCTCGGCCCACGCGAAAGACAGGGACTGCCCCCAACCGCCAAGCGCGCCGAACGCCGCCAACCGCCGAGACCCGCCATGCCTGCCAGAGAGTGGTACGTATCGCACAACAACGAATCGCTGGGCCCGATGACCCTCGAGGACTTGAAGGCGAGATTGCCGGCCGTCGGCGGGGAGTGGGCCTACGTTTTCGGCCCCGGCATGGCCGACTGGACCGAGGCGCGGCATGTCGCGGCCCTTTCCGGCCGTAGCCGCGCGGCTGCTCCGCCGTCTCCTCCGACCGCACGGCGTAAGGCCGACGAGATCGACTACGAGATCTTCGGCGCCGAGATGCAGTATGTCGAGGTCACGCTCGACCCCGGCGAGATGGCGATCGCCGAACCCGGCGGCATGATGTACATGACCGCCGGCATCACGATGGAAACCGTGTTCGGCGATCCATCGTCTTCCGGCGGCGGACTGCTCGGCAAGCTGGCCACCGCCGGCAAGCGGATGCTGACGGGCGAGTCGCTGTTCATGACGACGTTCGAGAACATCGGCCGCAGCCGCGAGCAGGTGGCGTTCGCGTCGCCGTTCCCCGGCAAGATCGTGCCCATGCACCTCGATCAGTGGAATGGCGAGATCATTTGCCAGAAGGACTCCTTCCTCTGCGCTGCCCGCGGCGTGCAGATTGGGATCGCCCTGCAGAAGAAGATCGGCACGGGCCTCTTCGGCGGCGAAGGCTTCATCATGCAGCGGCTCACGGGGGACGGCGTGGCGCTCGTTCACGCCGGCGGCATGCTGATGCGGCGGACCCTGGCCGCCGGCGAAACCCTGCGCGTCGACACGGGCTGCTTGGTGGCGATGACCCGCGAAGTGCGCTACGACATTCAATTCGTCGGAGGCGTGAAGAACACGCTCTTCGGCGAGGAGGGGCTGTTCTTTGCCACGCTCACCGGGCCCGGCGAGGTGTGGTGCCAGTCGCTGCCCTTCTCGCGGCTGGCGGGCCGCATCGTCGCCGCAGCGCCCCGCATGGGGCGCGGCGGACGCGAAGAAGGCTCGCTGCTCGGCGGGTTGGGACGGCTGCTCGACGGCGACAACAACTTCTAGACGCCGGCCACAACGCAGGGCTAAGCCAGAATCGGCTGCACCACGTTCCCTTCCACGTCAGTCAAACGAAAGTCGCGGCCTTGGAAGCGGTAGGTCAGCCGCGTGTGGTCGATGCCCAGGCAGTGGAGGAGCGTGGCGTTGAAGTCGTGGATGTGGACGCCGTCCTTGACGATGTTGTAGCAGTAGTCGTCGGTCTCGCCGTAGGTGACGCCTGGCTTGATGCCGCCGCCGGCCATCCAGACAGAGAAGCAGCGGCCGTGATGATCGCGGCCGTGGTTGTCGTCGGAGAGCTTGCCTTGGCTGTAGACGGTGCGGCCGAACTCGCCCCCCCAGATGACGAGCGTGTCCTCGAGCAGCCCCCGCTGCTTGAGGTCTTGGATCAAGGCCGCTGACGGTTGATCGACGTCCAGGCATTGTCCGCGGATCTGCGTGGGCAGGTCACTATGCTGATCCCAACCGCGGTGGAGAAGCTGCACGAACCGCACGCCGCGCTCGATCATCCGCCGCGCGAGCAGGCAGTTGCGGGCATAGCCGCCGTCATCGTGCGGACGATCGAGGCCGTAGGCCTCTCGCACGTGCTGCGGCTCATCGGAGAGATCGGTGAGCCCCGGCACCGAAGCCTGCATGCGGAACGCCATTTCGTACTGCGCGATGCGGGTGTTGATCTCGGGGTCTCCGACCGCGGCTTCGGCCTGGCGGTTGAGCCGGGCCACGCTGTCGAGCATTTGGCGGCGCGTGGCGGTGTCGATTCCAGGGGGGTTCGAGAGGTAGAGGACCGGATCGTTGCCGGAGCGGAACCGCACGCCTTGGTGCTGCGAGGGCAGGAAGCCGCTCCCCCAGAGACGCGAGAAGAGCGGCTGATCGGTCTTGTTGCCGGAGCCCTGGGAGATCATGACCACGAAGGCCGGCAGATCGGCCGTCTCCGCGCCAAGGCCGTAGCTGAGCCAAGCGCCCAGGCTCGGGCGGCCGGGCTGCTGGGAGCCGGTTTGCAGGAAGGTCGTGGCCGGATCGTGGTTGATCGCCTCGGTGTGCATGGCACGCAGGATGGCGATGTCGTCGACGATCTTGCCGGTGTGCGGCAGCAGTTCGCTAAGCCACGTGCCGGTCTGGCCGTGCTGGGCGAACTTGAACATCGGCGCGACGCAGGGAAACGAGCTCTGCCCGGAGGTCATGCCGGTGATCCGCTGCCCCATGCGGATCGAAGCGGGCAGCTCCTGCCCGTGATGCTCGCGCAGGGACGGCTTGTAGTCGAACAAGTCGATGTGACTCGGGCCCCCCGACTGGAACAGGTAGATCACCCGCTTGGCCTTGGGGGCGAAGTGGGGCTGAGCCAAGAGCCCCGGCTGCCCCAGCGGGGCGCCGTTCGCGGCGGCGGGCGCGGCGAACAGCCGCGGGTTGAGCAGCGAAGCCAAGGCCGCCGTGCCGATGCCGGCCGCCGAGCGGCTGAAAAAGTGGCGGCGGGTGAGCAGCCGGTGATGTTGTTCGAGGGGGTTCATGGCGATTCGGCCTCTGGCTTGCGTGTTTCAGCGGTCGAGCAACCGCTGAAAACCTTCTTGATCGAAGTGGTGGTCGGTGGTGAAAGCCTCGGTGAGGCCACGCTCGCGCATGACGAGGAAGCTCACCGCATCACAGAGGGAGTAGTGTTTGTCGGCTCTCGCGTTCAGGAGACGCAGACCGGCCCTGAAAATGTCTTGAGTGACCCAAACTGTTTCGACAACTTGAAGCGTCACTATGTCAGAGACCAACGACAAGGCACGACCAGGGCGCAAGCGTCGGCGCCGAGAAAGCGGGATTAATTCTGCCAGGACGAGCGAGTGTGTCACACTAAGTCGAGCCGCCGCCATCAGTCGTTGCGCCTCGCGGTGACGCGAGTCCGCCTCATCGATAAAACACAGTAGTCCGGACGTGTCAAGGAACATCAGGATGACTCATGAGAGTCGTCGTATTCCGCCTCGAGATCGCGGTCGATTGCTTCGTTGTCGCCAGAGTTGGGATTGCCGCTGTTGACACAGCCTGCATACTGCATCAGGATCGCCATCTGCCGCAGCCGCTCATCCTCGGTCAAGTCAGGAAGCCGAACCGGGCGCGCCGATGCCAGCCAGTCGACGGCCACGTCCCTCAGATCCCGCCCCGATTCTCGCGAGACTTGCTCGAGAGTTGCGTAGACCTCGTCGGGGATTTCGTAGGTGATTGTCTTTGTCATGACCTCATCTCGCGCGAGCCTTAGCGGGACTTCCGAACTTCACCGGCAATTCTACCCCTTGGTCACCGTCTCATCCAAATTCAGCACCACGCTCGCCACGATCGTCCAAGCGGCCAACTCCGCGGGATCGAGGGCCGCGTCGGCCGGCGACTCGCCGACCTTGAGCAGGCTCTGCGCTTTCTCTGGGTCCCCTGCATAGTGGGTTTTCTGCGCTTCATAGGCGGCGACCAATTCACGTTCTTCGTCGGCCGTGGGAAGGCGGGCGGTGCAGAGACGGAAGGCGAACCGCGCCTTGTCGGCGGACGTTTCGCCTCCCTCGCGCAGCATCCGCTCGGCCAGCTTGCGGGCAGCTTCTACGTACGTCGGATCGTTGAGCAGGATCAGCGCTTGCAGCGGCGTGTTCGTGCGCGCGCGGCGCACCGTGCAGGTCTCGCGGTCCGGAGCGTCGAAGGTGGACAACTGCGGCGGCGGGCTCGTGCGCTTCCAGAAGGTGTACATCGTGCGCCGGTAGAGGTCCGGGCCGTGACTCTGCACGAACACCTGCGCCGTCCAGTTGCCGGAGTCCTGCCGGCTGGAGAGCTCGGTCCAGAGCCCGTCGGGCTGATAAGGCGAAACGCTGGCCCCGCCGATCCGCGGATCGAGCAGCCCGCTGACGGCCAGCGCCTGATCGCGCACGAACTCGGCCGGCAGCCGGAACCGCGGCCCGCGGGCGAGCAGCCGATTCTCGGCATCGGCGGCCAGCTTCTCGGGCGTCACCTTCGACGATTGCCGGTACGTGGCCGAAGTGACGATCAGCCGCTGCATGTGCTTGACGTCCCAACCGCTGTCGACGAACTCGCGGGCCAGCCAATCGAGCAACTCGGGGTGGCTGGGCCGTTCTCCCTGTGTGCCCAAGTCCTCGGCCGTCTTCACCAGGCCCGTGCCGAAGTACATCTGCCAGTACCGGTTCACGATCACGCGGGCCACCAGCGGATGGGCCGGATCGACCAACCATTGCGCCAAACCTAGCCGATTCCGCGGCGCGTCCTTGGCCAACGGGGGCAGCGACGCCGGCACATCGGCCGTCACTTTCTGGCCCGGCTGATCGTATTGCCCGCGGACGAGCACGAAGGTGTCGCGCGGCGCGGGCATCTCGGACATCACCATGGCCGACCGCTGCTTCTTGTCGAGCTCTTCGCGCTCCTTGCGCAGGGCGGTCAGCTCTCCGTCGAGGCGTTCCTTTTCGGTAGCCGTGGCTTGGGTGGGGGCGGCCGCGCGCGACTCGAGCTCGGCGATCGCCCGATCGACCTCGGCCAACTTTGCTTGCTGCTCGGCCGTGGGCACTTTCACGAGCGGCGCCGCGTTGCCCTGCGAGCCGTCGAGCCCGTTCTCAGGCACGTTATGGAAGAAGGCGTAGAACTGGTAGAAGTCTTTTTGCAGGAGCGGATCGTACTTGTGGTCGTGGCACTGGGCGCAGGCCATGGTGAGGCCGAGCCACACGGTGTTCGTCGTGTTCACGCGGTCGACGAGGTAGGCGTTGTGATACTCCGCGGGGATCGCGCCCCCCTCGAAGTTGATCATGTGGTTGCGATTGAACCCGCTGGCGATCTGCTGCTCGACCGTGGCGTTGGGAAGCAAGTCGCCGGCAAGCTGCTCGACGGTGAAGCGGTCGAACGGCTTGTTCGAGTTGAAGGCCTCGATCACCCACTCGCGCCAGGCCGTCATGTCGCGGCCGCTGTCGAGGTGGAAGCCATGCGTGTCGGCAAAGCGGGCCGCGTCGAGCCATTCGAGCGCCATCCGCTCGCCGTAGTGGGGCGACGCCAGCAGCCGGTCGACCACTTTGTCGTAGGCCTCGGGCGACGTGTCCGCCTCAAAGGCATCGATCTCAGCCGGCGTGGGGGGGAGCCCCGTAAGGTCGAAGGTCAGCCGCCGCAAAAGCGCCGTGCGGTCGGCCTCGGGCGAAGGCTTCAAGCCCGCCGTCTCTAACCGGGCATAGATGAATCGATCGATCGGGTTCTTGGCCCAGTCTTCGGCGACCGCGGGCGGATCGGGACGTTTCGGCGTTTCGAACGACCAGTGGGCCTGCCAGTCGGCCCCGGCGGCGATCCACTTTTGCAACAGCTCTTTCTCGTGGTCGGTGAGCTGCTTGTTGCTGTCGGCCGGGGGCATGCGCTCCCCTTCGTCCTCAGCCAGGATTCGCCGCACCAGCTCGCTCTCTGCCGGCTTGCCTGGCACGATCGCCCGCTCGCCCGATTCCGCCGGCGCAAAGGCGGCCGCCCGCTCGTCGAGCCGCAGGCCCCCTTGCCGCACTTCGGCGTCGGGCCCGTGGCAGGCAAAGCACTTGTTCGAGAGGATCGGGCGAATGTCGCGGTCGAACCGCAGTGCGTCGTCGGCCTGAGCGGGCCGGGACGCAGCAAGGGCAAGTCCGAGGGCCAGGCCAACGAACAACCGGCGCGCAGCCGCGCGCATGGGCCGAAGGGGCGTCATTTGCAAGGGTTCGCTCGAAGGGAACGGGGCGGGACCGCAGGGTGGGGGCACCCGACGGCGGAAACGGAACCAAGGCAGACCGTACCCCCTGATTGCACTCCGCCCTGAGGGCCCTGTCAACCGACAAAGCCGGGCGGCTGGGCGGAGTGTGCCGTAGGGCGCAGACACGGGCCTCCGGCACGGGTCGGCGCTATATTTTATGTAGCCGCCCAAGCTTGCCTGTGGCGTTCGAGCCGGCGAATCGCGCTAAACCCGCTGGCCGCCGCCGGTCGAAGGAAACTCGATAGCGGCCTCGAGGGATCGAGATCGGGCGTCGCGCAGCCTGACCCTATTTCGCCAGGAATCCTGCCCGTGAAGAAGCTCCTGACCTTGGCCTTCGTGCTGTCGCTCGCGCCGGTGGGCCGCTTGCAGGCCCAGCCTCCCCTGGTCGAGATCCCCAAGTCGCCGGCGCCGGAAATCCGCACTGATTTCTCCCCAGGCATGCTCGCGCCCACCCCCGAAATGTGGTTCTACGAGCAGGAGCGGCGGCGGGCGAACGACCCGAAGCAGCTCGTGAAGGCCAAGGCCGAGTTCAAGGCCTCGCAGCGTCAGCGCCGGCTGGCCACCCAAGCCTGGTTCGGCTACTCGGCCTCGCGCCCGGTGGCCAACCACACGCCTTGGATGGGCCTCACGTATTCGCCCGGCTGGAACGGCGGCCAGCTCGATCCGTTCCGCTGGTCGAGCGCCGGCCCGATCGTCGTCGGCGCCCGCTCAGGCCAAGGCCTGTACTAAATGTCTCCCTCTCCGCGTGGGAGAGGGCCGGGGTGAGGGTGGCGAACCAGCCGAAGCTCGGCGATGCGCCCGTCACGCCAGCCGAATATCCACGCTCGCGCGGTGCGCGGTCAGCCCTTCGACGTCGGCCAACTCGCGAATGTCAGGCGCGAGTTGCTCGAGCCCCTGCCGGTCGAGCGCGATCACGCTGTGGCCCCGCAAGAAGTGATTAGCGTTGAGGCCGCTCGCGAAGCGGGCAGTGCCGCTCGTGGGCAGGACGTGCGAGGGGCCCGCCGCGTAGTCCCCCGCGGCCACCGGGCTGAAGTTGCCGAGGAACGTCGCGCCGGCGTTGTGGATTTGCTTGAGCAGCTCCTCGGCGTTTTCCGTGGCGATGTGCAGGTGCTCGGGGGCGATCAGGTCGGTGATCTCCACCGCCTCGTGGGCGTCACGCGCAATCACGATCGCGCCGAACTGCTCCAGGCTCGCGCGGGCCAGGTCGCCGCGGCTGAGGACCGCGAGCTGCTTCTCAAGCTCGGCCAGCGTGGCCTCGGCCACCGTGGGGCTCCAGGTGATCAAGATGCTCGCGCCCGGCGAGTGCTCGGCCTGGGCAAGCATGTCGGCGGCCGTGAAGTCGGGACGCGTACTGGCGTCGGCAACGACCACGACTTCGCTGGGGCCCGCGATCGAATCGATGTCGACCTCGCCGTAGACGAACTTCTTGGCGAGCGCCACGAAGAGGTTGCCGGGGCCCACGATCTTGTCGACCGGCGGAATGCCCTCGGCGCCATAGGCGAGCGCAGCGATGGCCTGCGCGCCGCCGAGGCGATACACCTCGGTAACGCCCAGCTCCTTGCAGGTGGCCAAGAGATCGGCGTTGTACGAGCCGAACGCGGTCGGCGGCGCGACGACGGCGATTTCACGCACACCCGCCGCCTGGGCCGGGACCACCGTCATCAGCACGGTCGAAGGGTACGCGGCCGCTCCCCCTGGCACGCACACCCCCACTCGCCGCAGCGGCACGTAGCGCTGCGCCAGGTAGCTGCCTGGCCCCGTTTCGACACGCACGTCTCGCGCGAGAAGCGCCCGCTGGAACGCGAGGACGTTTTGCTTGACCCGACGCACCGCGGCAAGCAACTCGGGGCGTGCGCCGGCGTGGGCCGCCTCGAGTTCGTCGTCCGTCACGCGCAAAGTCGCCGGCGTCAGTTGCACGCGGTCGATGCGGGCCGCGTAGTCGAGCACCGCCTCGATGCCGCGGGCGCGCACTTCGCGGCAGATGCGCTCCACCACCTGCACGGGCGAGAGGGGTTCGCCAAAGATCTCGATCGTGCGGCGGCGGCCTTCCTCGCTGACGACGTCTCCCTGCAGACTTAGCTTGCGCCGCAGGTCGCCCAGTTTGTCGCGGGGGTCTCCCTGGCGGCAATCGATGGTGAGGATGTTCATGGAGAGACAGCTCGGGGCGGCTAACTTGTTGGGCCAAGCTGTTCATTGTCCCCGCGGCGTCATCGAACGACAACCGCTAAGCCACCTCGGTAGTGTCCTA
This sequence comes from Pirellulales bacterium, assembly GCA_046349955.1. Classification (GTDB taxonomy): domain Bacteria; phylum Planctomycetota; class Planctomycetia; order Pirellulales; family JBGAPH01; genus JBGAPH01. The sequence goes on along the minus strand of JAXMBI010000022.1, from coordinate 92,961 downwards.
ACAGTGAGTTTCTGGTCTCACCGGTCTCGGCAGCGGCAGGCGTAGGGAGAAGCGGGGAAGGGTCACGGGGATGGGGCAGGCGGAGGCAAGGCGGAGTAAGGGCCAGCAAACCATTCCCCGTCGTCGATCACGGCAGCCTCAGGAAACCATCGCTTTGCTTGTTCGATCGCGATGGCACGATCAGAGCCACGGAACCGAATAGAACGGATCGATCGGTCTCCAAAAAGGCGGCGACTCCATGAAACCTCCCGAGCGTCCGGCTTCGGGGCAGGATTGCCAATAACAATATCGGCAGCGAAATGGACCTTAGAGTATCGGGCGTCCGAGTTCCAATGTCCGATCAAGGCTTGTCGACCTTGAACAACTCTCCGCTCGTGCGCCAACCATGCCGCAATGAGACACGCCACCGTCACCAGCACCATCAGCGTGCCGAGCGAGAACGAGCGGAGGTGGCGGGCAAGCGGCATGGGCAGGATTCTAACACGGTCGCCCGCCCACGGTGGGGGCAACTCACTGTTAGGACACGACCGCCGAAAAGCGAAACATGACGCCGATCCTCGAGCCTAGCCAACCCTTCGCACGGGTCGCAGCAGCCTACCGCGCCCAAGGGTTAACGATAACCTGGCAGGGCGCCAATCTTTTCGCGCAGCTTTCGCCGCTCCTCGAAAAACCGCCGGTCGTTGACGGAGCCGTACTGGGCTGCGAACTGCTTGGTCGTCAGGCCCTCGGTCACCCCCTCAGTCGACGGCAAAAAGTCTGCGATCTGAAAACCCTTGGCCAACGCGTCGACCGAAACGCGCCCGCGGCGAAGGCCGTCGGTGAAGGCCATGCCGGAGAAGTCGGCCGTGAGGTCGGCGAAGCTGAATCCGCTCCCCCCCGGCTGGCTGTCGGACACCTCCTTGAACACCCCCAGCGACTCGGTGGCCGGGGCGCCCATCAGAATGTCGAGCGCCGCCGACACCATGAAGTGCTGCGTCAAATCTTCGCGGCCGTTCATCGTCGGCAGGCCGATCACTTCCAGACGGTGTTTCCGCTCGGCCTCGGTCTCGATCGTGCCATAGAGCGAGCGGATGCGGTGGGCCGTGCCAGGCTGCGTGAACACGCCGTGCCGGTCGAGCGACACTCCCAACCCCACGATGAAGCACTTCCAGGCATCCTCCTTGGGGAACTTGGCCGCCTCGCGGGCGGCCATCTGAACGTACAGCTCGGTGAGCCGGTCGCCGCTTACGCGTTTGCGGCGCGGGGCCTCGGCCGTGGCCGCTTCAGGCAGCTTTTGGTTGCGTTCAGCCAACTGCACCACGGCCCGCGTCACTGCCCGCGCGCCCTCGGCGATCGGCGTCGCGCCGCTCGAAAGCAGCAGTTGCACGAAGCGGTCGGCGGCCGGATCGTTGGGAACCGCCAGCACCATCTCCTTGTAGATGCCGCGGAGCTGAAGCCGCGTGGCCGGGGAGAGATCCTCAAACTGAGCGACGCGGCTCGCGCGAAGGTCCTCGGCCACGAGGTTCAGAATCAGCGTGTTGACCGGGTCGAAGCCGATGCGGAATTGCTGCGAGTTCGCCTGCCGGTCTCCCAGGATCGGCCGCATCACCGAGGTTTGCTCGGGGCTGTGTGTGGCGCAGAGAAAGTGCGCGAGCTCATGCACCAGCAGTTCGAGCCGCTCGGGCTCGCTGAAATGCTTCGACCACTCGCGGAGCAGAATGTGAGAAAGGAGCGGCCCGCGCGTGCCCCCCAAGTTCATCCGCCCCTTGGGAAGCTGATACTGGCTCGTAAAGCCGACGGCCAGCCGCGCCGAACCTGGCGCGACCTCGGTTTCGAATTCGCGGAGCGAGCGGCCAAAATCGAGCACTCGGTCGTCACTGCGCCAAGTGCCCACCTCGGCCGTGTCGAAGCGCACGCCGCAATGGGCCTCGAAGATCTCGGAGGCGGCGGCCAGCCGCTTGCGCAGCTTGGGCTCCCAGAGCTCGCGCCGCGAGGGCTCGTTCTCGTCGACGCACAGCTTGACCGGAATCCGCACGGTGGGCCGCCGGTCCGAAATGCGGCTCGCCCACGAAACGGCCGCTTTGGGATCGGCGGGAGGGGCCGCCACAGCCGTCGAATTGAAGCCGATTTGCGTCAGGGTCGGCTGGCCGGCGGCGTCGGCGCCGACGAAGTGGACCGTGTTCGGGTCGAGCCGTTGCGATCGCGCCGAGGGAAGCGCCCCCCGCACGCTGCCGTCGACGAAGACGGGCCGCGACTGCCCCGGGGGAATATGCAGATCGATTGGCTCGGCCCCTGGGGCCGAGATTCGCAGCCGCACCTCCTTGGGCAATCGATTCGCCACCACCACCACGCCAGCGTTGACTGGCGACGCCGCCAGTTGGGCCAGCAACAGCGCGGCGATGGCGAAAAGGCGGTGCATAGGCTCGAGACGGAGACCGAGTTGGGTCAGCAATCGGCGAAGGGCCGGCTTCCTCTAGAATCCCAGTCGCCGCCCCCGTCGGCAACCGTCCCAGCCCGTTACAACTGCTATACGCGGCCGGCCCTCGGCTTGTGCCCGCCGACCGGGGCAAATAGCCTCAGAAAAAGCGATCCCGTGCGGTCGGCCGCGCAAAAGGCCGACGGGTGATTGAGCGCACGCTGCTTCCCACGTTTCTGCTTCGTGAGCTTTCCCGGCGACGGCCCCATGCACCTCTCCTCCCCTCAACATCGCCGGCCAGCCCACGGGTGCCGGCTGCTGCTCTTGTTGGGCGCCCTGTTGACCGTGGCCGCGGCCAGCGCCGAAGGGCCCGAGCCTGCCGCTGACCGGCCACGCTGGCAGAATACCAAGCTGCTTGGCTCCCCCGAGCCCCCCGCGCCCTACACCGTTGAGCGCGTGTTTCCGCAGCTCGAGTTGCGAGCCCCGCTCTACGTGGCGCCGGTCCCTGACAGCGACTTATTGTTCGTGGTCCTCTCCGGAGGCGAGGAAGACCGGCCGGCCAAGCTGCTGGCGATCGAAAACGATTCGGACACGACTGAAACGCGCACCGTGCTCGAGGTCGAGCGGCGGCTGATCTACGGCCTCACGCTTCACCCGCGGTTTCGCGAGAACGGCTACCTGTACCTGTTCACCAACGGCCCCTGGAACACGGGCGACCGCCGCAACCGCGTTTCGCGCTACACGCTCGATCCGCGCGATCCCACGAAGTGCGATTCGGCGAGCGAGCTGGTGATTCTCGAATGGGCCTCCGGCGGCCACGACGGCGGCGATCTGGCCTTCGGCGCCGACGGGATGCTATACATCACCACGGGGGACGGCACGAGCGACTCCGATGGCTACGACAGCGGCCAGGACATCACGAATCTCTTAGCCGCGCTGCTGCGGATCGATGTCGATCATCCGGCGCCCGACCGACCGTATTCCGTACCGGCCGACAATCCGTTCGTGAACCACGCGGGCGCCCGCCCCGAGATTTGGGCCTATGGGTTTCGCAATCCCTGGCGGATGGGGATCGACGAGCGGAACGGCGACATCTGGGTTGGCAACAACGGACAAGACCAGTGGGAAACGGCCCATCTGGTGCATAAGGCCGACAACTTCGGCTGGAGCGTGTATGAAGGGAGCCATCCCTTCTACATTCACCGCCGCCGCGGTCCGACGCCGATCGTGCCGCCGACGATCGAGCACCCGCACTCGGAGTTCCGCTCCCTCACGGGCGGCGTGGTCTACTACGGCGCCAAGTTCCCCGAGCTCGACGGAACCTACCTCTACGGCGACTACGCCACCGGCAAGATTTGGGGCGCGCGGCACAGGGCGGGGCAGCTCACCTTCTGGCAAGAGCTGGCCGACACGACGCTGCAAATCGCGGCCTTCCGCGTCGATCAACGCGGCGAGTTGCTGATCGTCGACCATGGCGGCGGGCTCTATCGCCTGGCGCGCAGTGTGCCCGATCCCGAGCGGCCGGTGTTTCCCACGAAGCTCAGCGACACGGGCCTGTTCGCCTCCCCGGTCGAGCACCGCTTGGCGCTAGGAGTCATCCCCTATTCGGTGAATGCTCCGGCCTGGACCGACGGCGCCCAAGCAGTTCGGTTTCTGGCTCTGCCGGGAGACGGGCAGATCGACTTCGCCGAGTCACGCGGCTGGAACTTTCCCAACGGAGCGGTGCTGGGGCAAACGCTGACGATCGAGCCCGAGGTCGGCGGTCCGAGTTCCGCCGTCCGCGTCGAAACGCGGCTCATGCTCCGCCAAGACAACGAGTGGGTCGGCTACTCGTATCGCTGGAACGACGCGCAGACCGATGCCGAACTGCTGCCCAAGCAAGGCGGCGAATGGCCATTGCCGGCCAAACTTTCCAGCGGCCGCGATGCGCGCGTGTGGCGTTCCCCCAGCCGCACCGAGTGCATGACCTGCCACTCGCGGGCAGCGAACTACACGCTCGGCCTCACAACCGTGCAGATGAATCGCGACCATGATTTCGGCGACGGCCCCGAGAACCAGCTTGTTTGGCTCGAGCGCCAGGGGATCTTGTCAGGCAAGCTCGAGAAGCCGCCGGCGGAGTTGCCGAAGCTCGTTCGTCCGCACGACGACACGGCGCCGCTTGAAGCACGCGCTCGCTCCTACCTCCACGCGAATTGCTCAGCGTGTCACATCGAGGCGGGGGGCGGCAACGCTCAAATGGAACTCGAATTCACCAAAGAAAGGGACCGCCTGAAGCTGATCGGGGTGCGGCCGCAGCACGACACCTTTGGGCTGGCCAACGCCATGCTCGTGGCCCCGTCCCAGCCCGATCAGTCGGTGCTCGTGCGGCGGCTCTCACGCCGCGGCCCGGGGCAAATGCCCCCCTTGGGCACGCACCTGGTCGACGAGCAGGCGGTGGCTTTGTTCCGCGCGTGGATCTCCGAGCTCAAGCCAGCCCGCCCCTTCGTGCGTGCCTGGCAGATCGACGATTTGCTGCCTGCCGGACAAGCCGCGCTGCCCGGCGAACCATCGGCGGCTAACGGGCGCGAGCTCTACCAGGAGCTCGGCTGCGCGCAGTGCCACAAACGGCAGGGCCAGGGGGGCTCGGTAGGGCCTGACCTCACCGACGCCGGCCGACGCCTAGGCGCCCGCGGAGTGCTCGAGGCGATCCTCACGCCCTCGAAAACGATTCCCCCCGAATACGCGCTGACGATCATCGAGACGGAGGACGGCCGGGCACTGCTGGGGCGCGTCGACCGCGAGGACGACGAAATGCTCATACTGCGGACCGGCGCCAACCAGACCGAGCTCGTTACGCTGCCCAAGTCCGAGATCGCCGAGCGGCGGCTCTCCGACGTCTCGAACATGCCGAGCGGCGCCGTCGACGTCTTGCAGGCAGCCGAGGTGTTCGACTTGATCGCCTATCTCTTGGCAGACCTACCAGCGGAACGCAAATAGCCGAACGCAAGAAGTCACGCTCCCACCGCAACCCTCAGCGCGTCTTATTGAAGTCGGGGCTTTCTTTTTGACGCAGCTCGCAGCCCAGCATTCGCTATCGGGCTAACCTCTTACGCCCCTACCGGGGCTGAAACCTCGGCTCTCGTCGGCCGGCCCGCGAAAACCGACAAAAGATGCTCTGCACGGATAGGCCGCTCACAAGGGCTCCTCCTTGCTCACGCCGCGGGTTAGTATTCTTCCCTCGCACCCGACCTTCTCTGCGTTGAGGCAAATCATGAGCGAGCCTGAAACCCCGTTGCACACCCAACTTTGGGCCCCGTGGCGGCTGGCCTACGTCAAGGCTGACCCGCCGGCCGACCCGGCCGAGCCGCGCGCGATCACGCTCTTGCCGGGGGGCGACCGGGAGTGTTTTCTCTGCCGCGCGGTGGCCGACACCGCCGACCGCGAGAACCTGGTGGCGGGGCGCGGCGAGCACACCGTGTGCGTGCTGAACCGCTATCCGTACAACAACGGCCATTTGCTGATCGCCCCCAAGTTGCACAAGGCCCGGCTCGCCGACCTGTCGTCCGCCGAACAGCTCGAGTGCGTCGAACAGGTGGCGGACTACGTCGCTCGGCTGGAGCGGCTGATGGCGGCCCAGGGCTTCAACGTCGGGCTGAACTTGGGACGCGTGGCGGGCGCGGGGCTGCCGGGGCACCTACACTGGCACGTTGTGCCGCGCTGGCAGGGGGACACGAACTTCATGCCGTCGCTGGCGGGGGTGCGGGTGATTCCGCAGGCGCTTGAGGCGCTGTGGGAGGCGCTGCAAGGGGCGGAGTGAGGTCCGCACGAGGTGGTAGCGATGCAGTTTATCTGCTGCCACTTCAGCCCCGCCGGCTGCTAGGATGGTGGGCATGGACCCCGCACGCCGCGAGCATCTTCTGCATACACTCTACTTGTGGGGCGCGGCGTCTGTCTGCCTAGCGGCCTGTTTGGTGTCGCCCTGGTTGCCACAGGGTTTCTCGGCCGGCCTGCAATTGATGGCGCTGCCCGTTCTGCTGGTCACCGCCGGCTTTGGGTATGCGGAGTTCAGGATTGCCATGGGCTGGGATGACTTGCCGCCGCCCCGTGCGGACCGCGACGTTTTCCCTTGACTGCCCGGCAACTGTCCCTCTACCGACGAGACTCAGGCCTAGCGGCGGGGGTGGGTTTGGCCGATATTGGGTGGTTCGCCGCGAACTGTGGGAGGCGATTCTGCCGACCCTCACCCTAGCCCTCTCCCGGGGGGAGAGGGGACCGGACGGGCATCACCAGGCCGACTCGGCAAACGCATGAAGACTCGCTCCACCACCATTGTCAGCGTTCGCCATGGCGGCGTCGTCGCCCTCGGCGGCGACGGCCAGGTCACGCTCGGCGCGGCCATCGTGAAGGCCGACGCTAACAAGATCCGCCGCCTGCTCGACGGGAAAGTCATCACAGGCTTCGCCGGCTCGAGCGCCGACGCCTTCGCCCTGCTCGAACGGTTCGAGGCCAAGCTCAAGGACTTCCCCGGCAACGTCCCCCGCGCGGCCACCGAGTTGGCCAAGGACTGGCGCACCGACCGGGCACTGCGCCGGCTCGAGGCCCTGCTGGCCGTGGTCGACGCCAAGCACACGCTGCTTGTCACCGGCAATGGCGACGTCATTCAGCCCACCGACGGGCTGATCGCGATCGGCTCGGGCGGCAACTACGCCTTGGCCGCAGCGCGGGCTCTCGTGGCCCATTCGTCGCTCGCGGCGGCCGAGATCGTGCGCCGCAGCCTGGAGATCGCCGCCGGGATCGACATCTACACGAACACCAACATCGTGGTGGAGGAGATGCCGTGCGCGAGCTGACTCCGCGGCAGATCGTGGCCGAACTCGACCGGCACATCGTCGGCCAGCAGGCGGCCAAGCGGGCCGTGGCCATCGCGGTTCGCAATCGCTGGCGCCGGCAACAACTTCCGGAGGACCTGCAGGCTGAGGTCTCCCCGAAGAACATCCTCATGATCGGCCCGACCGGCGTCGGCAAGACGGAGATCGCTCGGCGGCTGGCCAAGCTCACCGACGCGCCGTTCATCAAGGTCGAGGCGACCAAGTACACCGAAGTCGGCTACTACGGCCGCGACGTCGAGAGCATGGTCCGCGAGCTCGTGGAAAACGCCATCGGACTGGTCCGCGGCCAGGAGCGCGCCAAGGTCGAGCCCGAAGCCCGCCGCCGGGCCGAAGAGCGGTTGCTCGATCTGCTGGCCCCGGCGCCCATGGCCTACGACGTGGGGACCGACAGCGCCGACTCCGCCGAACGCTACCAGCGCACCCGCGAAAAGATGCGGGCAATGCTGGCCGTCGGCCAGCTCGACGAGCGCAAGGTGGAGATCACCGTCGAGCAGAAATCGGCGCCCATGATGATCTCCGGCATGGGGCTCGAGCAAATGGACGTCGACCTGCAGGGGATGTTCGAAAAGATCATGCCCAAGCAGACCTCGCGCCGGGAGTTGACCGTGGCCGAGGCGCGGCGAGTGCTGTTCGACCAAGAGAGCGACGCGCTCATCAATCCCGAGCAGGTCAACGCCCAGGCGATCACGCTGGCCGAGAACCTGGGGATCATCTTCCTCGACGAGATGGACAAGATCGTGGCCAGCGACGGCCGTGGAGCCGACGTCTCACGCCAAGGAGTGCAGCGCGACCTTTTGCCGATCGTCGAAGGGACGACGGTGCAGACCCGCTACGGATATGTCCGCACCGACCACGTGCTGTTCGTCGCGGCCGGGGCCTTCCACAAGGCGAAGCCCAGCGACCTGATGCCTGAGTTGCAGGGGCGGTTCCCGATTCGCGTGGAGCTGCAAGACCTGACCCGCGCCGACTTCATCCGCATCCTCACCGAGCCCAAGAGCGCCCTTACCAAGCAGTACGCCGCCCTCATGCAGACCGAAGGGGTGGAGCTCGAGTTCACGGCCGACGCGATCGAGGCGATGGCCGACTTCGCCTTTCAGGTGAACCAGACGACGCAGAACATCGGCGCCCGGCGGCTCTCGACGATCGTCGAGCGGCTGCTCGAGGAGTTGAGCTTCGACGCGCCTGAGCGGCCCGGCAAGGTGACCATCGACGCGGAGCAGGTTCGAGACCGGTTGACCGAAATCAGCCAGGACGAGGACCTGAGCCGGTTCATTTTGTAGGGTGTGTCAAGCGCAGCGCAGACGCACCGGCGCAGCCGTTATTCTTCCAGCAACGCGCCCATCGCTTCCAAGATCCTGGGCGTCTTCACGGCGCGCTCCCCGCGCACCAGCAGCACGAAGTTGTCGGCCAGGATCTCATCGGGGTGGATGATGTAGCCTGTGTTTTCGCCGATCTGGCGGGCATAGTCGGGCTGCTCGCGCGGATCGAGGAACACCGGCTGGCCGTTCTCCAGCTTGGGCCGCCAGCGGTCGTCGTCTTGCTCGAGCACGAGCAGCCGGAACGTCAGGTGCTTGAACAGCGAGCCGCCGGTCTGGGCATCGAACTCGGCCGGCGTGGCATAGAGCACGGGCGCGGCCGTGACCGATTGGCCGTCGATCTCGAGCGTGATCCGGCTGTCGATCCGCGGGGCGTCCGGGTTCGTGATCCGGCGATTCGCCCATTCGCCGGGCAACTCGATCGCCGGCATCGGCTCGAAACCGATAACGCGGTAGAGCCTTTCCCGCCACGCCGCGTCGTGGCGGCTGAGCACGTGGAACAACTCGTGCGCGAGCAGGCGTTCGAGTTTGTCGTCGTCGGATTTGAGCATGCCGTCGGGCAGAACGATGGCCGCCTGACGCGTGTAGGCCGCGCCGGACTCTTCCTTGCCGGTGGTCCGGACGAGCAGAATCTTCTCCGGCAGCGGCAGGCGAAACTTTTTTAGCTTGGGCGCCAATTTCGCGAGCGCCGCTTCGACCTTTGCGTGTTCCGCTTCGCTCCACGGCTTGGCCTGGGCGGCGTTGAACGCCAGCCAATCGTCGAGCGACACCGGTCCCGCGGATTGCAGCCGGGCTTGGCGGTCGAAGGGACTTACGGCTTGAGCGAAGTCGTCGTGAGCCGACAGGACCTGGCGGGCTTCTTCGACGGTGGCGAAGTGGGCCTTGGCGCCGTCAGTGAGTTGAACATCGTCGGCCGCCAAAGTCGGCGCAAGCAGCGCGAGCAGCCAAACAGAGCAAGGCATGAAGCAACCTGTAGGGTGGGGCGAGGCTCTGCGAGCCCCACCCTAAGACCCGCCGGAGAGTGACGACGTCACCGTGGACGCGGTGGGGCTGCCGCCCCACCCTACGCCGCGGCGCTCAGCTCATCCAGGTCCGCTCGACGAACTTGGTGTCGATCCGTCCTTCGGCGAAGGCCGAGTGCCCCAGGATTTCTTTCTGCAACTCGGCCGTGGTGCGGATGCCGTCGACCACGAGTTCCGAAAGGGCCCGCTGCATGCAGGCGATCGCCTCGGCCCGCGTCGGCTGGTAGACGATCAGCTTGCCGATCATCGAGTCGTAGTAGGGGCTCACCGTGTAGCCACTATAGGCGTGCGAGTCGAACCGCACGCCGAAGCCGCCTGGCGCGATGAGCTGCTGGATCTTGCCGGGATTGGGCTGGAAGTTCCGCTTGGGATCCTCGGCGTTGATGCGGCACTCGATCGCCGAGCCGCGATGCACGATGTCTTGTTGCGAGAACGGCAGCGGCTCGCCGGCCGCCACGCGGATCTGCGCCTTGATCAGGTCGATGCCGGTCACCAACTCCGAAACCGGATGCTCCACCTGGATGCGGGCATTGACTTCGATGAAGTAAAAATTGCCCTGCTGATCGACGATGAACTCCACCGTGCCGGCGTTGGTGTAGCCGCTGGTCTTGGCGAGCCGCACCGCCGCGGCGCACATCGCCTCGCGCGTGGCTTCCGGCAAGTTGGCGGCCGGACTCTCTTCGATCAGCTTCTGGTGGCGACGCTGAACGGAGCAGTCGCGCTCGTAGAGATGCACGACGTTGCCGTGGTGGTCGGCCAAGAGCTGCACTTCCACGTGGCGCGGCTTCTCGATGTACTTCTCGAGATAGACCCCGCCGTTGCCGAAGGCGGCCTCGGCCTCGGTGCGGGCTTGCTGCAGGGCCGACTTGAGGGCTAGGTCATTGGCGGCCACGCGCATGCCGCGGCCGCCGCCGCCGGCCGTGGCCTTGATGAGGACCGGGAAGCCAATCTTGTGCGCGAGCGACACCGCTTGCGAGTCGTCTTCGATCAACCCCTCGCTGCCAGGCACCACGGGCACGCCGGCTTCCTTGGCCAGCTTACGCGCCGAATTCTTGTCGCCCAGGCGGCTCATGGCCTCGGGCGTGGGGCCGATGAAGTCGATCTTGCAACTGCGGCAAATCTCGGCGAAGTGATGGTTCTCGGAAAGAAACCCGTAGCCGGGATGAATCGCCTGCACGTTGCCGATTTCGGCCGCGCTGATCACGCGGTCGATCTTCAGGTAACTGTCGCCGGCGCGGGCGGGGCCGACGCAGTAGGCCTCGTCGGCAAGCTGAAGGTAATGAGCGCCGCGGTCGGCCTCGCTGAAGATGGCCACCGTTTCGATGCCCATCTCCCGGCAGGCGCGGATCACGCGGAGCGCGATTTCGCCGCGATTGGCGACCAGGATGCGTTTGAACATCGGGCGGCTTTCGGAGAACGGAAGAGGAAACGCTAGGGGCAGGGGCCGGCCGCGCGAGGGGCCAGCCGCCGCCCGACGGGGCAGCGCGGCAGGGACGCGCGCTATTTGCTGGTGTCGACGCGGAACAGCGGCTGGCCGAACTCGACCGGCTCGCCGTTCTCGACCAGCACCGCCACGATTTGGCCCGAGCACTCGGCGGGCAACTCGTTGAAGACCTTCATGGCCTCGATCACGCAGACCGTGGTCTCGGGCCCCACGTGGTCGCCGACCTTGACGAAGGGGCCCGCGTCGGGGCTGGGGGAACGATAGAACGTGCCGACCATGGGGCTCTTGATCGCCACGATGTTCTTGTCGTCGGCCGCGGCCACTGGCTCGGGCTTGGGGGCCGCCGCCGGAGCGGCAGGGGCCGCCGCGCGGGGCGCCGCCGCAGGGGCAGGCGCCGCTTCCAAGAGGGGCACTTCCGCGCCGCGGCGCAGGCGGATACGGTGATTCTCCTGGCGGAGGTCGATCTCCGCCAAGTCGAACTCGTTCATCAGTTCCACCAGGCGACGGATACGGCGGACATCGAACGTGTCGCCCGTGGAGCCTGATCCACTCATTTCGGTTTCTCCGGAATCGTCGGCAGACGTCCCCATGCACTTCTCCCGGCCGCTGGGTTGCCAAAAACTCGCGTTCGGGGCGTTGGGCTTTTAGAGCCGCACCTGGGCCTCTTCCCACTCCTTCGGCACGCTGGTGAGGACTTCGTGGCCGGTCTTGGTGACCAAGATGTCGTCCTCGATCCGCACTCCCCCCCAACCGGGAATGTAAATGCCTGGCTCCACGGTCACGACCATGCCGGGGCGCAGCGGTTCGGTGTTGAGCGAATTCAGCCGCGGGGCCTCGTGAATGTCGAGCCCTAGGCCATGCCCTAGGCCATGGCTGAACTGCGGCCCGAAACCACCATCGCTAATCACCTTGCGTGCCGCGGCGTCGACCTGGTTGGCCGGAACGCCCGGGGCAATGGCCTCGATGCCGGCCAACTGCGCTTTCAGCACAAGTCGATACACCCGTTCGAGTTTGGGCGGGATTTTACCTGTCACCAAAACACGGGTCAAGTCGCTTTTATACAGCTTGCCCGAAGCCCCCCAATCCACAAGCACGAATTCGCTTTCGCCAATCGTGCGCTCCGTCGGCCGGGCATGGGGCAGGGCCGCTCGGGGCCCCACGGCGACGATCGGCGGGAAGCTGGTGCACTTGCCGCCGAAGCCGCGGACGTTGGCCTCGATTTGGTCGGCCACGAACTTTTCGCTGAGGTCGGGCCGCAGCGTGGCCCGGAGCACGTCGAAGGCCCGCTCGGCGAACCGCGCGGCCTCGCGAATCTCGTCGACCTCGGCCTTGTCTTTGATCACCCGCAGCTCTTCGACCAGCCCGCTCAGCGGCGCGAGGGAGACCGCCGGCAGCTTTTCGGCCAATTGCTCGCGAAGACCCACCGTCATCGAGCCGGCTTCAATGCCCATCGTGCCGAGCTTGAGCTTACCGACCACCCGCTGGATCGACTGGGCCATTGGCTCGCCGTGGGTGCGGATGATCCGGTCGACGTCGGGGCATTCCTCCTCGAGTTGCGTGGTGTAACGGGGATCGCTCAGCAGGAGCGATTCCTTGGCCGTGAGCAGCAGGTAGCTGTCGTCCCCTGTGAAGCCGGTGAGGTACGTCACGTTGGTGAAGCTGGTCACCAAAAGCGCGTCGGCCTCGGCCTTCTTGAACAGCCGGCGAAGCTTGTCTCGTCTCTGGGCATGAACGCTCACGGAGGTCTCCACGAAGGCGGCGGGCACGTTGCGGCAGTTAGTGCGAAGCGATCATTGCTAACAATGCGCCTGCAATTTGGCAAGACAGGCGAGTTGCGGCCGCCGTTCACGGGACAAAGCAGGTCCACGAAAAGGTGGCCCTGAAGAGCGAAAGCTGGGTTGCTATGCTGAAGCTCCGCGGGGCGCTCGTACGGGATGTCGAATGGTAAGCGAGTCATCCGCTTGGGATCGGCCACTGGCCGGCACGCTGCACGTCAACGTGGCGTTCGATTGGGGCGAGGAAATCGACCTCGAACAGGCCCAGAGCCTGGCGCCGGCCACCTACCACGTTTTGCCGCGTCGCTCGCGCACGCCGCCGTCGATCGCCTACCGGCCGCGGCCGCTGCGCTTTCGCCTGACGCCGGTGACGCTCGATTTGCCGGGCGCGGGGCCGTTGCCGGCCGAAGTCGAAGCCACGGTGTTCGACTTCGGCGGGGTGACTCTGCGGCTGCAGATTCCCTTCTCATTGCCCGCGGAGACGCTGTCGCACCTCGCCGGCGGCCTGGCCGACGCCGAACCGCTCGTGGCGGTGGCCCGCGCCGCGGCCGGGCCCTTGTTCGACAAGCTGCTGCCCGCGATCGACAGGCCGCGCTGGAGCGAGCTGACCGAAGAATACCTGGTGTTCCAGTGGCCGCCGGGGACCATGCCCTTCAGCGTTGAGGATCTGCTCGAGCGCAAGTCGGCCTGGCTCGCGGGGCTCCTCAAGCTCGAAGATGAGCCGCTCGGGAAAGAAGAAATCGAGCAATCGCTCCGGCTGCGGTTGCGCTATGGCCCCAACGACTTGTTCTTGCCCGAATGGTCGGCCGCCGTGCTCGTGGACGACGACTGCGGCGAAACGCTGGAGACCATTGCCTTCGCCAATCTACAGTTGCTGGAGTTCCGCTTGATCGACAATCGGCTCGACGACGAGTTGGCGGCCGCCTATCGGCTGATCCACCCCCTCGTGCGGTCCTGGCTGCCGATCTGGCGGAGCCAAGCGCGCTCGCTGCGCAAGGTGGGCGACATGAAGATCGAGGCGCACGCCGTGTTCGAGCGCACCAACAACGTGCTCAAGCTGATCGGCGACCAGTACCTGTCTCGGCTCTACCGGCTGCTGGGCGCGCGGTTTCATCTCGACGACTGGTCGGCCAGCATCGAGCGCTCGCTCTCGGTGGCGGAGGGGGTTTATCAGGTCGTGTCTCAACAAGCGGCCGGCCACCGCACCGAGTTCCTGGAACTCGTCGTCATCGCCCTGATCGCCTCGGAAATCGTGTTGGCGCTCTTCCGGCACTGAATCGCGATTAACTCGCGTACTCAGGCTCGGCGGGCCGAGGTCCATACTCCCCGGTCCCGCTGGCCGTCGAGGCGGAATGCGACGAGGTCAGCAGTTGCGCGAGGATTGGCGCCGTGCTCACCGCGCCCACGGCGAACAGCGTCCAGCCGATCGCCCGCCGCTGGTGGCGGTCGAGGCGGTCGGCCAAGAGCAGGCCGATGCCGGCGCCGAGGGCCGCACGGGTTCCAGCGATCACGGCGACTTCGGGAAGGGACAACGGAATGCGGTTCATGATCGAACTCCTGGAATGTCACCCCAGGGGTCAAGGTATGCAACCGCCGTACCGAATGACCCGACAAGTGCACCGGGCGGCGCAAACGCTGTTAGGCCGGCCGCTTCCGCTGGGCGGCCTCCTCCGATCGCCGGCGATCGAAGGCGAGCGGCAGCAATTCGGCAGGCAAGGAACGCACATGGACGTCGCGCTGGGGGTAGGCGATCTCGATGCCGGCGGCGCGGAACTCGGCTTCGATCTTCGTGTTGAGCTGGTGCTTGACCCGCAAGGTTTCGTCGAGGCTCGTGAGCATGCCCCGGACCACGAAGTCGAGCGTGCTCTCGCCGAAGCCTTCGAACGTCACCGAGGGGGGCGGGTCGCTCAGCAGGCCGGATTGTTCGTTGATCAACCGGGTAAGGATCTGAGTGACGCGGGCGACGTCGGACCCGTAGGCTACGCCCAGCTTCACCGTCAACCGCACCACGCGGTCGCTGAGGGTCCAGTTGACGACGCGGCCCGAGATCAACTCCTTGTTGGGCACCAGCAGTTCCTTGCGGTCCCAATCGGTGATCGTGGTCGCGCGAATGCGGATTTGCGTGACGCAGCCAGTCACGTCGCCGACCGTCACCACGTCGCCAGGGCGCACCGGGCGCTCGAACAGGATGATCAGGCCCGAGATGAAGTTGGCGAAGATCTCCTGCAAGCCAAAGCCCAAGCCGACGGAGATCGCTGCGACCAGCCACTGCACCTTTTCCCAGCGAATGCCCATCTGCGCGCAGGCCGCCGTGATGCCGACAATCGTGATCAGATACTTCGACACCGCGGTGACGGCATACCGCAGCCCCGAATCGAGCGGCAGCCGCTGCAGGATGGCGATCTCGAGCAAGCCGGGGATGTTGCGGGCGGCGATCGTGGTCATGGTGGCGATCACCAGCACGACGAAGGCGTCGCTCAAGGTCACGTGGTTGCCGACCGTCTTTTCGCCCCACACGACAAAGCGGTCGAGCATGCCAAGAGCCGGCAGCACATCGACCCAGATCAGCCACACGCCCAGCATGACCGCGAGCATGGCGAAGCTGGCGATGAGCTGCCGGGTTTGCGTGTTGATCGCCGAGAGGTTCAGCTCGGGCAGGGCGTCGGGCGCCGGCGCGGCGCTCGCTTCGGCGTCGGCTTGGGCCAGGGCCGCTTCGCGTCGCTGGCGGGCTTGGTTGATCGCCATTTGCCGTCGGGCAAGCAGCAGCCAGCGCAAAACTACGGCCCAGGCCACGAGCGCTCCGAGCAGCAGCCACGCGGTGGCCTGGAGTCGCCCCACAAGTTGGATCGCCGTGTAGTAGTAGCCCACGGCGGCCAAGAGCGCGAGCGCCACGGGGCCCCCGATGGCCAGCGGACGCCAAGCGAAGCTGAGCCGGTCGAGCCAGCCGCCACGATTATAGGCGATCAGTTCGCTGAGAACGCCGCTGTTGGGAGAGAGCACGCGCTGCAAGAACACGGCCGCCGCCAGCAGCCAGCCGATGAAGGCCAGCCTTCCCAGCGAATTGCGCTGCAGATCGGGATGCTGCTCCATCGTCCATACGACGAGCGCCAGCGGCACGGCGAAGACCATCAGCCAGCGCACGTTGCGGCGGATCGAGCGCAGCGAGCTCTGCGGCCAACCGAAGTGGGCTTCAGCCAGCCCACGCCCGCGACACAAGTGCCGCAGCAGGTCGCCGGCCAGATAGACGATCGCCACCGTCTGTAGACCCGAGGCGAGGGCTCGGGCCAGTTGCGTGGCGTCGTCGTCGGCTGGAACAGCCTCGAGCGGCGCGCCGAGCCGCCAGCCCAGCGTCCACAGCAAGGCCGGCCAAAATGCGCTGATCAGCGCCGTGAGCCAGATCGCCCGGGCGGTGAACCAGAAGCGGCAGGTGGTCGACTTGGCGGCCTGCTCGCCGACGTCCCAGAGATGCCGGCGCAGTTTGCGCTGCATCAGGAACCAGGGCACGAAGACCGCGAGCAGCAACACGTCGAGCAGCGGGTGGCTGACGAAATCGCGGCCAAAAGTGCGCAACACTTCGAGCCACTGCCCGCCCAACCATTGATGCTGCCAGGTGCGCCAAGCGTGGGCCAGCGTCGTGCCGTCGAGGGGCTCCGTGCTGCGGATCCAGAGGACGCGGCCGTCGATGTACTCTGCATAGTCGCGGGCGGTTTGGGCATGCTGCAGGTGCTCGACCTCGATCGTGCTGAGCTCCTCGATGTAGTGCAACGCCTGGTCTTGCAGGGTATCGAGCATGGCGCGGCGCTGCTCGAGCAATTGCACCAGCCGATCGATGTCTTCTTGCGCGCTGGGAGTGGCCGGCGCACGCTTGCCGAGCGACGCGAACAGTTCTTCGACGATCGGTTCCCACTTCTCGCGGTAGCCGGCCAACCGCTCGTGCTCGTCTTTGAAGCGGAAATACTCGATCTGGGCGTTCGAGAGTTCGGCCTCGCGTGCGAGCTGCGCGGCGCGCACCGTGCGCGGATCGGGCAACGTGGTGTGCCGTTGCCGAAGCTGAATGCCTACGGCGTCGGTCAGGCCGGACTTTTCAACCAGATCCTTGACTTCTTCGTAGTCGGCGGCCAGCGTCGCCCGCTCGTCTTGAATCGCCTTGCGTTCGCCGGCGGCCCGCTTGAGCCGTTCGGCCGAAGGGGTCAGCTCTTTAGAGAGGCGGGCGTTCGCCTCGGCTAGCGCCAGCACCGCCGGATGCTTCTGCGCGGCGTCTTCGGTTTCTTGCGCCGCCTTCTCGGCGCTGTGCTCGGCCTCCTCGAGACGTTCGGCGTTGACCTCCGCCTCGAGTTCCTTCACGCGTTTCTCCAGGCGAGCGACCTCTTGCTCCGCCCTTTCTCGACGGGGGGAGACGAGGTCGTTCGTCTGCTTGTAGTAGTTCAGCTCTTTGCCGCGGGCATCGAGCGCCGCCTCGAGCTCGCGTTGACGAGCCGCTTGCGCCAAGTGAGCCGCGCTGCCTACCAGCCCTGGTTGCGCGGGCGCTGCCAGCGCCGCCGCCAGCGTTTCGAGCTGTTTGCGCGCTTCGGCATCGAGCCTGTTGCATTCCACGCTGCGATCCGCGCGGCGTCGTGGCTCATCTTGCAGGCGGGCGAGTTCCAACCGCGCGGCGGCCAGGGCCGATTCGAAATTCGCGAGCAGCGGGTCGAGATGGGGGAGGTCACGCTGCCGCCCCTTCAACTCGGCGTCGGACTTGAAGACGGCCTCCGATGCGCCGACGGGAGGCGCCGTGCGCTCGGCAGCGGCGCGTTCGAGGTCGGCCGTGAAGCGGGCGGCGTCGGCCGCATGCTTGCGGGCCGATTCGAGGCTCGCGCGGGCGGCTGCCAACGACTCTTTGGCAGTTGCCTTGACGGCCGGGTCGAGGTCGGGCGTCTCGTCGAGCGATTTGACGGCCGCATCCACCGCCTCGAGCGTGAGGGTTGAATCACCGCCCACGGGCTGCGCGGCTACGCGTCCAGCGCAGAGCAACAAACACGCGACCGCAACTGCGGCCCGGGCGAAGTGGGCGAGATGAGTCATCAAGAGCCTCCCTGCTCGAGCGGTGAAACCCGGAACACGGCGCTGACGGATAAGGCGCGCACTCCCATCGCGGTCGCCTGGGAGCGGCTGGGGGATTTCCGGGGGCCGCGGATTCTAGGGTTCAGGGCCGACCCTGTCGAGGTCGCTCGGCGGGCGGGACCGGCGTTGCCAGCACTGCGGCCCACCCCCTAAACTGCCCTGTTCCTACGCTGTATTTTGTCGCTGCCTGCCCTTCAGGAGAGTTGCCGCTCGATGGATGCCGCCCCTTTCGATTTCCTCCGTCGACTGATCGAGACGCCCAGCCCCTCGGGCTACGAGGGCCGAATTCAAGAGGTGGTGCGACAATACGCCTCGAACTTTGCCGACGACATCTCGCTCGACCTCCACGGCAACCTGATCGCCGCCCGCAATCCGCAGGCCCCCCTCCGCGTGATGCTGGCGGGGCACTGCGACCAAATCGGCCTGATCGTGCAATACATCGACGGCGAGGGCTTCCTGTACCTGCAACCGATCGGCGGGTGGGACCCGCAGGTGCTGATCGGCCAGGAGCTCACGGTGTGGGGCGCCGGCGGCCCGATCGACGGCGTGGTCGCCCGCAAGCCCATTCACCTGTTGACCGACGACGAGCGGAAGCAGGCGCCCAAGCTCAAGGACCTGTGGCTCGACATCGGCGCGAAGAACAAGGAAGAGGCCTCGGCCGCGGTGAGGGTGGGGGATTGCGTCACCTTCAAGCTGCGGCTCACTACGCTGCGGAACCAACTGGCCACCGCGCCGGGCATGGACGACAAGACGGGCCTATGGGTGGTGATCGAGGCCTTGCGGCGGACCTCAGGCAAACCGCTGCAATGCGGTCTGTTCGCCGTCTCCACGGTGCAGGAAGAGATCGGCCTGCGGGGGGCGAAGACGAGCGCCTTCTCGATCGATCCGCAGGTGGGCGTGGCGGTCGACGTGACGCACGCCACGGATTGCCCCACGATCGACAAGAAGCAGGAAGGGGACGTGGCACTCGGCAAAGGGCCGGTCATCTATCGGGGGCCCAACATGAACCCGGTGGTGGTCGAGCGGTTGATCGACACGGCCAAGTCCAACTCCATCGACTACCAACTCGGCGCGAGCGGCCGCGCGACCGGCACCGACGCCAACAGCATGCAAGTGAATCGAGGGGGTATGGCGACGGGCCTGGTGAGCATTCCCAACCGCTACATGCACAGCCCGGTGGAGATGATCTCGCTCGACGATCTCGATCGGGCGGCCGATTTGCTGGCGGCATTCGCGCTCGGTCTGGGAGGCCAAGACGACTTCGTTCCGCGTGCAAACTGACCTGCTGCCGAGACCTGTTGCTTACCCTCGCCCAGAATAGGCGCGAGGCGCGTGAAGGTCCGCACACGGCGCACCGAAGGCGCGACGAATGAAGCGCGGCCGCCGGCAACGCGCTAGCGGCGCAGCACTTCTCCCTCACGGCCCGACGGCAGCGGCGGGCCAGGGATCTGCAGTTGGTTGAACTGCGGCGCGGCGCTGCCGGGCCCCGCCCCCTCAACGGGCGGCAAGGGCTGCGTTTGCGCGGGCGTCGCAGGGGGCGGTGCAGGCGGTGCGGCCGGAGGTGTCGCCGAGGTCGGCGTCGCGGCGGCCGGCGGCGCTTGGGCCGTCAGCACCGGCTCCTCCGCCTTCTCCTTGTCCTTCTTCGCAAGCTGGCCGCCGCTGCGGAAGTTCTCATTCCGCACCACGCGCACCGGGGCGTCGTTCTTCTTGCGGAAACGCGGACGCCCAAAGGCCAGCGGCACCTTCATCACGTCGTCGTCCCCCGAGTAGATCGTGCCGCGCTGGAAGGGCCCGGCGCCGAGCACCCACAGGTCCTTGGCATTGCTCACCACGCGGGTCATGCCCGATTGCCAGACGCGTTCGCCCGTCTGGTTGTCGTAGGCGAACACAGCCAACTTGGCCACGCCCATCTGGTCGGTCCGCTTGGCGAACGGAATCTCCGGAATCTGGCTGGGAGCGCCAGGCATCGGCGAAATCGAAGGCAAGTTGGTCGCCGGCACGCCATACAGCAGATCATGCCGACTCGTGCCCACGGCTCCCGAACGGGCCTCCACCACGTAGGCGGCGTCTTCCTTCTTGGTGCACAGCGTCAACTGGCTGGCCAGCATGTGCTGCCGCAACGTGCTGATCAGGTAGTCCTTGTCGATCGTCGTGTTCAGGTACTGGGTATCGAGGAAGATCTTCTCCCCCTTGAGCGGCCCAAAATCGATCTGGCTGATCGCGCGGTCGATGGCGTCGGAGATCAGCAGCTGTTCGGTCGCCGTGCGAGGGGTGTCGCTCCATTTCGTGGTGCCACAGCCGGCGAACATCACGAGCGCCAGCAGCGCAGCGCCGAACGCTCCGGGGCGAGCGGATTTGAGGTGCGGCGACCAGCGCGTAGCGACGTCCAAAGAACTCATGGGCGGCGGATTATAGCGGCACCCGCCGATCCGCCCTACACCCATTCAGGTCCGCTGATGGGTGGGGCGCCTGCCTCGCGGGCGCATCGCGCAAGTCCCCTGCTGAACAACCGTTTGCATCGCGCCGTCGACTCGCTCGGCCGCTTGCTAGCAAACTGCTGTCAACTACTGCGGCGACGGGGGATAGGCCGGGCGCGCTCGGATCCGGCGCGGCGGGCGTCGCAAGCGTGAAGAGAAGGGCTCAGAGCTTGGGCCGCGTTTCCTTGGCTGCGCGCACAAGCTGCAAGATCCGCTCGCGCTCCGCCCCCACGATCGGCAGCCGTGGCGCGCGGGTGAGCTCGTTGCCGATGCCGCACTCCTGCATCACCAGCTTGATGTACTGCACCAGCTTCACGTGCGTGTCGAGGTGCAAGAGTGGCGTATACCAGCGATAGATCTCGCGGGCTTCGTCCCACTTGCCGGCGGCGCCCAGGTCCCACATCCGGCGGCTCTCGCGCGGGAACGCGTTCACGAGCCCCGAGATCCAGCCTTGGGCGCCCAGCATTTGGCTCTCGAGCGCCAGGTCGTCTACGCCGCCGAACAGCACGTAGCGGTCGCCGCAGGCGTTCACCAGGTCGGTGATCCGCCGCACGTTCTCCGACGACTCCTTGATCGCCACCAACCGCGGCTCGTCAGCCAGCTCGCAAAACATCTCCGGCGTGATGTCGACGTGGTACGACACCGGATTGTTGTAGACCATGATCGGCAGTCCCGAGGCGGCCGCCACTGTGCGGAAGTGGGCCATCGTCTCGCGGGCGTCCGACTTGTAGACCATGCACGGCAGCACCATCAGCCCAGCGAGGCCGATCCGCTCTGCTTCGGCGGCATAGCGACAGGCCATGGCCGTGGTGTACTCGGCCACGCCGGTGAGCACCGGCACGCGCCCCGCCACGTGGTCGACCGTTGCCCGCAACACCTCGAGCTTCTCGGCGGGTTCGAGCGAGCAATTTTCGCCCACGGTGCCGAGCATGATCAGGCCATCGATGCCGGCGGCCAGCAACTGGTCGAGGTGGGCGAGGGTCGCCGGGAGATCGAGTGACTGATCGGAACGAAACTGAGTGGTGGCGGCGGGAAAGATGCCGCGCCAGGCGACTTGCATGGAAGTTCGGCTCGAGGGGAGAATCGGCAAACGGCCCCGGCCCGAGCAGCTTAGAGGTTGCACGAACCAACCGTCAACCGATGGGCCGCCGCAGCCGCTTGGCGCGCGATCGGGGCGTTCGTCTGGCCGGCCGTATCGTGGCCGCCGTGCGTATGCGCCAAGAAACTTGCCGGTGGCGCGATTTTTGGTTACTGATGAAAGAACTCAGGGCCCCATTCAGAATTGGAGGTCTTGAAGTCGGGTAGTTTTCGCGCCGGCAGCACCCTCCACCCCAGTTCGCCCGCGAGCGGTCGCAACCTATGCTCGGCCCCTATTCGACGCGCAAGCTGCTCAGGGGCTCTTTTGCGGGGCTCCTTGCGCTAATCGTCCACGCGAATGCACCTGCGGCGCCACGTCTGATCAAGATCCCTGCAGCGTCGGGGTGGCCGTTAGTCGGAATGAACGACCTGTCCGCGGATGGCAAAGTTGCGGTCGGTAGCTCAAGCTCGATTGGGCCGGCTGTCGTATGGACCGATCACGATGGCACTGTCGTGATCAGCGACACAGGCGATGGATCGCCTTTCGAGGAGCGGCATAGCGTTGCGCAGGCGGTCTCTGCCGACGGCAAGGTGATTGCGGGAGCCTCGGAACTCAATGCTTTTGCTGCTGCGCCGCATGACACTGTTGCGTCGCTAGGGAACAGCATCCAAATCAATCAGTCGCTGGGTATGCTCGCAACGCCGCAAGCAGGCGTCTACCACTACACGGAGACGACTGGAATCTCCGGCGACGGTACTGTCGTTGTTGGGTATAGCGACTCAGATTCCGGCTTTCAGGCCTTTCGCTGGACCGCTGCGACGGGCATGGTCGGCCTCGGCGACTTGCCAGGCGGCGGATACGACAGCCGCATTTTTGGCATTACCGAGGATGGCTCAGTTCTTGTTGGCGCGGCGACCTCCGCGGAGGGCTGGCAAGCGGTGGTCTGGACCGAAGGTCACGGCTTTTCAGGGCTCGGAGACTTCCCTGGTGGAGCATTCTTGAGCGATGCGCGCGGCGTGTCGAATGACGGAAACGTTGTGGTCGGGATTGGTAGCGGTGTGGAAGGGCGAGAAGCGTTTCGCTGGACGGCCGGCTCTGGGCTGACTGGCCTCGGCGACCTCCCGGGCGGGGAACACTATAGCTTCGCGGCTGCAGTCTCCGGTGATGGCAGCGTGATCGTGGGGGATTCCTCGAGCGAGCGCACGGGTGCATTAGGCTCAGAAGCGATCATCTGGGACATAGCCCGCGGCATGCGTCCGCTGACCGACGTGTTGCTCCATGACTACGGACTGGACGTTCCTCAGCTCCTCGAACGCCCCTATCTTTCGAATGGGGTTGACATTTCGCGCGATGGCAAAGTTATCCTGGGCGGCGATTGGCTTGCCGATCTCAGAGACGAACCTGCGCCCGGCGACACCAACTTCGACGGCAGAGTCGACTTAGCCGATTTCGGGACGCTCAAGGCAAACTTCGGCAGCGGGAAATACCGCGATCAGGGTGACTTCACGGCCGACGGCCGCGTCGACCTCTCGGACTTTGGAATTCTCAAGGCAAACTTTGGCGCCGCTCAGGTCGCGGCCCCCGAGCCTGCGAGCGAAGGACTTGCTCTCCTTGCGCTGCTGATCGGGGTCTTGGCGAAAACGCTCGGCCCGCGTTCCAGCCGACGCGCGACTCCGCGAGCACACCATCGTGTCACTCCGTAAAGGCCTAGTCCGCAGATCTCTATGCCCACAATCGACGACGTTGCCGCGCACCTCGAGCAGCTCGCTCCGACCGGTCTTGCCGAAACCTGGGACAACGTGGGCCTGCTCGTGGGCGACCGCAGCCGCACCGTGCAGCGCGTGATGACGTGCCTGACGATCACGGGCGACTCGGCGGCCGAGGCGATCGCCGAGCGCGCGGAGCTGATCGTCACGCACCATCCGCTGCCGTTTCGGCCGACGAATCGGCTCACGGCCGACGCGCCAGACGGGCGGCTACTGCTCGCGCTCATCGAGGCTGGCGTCGGCGTCTACAGCGCTCACACGGCCTTCGATTCGTCGGCGGCCGGCATCAACCAGCGTTTGGCCGAAGGACTCGGGCTGCGGGGGATCGCTCCGCTGACGCCGAGCCCAGCGATTCCGACACTCGGCACGGGACGCGTGGGCCGACTAAGCAGCGGCGGCACGCTCGGCTCGTTGGCGGCCGCCGCCAAAAGGTTTCTCTCGCTCGAGCAGGTGCAGGTCGTGGGACGGCTCGATGCGCCGATCGAGCGCGTGGCCGTGGGTTGCGGCAGCGCAGGCGAGTTGCTGGCCGCCGCCGAGCAGGCAGGCTGCCAAGCCTTTGTCACCGGCGAGGCCCGCTTCCACACGGCGCTCGAAGCCGAGGCCCGCGGGCTCGGGCTGCTGCTCGTGAGTCACTACGCCAGCGAGCGGTTCGGGCTCGAGGCGCTGGCCGCGCAGCTCGGCCAGGCGTTTCCCCAGCTCACGGTCTGGGCAAGCCGTCGCGAACGCGACCCGCTGGCGTGGGCATGACCGGCCGAGCGGCTCATTAGCCCTCGGCGAGTCGCCGGGGGGAGAATCAGCGTCGAGCTGCGAGCACGCTCATTCGCGAGTGAACGGCGGCTCTAACTGCTTTTTGCCAGTTGCCGTTGTCGACCCCCGGCGACTCGCCGGGGGCTAATGGGAGGCGAGTACGGCGACAAAAACCGCCAGACTTTACCGGTCGCGCGCGTTGTCACGCGGCCGAAGGTCGCCGCATCCAACGGCAGAGGGCGTCGGTTCGTTGACGCTCCGTTCCCTGTGCCTAGAATGAACCCAGGCCGGCCGCACAGCCGGCCTTTTTGTCCGGGAGCTAAGCCTATGTCCAGTCGCGTGTTGACGGCCCTGCCGGTGTACAACGAGTTGCACCACGTGGGCCCGGTGTTGGACGAGGTCGCGCGCTATTGCCGCGACGTGCTCGTGGTCGATGACGGCTCCACCGACGGCACGTCGGACCTGTTGGCCGCCCGCAGCGACATTCTGTTGGCCCGGCACGAAAAGAACCGCGGCTACGGGGCCGCTCTGCACACGGCGTTCGCCTACGCCATCGAGCACGGCTACGACGTGCTCGTGACGATCGACTGCGATGGGCAGCATCAGCCGAGCCGCATCCCTGAATTCGTGGCCGCCATCGAGCAGTCGGGGGCCGACATCGTCTCGGGCAGCCGTTACCTAAAGCAGTACGAGGGGGACAGCGCGCCCCCGGTCGATCGGCGGCGGATCAACCAGCAAATCACCGACGAGCTCAACTGCCGCTTGGGATACCAGCTCACCGACACCTTCTGCGGCTTCAAGGCCTACCGCACCGCTGCCCTGGCAAAGCTGCGGCTCGTCGAGCCGGGTTACGCCATGCCGCTCGAACTGTGGGTGCAGGCCGCGGCGCTCGACCTCAAAATCGTTGAGCTGCCGGTGCCGCTGATTTATCTCGACGAGAAGCGCTCGTTCGGCGGCTCGCTCGACAACTCGGGCACGCGGCTCGCGCACTATCACGAGGTGATCGAGCGGAGCATGCAGGCGGCCAAGCCCATGGCCGTCGGCCGTAAGGCGCCCACGTGTTGCGGGTGTGGAGTTGCTCACTAGTGAGGCTCATGCCGGAACCGCTTAGGTATCGTCGGTTGCGGGCCCCACGTGTCGACGGGGGATTGCTCGCCGAACCCCCGCTCGAGGCGGCTGGCGCGCTGCTGGCCGAGCGCTCGACCCGGCGCGAGCTCATCGACTACGAGTTCCACGGCCGACGGCTGAGCGAGCTTATCCCGACGGCGCGGGCCGAACTGCTGCAGGCGGCCGTCGACTACTCGAACGGCTATCTCGAGCGGCCGGTGCGCGGGTTGAACTCCGCGGCGCCGTTTGCGCTGGCCGGCCATCAGCCGCAGTTGTTTCACCCGGGCGTGTGGATCAAGAATTTCGCTCTGGCAGAGCTGGTGCGAGAGGGCCAGGCTGTCGGCGTCAATCTGGTGGTCGACACCGACACGGCCCGCTCGGCCGGCGTGCTTGTGCCGGGCGGAACGGCTGCGGCCCCCACCGTGGCGACCGTTCCGTTCGATGCGGCACTCGCAGAGATGCCGTTCGAAGAGCGGCGCATTGCCGACTCAGAGCTGTTCGCTAGCTTTAGCGGCCGTGTCCAAGAGCGCCTGCACCCGCTTGTCGCCAACCCGCTCGTGGCCCGCTTCTGGCCCGACGTGGTCGAGCGCGGCCGCGCCACCGGGAATTTGGGCCTCGCCGTAGCCCAGGCGCGGCATCGGCTCGAGGCCCAGTGGGGCAGTCACACGCTGGAGTTGCCGCAGAGCCACGTGTGCGGCTTCGAATCGTTCTGTTGGTTCGCGGCGGCGCTGCTCACCGACGCGGTGCGGCTGCGCAAGGTCTACAACGAGGCGCTGCACGAATATCGCCGCGTCAACGGAGTTCGCAGCCGCTCGCATCCCGTGCCTGACTTGGCCCGGCACGAAGATTGGATCGAGGCCCCCTTTTGGGTCTGGTCGGCCGCTCACCCGCGTCGTCGCCGCTTGTTCGTGCGTTCGGTCGGCGGCGAACTGCAGCTCACCGACCGCGCCGGCTGGCAAGCGGCGCTGCCGGCCGCCGGCGACGGGCTGCCGGCCGCGCTGTGCTCGCTGCCGGGAGGAGTGAAGCTGCGCACGCGCGCACTGCTCACCACGTTGTTCGCGCGGGTCGTGCTCTCCGACCTCTTCCTGCACGGCATCGGCGGGGCCAAGTACGACGAGCTGACCGACCTACTCATCGCCCGGTTCTTCGAGCTGCCTCCGCCGCCGTACCAGGTGCTCTCCGCGACGTTGCGGCTGCCGATCGAACGGCCTCAAGCCTCCTCGGCCGACGTCCGCCGCGTCGACGGGTTGCTCCGCGAGCTGGCCTATCACCCTGAGGTCCATGCCGACGCGGCCTATCTCCAGAACGGGGCGGCCGGTGCGGGCGTTAGCCTGGCGGACCTGATTGAGGAAAAACGCCACTGGCTGAAGACGCCCCTTTCGCCCGAGAACGCTCGCGCTCGGCATCTGGCGCTGCGCGGCGCAAACGAGGCGCTGCAACCCTGGGTGGCCGGCTTGCGGACGAAACTGCTGGCCGAGCGCGACGAGCTCACCGATTTAGCTCGGGCAAGCGAACTCCTGGCCTCGCGCGAGTACGCGTTTTGCTTGTTCCCCGAATCGAGCCTGCTGCAGCTCTTCGGCCAGGTGTTCCGCTAGGCTGCGTCACAGCGAGAAGTTCGGGTTGGCGAGCGGCGGGGTTCACCCCCCGCCGTGCCGCGCGATGAGGGGATTCGGCGCTCAAGCGACGCGAGCCGTAGTCGATACGCTAATCATTTCCGCGGCACGGTGGCAGTGATTGCCGCTGCCACCCCGAACGAGCTCGTCACCGGGGCCCGCCGGCGTGAAGCCCGGCGGCTCGCTGGATTGTTGCTCGGCGGTTCTACGGACTCGATAAGCAAGCTGTGACAGAGCACTCTAGACTGCTGGGGCGGTTAGTCCGGCGGCGGATCGAGGTGGATTTCCGGGATGCGCTCGGGATCGATCTCGAGATCCGGAAAGTCCTCCTCCGTCGCCAGCACTTGCTCGAAGCAGTGCTCTAAGTCGGCGAAGAGTTTTTCCACGTCCACGCCCTCGTACTGGGGCCGGTAGTCCTGCAAGTAGCCGCGGCTGCCATGGTAGAGCTTGCGGGCGCCGCGGATGTTGCCGTTGCCGAAGTGGTGCAGCGCCACCGCAACCTGGATCAGCCCCTGATAGAACCGCCGCGAGGGCCCCGAGTACTCCGTCCACAGCTCCTCCCAAACTTCGTGCGCCTCGAAGAAGTCGCAGGCATTGAAATGCTCAATGCCCTGGAGGAAGAGCGGGTGGTATTCGGATTCGGTCATGGGCTCATTATCGCGGGCGGTTCGGTGGTTGCTAGCAGTGCTTATCGATTCGGGCGGCGACGGCGGCTCGTCTTGACCGGTCCGCAGCCTCGTGCGAAACTCCGCGCGACACGGCGAACCAATCCCCGCGGCACGATGCCCAAGGGTTGGCCGGAATCAGCCCAGGTGGGGGCCTCGAGCGGAGGTATTTCGCATGAAGCGGAACAAGGTGGCGGCATTTCTGACGATGTTGACTCTGTCTGCGGCAGGCTGCGGTGGTGGGGCGCCAGCCCCCGAGCAGGCAGCAACCGGTACGGTCGCGGCGCCGACGAAGGACGCCGGGCCGCCCCCGGAAGCCGTCGTAAAGCAGTTTCTCGAGGCCGTGAAGGCCGCCGATCCACTGGCCGCCGACCTGTTGCTCACTCCGGCCGCGCGGGCCGAATCGGAAAAGTCCGGCATGAGCGTCGCTCCGCCGGGGAGCCCGACCGCCACCTTTGAGGTCGGCGAGGTCGAATACCGGAAGGAAGAAGGGGAGATGGGCGCCCACGTCGCCAGCAAATGGTCGGACGTGATCGACGACCAAGTCCGCACCGACACGATCGTGTGGATCCTCCGCAAGGAGTCGGAGGGGTGGCGGATCGCCGGCATGGCGACGAAGGTGTTCGAGAATGAGCCGCCCTTGATCCTCAACTTCGAGGACCACGAGAGCATGCAGGCGAAGCAGGCGGCGGTGGAGGCGGAGATGGAGCGTCGCGCGGCAGCGGCAAGTGGCTCAGAAACCTCGGCGACCAACGAACTTCGCCAGGCGGAAGTCCAAGAGGCGAAGGCCTCGGGCGCCGCTGGCTCCCCGGTGAACAAGTTGCGGTAAGCGAGACGGGCCCTCCTGTCGCTGGGAGCGTGCTAAGGCCTTAGCACCTAGGCGGTTACCCTAATTCGAATGATCGCGCGCCCGCGTTGGGGAGATCCCCGGCGTGGGCGTTTTTCATGCGCAGCGCGTTTGGTTGCCGGAATACCCCGCATGGCAAAAATGCCGTGCTATTCTTCCCAGGATTCGCAGATTAACACCTGACGATCCTTCGCGGCTTGACAACCTTGCCCACCGTGCTAGCTTTATCAGCCTGCCCAGTGCTAGCAGCAAATCCTTCGTAATCGGAATAGACTTCCAAACTTTCCAACGCCCCCTAAAATGACGGGCGTTCGCGAAAGCTTTGCGATCTGAACTCCCCCGTTCGAGTAGCCGTCCCGAACGGACCAAACTTGGTTTACCGACGGCAGTGGGTGTTTGGGATTCCCTGGCCCTGTCTTGTTTGGAGGAAACGGATGAATCGTACTTTGGCTCTTGGGATTGCGATCTTCTTCGCAGTCGTCGGGATCGCTTTGATCGGCGGTCAGAAGCAGGCTGTGGCTGGCCACGGCTGCCACGGTTGCTCGGGTGACTGCAGCGGCTGCGATGGCAGCGACTGCAGCGGCAGCGATTGCAGTGGCTCGAGCTGCAGCGGTTGCCATGGCTGCCACGGCCGCCGTCACCGCTTGTTCGGCCACCGTCGGCACCGCTGCCATGGTTGCAGCGGCGCCAGCGATTGCTGCGGCGCCCCGGCGCCGACCTGCTGCGGCACCGTCGTCGAGACGGCGCCGAGCTGCAGCGGCAGCGCTCCTGCCGAGGCTGCTCCGGCCGCTCCGGCTGAAGCCACCCCCCCGGCGCCGCCGGCCCCGACCACGATGAAGCGCTCGCCCTACTCGGTCCGCAAGGTCAGCTTCCGCCGCTAGTCTGCGGAAAGCTCCTACGACCGAGGAACGCGTTGGCCTTTGGGCCGACATGAGTCCTTCGATCGACCCAGAAAGCCGAGGCCCCTCGTGGGCCTCGGCTTTTTTCGTTGGGTCATGACGATTCGCCTGGAGCGGAACGATCGCGAAAGCCATGCTGGCTAGGAAGGGCGGGAAAGAAGCGTAGATTTTTTGCAACACCCAGACGATGACGAATAGCGAACATCGTCTGCCCGCCGTTCCTGCCGTTGTGCGACGCATCGTCGCGTCCTCGATCGTCTCGCCCGTATGACCGCACCTCAGAAACCGCCGCCCCGACTCGGGCTCCCCGCCGAAGTCCGTCCCTGGGTCTCGCTGGCGATCTTCATCCACCTGTTCCTGGTATTCGTGGCGTTGTCTTCGAACGTCGCCTCGGGGTTGCAGGGGAAGCTCCTGGCCTCATTCAGCTACTACCTGTACCCCCTCAACCTGACGGTCGACTACTCGACCAACTACCAACTCACCCACGGCTTGTCGCTCGACGCCGACCACGCGATCGAGGTCGACGTGCCCTCGGCGCTGGGCGAACCGGAGGTATTCCGCATTCCGCGCGACGGCTGGCGCGGCGGCGAGTCCTTTCGCCGCCAGCAGAAGCTGGCCAACGTCGCTGCCGACTGGTTGACCGCCCAGGACGACGAGTTCAAGCAGCACATTCCCCAAGCCTTGTCGGCTCGCTACATGCAGCAAGAGAAGGCCGATTCGGCCCGCGTGCGGATCAAGTCACACCTCTTGCTCGATGCACGGACGGCCGCCTCGGCCGACAAGACCCAGTCCGATCCCAATGCGGCCGGAATGTATCGCACGCTCTACGACGCCACGGCCCGCTCGCTCGGGGGCCAAATCCTGCTCAAGGAATCGACCGACGCCCTCGAAGCCGCCCCCGCCGCGAATTCTCCGCAGACCCAGGCGCCCGCGAAATGACCGCCGTGTTCCATGCTGTCGGCAACTACGCGGAAGAGCTCAGCGAGCGGTTTGGCGCCGGCTGGAACACCTTTTGGTATCAGCCCACGAACCCCTTCACGCTCTGCCTGCTGCGGATCCTGGTGGGCCTGCTCGTGCTCTACTGGCACCTGAGCTTCACCTGGGATCTCGTTGAGTGGTTTGGCCCGCAGGGGCTCGTGCCGCTCGAAATGATCCAGGCCGTGCGACCGGGGAGCAAGCTCTCGCTGCTCGACCGGGCTGCGACCCCCGCCGACCTGTGGGTTTTCCACTGGCTGGGCGCCGCAGCGATCGGCTGCTTCTTGCTGGGCTTCTTTACCCGCGTCGCCACGGTCGCCACGCTCGTCGTCTTTCTCTCGTACGTCCACCGCGGGCCAATGATCAACGGCCAGGCGGAACCCATTCTCTCGATGTTGCTGCTCTACCTGGTGATCGCGCCGGCGGGCAATTACCTTTCGCTCGATCGCCTGCTGCGGCGGGCGCGCGGCAAGCTGCCGCGCGAAGGCGAACCCGAGGAGTTCGTTACGGCCACGATCGCCACCCGGCTGATCCAGATCCATCTGGCAGGCTTCTACCTGCTGATGGGCCTGACCAAGCTCGGGGGCGAAGCCTGGTGGAATGGACTAGCCCTGTGGTGGCTGATCGCACGTCCCGATTCGCGGTGGTGGGACTTTTCGTTCCTCGCCGGGCACGAGTACGCGTGGAACCTTTGGACGCACCTCACGGTGGCCTTCGAACTGCTGTTTCCCGTGCTGATTTGGAATCGGTTGGCGCGGCCGTTGTTGCTCGTCGCCGCTGTGCTGGTCTACGTGCCGCTCGCAATGGTGACCGGGCTCACGCTGTTCTTCGCCACGCTCCTGGTGGCCAACCTGGCCTACGTGTCGTCGGCGACGCTGCGATCGCTCGTTGGCAACACTACCGCGTCTAAGGCCGCCTAAGCGGCGCCGTGCTGATGTAAGACCGCTTGCACCGCGGCGGAGCCCGAGATTATCGCGGGCCGCTGAGCGCCAGCCGCGAGCAGCAGCGATACGGTTTCAGGATAGTTCCCTCGGGCGCGGTCCCAGCCGTTCTCCGAACCATGCAGCGCCCAGTCGAGGGGGGAGCCACTGTAATCGTTGGACCTATTCTCGAGGTCCGGTCGCCGCTCGAGCACCAGTCGCACGAGCTCCGCGTTGCCCTGCCAGGCCGCCCAGTGCAGCGGCGTGGCTCGGTGTTGGCTTACGCCGTCGACGGGCAGGCCCGCTTGCAGCATGAGCCGCGCGGCCTCGGTGTCGTTGTTGCGCGCGGCGTGGGCCAGGTGTTGCCGGCCGGAAGCCGGCAGGGAGGTCGCCAAGTCGGGCTGCGCCGCCAACAGGCCCAATACCGTCTCGGCGTCGTGCAGCCAACAGGCGTTCAGCAGCTTTTCTTCGGGAGGCGAGCGCTCCTCCAGCCAGGCGGCCAGCGCGTGATGGCCAAACCTCTTCGCCACCTGCACGGCCGACACATACCATCCCAGCGTCCACTGGTAGATCGTGCCGCCACAACGGCCGCCGACCATGGGGAAGCACTCGTCGCTTACCCGCAGGCGGATGCACTCGGGATCGGCCTGCAGCAGCCGTTCGGCGAGCGGCCGATCACCCAGCGCCGCGCTCATGAGCAAATCGACGTGGCAGCCGCGACGCACCAAGAATTGGGCAATTTCGGTGCGCGACCCGAGCATATGCTGAGCTGGGGTCGATTCATGGTCGACGTCGCGGGCGTCGATGTCGGCCTCGGCGTCAAGCAGGATCTCGGCCACCTCGATGGTCGCAGCAAAGTGCAGCGCGGTTTGCCCGTCGCCGCCGCGCAAATGGACCAAGCTGGGCTGATCCGCCAGAAAGGCGCGCAGCTCGTCGATCAGCGCGAGCCGGGCGGCGGCATGCACGGTGAGCGTGGCCCCGCGCTCGAGGGCATATTTCGCGACCTCTGGCGGCGCCGAATCGAGCAGTCCGAAGCCGCCAGCCCACCATTGGCTGCGGCCATCGATGTCGGCGCCGGCTGCCAGCAAGACATCGAGCATGGCGCGACTGCGAACATGCACAATCGGGGGCGAATCGAAGTCGCCGCTCGGGTCGTTGAGCCGCGTTTTGAGTTCGGGGTGCTGCTCGAGCAGGCGGGCCAGGTCCGCGGCGTCGTCGCTGGCGAACGCCTGATGGGCATGAGCCAGAATAATCGGGTCGACCGGAGGATGGTCGCCCGATGGGTCAGCGGTCATGGGAGAGAACTCTCGGCAGATGAGGCGCTAAGAATCGCTGGGGGCTATGGTCCGCGACACCGAGCCGCGCGTCAAACCAAATAGCCGGCAAAATCGCCGACGGCCGCCAGATCGCGCTGCAACCGATCGCATTCCGCACGGGCCGAGGGCAAATCGCCCGCGTCGTTTGGCCGCCACGCGATGACAGGACAGCCGACTGCAGCCGCGGCAGCGGCAAACGCCGCCGGCTCGCTCATGGGGGCCACGATTGCCTGGGCCCAAGTCCGCAGCCGCCAGGGGACCTCGCGCCCCACGCGTTGCACGAGCAGCAGACCAGAGGGAGGGGTCCATGGGCCTTCGAGAAGCGGTGCATCCTCGGGCAAGAAAGCCGCCATCACAGCCGGCCAGCGGGCCAGACGCGTGAGTTCGGCACGTAGGTCGGCCGCCGATCCCTCAACCTGGGCTGCGATCCCAAGCCCCTGCAGCGTCGCCAGACGACAAACGTCGTCCGCTGGCGATGGCACGCAGGCAACCGCGGCCGCCTCGAGCCAGTCGCTCAGCTCCGCAGACTCGAGCGTCTCGCGGCACACACCGCGCAGCACCCACCGCTTGGTAGCCAGCACGAAGCTGCGACCAACGGTTCCCAAGGGCCGCGCCGCGCAAAGCTGCTCCGCGTTCGCGATCTGCCGCTCGCCCCGCCAGACTTCGACTCGAGCCCGATAGACGTAGGGCGTCCGCGGAGACCAAAAACAAGGCTCCGTCACGGTCGCCTGGGCAAGTGGCTGCGGATCGGCGCCGAGGTCGCGCAGCGGAAAGCGCGCCTGCAGCGTGGCCGCATGGGGACAATCGGGACCCTCAATCCAACCTGAGATTCGCACGCCGGCGGGCTCGGACGTGCGAAATCGGGCGTAGAAAGTCGCCGCCGCGGGGCTCGCACGCCCCCAAAACAGCTCGATTGTCTCAGTTGCGTGGGATTCGTGTTCAGCAGAATCCATGGAGGGCCGGCGAAAGGAAAGGGAGACAGGGCAGCCCTTAGCCTACCCGATCGAGGCGTCCCTTAACGAGCGGCCGCCAACTCGAGCGGCTGCTGAGCCGGCGCCAGCGGGGCGTCGATCGTCAGCGTGAACGTGGCGCCCGAGTTCGGTGCGCTGACCACCTGAATGCCGCCGCCCAGCATCTCGGCCAGCCGGCGGCTGATCGCCAAGCCGAGGCCGGTGCCGCCAAAACGGCGGGTGGTCGAGCAGTCGGCCTGCTGAAACGGCTCGAACACTCGGGCCGACTGGGCCAGGGTCATGCCGATGCCGGAGTCGCACACGTCGACGCGGAGCCGCGGAGCCGGCCCCCGCGGATCGAGGGCCTGGGCCGTCACGCGCACGCCTCCCTCCTCGGTGAACTTCAGGGCATTGCCCAGCAGGTTGATGAGGATCTGCCGTAGCCGTGTGGCGTCGGTCAGGATCGATTCCGGCAAGTCAGGGTCGAGTTCCAGCTCCAGCGACAACTCCTTGACTTCTGCGCGCGGCCGCATGAGCTGCATCACCTCTTCCAGCAGCTCCCCAGGATTGCAGGGAATCCGCTCGACGACGAGCTTGCCGGCCTCGATCTTCGAGACGTCGAGAATGTCGTTGATGATCGTCAGCAGGTGTTCGCCATTGCGGCGAATCGTGAGCAGCGCCTCCTCCGCCAGCGGCCCTTCGAGGTCGCCCTGCTGCAGCAACTCCGCGTATCCCAGGATCGAAGTCATTGGAGTGCGGATCTCGTGACTCATGTTGGCCAAGAACTCGCTCTTCGAGCGGTCGGCCACGCGGGCAGCGTCGAGGGCCCGGTCGATCGATTGCCGCGACCACTGCTCCATCCGCTGGAACACCAGTGTCAGCACGTGCAGACACGTGAGCAGCCCCAGCAACCCCAGACATCCAAGCAAGTGAGCGCCATCGGGGGTCAGCTCGTTGAGCGACTGCAATTCGGGCAGGCAATAGAACATCAAGATCGTGATGGCGCAAAGCACGGACCACCATAGCCCGGCCCGCACTCCCGCCAGCGTGATCGCCAGCACCGGCACGGTGGTGTACCACGCCACCGCCGGTGCGGCGAATCCGCCGTTCAGGCTGGCCAGCGCCGAGTACGTGCCCCAGGCCAGGCCTACGAGCAATTGCCCGCACAGGCGGGGGCGGTTGGTGCGGCGGAAGAGCCACAGATCGGCCACAAGCAGGAGGGCCGTAACCACCAAGACGCCGATCGACCGCGGCGCGCCGAGCACGACGTAGATGCCGGCGTAGACGGGCGCCCACAGCAGCATGGCGAGCGCGAGGCCCACAAAGCGGCTGGCCCGGCGCAGCGACTCGGGGTCGCGCCGGGCCGCTTCGGGCGTTAGCCAATGGCAGATTTGTCGCAGCATGCAGGCTCGAGCCGATCCCCGCCGAACCAGGTCGAAGTATGCCCCGGAGACAACTCTACTCCGTGCAGTTCGGGAGTGCGGGAATTACGCGCCGGGTTGGGGCGGCTGGTGCGATCGTGGCGGTTTTTCCGGAGATCGGCGAGTGCGGCGCATTCGACCTGGGCCGGCCCCTAGCGGTCGCCGCGTTTCTGGGAGTATGCTCCGAGTGTGCGGAGAAGCCATGCTCTATAAAGTGACCCACAACACGACGTATCTCTACTCCGACGTCGTGCCCGTTTGCCACAACGAAGTGCATCTGACGCCGCGCGAGAGCGGCTTCCAGCGCTGCAAGCAGCACCGGCTGCTGATTCGGCCGGAACCGGCCTGGATCGAGAAACGGACCGACTACTTCGGCAACGCCCTGCAGCACTTCTCGATCCACGAAGGTCACCACCGCCTCAGCGTCACCGCGGTCAGCCGCGTGCAGGTGCGCGCCGCCCCCAAACGAGACCTGGCGGCCAGCCCCGCCTGGGAGCAGGTGCGCGACGCCGTGCGGGCCGATCGTTCGGCCGAAGGACTCGACGTCTACCAGTTCACGTTCGACTCGCCGTTCGTCCGCCGCTCGCCGACGTTTGTCGGCTACGGGCAAAGCACGTTCTTGCCCGGCCGCCCCCTCCTCGAAGCGCTGCGCGAGCTGACTGCCCGCATCTACAAGGACTTCCGCTACGACACGACCGCCACGACGGTGAACACGCCCCTCGAGGAGGTGTTCCACGAGCGGCGCGGCGTGTGCCAAGATTTTGCCCATGTAGCGCTGGCGTGCGTACGCTCGGTGGGGTTGGCGGCCCGCTACGTGAGCGGCTACCTGCTCAACACTCCGCCCCCCGGCAAGACAAAGTTGGTGGGGGCCGACGCCTCGCACGCCTGGCTGTCGGTCTATTGTCCGGGGGAAGGCTGGGTCGACTTCGACCCCACGAACGACGTGATGCCGTCGCTCGAGCACATCACGCTTTCCTGGGGCCGCGACTACCACGACGTCTGCCCGATCAAGGGAGTCTTCGTAGGCGGAGGACACCACGCGATGACGGTGTCGGTCGACGTGCGGCCGATGTCGCCCAAGTAGCGAGTCGCCGGCGGGCGGCGTGCTTGGCAAGCTCTACCGGTCGCCAGGCGCCGGCGGCGCCGCGGCCGCAGGCAGTGGCTCAGCGGCAGCAGGCGCAGGCTCAGCGGCCGGCAGCGTGGGCGCTTGCCGAAGAAAGAAGAACGCCCTGACCGTGCGCTGAGGATCGCCGGGCGGCTGCTCCTCCGCGAGCGCCCCCTCGGGCGCTGAGGCGACTTGCGCGGCCTGTGGCGCCGTGTCGCCGCCTTGCCGAGTTTGGGCCTGTAGTTGGGTTCCTGGGGCGCCCATGCCGCCCATGCCTCCTCCCGCAACGCCGCCGGAGCGACCGTATCCCGCGCCGCCGCGAGCACGGCCATAGCCGGAATACCCCGGACCGCCCCCCGGGCCTCGTCCCAAGGATCGCTGCGTTTGCGGGCTCAACCGGTAGGCGCGCCCCGTCTGCTGTACTTGCTGCACATCCGCCCGCTGCTGCGGCACTTGCTCCGGGCTCGCGAAGCGCAGCCCTTGGCTTTTGCCGAGCTGCGACTTCTCATCTCGGGCCAGGTCGACAGCCGCTTCATTCGCAGGCGCCGCGGCACCCATGGGTTCTGCGTTGTTAACTGGCTCGGCGGCGCGGGACCGGTCGACGCTGAGGGTTTCAGGTCCTGCCACGCCGCGCGTGGCGGCTGGATCAGCGCCGGCCTTCGGGGCCGGCGCGGAATTCAACTCGGCCAATCCTTGCTTTTCCTTTTTCGCGGCCTCCGAATACGAATCCACCGTTTCGGCCAGAGAGTCGGTTGCCCGACCGGACTCGGCGAAGGGCGTGGCCTTATCTTCAAGCGGCGGCGCACTGTCGGCCAAGTTCCGCGTCTCGGACATCGCGCCCGCCACGCTGGCTGCTCCTTCCGGGGCTTGAGGGGGCGCCGCGACCGGCAACACGCTGTAGAAGACCTGGGGCTGCGCCTTGAGGTCCTCGATCGTTTGCTGCACCT
This sequence comes from Pirellulales bacterium, assembly GCA_046349955.1. Classification (GTDB taxonomy): domain Bacteria; phylum Planctomycetota; class Planctomycetia; order Pirellulales; family JBGAPH01; genus JBGAPH01. The sequence goes on along the minus strand of JAXMBI010000022.1, from coordinate 56,208 downwards.
GAGCTTCGGTGGCCTCAACGTAATAGAGCTGGGCCTGTTGATCGCCCGCCAGTTGAAAGGCGAAGACGTTGGGGTCGGGGGCCGCCAGTGTGGTCGCCAGTCCGTTCTGCTCGGCGACTGGGGGGGCAACCGCAGCATTTTGCGTCGCGCCCTCGACCGCTGGGGCTGCAGCCTGGGCCGACTGGTCGCCAAAATCGGCATTCGCCGGCGACGAGTTGAGTCCAGCGCCTCCTTGCACCGAGTTGGCCAGTGAGGCCGCGGGCGCATCGCCGGGAGCCTGCTCGGGCTCGAGCACGATTCGGTTCTTGAGGAAGGCCTGTGTCAGCGCTTCCGAGGCGGCCTCGGGCTGTGGGACCACCAAATCGATCGCCAGCATTTCGGGCTCGGCAGCTGCGGCGACCTCGACCCCCAGCGCGGCGCCTGCCGCGGCGCCGCCGGCGTCGTCCGCGCTCCACAACTTGAGTTCCACGGAGTCGGCCAAGGCCGCGTCCGCGTCGGGGGCCGCGTCCTTCCGTCCCTCCACCGAGAGTTGCCGGAGTTCGGGCGACACGGCTTCTGTTTCAGGCCCCACCTTGGAGCGCCGCCTTGGCTGTTCCGGGACGGCGGCGGCCGGCGCCGCGGGCGCATCGGCCGCCAGGGGCGGCGCCGAGCGCTCGAGCAACTCAGGCGTTTCCTGCCGTTCCTCGGCCCACTCGGCGGGCGCCGGCGGCACATCAAAGTGTTCGGCAACGGGCGCCCCGCCGCGCTCGTCGAGCTCGCGCGTGACCGCCGGCGCCGCGCCGACCTTCGCCTTGGGCAGCGGCGCCTTTTCGACAGGAGCGATCGCCACTTGGCGCGGCTGCTCGAGCGACCCTCGCCCGAAAACCCAAATCGCCAGCGCCGCGGCCGTCGCCAGCGTGGCCCACTTCCAGCCCTGCCAGGTGCGCGGAAAGCGGAACACTCCGGGGCCGTCCTCGCCGCCGGAGGCGGGCGCCGGCTTCACTGCGTCTTGCCAAGCGTTTCCGGCCAAGGTCGACCGTTCGGCCTGGCGCAACACCCGGTCGCGAAAGCCCTCGTCGAGGTGCAGCTTTGGCAGACCCCGTAGACCGGTGCCCAGCGCACGAAAGTCCTCGAGCAACTGGCGGGCCTCAGGGCTCTCGGCCAGCAGCTTCTCGACCTCGGCCGTTTCGGCCGGCGAAAGCTCGCCGTCGAGATAGGCGCTGATCAGGTCGTCGTCGGGACGTTCGTTCATGGTCGCTTGAGTCCGCGCCCCGTCTTTGGGGGTGGGGACGATGAGTGGTTCTCTCGAGCTTAGGTCGGCCCGTTGGGGCCGGTTATTTCACGTCTTCCTGCAAGACCTCGCGCAAGTGTTCGCGCAACTGCAAGCGGGCGCGGCGCAAGCGGCTGCGGACGGTTCCCACGGGAACGTCCAGCGTTTCGGCAATGGTCTCGTAACAGAAGCCCTCGATCTCCCGCAACACCAGCACGGTGCGGTGGTCCTCGCTCAATTGAGCGAGTGCGGCCTGAACTTGGGCTGCCCTCTCCTGCTGTTCGAGTCGATCGGCGGGGGCCCCGGCGCGGTCGAGCGGTTCCTCGCCAGCTTGCTCGCGCACGGCTTCCACACTCTGCGTCGGGCGTTGCCGGCGGCGCCGGCTGACCGACACGTTGAAGGCGATGCGATACAGCCAAGTGTAAAACGCGGCGTTGCGCTGAAACGTTTCGAGCTTCAGGTAGGCCTGAACAAACGCTTCCTGCGCCACGTCGCGGGCTTCCTCGGCGCACCCGAGCGTGCTGGCCAGGGTGTTGTAGAGCCGGTCTTGGTAGCGCAGCACCAACTCGCCGAAGGCGGCCGACTGGCCTGCCAGGGCGCGATCGATGAGTTGGGAGTCGTCGGCTACCACAACCGCTCCGAAGTGTAGGACGCGGCCTGTTTAGGGAAAGTTCCCCGCAGCGCCCCAAAAGTGCCCCCGCGACCTGCCCGGCTGCGCCTATCTTGGCCCTGGTTCAGCACTTTGTCAAACTCAGCCGGACCGCGCCGTAGGTGATGCTTCAGCATAACGGAACCGCCAAACCACGCTCTTAGAGGGCAAGTGACGGTCTCGCGCTCGGCCGCCTCGCGCGGCACGGAGTTATGCTGAAGCATAACCTACTGCCGGCCTGCCAACGTTGGTACGTTCTGCCGCCCCAATGGTTCATTCCGCGGCGGCTGCTTTGCCGGCCTTGAGCCGCTCGCGAATCTCGACGAGCCGCGCCGCCAGTTCCTGCTCGAAGCCGCGGTCGACCGGGCGGTAGTACTCCCGTTCCACCCCCAGATAGTCCTGCGCGGCGACGCCGTCGGGCGCGTTGTGGGCGTACTCATAGCCCGCGCCGTGGCCGAGCCGCTTGGCGCCCGAGTAGTGCCGATCCTTCAAGTGCACCGGCACCGGTAGGAGGCGCCCCTCGCGCACGTCGCCGCGGGCTTCGCCGATCGCCACGGTGGAGGCGTTCGACTTGGGCGCGCAGGCCAAGTAGGCCACCGTTTGCGAAAGGGTCAGTTGGCACTCCGGCAGGCCGATGAACTCGCAAGCGTGCATGGCGGCCACCGCCAGAGGCAGCGCTTGCGGGTCGGCGTTGCCGATGTCTTCGCTCGCCAGAATGATCAAGCGGCGGGTGAGGAAGCGCACGTCCTCGCCCCCTTCGAGCATCCGCGCGAGCCAATACAGCCCCGCGTCGGGGTCGCTGCCGCGGATGCTCTTGATCAGCGCGCTGGCGGCGTCGTAGTGGGCGTCGCCGTCGCGCGAGTATTCGATCGCCTTGCGCTGCACGCTCTCGGCGGCCAGTGCCCGCGTGAACTCGACCGCGCGGGTTTCACTCGAAAGCACGCCGACTTCGAGCGCGCCCAAAGCCCGCCGGGCGTCGCCGTCGCAGACCTCGGCCAGGAAGTCGAGCGCGTCGTCGTGCAGCCGCACGTCGTACTTGCCGAGCCCGCGCTCCTTGTCGGCGGCGGCGCGGCGGAGGAGCGTTTTGATGTCGTCCGGCGTGAGGGGCTGATACTCGAAGATCCGGCTGCGGCTGACCAGTGCGCTCGTGAGCGCGAAGAAGGGATTCTGCGTCGTCGCCCCCACCAGGATCACTACCCCTTGCTCCACGTCAGGCAGCATCACGTCTTGCTGCGCCTTGTTGAAGCGGTGGATCTCGTCGACGAAGAGGAGCGTCTTCTGCCCCGAGGTTTCCAGGCGTCCGCGGGCTTCGTCGAGCGCCTCGCGCAGCTCCTTCACCCCGCTAGCCACCGCGCTCAGCTCGCGAAACCGGCTCTTGCTTTCTTGGGCCAACAGATGCGCGAGCGTCGTTTTGCCGGTGCCGGGGGGGCCGTAGAGGATCAGCGAGCCGAGGCGATCGGCCTTGAGCAGCCGGCGGAGCAGCCGGCCTTCGCCCAGGAAGTGCTGCTGCCCGACGAACTCGTCGAGCGACCGCGGCCGCATGCGGGCAGCGAGCGGCTGAGCCTGGCGGCGATTCTCGGCCTCGGCGGCGGCGAAGAGGGACATGAGGGGGCTCGTAGCCAGTAGCGGGTGGCGAAGCGTGATCGGCCAATTCTACCGTGAACGATGACGGGCGGCATGACCGGGCGCGGCCTAACACCGTGATGAGCGGGCCACGATCCTTGTTCCCCCGGCGACTCGCCGGGGGCTAAGGGCAGCTCGGCGCTTTTCAGAACCATTAGCCCCTCGTGAGTCACGGGGGGCCAGAAGAAGCGCAACGCTCCGATCGCGCTGTTTGGCCGCGATCGGCAGGTATTGGCCTGCTTTCCCCCGGCGACTCGCCGGGGGCTAATGAGTAAGGACAACTCCTAAGCGCCCAACAACCGCCCCTCATCCAACTCCACTCTTCGCTGAAACAAGCCCGCCAGTTCCAGGCTGTGCGTCACCACGATGAGCATCGTTTGCTCCTGCTCCTGCAACTCGAGGAGCAACTTGCCGATGGCAGCAGCCGTCGTGCGGTCGAGGTTGCCGGTCGGTTCGTCGGCTAGCAGCAGGGCCGGCTCCTGGATCAGCGCGCGGGCGACCGCCACGCGCTGTCGCTCGCCGCCGGAGAGTTCCGCCGGGCGATGTTCGAGGCGGTCCTGCAAACCAACGCGGGCGAGCAATCGCTTGGCGCGCTCGGCCGCGGCGGGCGTCGTCTTGCCGGCGGCCAATGTGGGGATGAGCACGTTTTCGAGTGCAGAGCACTGCGGCAACAGGTGGTGTTCCTGAAACACGAAGCCGATCCGCCGGTTGCGGAAGTCGGCCAACTGCGGTTCGGCGAGCTTGGCCGGGTCTTCGCCGAGCAAGTTCACATGCCCGCTCGTCGGCTGGTCGAGCGTGCCGACAATCTGCAACAGCGTGCTCTTGCCGGAGCCGCTCGGTCCGAGAACGGCCAGGTTCTGACCGGCCGCAAGCTCGAACGACACCCCGCGCAGCACGCGCAGCGGCTCGCCACGCGTGGGGTATTCCTTGGTCACGTCGGCGACGATCAGGTCGGGCATGGAGCGAGCGCCTAGTCGGTGCGGCGAAAGGATTTGCCCAACGTAACCGATCGCTCCGCCCGAGGGCAGGGCCGACGCCCCAGCGGCCAATCGCTGCAGGCCTCGCGAAAAAAACGGCCGACCCGATTGACATATTCCGATACAGGAATACAATTCTGGCATGTCACGAGCAGCGACCACCTCCGACGTCTTCAACGCCATCGCCGAGCCGCGGCGGCGGCAAATCCTCGACCTGCTGGCCGGGGGGCGGGCCTGGCCCGTCGGCGAGGTGGTGCAGTCGCTCGGCTTGCCGCAGCCCGCCGTGTCGAAGCACCTAAGCGTGCTCCGCAAGGTGGGGCTCGTGTCGGTGCGGAAGCAGGGCAAGCTGCGGCTCTACGAGCTCAAGGCCCAGGAGCTGAAGGCCGTGCACGACTGGGTGAAAACCTACGAACGCTTCTGGACCCACCAGCTCGACCGCATCAAGGAGCGGGCAGAACGCAAGGCGCGGGACCGCGCTCACGACGCTCACCAACCGAGGAATCCGGAAAAGTAAAAGTCATGTCCACTACCCTGCCGGAAGAGACGCTCCACACGCTCAACATCACGCGCTCGACGCTGATCCAGGCGCCCATCGAAATCACGTTCGAGGCCACGCTCGCGGAGATGGGCCCGGAAAGCCAGATGCCCGGGGGCCAGCCCTTTGCCATGAAGCTCGAACCCTGGCCTGGCGGCCGCTGGTTCCGCGATCTGGGTCCGACCAAGGGCTACGAAGGACAGGCGGGGCACCTGTGGGGGCACGTGCAAGTGATCAAGCCTCCCAAGCTGCTCGAAATCCGCGGGCCGCTCTTCATGTCGTACTCCTCGGTGAATTTCATTCGTTATCGGTTCAACGAGGAAGAGGGCGGCACGCGGCTCGACTTCCTCCACCAGGCGTTCGGCCTGATCCCGGCCGACCACCGCGAGGGGGTGAATGAAGGGTGGGACTACACGATCGAACGGATCGGCGAGATTGCCGCCAAGTTGCTGGCGGCAAAGGGCGGCAAGCGATGAACGGCGAAATCGTGTGGGGTGGGAGTTCGAAGTGAACCGATTGACGGCCGGGGCGCGGACCTGTATTTTACCAACTGGTTTACTTAACCACTTGGTTTAGTTGCGATGCTCGACTCCGATCCCCTGAGCGCGACGTTCTCGGCCTTGGCCGATCCCACGCGGCGGGCCATTCTGGCCCGGCTGTCGGCGGGCGAGGCCGCGGTCACGGAACTTGCGGAACCGTTCGAGATGAGCCTGCCGGCCGTGACCAAGCACCTCAAGGTGCTGGAGCGGGCCGGGCTGATCACGCGCGGCAAGCAGGCGCAATGGCGCCCCTGCCGGCTCGAGGCTTCGCCGCTGCGCGGGGTGGCGGATTGGGTCGAACCGTATCGCCGCTTCTGGGACGAGCGTCTCGATCGGCTCGAGGACTATCTCCACCAGTTGCAGGCCAAGGCCAAGCCGCCCAAACGCCGCCGCAAAAGCGCGAAACGCGCAGCCGGCAAGCGCGGCCCAACCAGGAGAACTCGATGACGAACAAGGCTTCGGTCGCCGCTCCCCAGGTTCACATCACGCGGGTCATCGCCGCGCCGCGCGAACTCGTGTTCCAGGCCTGGATCGATCCGGTGCATCTTTCGCAGTGGTACGCGCCGCACGGCTGCACCGTCCGCATTCGCAATCTCGACGCTCGCCCCGGCGGAACGTTCTTGTTCTGCATCGCGAATCCCAAGGGGGAGTGCTGGTGCAAAGGGGTCTACCGCGAGGTCACGCCCCCCGAGCGCCTTGTGCTCACGCTCGAGATCGCCGACGCCGAAGGCCGCTCGCGCACGCCGACCGACGCCGGCATGGACCCCGAGTGGCCGCAGGAAACGCTCGTCACCGTGACCTTTGAAGAGCTCGAACCTGGCCTGACCAAGCTGACGCTCGACCAAACGGTGTCGGAGTCGCTGGCCAAGCGCACCGGCGCCCACCCGAGCTGGCTGCAGATGTTCGACCGGCTCGAAGAGTTGCTCGCCACGCAGGCGTGAATCGCGCCTCATGGTCCGCAGAGCGGATCCTACCTAGGGTCCGCTCTGCGGACCAAATTCAAAACGCTGAACCTGGAGATTCCGCATGTCCACCGCCGCAGTTCTGCAGCCCAACGTCGTCTCCCGCGAAGAATGGCTCGCCGCCCGGCGTGAGTTGCTCGCCAAGGAAAAAGCCGCCACGAAAGCCAACGACACCTTGGCCGCTGAACGCCGCAAGCTGCCCATGGTCGAGATCACGAAGCAGTACACCTTCGAGGGCCCCCACGGCCAGGCCCGCCTCGTCGATTTGTTCGACGGCCTGCCCCAGCTCATGGTCTACCACTTCATGTTCGACGCCGATCCGCCGCCGGAAGGCAAGTCGGGCGCTCCCTGGGACGAAGGCTGCCCCGGCTGCTCCTTCGCCGCCGACAACGTGCCGAACTTGGCCCATCTGCGGGCACGCGGCACTTCGTTCGTGCTGATCTCGCGGGCGCCGCGGGCCAAGATCGCGCCGTTTCAACAGCGAATGGGTTGGAGCCACATCCCGTGGTACTCCTCGTTCGGCAGCGACTTCAATTACGACTTCCACGTGACGCTCGATCCGGAGCGCGGCAGCAAGGAATGGAACTTCCGCTCCGCCGACGAACTGGCGGCCGACGGCAAGATCCCCTCAACCAAAGGCGAGCTGCCCGGCCTGAGCGTCTTCATCCGCGACGGCGAACGCGTGCTCCACAGCTATACGTCGTATGCCCGCGGGCTCGAGCCGTTGATCACCACCTACCACCTGCTCGACCTCACGCCCCTGGGCCGCGGCGAAGGCTGGAACGGCATGCCCGACTACCAAGGCAAAGGCCACAACTGGCTCCGCCACCACGACAAGTACGAAGACCAACAGACGAGAACCTGCTGCCATTAACTCAGAACCCTCTCCCCGTGGGAGAGGGCAGGGTGAGGGCCCGCGACCTCGCGCCCGAGCGATCCACACGCTTACTCCTTCGACCGCGCATCGCAAGCGCTGTACCCACATCAGCAATCGGCACACAGAGTGTGCCGGCTACTTTGGAGTCTACTCATGACCTCTCATCGCGTCGTCTCTCGTTCCGAGTGGCTGGCCGCCCGGCAGGCGCTCTTGGCCCGCGAAAAGCAGCACACCCGCGAGCGCGACGAGCTGGCCCGCGCGCGGCTCGAGCTTCCCTGGGTGCGCGTTGACAAGCCATATGCGTTCACGGGCCCCAGCGGCAAACAGTCGCTGGCCGACCTGTTCGGCGCGCGCAGCCAGTTGCTCGTGTACCACTTCATGTTCGGCCCCACCTGGCAGGAAGGCTGCCCGAGCTGCTCCTTGGTGGCCGACCACTTCGACGGCACGCTGCCGCACTTGGCGGCGCGCGACGTGCAACTCGCCGTCGTCTCGCGGGCGCCCTACGAAAAGCTGGCCGCCTTCAAGAAGCGAATGGGCTGGAAGTTCCCCTGGGTCTCGTCATCCGAGAGCGACTTCAACCGCGACTTCCAGGTCTCGTTCTCGCCGGAGGAGCTGGCGGCCGGAACGGTCGAATACAACTACACCCGCATGCCCTTCCCCAGCGCCCGGCTTGAGCGCTTCTCGAAAGACGAGTCTGGCACGGTGTATCATACGTACTCGGCGTTCGCCCGCGGCGTCGAGCCGCTGGTGACGACACACAGTTTGCTCGATTTGGCACCCAAGGGGCGCGACGAGGATAAACTCGCCTTCTCGATGGCGTGGGTCCGCTACGACCGCTACGGTGAAGGGGCGGCTTGCCGACGCCGACAAACCGCGTGGCCGACGCTGCCGGAGACTGCCGGCAAGGAGAACCCGCGGTGAACGCCCCCTGCTGCTGCTCGACGGCCGTCGTGGCGCTCCGCGCCCCGCGGCGCACGCGGCTGCGGCGCGGAGATCGCAGCTTGCTCGAATGGCTGGCGCTTCGGCCTGCGTCGCGGCACGGTACCGAAGTGCCCCGCCTGCGTGGCGGCCTATGTGGGGATGGCCACGGGGCTGGGGATCTCCGTGTCGTCGGCGGCACCGCTTCGCTCGGCGGCGATCGGCCTGTGCCTGCTGTCGCTCGCGGGACTGGCCGCGGCTAGCCGCGCTGATCGGCCGCCGGCAGTTCGCCGTGAACATGGGGCCGGCTAGTTCTTGATGGCTGGCCGCCAAATCTTCTCCAGCAACTCATACAACCGCGGCTCGCTCTCCTTGAGTTCGGCCCGGTTGAACGGATAGAAGTCGTTCGAGCCGAAGTAGGCCTCGGTCATCTCGGCGAAGAACTCCTTGGGATCGGTCAGCCCGTAGTGCCGCACCCGCGTGCCGTCGTAGAGGAGCGCGGCGGCGCCGTGGCCGCTCTCTTTGAACTGATCGTAGGCCGCCGCGATCCACGGTTCGTCGAAGCCGAGCACCTGATCGTGGTAGGCGTGGGCCAGCTCGTGCAGGATCACCCACGGCTGCTCATTGATGTTCCGCCGCGTCGCCACGTCGGCCGCCTGCGGCAGATGCACGCACTTGGCCAGGTCGCGGGGATAGCCATGTTCGACCAGCCAATCGGCGCTCGGGTGATACTGCATCGCCCCGAGCCCGTCGCACTCGAGATCGAGCACGATCGCGACTTTTTGCAGCTCGGCGAGCGGCTCGGCCGGCACAACGGCCTTGATCTCGACGAGCTTGGCCTCGAGAAACCGTAGGGCTTGGCGGCCGAGTTCCTCGTGCGGCGGCGCGAGCAACCGCTCGTCGACGCGGACGGTCCAGCCTTCAAGGTCACGCGGTGTGCGGGCGGAGGGCTGCTCGGCCCCGCCGCGTGATGCGGCAAGCACCAAAAGGACGGCGGCTGCGATGAGGAAAGGGCGCGGCAGCATCAACGATCTCTCAGTGTTTCTTGTTCGCGCCAGCGAGCCGCCGGGCTTCACGCCGGCGGTCCCCCGGCAACGCGCCGAGGCGGCCTCCAAGCACGCACGCCGATCAGAGCGCAAGCACTGCCCTTAGGAGCCGTAGGTTTGGCTGACCTTCCGCGCCAAACGTGTTTGCGGGGCCGGCGGGGGTGAACCCCGCCGCTCGCTGGTCGACCTATTTGGCGCTGAAGTCTTCGAGCTTTTCCCGCAACTCCGCCGGAATCGGCAGCGACCGCAACCCCGCCGAGCCGACCTGGCAGTAAACGGCCGTGATCCGCCCCTCGGCCACGTCGCGGCCGTCGTGCTGGAAGCGGAAGCCGTAGCTGACGCTCTTTTCCCCCAGCCGTTCCACGCGGACCTCGATCTCGAGCTCGTCCTCGAAGCGCACCGCCCCGCGGTAGTCGCAGCTCACCGCCACCCGCGGCCAGCTCGTGGTCCCTTCGTCTCCCTGGAGGAGCACGCTCGAGCCGATGCTCCGCAGCAACTCGTGCTCGGCCTCTTCCATGTAGTTGAAGAAGACCGAGAAGTGGGCGATGCCTGCCGCGTCGGTGTCGCGAAACTCGACACGGCGGCGGGTGCGATAGGGGGCGGACATGGGCACATGCGGGAGGAGGTCGGGCCACGATCGGCCTTCCGACTGTACCAGCCTCGCCGCGCCCGGAGAAGCCGCCTCGCCAACGCGAGTTACTTGCTCTTCAGGTCGAGATTATGCGTGATGCTGCCCGACGTAACCGTGAGCTGCAGGCCCGACGTCTCGGGGTTGCCATACTTCGCAGGCACCCACCGCTCGAACTTTGGGTTAGGATTCTGCGCCGTCGGGGCGGGCGGGATGCCCTTGGGCGCCTGGACGACGATGATGTATTCGCCAGGCTTGAGGCCCGTCGCGGTGCCGGTCTTCACCTCGTAGCTGCCGTCGGGACGGATGGGCGCCACGGCGATGGCGCCGCTCGGCTGCGGTTGAAAGGAAATCATTCCCTCAGGAACGGGCTTGCCGTCGATCGTCACCTTGCCCGAGACGGTTGGCAAACTTTCGCCGCAGCCGACGCAGAGCGCCAGGGCGAGAAGTATGCCGCCGCAAATCGGTCGGGTGGTCACGCGTTCCATCGTCTGCGCTGAGCGATCCACCATTAGAACTCGGCGCCCGTGATGGGCGGCTCCTGGTTGCCAAACAGCCCGCTGTCGCGCGTCGCGTACGCTCGGTAGAGCTTGTGGTCGATCGCCTGGGGAACGAAACGGACCGACGCATCGCCCAAAGCGAAATTCCCGCCCCCCGGGTGCCGGCTGCGGAACGAGATCGCGTTCGGCCAATCGTCAGGCTTGGGCGGGTCAGGCATGTAGTTGAGCGGAACGTGGGCGCTGGCGTAGTCGCCGTTGCAGTAGGCCCAAGCGGAGTGATAGTTGTAGTCCGGCACGTCTTCGCCGATGACGGCTGTGTTGCTCGTGCCATCAAGGAAATCGGCGAACCGCACCGGATGCTGATAGTTATTGCGCCAGAAAGTGCCGTTGCAGGGACTCGTGAAGTGGCAGTCGGGCTCGGTGCCGGGGAACGCGCTCGAACCGCTTCCCATCCGCGTGTCGCCGATGACCCCCTTATAGTTGGTCGTAGCAAGCGGGATGTTGTCCATCTGGAACTGCTTCGTCGAAAGGGTTCGGGAAGCTGGGTCGGAGGGACAGTGCAAGAACGGCAGCATCACCTTGATCAGCTCGCGGTTGGCCTGGTTGAGCAAGCCGCGGCCGGCCTCGAACTTTCCCGTCAGATCGAACTGGTTGTAGAGCGTTTGCTGCTCGACATTGGGCAAAATGGCGACGATCCACCCGCGACCCGTGAAGTCGCGCTTGTACTGCGGCCCCTCGCCGGCCCACATGCCGGAGCTGATCGGCCAGGTCCCCTTGTTCACGTCGGCATACGTATGGCAGCCCAACGCCAGTTGCTTAAGATTGTTGACGCACTGCATGCGCCGGGCTGCCTCTCGCGCGGCCTGCACCGCCGGGAGCAGCAGTGCGATCAGGATGCCGATGATCGCGATCACCACCAGGAGCTCGACGAGCGTAAACCCACGCGACGTTCTGCGGTTCATCGGCTTGTTTCTCGCTTCCAAGGTTGTGCTTGCGCTGCGCGGCTATTTCGCCGCTGGCAAAATCTCGAGCCCCGGCACGCCCAGGTCGAGCCGGAACAGCCCGCCGGCGCCTGACTCGGGCCCCAGCCCCCCGGTGACGAACAATTGGTCGTTGTTCGCTCCGCCGAACGCCACATTGCTCGTCGTCACGTTCCCACCGCCATAGCGGGCAATGAGCTTGCCGCTCGGGTCGAGCACCTGTACCTGTTTCATCCCGTAGTGAGCAACGTACAGGTTGCCGGCAGCATCCAGGCACATGCCGTCGGGCTGGTTGTCGATCTGCCCCGCCGACGGGTCCTTGGTCGGCAAGTCGGCGAACACCCGCGCTGGGCCCAACTTGCCTGGGGATTGAACCTCGTAGACGAGCACTCGGTTGCGCTGGCTCTCGGCCAAGTAGAGCTTCTTGCCGTCGGGGGCGAGCACGATCCCGTTGGGAAAGGCTAGCCCGTCGGGCACGGCCGGCGTGACCTTGCCGGCTGCGTCGACATAGTAGACGGCGCCGATCGGCTGCTCCTTCGAGGAGTCGCCGGGGTCGCTGAAATAGAAGCCGCCGTGCGGCGTGTCGAGCGTCAGATCGTTGGGACCGCGGATCGGCCGCTCGGCGCACTTGGCGGCGGCAGGCTCGAGGGGTTTTCCCTCGGCCGAAAGCCGTAGCACGGCGTGCTGCCCGGCGTCGCAGACCAGATGCGTGCCGTCGGCCAAGATCTTGTGGCCATTTGGAGCGCCGGTCTTGGCCCAATCGCGGTGCTGGCCATCGAGCGTGAACTGCACGATCGTGGCCCCCTCCGACACGTAGCCGCGCCCCTGGTGATCGAAGACCACCCCTTCGCAGTAGTGCGGCACCGTGAACAACTCGACCGGCTTCGTCTGGGCCGGATCGGGCAAATCGGCGGCCAAAGCAGGGCCGCCGGCGATTGCGAGCGCAACAGCGATCGGCAGCCAACAACGCATCGCACGAACTCTCCGAGGCGGGATCAGCGGAAGGCGGGCATGCAGTACGCCGCGGGGGCGCTACCGCACGTCGCTCAAACTAGCGTGCCGCCGGGGAGAAGGCAACTATTTCTTAAGGTTGCGCGGGACCGGCCCCCCGGCTTCACAAGGATCGAGAGGGCGCCCGTCGGTCCTCCGCGCGCCCTGGGTCTTGCCGTTAGAATGCCGCGATGAACTCCCCCACCAGCGACTATCTCGACCGTTGCCAAGACCTGCTCGCCGCCGTCCGCGCACAAGCCTCGGCGATTCAGCAGGCCGCCGATTGGTGCGCCGCCACGATTCTGGCCGGCCGCATGGTCCACGTGTTCGGCGCGGGGCATAGCCGGATCATGGTCGAGGAACTGTGGCCGCGCTACGGCTCGTTTCCCGGCTTCAACCCGATCGTCGAGCTCTCGCTGACGTTCCACAACCTGGTGGTCGGGGCCAACGGCCAGCGGCAGGCCATGTTCCTCGAGAACGTGCCGGGGTTGGCCGGCCGCATCCTGCGGAACTTCGCCCTCGCGAAGGCCGATACCGCCCTGATCGTTTCTTCGAGCGGCTGCAACACCGTGCCGATCGAGATGGCTGAGCTGTTTCAGGCAGCCGGCGTGCGCGTGATCGCGCTCGTGAGCCGGAAACACGCCGAGGCGAGTCCCAGCAACCATCCGCGCAGCGCCAAGCTGACCGACTTCGCCGACTTGGTGCTCGACACCGGCGCCCCGGTCGGCGACGCGATGGTGACAGTCGAAGGCCTGAAGACGCCCGTCGCCCCCGGCTCCACGGTCGGCGGCTGCCTGATGATCAACAGCCTAAAGGCCGAGATCGCCCTGCGGCTGACGGCGGCCGGCAGCCCGCCGCCGGTCCTCACGGCGCCGGCTACGGTCGGCCGCGAGGAAGCCGCACGGCTCTTCGAGGCGGCCTACGACGAACATGCGCGGCGGCTGGCGGGGCTGTTTGCAGGGCTCGGCCTCCCGTAGCAGGCACACTCCGTGTGCCGCAGCAGATCCGCGCGCTACGTGGTTTGGCCATTCTGCAACTCGAAGATGCGCACATCGCAAGAACTGGCGCGGCTGGCAGCTCAGCTACGGCACACGGAGTGTGCCTGCTACTGGGGCGGCGCTGGCGGCGATTCTTGTGCGTCGACTGGTCGCCGCAGACTGCGCCACAGGCCGTATCCGCCTACGACGAAGTTCATCGTGACCAGCCTCAAATTTCTGTACCAGGGGTTATGAAGGTACGGGTTGGGGAAGATCGCTGTGCTGCTGGAGTGAGGGCGTAGCCCGAACAGAAGCAGCACGGCGAGCCGCGAACTCGGTCGGGGTGAGATACCCCAACGAGCTGTGCGGTCGTACGTGGTTGTAATCGTCGCGCCAGGCCGACGTGAGACGCCTGGCCGACGACAGACTCTCGAACTCCTCGCGGGATAGGAACTCGTCCCGCAGCCGGCTGTGGAAGCTCTCCGCGTAGCCATTCTGCCACGGGCTGCCCGGCGCGACGTAGCGAGCTTCCACCTCCACCTGCTGCAGCCACCGTTGAATCGCTCGCGACACGAACTCCGGCCCGTTGTCCGAACGGATCGCATGCGGCACGCCGCGCAGCGCGAACAGCTCGGCCAACGTGTCGATCACATCCTCGGCCCGCATCCCGCGCCCCACCTTCAGCGCCAGGCACTCGCGCGTGTGCTCGTCGAGGATCGACAACCATTTCAGCGAACTCCCCGCGCACGTCCGATCGAACACAAAGTCCCAGCACCACACCTCGTTCTTGGCGGTCGCCCGCGCTACGTGGCAGGCCTGGCGCCGTGCCCGATCGCCCGACAGACTCGCCGTTTCTGCGGCACTTTCAGCCCTTCGCGGCGCCACAACCGCAACACCCGGCTCGCGCTCGCACGCCAACTCACGTCTCAACAACGCCGCGATCCGCCGATATGCCGTAACGCGGACGCTCCGCCGCCAAGCCCTCGCATGCGCTGCACAAGCGGCTCCCTCATCGTCACGCGGCTGTGCCTCGTAACGCTGACTGCTACGCGGCTGATCCAACACCCGACAAGCCCTTCGCTCGGAGACCGTAAACTGCGGCTTGCAGCTCACGCACTGCCCCACGCTTCCGGGAAGGGCTCACCAGTTTCGAGGCCACGTGCTTCAGCATCTGGATGTCCAGGGCCTGGTCCGCCACCAGTTGCTTCAGCCGACGGTTCTCGTCCTCCAGCTCCTTCAGCCGCTTCGCCTCCTCGGCCTTCATCCCGCCGTACTGCGTTCGCCAACGCTGATACGTCGACTCGCTCACCTCCAAGGATTGCAGCACCGTCGCCAAATCCTTGCCAGCGTTGAGCAGCGCGTCCGCATCACGAAGCTTACGCACCACCTGCTCAGCGCTATGCCGCTTCCGACGCTTCGTCGTCATCAAAAGGTCTCCTTGCCGCATGGGCTAAAGACCTTCATAAACCATGGAACAGGTTTCAGGTAGCAGGCCAATCGCGGCCGCCGCCAACATAGCCGCAGGGATCCAAGGCTTGCGCTTTGCGGCCGTGGAGAGCGCGAATGCCAGGAAGACCGCGCCGACGAGCAACAGCATCAGATGCGCGCCGATCGCTTTCTTGCGAAGCTGCTCGGGTGTCTTCGGCGCCGGTTTGCGAACGGGCCGGTACTGTCCCGAGAGGACGAGCTTGGGATCGAACACCTGCAGCAAGGCAATCACGGCTTCCTGGTCGTCGGGCCCCAGAACGAGTAGCCGGCGCCGGCTGCCGTCGAGTAGTTCAAAGTCAATCCGGCCATAGTTGTCAGGCGTCAACCAGCTCCGATCTCGACGAAAGTTAGACCTCAGCACGTGGTTGCGCGGAAGCTCGAAGTTGCGAGTATCTGCCCGCAGGGTTTCCGGAGACCACGGATCGAGCGTGTCGTAGTAGGCCTCGAGTTCCTTTCGCTTTGCTAGCCAGCGTCGAACGAAAGGCGCCATGAGCGGCCAGATCTGATGAAACATCACCTGGGCCGAGAGTTCATTGTGAACCTCTCCGGCCATGTAGGCGCCGACAAGCTTCTTGTCGCACACGTACACCCGATACGTTCGATTGCGCGTGAAAGTGCGCAGCTCGAGCGCGTAAAAGTAGTTGGCTTGCCCTTGGGCGGATTCAGGCATGGCCGCGGCCTCCTCTCGTTTATTCGCTTGGCAAGGCAGCGGATTGGACGGCGCTGCCGGCCCACCGTAGCAGGCACACTCCCGTGTGCCGCAGCGGAACTGCGCGCAACGCCGTTTGGCGATTCTGCAGTTCGACGATGCGCATCTCGCAAGATGGTTGGCAGCTCAGCTACGGCACACGGAGTGTGCCTGCTACGATCTGGCCAACCAGCGCACCGCACCCGCCACGCCGCGGGTGACCTCGACCATCCGGCCGTAGTCCAGCGTCTCTGGCGTGTCGGTTGCTTGGTGGTAGTGCGGGTTGCGGAGGAAGCTCGTGTCGGTGAGCATTAGCGCGGGGTAGCCCTGATCCCAGAACGAGCTGTTGTCGGAGCGACGGATCTCTTGGATCAGCTCCGGCAGGGCGATCGAGAAGAGCGGGAAACGCGTTGCCCGCTTGAAACCGCGGCGGAACTGCCACACCAGCCGCCAGGAGCGGAGGTTGCCGACAGCCGCCAAGAAGTTGCCGCGCTGGGGAAAAGCCCACCGAAGCCAGCGTGGAATTCCCGGCGGCACGCGTTGGCTGCCCTGCGCGTCGGTGAAGAAGCCGACCATTTCCAAACAGAGCATGCCGACAAGCCGTTCGCCGCGCCGGCGGCACTGCGCCGCGTAGACCTTGCTTCCCATCTCGTCGGTGTAGCAGTACGGCGGCTCCTCGCAGGCGAAGGCCACCAGGCGAATCGTGCGGCGCGGCCGCGCGCCGTGCAGCAGCCGGGCCGCCTCGATCAGCACCGCGACGGCCGAGGCATTGTCGTCGGCCCCCGGCGTGCTCTCGACCGAATCGTAATGTGCGCCGAGTACGACGATGCCGGCCGTGGGGGACTTGCCTTGGGTCTCGACGACAAGGTTGACCGCCGTCTGCGCGCCGACCGCATACGGCTGCTTTTCAACCGAGTAGCCAGCGATCTCGAGTTCTTTGGCCAGGTAGCCGATCGTCGCCTCGATCGTCTTCGGCTTGCCGAGATGACGCGGGCCGATGAGCCCGGCCAGCACGTCGACATGGCGGCGCAGGCGGGCTTCGAGATGCGCGTCGTCCTGCTCGGCGGAGACCTGCGGCTGCATAGTAGTCGGAAATTATCGGCGCTAACGCGCCGCCATCTCATTTCCAGGCATCACCGAGGGGCCGACGCGGTCAACCGCCTTCCGCACGGCGCCGTGGGTGACGACGCCATCGACGACGA
The DNA here is from genome assembly GCA_046349955.1 of Pirellulales bacterium. Classification (GTDB taxonomy): domain Bacteria; phylum Planctomycetota; class Planctomycetia; order Pirellulales; family JBGAPH01; genus JBGAPH01. Next base: position 39,380 of record JAXMBI010000022.1, on the reverse strand, counting down.
GGGCCTTCTGCGGCTGGCGGCCAGAGAAGAACGCCAAGAACGGAATGGCGTGCGTCGGGTTGCCGAGCTCGCCGAGCAGCCTGTCGATCTCCGGGACCTCGTCCGTCTTGTCGGCCAAGAGGGCCACCACGCCGTGGCTCTCGAGCAGTTGCTTCGTCGCGGCAGTGTCGTAGGTGAACAGCTTGTTGGCCTGGCAGGTGGCGCACCAATCGGCCGTGAAGTCGACCATCACGGTCTTGCCTTCGGCTAAGAGCTGGTCGAGCCGCTCGCGCGAGAAGGGCTCCCAGGCCAACTTGTCGGCTGGCGAGCGGAAATCGAGCTTGCCGAAGGCGAACAGCCCAATCACGATCGCCACCGCGCCTCCCACGGCATAAGCGCCCAACCGCTTGCCGAGTTCCGCGGTGAACGGCGTGCGCCCGATCCACCAGCAGCCCGCCCACAGGCCGAGCAGCAGGATGAACGTCGGCACGAGGTAGTCCTTCTGCAAAAAGCTGAAGAAGAACGCCACCGTTCCGAGCAGCACGAAGCCCATCGCCTGCTTGAAGGTGTCCATCCAGGCGCCCGGCTTCGGCAGCCAAGAGATGAGCTTGGGGAAGGCCCCGATCAACAGGTATGGAAACGCCATGCCAAGCCCCACGGCGGCGAAGGCGGCATAGGCGACGACCGCCGGCTGCCCCAAGGCCCAAGTGAGCTGCGGAATCAGCAGCGGGCCGGCGCAGGGCGTGGCGAGGAGCGTCGTGAGGATGCCCTTGGAGAAGGCGCCCATGGGGCCTTCCTTCATCGCCAGTTGATTGGCCGTGTGCGAGGCGGCGAACCCTGGGATGGGAATCTCCCACACGCCAAGGAAGCTCAGGGCGCACACCCACACGATGCTCAAAAGCACGATGTTGAACGTGGCGCTCTGGAACTGCTGGCCCCAGCCGTGGCCAAGGAACACCGCCAGGGTCGCCAGCGCCAGGAACACAGTCATCAGGCCGGCCGAGTACCAGAGGTTGAGCGTCAAAATGCGCAGGCGATGTTCGCCTGCCTGCTGCACGAAGCCCAAGATTTTGAGCCCGATCACCGGCAGCACGCAGGGCATGATGTTGAGCAGCGAGCCGGCGACGAACGACAACAGCAGCACCATCCACAGCGAGTTGGACTGCGCGTTTAAGGTCTCCACCTGGAAAGCCGGCGGCGCGGCGCCGATGCCTGGCAGGGCCGGGCTGGGCGCGGGGGGCGCTGCGATTTGCGGAATGCGGCTCGGGTCAATCGCGGCGGCGGCCGTTTCGCGATAGGAAGTCTTCGCGAAGGCCAGCGGCTGCGAGCCCGCCTCGGTTTGTGGGCCAACGGTGAGCGGGGCGCTAAAGCGGGCCGCACGGGGAAGATCGCAACTCGAGTCGGTGCAGACCTGAAAGCCGATCAGGCCAATCAACTCGTGCGAGCCGGCGGCGGCGTCGGGCGGAACTTCGAGCTCGAACGTCCACTCAACGGGCCCTTCGTAGTACCGCACGACTTCGCCCGGCAGCACGTCCGACTGCTTTTCGACGGGTCGCTTGTTCGCCTGGGGGACCGTCGACTTCCAGCCTGCGGGGGCCAGATGCACGATGAGCGTGGGCTTCGAAACCAGGTCGGGGTCGCGCGGCTCGAGGCCGTAGAGATGCCAGCCGGGCTGGGGATCGCCGGAGAGGCGCACGGTCACCTTGCCGCCGGGGGCAACGACCTTGGGCTCGACCGTGCCGCGGATCGTCACCTGCGGGCTTTCCGAGAACTCACCCGTGGCAGCAGCTTGCGACGCAGGCGGAGTCGGGACGACGATCGTGCCCTGCCTCGGCGATTCTACGCCCGCGGGAGACGGCGCTGCGAATCGTGGCGCCGCACCCGCGAGTGCAGCCTCGAAGGTCACGCGTTTGGGTTGCAGGCAAGTATCGGCGTCGCATGCCTGGTAGCGGACGGCTCCCGAGACGAGCAACTTGCCGAAGTCGAGGCCCGGCGCAAACTCGAGCGGCGCAGACCAAACGACCCGCCCCTCGTGCGACTCGACCTGGAGCCCGCCAAACAGCGGCTCCGACTTGCTGTGCGGCGCGGCGTCAGGCTGGAAGTCGCCTGCCAGCTTCACGCCAGGGATGTCGCCGAGTTGGAGCGTGGTCTTGGTCGGCCCGCCGGCCTTCTGCGTGACCGAGAAGACGTGCCATTCCGGTTGCATTTCAGCGGTCACGGCAAGCTTGCCGGCGCGGCCGTCCGGCGACACGGTGAACTGGGCAGAAATCGCCACGGGGTCGCTCGTTGCTGCGCCGCCACCCAGGCCGTCAAGCCGCAGCGACGGCGGAATATCGAGCTGCGCATGCGCCGGCGGTGCAAACAAAGCTGCCAGGGCCGTCAACACCCAAAACGTAGCGCCGCGTTGCATGCAAGCTCCTTGGACCGCGCTGGCGGTCTCGAGACGCAAAGTTCATCCGCCGTGGGGATTATGGTATTTCCGCCACGGCGCGGCCGTCAACCTGGGGCCAATTGCCGTGGCGAGCGCCCCAACGGCCTGCAATACGTGCCCCCCGCCCCGCCGGTTCTTCGATGCAGGGCACTCGCTCCCGGCCACAGACGATCGATCGTCAGCCGACTTGGCTGCGGTCAGCCCCGCTCGCCAATTTACGCAGCCGCCGCAAGTTCTCGTCGAGCCGCAGGAGAACGCGGTCCCGGTCCTCGAAGCGAAGCTGACGCACGTAGATCCATTCGAGCCAGGTTAGCCCAGCCATGACGACGCTGCTGTGGTCGAAGGCGGCCACGAGATTGCGCTCGATGGCGGTCAGTGGCCGAGCCGCCTCGTAGGCCACCATGCCGGCCGCCCAGAACGCCGGGTCATCCCCTGCGAGACTTCCCAGCAGCCGAGCGACGTCGCCCGCCACCGATTCCGGCCGCATCGCGCCAAAGTCGACGAGTCCGCTGACGGAGTCGCCTTGGAACAACACGTGATCGGACCAAATGTCGCGCACGCAGGGCTGCAACTGCACGTCGTGCGTGACGGCCGTGGCCAGCTCCACCGCAGCCGCCGGCGCCGCATGTTGGGCCAGCATCAGCACTTCGCCTGCCGCGCGATCGAACTCGCTCCAGCCGCAGCCGCGGCGCACCGCCTGGGATAGCTGCTCGAAACCGCCCCCCAGCAGCCCGCGCAGCCGTTTATAGCGACGCACCAAACCCGGCGAACCGGTGGGCGAGAGGTCTGGCAGAGGAAAGGTGCTCGCGGCGAGGTGGAATTCCCCCAGGGCCCGCAGGGCATTGCTGAGCCGGGGAAGCGTAGGGTGGTCGTGAAAATCGGCGCTGCCTGGCATCCAGGGCTCGAGCTGCCAGAGATACCCCTGGTGCTCCACATAGCCGCGATGCCCTTCGGCCTCGAGCGGCAGGGGAACCCGCAAAAAGCCCTCCTGCACGACGTGCCAGAGGACCGCCTGGATGAACTCGAGCTCTTCGGGGGCCGGATGTTCGACGGGCCAGCGGCGCAGGCAGAGCGTCCCCAGTTCGGCCTCGATTCGCCAGAGCCGAGCCCCGCTAAAGCCGCCGGCGTTGCCCAGCGACTGGCAACGTTCCGGCCAGCAGCCCTCCGGGTAGTGAGCCAGAACGAAATCGACGTCGTGACCCAAAGGCATGGGCGGCTCGTAGGAAGGAACACGTGGCGGGCGAGCGGGGGACGAAAGTCCCCCGAGGCGAAGCGGTGGTCGGGGCGCACTGCAATTCTAGGATCGACCGTTCGGAACGTCACCTGCGGTAGAATCCGCTCAAAGTCCCACCCGTCGTGCCTGGGTTGCGCCCACCTTAACGGTCGCAGCGAATGTTGCGAATCCACCGCGTTTGCAACTCAGGCAACGTGCGGTATATTTTGAAGATTGGCTGCCAAGAATTTGGCCGCAATGGCGGCGGCCGGGGCCCCCTCCTGCTGGTAAACAGCCCTCTCGCGCTCAAGGTGAGTTTGATGCGATCCCGCTCGTACCGGACGTTCGTCCGTAGACTCGTCGGTTGCACGTTCCTGGCGGCCCTGGGCGCGGCGCTTGCGCCCGCTTCCGCGGCGCTCGCCCAAGAGGGCGAAAAGCAACCCAAGTTCCCGCCGTTCAACGTGCTGCTCAAGGACGCCGAAACGGTCCCCACCGATCCGGCGGCCCGCCCACTGTTCAAGCTCTTCAAGAAGGGCCAGAACCTTTACGCCGAGCTCGGCCCGGGCGTGTTCAACCAAGACCTGATCGTCTGCGCGTCGATCGCCCGCGGCGTCGGCTATGGCGACGTCTTGGGAGGCATGAGCCTGAACTTTGGCAACGACTGGCTGTGGCAGTTCCGCCGCACCGACGACGACAAGATCAACATCGTCCGCCGCAACATCCGCTTTACCGCCAAGAGCGGCAGCCCTGAATCGGACGCCGTAAAGCTGGCTTACACCGACAGCATTCTGTTCAACCTGCCAATCGCCACGATGGGCCCCAGCGGCGGCCCTGTGGTTGATCTCACGCCTGTGTTCATGAGCGACCTGGCCGGCGTAGGCGGCGGCTTGCCTGGGTTCGGCTTCGTGCCGAGCCGTTCCTCTTGGGCCTCGGTTAAGGCCTTCGACGAGAACGTGGAGATTCAGGTCGCGGCCACCTTCGCGGGCGGCGGCTACTCGGAGCTCGACACGGTACCGGACGGACACACGGCGACCGTCCACATCCATTACTCGCTCAGCAAGTTGCCGCAAACCGGCTATCAGCCGCGCGTGGCCGACGACCGGGTGGGCTACTTCCTCACGGTCCTCAAGGATTACTCCAAGAACGGCGAGGAAGACCGCTTCGTGCGGTACATCAACCGCTGGGATCTGCGGAAGAAGGACTCGGCGCTGTCTGTGTCGCCGCCGGTGAAGCCGATCGTCTTCTATCTCGAGAAGACGATTCCGATCAAGTATCGTCAGCCGATTCGCGAAGGCATCCTCGAGTGGAACAAGGCCTTCGACAAGCTGGGCTTCTACAACGCCGTGGAAGTGCGTCAGCAGGAAGAGCACGACACCTGGGACCCCGAGGACGTGCGTTACAACACGTTCCGCTGGATCACTTCGGGCGCCGGCTTCGCCATGGGCCCGAGCCGCGTCAATCCGCTGACGGGCCAAATCCTCGACGCCGACATCATCTTCGACTCCGACTTCATCGAATTCTGGAAGGACGAGTACGAAACGTTCACCCCCAAGAGCGTGGCTGCCATGACGGGCGGCCCACTCGACCTGGCCAGCTACCAGGCCCAGATGAAATTGGCCGGTCAACATGAGCACTCGCTCTTGTGCCGGTGCGAACTGCACTCGGGCCGCTCGCGCGACTTCGCCCTGGGCGCCACGGTGCTCGCCACCCGCAAGTTCAGCGAGGAAGAGATCGAGAAGCTGATCATGCAGGGGCTCAAGGAAGTGACGATGCACGAAGTCGGGCACACGCTCGGCCTGCGGCACAACTTCAAGGCCAGCAGCACGATTTCGCTCGACGACGCCAACGACACGGAGAAGACCAAGGACAAGGGGCTCACCTCCTCGGTCATGGACTACGCTCCGGCCAACCTGATGCCCAAGGACGCCAAGCAGGGAGACTTCTACTCCCAGACGCTCGGCCCCTATGACTACTGGGCCATCGAGTACGGCTACACGACCAAGAACGACCCCGCCGAGCTCAAGAAGATCGCCGCCCGCAGCGGCGAGGCGGAACTGGCCTACGCCACCGACGAAGACACCCGCGGCATCGACCCCGATCCGCTCAGCAACCGCTGGGACTTGGGGAGCGATCCGTTGGCCTTCGCCAAGGCCCGCACCAAGCTCGTTTCCGAGCTGTGGGACGGGCTGGTGGATCGGGTGGTCAAGGAAGGGGACGGCTATCAAAAGGCCCGCCGCGCGTTCGGCGTCCTCTTGAGCAGCCACGGCCAGGCCTGCTACATGGCCTCACGATACATCGGCGGCATCTACGTCACCCGCAGCCACAAGGGGGACAAGGACGCCAAAGTCCCGTTCGTGGTGGTCGACCCTGGCAAGCAGCGCGAAGCGATGGCCCTGCTCGAAGAACAGGTCTTTTCCGACAAGCCCTTCAAGCTGCCGCCTGAGCTTTACAACCAATTGTCCTCCACGCGGTGGAGCCACTGGGGCTCGAACCTGCCGCTGCGGCCCGACCTGGCGGTTCACGAGGTGATCACGATTTGGCAGGACCGCATCCTGCAGCAGTTGTTGTCGTCGCTCACGCTCGAGCGGCTGCACGACTCGGAGTTGCGGATTCCGGCCGACCAAGACGCCTTCACCACGGCCGAGCTCATCGAGCGGCTGACCAAGGCGGTCTTCGCCGAGGTCGACAACCTGCCGGAGGCCGACTACACGCCCCGCAAGCCGGCCATCAGCAGCCTGCGCCGCAATTTGCAGCGGTCGTACCTGCAGCACATGGCCGACCTGGCGATGGGGGAGACCGGCTCGCCGGAGGATTGCCAGACCGTGGCCTACGCCGAGTTGGCGGGGCTGGAGACGAAGATCAACAAGCTGCTCGAGAAGAACACCAAGCTCGATGCCTACAGCAAGGCCCACCTCACCGAGACGTCGGCCCGGATCCACAAGATTCTCGACGCCAAGATGCAGTTGGGCGGCAGCGGCGGCGGCTTCGGCTTCCTCCTGTTCGGCCAACCGACGGGCGACAAGCCCAAGCCGTAGGCCGGCCTGACGCGATCGTACGAGCGATGAAACTCGAGCCCGGCAGCGCCCTCGTGGCGCTACCGGGCTTTTTTCATTGCCGAGCCGCGCCGCGCCTGCAAAATGCAATCGGCATTGCCGCTCTCCTCGGCTGCCGCCGCCTAGGCCTTAGGCACTCACCCAGGAGAACTCGCTGGCTTCGAATTCGTAGCGAAATCCGCAAGTTCTTTATTAAAGGCCCTTTAGCGCCGCGCATCGCCCCCCCACCCCGCGGCCATGGCACCGGCCTTGCCTTAGAGAGTCCGCGTTGCGTTCGAACGCACCGGCATTCCTTCAGGCGGCGGCCTATGTCCGTAGCGGACTTCCACGGTGGGCGCGGTTCGGTCTCTCTGGCCGCGGCGGTCCTCATTTCAATGCTCGCCGGCCTAGCGCGCGCCGACGGCGCCGCGGAGCCGGCGGCTGTCGAGGGAACCGAGACCCGCCGTTGGCGGCGGCAGGCGAGCGAGAACTTTGAACTCCGGGCCCAGGGAACGGCTGCCGAACTGAGCGAACTGTCGGCCGCCCTCGAGGCCCAGTTGACGCAGCTCCACGACGCTTGGTCGATCGACCGCTCCGGCCCGCGGTGGCAGCCCCGTTGTCAGGTCTTCGTCCATGCGACCCGCGCGGCCTACATCGCCGCGGCAGGCCCCGGTTCGGAACGGACCAATGGCTCCTCGCTCGTCCACTTCGACCGCGGACAAGTGGTGGGGCGGCGGATCGACCTCGACGGAGTCCGTAGCGATTGGCAAACGGAGACGATGCCCCACGAACTCACGCACGTGGTGCTGGCCGACGAGTTCCCGCATGGCCGCCTGCCTCGCTGGGCCGACGAAGGGGCCGCGATGCTGGCCGACAGTCCGCTCAAACGTGCCCGCCACCGGCAAGACGCTCAGTCGGCCCGGAAACGCGGCGGCGAGCTTTCGGTGGCTCAACTGCTGAACATCGAACAGCCGCTGGCCGCCGGCCGGATGGCGGCCTTCTATGGCCAGAGCCTGACGCTGGTCGAGCACCTGGTGGCCCAGGGGGACCGCCGGCGTTTTCTCGACTTCCTGCACGAAGCCGATCGCGCCGGCTACGACGCCAGCCTTCGCACTCACTATGGGCTGGCCAGCCCGGCTCGCTTGGCCGTGGCCTTCGAGCCCAGCGAGGCACGCCGCGGGCCGCAACTGACGGGCTTCAGCGGGCAGACGCCGGCCTCTGTGCTACGTGCTCAGCGCGCGAGCCGCGCTGCGGCCGTGCAACACTAGCCCTCCCTGGTCGAGCCGCGCGGACCCCTGCACAGGCCGGACAGCATTTTCGGCCAGCGCGCCTGGCGGGCGCTACCGTCCCTTGCTCGCGCTGCGGGTTAGTGTGGCACAACCCGAAAACAAGCTGTGACGCAGCACTAGCGTCTCCCGCTAGCGTTCCGCCGCCGCGGGGGGCAGATACTCGACGCTCGGCAAATAGACATTCGTCGGGGGCAAGCCGGTCGGAGACACGGGCTGAGCGGCGCCAGTCGGAAGCGGAGACTCAGCCCCCGGCATCAGCACTTGCCCGTTAGCCGGCGGCGTCGAGAAGGGCGCGGCGGCTGGCTGCAGCTCGCTGACCGCCGGAATCACCGACGGCGCTGGCGTCCCCTTGCCGGCGCGACGCAGCTCTTCGGCGCGGCCGAGCAGTTCCTGCGGCGGCACGTTCATCTGCGGAACCATCTGATAGCTCAGCACCCGCACGTCGCGCAGCTCGCCGGGCACCATATTCTCGCTCACGAAGTCGAGCGGAAAGTGATCCCACCAGGGGGCCGGAATCGGCTCGAGCGCCGTGAGCGTTTCGTAACCGTCTTTGACCAGGCGGATCTTGCGCGTGCCGTAGTAGATGTAGTTCACAGCGACCGGCGTCGTGCCAATCTCCTGGTCGCCGATGTAGACAAGCGCGCCGGGCGGATTGCTCTGGATGATCAACCGCCGGGTGACGCACCCCGAACTCGTCAGCGCCAGCAGCGCAATCGCCAACAGCAGCCCCGATCGGGGCCTGTGCGATCGGCTTGAGGGCAGTCGCTGTGCGTCCAACGCGTGCGATCCCGGGAAACGAAAGGAGCCTGCGCCGCAAACGGGGCGGGAGTATATCGGCCCCAACCCGGCCCTCCAATGCCGACTCCGTGCCCGCAGGGCCATTGATCTTGCCGCTTCGCGGGCCGTCGGCTACAAGCCAAGCCTCTCGAGGGCCTAAACGATTTAGGCCACTTCGCAACCAAGCTCTCGCAGGGAAGCCCTTTGATGCGCTGGCCGGTGCTGGCGTTGGCGGCGTGCTTGGCCGTTCCGGCGGTTGCGCGAGCGGCTGCGCCTGAGTTTCCCTACACTGCCTACGTCGCCAGCGACGGCGTCACCGTCCGTAGCGGTCCGGGCTCGCAGTTCTATCCGTGCGATCGCTTGAGCGCTGGGGCCCCAGTGGAAGTCTACCGGCACGATCCGGGCGGCTGGTGCGCCATTCGGCCCCCCGAGGGGAGCTTCAGTTGGGTCGCCGGCCGCTACTTGCGGCTCACCGAGCCAGGCCTGGCAGTGGTCCAGCAGTCGCGCGTGCCGGCGCGGGTGGGCACGCGGTTCAGCAGCGTACGCGACACGATCCAGGTGCGGCTCGACGCGGGGGAAGCCGTCGAGTTGCTGGGCGAAAGCGAAGGGGATGGCAAAGAAGCCCGCCCCGAGTGGTTCAAGATCAGCCCGCCGGCAGGCGAGTTCCGCTGGATTCACGCCGACTTTCTGACGCGCTCGGCCCCCGAGAAGGCTCCGCCTTCGCTCGCGAACGGGCAAGACTCGGAAAACAACCTGGCCTGGGGAAGTGGCGTTGGTCGCTCGGCGCGCGACGTCAGCCTCGCCTCGTCGGAGCAACCGGCGGTCGGAGCGACAACGGCCGAGGGTTCTGCCAATCCGGCGCCCGCCCAACCCGAGCCACTGCCACCGACCGATGCAACTGCTCAGCCGGCAACGGAAGACACGCATGCGGGCGAGCCGGTCCCGCTCGATGCACCTGCGGCGATTCCCGAAGCGGAGCCTGGCGCCGCCGCGCTCGACGACGTGGAACTCGATCTTTCGATCATGGTTGCCGGCGACGCCGGCCGCTGGCGGCTCGCGCCGTTGCGGCGTGAAGTGGAACGGATCATCGAAGACAGCCCGAGTCCCGCAGTTCGCGGCCGCGGGCGAGCGCTATTAAGCAAGCTGGGGCGCTTCGAAAACATTCAGGCGCGTCACTTTGCCCTGCTGGGGATCTCGCCTGAGGCCGCGGCGGCGCCCGCGCCGGGTCCGGCGGCTGGTAAGCCAACCCCGTTCGACGGCCAGGGTCGGCTGACGCCGGTGGTCTCGCGCAAAGCCGGCTCGCCTCAGTTCGCCCTCTTGAATTCGGCGGGCGAAGTGGCCTGCTTCGTCACCGCCGCTCCGGGGGCCAACCTGCGGCCCTATCTCGGCAAGCAGGTGGGCATCACCGGCATCCGGGGGTACATGCCGGAACTCAAAGCCCGCCACGTAACGGCCCGCCGGGTCACGGTGCTCGAAACGCCGGTCTGGCGGTAGACGCTTTTGAGCGGAATCGCCGTCATGGCGAGCGGCCGGCGTCAACCGGCTGACCAGGCTGCACGAGGAACTCGCCGGGAAACATCAGCCGGCTGACGCCGGCCCGCTCGCCAGGGGCGGAACTTGGGGAGGGACCTGGGGTTGCTTATTCTGGGCGGCTTCGTCGGCCCGGCCAGCGATTGCCCACATGGCTTGTGCCGATTGCAGCGGCTACACTCAACGCAGGGGCAGGCTGCGACGCTTGCGGGCGGTCAGGCCTGAAGTGCCGAATTTGCCATTGGGAGGACCGATCGAATGACCAAGCTCACGCCTGTCGCTTTGTTCTGCGCAATCCTGGGACTGCCGGCCGCGAGTCTTTGGGCTCAGCAAACCGGCATGCAGGGCGGGATGACCGGAGGGACGACTGGAGGGACTGGTGGAGGCACGGGGGGTTCGACCCAAACCATGACCACCGGGTCGCAGTATGGCTTCGGGTCCGTCATGGCTAATGGCACACCACCCATCAATCGGACGACCAATTTCGGGCAAGTCACCATCTTTGGCGAGCGAATGCTGGGCGACACCTCCTCCGGCGCAAATCGCTCATTTGGCGGGCAAGCGTCGGGAACGGGCTCCGGCGGCCTGGGCGCCTTTGGCGGCTCGTCGTCGCTGGGCAACTTCAGCTCCGGCGCCAACAGCATGTCGCGCGGTGGCATGGGCGCCATGGGCATGGGCAGCATGAGCGCCTTCGGCGGCCTCACGAGTGGCCTCGGTAGCCTCGGTGGCATGGGCGGAATGCGCGGCGGAATGGGCGGCCTGACCGGCGGCCTTGGGGGCGGCCTGGGCATGAACAACCTGGGGGGCGGCCTCGGCGGCGGCTTGGGCGGAAACCTGGGCCGCAACCAGTTCGGCCAGATGGGCAACCGCGGTCAGCAGGGTCGCTCGCAATACGCCACTCCAGCGCGGCCGCGCGTATCCGTGGGCTTTGGCCCCGAGCCTGCCGCGGAGAATGCCATCACCACGGGCATCAGCCAGCGGATGACACAGTTGAGTTCACGGCAGGGGCGGGCGATCCAGATCCAGACGCGGGGGCCTGTGCAGGTGAGCCTGCAGGGGAGGACGGCCATCCTACGTGGGGTCGTGGCCACTGAGCACGATCGCGCGGTAGCGGCGCGAGTGGCGCTCCTAGAGCCCGGTGTCTCCCAGGTCCAGAATGAGCTTCAGGTGGGGTCGGCGCCAGTGTCGGGGGGTCCGTCCCCTGGATCCGCTGCACTTGGCCAAAGCCAATAGCAGAGGGTGACTGCGTAATCGCCGAGCTCTGTTGCACCGGAGGCGCTAGCGGCATGTTCGTCCGCGGCATGGCGTTCAACCGTTGGCCGCGGACCGGAATCGTCAGCGTGGTCATCTGCTGCGGCGCAGCGGCCGCGTCGGCGGGCGTTGGCGCGTAGGCCGCGGGCGCTTGATGCCCCGCTTGCTGAACGGGAAATGCGGGCTGCTGAACGGCCTGATTGGCCGGCGCGGGCTGGTAGGCGGGCGCCTGGTATGACGCGGGCGCAACCTGCTGGGCCATGGGCGCCATTGGTCCCATGGGCGGGGCGCCCATCTCCGGCACGCCGGCCTGAGGCGGACCAAACGGCCGGCTCGGGATTGCTTGCTGAGCCATCTGCGTTGGCTCTTGCCCCGGCAGCGACTGCTTGCTCGGCTCGCTGATCACCAGCGGCGCGCCCTCGGGGATGAAGCGAGTGATCAGCGTGAGCTGCTGTTGGGGGCCGCCCAGTTCATCCCAAGGAATGAACACGCTATACGACGGCCCCAACTCCGATTTGCTGTAGTGCTTCTGGAACTGCTCGGGGGAGAAGACGAATTTGCGTGTCGGCCGTGAGTCGGAGGGGCGGCGGCCGGCCTCGTCGAAGGCATAGACCTCGAGCGTTCCCTTGACCTTGACCGGATCTCCCTTCTCGTCCTTGTGGAAGAACAGCCTGCCGCCGAAGCCGCGCACCGGCACGCGGCCCGCTTGATACATCGTGGTGTCCGTCCAGACCGGCACCACCTTCATCGGAGCAGAAAACTCCCCATCGAGCCCCTCGCCCCACGGGATGCCTTTTTTCAGGTCGAAGCTCGAGCACCCGGTTACGTAGACGAGCAAACCGGTGATGGCCAAACGAGTGCAGGTCTTCCGTGACATCGCCATAGTCCTTTGCCTGGATGCGGCGCCTAACGCGCGCCGTATTCGGTTGAGTTGAATGCGATCAGCCGCGCCGCACTGCGATTTCCAGACGCCTAGGGCATCGCGGGGCCCTGAGTCGGCGGCGGAGCGGCGGGCAGCATGATGGGCTGGCCGTCTGGCCCCACCTGCAACAGCGGCTGGCCGTCGGGGCCGAGCATCGGCTGTTGGCCCTGAGGCCCGAGGCGGTTCTGCGGCGGCGGCAGCTCGGACGGTGCACTTGGCGCCGGAACGCCGGGCTGCCCGTTGGGGACCATGATCGGGACGGGAGCGCCAGGCTCAACCACTGTGGGCTGTCCTTCGAGCATCTCGGCCGGAACTTCTTCGGGAATCGGATTGCCGTCGGGATAGATCGTTTCGACATCGTTCTGGCCCCAGGCGCCGTTGCGACTGCGGATGCCCGGATCGCCGTGGAGTTTCACGATGTCGGAATAACACCAGTTCATCCGTTCCGCCTCGACCTGTTTGATCTGTTCCAAGTCCTCGGCGTTCCACATCACACGGGGTGTCAGAATCACGAGCATCTCGCGGCGATCCTGGATAATGTTGTCGTAGCGGAACAGGTTGCCCACCACGGGGATCTGAGAGATGAGCGGAACGCGCCGGCTCTCGACCTGCCGATTCGTGGTGATGAGTCCGCCGATCACTACCGTCTGCCCGTCGGCAGCGCTGACGGTCGTTTGGGCAAGCGTTACGTCGTAGATAGGCGTCGTGATCGGCACCGTGCTGCCGGCAGCGACGGCAATCGGAATGCCCGGCTGGGGCGAGATGGCCGACCGTTCGGCATCGACCTGCATTACCACCATGCCGTCGGGGGAAATGCGCGGAGTCACGACCAAGATGACGCCCACCGGCTTGAGCTCGCCGACAACCAAATTCACGCCGCCGCCGATCGCGGTGCTGACCGAAGCGCCCGTAACGCGAGGCACCTGTTGACCAACCTGGATGAAGGCCGGCTGGTTGTCGAGGGTCATCACCTGCGGCCGGCTGAGGATGTTCGCCTTGCGGCACACCTGCAGGGCCCGGATGAGGAAGTTGACGTTTTCGCTGCCGCCCGAAATCACCAGGCCGCCGTAGCCGAGCTGCGAGTTGGTGCGGCCCAGCGAGAAGTTCGTGAGCCCCTGGGCGCCCACGGCGTCGGAGTTCACCGTGGCCCGCTCGCCGGTGGCCAAGGTCTGCGGGCTGCCAAGCGGCAGGTTATTGAAATTGAAGCCTGGGATCAGGCTCAAGCCGGTCGCCGTCCCGCCGGTCGCGGAGGCCGTGGCCACGCTGCGATCGAACAGAATCGAATTCTGCAAACCGAGCTCCACGCCGAACTCGTCGACGTTGTTCAATTGCACCTCGGCGATCACCACCTGCACCATGACCATCGGAGGCCGAGTGTCGAGGTCCTCGACCACGCGCATCACCTGATCGAAGTAGCGCGGCGAGGCGCTGATGATCAGGCTGTTCGTGACGATTTCCGGCACGACCACCACTTCCTTTTCGATCACCTGCGTAGTGGTGGTGGCCTGCGTTTGCAGGGCCAGATAGCGGATCTGCCGCTCGGTCGTCAGCCAGGTGCTGATCGAGTTGGCCACGTAGTCGGCCGGCGTGTTCCGCAGCCGGTAGACGCGATTGATCCGTTCGCGGGCATCATTGGAATCGAGCCGCAGCAAGATCGCCTCGACGACCTGGAGCTCGCCTGACGAACCCGCCGCGATCACGGCGTTGTTCCGCTGGTCGATGGAGAAGGTCAAGGGAACTAGGGCGCTGGCCGGATCGCCCGTGTCGCCGAAATTGGCGTTGGCCCCGGCGCCGCCACCACCGCCGCCCGGCGTCGTCGTTGCCTGGCCGAACAGCGATTGCAGCATGGTGACCATTGCGGCGGCGTCGCCGTTCTGGATCTGAAACACCTTGATTTGCATTTCCGCCAGCGGCGGCTGGTCGAGCTGCCGGATCAGGGCCTCGATCAGCGGCAGGCTGTCGGGCGGAGCGTTGACCAGGATCGAGTTGGCCCGCGGATCGGACGAGATGCGGACGTCGCTCAGCAGGCCTGAGCGGTACTGCCGCTTGCCCTGGGCGTCGATCACGCTGAACTCGAGCACGGTCGACATTTGCGAGGCGCCCGAGGCTTGATTGGTGCGGCGCTGGCCCTGACCTTGGTTGCCTTGGCCGCCCCCCTGGCCCCCTTGGCCGAAGCCCCCTTGCCCACCCCCCTGGCCGCCCTGCCCCGGGCCTGCGCCGGGAGCGCCCGCGGCGCCGGGGCCGCCGAAGCCGCCGGAGGGCTGCTGATTTCCCTGGCCGCCGCCTCCTTGCTGCTGGTTGCCTTGGCCGCCTTGCTGGCTCTGCACCACGATCGCCTGCTGCAAGATCGGCACCACGTCTTCGACGCGGGCGTTCTGCAGACGAATCACGCGCAGCTCTTGCACCGCGGCGCTCGTGCCGAGGTCGAGGTTCTTGATCAGAGCGTCGACCTCCGCGATGTCGCGCGGGGCTGCCCGCACGATCAGGCTGTTGGTGCGGAAGTCGGTGGCCGTGAACAGCCGCGGGGCGAGGCCCGTGGGAGGTTGCGGATAAAAGGTGTCGAGGGTCGACTGCACGTCGGCCGCCGCGGTCCGTCGCAGCAGATAGACCTTGAACTCCTGGTCGGCCGGCACCGGCTGATCGAGCTTGTTCACCAGATCGATCACCGATTGCACGCTCTCCTCGCGGCCGATGAGCAGCAAGGCATTGGGCTTGACCAGGGGCGTGATGCTCACGGCGCCCTGCCGCGGCTCGAGCACCAGCGGGTAGATCTGCGTCATCAGCGTCGAAATCGACTGACTGCTGACGTTCTTGAGCTCATGGATCTTGACGACAGGCGCCGTCTCGGCGCTCAGCCGTTCGATGTCGTCGATGATCTGCTGCACGCGGGCGACGTCGGCCTCGCGGCCTTCGATGATCAGCACGTCGAGCCCTTCGAGGAATTCGACCTGCACGTCGCCGATCAGTCCGCCGGCGATCTCGGCCACCGACGGGCCGCCGCCGGGAGGGACCGACTGCACCGCGGCCGCAGGGGCTTGCGCGAGCGCATCGTCGGCCGGCGCTTTCTCGGCCGGCTCCTCAGCGGCTTCGCTGCCTTCGGCCGCCGGGCGGCGCTGAAAGAGCTGGGCGACCATGGCGCTCGCCGGACGGCGGGCCATGCCGGCCACGGCGTGCCGTTCGCCCGTGCCGCCGCCCGCGCGGAACGGCTCGAGAGCCTGCCGCACGCTGGCGGCGTCGGATTTGCGATACGAGACAACCTTGGTTTGCCGGGGGCCTTCGCCCGACGGACGGTCGAGAATGCCGACGACCTTGGCCCAAGCGGCCACATGCTCGGGCTCGCCATGCAGCGCGAGCTGCTGCGACTGCGTGTTCACGGTGATCTGCAAACGCGTGCCGCTCGGCGGCTGCACGACCAAGGTCTTGAGCGGGCTGTTCGGCTCGCTGGTCTCTGAGACCGGCTTACCCCACAAGGCGTCGAGCTGAGGCGCCACCTGCTCCCAGGTGCGGTGTTCGAGCTTGATGACCGTATGGGCCGCCTCACGGCGCTCGGGGGCGGCGGGCACGGGGGCCGGGCCAGGCTCGGCGCCGTTGGGGGCCGCGGCCTGATCGGCCGGCTGAGGAGGATTAGCCTGATCGGGTGTGGCGACGGCGAGCGCCTCGGCCACCTGACGATGCGTGTCCGGCGCGGCTACCACCAGCACCTTTTGCGTGCGCGGGTCGCCAGCGATCCGCACGCCCGCGTTGTCATGAAACCGCTCGCGCAAGCGGTTCACCGCGGCGTCGAGGTCGCCGTTCGGCGCAGCATACGATTTGAGGATTTCGATCTCTGGTTCGGCGGCGGCCGGCTGGTCGAGCGCGGCGATGAGCTGCGCCGCCATCTCTTGGGCGCGCTGCGAGCCGCGCACCAGGAAGCGCTGAGCCTGCGGATCGGCAATGATCTCGACGTCGGGCACGCCGGTGAGCATTTGCCGAAGCTGGGGTTCGATCGCCCGCGCGTCGGCGTGGCGGAGCGTGTGCGGCCGGAAGTCGCCCCCCTCCTGAGCGGTGACCCAGAGGGTGGCGCTGAGCAGTCCGATGGCGAGCCCGAGACCGGCCAGCGCGCGGCGCACGCCGAGGCGACGCAGCAGCGAAGTTGGCCACAGGACCGCATTCTGCGCAAATTCCGCCAGCTTCATAGGTTCCACCTGCCTTCGTGGGGTGTCTCGAGGGAGACAGCGCAAGCCTTCGCCACCCTCAAGGTCGTCGTCAGCGGAAGAATCGGCAAAGTCGACGCAGACTCTCAAGCGAATCCTGCGGGAGGTCGAAAAATCCACCCCTTGGCTAACGGTTCGCGTCGCCCGCGGCCCGACTGCACCAGCGTGAAGGCATCTCCAGCTTGCCCATCTCTTCTAGCCGGGCTCTACTGAGGACCCTGCCGAGTCCCCAGCACGCCTTCCCTCCTTCATGCTCATGCTCAAGCCGGTGTCCTTTGTCTTGTTGCTCGCGCTCGCTTCTGGCGTACTCGCTGCGCCGCCTGCCTTCGAAACACAGGAGATCGAGAAGGGGCTCACAGTCGGGTACTGCGTGCGCGTGGCCGACATCAACGCCGACCAGCGCCCCGACCTGGTCGTGGCCGACAGCCGGCGCGTGCTCTGGTACGAAAACCCAAGCTGGCGGCCGCGGGTGATTTTGGAGGGGGTGAGCAAGCCAGACAACGTGTCGCTGGCGGCGCACGATATCGATGGCGACGGCCAACTCGACCTGGCGCTCGGCGCCGATTGGAACCCCGGCAACACCAGCTCCGGCGGCACGATTCAGTGGCTGAAGCGGGGCAAGACGCTCGACGAGCCCTGGACGCTCCACCCGATCGGCGAAGAGCCAACGGTCCACCGCATCGCCTGGTCCGACCTCAACGCCGACGGGCGCAAGGAACTGCTCGTCGTGCCGCTGCATGGCCGAGGAACGACGCGGCCGAACTTCGCCGAGCAAGGCGTGCGGATCCTAGCTTTCGATGTTCCCGCTGATCCCGTTGCCGGCCCTTGGCAGCCGCAGGTGCTCGCCGAGTCGCTCCACGTGACGCACAACTTCCAGCCCGTCGATCTGAACAGCGACGGCCGGCTCGAACTGCTGGTGGCCAGCTTCGAGGGAGTGACGCTGTTCGAGCGCGGCGCCGACGACCACTGGAAGGGACGCCGCATCGGATCAGGCAATCAGGAAACGTCGCCCAACCGGGGCGCCAGCGAGGTGCGGCTCGGCCGCCTGGCCGATGGCCGCCCCTACCTGGCCACG
Organism: Pirellulales bacterium; assembly: GCA_046349955.1. Classification (GTDB taxonomy): domain Bacteria; phylum Planctomycetota; class Planctomycetia; order Pirellulales; family JBGAPH01; genus JBGAPH01. The sequence continues at coordinate 21,688 of JAXMBI010000022.1, read as the reverse complement.
ATCGAACCCTGGCACGGTTTTCAGGTAGTCGTTTACACGCCGCCCGAGGGGGGCGCCGCGGCCGACGCCCTCTGGACGCGCCACGTCCTCGACGAGCAACTCCAGTGGGGTCACGCCGTGGCCTGCGCCAATCTGGACGACGACGCCGACGAAGAGCTGATCATTGGCGTGCGCGACGACGCCAGCCAAGGGGGCCGCTGCGGCGTACGGATCTACGATCCGCAGGGCGCAGATCCCACCAAGTGGCCGCGAACCTTGGTCGACCCAGGGGGCGTCAACGTGGAGGACCTGGTCGTCACCGATTTCGACGGCGACGGCCGCGTCGACCTGGTGGCCGCGGGTCGGCAGAGCCACAACCTGCGGATCTATTGGAATCGGGGCCCCGCGCCGCGTTAGATCGGCGCTTGCGCGAGTCGCCCCAATCCCTATAATTTGGGGGTTCCCAGCCCTCTCGTTCGCGCTGCCCCGGAGGCCGTCATTTCCGCACCCCGTGATCTTCAGACTTTGGCCGTGGTGGGCGACTTGCACTACGAGCCCCCCGAACGGGCCGACTACGCGGCCGCCCGCGGCCGCCTGCTGGCCGAACAGCTCGACCACGTGGTGCAGCTCGGCGACCAGGGGGGCTACAGCCACTGCGGCTCCTGGCGCTCCTTCCTCGAAGGGCGCGAGTTCCTCGAGGAGTTCGGCGTCCCCTGGGCGACGCTGATCGGCAACCACGACCTCGAAGGCTGCCTGTACCAGACCGACGAAGAGTCGATCGCCGCCTGGCTCGAGGCCTTTGGCTACGAGCGGCCTTACCACACGGTCGAGCTTGGGCCAACGCTCGGCATCTGCCTGTCGAGCACGTCGTTCCGCGGCAACGCGGGCTGCCACCACGAGGTCCACATCGACCGCGAGCAGATCGCCTGGTTCGAGCGCACGCTCGAGGCCAACCGGCGCCGTCCGACCTTCGTCTTCACCCACGCCCCAATCATGGGCTCCGGCGTGCGCGTCTTGCAGAGCCTTCACCTGCGCGGGCCCAACGCCTGGGTGAACCACTGCGACGACCCGGGGCAGTTCATCCGCATCGCCGCCCGGAACCCGCAGATCAAGCTGTGGTTCTCGGCCCACAATCACCTGGGTCAGTACTACCCCGATTCGGTGAACCGGGTGGGAAGCTGCACCTACGTTCACACCGGCGTGATCGGCAGCATCTCGCGCGACGGCGAACGCCACAGCCGCCTGGTGCGGCACGACGCGAGCGGCTTCGAGCTGTTCACGGTCGATCACGTGACCGGAGATCTCGTCCCCGACGTGGGCTGCCGCTATGACGCGGCGGACGACGAGGCCTGGCTGCGAGCCGAACGCGCAAACGGCTGGAGCGAGGCGGCGCACTTTGCACCGCCGGACTACCCGGCTGACGAGGTGCTGCTGCAGGTGGGCGCGAGCGTGTTCGCGTTGCACCGGGGCATGATCCTTGAGTACGACGCCGAGCACCGAGCCCCGCTGGGCATCGTCTGCGAGGCCGTGGCCGAAGGGCATGAGTTGCAGATCGAGGGAGAACGCCTGGCGGTCGTCGGCCCCGACGGCGCCGCCCGCCACTTCGCCCGCGGCCGCTTCGGCCGCTTCAGCCAAGTGTGGGTGCCAAACCCCTTTGCAGCGAAATAGCGGCGCCGAGAAGACCTGGAAAAAACCAACCACAAAGACACAAAGGCACAAAGAGGAACGATTCATCTCGCAAAGGCGCAAAGCTCGCAAAGGCGCTGCGCTGAAGCATTCTCTGCGAGCTTTGCGCCTTTGCGAGAAATGCTTCCTTAGTGTCTTCGTGCCTTTGTGGTTCGAGTGATTTATGACCGACATTCTGCGCCAGGAAATCGCTGCGGCGGCTGACACCGTGGTCGTCAAGGTGGGCACGCGGGTGCTTACGCGGCCGGGCGGGCGCTTGAACTACGACCGCATCGAGTCGCTGGCCCTCGAGCTGCACCAGGCGCTCGAATCGGGGCGGCGGGTGGTGCTCGTGAGCTCGGGGGCTGTGGGGGCGGGGCTCGGGCAGCTCGAGCTCGATCGCCGGCCGGCAGATCTCGCCCACCTGCAGGCAGTGGCCGCCGTGGGGCAATGCCACTTGATGCAGGCCTACGACCAGGCGCTGCGCAAGCATGGCCGGCATGCTGCGCAGCTTCTGCTCACGGCCGAAGACGTCGACGACCGCACGCGGTATCTGAACGTGCGGAATACCGTGCTCGCGCTGCTCGAGTTCGGCGCGGTGCCGATCATCAACGAGAACGACACCGTGAGCGTGGCCGAGTTGCAGACTACCTTTGGCGACAACGATCGCCTGGCCGCGATGGTCACGAACCTGATCCGCGCGCCGCTGCTCGTGCTGCTCTCCGACGTCGACGGCCTCTACGACGGCGACCCCCGTCAGCCAGGCGCCCGCCTGATTCCGGTCGTGCCGAAGCTCGACGAATCGATCTTTCGCCTCGCCCGCGACGAGCTGACGGGCATGAGCAAGGGGGGCATGGCCAGCAAGCTGCAGGCTGCCCGCATCGCCACCACCGCCGGCGAGAACGTGATCATCGGCAGCGGCCGCGAGCCCGGCACGCTGGGGGCGATTCTGGCCGGGCAGTCGGTTGGCACTTTGTTCCTGGCCCAGGGGCAGGCTGTGACCTCGTGGAAGCGGTGGATCGGCTTCACCGCCCAGCCCCGCGGCGTGCTCGCCCTCGATGCCGGCGCCCGCGAGGCGATCGAAAAGCAGGGGCGCAGCCTGCTCGCCATTGGCGTGACCGACGCGACAGGCAATTTCGCCAAGGGAGACGTGGTGGCGCTCCGCGATCCGGCGGGGCTCGAGTTCGCCCGGGGATTGAGCAACTACTCGGCGGCCGACGTGCTGCGGATCAAGGGCCTGAAGAGCGACCAGATCGCGGCGGCCCTAGGGCACTGCCCCTACGCGGAGATCATCCACCGCGACAACATGGCGCTGACGCGGTAGGCCGCCGCCCACCGAGCGCGTTATATCTCGATCGAATGCTCGCCTCCTCCAGTAGGGCTTTTCCAGGAGGAGTGCGTCGATGACGCTTACGGAATTCTTCGACGTCTTGCCGCTATTCTCCCTCTTTGCGCACGTCCACCTCCTTCCGGCGGTCGTTCCGGCCGGTTATTGGCTGCTGCGCTGGAAGACAGTGCGGCAGACCAATCGCGGACCTGGTGGTTTTGACGCTCCCCTATGTAAGTTGGGCAGCGGCACTCGCTAGTCGCTGCGACAGAAGGGTTTGGGCAACCTCGCATTCGAACCGATGTTTCTGGGCTGCTCCGTTGCGGGCATCGTTCTGGCTCGAATGATCTTTCGGCCGCGCGGACTGCCGAAGGTACAATCGCTAGGCATGTGCCTGGTCGCATGGGCATCGCCGCAGCAATCTATTGGGGCGTTCCTTTGTGGGACCTCAACGAGTGAGGTTGCGGAATCTAAGAAGCCATGCAAATCTCCTTGGCGCCGCCGTCGGCGGCTCTGGTTAACGCGGCGGCCCGTGCCGCCGCGGGTTGGACTCCATCTCGGTCAGAGTGTCCTGCTGGTGTTTGTCATTCCCTCGGCGGCGATCGGCCTGCTCGTCGGCGCAATCGCCGGCGGGCTGGGCCGACCGGTCCGCGGGATGATCGCCGGCTTCTTGCTCTCGGCCGTCGTCTTCGAGCTGGTGCTCATGCCCTGCGTGTCGCTGCTGGGCGTCTTTGGCGGCGCGGGGGCAGGCCAGCAGTTTCTTTGGGAATCCCTGCAGCATGCGGCTCCGAAATGGGCGTGGCCGGGGCGCTGGCGGGCTTGGCCGGGGGACTCGCGGCGGGGCCGCGAAAGGAGATAAAGCCGGAAGTGTCGGAGTCAAAGGAGTCTTAGTGAGTAGGCAACGTCACCGGCCCTCACCCCAACCCTCTCCCACAGGGAGAGGGAGCCAGAAATTCTCCCCTCTCCCTGTGGGCCCTGTGGGAGAGGGGCCGGGGGTGAGGGACCGCATTCGGCTCTGCGCTGATGGGCGCTTTGCCGCCCGCCCCTACCCAATCACGGCGTCGATCACGTTCCCGAACACATCCGTCAGCCGCTCCTCGCGCCCCTGATGGAAGTAAGTGAGCAGCTCGTGGTCCATGCCGAGCAATGCGAGCATCGTGGCGTGCAGGTCGTGCAGGTGGACCTTGTCGACGGCCGCGGCGAAGCCGAACTCGTCGGTCTCGCCATAGGAAACGCCCCCTTTGGCGCCGCCGCCGGCGAGCCACATCGTGAAGCCATACGGGTTGTGATTGCGCCCCGGCGCCCCTTCCCCTTCGGCAAACGGCATGCGGCCGAATTCGCCCCCCCAGAGAATCAGCGTGCTCTCGAGCAGCCCGCGGCGCTCGAGATCGGTGAGCAGCGCGGCGATCGGCTGATCGACCTCGGCCGCATGCCGGCCGTGGTTCTTTTCCACGCTCTCGTGGGCATCCCACGTTTCCTCTAAGTGCCCGCCGCCCGAGTAAAGCTGCACGAACCGCACGCCGCGCTCCACCAGCCGCCGCGCGACCAGACAGTTGCGGCCGAACTCGTCGGTAGGCGCTTGGCCGACGCCGTAGAGGTCGAGCGTTTCCTGTGTCTCCTGCTTCAGGTCGACCGCCTCAGGCACTTTCGCCTGCATGCGGAAGGCCAACTCGTAGCTGTGAATCCGCGAGGCCAACTCCGCGCCGCCAGGGCGAGCAACGAGGTGTTCCTGGTTCAACTTGGCCAGCAGATCGAGCTGGGCGCGCTGGATCTCGCGGGAGACGTGCGCCGGTCCGCGGAGGTCGAGCACCGGATCGCCAACCGGACGGAACAGCGTCCCTTGGAACGAGGCCGGCATGAAACCGCTCGCCCAGTTGGGCTGGCCGCTGATTGGCCCGCCCCGCTTGTCGAGAATCACCACATAGCCCGGCAGGTTCTGATTCTCGCTCCCCAGCCCATACACGGCCCAACTCCCCAGCGAGGGCCGGCCGATGAACGTGCTGCCGGTGTTCATCGCCACGAGCGCCGAGCCGTGGGCATGGCTCGTGGTGTGGCAGGAGCGGATGAGGGCCAGCTTGTCGGCGTGCTCGCGGACCTTGGGGAAGTAGTCGGAAATCATCAGCCCGCTCTGCCCGCCGGGGCGGAACTCTCGCCAGGCCGGCGTGAGGAAGCCCATCTTGCGGCCGCCGGAGTTGGTAAAGCTCTTGTCCGGCGGCAGGGTTTGCCCGGCGTATTTCTTCAGGCTCGGCTTGTAGTCGAAGGTGTCGATGTGGCTCGGGCCGCCGTTCATCATCAAGAAGATGCAGCTCTTGGCCTTGGCCGCGAAGTGGGGCGGCTTGGGGGCAAGCGGGCCGTCGACCTTGGTGGCCGACTTGAGTTCTGCGCCGCGGGCGTGGCGCGTGAAGAAGCCGTCGGCCTGGAGCAGCCCTGAGAGCGCAAGGCCGGCGAATCCCGCGCCCATCTCCCACACGAATTCGCGCCGCGATTGCCCGCAGGGGAAGAGGCGGCGGCCGTTGCCAGCCGGGCGATCAGTCGACATAGACGAACTCGTTCAGGTTGAAGAGCACGTGGCAGAGGGAGGCCAAGGCCAACTCATCCGAAGCGTTGGCGTTGGCGGCGGATTCGGCCGGTGCAGGCGAAGCCGCGAAGCGGGCGTGCTGCGCGGCGAGATGTTCGGCGGCGGCCAGCTTCTCCGCTTCGCGCGGCGCTCGCCCCAAGGCCAGCCACCACGCCCGCTCGATCTGCGCATCGAGCGCGGGGCCGGCCTCGCTTCGTACGCGCTGAGCAAAGGCCGTGCTCCGCGCGTGAACGAACTCGTTGTTCAGGAGCGCGAGCGCCTGGGGCGCCACCGTGGTCACGCTCCGCTGCACGCAGGGCTGCGTGGTGTCGGCGAAGTCGAAGGCCGTGAGCAGCGGCGAAAGCAGCGAGCGCTTGGTGAACATGTAGATCGTGCGGCGGCGCTGCTCCTCCGCCGGCGAGGTGCGGCAGGCCGCGGCCTTCATCGACAGGCCTCCAGGCATCGGCGCTGACCAGGGGAAGAACCCGGGCCGCCTGCCTGGGGGTTGAGCTCTCCGCTTCGGCGGCCAGCATCGCGTCGCGCAGCACCTCGGCCTCGAGCCGGCGGCGGTTGGTGCGATACCATCTCATTCGCGAAATCGACGGCCGAATGCTCGGACTCGGTACGGATTCGTGGAGTCCATCTGATACCGCAGCCGAGCATGATCGGCTTGTGCAGCCGTTTGTTCTGCGCTTGTACTTGCCACGAAGTCGGCCGCCAGCCAATCGAGCAGTTCGGGGTGCGTTGGCGCCGTGCTCATCGCCAAATTGTCGGGCGTGCAGCAGAGCCCCTGGCCGAAGTGATGCAGCCGTCCTGTTCGCCATCACGCGGGCGGTGGCGGATGTTGCGGGTCGGCGAGCGGGCCAACTGCGTGCGGCGGGTCGAAGTCTTGGCGTTCTCCTCCGGCGGGTCGATCGCGCGTCCTGCCGCAGACCATCGTGAAGCCGACCGGCACGACATCGGCCTCGCGGCGAGATCGCCGGCCGTGAGCAGCTTCACCACTGGCGCCCGGCTCGCCTTGCTTCTTAGCCGAACAAGGCGATCTCTTCGCCAAGCCCCGCCCCGCTAAAGAACCCGAGGAACGCGTAGTAGTCGGTCTGCGGAATCGCGTCGAACTTGTGGTCGTGGCAGCGGGCACAGCGGACCAGCCGAGCATACGCCGACAGCCTTGGCCGTGGCATGCACCAGATCGTCGAGCTGCTCCAGGCTTGTATTGCAGGGTCATTGGGCTCGTCGTCGAACGTGCCGATCACGAAAGCCCGTGGCGACACGCGTGTCGTCGGTCGCCCCCTCGATCTCGTCGCCGGCGAGCTGCTCGAGGATGAAGCGGTCGTAGAGATTGCCCAGGTCGGCGTTGAGCACTTGATCACCCAATCGCGGTAGCGCCGAGCCGGGCTTTTCGGCGTCGCGCTCGTAGCCGTTGGTGTCGGCGTAGCGCACGATGTCGAGCCAGTGCCGTGCCCAGCGGCTCGCCGTAGTTGGGGCTGGCAAGCAGGCGATCGAGGAGCTTTTCGTAGGCGTCGGACGACTCGTCGGCCACGAACGCCTGCGTCCTCGGGCGAAGGGGCAGCCCCCGGGGTCGAAGCCGGCGCGGCGAATGAGCCGCTGGCGGTGGGGGCAGGGCCGGCTGGCGGCCGAGTTGCCGAGCTTGGCGGGGAGGAAACGGTCGATCTCATTCCGCGGCCAGGCAGCGTCCTTCACCTCGGGGGCGAGGCGAACGACGGCGGCGACCAGAGCGCGTCGTCCTCGGCGGCGTCGAACACTGCAAGCGCGACCAGGCGCCCAGCCACGCCAGCCGCAGGAGAAAGGGCCGCGTCGAGCCATCGCCGCCTCCGGTCGAGGGTCGTAAAGGGGAAGCGCGCTGAGGCAGGATCGGCAGTCATCCCAGATCGCCCGACGACGCCCCAGTCTAGCCGAACTGGTTGCTAGCGGCCAGCATTCTGGCCGCGATTGCGAGCTCTTGGTTAAAAAACGGTCGGCGCCGCGCGTTATATCCTCACAACGCCGCCTAGTCTCTCGAGCCGTTATCCTCTCTCCTTAGGCACGGAGTTGGCAATGCAGCCTGGACGTTGGCCGGAGCTGATCTTCGCCTTGCTTAGGTTTCATGGGTCTCGCCGGGTTGCGGGCCGATGAGGCCGCGCCAGCCGCGGGCGCAGTCGATGATGTCGACCTTAGGCGGGAAACAATTCTGGGCCGACCGCCGGCTCTTCCGGCGCATTCAGCAGTGCGTGCTCACGGGCCATTGCAGCTGCTCGGCAGAGCACGTCGCCTGCGCCTCGGAACCTTCGAGCAATGTGCGGAACGGCTCGAAGCGATCAAGCGCGAGCAAAACTTGCAGCCGATGCGCGGCCGCGTGGTGCTGCTCCACGGACTATTCCGCACGCGGGGCTCGCTTTGCGCATGGGGCAGCACCTGGAAGAGCAAGGGGGCTACCAGGTGTACTACATGGGCTACCCACCGCGAGGCCGAGGTAGAGCTGGGCACGCCAAGCACCTCGGCGAAGTGCTCACCCAGGCTTCCCCAAAGTCGAGGAGATCAGCTTCGTACGCCCACGGCTTGGGAACCTGGTGATCCGGCACTACCTGGCGGACCACGAACTCGGTGACCAGCGAACAGGGCGATCAACCGAGATCAAGCGGATTGGCTCATGCTCGGGCCACCCAGCCAGGCGCCGATCTGGCGGTGCAACTCGACCGCTGGCCCGTCTACGAATGGGTTGGCGGCCGCTCGGCCAAACGCTCGGCAAAGCCTGGCACGAACCGCCGCCGCGTACTGGCGACGCCGCGGTGTCGAGTTCAGCATCATCGCCCGGCGGCTGCGGCGGCGAGCGCGGGCCAGGCCCGCTGCTCAAGGGGGACAACGACCGGATCGGCTGGGCGTAGAGCAGCTTGAAGCTAGAGGGGCGCGACTGCCCGTCCTGCCAGTCAACCACACGTTCATGATGACCGACCCCAAGTGTCGACTTCCGCTGCGGTTCCTCAGCGAAGGGCACTTCGTGAGCCCGGATACGCGGCGGCCGCTGGAGTAGGGCGGGGCCTACGCGTGAGGTTGAGAAAGGGGCCCGACCTGCGTAAACGGGCGGAGTGCATGGTGCGGGCGGTACTCGAACGCTCAGCACTTCGCCTATGCCTCAGTCACTCGTAGAGCCGTCACTCCCGAGCTTGGGCCCCTCTGCCCGCGATAGACCAACCCCGCCTCCTTTCTTTCTCCTCCAGCCTAGCCCAGCCCAGCGGCTGCTCGGTTGAATTTGATCGCCTCCTTGGCCGCTACTGGGCCAAGTTCTCCTTGTCGGCCTGGCCTTCGCCACGCTCTTGTTCGCCGGCTCGCTCACGCCGTCGCTCTTGCCGCACGCTTCGTGGTGCAGGGTATATCGGGCTTTGCCTTGGCCGTGGGCTACGGCCTGGGCGAGGCGTGTGTGTGGCTCTACCGCTTCTTGCAGTTGCGGCCGCCGGGGAGCAGGCTCGAGCGAACTAGCAAGTGGGCCACGTCGGCCGCCGTAGCGCTGCTGGTGGTCATCGTGCTCTGGAGGGCCACGGTCTGGCAGAACTCGCTGCGCCGGCTGATGGAGATGCCGAAGGTCGAAACGGCGTACCCATGTGCGTGGGCCTGATCGCGCTCGTGACTGCGGTCCTGCTCATCGCCCTCGCGCGCACCATCGGTCTTTGTTGGCAGTTCGTCCACCACCGTGTGCAGGCGCTCGTGCCGCAAAGGGTTTCCTACGTGGTCACCACGGCGCTCGTCGTGCTGGCGGTCTTCTTGATCGCCAACCGCGTGGTGGCGCGGCTCGCGCTGCGGGCAGCCGACTCGATCTTTCTCGAGATCGACAAGGTGGTCGAAGACGAGTTGCCGGCGCCGACGCTCGCCACGGCCAGCGGAGGCCCCGATTCGCTCGTTCCCTGGGACACGATCGGCCGCCGCGGCAAGACGTTCATCCTCAGCGGGCCCACCGAGCAGGACATCGCCGACTTTCGCGGGCAGCCGGCCAAGCAGCCGCTCCGTGTCTACGCCGGCATGCGCTCGCGCGACAGCTTGGAGGAGCGGGCCAAGCTCGCGCTCGAGGAGTTGAAGCGCGTCGGCGGCTTCGAGCGTTCGCTGCTCGTGGTCGCCGTGCCGACCGGCACCGGCTGGCTCGATCCGGGCGCGGTCGACTCGCTCGAGTACCTGCACGGCGGCGACACCGCGATCGTGAGCATGCAATACTCCTACCTGCCGAGTTGGATCACGATCATGGTCGATCCGCGCCGCTCGCTCGAAGCCGGGCAGGTGCTGTTCGACACGGTCTACAACCACTGGACGAGCCTGCCCAAGGACCGCCGCCCGAAACTCTACCTGCACGGGCTGAGCCTGGGGGCGCTCGGCTCGGCGGCGAGCGCCGACCTGTTCACCGTGTTCGAAGATCCGATTCAAGGGGCGGTGTGGAGCGGGCCGCCGTTTCCGAGCACGGTCTGGTCGAACGCCGTCCGTGGCCGCAACCCCGGCACGCCCGTGTGGCTGCCGACGTTTCGTGACAGCTCGATGGTGCGGTTCACGGGGCGCGAGAACGTTCTCCCGATGGGGGGCCGCCGCTGGGGGCCGATGCGGCTGGTGTACATTCAGCACGCCAGCGACCCGATGAGCTTCTTCTCGACCGATCTGCTCTATCGCCGGCCGGAGTGGCTGGTGGGAGAGCGCGGGCCCGACGTGTCGCCCTATCTCTCCTGGTGGCCGCTGCTCACGTTCCTGCAGGTGGCCTTCGACCTGCCGCTGGCGACGAGCGTGCCCCACGGCTACGGCCACAACTTCGCCGCCGCGAGCTACATCGACGCCTGGATCGCGGTGACGGCGCCGGCGGGGTGGAAAGATTCGGACGTGGCGCGGCTGAAGGAGCGGCTGCGGGAGGAATAGGTGGTTCTCTTTCGATACGCTGCCTACTTGCCTCCTTCGGGAGTCTGTGGGACGCGATAGACCACAACAACGCCGCGCCCTGGACGATCGCAGCCAACGGCCACTACAAGGTTTTGTTCGGGAAGCGCCGCTGCATCGTTAAGTTGGTCGCGCGACCGCTGCCGGAGCAACTCACGACCACTTTCGGCTTCGTAGACATGAAGTGTGCTTCCCCCAACCACCATCGATTTAACGGCGTTCGGGATCGTATTCGGCCGATGAGAGACGCCGACCAGCAGCCGATTGCCGTCGCAATAGCGGAGCTTCCCTCCCTGAAAGGGAATTCGCTGAAGTCGCTTCGACGCGCTAAGGTCAACAACGTCGACGCCGTACGTCGTACCCCCATCGATTTCGAGGATCGCACTTCCCACAATGAGCAAGGCCCCATCCTTGTCTGCAGCCAGCGTTGGTTCGCCGTATTCCGTCGCGTCAAAAGTCCTGCGCAAACGACCGCTTGGAAGCTCGATTTCACGCAAAGGCAGGCCATCTAATTGCACAAACAGTGACTCTCCGCTGGCTGCGAACTGAATTGCGGTGATGTCTTCGGTAGAATCTGACAAGATTGGGTTTCGGGTCCAGTCGCCTGTCTGCCAGAGATCGACAGCACTCCCTGTTGACTTTCGGCCGGCCACTGCCAACTGTCGACCGTCTCGCGAAAACGACAGGTCCGACAACTGGAGGTCGACGTTCCCGCGGAAGACTTGCGACGCGGTTGCTGTGTCGAGAACGACAACGCCGCCCGACCCGGAGCCGCAAGCCACGAGTTTGCCATCGGCCGAGATCTCAAGGACGCCGATGCGACCGTTGCCCTCGGTTGCAACGCGTGTTCGAGGGGTCCAAGCCTCGATGTCCCACCAGGTTACCTTCCCTTCTTCATCACCGGTCGCAAGAGTTGTTCCGTCGGCTGATACGGCAATCGAGGTAACACAACTCGCAGTCACGATTCGCCGCACCTCTTCGGCCACGCTCAATCGCTTGGCATACAGAGCGCCAGCCGCGACCAAGGTGAGAATGACTGCAACCGCGCAGGCCAGTTTCCGTTTCATGCGTCCGGACCGAGTCGATCAGATTCGGGGAGCAAAGCGAGCTTTCGAGCAGCATGCCTCGAACTACCCATCCTACCGCCGGCATACTTTCCTGGCAAAGAACTTAGGGAAGGTCTGTCCCTGGAAAAGACAATCCCCAGATAGCCACTGATTGGCTATCTGGGGATGATTCGTTGCCAAGTGATTGCGGTGCGGCTGGCGTCGCCGATCGCTCGGGCGAGTGCTACTCCGCCCCGTAGGCGTGGGTGCTCTCTTCCTTGGTGACGGGCGAGCGCATCTCGGCGGTTAGCACCTGCACGCGAAGGCGCAGATCGCCTTCGGCGTCGGCTCGCACGCGGACCTTGTAGGTGGTCTCCGCCTTGGGGGCCAGGGCCTTGAGCGGTTCGAACTCGACGCTCTGTCCCTTGGCCGCATGACGCGAGGAGCCGCTGGCGTTGACGAAGGTCATGCCGTTGTCGAGCAGGGCCACAAGCTGCAAGTTGGTGGCCGCCTTCGAGCCCTGGTTGGTCACGCGGATTTCATAGGTCGTGTCGCCGCCGACCTCGATCGGGTCGTTCATGTCGACGACCTGGAAGAGGATGGCCGCCAACCCTTCGACCAGCACCGTCTCCTCGACCTGATCGGAGAGCCCTTGCTGGGCGCGGCCCTCGACCCGCAGCTTCTGTTCGCCTTGCTCGACCGGCTCGGCGACCAAAGTCACGTCGCCGGTCTCGGAGGCCGGCAACTCGACCAAGTTCCACTGCACGGTGTGCTTGGCGGCGTCGTATTGGCCCGCATTATTGGCCTGCACGAACTTGAGGCCCTTGGGCAGATACGTGATCAGCTCCACGTTCTTGGCCGTGGCCGTGCCAGGGTTCGACACGCTCACGGTATAGGTGGCCCGCGTCTCCAGGAACCGCTTCTTGGGACCCTCGAGGGCCACCTTGAGATCGGGCGCGAGCACCTCGAGGTCGATGTCGTAGGCTACCTTGAGATCGCCGTCGGCCCGCAACGTGGGAGCATTCTTCACGCGGCCGGCCTTGGTCGCCGTAAGCTTGAGCTCCACCTTGCGGCTCTCGCCCGGCTTGAGAATGCCGATATCGAGCTCGAGCTCCTTGCCTGCTGGATGGGTGAATTGTTCGGGAATCGACTCCTCGAGCACCACGCCGGTGGCGGCGCCGCTGCCGGTGTTCGAGAGCTTCATCGTCAGCAGCACCTGCTCGCCGATCAGCACCTCTTTGGGGCCGTCGACTTCGATGGCCAAGGCCGGCTGCGTGGCCTTGGTGCGGCCCGAGGCGCGGCCTTCGAAGACCACACTGGCCACGCTGCCCAGTTCGCCTTCGACCATGGGCACGAGCGCGATCTTGACCAGCTTTTCGGCATTGGGTTCCAAGGAATCGAACTGCCACAGCAGTTCGCCTTGGGGTCCGCGCGAAGCGGAGGGAGTCGTGCCAATCAGGCGAGCGCCCTTGGGCGCCTGGTCGCGCAGCTCGACGTTGTAGACGGGGATCACCCCGTTGTTGCGCACGCGAATGACGAACTCGGTTTCCTTGTCGACTTGCACTTCGACCGGCAAGATCTTTTCGATCGACACGCTCGGAGCTTGCAGGCCCTCGAGGTCGCGGGCGCCAGGCTCTCCGGTTCCCTCGTCGAACGAGGGAGCGGCCGGCGTGGCGGCCGCCAGGGGGCGATGCGCGCCGGGGGACGCACGCTCGGTTAGTTCGGCGGGGGCGCCGGTAGCCGGCGCGGCAGGATAATCTGAGCCGCTAAAGGCGTCGGCGCCGCCAGCGGGGGCCGGTTCGGCCGAGTACGGCTGGGCGCCGGCGTAACCCTCTTCGGCCTCGGCCTCGGCCGGGGCGGCAGGTTCTTCGTCGATTTCGGCCGCGGCGGCTCGAACCGGCTTGCCGCGTGGCGCCGCTGGAGCTTCCCGGGCCGGCGTTTGTGCGAGGGCGCCGCCTGCCGGGAGTTGTCTTGGCCGCGTGCGCGGCGGCATGACCGGCGGTTCTTGTGCGGACGGAGCCGGCTCTTGTTCGGCGTACGAGGCGTCTTCGGCCGCGCGATCGCCGGCGGGCGCTTCGTCCGCATGGGGATCGCTCGCCGGCGCCAGCTCGCGCGACGTCTCGGTCGCCTGCGGCGCCGCAGCCGCTTCGCGTGCAGCGCCGTAACCAGCGTCCCAGCCGCCGCCAAAGGCGTCGGTCGGCGGCTCGGCCGCAGGCCGCTGCGCGCTCGCAGCGCGCGTTTCGGGCTCCGCGGCCACCGCATGGCCGGCCACATCGGCCGCGTGGGCCGGCGTTGCGCCACGCTGATCATAGGAGATCGCGATCAGACCGGCCGTGAGCACCAGCGAACCTGCCACGGCCGGAATCCATACTCGACGCATGCCGACGTCTCCACCAAGAAGAGTCAGGGTACGAATCGACGCCCCGGCGGCCACGGACAGGCCCTCACGAAGCGAACGACCCTAGCGCGGGCGCGGTCCATCGCACCTGCGAAGCGGGGTAGGTACCAAATCTGACCTGGACTGCAAAGGCCAGTTGAGAAGGGGGACGCGGCGAGGTCAGCCACGAAGATGGGCCGCCGCCAGCGTTCCCAGCACTCTGCCCAGAGGCGCCGCTAGCAAGCGGTCAACCACCGCGAAAGCTTGGGCCCGCCCCTAGTTCCACCACCAGCGGTCCTGCTGGCCGCCCAGGGCGTCAGCCCGCAACGGGGCCAGGGCGGCGTCGGCTTGTTGACGGCCCGCCACGCCGAAGGAATCGAGCTCCACGCCCCCTGAGACGCTGATGATCCACGTGCGGCGCTTCTTTACGGCGCTGGCCATCGAATGCACGGTCTTGGGCGACTCGTAGAGCGTGACCGCTAGCTCCCCTTGGTCGAGCAGCAGAGGCATGCTGTAGCCGGCCTTTTCGCCCAGGTTCTCGCGCGTGATCAGCGCGGCCACGACCGCCAGATCCATGCAATTGCGCAGCTCGCCGAAGACGGTGTCCTGAGCGGCCAGCTCTTGGAAGTGCTGGGTCATCAGGTCGGCCCACTTCTGGGCCTGGGCGTTCTTCTTGCCCGTCTTTTGCCGCACTCCATCGACGAACACGTCCTCCTCGGTCATCGCCTTCACCCCTTGGCCCCGAAGCTCCCAGGCGAGTCCCTCCGGGTCTTTGAGCAGCGGCTCGTAGCTGGTGGTCATCCACCAGCGGGGCGTTTGCGTGGCGGCTGCGGGGCTCGCCATGTCGAGATAGCTCGGCAGGCCTTTCACGGGCGAAGGATCGAACTTCATCGCGATCCGCTTCATGCGATAGTCAGCCGACACGAGCACCTGCGCAAAGCGCGACGTGCCGGGCACGCCGCCCACGAGAACGTTTTGCGGGCCGAGTTGCTGCTCCATCAGCGTCAGCGTTTGAGTGGGGTTGCCGATGGTCGTGAGCCGGAGGGCTTCGAGCCGGCGGCGCCCTTCTTCGGTGGGCTCGATCGAGCAGCTAATGACCGTGTTGCTCGCGGACGCGGCAGTGCGCAGCGCCACCAGCAAGTCCTCGAGCTGCAACACCGGACGGCCGCTCTTGTTGCCAACGACTTCGCCCGCCGGACTGACCTTCCAGCCTTCGCCGGGCCCGGCAAGCACCAAGTCTCCCTGTTCGGGATAGACGAACACGTAACGCACCCGCTGCAGCCCACCCAGGTAGCGGATTTCGTCGGGCAGCGGGCCCTGTTCGTGTTTCAGATGGTGCGCGATCGCCGCCTCGAGCTTGCGCAGCGAGACCTTGCGCAGCTCGGCAGGAGCGTCCAAATCGGCTACGGCGGGCTGCAGCGCCATGATGCGCTGTTGCCGCAGCGCGTTGCGCTCATCGACCTCAACATTCTGCAGCACGCCCCCCGCGTCGATGAGCATGCCGCCCACTTGGCGCGTCTGCACGAACGGCACCAGCGCGCCGCCGTTCAAGTTATTGAAGTTGTTGCCGTTGTTATTGTTGTTGTTGTTATTGTTGGCGTTGTTGTTCGCATTGTTGTTTTGGGCCAGGGCAGACGTCGAACCCAGGGCCAAGATTGCCGCGAGCAGGCGGGCGAACAACGACGCGGAGCAAGCGACGCGATACGTGCGGATTGTCACGGGGAATCCTTGATCTCAGCAAACCAGAAATGAGCGGCTTGGCCCATCGGCCGAAGCGCATGAGCCATTGCAAAAGATGTCGGCGCTCGGGGCTCGTCTCCGCATTACGAACGCAGATCGCTGGCAGCTTCAAGAATTGATGGTACTCCGTCCACCCCCCGGCTGCAACAAAACCGGTTTTCTGCAAAGCCGTCTTGACGCGAACTCGTCAGGCAAAACCCTCATGGCGGGGTAGGCCGCCTCCCCCAGGCACGGGCCCGGGGCCGATTTGGCTTCGCCGCGCTTTACCTTGGCCTGCCCCGGGCGTCTAACAGCCAGGATGCCTAAGTCCCCGGCCACGGCCGCCCCAGAGCCGCGCGGTGAACGATCTGCTCGCCCAACACGCCGACCGTCTCTACCGCTTTGCCCTGCGGCTGACGCGCGATCGCGCGGCCGCCGAGGACCTGGCCCAAGACGCGCTGCTGCGGGCCTGGCGCGGCCGCGACCGGCTGCGGAATCCCAACGCCGCCCGCGCCTGGTTGTTTCAGATCGTAGCCAACTTGTGGCGCGATCGGCTGCGGCGGCGATCGACCACCGAGGAAGAACTGATCGAACCTGCGGCCGTGATTTGCCCCGCCGAGCCGGCACGAGGGCTCGAAGAGCGGGAGTTGGTCGAGCAGGCGCTGGCCGCACTTGACGGACTGCCGCAGCGGCAGCGCGAAGTGTTGTATTTGCATGCCTGCGAAGGACTGTCGATCGCCGAGGTGGCGGACGCCCTCGAATCGTCACCCGACGCCGTGAAGGCCAGCCTGTGCTTAGCCCGCAAACGCATGCGCGAGCGGCTGGCTCACTTGATTCCGGAACGGCAACGCACATGAACCAAGTTTGCGATCAACTCGACGCCTACCTGCTCGTTCTGCTCACGGCCGAAGATCGGGCGATGTTCGCCGAGCATCTTGCGGGCTGTACGGCTTGTCAGAACGCACTCGACCTGCAACGCCGGATCGATGGCTTGCTCGGGCAAGCAGCCGACCTCGAGCCCGCGCCGCCGTTGGGTCTGCGTTTCAAACGGCGGCTACGAGTGCGGCGCTTCGTGCGGGGAGGCGCCCTTGCTGGCCTGCTGCTGGCCGTCGTTTGGTTTATTTGGCCTCGCGTCGAGCGTGGCGATGCCGGCGCCACCGCCACGGCGCCGGACGGGGCCGCCGGGCCAAGGTCGGCCACCGTGTCCGTACAACTGAGCAGCAACGTGATTGCTCGCCCGCTGGAATCGAACGATCCGCGCGTCACGATCGTCTGGACTTACCCTGTGCTGGAAGCGCGGCCGCTCGGCGGATCCTAAAGCTCCACTTCCATTCACCCCTTCGTTCCTTCACGAGACCTCTTATGAACCTCCGAACATTGCGCTTCGCTTCCCTGTTGGTTCTGGCCGTCGGCCTCGGCTCGGCGCACGTCTCCCGCGGATGGGCCCAAACGCCGACGCCGACGCCGACGCCGCAGCCGTCCCTCAAAGTCTTTCAGCTCGCAAACGCCCGAGCGCAGGAATTGGCGCTGGTGTTGCAAGGCGTTTTGGGCAAAGGTCGGTTTGCGGTGGACGAGCGGACGAACTCGCTCATCCTGTCCAGCGACAACGAATCGTTGGGCGTTGCCGCGGCGCTGATCGAGCGGCTCGACTCCGTGGCGAATCCGGCTGCTCTGCCCACGGCTCGGCCCGATCATCCGCCGGTGCAAGTGCGCGTGCTTTGGTTGGTTTCGGGGTTGAAGGGAGATCGCGCCGCGCCGGCCAAGGATCTCGAGCCCGTGGTCGGGGCGCTAGCGAAGTTGGGCATTGAGGACCTCCGCGTGGTCGCCAACTCGTTGGTCAACGTGAGCGGAACCACGTTTACGCTTCTGGGCACCCCGGTTCTTGATGCGCCCACGCGCTTCGAGGTGGCCGGCGAGCTCGTCTGGCAGCCGCACCTGCAATACCCGCGGCTCACGCTCGATCTCAGTGTCCGCGAAGATCGCCCCGCCCCGAAGGACGCAAACAACGCTCAAGCTGCGCCGCACAGCTTGGTCAGCCTGTCGAGCACCATCGACGCGCCGTATGGGCAATTCGTGGTCCTGGGGGCTTCTCCGATCGGCGACCTGACCTCGGTCTTCGTGCTGCAGGTCGTCCAGCAGTAGGGCGGTTGCCGCGTCTCGTTCGTTCGCCAGGAGCTGCCGTCTCCTGGCGAACTCGCGCGCGCCGACCGCTCAACCGCGCCGGCGCGCTGGCCGGGCAAGGAGAGCAATCGCGAACACCGCCAGCGCCACGGGCCACCAGCGCGGCCGCGCCGCGAACACCACGAGCGCCGCCGCGCTGGCGAGCCACAGCCGCGCTGGGATTCGTGACAGCTCGGCATAAGCCAGCCAGAGCGCGCCGAGAACGGCGCCCACGCGCAAGAACGCCGCGGCGATCGCGGTTGATTGGCTTCCGCCAATCCCCGTGAGCAGCGCGGCGCCGCTGAGCAGGAGGGCGAGGGCGAGCCAGCCGATCTTCGTGCGTTGGCTCACAGTGAAGGCGCCCTGGCTGCGTGATCGCTGGGGGCTCGGCCGCGAGCCCGACTCAGTCGAGTTCGAGGTCGATCACTTCGCTGCCCGGCGCCACGGTCACTTTCTTGCGGTTCGGCGAACCGGCCCCGTACTTGGCCCCGATCTTTTGGGCATCGGCCGACCACTTGAACTGTCCCGTCTGCAGGGCCAATTCCGCTTCGAGGTCTTTGGGCTTGAGCGACACGGTGACCGTGTGCTCGCCGACGATCGCCCCCATGACGCCTTGGTCGTACTCGAGCTCGTAGTGCCCTTGGTCGTCGGTAAAGGCCCAACTATTACGGCCGCTCGTGGGCTGGAAGTCGAGGTAGAGGTTCGCCACCGGCTTGCCGCCGCGCGTAGCCGTGCCCCGCACCGGAATGATCTGGGGGCGGCTGTCCCCACAGCCCAGGGCAAGAGTCGCGAAAAGCGCTGCGACGAGGGCGAACCGGGCGCGAGGAACGTTCATCGAGCAACGCGAGAGTTGAAGGCCGCAGACCCAGTCAACGCATCCGAACCCTAGTCGAGCTTGAGATCGAGCGGCTGTTGCTTCGCGGAGATGGTCACCTGCAGCTTTTCCGTGCCGGTCGGGCCATACTTCGCCAAGATTTTCTTCATATCGGGATGCAGCTTGGCCTTGCCCTTGTTCATCTTCATTTCCTCGTCGATCGAGGCCGGGCGATGCAGAAGCGTCACCGTGTGGTTGCCCACGCGGGCGCCCTTGTGCGTCGAGTCGTACTCGAGCTCGAAGTTCCCCTCGTCATCCGAGGTGGCCCAGCTTGCCCGCCCGTCGTCGGGCTGGAAGCTGAGGAACAGCTTGGGCACCGGCTGGCCGTTGCGCGTGACCTTGCCGGTGACGGGCACGATGTCCGGCCCCTCCTGACTGCAGCCGGCACAGAGAACCACCACTCCCAACAGTGCGACCAACCGCCGAGCCATCATCTCGAGCCCTTCCCGGGGAAACGTACGTGCGTCTTGCGCGAAGAAACGACCGAACCAGCGGAGGCGGCGCCTACTCGGGCAACTGCACCACTTCCTGGCCTTCCCGGGTAAACAACCGCGAGTAGAGCCGAGTGTCGATGTTGTTGCTGATGAAGGCCACGTGGTTGTCGAGATAAGCCGCGTTCACACCGCCCGGATGATCACTGAAGGCGCCGCGGGTGTTGGGGAACGTCGTATTGGGCGGGAACGGCGGCGCTCCGCCGTACTCGGCCGCGGTCACGTAGCCCTGCGAGATATGGTGGACCCAGAAGAACTGGTTGGTCCCCCATTCGGGCGAGCACCAACTGTGCCCCGCGTTGTGCGCGAACTCGAGGAACAGAAAGGTGCTGCTGGTGCCGTCGAGGACCTCTCCCAGCCGCACCGAGCTGCGCACCCAGGCCAAGCCGTCGTGCGGCCCGTTGCGCTCCGCACAACAACCGTCGTTGCCGGAGCCGGCGTTGATGCCGTAGTCCTTGAACATCGACTGGCGTCGCAACCCGCTGCTGAGGTTCAAGGCCGTATGCGCAGAAGGACACACAAACGTCGCCGGTTGGCTCTGCGCGGCGAGCTTGTTCTTGGGGCTTCCAGCCGGACCGCGTTCCTTGCCCCAGCCTGCATCTTCTGGAAGGGACTCTGCGTAAGCTTGGACCGTGAAGTCGATCGAGTTGTAGATGTTCTGCCCTTCCATGAAGGGCAGAATCACGGCGGCCCAACTGTAGTGACCCCAGGGCAGCCCGCTGCCGCCGGTCGGGTCGGACCACGGCGAGGGAAACGAAAAGGAGCCTTCGCTGCCATTGGCCTTGCCGGTGCTGCCGGGGGGCAACCGTTTGTTTTGGTCGTCGTACAGGCTGATCGACAGCGCCAACTGCTTGAGGTTGTTGAGGCAAGCGCCGCGGCGAGCCGCCTCGCGAGCCGATTGAACGGCCGGCAGGAGCAAGGCAATGAGGATGCCGATGATGGCGATCACCACCAACAGCTCAACCAAGGTAAACCCGCGCAACCGACGCTTGGGCTGAGACATTCCTCTTGCTCCTGTTCAGAATTCGACGATGGACGAGGCAGGCGCCACAGGGCCACCAGGCGCACGCGCGGCGTTGAGCAGCAACATTTCGGGGGGGGAGGTCGCCGGCGTTGCGGATCTCAGGGCCTTTTCCGACGACGTTCGTTAGCCTAAGCCAGTTGGACAAGGGCTGCAAGATCGCAGCCGGAGGCCAAGCAGCTTTTTCTCCCTAATTGTCCCGGTCTCAGCCCGGCTACCGCCGCACTCTGTTCGCGTGGCAGCCGCGGATCTTGGACGCCCGAGCCTGGGCGGGAGTTCCGCCAGGGAACGCCCCTGTTGGACGGCGCCGTCGGCTCCGCAAGCATCACACGCTCCTCGAAGGAATCTGCCGCCCGCGCGGCAAGCTCGAGGGGGAAGAAACGGCAAGAGCGCGCTCCGCAATCAACGCGTTTGCGGAGCGCGCTCGCCTCAGACGTCCGTCGCCTGGCGGCCGCTCACTCAAAAGGAGGAACTGGCCTCGTGAGTCAGGCGACCGGCCGGCCGAACTAGCCCATGTCCTTCAGGCTCTTCAGCGGCCGAACCTTGATCTTGGTGTACGCCGGCTTGGCCGGAACGTCCATCAGCTCTCCAGGCTTGAAGGGGTTGGGCACGCCCTTCTTGGCCGGACGAGCCGGCATCTTCTTCTTCTCGATCTTCACCAGGCCGGGAATCTGGAACACGCCCGGGCCACGGTTGCCGAGGCTCTTCTTGATCTCGCCGACCAGGGCTTCCATCACTGCGGCGACCTGCTTCTTGGTCAGGTCGGTCGATTCCGCAATGCTGCTGAAGATCTCGGTCTTGCTCGGGGCCTTCTTTGCTGGGGCCTTGGCCATTTCGTGGGACCCTCCTCGTGGGGCTTGGGACTCGGTTGTGACTGATCCATCCGGGAATTCAGGAACGGGCCTCGAATTCAGGACGGGATGATTAAAGACGACCTTGGCGAAAATGCAACCCTTCCCGACCGCGGCAGGCCGCAAAATCTCGGGAAAAATTGCCCCTCCCGCAGCCGCACTAGGTTACGGAAACCTATCGTCTTCGCCGATCGGAGAATTCACTTCCCCCCGCAAACTTTCCAGCCAGACCGTGCCGCTCGTTCCGCGCACGCAAGCTGCGCCGGTCGCACGGCGCTGCCGCAAATCGCCCTCGTCGCGCTCCAAACCCCGGCTTTCTGCGTAGAAGTCGCGTCGCCGCTGTGTGGCCCCGGCTGCTTGCGAAGGTCCGGTTCAGCCGTCTAAGCTAGATTTGATTCCGGCTTTTGCCGAGCTTTTTCGGCTCGCGCAAGCCGCGCAGCGCGTCAGAGATTTACCTGTGCTCGAACGATTCGAGCCCGCATCACCGCAGCCCGGGTGGCCGTCACCCGGCGCAGCCGCGGGTCCTCACACGGAGCATGCCTTCGATGGATCGTACTCGCTCGATTCGCTTTGCGGTCCGCGCAACAGGCCTGCTGACGCTCCTCGGCGTGGTGCTCCCGTTGGCCGCCCAGTTCCCACAGCGGCCGGGCAACTTCCGCGTCCTGCCTCCTCAGGCGGCGCAGATTCAGGCCCGGCAATTCGCCTTTCAAGGGGACGAA
>JAXMBI010000021.1:0-140914 GCA_046349955.1 Pirellulales bacterium | reverse complement strand
CGGTAAGTTGCGTCAGCTCGATTGCTGCGGACGAACCGCACGTAGGCCCTGAGGATCGTCGTCACGTTGTCGGCGGCGCCCTGCGAGCCCTGAAGGGCCAGCTTGTGGTACGCCTCGAATGCCTTGGCCCGATCCTTGCCAAGGTTGATCTGCTTCTTCCCGAGTTGGAGATACCAACTGCGGGTCTGCTTGCGGAAGAAGGGCTGAGCGCGCATGAAAATGGCCTCCGGGTAAGGGTAGCCCAGAGGCCGAAGTCTGCACTTTTCCTCTGCAATCGTGCAGAGTTTCCGACCGTAGGTCGTGCTAAGTCGTTGCTGTACAAAGTGGAGCGGAAGGGAGTCGAACCCTCGACCTCTGCATTGCGAACGCAGCGCTCTCCCAACTGAGCTACCGCCCCCTGCCCTTGCGGGGGCTCGAGCCCCCGCGGGAACGTGAGATTCTAGAGGGCTTTACGGCCTCTGTCCAGTCGCTCTCGGGCTGACAACGGCTCGCGAGATCGACCGGCCGAGCCCCAGTCCTCAAACCGAGGCAACGGTCTGAAATCTCGGCATTCCAAGCACTGCCAGGGCCTCCGCCTGTCCGCCGTTCCGTTCCGCCCTGGCGCCCGCTGCTTGCCGCCTGCCGGTGCTCCGATTAGGCTGAATTTTGGGGTTATGACGTCTCTTCTCGCTGGCGGGGCCGCTAGGGCGCATAAGCATGCTTTCTCCTTACCGGTTCGGGCTAACCGTCGCGCTGTTGCTGTGCGGAATGCAGCCGGCCCAGGCAGCCAACATTTATTGGTCCACGGGCCAGGGCGGAAAGATTCAGCAGTCGACGACGAGCGGGGCCGATCGGATCGATCTGGTCGCCACGCCAGGATCGGCACGCTCGATCGCGCTGGACATCGACGCCGGCTACATGTATTGGGCCGAAGCCCAGTCGGCCACGGTTCGCCGCTCCTGGCTCGACGGCTCGCACGCCGAAACGTTGATCGACCAAGGACTTTCGCGCCCCAGTGCCGTGGCCGTCGACCCGGCCGGCAGCAAACTTTACATCCTGGACAGCCAGGCTAACTCGATCCACCGTGCGAATCTCGATGGATCGAATTTCGAACTGCTGACGACCTCCGCCATCGGCTCCGCATCGCTCGCCCTCGACGTGGCCGCCGGCAAGCTCTACTGGACCAACGTCGGCGGCGGCGGAACCATTCGCCGCTCGAACCTCGACGGCACGAACGTCGAAACGGTGGCGATCGGCAACATCGGCTTCCCCTCGATTCTGGCGCTCGATCCCGCGGGCAACCAGATGTATTGGACCAACTTCGACGCCCAAGCGCAGGCGGGCGCCAACATCAACCGCGCGAATCTCGACGGCACGAACATCTCGGTGATTGCACCCGACGTGGCTGGCGGCCTCGCGCTCGACGCCGCGGCCGGCAAGCTCTATTGGTCGGCCTTTCCCGGCGGCGCGATCATCGAGGCGAACCTCAACGGCTCGAACCGGCAGGAGCAGTTCACGGTGGCCGGCGCGCTGCCGATTGGACTGGCGATCGACAACAGCGTGCCTGGGGACGCCAACTTCGACCGGCTCGTGACGAACGCCGACTACGCCGCGCTGCAGGGCAACTTCGGCCTGGGAACGCGCCGCTCGCAAGGAGACTTCACCAGCGATCACCAGGTCGATTTGAACGACTTCGGCGTCTTCAAGAACTCGTTCGGAGACGCCGCCGCGGCGGCCGTGCCCGAACCGACCGGCTGGGTGATGGGCGCCCTGGGGCTGTTTGCCCTGTTGGCGTTCGGCAAGCGCCGCCGCTAGTCACTTCGGTCACTGCCTACGTTCTTCGAACCGCGCAACCTGGCCGCCAAGGCCCGCCAGTCTTCGCCGCGCACGAAGCTGCTCCAGGCCACCAGCATGATCCAGTGGAAGGCGAACAGGTTCATCGTGTAGTCGATGCCCAGATGCATGAGCACGGCGGCGGCCAGGGCGAACCAGCGGGTCTCGCGGAACCACACGAGCACGGGCACGGCCGCCTCGATCGCGATCACCGCCCAGGTAAGCAGCTTCATCCAGAAGAGCGACTCCCAAACGAACGCCGGCGTGGGGAAGCGGCCGAATAGGTCGTCGAGCCGCGAGACATAGTACATCGCCGTGCCGTCGACCCAGTCGTCGCTCTGCAGCTTGCTTAGCGCCGACCCGGCGAACACCAAGCATGTTTCGATCTGCAGCAGGCGCAGCGCCCACACCGGCCGCTCGACGAGCGACGCAAGCCGTCCCCGCCGCCAGGCGCCCAGCGACAGCGTGTGCCCGAGCGGCATCCAGATGACGAGGAAGCCGAGCACACGGAGCAGCGCGTCTTCGGAATCCAGAATCAGCGGATTGCGGTTGTGGAACGACAGCAACCAGCCGTAGAGGCACACCGCCTGGAAACGCGACCAGACCCCAAGCAGCAAGAGCCCTGCCTGCAGGATCAGCAGCGCCAGGCAGACATAGGCCGTAAGGTCCGTGTGCGGCAGCAGCGTGAAGACCGTCCAGCCGGGGCTGCCGGCCACGCTGCGTGAGATTTCATAGGGAAGCGCGCCCGTCTCGCCGAACCAGACGCGGGCTTGCGGCCAGGCGAGCAGGCTCATGCAAAGCAAAACGCCTGCGTAACCAATGCGGACGACATCGCAGGCCAGCGTGTCTTGCGGCGCGAAGAAGAAGCGCTTCAGCGCGCCGAACGCCGAGCGCAGGCTGGCGGGCTCGCTCATCGTGCGGGCCCCTCGGAGTAGAGGGTGATCACGTTGGGATGGCCGCTCGCCGCGGGGAGCAGCTGATGATCGCCCTTGGCAGGCGGTTCGGTCGAGGAGTAGTGATACGTCATGACGATCCGAATGGGCTTGGCCGTGGCCGTGGGCTGCAACTCCTTGGTCATGAAGTGGGCGAAGGCCGCCCTCACCGGCCGGTTGCTGGCGGCGAACAGACGCTCGTGGTACTCGAGTTCGCGGAAGCGGGTGAGCTTGTCGAGCGTCGAAAGATCGTTCCACGGAGGCGAACGCCAATCGACGCTCTCGCCGTTGTCGTACTCGATATGCAGTTCGAGGTGATGGTTCTCGCGGTCCACCCGTGGGGTGAAGACCGACCAGGGGCCTTGATAGAGCCCGGTGGCGTACAGAAGAGGGTTTACGCGCTGGCGGAGCCGGTCGTGGAACAGGCCGCGCGCGGGAATGCCGTCGATGAAGATCAGCGCGAGAACAGCCAGGATCAGAACGCTGGCGGCGATGGTGCGGAGCCTAGACATGGGGGATACGCCTGCGCGCGTGGTGCCGATAGTTCAGCTTAGCACGCAAGGACAGAAATTGGGGCGGGCGAGCCGTCCGCTCGGCGGCGAGCGGTGGGTCTGCGCTTCGCTTGCCCCACCCTGATATGGTTGGACCCGTCTAGGGGTGTGGATGCGTGTTTTTGGCGAGGTGCTGCATGGCTGCTTGGGCAGCCGAGGAGACACGGTCGGACAGGGCGACGGTGGATCAATCTGATCTGCGTGGGTTGGTTGCCACAGGACTGGATGCGTCGCGGGGCTGCCTCGCTCTACGGATCGAGCGTCGTCCGGCTGGTGAAGAGCCGGCGGCTCCCTGAGGGGTAGTCGTTGCCAGATGGGAAAAGGCGAAGGCGGTCAATGGGATCTGCTTCCGGGTACAGACCGCCGCGCAACCGACCGCGGCCAGGCTGGCGAGCAGAAACGTGGAGGGCTCGGGAACCGGCTGGTTTACCGACGATGGCCCCGGCTTGCCGAAGTTGTCCTTCAGAATTCCAAAGTCGCTGAGATCGACGAAGCCATCTCCATTCAAGTCGCCTGCCACCGGCGGATGCGGGTTCGGGTCGATCCAAACTTGGAACGACAGGTCGAGCGACAGGCCGACCGGCAAGTCGCCTAAAGGGCCGGCGAAATTGATCGCCGCGCCGTTCAGGTTTGGTCCGGCCAAGCCCGCCGCGCCCTGCTCGTAGCTCGAGTGAAACCCTCCTTCGGCGTTGTTATAGAACACGAACAGCCCTTGGAGATTGCCAACGGGCGTGATCGTCAGCGCGTACGTTTTTCCGGCCGTCACCGCGGCTGGACTCCGGAACGGGCCGTCGGTCCAAACGACGGACGACGTCGACGCGTCCCACGCCTGGAATTCCGACCAGTCGATCGTGGTGACCGCCAGCTCGTCGACGAGCGTGCCCCCGTCCAGGCTCCAAACGCCCACCAGCGCCGACGAGCCGTGCGGAATTTGAGTTCCCGAGCCAAACGGATCGGGCGGAACCGGGTCGTCGGCGAGCAGCAGATCGATTTGGGTGAGGGCGCCGGACCTCGTCGGGGTAAAGGTCTGCACCAGCGCCGGTTGGTACAACGGGGCCAA
Organism: Pirellulales bacterium; assembly: GCA_046349955.1. Lineage (GTDB taxonomy): Bacteria > Planctomycetota > Planctomycetia > Pirellulales > JBGAPH01 > JBGAPH01. Next base: position 136,559 of record JAXMBI010000021.1, on the reverse strand, counting down.
CAGCTTGGGACTTTGCCCGGAGCCGATCGGCGGGTCGTACCCGTTCGAGAGGTCCACCACCGGCGTTGCCACGGCCAAGCAGCAACGAAGCAACAGAACGACGAAGATCACGGCAGCGCGCATGATGACATCTCCCAAGGTGGACGAAGGGGCCAACCGCCAAGAGCATCCGCTTGACCCCCGCGAATCGCAAGACCGATTCGTCCAGGGGGACCGCGCCGGGTGTCAGGAGAATACCAGCGTAAGCCGCCGAAGCGGGCCGGTGGCGTTTGCACCGCAAACCGTTCGCATCCGAACCATGCGGCAACCCACACGCTGCCGTTGTGGTGCCACAGTGCGGGCCGCTGTAGAATCGAGCCGTGGCTGGTGCGTTCTCGCGGAGGTCAGGCGATGGTCCGGCGTGGGTTTACGCTCGTCGAGGTCCTGGTCGCGATTTTCATCATCGCGATTCTCATCGCGCTCTTGCTGCCGGCGGTGCAGTCTGCACGAGAAGCCGCGCGGCGGATGCAGTGCGCCAACAACCTGAAGCAGATTGGGTTGGCGGTTCACAACTACGCCGACGGCAATCGCGGCTACCTTCCGCCGTTGAAGGTAATGCTCGGAACCATCCCCAACGGGAGTTGGCGGCTGGCGATCTTGCCCTTTCTCGAACAGGGCAATCTTCTCGACGCAACCAAAGCGGCAAAAAACGCGAATGGCTTGGTGGGCGATCCGGAGGCGTTGAAGACCGTCGTGGGGACACGATATCCCCAGTTTCAGTGCCCGAGCACTCCCGACTACGCGCGCCTTGTGGAGGGAGTGCCCCTTTACGGTCAGTCAGGCGGCGGCGACTTCTTCGTTCGCACCCTCATGGGGGCTCGCGACTATGCAGCCGTATCAACCGTCGATTTTCCCGCAGCCGGCCCGGATAAGGCGCCTGACGAGCTTGCTGGCGCATTCTACGGCCCTCCCACATATCTCCGAGGCCAGCCGGTGCTAACCTACGGTCTGTTGCCGGCAAGGCTCACCGACATCACCGATGGTCTCTCAAACACCGCGCTCGTGGTCGAGCAGGCCAGTCTGCCAAACGCTTTTCGGCAATCTCAATCACAGAAGCAGGGGTCCTGCGGCTTCGATGGTCTCGAGAACTACATTGGTGCGTGGCCCTTCATGGACACAGGCGTCTTGATCAGCAAGGGAGAGCCGATGATCAACAGCGGTAACTGCAGTCGGATGTTTGGCTTTCATCCGACCGGAATCAATCTGGTCGCCTGCGATGGATCGGTCCACTTCGTGAGCGAGTCGACGGACCGGCTCGCGCTCATCGCCATGCTCACTCGCGAGGCCGGCGAAGCGATCAGCAAAGGCGCCTGGTAACGGGAACACGACCATGCACGAGCGAATGCACAAAGCCGGCTTTACCCTCGTCGAGGTCCTGGTCGCGATTTTCATCATCGCGATCCTCATCGCGCTCTTGTTGCCGGCGGTGCAAGCCGCCCGGGAGGCGGCGCGGCGGCTGGGGTGCGGGAACCAACTGAAGCAGCTTGCCTTGGCCGTTCACACCTACTCGACGGCCAACAAGGAGCATCTGCCGGCGTTCATCCGCACGGCCTTCGATCAGAGCGGCAAGCGTCCGCGCAGTTTGATGACCGTTTCACAGCTCGACAGCATCTCCTGGCGCGCCACTCTGCTCCCCTTCCACGAACGGCAGACCTTGCACGACGGCATCGACTTTGGCCGCTCGGCCCTGTCGTCGAAGAACTTGGTGGTTTCGGCCGTTGTCGTGGCCGAGCATCAGTGCCCCACGACGCCGGGTTTCCCCCGGACGATCGAGCGGCAGCTCAGAACCGGGCAGACCGTCCGCCTGGCGATCGCCGACTACTCGGCGGTGTGCATTCTCGATTTTCTGGCCGACGTCGGCGGGGTTTGGCCAGGCGCCTGGCTGCCGGGGGATCCGGGCGACGGCGACAAGGAACGCCAGGGCCAGCCCGCTTCGTTCCGCGACATCGGCGACGGGTTGTCGCAGACCGTGCTGATCATCGAGCGCGCCGGCATGCCCACGGTGCGCATCGACGGGCGGGAGCTTGACTGCGCCACGTGCGGCCCCTGGCTGTCGATGGAGCTCGACCATTTCGGCGGCAACCGCAAGGTGAATGTGGAGAACGCCGTGGGAGCCTATTCCTTTCACCCCGGCGGCTGTCAGGCGGCGCTGTGCGATGGCTCGGTTCACTTTCTGTGCGAGCAAGTCAGTCCCACCGTGATTGCGGCCTTGCTGACCCGCGAACGCGGCGAGGCGATTCGCGACAACGACTGGCAATGAGCGGGCCAATGCGCGGGCGACCTGGGTTCACCCTCGTCGAAGTTCTGGTGGCGATCTTCGTCATCGCGATTCTGATCGCGCTCTTGCTGCCGGCGGTGCAGGCGGCGCGCGAGGCGGCGCGGCGGGTGCAGTGCGCCAACAACCTTAAGCAGCTCGGTTTGGCGCTCATCCAGTACTCAGATCGGAACGAGCAGTTCCTGCCGGCCACGTGGCGGACGCGGATGAGCGCTGCCGGCACGCCGGCGGTCCCAGGGAGCCAACCCAACTCCGGCATGGAAGACTGGCAGTCCTTCGGTTGGATGACCACCATTTTGCCGTTCCTCGAACAGCAGTCGGTGCATGACGCCTTTGACTATACGAAGGGGGCCATGGACCCCGCCAACCAAGCGGGCATCGCCTTGGTGCTCAAGGGGTTCCAGTGCCCGTCGACGACGGGTTACCCGCGCACGATTCTCGGCTACTCCGACAACAAAACGCTGTCGCGCGTGGCCACCGGCGCCGTGGATTACGACACTGTGTTTTGCTCGGCCGATGTCGTCGGCCGCACCGACGGCGCTTGGCGAGGCAATAGCGACGAGAACGAGCGCGCTTGGGAAATCGTCAGGGCGCTCGTGCCGGCCTCGTTGTCGCTGGTTGAGGATGGCCGTTCCAACACGACGATGCTGGTCGAGCGGGCACTGCGCCCCACCTGGTATCAACCCTACCTGCAGGCAGGGTTTGACGACCCGGACGCGTTTCTTACTTTTGTCCGCGGAGAAGGGACAGGCGGATGGGCGCTGGCTTCCGGCGGGTTCTGCGGAGCGGAGCGCGGAGTCAACCGCGGCAACGTTCACGATCGCTACGCGCATCATCCGGGCGGCGCTCAGCAAGTCATGCTCGACGGCTCCGTCCACTTTCTTGGGGAAGGGACCGATCTCAACATCCTGCGCGCCATGGACACCCGCGCCGGCGGCGAGCCGCTTGGCGCGGGCGACTGGCAATGAGGCGCGGGCTCGGCTGCTCAGGAACTCCCTGCGCGCGTTACCCGGCGGCCCGAGCGCGGGACACTATCGAGCCGCCGCAAACGATCCCGCTCGTTCACCGGCTGAAAGGCGGTTAGTAGCACCCGCCGTATCCGTAGCTGGGCATGTAGGCGCCGCCGTAGCCGCCATACCCTCCGTACCCGCCGTACCCCCCATATCCGCCGTAGCCCATATAGCGGGTGGCCCGGTAGTAGCCAGGGTAGCCGCCGTATCCGTATCCGTAGCCGTAGCCGACGTAGGGGCGGTAGGCGTAGCTGTAGCTCCGGTACGGGGCGAAGCCGTAGCCGCCACGGTAGCCGTAGCCGCCGTACCGCGCGTAGCCTCCATAGCCGCCGAAGCCACGACCAAAGCCGCCGCGAAAGCCCATCTGTGCCTGGGCGCTGGGGAGAAAGAGCAGCGCAAAGACAAGGAACCCGGCTGCGATCTTAGCGCGACGCATGAGACAACCCTCCGCTCGAGTTTCATGTGCCCCGCGGAAAGGTTGTTGCAGATGACGTTCCGAACCACCCAGATGGCGGTTTAGCAAGGCTGCGAGAGCGGCCGGAAAGGGCCCGCGCCTTTCACCGCAGCGCGCTCGCTGCCCTTCTCCCGCGAGCTCGGTCGCGCCTTGCCCGCTGTCGCGAATCGGATGGCGTGTGTCATCAATCTGATACCGATTGCCGGCAAGCGCCGTAGCCCCGCGACGACGAACCGCGGCGACTCGCCAGCCTCTGCCGCTTGGCACGCACCGTGCCTGAGGTTCGGCGGGGGCAGCCAACCAAGAGAGTCATTTGCCAGTGGGCGAGTTGCATCCATGAGAGACTTCGTGGCGCCGATGGGCAGCGTGATCGTGTTCGGGGCAATCATCCTCTGGTCGATCGTCGCCAACTGCCTGGGGGCGGTGCGGGACCGGCGGCGCTGTTCGGCGATAGCAAAGCGAGACCAAAGCCCGTGAGCCGTGTAACACGGGCCGCCGTTCTGCGCTCAGGCAGGAAAGCGGCGCCCCTTGTTCCGCGCCGCAAGAACACCTAGCGCCCGACAAGCAGGGGCCTACCCATGCTCTGGCTGAACATACTCGCGGTGGCCACGGCCGTGGCGGTGAGCCTGGCCATGTGGATGATCGGCCGGCTGTATTTGCGCCGCTGAGTTAACGGGCTTGGGCGGCCGTCGTCCGCGCGGCCGTCCTGGTTTGCTCGTTGCCGGTCGCGGCGCCGCTTCCCACCACGCTGCCGCGTCCTGCCGGTTGGGCGAAGGGATCGCCGGCCACCTGATTCGAACTGGCGCCTCCGCTCGAGGGCGCCGCCGGCCCCATCGCCACGCGAGTGATGATCTGCCGCTCGGCCATTCGCTGCACCGCCACAGGCGACTGCACCGTGGCCGAGTCCTGAACGTAATCGTAGCGGTTGACCGGAACCTTGACCGTTTCGGTCCGCAACTCCCAGCGTGTCGTCGGCACGTAGCGCTGCGTGAGCACTGGTTGCGAGAAGGGATTCCAGCCGCGCTCCCAGCGCTGCTGCCAGGAATACTCGGTGATCGGCACATACCAACTGCGCGTGACCTCGCGCGTTTCGCTGGTCAACCGCGGCCGCCAGACCGTTTGCTGGCGGTTCTGCATCTCGGTCACTTGCACCGGGTGCTGCAGCGTCTGCCGCGTCTCCCGATAGGTGACGCCGTTCTCGACGTAGTAGCGGGTCTCATCGGCCGAGAGCGTCGGCAGGCCCGACAGCCCGGCCAAGAGTGCGGCGGCGGGGGCAAGGCGGCAGGGGCGGAACGTCCAGGCCGTCATCAAGGGTTGCTCCGTCAACCAGGAGGCCCGTCGGCAAGAAGCTGCGGACTGCGCAGGGCGCTCCCCGCCCTTAAGTATCGGCCAAGTTCGCCCCGCGCATCAGCGGGGGGCGGGGCGCCCCTCCAATCCCGCCGCAAACCCGCTGATTCGCGGGTCGGCGACTCCGGTGAGCGTTCCATCGGCCCCGATGGCGATCGAATGGGCATCCCCCTGGGGTTCTGCCCGGGCGTCGACGCGGTGCCCCCGGCGGCGCAGCTCTTCCAAAAGGGGGGCGTGTTCGGGCCGGTCTGCCCCTTCGAACCGAACGACGTCGGGGAACCAGGCATGGTGCCAGCGCGGAGCGGCCACCGCCTGCTCGAGCGGCAACTCGTGTTCGAGCACGTTGAGCACGACTTGCAGCACCGTGTTGATGATCGTGCGGCCGCCGGGGCTGCCGGTCACGAGCACCGCGCGCCCCTCGCGGGCAACGACCACGGGAGTTTGCGAACTGAGCATCCGCTTGCCGGGGGCGGCGACGTTGGCCGGCGTGCCGATCCGCCCCTGCGTGTCGGTGACGCCCGGCCGCCAGTTGAAGTCTCCCATTTCGTTGTTCAGCAGGAAGCCCGCGCCGCGGACGACGACCCGCGAGCCGTACGACTCCTCGAGGGTATAAGTGTTCGAGACGGCCATGCCGTGGGCGTCGACCACCGAGAAGTGCGTCGTCTGCGGGCTCTCTGCGGCAATCGCAATCTCCGGCGTGATCGCGGCGCTGGGCGTGGCTCGGCGCGGATCGATGCCCTGGCCCAGTTGCTGTGCATAGTCCTTCGACGTGAGGTGGGCGGGTACGCGCACGAAATCGGGATCGCCCAGGTAACGGGCACGATCAGCGAATGCCCGCCGCATCGCTTCGATCAGCAGATGAACGTTTTCGGGCGCAAGCGGGCCTTGCTTACGCAGATCGTGCGGCTCGAGCAGGTTGAGCATCTGCACCAGCGCCATGCCCCCCGAACTCGGCGGCGGCGGACCGTAGATGTCGTAACCGCGATACGTGCCGTGGATCGGCGTGCGGACGTGCGCGCGATAGGCCGCCAGGTCGGCCCGCGACAGATAACCCCAGCCTGCCTGCATCTCGGCCTCGATCTGCCGGGCGATGGGCCCGAGATAGAAGGCGTCGGGCCCTTCGTCGGCCAAGAGCCGCAGCGTGTCGCGCAGCTCTGGCAGCTTCAAGACGTCGCCGGCGCGCCAGGGCTCGGCGCCGCCTGCCTTGCCATAGACGCGGACGAACTCGGGAAACTGCTGCGATTCGGCCAGCACTTCGTTGAGCGAGGCCGCCAGCGGCGCGTCGAGCGGAAAGCCAAGGTCGGCCAAGCGAATCGCCGGCTGCACCAGCTCGCGCCACGGCAAGCGGCCGTAGCGCACGTGGGCCAAGGCCAGGCCGCGCACCGTGCCCGGCGTACCGACCATCCGCGGCCCCAGATGGCTGACGTCGTGGACATAGGTGTCGGGCCCCACGGCGGCCGGGGCCGTTTCGCGATACTCGATGCACTCCGGCGGCCGGCCGTCGCCCGGGTAGACGAGCATGAAGCCGCCGCCGCCGATGTTGCCGGCCGGAGGATAGGTGACCGCCAGGGCGAGCGCGGTCGCCACCGCCGCGTCGACGGCGTTGCCGCCGCGGGCCAACACGTCGCGCCCGGCGAGGCTGGCTTCGCGCGAGACCGACACCACCATCCCGCCGCGATACGACGGCGCATCGTCGGCTTGCGCCCAGCGCGAAGGCGACCAAGTGCAGAGCGCGACGGCCAAGACGGCGCGTAGCGCGCCGGATTTACGAAGCATGGCCCGATCCCTGCGCCGAATAGTCGCGTTCGATCGCCCCTTTGAGCGCCTCGAGGTCGGCCAGCAGCAGCTTGCGCACCGAGTTCGTCATCAGCCAGCCCAGCGGCATCATCATGCGGGCGAACAAGCTCTCCGGCTTGCCGGCGAACTCCATCCGCATCCGAGTGCCGGCGCCGTCGGGGTCGAACGAATGGCGGGCCAAGTAATGCGTGCCGTGAGCGTGGGCTTCGAGGGTGAAGCTGCGCGGCGGGTCGAGGGCGGTGAACTCCATCTCCTCAGTCGCCAGGCGGCCGTACATCTCGCGGGTTTCGCGAAACCGCGTGCCGACCTGAATCGGCCCACTCGAGAGGACTTCGACGGCTTTGATGCCGGGAATGCGTTCGGGCCAGCGCGGCACGTCGAGCGCGCAGGCGAACACGAAATCGATGGGGGCCCCGACATGGGTGGCGATGAGCAGACTCTGCATGGCGAAAACGAGAAGAGGAGCGGGGGCTCGCCGGGGATCAGAGCCACCGGCGAGCAACGAGGTTGATCGTACTCTCGCGGAGAGCGGCCAGTAAGGGCGCGGGACATGTAACGGTGGTTGTCGGCCGGCTTGCGCCGGGCCGCTCGCCGGCCGGCGTTTTTGGCAAGTTGCCCTTGAACACAGAGTATCGCTCGCTGGCGAGCGGCCCGGCGTAAGCCGGCCGACACTAGCCGCGGCCATCTCAGCCTACCCCTCCCAAGAGCGGACCCGGTCGACCAGGGCCAGCACCTCGTGGCGCTTCTTCTCGAACGTGGCGAAGAGCGCGATGATCAGCGTCCCCACCACGATGCCGCTGGCATACCAGATCCAGGTCTGGTCCAGATCGTGCGCCGCGTGCCAAATCACGGCCAACAGCGAGACCACCAGGAACGTCGACCCAAGATAGAGAAACGCCCGCACGCGGAGCAGGATGCCGGCGAACAACCCCGCCAGCGAGAGGCCTGCCAAGACGAGCGGCAGCCAGGGCGCTTGCGCCACCCCTGTGATGAACATCTCGGCGGTCGACGAGGCGTAGATCACGATCGAGGCCAGGTAGCGGATCTGCGTCATCTGCTCGGCGGTCAGGCGATCGCGATTGAGGTAGGCGCCGATCAGCGTGCAGACCGCGGGCGGAATCAGCCAGAGCTGCGGATGCTGCCAGAGCTGCAGGCTCGTGTCGTGGCTCAGGAAGTACCAAAACCCGCCATGCGCCGCCACAAGCGCGAGCACGCCGAAGCCGAGCGACCGCCTCAGCAACGCGAGCGCGGCATACAGGCCGCTGACGCTCAGCAGCAAGAGCGAGTAGTGCCCTTCGCCCGGCGCCGCCCAAAAGCCGAGCACCGGCAACAGCGGCAGGAACACAGCCGTGCGCTCGAGGGGCTCGGAGAGGATCGGTTGCCGCAGCCGGCGGAACAACTCGCTGAGGCCCACGCCGATGAACGCGACCAACATCGCAAGGAACGGCCACCAGGCCCGCCAGAAGCCGGAGAACAGCCAAGGCATCGTCAGCCGCACGTGGAGGAAGGCGAGCGCGAGCAGTGTCTCAGCCGCGTAGACATAGGCGGTGCGGCCCTTCTCCGAAAGCCCCAGAGGATCGCGCCCCGGCAATAACGCCGCGGCCAGGGCTGCCCCGGCCAGTCCCACGAGGGCAGCGCCCACAGCCACGATCGCCGGCAACGTCATGGGCACGGCCGCGTCGTCGAGGAAGTAAAGTGTTTCCGTGGCCAACACGCGCACGAGCGCCACGCCGGCGGCGCCCAGCAGCCACGGCGCGACGCGCTGCGCCCCCTGGGCCCAGTCGTTTTCGGCTCGCAGCAGCTTGTTGAGCCCCAGGCCGTAGACGGTGGCCACCAAGGCGAGCGCCACCATCGATGCGACGCCCCGGTGGAGCCACGCGGCGTCCATCTCCGGCGAAATGCTGGCCCAACCGATGGCCACCGCCCCCGCGGCCACAGCGCCGAGCGCGGCGATGGTCAGCGACTTTCGATAGCGCCCCTCGGCCAAAAGTCCCAGCGCCACACCCTGCGCCAAAATGGCTTGCGCCGCCGAAATTCGCAGCGTTGCGTCGGCGAAGGTCAGCACCGCCAAGAACGCGAGCCCCGCGGCGCCGAGGCCAAGCGTGGCCGTGGCGGGCACGATCCAGTCCCGCTCCGGGCCGGCCGCCGGCATGCCGAGCCGCGCGCCAAGCTGAATCAGCCCTGCCCTACGGCTCCACAGATAGCTGGCCCCCACGGAGTAGGCCGCGGCCAACATCGCGCCGCTCCAAACCAGCCGGTCGCCGGTCACGTTCAGGCTGTCGAGCAGCAGGGCCAGGCCCGTAATGCCCAGCAGGTAAAGTCCCGCCGCGCCCCATTGCGACCGCGCATCCCACAGGCAAGCCAGGCCCGCCGACAGGCTGGCCAGCCATGCTAGCGCCGTGAGCCGCGGCGCGCCGGGCTGCACTTGGCCCAAGACGTCGAGCCAAAGCCCGTCGACCGCCACGAGCACTAGCAAGGCCAATGAGCCTGCCGCGGCCGCGCGGTGCATCTCCAAGCCCCAAGCGCCCACCGGCAGCCGCGGCCGAATCGAGCGCAGCTCGAGCACGAGCCACGCGGCGGCCGGCGTGGCAAGCGCCAGAGCGTTGACGAGCGCGAACTCGACCCAAGCATTGGGAGCGACCGCTCCCCGCAGCTGCCACCAGGCCAGGCTGGCCGCTGCATTCAGCAGCCCCGCGGCCAGCCACACCGGCCAGCGCCGTGCCACACGATCTGCGAACCACACCGCCAGCGCCGCGCACCCAACGAACCCGCCAACGCTCCACCACGGGGCCTGCGGATCGTCGACCACGGCGCGGATCGCGAAAGCCAAGGCGATCAAACCGGCGCTCACCAGCAAGGACTCGAACCGCCCGACGGCGAGCGCCGCGGATTCGCGTCCGCCGCGCAACGTTGCCGCGGCAGCAAATCCAGCCGCTAGCAGCAACCAGCCGACGAGCGACGCATGGTAAACGAGCCACTGCCCTTGGTCCCAGGGCACGAGAGCATTCGTTGTCAGGCACAACGTCAGGCCGGCGACTCCAAACGCGAATTCAGGCGTCAGTCGTCGTCCGCACTGCCGCTCGGCGACGAAGAACGCAGCGAACGCCAGCCCCGCACTCAGCCACCCCCATACGTTGGCCGACACTGCCAGCGGTGCGAGATGCACAGGGTCGAACCAGAGCGCTGCCAGCAAGCAGCCGAGCGCCGTGGCGACGATCGCCGCACCAAAACGGAGCTGCGCGTCGAGCAGGGCCAGCGGCGCGGCGGCCGTCTCCTTCGCGCGGCGCCGGGCGCTGAGCCACCAGACCAGCCCAAAGCCGGCCGCCACGGCGGCGTTGAGCTGAGCGAGGCGCACCCAGAGCACGGCGTCGAACGGGGCCGAGCCGCGCAGCGCTAGCAAATAGCCTGCCGTTGCGGCCACGTTCGTGAGCAGCCCAGCCGCCAAGGCATAGGCCTCGGACCGTCGGTGGACCGCCTCGCTGATCAAGGCCGCAATCACAAGCGCGAGTGGTCCGACATAGGCCGACGTCACCCCCAGGCGGCCGATCCAACTCGCCGGATCGGGGCCTGCGATAGGATTTCCCACGAGCGCGATCGTCACGGCGTACAGCACCGTGGCCACCAGCGGCAATCCGCCGAGCATGCCGAGCACTGCGCTGGCGGTGGCAGCCCGGGCCGATGTCCAGCGCGCTCCCACAGCGCCGGCCACGGCGATCACTGCCAGCCCGGCTGTCACCGCCAGTCCCTGCCACACTTCGATCGGCAGCGGGCGATAGGCCAGCGCCATCGCCGCCACGTAGATGCCCATCAGGGACCAGGTCAGACTTCCCAGCGAAAGCGCCACGGGCCAAGCTCGCGCTTGCAGCGCCGAGGGCTCGCGCTCGCTGCGCCACAGCCAGGCAGCCAGGGCCGTCAGCAGAACGAAGCCGGCGGTCAGCCAGCGGAGCGCGGTGGCGGCTGCCACGGCGGGCGCGGCTGCCGCGGCGCCCCACAAGCAGAAGGTCCAGGCGGCCAGCACCAACGCTTCGGCAGTAAAGGTCGTGCGGCGGCTGCGCCACTGCGCGAATCCGAGCCCCGCGACGAGCGCGGCCAGCCCCCAGCCGCCCCAGCCCGCCAAGTGCCCGGCCGGCGAAAAGTGGAGTTCGAAGGCCCCGCTCGGCGCGACGACGCGTCCGCCCGTTTCCACCGCGCCCATGGCCAGCGCGGCTAGCCTCGGAGTCAGCTCCTGCGCCGCCGCCGGGAGGACCGCGTAGCTCGCGAGCAGCGTCGCCAAGGCGAGCACCGGCACGTACAACGATTGATCGAGGGTGGGCGTCTGATCGAACAAGCCCGCCCAACCGCTGCGGCGCGTTCCCGCGCGGAGAGCCTGCCAGCCGAGTGCGAGGAGCGCAAGCGACGCTGCTAGCGCTTCGAGCGTCCACGGATCGAGCCAAGGCCAGGCGGCTTGCTGCCACCAGGCGCGGCCTTCGAGCGCCGCGCCGACGCCTAGGATCGTCGTCGCCACCAGAACGGCCTGCCCGACGGCAAAGCCATGGCGCTCGCGCCGCGCGACGCCGAGCGTCAGCCACGCGGCCGTGGCCCAGCACGCCAGCGGCAGCGCCGCAGCCGAGGTTTCTGTGGCGGCGATCCACGCAATCGGCGCTGCCACGAGCGTCAGCGCGAGCTGAGCGCCGCCGGCAAAGGCGCTGCGGGCTACGTTCGCACTTAGGCTCCGCCCCCAGCTCGGGCTGGCCAGCGCGGCAGCCGTGCCCGTCAACAGCAGCGCGATCGACCAGGGGTGCTCGAGCCCCATTCTCGGTCCCACGCCGAAGACGCAGCCCTGCGCCGCCGCCGCGAAGCCCAAGAGCGTCGCCAGCGAGGCCAGCCCTGCGCGATTGAGCCGTAGGGCGGCGGCGCCGGCCGCCACGGCATAGGCGAGCAGGCTCCAGGTGACGCCGAACGGATCTCCTTCGCGCCCCAGGCCGAACCAACCGAGCAGCCCTGCGCTCGCCAGGCCGACGGCCATCCCTGCCCGCTCGATCCAGGCAGCGTTCTCCGGATGGTCTTTCCGCCGCAGCGCAAAGGCGACGGCCGCCAAGAACAACGCAGGCCCCATCAGCAGGTTGCCGGTCGGCGCGGAGAGCAATTCTTGCGTAAGAGCCCCAGCACCGGCTGAAAGGGAAATGCGTCCGAGCCCCAATTGCGCCGCGAGCAGATAGGCCCACGTGCCGCACACGCACGCCGGCAACCAAGCGGGGGCCAAACGTAGACTCAGTGCGGCGTAGGCCATCAGGCCGGCGGTGGCCAGCGCGGCGACGATCATGCCAAGCGGATTGGGCCAGGACCCGACGACCCCTGCGAACGAGATGCCTGCGGCGGCCAACGCGAGCGCCGCCCCTGTTGTCGCGTAGCTGGCGTCCGTGCGCTCGCGGGCCTGCTTCCACAGCGACAGGCCCACCAGCCAGGCCGGCGCCGCCAGCAGCGTGGCGGCCGGCGCCAGCAGGTGCAGCGTGTCGGCCGGTTGTTCCGACTTGTAGAGCAGCAGGCCGAGCGCCATCAGCACGGCGAAGCTCGTCGCCCCCAACAGCCGCAGCGGCGCGGTGGCCCAAGCGTCGCCCGTTTCGGTGGGCGAAGCCTTCGCGTGCGAAGCGGCGACTCCGGCGAGCACGTAGGGTGCTGTAATGCCGGTGGCCAACGCCCAGGCCACGCTCTCCTGCATGTCGGGTCCGGCAAAACGCCGCACGAGCAACTGCAGCGCGCTGGGCACAAGCACGCCAACGGCCAGCCACCGCGGCCAGGCGCTCGCGAGGTTGCGCCCGGCGAGCGTCAGCAACCAGCCGAAAAGCCCGATCGTCAGCAACTCGCCGGCGATCATCCACACCGGCGGCGCGGTGGCCCCACGTTCGAACGCGGCGATCGCCAGGAAGTTGAGCGGCACGAGCAGCGCGCCAATCGCGAACAACCCGCGGCTCGTGGTCGGCAGCTTCCAGCGCCGTTCGGTATAGAGCCCCGCCGCGAAGACCGACGCCGTGACGCCGCCGAAGACCACGAACTTGAGGAACGGCCGCTGCGCAATGTCCGCCCAGAAGCTGATCACAAGCGCGATCGAACAGCCGACGATCAACAGCCCGCCGGCGAGCTCGCCCCAGCGGATGTTCTTTTCTTCCAGGAACGCCGCCAGCAATTGCGCGAAGGGTTTCGCCGCAGGGCGCGGCGGAGGAGCGACCGGCGGTTCGGGAGGCCGCGACAGGCGGGCAGCAAACTCGCGGGCGCGCGCAGCGACTTCGCGAGCCGGAGCAGGGAGCGGCGAGGCCGGCGCGGTGACTGCTTCCGCCACAGGAACGGCCGGCGCTTGCTCGGCCTTCACCGCCGGCACAACGACCTGGGCGACGGGCGTTGCCGGAAGGGGAGCCGCCGCCAGCAGCCGCTGTTCGTTCTCGGCGATGACCGTGCAGAGCTGGGTGTGCGTAGCGGCGTCGATGGCCCCGGCTTCGAGCAATCTCTGGAGGTGCCCCCTCAGGCCCCGCAGGCCAGCGGTGCTCGGCGACAGCTTCGCGGCTGGCTGAGGCTGCGGCGGAAACGGCCGGGCGCACTCCGGGCAGTTGGTGGCCCCGGCCAGCAGCCGATTGCAGCGGGGGCAGCGGCGCTCGCCCGTCGCTCCCAGGCCGCCACCCACGAGCCGAACAAACCAACTTCCAGCGAGCCACAGCCCGTGTCCCATGAGCGCTAAGACGCCCAAGGCCATGAAGATCGCGAGCAACCCGGCTAAGAACTCGACCACCGCACGCGCTCCCGGGGAGGTTCCGCGAGGGACACACACGACCCCTTGCCTGAGGAGCAGGCGAGGCGGTCCGGGAAATATAACGCGCGATCTTCGTCACAACCGGCAAAAACGCCGGCCACGCGGAGATCCGGCACAACCGCTACGGGCCGTCGTCGAGCGCGGCGAGCAACCGCTCGAGCTGGGCCTGCAGCGCTGCCTGGCTGGCGCCGCGGAGGAGAAACCGCTTGCGGCCGCCGGTGGCGCCCGACAGCAGCTCGATCTGCTGTTTCTTGAGCCCCAGCTCCGCGGCCAACGTTTCGATCAGGGCCTGATTGGCCTTGCCCTTCTCCGCAGCCTGGCGAACGGCCACCTTGAGCGCGCCGCCGTGTTCGCCGCGGATGCCTTGGTGGCGCGAGCCCGGCTCGGCCTTAACCGGCAGGATCACCCCTTCGGCATGCGCCGCCAGCTCGATCACGCGTCGATTCCTTCGAACAGTGCCGAGCCAACGCGGACCAGCGTGGCGCCTTCGAGGATCGCCTGCTCGAAGTCGCCGCTCATGCCCATCGAGAGCTCGCGAAACCGCTCGGGCGCCGGCACGCGGGAGGCGAGCCGCTCGCGGAGTTCGCGGAGCAGCGCGAACTCGCGGCGCGGATCGTGGTCCAGCTCTTCGCGCCCCGCCATGGCCATCAGGCCATGCAGCTCGAGGTTCGGCAGCGCGGCGATCGCCGGGAGCTGGTGCTCGAGATCGGCTGGGGTGAAGCCGTGCTTGGCGGGCTCGCCCGAGACGTTCACCTCGAGCAGGATGGCGGCCGGTCGTCCTTGCCGCGCGGCGGCCTCGTCGATGGCCTGGGCCAGCCGCAGGCTGTCGACCGAATGGATGAGCGCAGTTACGGGCAGCGTGCGTTCAACCTTGTTGCGCTGCAGGTGGCCGATGAGATGCCAGCGGACTTCCGGCAAAGCCGTCAGCGACTCGGCCTTGGCCCACAGCGTTTGGGGGCGGCTTTCGCCCAAGTCATGGCAGCCGGCAGCCACGATCGCGCGGGTAATCTCGGCCGACACATACTTCGTGGCCGCGACCAACCGCACGGCCTCGGGCGGCCGCCCGCTGGTTCGCGCCGCCGCGACGATCCGCTCGCGCACAGCGGCCAGATTCGCGGACAGGCGGTCGGTTACGGAACTCATTCGAGAACGATCGGCAAGGAGGAAGACGGCGCGGGTCGGAAGCGACCGATTCTAAGACGGCCGGCCGGGCGCGGCTATGCACGCCGTTCAAAAGCGGCGTGCGGCGCTGGGGTCGATGCCGAGTTGCTGCAAATAAAACGCCTCTTTGCCGCGCATCACCTGAGCGCTTTCAGAATCGAGGTCGTCGTAGCCCACCAGGTGCAGGGCGCCGTGCAGGGCATAGAGCGTGAGCTCGTTTTTCAGCGGCCACCCGACCTCGGCGGCCAGGCGGGCGGCCGTATCGGCGCTGACGATGATTTCCCCCTCCAGCCGCCCGGCGTCCTGCTCGAGGACAAACGTGATCACATCGGTCGGCTCGTCGTGGGCGAGGAACTCGCGGTTGATTTGGTGGATCTCCGCGTCGTCGACGACCGCCAGATGCACCTGGCACTCCTCGGGGCCTTCGGCCGCGAGTACGAGTTCGACGGCCCGCAGGAGCCCGGCGGCGTCGACGGGCCACCGCGACTGCCGGTCCGTCAGCTCGATGCGCAGCAAGGGAGCGGCCACGATTGTCCTTCCAGAGACCTCACCGGCGAGCGGCCGGCGTAAGCCGGCTGACAAGCGCGTGTTCGCAGCAAGCGGCCTTCGGCGGTGGTTTACCCCCCGTCATTGACGGGGGGCTAAAGGCGCGGGTCGGGCCGTCACAAGCCAAACATTAGCCCCCGGCGAGTCGCCGGGGGGGAACCAACCGTGACACTCGCCACTACGCCGTGCGCTGCTGCGTTTCCGGGTACTTCACGCGGCCGTGATACACGGCAATCAGCGATTTCACCAAGCTGTCTTGAATGGTCCGCAGCTCGCAGAGCGTGAGATCGCAGTCGTCGAACTGGCCGTCGAGCAGTCGCTTCATCGCGATGTCGTCGACGACGCTCTCGATCCGCGACGGCGTCGGCTCGACCAAGCACCGGCAGGCGCTCTCCACCGCGTCGGCCAGCATCAGCACGGCCGCCTCTTTGGTCTGCGGCTTGGGGCCCGGATAACGGAACGAGGTTTCGCTCAGTTCGGGGGCGTCGGGATCGCGGTCTTTGTCGCGCTCGCAGGCCCGCCGGTAGAAGTACTCCACCAGGGTCGTGCCGTGGTGCTGCTGAATGAAATCCACGATCGGTTCGGGCAGGTTGTTTTGCCGGGCGAGGTCTGCGCCGTCCTTCACATGAGCGATGATGATCAGGGTGCTCATGGCCGGCACGAGCGCCTCGTGGCGATTGGCCTCTTGACCCTGATTCTCGACGAAGTAGTGCGGCTTGAGCATTTTGCCGATGTCGTGGTAATAGGCCCCCACGCGCACGAGCAGTCCGCGGGCGCCGATGCGTTCGGCAGCGGCCTCGGCGATCGAGGCCACGTTGATCGAGTGGTTGTAGGTGCCGGGGGCCCGCTGCACCAACTCCTGCAAGAGCGGCCGTGCGGGATCGCCCAGTTCGAGCAGCCGCAGGTCGGTGAGGATGCCGAACAACGATTCGATGTTGGGCAACAAACCGGCCATCAAGAAGCCGGCCACCACGCCCCACAAGCCGAAGCGGGCGGCGTCGCTGAGGAGCGGCATCGCCAAGGGCTGCTCGTTCAAGCGGCCCACGCCCAGCGTCGTGAGAAACGCGACCATGCCGGCGTAGATGCCCACGTGAATCAGCTTGCTGCGATTCCGCACGCGTCCCAAGCAGAGGATGGCGGCCGCCACGCTCGACATCAGGATCACGTAGTCCGGCAGCCGTTGGCCGAGCGACACCACGACCACGAGCGACACGGCCGCCGAAAGCAACAGCGCCAGCTCTTGCCGGTAGGCAATGGCGATCGTCATGCCGAAGACCAGCACGGAAATCATTTCCGCACGCCAATTGTCGTCGGCCGCCACGGTGGCCACGAGGACCGAAAACGTGAGCACGACCAACAGCGTGCTGAACTTCCGCAGATCGAACAGCAGCCGCGGCTCGCGGCGGTAGATGAAAAACCCGCAGAGCGTGAATAGCGCCACGAACATGCCGACGCTCGCGCCGAATCGCAACACTGCCTGCGTGGCGGAGAGGCTGGCGACCGAGAGCGCGTGTTCGGTTCGCAGGGCGGCCACGGCCTCCGGCGTGAGGGGCTGGCCGGCCTTCGCGATGGTGTGCCCGAGCGGATAGGTCTGAACCGGCGTCTTTTCAGCCGCTTCCGCAGCTTCGAGCGCGGTCGCGTCTTTATCGAGCTTGAGCGTGGTGGGGAGTTGCCCCGCCAGCCAGTTGTAGGTCCGTTCAGCCACGTCGGGCGAGGCCAGCTTGGCCTTCAGCCGCTCGCGCAGCGGCGTGATGGCGTCGGCGATGCGCACGTCCTTCACCTGCACCACCTGGGGCCAATCCTTGCTCCCGAGCGGATGGACGCTGATCTCGACCTGGTTGCCTTCGCCCGGCTCTTGGTCGAGCTTCTCGAGCAGGCCTTGGCGTTCGAAGTCGGCAAAGACCTCGGCGACGGCCTTCTCGTAATCAGCGAGCTTGCCCTCGCCCGAGAGCGCTTCCTTGAAGCGCGTGTACTGCTGCTGTTGTTCTTCGCGCGTCGGCGCCGGGGCGCCTTCCGCGGGACGCGGCAGGAACTCGAGCCAGCGGCGCTCGACCTCTTCGTTGAAGGCTGGCGCCGTGAGCATCTCGCCCACGCGGTTGTGCAGGGCCGCCCGCAGTTGCACCAGCGGCTTGGGATCGTTCTCGTAGACGTAGCGGATGCGCACCTGCGCTTCGCGGCGCGCTTCTTCGGTGGCCGTTTCGTTGGGGAGCTTGAAGTTGGCCAGGATGTCGCGCGTCGGCGTGAAGCCGGTGCGATAGGCGAACGGCGGCGCCCAGCTCCGCGTGGCAATGCAGATTACGACCGCCGTGAGCAGACACAGTCCGAGCCGCAGGGCGACGTCGCCCCGGCGGAGATACTCAACCGTTCGGGCAAACATGCCCGGCGGCAGATCCAGCGACGCAGCTCGGTCGAACCGACCGCGGCGCTTGTTTCCGTTGGCCATTGCGTTGGGCGGCTGCTGCGCTTACTTGCGCCGCGCCGGCCCCTCCTCGTACCGCCGGACGATCTCTTGCACCAGCCGATGGCGCACGATGTCCGATTTGTTCAATGTTACCCTGGCGAACCCCTGCATCCCATCCAGGCGGTCCAGGGCGTCGACCAGGCCGCTCCGCTGATTGGGCGGCAGATCGACCTGCGTGGTGTCTCCCGAGACGACGATCTTCGATCCTTGCCCCATCCGGGTCAGGAACATCTTCATCTGCGACACCGAGGTGTTCTGCGCTTCATCCAGGATGATGAAGGCTTCGTTCAACGTGCGGCCCCGCATGTAGGCCAGCGGGATGACCTCGACCACGTCGAGCTCCGTGAAACGCTTCATCTGATCCGGATCGATCATCTCCCGCAAGGCGTCGAGCAAAGGACGCAGGTACGGATTGATCTTGGCCGCCAGATCGCCCGGCAAATACCCCAAACTCTCGCCAGCCTCCACCGCCGGCCGCACGAGCACGATCTTGCGGATTTGCTCCCGCCGCAAGGCGCCCACGGCCGCCGCCACCGCCAGGTAGGTTTTGCCCGTCCCCGAGGGGCCGGTGCAAAACACCAGGTCGTGGCCCTGGATCGCCGACAAATAGGCTGCCTGGCCCGGCGTGCGGGGGCGGATTTGCCGCCCCGCCTGCATGACCTCGATCGCGGCGGGCTGGGGCCCGCCGCCCGCCGAGCCCGACGTTCCGCCGAGCACGCGGGTGACTTCTTCGGCGGCCAGGCCGCCATTGCGTTGGACGAGCCGCTTGAGTTCCTCGAACACGTTGCGGGCAGCCGCCACGCCGGCCTCGTCGCCTTCGACGTGGATCTGGCTCTCACGGGCCGAAATCGATACCCCCAACGAGTCGCGGATGCGCCGCAAATGCTGGTCGCGCGTCCCGAACAACGAGAGGAGCGTCTTCGAGTCGTCGACCTCGATGGTAGCTTCCGACATCAAGCGTGCGGACAGATTTACAACTGCCGCCCAGGAACTCCAGGACCTCGTTCAACTATAATCCAAGCTAGCGCCGGCCCGCTATCAACCAACCCAGCAGGGAACGCAAGCTGCTCTTGGATAAGGGGTTCGCGCTTGGGCCTGCCGCTCGACTCGGGCCGTCCCCGCGCCCGCAGGATCGCATCCGACCGTCAAATCGGCATCTCCGTCGCCAGCCATCCAGCAGGTTACGCAGTTCAAGTGCCAAAGGTCGCGATTCGGGGTCGAGTCCCGCCGCTCGGCGGAAGCGGGGCGGCTAGGCTCAGCCGACCAGTCCCGCAGCCCAGCAAAGGTAGGCGATTGGAGCGGCGAACAGAATCGAGTCCAACAGGTCGAGCACCCCCCCAAAGCCGGGCATCCAGGCGCTCGAGTCCTTCAGCCCGCAATCGCGTTTGAGCAGCGACTCGGCCAGGTCGCCGACCATGCCGGCCGCCGAAATCACGAGGCCAAAGGCCACCACGGCGGTCGCGGTCGGCGGAGCGAACGAGGGCGCCAGCCGGGGCCCAAGCACGTAGAAGACGAGCCAAGCCGCGGCGACCGAAAAGAGCAGCCCCGACGCGGCGCCCTCCCACGTTTTTCCGGGGCTCAGGGTGGGCGCCATCTTATGGCGCCCAAACAGGCGGCCCCCGGTGTAGGCGCCGATGTCGCCCGCTTTCACGACGGCGATCAAGGACACCAGGGCCAAAAGCCCCAGGGGGCCTTTACCCAGCAGCCGCAATTGCAGCAGAAAGCTGCCGAACAAGCCCACGTACACGCCTGCGAGCGCCACCGTCGCCAGGCTCGCCGTCGCCCGGCCCGGTTGCTTATAGCGGGCGATCTCGTAGGCAAAGGCCACGATCGCGGCGAGCGCCAAGGCCGCCGCCGAATGGCCCAACGGTTCGAGGTGCAGGGGCGACGGAAGGCTGTATACCTGGAGCCCGCCGGCGCCGCCCACGGCCAGCGCGGCCGCGATCATCAAGCTGCGCGGGGGGCGATGCCCAGCGGCGTAAGCCAGCCGCCACAGTTCGTCGGCCGCCAGCCCACACACGACCATCCATAGAGGAAATAGCCAGGCTCCGGGGGCCGAATGGGCGTCGAGCCAGCACAATCCAGCCAGCCCGGCCACGAAGACGCATCCCAGAGTCAGCCGCCAGCGGAGCATGGAAAGGGATCGCCCGAGAAGACAACACGCATGAGCCGCCGGATGGTCGTCGTCGGCAGGCTCGGAAGAATCGGCTTATGTACTGGCCCGCCGGCGCTGCGTCAACGGTCTGTCCGGCCCGAACCGCGCCGGTCGAGGAACCTGACCTACACTAGTGAGGGACTGGCCGTTTGCGCTCGCCGGAGATTCGCCATGTGGAAGGAATACTACAACGACGTCATGCGTTGGGTGACCTCGCTCGACAAGCAAGAGTCGCTGTTGATGCTGGTCGTGGTCACGATCGTCGGATTCTTCTGCATGCGCGGCTTCGGTTCGCGCTCGAACTACTAGGCGCCGGTCGCACTCGAACACCAAGCACGGATCTTTCGCTTCTAGGAGCGGGCGGCTGAGCACGCCCGAAGGATGTCATGGTCGAGTTGCCCTTTGCGCTGCCGGGCATCGTGGCGCTGGCCCTGGTCGCGGCGATCGGCTATTGGATCGGCCGTCGTCAGGCGACCGGTCGCCAGCGTGAAATGGAACAGGCCCGCCGCGAGATGCGCCGCGCCCAGGCCGTGGCCCGCGAGTTGGAAACGATCTCCGACGCCATTCGCCAAAGCCTGAGCTCGCACCAATCGAGCATCGTCAAGTTCAAGGACCGCGTCAGCCAGTTAGGCGCGGGGGCGGGGCAGGCCGCTTGGGAAGACCTGAACCGCGAGATCGAGCAGGTGCTGGGGCCCACACAGCGGCTTACCGCACAGCTCGCGCAAGCGTATCAAGACCTCCGGCAGCAGGCCGATCAACTGCTGACGTTCACCGAAGTGCGCACCGACCCGCTGACGGGCGTCAGCAATCGCCGCGCGCTCGAGGAAACTCTGACCAGCATGTTCTCCCTGTTCGAGCGCTACGAAACGCCGTTTTCGCTGCTGATTCTCGACGTCGACAAATTCAAGGAGATCAACGACACCCGCGGCCATCAGCAGGGAGACCAGACGCTCAAATCGGTGGCGGCGGCGATCGACGAGACGGTGCGCGAGACCGACGTCGTGGCCCGCTTCGGCGGCGACGAGTTCGTCGTGCTGATGCCGCAGACCCACCTCGATCAGGCAGCCCTGCTGGCCGAGCGCCTGCGGGCTGCCGTGCGGACGCACGCCGACGTGGGCATCAGCACCGGCGTGGCGGCCGCGCTCGACGGCGATAGCCCCCGCAGCCTGCTGGCGCGGGCCGACGAAGCGTTGTTCGCCGCCAAGGCCGGCGGCCGCAACTGCACCTATTGGCACGACGGCAAAGAAACCGAGCCGGCCGAAGACCGCGCCATTGCGCTGGCCTAACGATGCTGGTCCGCACAGCGGACCCTACATCGCGGCGCCGACGACTAATACACGCCGGCTTCAGGGTTGAAGCCCAGCTCTTGCCCTTTGGCCAGATCGCGCTTCGCCTGCTCCTCGTGCCCTAACGCCTGATGCACGAGTCCCCGATGATGGTAGAGCACCGAGAGTTGCTCTTGGTGCAGGCGCAGATCGACTTCGGTGGCGGCGGCGTGGCGCGCGCGGCTCGGCCTGAGGCCCCAGGGCCCCTCCGCTTCGGCGAGCCTGATCGCCTGATCGAGGTCCTCGAGCGCTTCGGCGTGGCGCTCGAGCAGGTGGTAGATGTAACCCCGCGTGTCGAGATAGGCGGCGTTGGGCTCCGGCTCGAACTCAATGGCCCGCTGCACGTCGTCGAGCGCGCCTTCGAGTTCCACGCCGGCGATCGCCCGCGCATACGCGCGGTTGTTGTAGGGCTCGGGGTCTGCAGGGTGCGCAAGCGCCAAGGCCTCGGTCGCGTCGGCAATCGCTTCGGCATGCCGGCCCAATCGCTGGTAGACCTGGCTGCGCCGTGAATACACCTCCCGCGCCCGCGGATGGCTCTGCTGCACGCGATTCAAATCGTGCAAGCTGCCGGCCAAATCGCCGGCCTGCAAACGCAGCCAGCCGCGAAACAGCACGACCTCGGCATCGTCAGGCGCCGCGGCGTGCGCTTTGTCGAGCAAGCGCAGCGCTCCCTGGAGATCGCCGTCTTGAAATTGGGCATACGCCTTGTTCATGCGGAGCCGGGCCATCCCCGGACCTCCGCCGCCACGCCAGGCGGGCAGCGCGGCCAGCACCGCGATCCCGCCCACCAGCAACATGCCGGCGGCGGCTTTGGCCCACAGGGGGGCCGGACGCAACTCGCGCGGCGCCCGCGGCGCCGGCTCGCTCGAAAGCTTGCGGGGGAGCGGAAAGCCGTCTTTGTCGACGGGGACCGAAAGCGGAGGCATAGGCTGACGTTTCCTGGCCGATGCGCGTGCCGAACGAGGGCGCGAAACCCACCCTTTAGAAACTAATCGTCGCTCCCACGCCTGACAACCCGACCGCCGGGCCAATCGCGGCCCGCGGTTAAGTTCGCCGGGCAGCGTGCGGTTGCCGGCCTGGGGGCCGGGTTTTCGGCCTTGGGGGGCGGCCGCTATAATCCGCTCTTGAACGTCCGCCTGGCGCTGCAATCCCCCGCGCGGGCCCCAGGCACTTACGGAGAAGGAGCTGAAAATGCGTTCGCTGCGCGTCGGCGCTGTGAACTATCTGAACACCAAGCCGCTGGTCGAGGGCTTGGAGCGCGAGCCCGGCGTTGCGCTGGCGTTCGACCTGCCGAGCCGCCTGGCGGGGGGGCTGGCCACGGGGCGCTACGACGTGGCGCTGATCCCCTCGGTCGAGTTCTTCCAAGACCCCGGCTACCGCGTGGTCTCGAACGCCTGCATCGCCTGCCGCGGGCCCGTGCTGAGCGTGAAACTGTTCTGCCGACGGCCACCCGCGGAAATCCGCACCCTGGCCCTGGACGAAGGCTCCCGCACGAGCGCGGCCCTGACCAAGATTCTGTTGGCCGAGCGCTATGGCCTGGCCCCGCAACTCGAACCGCTGCCGATCGGCGCCGCGCTCGAAGACACCTCGGCCGACGCCGTGCTGCTGATCGGCGATCGGGCGATCCACTCCCCCTCCGGGCAATTCGCCGAGGTCTGGGATCTGGGCGACGAGTGGACGCGCCATACCGAGCTCCCCTTCGTATTCGCCATGTGGGTGGCGCGGGCAGGCGTCGACCCGGAGGACGTCGAAGCGGCTTTGGTCGCCGCGCGGGATCTTGGCCTGGCGCGGCTGCCTGCGATCGCCGCGCGCGAAGCGCCCGCGCAGGGGCTGACCGTGCCGCAGTGCCTGGCATACCTGCGCGACAATCTGCATTTCTTCCTCGGCCCCGTCGAAGTGCGCGGACTGAGCCGCTTCTATCAACGGGCCCGCGACCTGGGCCTGGCCCCCGCCGGAGTGGATCTTGAATTCGACCCTTGCCAACTTGCTCGCTAAGGCCGAGGCCGGCGAACGCCTGACACCGGCCGAAGGTCTCGCGCTGCTGGAATCGCGCGATCTGGCGGCGTTGGGCCGCGCCGCCGACGCGGTGACGCGCCGGCTGCACCCCGAGAGCTACCGCACCTACAACATCGACCGCAACATCAACTACACCAACGTCTGCACGGCGGTCTGCGATTTCTGCGCGTTTTACCGTGCCCCCAAGCACCCCGAAGGCTACGTGCTCGAGCGCGCAGAACTGCTCGACAAGATCCGCGAAACCGTGGAGCTGGGGGGCGATCAGATCCTGATGCAGGGGGGCCTGCACCCCGAGTTCAAGCTCGAGTGGTACGAGGAGCTGCTGGCCGACATCAAGCGGCACTACCCGCAGGTGAACATCCACGGGTTCAGCCCGCCGGAAATCCACCACTTCACCAAGGTCTCGAAGCTCCCCCTGCGCACGGTGCTCGAGCGGCTCAAGGCGGCGGGGCTGGGCAGCTTGCCCGGCGGCGGCGGCGAAATCTTGGTCGACCGCGTGCGGAAGGAGATCACCCGCGGCAAGGTGCTTACCGACGACTGGCTGAACGTCCACCGCGTGTGGCACGAGCTGGGGGGGCGGAGCACCGCCACGATGATGTTCGGCCACGTCGAGACCTTGGCCGAACGGATCGAGCATCTGCAGCGGTTGCGGCAACTGCAAGATGAGACGGGCGGCTTCACGGCCTACATCTGCTGGACCTTCCAGCCCGACCACACCGACATGGCCCACGTGCCGGCCGCCGGGTCGTTCGAATACCTCAAGACTCAGGCCGTGAGCCGGCTGTACCTCGACAACTTCGCCAACATCCAGTCGAGCTGGGTGACGCAAGGGCTGAAGATCGGCCAGCTCGCACTCCTCTACGGGGCAAACGACATGGGGAGCCTGATGATCGAGGAGAACGTGGTGGCCGAGGCAGGCACCGTCCACCACCTGTCGCTGGCGGAAATCCGCGGGGCGATCAGCGAGCTGGGCTACACGCCCCGGCAGCGGAACGTGTTCTACGAACTGATCGACGGTCCGGCGGCGTAGAACGGGGCAGCTAGCAGCCCCCATAGCTGGGCTTTACAGCAAAAGCTAACAAGCCTTTGCCGCAACTCGGCTTTCGCCCCCTTGACTCCCGGTGGTAAGATAGGACCACCGATCGGGGGCGGATCTTTCCGTACGGAACAGCACGGCGCGGCCACGGCGGGGCAGTCGCTACGGGCCCGAGCGCGAGAACTCCAGGCGATTCACCCAGGGAATGGTCCAGACTGAGGGCCACACTCGAAGTCCATGCGACGCAACGACATCCGTAATATCGCCATCATCGCGCACGTCGATCACGGCAAGACCACCCTCGTCGACTGCCTGCTGCGGCAGAGCGGCGAATTCCGCGCCAGCCAGCTCGTCGGCGAGCGGATTCTCGACTCCAACGACCTGGAGCGGGAACGCGGCATCACCATTTTGGCCAAGAACATCGCCCTCCATTACCAGGGGGTGAAGATCAACATTATCGACACCCCGGGCCACGCCGACTTCGGCGGCGAGGTGGAGCGGGTGCTGCGGATGGCCGACGGGGCGCTCGTGCTCATCGACGCCGCGGAAGGGCCGATGCCCCAGACGCGGTTCGTGCTGCAAAAGGCGCTCAGCTACCGACTGCGGCCGGTCGTGGTGGTCAACAAGGTCGACCGGCCCGATGCCCGCCCCAAGGAGGTGCTCGACGAGGCCTTCGAGTTGTTCCTGGAGTTGGGCGCCGACGACGAGTTGGCCGACTTCCCCTACATTTTCACCAGCGCCCGCGACGGCTATGCCACGCACGACTTGAATGTGCGCGGCGACTCGATGCAGCCCTTGTTCGACCTGATCCTCAAGTCGATTCCCGGGCCCGAGGTCGAGCCTGACAAGCCGCTGCAGATGCTCGTCACCACGCTCGACTGGACGAGCTACGTCGGCCGCATCGGCATCGGCCGCGTGCAGGCCGGTTCGCTCAACAAGGGACAGCAAGTGGCCCTGATGCAGGCCGACGACCAGGTGAAGGTCGGCCGCGTGACAACGCTCTACACGTTCGACAAGCTGGGCCGAGCCGAGGTCGAAACGGCCGAGGCCGGAGACATCGCCGCCATCGTCGGCCTCGAAGACCTGGAGATCGGCGACACGATCAGCGACCCCGAAACGCGGCGGGCCATGCCGCGGCTCGAGGTCGACGAGCCGACGCTCGAGATGATCTTCACGATCAACAACTCCCCCTTCGCCGGCCGCGAAGGGAAGTACGTCACCAATCGCCATCTCCGCGATCGGCTGATGAAAGAGCTCGAGAAAAACGTCGCGCTGCGGGTCCGGCCTGTCGAAAACAGCGACGCGCTGGCGGTCGCCGGCCGCGGGCTCTTGCACCTGTCGGTGCTGATTGAGACCATGCGCCGCGAAGGGTATGAGCTCTCGGTGGGCAAGCCGCGGGTGATCCTCCACAACAACAATGGCGTGCTCGAAGAGCCGTTCGAGTCGCTCGTCGTCGAGGCCCCGGCCGACAAGCTGGGCGCCGTGATGGAGCTTGTCGGCTCACGTCGCGGCCAGGTGCAGCAGATGCACAACCGGGGCGAGTATACCCACGTCGCGTTCCTCATTCCGTCGCGCGGGCTTATCGGCCTGCGGACGCGGCTGCTGAACGCGACGCAGGGTACGGCGATCGTGCATCACCGCTTCGAGGAATACCGCCCCGCGGAGGACGACATCGCCGGCCGGCCCAACGGCGTGCTGATCTCGATGGTCGGCGGCAAGGCGGTGGCCTATGGGCTCGACGGCTTGCAGGAGCGGGCCGACCTGTTCGTGGGTCCCGGCGACGAAGTCTATGAAGGGATGATCGTCGGCGAGAACAGCCGTCAGGGAGACATGACGGTCAACCCGACCAAGGAAAAGAAGCTCACCAACATGCGGGCTTCCGGCAGCGACCGCAACATCCTGCTCAAGCCGCCGCGCGACCTCTCGCTCGAGGCCGCCCTCGAATACATCGAGGAAGACGAATTGGTCGAGGTGACCCCCACCAAGATCCGCCTCCGCAAGATCGTGCTCACCGAAACGAGCCGTAAGCGGGCGGAGCGGCAAAAGGCGCAGGTGTGACCTCGCACAAGGGCCTTGCCTGCGACCGGCCTGCCTACCACGCAGTCGGCTGCCGCCGAGCCGGGGCGTCGCTGGCGGGGAACGACTCCCACGAGGATTCGTCGATCGGGTTCCCGGCGACGTAGCCAGCCAACTGCTCGTCGTCGAGCATCTCCAGATTCTGCTGCTGGCGCCATTCCCGCCACCCCCGGTAGGCAAGCGCCCCACCCAGCCCCGTCGCCAGCACCCCGCCCCAGGAACTGGGCGCCCGGAGCAGCTTCGCCAGCCCGATCCCGGCCAAGAGGCCACCGCCGCACATGGCCAGAGTCGTGGAAACTCTTGGGCAGGCCACCGAACGACGGCCCGCCGATTGAACGATGCGATCTCGCAGGAATTCGTCGGCACAGTGCATGGCGTTTCCTCCCGTAGTCGGCAAAGCCCGCCGCGAAACTCGTGGCAGGCGGGTAGGGTAAATCTGCTTAACACGCCGTATGCAGATCCCGTGCCGAAATGCGGTCGGTTCTAGAGTACAATCGGGTTCGGGTCCTGCCCCCTCCCCTCGGCTTTGCGGCTTCCTCTCTCCCGTCCACTCAGAGGCGCGACGATGCGCAACGGACTGTTCTCAGCCTGCGGCTTGATCTTGGCTGGCCTCGTTTGCGCGTCGAACGCCCAGGCGGTCGATGACGTGTTCATCGAGCCGCTCCAGGTGCGCCCTGTACTGCTCGAGATCACTGCGGCCGATTACGAGGCGATGCAGCCGCGTGAAGGCAAGTTCACCTGGTTTGGCTTTGTGCCCGATCGGCGTGAATCCGCGAACGCCGCCGCGGGGCTGGAAGTGCATCGCAACAACTTTGGCGTCGATCTCCCCTGGTCCAAGGGTGCGGTCACGTTGGCGGGGCAGCGTTTCGATCCCGTAGGCATCCGCTACAAGGGCAATGGCACCATTGGCGACTCTCGACACACCGCCAAGAAATCGATCAAGGTCGATCTCGATCGACACGGCGCAGAGGCCCTCTTTCAGGGGAGCCCGACGATCAATCTCCACGCCGGCGCCGCCGATCCCACCAAGTGCCGCGAGACGCTGGGGTACAGCCTCTACCGGGCAGCCGGCGTCCCCGCTCCGCGTACCGCACTTGCCGAGGTCCGCCTGAGCGTGCCGGGCAAGTTCGACCAGGAACTGTTGGGCGTCTACACCGTGGTCGAAGCGGTGGACAAAGCGTTCCTCCAGGATCGGTTGGGCGCGGGCGAGGGACTGCTCTTCAAGCCTGAGCGCGTGCGCGACATCGAAGATTTGGGAGAGGACTGGACCGCCTACGCACAGGCCTACGAGCCCGCCCGCGAGGCGAAGCCCGACGAAGCGGAGCGGCTCATGGCGTTCGCTCGACTGGTGGCGCAGGCCGAGGACCAGGCGTTCGCCGAGCAGATCGAGTCGTTCCTCGACGTCGAGGCCTACTTGCGGTTCTTGGCCGCCACGGCGTTCGTAGCCAACACCGACAGCTTCTTCGTGCTTGGCCACAACTACTATCTCTATCTGCATCCGACGAGCGGGCAGTTCCACTTCATCCCCTGGGACGTCGACCGCGCGCTGGGCAACTTCCCCGGCGTGTTGGGCTCGAACGCCGAACTGATGAACCTGCGTTTGATGCATCCCTACGCTGGCAAGCACCGGCTGACCGAACGGCTGCTGGCGATTCCGCGCGTGGGGGAGCGCTATCAGGCGCTCCTGCGGGACTTGACGGCGACCGTCTTCGAAAAGGCTCGGCTGGTGAAGGAACTGGCGGCGATCGAAGGGGCTGTCGGCGACTTGCGAGGCCGCGAGCAGCAGGCTTCCGAATCGCGCAAGGAAGGCAAGGGGCAAGTGTTTGGCGGCGGCGCCGAGGCGAAGCTCGACACGTTCCTCGAAGGTCGAGCCGACTCGGCCGCAGCCCAGGTGGCTGGCACGTCCAAAGGCTTTGTCCCCACGCGCGGCTTCCCCTTCCCGCTTCTCCCACCGCCTCCGGAGCGGAAGTAGCGCCGGTTGCCGATCAAGGGGTTTTGTGCAGCGAGGCAACGCCTTGCGGCAACGCGTAAAGCTGCTTGATTTCCTCGGCTGTGAGCGCCCGGTCGAAGATCGCCAGATCGTCGATCAGGCCCACGTAGCTCAGCCCCAGCATGATGGCCGACTTGGCCGGGTCCCAGGTGAACGTTTGCCGGCGCCCCTGCAGGCTGCCTTGCGGTTGGCCGTCGATGTAAAGCGTGGCCACGCCGTCGTCGCCGCCGGAGTTGAAGTTCTCGAACGTGAAGGCCACGTGCGTCCAGCGGCCGCGGCCGAAGATGGGTTCCGCGAGTTCGACCATCGGCCGCTCGGAGACCGGCAGAGAGTCCCAGTCGCGCTCCTGAGGGTCCCACACCTTACGGTCGGCGAAGGCCCCGAGGCGAAAATGCCGCGGCGTGTCGTCCTTGGTGAAGTCGACGAAGAAGGCCCCGTCGTTCCAGCCGCGCTCGGTGATCTGAATCGGATCGGCAAAGCCGGGCTCGAGATCTCGCTCGGGATCGAGGCTCAACCACAGCGACACCGTGCCGTTCCAGTCGCTGTTCCGATAGGGCATGTTCTCGGCCGCCTGATACATCACGGCCTCTGGCGCCTTTTGCCCGAATTTGAGCGCGCCGCCGAATTTCCCCCCGGGCACGAGCGCTGCCCCGGCTGCCTGCAGCCCGGGCTTGGGCTGCCGGTTCTCGACCGTCGGCGAGGTGTAGAGCCGCTTGTCTCCCTTGGCGAAAGCCGCGTCGGTCTTGCCGTCGAAGCCGGCGTGGAACGTAAGCGACTCGGCCAGCTTGGGCGTCTCCGCCGAGAGCGAAGTTGCCAAGGCGAGCAACGCCAGGCAGGGAGCAAGGCAACGGCGAACGAGCATGGAGCACCTCACAGACAGTCGGGCGGCGGGGAATTGCCCCTACCGTATCGCCAGACTAAGGGGTCTGCAATCGTCCGATGATTCGACGGGCGAAGCCTGGGGGCTCGCGTGCTCGACCCAGCCACCCGCCGAGGTCTGCAATCGCGGGCCTATCGCCCGTGAACGTTGAACCACGAACCGCAGTGTCCGCACTTGGCGTCGCCGTGCGGCGAAACGTCGGAGCGGTCGGCCAACGGCGAACTGCATTGGGGGCACTCGTAGCGCGCGGCCGTCGGAGTCGCATTGCTCCGAGTGGCGATGCCCTGCACGATGCCCGCGGGCGTCGACGCCATCGCTTTGCCGGTGATGGCCGCCAACAAGGCCGCACCCCCGACCACCACAAAAGGCAGGGCGATCAGGCTGGCGAAGATGCGGAAGAAGAGCGGCGGTCCGCCGAAGCCGCCGAACGCGTCTCCCCCGAGGAAGCCCCACATGAAGCCCAGCACCGCCAGGCCGATGCCGGCAAACGTGAAGCCGAACACTCCGCCGACGATACGGGCCCCCAACGTGACAGGATCAGAAGCCGACATGCGAGGCAACTCTCCAGAGCCGTGCGGCAAAAGCGAATCGACGGGCTCGATTCTACGCCAACTTCGCGCGCGTTTGGAGAGTTATTCGCCGGCGCGCGAAAAGACTTGCCTGGCGCGAAGGCAGAGAGCGCTGCCGCTATGCGGCCAAGAGGCACTGCCGCTATACGGCCGAGAAGACTGCCGCTACTCGTTCGTGCACTGAATCCGCATGTCGAGCGGGGTGATGCCCCGGAGCGGCGGCGAGCCCGGGCAGGCGATGCAGGCGTCGTCGAGCTCGAGCCCGGCGGCTACTTCGTCCTTGTAGTTATGGAACGACGATTCGAGCACCAGGCCGTCGGTCAAGGACTCGACGTGCAGATCTTCGAACAGCACGTTCGTCACCTTGCCGCCGTGATTGCGCGTCGGACGCCCCGTGAGCGGACAGCCGGGGGAGTCGGCGGCGATCGCGTAGTGCTGGCGGCCCCGCATCCGCGGCGGAACGTAGCGGCCGTGGATGACGATGCCCAGGCCATAACCATAGGAACCGAGCTGCTTCCGCAGGCTTTGCAGCTTGACCAGGTCGGCCCGGTCGATCTCGATCAGCAGCGGCAGCTTGAACGACTTCCGTTCCCGCAGTTGATCGACGGCCTTCTCATCGCCGGGACAGAGCACGGCATGATCGTTGTTCAAATAGCCGAAGTTGCTCAGGGCCAAAGGCGCCATGCCGGCCAAGGCGCGATTGCCGCTGGCCGAGGCCGCTGGCATGATGCCGTGGAAGAAGTTGGCGTATTGGGCGTAGCCCACGCCGAGCTGCATGAGGTTGTTCTTGCAAGAATCGAGCTCGGCGACGAGCTTGCTGTGCATCATCGCGGGAAAGAGCAAGAGCGAGGCCGCAATGAACACGCCGGCCGCCATCGCCGCGTCGACCATGGTCCAACGCACGCTGCCCGGCGGCGGACCTTCCATGCGACTGGCCATCGACAGCGCGCCCGACTCGGCGGCCTGAGCCACAAAATCGCAGGTGCTGGCCGTCAGACCCGGCGGCGGCTGATGCTCTTCGTTGTCCTCTTCGAGAGCGTCGAAGCAGCGCCGCAGCCGCCAGTACTCTTCGCGCCACTCAGCGTCGATCTCGAGGCGGGCAGCCACCCGCAGCCGGTCGGGCTCGTCGAGAGCCCCCAGCAGATAGTTCACCAGCTCATCGCGGCTTGGACTAGTCATGGTCGGCAAAAGGGCTGGCGGAATCCAAGGCCTGATCGAGCTTTTCAATGGCCGCGTGCAGGCGGCTCTTCACCGTGCCCACGGGAATGCCCAGCGCGTCGGCCGCTTCGCGATACTTGAGCCCCTGGTAGTACACCAAGGTGATCGCGCTGCGGAGCTGGTCGGGCAAGTTCTGCACGGCGCTGCGAATCCGCTCGCGTCGCTCGGTGTTCTCGAACTGGCCGCCGGGGCCGATTTCTCGGCTCACCAGCAGCTCGCCGAGCGAGCCCGATTCGTCTTCATCGCGCCGGTGGTTGCTACGGTCCAGGCTCACCATGCGGTGCCGTTTGTTGCGCCGCTGGGCGTCGATCGCCTGGTGCGTCGCAATCGTGTACAGCCATGGGCGGACCTTGCGGCCGGCCTCGTACTGATGGCACTTGAGGTGAACCTGCAGGAACGTCGTTTGGAACGCGTCCTGCGCCATCTCGGGGTCAGCGAGATACCTACGCAGGTAGCTGTAGATCTCGCGCTCGTAACGCCGGACCAACTCCTCGAAGTGGTCTCGGTCGGCGCCAGCGCGATACGCGAGGAGAAGCTCCTCGTCCGTCATCGTCGCCAGGGGGGCCGATTCGGTCGTCAGCAAGCGTTTATTCCCGAATTTGGTGCTCAACATAGGATACGGCCTCTACTAGGGAACGGTTCGGCCGGCTACGGTCTGCTCGAGCAAAATCCTCGAGAGGCCAAACACATCCCGTACGTGCTCAAGTTTACCAGACTTCGATGCGAAGTGCCCGCATCGTGTCACCGCGGAAAAAACAGACGAAAAGGGAAAATTGACACCGCGGCCAGGCAGTCCGTAGACTCCTGGGGAACGTAAATGCAAAACCCATGCCCCGACACCACTAGGGGGGAGCGTGAAACCGTATCGCTGGGCGGCTCCGGGCGACGTAAATGCCTTTTTCGGCTTGATGTTAGACAATGTGGCCGGCTTGGTGCTGGCCGTAAGTTTGCTGGCCGAGGTCTTCAAGTTTCCTGCCCAGTTTGCCCTGCGCCACATGATTCCCGGGACGGCGCTTGGAGTGCTGGTGGGGGACTTGGCCTTCACGTTCATGGCCTTCCGCCTGGCAAAGCGGACCGGACGCAACGATATTACGGCCATGCCTTTAGGGCTCGACACGCCCAGCACCTTTGGGCTGCTGCTGTTCGTGATCGGGCCGGCGTTCGTGGCGGCTAAGCAACTTGGGCTGGATGAGACGGCCGCCGCCCGCCACGCCTGGCATATTGGCATGTGTGCAATTTTGCTAAGCGGTTTGTTCAAAATTGCTTGCGCGTTTGTTTCCGGTTGGGTTAGGCGGATGTTGCCGCGCGCTGGGCTGTTGGGCTCACTGGCCGCGGTCGCCCTGGTGCTCATCAGCTTTATGCCGCTCGTGGAGGTTTTTCACGAGCCGCTCGTAGGCATGGTCTCGCTCGCCCTGATTCTGGGGACGCTCGTTGCCCGGCTGCGGTTGCCGGGACGGATGCCCGGCGCGCTGGGTGCCCTGATCGTGGGGAGCGGGCTTTATTACTTACTGGTCGCCGCTGGCTGGACGACCCGCGAGACGCCGCCGGTGAATCCGGCCGACGGCCTGCTGCCGCTGGAGTGGCTCGAGGCGTTCTCCTTCAACTGGCTCGGGGCGATGCGCGACACGGTGCAGTACCTGCCGATCGTGCTCCCGTTCGCCCTGGGCACGGTGATCGGCGGCATCGACTGCACCGAGAGCGCCGCGGCCGCCGGCGACGAATACTCGACGGGCTGGGTGATCGGCGTTGAAGGGATCGCCACCGTGGCGGCAGCTCTGTGCGGCGGCGTGATTCAGACCACCCCCTACATCGGCCACCCCGCCTACAAGGCCATGGGAGGCCGCGCGGCCTACACCTTGGCCACCGCGCTGTTCATCGGCTCGGCGGGGCTGCTGGGGTATTTTGGCTATATCTACGTGGCGATCGCCAAGCCTACGGTGTTTCCGATCCTGGTCTTCATTGGCCTCGAAATCACGTCGCAAAGCTTTCACGCCACGCCGATCGCCCACTATCCGGCCGTGGCGCTCGCTTGCGCTCCCGCCCTGGCGTCGCTCGTCATGCTGTTCGCAGACAACTTGCTGGCGCAGGCCAACCTGCGGATCGAGCAGCTTGCGGCGCCGTTGAACGCCCAACTCCTCACCCTGCGGATTCTCGCCGCCGGCTTCATCGTCACCAGCTTGCTCTGGGCCTCGGCGCTGGCGGCACTCATCGACCGCCAGCTCCCCCGGGCGGCAGCATTCTTGGGCATCGCCGGAATCTGCGCATTGTTCGGCGTCATTCATTCGCCCTTTCCTGGCAGCCCGATGATTCTTCCCTGGTCGATGCCGGAGTTGCCGGAGTTCGGCGGATCGCAAACGCCCGTACGACTGGCCCTGGCCTATGGTTTGGCAGCCCTCCTCCTGCTCGCCTGGAACCGCTGGCTCTCGCAGAACCCTCTTCCTCCGTGAGAGGGCAGACAGAATGGTGGGACCAGTCGCTCACGTCTGGCGTGGGTGGATGTCCGCACGGAGATGATCGTGATCGCGGTGGCCAATTCCGGCCTGAGCGAAGCGCGCTCGTTGGCAGCGCGAGACAACCCCGCGACGCATCCTGTCCTGTGGCAACCAACCCACGCAGATCAGATTGATCCACCGTCGCCCCAGTCCGACCCGTGTCTCCCCTGCTGTAGCCCCTCGCCAGAAACCCGAATCAACGCCCCGAGACGGATCCATCAGGCCCTGGGGCTAGTCCTGCCCCGCACGGTTGGTGCGACCGGCGCGCCAAGGCCGCGCGCCTGCCCGAAAGCTCCGCGGAGACTTGCCCCCCCTGCGGGTTTGACCTAGGGTTTCGATGCCCCGCGGTCGGCAGTCGCTCGCTGGCCCTGGGGACCACTCATCGCCTGTTCCGACTCTCTTCGACCGCCACGACCGGCGTCCTCCTCTCGCGCCGGCCGCGACCCTCGAGGTCACTAGACATGTGGAGGTTCGTTCTATGCGCACGTTTCGCCTGCCTGCGCGCTCGGCCGTCGCAACCCTGTTGCTGGGCTTTCCGCTCGCCTCGACTCTGGGCTTGTGGCCCGCACGGGCCGACGGCCCGCCCGATGTGGTGAAGGTGCAAGAAGATTGGGAGCTGGTGATCGGCGACGCCGACACGCTCCGCGAAGCGCCGCAAGTGGTTTGCGCCATGGCGCCTCGCCCGGTAGACGACGGCGTGTATGCGCTGCTCGAGATCAACCACCAAAACCTGCCCAGCTATCAATCCGGCGGTTTGCAGCTTCAGGTGTGGAGCGGAGATGAACTGCTCGGCTACAAAGACGACGAGCGTTCGGAACTGCTTGGCCAGGTGGGCGAGGTCATCACTTGGACCCAGGAAATGACGGCGCAGCACTGCGGCCTCAAGTTCCGCGTGCTCAACGGCAACTCGGGCACCTGGGGCGAGTTCGCTCCCGACGGCTCCTTGGCCGTCGACGGCGGACAAGGCGCCGACGATCTCAACGGCTACTCGCCCGATTTCTCGGTCAGCCGTTCGGGTGTTTCCTACGGCGCCAAGCGAGTGCAGTCGTTCACGCTCAAACGCGTGCGGCTCTATTCGTCGCAAGGCCTGATCGCCGAAGACGACACCCCGCGCTCCGTGCAACTCGCGCCGTAGGCCGATTCGATCCTGAACCATTCACCTGAGACGGGGGCAGCACCGCCAGGGGAGCTTTTTCACATGAGTTCGATGCTTTCACTTCAGGTCCGTCGCCCGCGCGATCGCCGCGGCAACGTGCTCGTGCTCACCGCCTTCATGATGATCTGCTTGATGGCGCTGATGGCTTTTGCCGTGGACCTGGGCTACGTCTACGTTTCGAGCGCCGAACTGCAGCGGGCGGCCGATTCGGCCGCGATCGCTTCGGCCTGGGAACTCATCGACAAGGAATTCGGCGCCACGCCGAACCTGCTCAACGAGTTGCCGCGGGCCCGCATCGTGGCGTCCAAGTTCGTGGGCTACAACCCGGTGTGCAGCAAGGCGCCGAACGTCGACTGGAACTTCGGCAACAGCGCCGACGGGGACGTGGTGTTCGGCTACCTGTCCAATGTGAACGATCCCGCGCAGCCGATCGACCTGGGGAGCTTGGGTCGCTCGAATGCGGTGCAGGTGCGAGTGCGCCGGACCAGCGACATGAACGGCGAAGTGCCGTTCTTCTTTGCCCGCGCGATGGGGTTCAACAGCGTGGCCAATCGCGCCCAGGCCACCGCCGTGGTGGCCAGCAGCTTCCAGGGTTTCCGCACCCCGGCTGACGGGGGCAACCTTGACCTGTTGCCCTTCGCGCTGGATGTCACCACTTGGAACGATATGCTCGGCGGCGGCGGCAGCGATCAGTGGCGGCGCGACTGGGACTCGTCCACGAAAGAGTGGACGGTGAGCAAAGGCTCCGACGGCGTCCGCGAGGTGAACCTGTTCCCGCAGGGCACGGGCTCGCCCGGCAACCGCGGCACCGTGGACATCGGGGGCAGCAACAACAGCACCAAGGACATTGCCCGCCAGATCACCGACGGCGTGTCGCAGGACGACCTGTCCCATTTCGGCGGCAAACTCGAGTTCGACGCCAACGGCAAATTGCCCCTCAACGGCGACACCGGGATCAGCGCCGGCGTCAAGGACGAATTGGCCTCGATCATTGGTCAGCCGCGGATGATTCCGATCTTCGAAAGCGTGTCGGGGCCTGGCAACAACGCCACCTACACGATCGTCAAGTTCGTCGGCGTGTCGGTGCTCGAGGTCAAGCTCACCGGCAGCATGAGCCAGAAGCGGGTGACGATTCAACCGGCGCATCTGGTCACCGGCGGCGGCATCCCGGCCTCCGGCGGCTCGCCGAGTCAGTTCGTGTACTCGAAGCCGTATCTCGTGCGCTGAGCGGTTATGCGGAGTCCGCCCTCGCTGACGCGCCGGGTTCTATTGAGCCCCGCGTTAGCGAGGGAGACCCGCGCGCCGCCGTGACCGTGGCGTCAGCCCTCGACGACAGCCCGCATCTTCGAGAGGCCCAGCCGCGCCACCTCGAGCGGGTTCAGCCGCCACAGCTCTTCGTTGAAGAGTTCTAGCGACAGCGCGCCCCGATAACCAATCACGCGGGCAATTTGCACGTAGCGGCGTAAGTCGAGGCAGCCGTCGCCGGGGAGCACGCGGTCGGGGTCGTGCTGCTGTTCCCGCGGCGGATGGCTGGGGGCGTCGTTGAAGTGCAGGATGCCGATCTCATGCGGCGCGAGGTTCAGACTGGCCATGGCCTCGATGCCGCTGCCGCCGCGAAACAGGTGAAACGGATCGATCACGACGCAGGCATCAGGGTCGCCCGTGTCGCGAGCTAGTTGTACGCAGGGCTCGACGCGGTTGAACTCCTCGACGAAGCCCAGGAATTCGACCGCGGGGCGCACGCCTGCGGCGCGGCCAATTTCCAGCAGTTCGCGGTAGTTCTGCGTGCCCAAGGCCAGATCGGCTTTCCCGCCCGGCGGCCCGGCCACGCAGATCGGCGCGCCCAGTTCCGCCGCCTGATCCATCCGCCGCCGGCATTCGACGAGCTTCTGCCGGTGCTCCTCCCCGGTCGTCTCGAACCAGCCGGCCAGGTAGATCATCGACGGCACGGAGAGCGCCCAGTCGGCCAACATCTTGCGGAGGTCGGCGATGCTGCCTCCCTGGGCCAGATACGCGTCGACGTCGTCGTGCCACAACTCGATCGCGCTGTAGCCTGCCTCGCCGGCGGCCCGAATCTTCTCGGGCAAGCTGGCCGGGCGAATGGTGCTGGTGTTCAGGCAGTAGAGGAAGTCCGCCATGCGTGCGTCTCGGGCGTGGTGGTGAAATCCGGCGAGTTTGCGCGGCCAGGGAAAGCTGGTAGGATGCTAGGTTTCCGACCCGATCTTAACACACCAGCGGACCTCGGCCACCCCGCCGCGCCCCCGTCGACTGCCTGACCATGAGCGTTTATCTGCTGGCCACGCTCGACACCAAGGGGACGGAAGCCCGGTTCGTCCGAGATCGGCTACGCGAGTTGGACGTTCCTGTGGTGCTCGTCGATGTGAGCGGACGCCTCGGTGATACGGCGGCTGACATTTCGCGCAGTGCTTTGCTCGAAGCGCTGCCGGCAGCGCAGCGCGGGCTCGACGTGGGGGCCTCGCGCGGCGACGCAGTCGCCTTATCGGCCGCAGCCGCGGCGGCGCTCGTCGCCCGCGACTACGCTACGGGCAAGGTCACGGGGGTGCTGGGCCTTGGGGGCTCGGCGGGAACCGTGATCGGCACGGCGGCGATGCGCAGCTTGCCGCTGGGCGTTCCCAAGCTGATGGTCAGCACGCTCGCCTCGGGGCAGGTGCGGCCCTACGTGGCCGACAAAGACATCCTCATGCTCAACGCCGTGGTCGACATCGCCGGGCTGAACCGCATCAGCCGCACGGTGCTGTCGTCGGCCGCCGCGGCGATGGCCGGGCTCGTGCAGCACCGGCGGATCGAAGCCCGCCGCGACGACAAGCCGCTCGTGGCCGCCACGATGTTCGGCGTCACCACACCTTGCGTCGACGAGGCCCGCCGCGTGCTCGAGGCCGCGGGTTATGAGGTGCTCGTCTTCCACGCGACCGGCATCGGCGGCCAGGCCATGGAATCGCTGATCGCCGAAGGCTTGGTCGCGGGCGTGCTCGACATCACGACCACCGAGCTGGCCGACGAGCTCGTGGGGGGCGTGCTCTCGGCGGGGCCGACGCGGCTCACGGCGGCGGTGCAAGCCCGCATTCCGCAAGTGGTTTCGGTCGGCGCGCTCGACATGGTGAACTTCGGCCCGCGGAGCACCGTGCCGGAGAAGTTCGCCCACCGCAAGTTCCACCAGCACAACGCCACGATCACGCTCATGCGGACGACGGCTGAGGAGAACGCAGCGCTCGGGGCCGAGATTGGCCGCAAGCTGGCGGGCGCCGGCGATCTGGCCGAAATCCTGCTGCCGGCCCAGGGCGTGTCCGCCTTGGACGCGGCGGGGCAGCCGTTCGACGACCCGGCCGCGCGGCAAGCGCTATTCGCAGGCGTGCAGGAACACTGCGGAACGGTTCCTTGCACCGTGGTCGATCGTCATATCAACGATCCCGAGTTCGCGCGCTTGGCGGCGGAGGCGCTGCTCGCGCGGCTGGGTCAGCCGGCTTACGCCGGCCGCTCGCCGTGAAGCTGTTTCGCTTCGCTCGCCGCGGTCAGTCGCTTCACGTTTCTTGTCTCACCCCTTCGTACTGCATGCCAGCTCCCGGTTCTCGCAATCAAACGCTGTCGTTCCTGCTCAAGCGCTTCGAAGAATGCGGGCTGCGGCCCGACTCGCGGCACGGCCAGAACTTTCTCATTGACCTGAACCTGGTGCGGCTGCTGGCCGAGTCGGCGCAACTGACGCGCGACGACGTGGTGCTCGAGGTCGGCACCGGCACCGGCTCGCTCACCGCGCTGATGGCCGAGGAGGCCGGCGCGGTGGTCAGCGTGGAAATCGACCGGCATCTACATCAAATGGCGAGCGAAGAGTTGCTGTCGTTCGACAACGTGACCTTGCTGCACCAAGACGCCCTGCGCAACAAGAACAACATCAGCCCCACGGTGCTCGAGGCGGTGAAGCGGGCCCTCGAGGCGGCGCCGCATCGGCAACTCAAGTTGGCCGCGAACTTGCCGTACAACGTGGCCACGCCGCTGAT
The DNA here is from genome assembly GCA_046349955.1 of Pirellulales bacterium. Classification (GTDB taxonomy): domain Bacteria; phylum Planctomycetota; class Planctomycetia; order Pirellulales; family JBGAPH01; genus JBGAPH01. The sequence goes on along the minus strand of JAXMBI010000021.1, from coordinate 97,762 downwards.
CTCGAACCTGCTGCTCCTCGAAACGCCGCCGGTCTCGATGACGGTCACGATTCAAAAAGAGCTGGCCGACCGCATCGTCGCCCGCCCCGCCACCAAGGACTACGGCGCTCTCAGCGTGTGGGTGCAGGCGCAGTGCCGGGCCGAGATCGTGCGGGTGATGCCCCCCGACGTGTTCTGGCCGCGGCCCAAAGTCACCTCAGCGATCATCCAACTCGTGCTCGAGCCGGAGCGCCGGGCCCAGATTCCGGATCTGCGTTACTTCCACGATTTCGCCCGCGCAATCTTCTTCCATCGGCGGAAGTTCTTGCGGAGCGTGGCGCAGAGCGCCTACAAGCATCGGCTCGAGAAGGCCGAGGTGGACGCGGCGATCGCCGAGTGCGAACTCGATCCGACCCAAAGGGCCGAAGAATTGGACCTGGCCGCGCTGCTCAGGCTGTGCGAGGCGCTGCGCAAACGGGCGTCGGACTGGGCGCTCTGAAAACGCCGTTCTGCGAGGGCCTGTCGAGCGTTCGTGGGCTGCCTGGGGTCGAGCGAAGCGAGCCCCCAGTGCCGGCGATCTGCGGGCCCGGGCGCCCTTGTTCCGTCCGAACGCGCGGCTTACGATGCAGCGCCGCTCGAGCCCGCAGCCCACTCGCTCCGCCCGCCCATGTCTCGCACGATCGTTCGCCCCGCCCAGCTCGATCTCGATTCGCCCGGCCGCCGCGACTATTGGGTGGCGCTCGAGCACGACAGCATTTGGGGCGACCATCTGATCCCGCTTACGGTCTTCGTCGGGCCGGACGTGCGAGCGGGTAAGGGGCTCGTGGCCTTCGGTTCGAACCATGGGAACGAATATGAGGGGCCGGTCGCGCTCAAGCACCTGCTGCGGGAGATTCACCTCGATCAGGTGCTGGGGCGCATCATCCTGATTCCCGTGCTGAACCCGGCGGCGTTCCGCGCCGGCACGCGCGAGAGCACGCAGGACGACCGCGTGAACCTGAACCGCGCGTTCGTAAGCAACGCAGGTACAACGCCGGCGCTGGCCGGCATCACGCACCGGATCGCCGCGTTCGTGCGCGAATACGTGTGGCCGCGCGTTCACGTGGTGCTCGACCTCCACTCCGGCGGCGACGTGGCCCGCTTCGCCCCTTGCGCCAACTATCACCGCGTCGACGATCCGGCCCTCGCGGAAGAAATCGAGCAAACGGCCCGCTGGTTCGGCACGCCGGTCTTGATGATCTACCAGAATCTCACGCCGGGGCTCTTGCCGAGCGAGGCCGAACGGCTGGGGAAGATCACCGTAGGCACGGAACTCGGCTGGGGCCGCGCCGTGTCGGCCGAAGGCGTGCGCTACGGTCGCCAGGGCGTGTTGGCGGCGGCGATCCGCCAAGGGCAACTGCGCGGGAGCATCGAGCCCATCGCCCATCATCGCGCCGGTACGCAGCGCAAGCTCGAAATGATCGACCGCGAGTGCTTCACGGTCGCGCCGTTCGAGGGGCACTACGAGCCGCTGCTCGAGTGTGGGGCGAAAGTGAAGCAGGGCGATGTGGTGGGGCTGTTGCACGACTTCGACCGCATCGACCTCGATCCCTGGCCCGCCGCCGCGGGGGTCGACGGCTATGTGTTGGCTCAAGCCTGGGCGGCGCCGGTGTTGCGCGGGCAACACATCGTGGTCGTCGGGCGTGATGGCGGGACCTAGAGCAGCCTTGGGGTAACGGGCGAACGATGGCGTCGACCATGCCCCACGACGAACCGTCCGGCCAGACGCGCGTGCTCGCGCTCGTGGCCACGCTGTCGATGATCACCTATCTCGACCGAGCCTGCTTCGGCGCGGCGGCGCCGCTCATGGCGCGCGAGCTCGGCCTGACGGGCGTAGCCGACCTCAAGTGGGCCTTCACGGCGTTTGCCTTGGCTTACGCCGTGTTCGAAATCCCCTGCGGTTGGCTCGGGGATGCTTTTGGCCCACGCCGGGCGCTCCTACGAATCGTCCTCTGGTGGTCGGTGTTCACTGCGCTCACCGGGCTCGTGGGGCTGCGCGTGGGAGGCGTTGTGCTCGGTGGGCTGACGATGCTCGTCGTCCTGCGGTTTTTGTTCGGCATGGGGGAAGCCGGAGCGTACCCCAACATCACCCGCGCGATCCACAACTGGTTTGGCGTTGCTCAGCGCGGGCGGGCACAAGGCGTGGTGTGGATGTCGGGGCGGCTGATGGGCGGGCTGACGCCGCTCGTGTGGGCGATCCTCGTGGCGGGCACGGCGCTGTCGCCGCCGCTCGTTTCCTGGCGCGGGGCGTTTCTGCTCTTCGGACTGGTGGGGCTGGTCTGGGCTGTGGGGTTCGCGTTTTGGTTCGCCGACCATCCGCGGCCATCTGCGGACACGGCGATGTCCCTCGAACGGCCTCCAAGCCATCACGCCGCACACGCGCTCCCTTGGCGAGCGTTTTTCACGAGCGGCAATCTGTGGATGTTGTGCCTGATGTACTTCGCCATGACCTATGGCTGGTACTTCAACATCACCTACCTGCCGGCGGCGATGCGCGAGCTCTACGCCATCGACGACGGCAGCCTGCTCGGCGCGCTCTATAAAGGAGGGCCGCTCTGGGTGGGCGCCGCGGGCTGTTTGATCGGCGGCCAATTGACGGACCGGCTGGGAGCGCGGTGGGGGGATCGACGGAAGGCCCGACGGCGGCTGGCCTCGAGCGCCTTCGTGCTTGGCGCTGCGGCCTTCGCCTTATGTCCTTGGGCCACGAGCGCGCCGGCCTTGTTCGCGCTGCTTTCGTTGGCTGCGTTCTGCGGCGACCTGACGTTGGCCGCCGCGTGGGCCACCTGCCAAGACATTGGCCAGCGCTACGCCGCCACGGCCGCCGCCTGGATGAACACGATCGGCACGCTGGGCGCTGCGACCGCAGGGTGGGCGATCGGCGCGATGCTCGAGTCCGCATTGAACGCCCGCGCCGCGAGTTTAGGAACCGTGGTGGCCGCTTTGCCGGACCACGAGCGCGTGGCGGCGTATGCGCAAGGGTACTCGCTCTGCTTCCTCACGTTCGCCGGGGCGTATTTCGTCGCGGCGATCTGTTGGCAGTTCGTCGACCCCACGCGCGCGCTCGAAGCGGACGATCTGCAGTCGCGGCAGGCTTAGAGCGACGCGACCTGCGGCGTTTCGACCGCCGCGCGCCATTTCTGCCGCAAGGGGCGCTGCACCACGATGTCGGCGCCGCGATCGGAGGAGAGCCGCTGGAGCAGTTCCGGGCCGGCCGCGGAGAAAAGCACGCGCTCGGTGAGGGGCGCCCCCGGCTGCCCTTGCCCCCCGCCGACCACTTCGCCCCAGAAATACACGCGGTCGCCGGCGTCGTATTCGGCCACGAGCCGGCAATCGAGCCAAGCCAGTGCGTCGGCCAGAATCGGGCTGCCAGTCTTTTCCTTCCGCACTTCCAAGCCGGAGAACTTGTCGCGCGTGCGGCTCGAGCCGACGCCGAACCGCTCGGCCAGGTCGATGCGTTGGAGCGGAATCAGATGCGCCGCAAACGACCGCGAGCGCTGGATGAGTTCCGCAGTGAAGTGGTTCGGGGCGATGCCGGTGACCAGCAGCGGGCTCTCGGGGTCGATCGAGGCCTGCAACACCCAGGTGGCGACCAAGCCGCCGCGGTGCTCCTCGTGCCCGGCGGTGACGATCCAGACCTCGCGGTTCACGAGGCGAAAGACCGATTCGATGGCCGTTTGGTCCGCAGGATTCATGGGCTTCGCCCCTCAATTACCAAGGGTTCCGTCGCCTTTAGTGCAGCAGGGCCCCTTCCAACGCGGCCGGCTCGAAGCCGACGAACAGCTTTCGGCCGCGGCGCATGGTGGGCGCGCGTAGATTGCCCGTGGGGCCCAGGAGCAAGCCGGCCAGTTCGTCGTCCCCGATCGAATCCTTCTTGAGATTCAAATGGACGATCTTCTTGCCGCGCGTGACCCACAGTTCATCGACCGAACGGGCCAGACGCACCGCCTCGGCCTTGCCCATCCGCTCCTTGCGGGCGTCGATCTGCTCCGCTACGCGAGCACCGGCTTCGGTTAAGAAACCTTGGGCGCGGCCGCAGGTCTTGCAGCCGTTGCGGTGATAGTACCAGTCAATGGTCTTGGCCATGACGCTCGATCGCCGGGTGCGCTTGCCCGGGGCGGCGAAGGCCGACCGGACGCTTGCGGCCATGGTAACGACCAGACTCCCGGCCAAAAAGGGGGGAATTGTTTGGGCGCGGTGACCAAGCCGGCAGTCGCTGCGGTCAAATTAGTCGGCCGACTCGCGGATGACCGGCTCCATATACTTCGTGTTCCGCTCGAGTGCGATCACCACCGTGCGCTGCTCCACGCCGTCGGAACTGGCCGACACTGCGGGAATCACCTGGCGTTTGTCGGGCAGGCTCAATCGCATAGTGAAGGTGCCGTCGGGACGCAGCCGCACAGGCTCGCCTTGCACGGTGACATAAGCGCCGGGCTTAGTCGCCCCGTAGAGGAGCACTTCGGCTTCGACCTGGAAGAAGAAGTCGTCCTGGTCGCGGGCCAGCGACTCGGCGCCCGCGCCGAAGCGGGTGAACATGGGGGAGCCCATGGGACGGCGGAGGCGTTCTTCGAGCATTTCCTGCAACTCGGCGCTTGCGCCATCGCGCGAGTAGCCGCTGCTCATGGCGAAGATCTTGTCGAACTGCTCGGCGACCGGCGTCCAATTTTGGTCCAGCGCGTCGCTTTCGGCCGCCGCCGGAGTCGTGACCATGTTGCTGCGGGCCAGCGAGTGATACTTGCCGTCGTCCGACAGGTAACCAATGTCGAGGCGGAAGGTCTTGGGGGGCTCCTGCACGTCGACGTACCAGTTGTTCACGCCGCCGTGGATGCCGATGTCTCCCACCCAACGCTCGGCGGTGGCGCCTGTGCCGCTGACACCCGTCACCTCGTAGAGCCGCAGCACCGGACGGGCCGAATGCCAGCTATAGGCCATGGCGGCCTGGGCCCGCTCGACGCTCTGGCGGGTGATCTCCCAATAGGCGTGGAGCCAAAAGGGATCGCGCACCATGACCACGAGTCGGTCTTTATTGAACGTGCTCGGGCTCGCGCCTGGCTGCTTGACCGAGAGGTCCTTCCAACGCTGCTGCTGTTGGCGAACTTCTTCCAGCCGCTTGAGAAACGCCGTGCGCCGGCCGGTGGTGGCCGGCACGATCTGTTGAGCGGTGGTTCCGCCGCGCACTGCCGGGGCCGCAGGGCGCGCCGCCCGCTTCGCGTGGCCGTTCGTGGGAGAGGCCGTAGCGGGCTTGGCGGCGCGGCGTTCGACCGCGTCCTTCGCGCGGGCCTTGGCCGCGAGTGCACGGACGAGTTGGTCTTTGCGCATCGAATGCCAGCCCTGCACGCCGCGCTGCCGCGCCATTTTGGCCAGGTCCTTGAGCGTATACGCTTTGAGAGTAGCGACGGTCATCAAGCGGATGGACCTCCAGGCCGTGGCCGGTCGGAGCGCGCGCCGAGGGGGTATTGGGGCCCCACGGCGGCGCCGTGAATGTGTGCTCGCGCCGTCCCTAGCGATAGAACGCTAGCGCCCGCGGTTCGATCCCTGGTCCGCGAGAGGTCAGGCCTGCCTTCGGTGCGCGGTTCGCCCTAGGGAGAACCGGCGCCGGTCGATCGAAAATGTGCGTCGGTAGGTGGGTACGCTCTTGCCTGCTGCTGCTTCGACCGTCGAGGGCCCGAACCCGATCTCCAGTCACTTGAATGGTTTGCGTCGCGCCGTCTTGCGCTCCGCCGGACCGTTCGCCCCTGGCGAGGGTTGGGTTGCACTGACAAATGTGATTGTAATCACTCTACGAAAACTACGCAACGAACCCCTGGTGCGGCGGAGTCTGGACGCAAAGATTTTTTGGGAAAGTGCGGGAATTGCTCCCGAGCGGCCGCTGGGGGCCGCCTTCGAGCGGCTCCTCAGCCCAGAATTCGCAAAAACCCGTGATCCACAACTCAAACAAACATAATGTTTTGCGTCGACGAATCCGACATTGTGAAAAAAATCACGAATTCATGCCCCAGACAATTGACGCCCGTTCTGGGCGCGGTTAGAGTAGCCCGTCTTGAGGGATTAGCGAGTTGTGCGCTCGGCCTTTCGCTGGGTTCTTCCAGCCGAATGTCTAGGGCGTCAACCAGCCTGGCGGCCTCCTGCGGGGCTGCCTCACACCTGTCCGGTTGTGGCCGATTCGCCTGAAAACCGTTCCCCCCTGGCGGTTGCCGCCGAGTGGGCCTCACGCATCATGACCGTCTCCTTAGAGATGGTCTTGCCTGGCGTGATCGGTGTTTGGCTCGACGGCCGCCTCGGGACGAAGCTTGTTTTCGCCCTGCTCGGTTTTGGGGGCGGAATGGTGCTCGGAATCTGGCACCTGTTGCAGATGCTCAAGCCTCGCTCGAAATGAGGCTCTGACTCCCAATACGGTTTCCGGCGGCCAACGGCCGGAGCCCACACAATGCTTTACGCGGCGGTTCAACGATTCTTCGTGCGGCTTTCCGGCTCGCCCCTGCCGCTGCGCCTGGTTGGAATCGCGCTCGTCGCCTTGCTCGCCGGGCTGCCCTTGGTGGTTCTTACCGCCCTGGTGGGCGGGCCCGCGGCCGCGGTCGCTCCGCTGACTGCCGAGTTCGTCTGCGTCGCCGGCGTGGCGATGGGGGAGCTCGCCGCCGCCCTCGTGCCTCCGGCGGCCTCGTTGGCCTATGCCCGCTACGTGCTGGGCATGTTCCCGCGGCTGGGCGTGCCGCTGGGCTTGGGCGTGTGGCTCCAGCGCCACGACGCCGCGCTCTCGGCCGCCGGCTTCATCTTCTACGTGATCTTCTTCTACATGCTGACGCTGACGCTGGAGGTCGTGGCCCTCGTGGCCGCGCTGCCGCGGCGTCGCGCCCAGGGGGTTGCCTAACGCGCTATGGCCGATTCCCAAGAATCTCCGGCCGCAGAGCACGCGGACGCCAGCCACGGCGAAGGGGCGCACCACGCCCACAATCCGTTCGATCCCGCGCACCTCTTCGCCCACGTTCAGGACGCCACGTACTTCGAGATTCCCAAGAATCGGTACTTTCCAGACGGCCACGTGCCGCTGCCGCAACCGATTCAACTCAGCACGCCGATCTTCAAGGGCTACGGCCCGATCCAGCCGCTCGACTTCAAGTTGACCAAGTTCATGGTCCTCGAGGTCCTGGCCGCCCTGCTGATCGCCGGCATCTTCATCTGGATCGCCAGCAAGGTCCGCGGCGGCAAGCCTCCCAAGGGGAAGCCCTGGAACCTGTTCGAGGCGATGATGCTGTTCATCCGCGATCAGGTGGCCCGTCCAGCGATCGGCGGCCACGGGGCCGACAAGTTCGTTCCCTTCCTTTGGACGCTGTTCTTCTTCGTGCTGATCAACAACCTGCTGGGATTGATTCCCTGGCTGGGCTCGGCCACGGGCGCCTTGGCCACGACGGCCGCCTTGGCCTTCATTACGTTTTGCACCGTCTGCATCGCCGGCATGTTCGAACTCGGGCCGTTTGGGTTCCTCAAGGCTCAGGTGCCCCACATGGATTTGCCGTTGCCGCTGGCGATTCTGCTCAAGCCGATGATCTTCGCCATCGAAATCCTCGGCATGGGCATCAAGCACTTCGTGCTGGCCGTGCGGTTGCTCGCCAACATGATGGCCGGCCACTTGGTGTTGGCCGTCATCGTCGGGTTCATCGCCGCGTCGGCCGGCAGCGCCGCCTGGTGGGGCGTGGCCCCGGCCAGCGTGTTCGGCGCCGTGGGGCTGAGTCTGCTCGAGTTGTTCGTGGCCTTCTTGCAGGCCTACATCTTCACGTTTTTGTCCGCCCTGTTCATCGGCATGGCGGTGCATCCGCACTAGCCTGCCGGTTTGTGTTTACCGACCGAATCAACGTCCGCTCACTTCCCAAAACGAAGGAGAAACTCGTCGTGAATCGTCTGCTGCTGATTACGCTGTTCGTGGTTTCGATTCTGGCGGTCGCCGCCCCGGCCATGGCCCAAGACGCCGCCGCGGCCGGCAACCCGAACGTGGCAAGCGCCCGTCTGATCTATCTCGGCGGCGCGTTTGGCGCCGGCTTGGTGATCATTGGTGCCGCCCTGGGCATCGGCAAGATCGGCTCGCACGCGGTCGACAGCATGGCCCGCCAGCCCGAAGTGGCCGGCAACATTCAAACGGCCATGATCATTTCGGCGGCTCTGATCGAAGGCGCCACGTTCTTCGGTCTGATCGTGTGCATGTTGTTCAACTAGGTCGCGTAGCGCGGAATGCTCGTCGTTCCGCGGGAGCTTGGCGAATGACTGGTTTGCGCTGGTTCTTGGCCCTGGTGGTGTGCGGCGTTGCGCTCGGCGCTGCGCCCGCGGCGCGGGCTGCCGACGAAGCACAGGGCGATGGCCATGCCCCGGCCGCCGCGGCGGCGCCCGATCCGCTCACGGTCGATCCCGACCTGATGATCTGGACGTTCGTGGTGTTCGTGGTGCTCATGATCGTGCTTTCCAAGTTTGCGTGGGGGCCGATCTCCGAGGCGCTCGAAGCCCGTGAGCATGCGATCGAGGAGAACATCGCCGCGGCCCAGCGCGCCAACGACGAGGCCAAGGCGCTGCTCGCCGACTATGAGCGGCGGCTGGCCCAGGCGCACGAGGAAGTGCGCGGCATCCTCGAAGAAGCCCGCCGCGACGCCGAGCACACCAAGCAGTCGATTCTCGTCGAAGCCCGCGCCGAGGCCCAGACCGAGCGCGACCGGGCCTTGCGGGACATCGACCTGGCGACCGACCGGGCGATCAAGGAGTTGGCCGAGCAGAGCGCCAACATGGCGGTTGGCCTGGCCGGCCGCATCCTGCGAAGCCAGCTCGGTCCGCAGGACCAGGCGCAGCTCGTGCGCGACGCTCTTACGGAGTTCGCGGCCTCGAAGCCGAGCGCCAACTAACGATCGCTTCTTCCGTTCTTTTTGTTGCGTGTAAGCCATGAGCGCTTCAGCCACCTCGGAATCCGCCATCAACGTCGGCCAGGAACAGGTTGCCCTGGTCTACGCCAAGGCGTTTCTGGCTTCGACGGAGAAGGCCGGCGAAACCGCGGCGCGGGTAGAAGAGCTGACCAGCCTGGTCGACGACGTGCTGGTTCCCCAGCCGCAGTTCGCCGCGGTGCTGGGATCGCGGCGACTGGCGCATGAGGAAAAGACCGCGCTCATCGACCGCGTCTTCGGCGGCAAGGCTTCGCCCTTGCTGCTGAGCTTTCTCAAGGTGCTCTCCTCGCATGGACGGCTCGACGCCCTGCAGGCGATCGGCCGGGAGGTACGTGCACGCTATGACGAGCAACGAGGGCGGAAGCGGGTGAGGATTACGGCCGCCACGGCGCTCGACAAGCCCATGCTGGGCGAGCTGACCGAAAAGTTGCGGGCCATGTTGGGGGGGGAGCCGGTGCTCGAAGTGGCCGTACGGCCCGAGCTGATCGGCGGCATTCTGATTCGCGTCGGGGACACCGTCTACGATGGCTCCGTGGCGTCGCGACTCGCGCGGCTGCGGACGCAAATGATCGACAGGAGCATTCATGAAATTCAAAGCCGGCGAGATCGCTTCTGTAATCCAACAGGAGATTGAGCAGTACCAGTCGCAGATCGATGTCCGCGAAGTCGGGCAAGTTCTCGAGGTGGGCGACGGCATTGCGCGCGTCTACGGCCTCTCCGGCGTCATGGCCGGGGAAATGGTCGAGTTCTCCGGAGGAGTCACCGGCGTAGCCTTCAATCTCGAAGAAGGCTCCGTGGGCGTGATCATTCTCGGCGATTACCTGAAGATCAACGAAGGCGACGAGGTGCGCAGCACCGGCCGCCTGCTCAGCGTGCCGGTCGGCCCGGCCGTGGTCGGCCGCGTGCTCGATCCGCTCGGTCAGCCGCTCGACGGCAAGGGCCCGGTCGTCACCAGCGACCGCCGCGACCTGGAGTTCATGGCCCCCGGCATTGCCGGCCGCCAGCCTGTGCGCGAGCCGCTGCAGACGGGCATCAAGGCCATCGACGCCATGACGCCGATCGGCCGCGGCCAGCGCGAACTGATCATCGGCGATCGCAAGACCGGCAAAACGGCCATCGGCGTGGACGCGATCATCAATCAGCGCGGCTCCGGCGTGAAGTGCTTCTACATCGCGATCGGCCAGAAGGAATCGACCGTCGCTGCGGTGATCGAGGCCCTCCGCGAGCACGGCGCCATGGACTTCACCACGGTGATCGTCGCCGGCGCCAGCGACCCCGCTCCGCTGCAGTACATCGCCCCCTATGCGGGCACCTCGATGGCCGAGTACTTCATGTACAACGGCGGGCACTCGCTGATCATCTACGACGATCTTTCCAAGCAGGCCCAGGCCTATCGCCAGCTTTCGTTGCTCATGCGGCGTCCACCGGGACGCGAAGCCTATCCGGGCGACGTGTTCTATGCCCATAGCCGGCTGCTCGAGCGGTCGGCCAAGCTCAGCGACGAGCTCGGCGGCGGCTCGCTCACGTCGCTGCCGATCATCGAAACGCTCGAAGGCGAGGTGTCGGCCTACATTCCCACGAACGTGATCTCGATCACCGACGGCCAGATCTACCTGCAGCCCGACTTGTTCTTCCGCGGCCAGCGTCCGGCCATGAACGTAGGCATCTCGGTTTCCCGCGTGGGCGGCGCCGCTCAGATCAAGGCGATGAAGAAGGTCGCCGGCGGTCTGCGGCTCGACTTGGCCGCCTTCCGCGAGCTGGAAGCTTTCGCTCAGCTCGGCACCGAGCTCGACCCGGCGACGCAGTCGCGGCTCGACCGCGGCTACCGGATGTACGAGCTGCTCAAACAAGGGCAGTACCGGCCGCTCGACGTCTACGATCAGGTGCTTAGCATTTACGCCGGCACGCGCGGCCACTTGGACAAGGTGCCGATCAGCGAAGTCGGTCGCTGGGAGCGCGAGTTCCACACGTTCATGCGGGATCAGAAGCCGGAAATCCGCAACAAGATCGTGGAAACCAAGGACCTCGACTCCGAAACCGAGAAGGCGCTGATCGCCGCGATCGGGGAGTTCCAATTGCAGTTTGCGTCGGCCAAGCCGGCGACCGCCCGCGTGTAGTCAGCCGGCTTACGCCGGCCGCTCGCCTCATAGGTCCGCGTGCGGACCAACCGATTCCCAATGGCTCTCCGCTCCTAGCTCTCGGCTCAACGCTCCTTTATGGCCAAAGCCCGCGCCTTAGCTCGTCGCCGCAAGTCGATCCAGAACATCCGCAAGATCACGCGGACGATGGAGCTGATCGCCACTGCGCGGTTCAAGAAGGCGATGGACCGGGCCGCCGCGGCCAGCGCATATACCAAGCGGATCACCCGCCTGGTGGCCGACCTGGCCGCCAGCGGCCTCGAGGTGAGCCACCCGCTGCTGCAAACACGCCCGAAAACCGAGAGCGCGATCCTGCTCGTGCTCACGGCCAATCGCGGCCTCTGCGGCGGCTACAACGGCAACCTGGTGCGGGCCGGTTTCCAGCGGCTCAACGAGCTCAAGGCCGAAGTCCCCTTCGTGGCTCTCGAAATGTCGGGCAAGCGCGGCCTGGCCGCCTGCCGGTTTCGCAACATCCGCCCGAGCGAGAGCTTTTCGCACTTCGAAGACAAGCCGCGCTACGACGAGGTCGAGGTGCTGGCCAACCGGTATCTCGATCTCTACATCGCCGGCAAGCTCGACCGCTTGGACGTGGTGTACATGAAGTTCGAGAGCGCCGGCCGGCAATCGGTGGCGGCGGAAACGCTGTTGCCGTTGGCCGCGCTCGACGGCAGCTCGGCCGAGGCCAAGAGCGGCGACACGCTGTATGAATTCATGCCTTCGGCCGAGAGCATCTTGGAAGAGGTCGTGCCGACGAGCTTCAAGGTGAAGCTCTTCAAGTGCTTCCTCGATTCGGCGGTGAGCGAGCAGATTGCCCGCATGGTGGCCATGAAGGCGGCCACCGAGAACGCCGATTCGCTGATCAAGGAGCTGGGCCGCTCCTATAACCGAGCCCGCCAAACGCAAATCACGTCGGAAATGATGGAAGTCTTGGGCGGCGTCGAAGCCCTCAAGAGTTAACGAGAGACCGAACACTTCGCGAGTTCTCCTCCGCTCTCCCTCTCCCTCCGGGAGAGGGCCGGGGTGAGGGCCCTCGACCTCGAATAGACACCGCAAGCAAACGCCTTCCCGCGAGCACCCCCATGGCCACCGCTACCGACAAGAACATCGGCCACGTCACCCAGGTCATCGGCTCGACGTTCGACGTCGAGTTTCCAGAAGACAAGCTCCCGAAGATCTACAACGCCCTGAAAGTGCTTTCCGAGCACAAGGGCGTGAAGCTCGATTTGACGGGCGAAGTGCAGCAGCACTTGGGGGGCGGACGCGTTCGCTGCGTCGCACTCGGCAGCACCGACGGCATGATCCGCGGCCAGGAGTGCATCGACACCGGCGCACCGGTGAGCGTGCCGGTCGGCAAGGGAACGCTGGGCCGCGTGTTCAACCTGCTCGGCGAACCGATCGACAACCGCGGCCCGGTGCCGGCCGACGAATACTGGCCGATCCATCGCGACGCTCCTCCCCTTGCAGACCTGTCGACCAAGACCGAGCTCTTCGAGACGGGCATCAAGGTGATCGACCTGCTCACCCCGTTCGTCCGCGGCGGTAAGGCCGGGCTGTTCGGCGGGGCCGGCCTCGGCAAGACGGTGATCCTGCAGGAACTCATCGCCCGCATCGCCAGCGCGCACGGCGGTTACTCGGTGTTCGCCGGCGTCGGCGAACGAACCCGCGAAGGGACCGACCTCTGGCTCGAAATGCAGGAAGCCAAGATCGGCAACACCGGCCGCAGCGTCATCGAGCAAACCTGCATGGTGTTCGGCCAGATGAACGAGCCGCCCGGGGCGCGCCTGCGCGTGGCCCTCTCGGCGCTGACGATGGCCGAGTACTTCCGCGACACCACGGGCGCGGACACGCTGCTCTTCATCGACAACATCTTCCGCTTCTCGCAGGCGGGCAGCGAAGTGTCGGCCCTCTTGGGCCGCATGCCTTCGGCCGTGGGTTATCAGCCTACGTTGGCCACGGAAATGGGCGCGCTGCAGGAACGGATCACTTCGACCCGGCAAGGGGCCATCACCTCGGTGCAAGCCGTGTACGTGCCGGCCGACGATCCGACCGACCCCGCCCCGGCCACGGCCTTCGGCCAGCTCGACGCGTTCCTCTACCTGGAGCGCTCGATCTCCGAGAAGGGCATCTATCCCGCGGTCGATCCGCTGGCTTCGTCGAGCCGCATTCTCGACCCGCAGTACGTGGGCGAGAAGCACTACGCTTGTGCCCGCCGCGTGCAGAAGACGCTGCAGCGTTACCGCGAACTGCAAGACATCATCGCGATCCTCGGCGTCGACGAACTGAGCGAAGAAGACAAGCTGATCGTGCTCCGTGCCCGCCGCATGGAGCGCTTCTTGTCGCAGCCGTTCCTCGTGGCCGAAGCGTTCACCGGCAAGCCGGGCGAAATCACGCCGCTGGCCGACACGATCCGCAGCTTCAACGAGATCGCCGAAGGCAAGTGGGATCACCTGCCCGAGCAAGCCTTCATGTACGTCGGCTCGATCGAGCAGGCGGAAGAGCAAGCCAAGAAGATGCAGAAGTAGGACACTCAGTCACGCCGGATTCAAACCACGGAGACACGGAGGCACGGAGAAAGACTTGTTCGGAGAATCAAGAACTGACTCTTCGTGTCTCCGTGTCTCCGTGGTGAATTAAGTCGCCATGCCCCAGCTTCAGTGCATCGTCGTTACGCCGGAAGAAACCGTCCTCGAAACGGGGGCCGACTTCATCGTTGTGCCGCTGTTCGACGGCGAGCTCGGCATTGGCCCCGGCCATAGTCCGCTCATCGGACGGCTGGGGTACGGCGAAATGCGGCTCCGCGTCGGCGAGCACACGTCGCGGTACTACGTCGACGGCGGCTTCGTGCAGGTGGCGGCAAACGTGGTGTCGGTGCTCACCAACCGCGCCATTCCGGCCGAGAAGCTCGACGCGCAGGTCGTTTCCGAGCAACTCGAGCGCGCCCGCAACTCGCGCAACCGCGGCGAAGAAGCCATCGCCGCCCGCGAGCGGTTGGTGGCTCAGTACCGGGCTCAACTCCGCGTCGCCCGCGGCAAAACGGCGGCGCTCGCCGGCAGTCACTAATCGGAACCCTCTCCCTCTCTAAGAGAGGGCATGGTGAGGGCGCTTCGGAAACTATTCGCGACGCTGCCTTCGTGGGCGCCGCGCTCGCAGCGCGGCAAGCGTTAAGCCCCCTCCCAGGCAAGCTAGCGCCCAGCCGCTCGGTTCCGGCACGCCAGCCGCGCCCGACTTGCCGAAGTTCTCCTTGAAGATGCCGAAATCGGCGAGGTCGACCTTGCCGTCGACGTTCAGGTCGCCCTGGATCGTGTCGATGGGAATCGCCACGAACCCGGTCCGCAACAGACCAGGGCCTTCGAACAGCCCCACGATCGTGCCGTTGTTGGCAATGGCCGAGGGAATCGTGCTGATTGCGCCCGGGTAGGCGATCTCTCGATAGGTCAGATCGGCGTACACGAATCCATGTTCAACCGCCTTGCCGGCGACCATGCCCGAGACCGAGCCGACGACCCAGCCTTGATCGTTGATGCCGGCGAGCGTCGTGCCGGTGGCCAGAGGCAGGTCGAACGCCACATTGGGGCCGTACAGTCCATGGCGCCGGCCGAGGGCGTCCGTGTACTCGCCGACGATGCGATTCGATTCGTTGACGTCGGAATAAACGGTTGGCGTACCCGCGGGGCCGAGCGGGGTCTTCTCCACGGTGGCTGTGCCTGCCTTCGGGTCGGACGACCAGAAGCCAACATCGATCGCGTTCACGTCGGTGGCTACGCCTACGACCATGCCGGCGTCGTTGACGCCTGCCGCGATCCCGGTGTACCCCGCCGGCAGTGTGATTGGATGAAATCCGGTGCTTGGGCCATCCCAATAGAAGGGGAGCGTCGAGCCGGTTGGATCGGTGAACCCGCCCACGACGTCGCCCAGGTTGTTGATTCCCAGGACCACGGTGCTGGCCGCCCCGGGGTACTCGACCACATAGTGCGAATTCCCACCGCGGGTAATGAAGCCGCGTTCCACGCCCTTGGCATCCTTGAACGTGCCCGACAGAACGCCCTGCTCGTTGATGCCAAACACGGAAGTCTCGGTGGCGTCGGGGATCGAGAACGGCGAGTACATGTAGTCGACCGCCAAGGCTCCGTTGGCCGCAAGCAGGATCGTCAGGCTCGTCAGCAGGGCGGCGGCCCACTTGCGTCGCAGGCCGATGAGCAGCGCGCCCAGCGCCGCGAGCGCCCAGCCCGCAGGCTCTGGCACAGCCGTAGCGGGGCGGGGAAGCTCCTTGCCGAAGTTTTCCTTGAGGAGTCCAAAATCAGCCAAGTCGATCGTGCCATTGCCGCTGAAATCGCCGTCGAACGCTGAGCCAGTCATGCCAAAGTGCTCCTTGAGAAGGCCGAAATCCGCCAGGCCGATCACGCCGTCGACGTCAGCGTCCCCCAGCGGAGTGAGCTGGGAGCCCCCGGCGAATACGAACACGCTGTTCACGCCAAACGCGCCGGCGCTGATCTGCCCGCCGATGCCAGTCAGGCTGCTCCCCAATTGTTTGTTGGTGTCGAGCGGCCGGTCAGGCAGCGGCGGCGGCAACAGCGTATTGAGCAACCGTCCGTCGGGCGAGAAGAAATAAGCCGCGCCGTTGTCGCTGCCCGCGGCGTCCTCTCGCCGCGCGCCGATCACCACGTTGTTCCCGACGAAGGCGACCGCCGAGCCAAACTCGTCGTCGAAGGAAGGACTCGGATTGCTGAAGGTCTGCAACAAATGCCCCTGCAGATCGAACAGGTAGGCCGCCCCCGCCCACTGCGCGCCCGCGTCGTCGTAGGGCGCGCCGATCAACACGCGATCGGCCGAGAGCGCAATCGTTTGGCCGAAGCTGTCTCCCAAGCTGGGCGTGGGATTCGCGAAACGGGTGAGGAACTGGAAGTCGTCGCCGAAGAGATACGCGGCGCCGCCGGGCGCGTTCGCGCCGTCGTCATCGGGGGCCCCCACCAGCAGGCGATCCGCGACACTGGCGAGAGAGAAGCCAAAGGCGGAGAGCTCATGGGGCGTCGGCGGCTCGAGCGGCCGCAAGTAGGCGCCCTGCGCGTCGTAGAGCTGCACGATGCCGCGGTTGTACATTTCGCCCTGCTCGCCGTCCCAGAATGGCACGCCGACCGCCAGCGCGTCGCTCGTCATTGCCACCGCTTGGCCGTAGTGATGCTCGAAAGTGGTGGGCTCGGGCGCCGTCAGCGTAGCGACCAGGCGCTCGTCGGGACCGAAGAGAAACGCCATCCCCGCCGTCTTGCCCGGGACGAGAGCCTGATCATCCCCCACCAAGGTGCTACCGCTGAAACTGGCCGCCGAAACCCCAAAGTTCGCTCGGCGCCTTAGCGAGGCGTCGAACGCATCAGCGGCATCGGGCAGCACCGCGGTCGCCGGCGTCGCGCTCCAGGGTTCCTCGAGGCGACGCACCACGCCGCCGCGCGAGCCCGAGCGTTCCAGCAGATCGCCCACGATGAGCGTTTCGCCATCGGAAGTAAGAGCCGCGGCGCCTTGATCGCGAAGCGTGGCCACCACGTCGCCCGGCGCGGCGCCGACAGCTTCCGCGACCCGCCCCAATCCCAGCGCGGTCAGAACCAACAGAAAAGGCAATGAGCGCATGGACGACCCCCAAGAAGAAGGACGAGCGATCAGGGCAAATATCGCCCCCGTCCGGCGCCCTTGACCTAACCGGAGGGGACCATGGCTTACGCGTGACCTTATCGAAGGCTTACTTCTCTGTCAAAGTTTTTGCGAGAAATCGTTGAGACCGGCACATGCCGATCTCCGTCGCCAAAGGCAATTCCGCCTTGGCAAACTGGGGCGACCTTGCCGACAATGGTCGCTGGCCGAAATGCCGATAACGATGGAGCCTTCCCTTCGCGCCCCATCGCACGCCCGCGTCCTGGGACGCCTTGGCCCCTCTGCCCGGAGATTGCCCGTGAGTTGCACCACGCCGCCGCGCAAGCTGCTTTTGCTCCTTGGACTTGCCGCCGTCGCTCTGCTCGGCGTCGAGCAGAGCGGCGCCTCGGCGGCCGGGATCGACGAGATCCTGCCGGCCACTTCGAAGGGCTTCGTGTCGGTGCCCAACGGGGCGCGGCTGACGGCGAACTGGAATAAGACGCAGGGAGGGCAGCTCCTGGCCCAGCCCACGATGCGGCCCTTCAACGACGACCTCCGCCGCCAACTGCGCGAGAAGTTCACCCCCGGCGGGCGCGGCCTTGGCATCACCTGGGAGGAACTACTTGACGTGTCGGGCGGGGAGATGGCGATCGCGCTGATCCAGCCCGCTGCCAATCAAGCAGCTACGGTCGCGGTGTCCGACACCAAGGGGCGCGAGCAGCAGGCCAAGGCCTTGCTGGGCCGCATTGCCGGGGACATGAAAAAGCTGAAAGCCCGCGAGTCGCACAAGGAAGTGTCAGGCGCCCGGCTGGCGATCTTCGACATTCCGCCCGCGGGCCCCGGTGAGAAGCCGCAGCGCACGGTCGTTGGCCTACGCGAGACGCTGCTCGTGTATGGAGACAACCTGGCCGAGGTCGAGAAGGTGCTCGCCCGCGCCGCGGCCAAAGGCGGCCGCGATAGCCTGGCGAACTTTACGCCCTACCGCGAAGTGATGGCCCGGGCCGAAGGCGCCGCCGGCGGCCTGGACCCCGATGCCCGCTGGTTCATCGAGCCCTTCGGCTTCGCCGAGGCCCGCCGCGTGTCTGCCCGCAAGCAGCGGAAGCGCCGCCACGACTGGGTGAAGGTGCTCGGCGACCAAGGCTTTCGCGCCATCCAAGGCTTGGGCGGCTACGTGAACTTCGCCACCGGACCCCAAGAAGTGCTGCATCGCACGGCGGTCTACGCTCCGCCGGTCGCCGGCCAAGACCCCAAGTTCAAATACACGCTGGCCGCGCGCATGTTGTCGTTCCCCAACGGCGGTCCGCTGCCGGCGCTCGATTGGATTCCCCGCGAGCTGGCCACCTACTCGCTGTTCAACTGGGACATGAAGAACGCCTTCGAGTTCTCGAAGACGCTCGTCGATCAGTTGATGGACGCCGAAGTGTTCGAAGACTCGCTCGAAGGCATGCGCACCGACCCCAATGGACCGCAGATCGATCTGCGGCGCGACCTGGTCGGCAAGCTCGGCACGCAGGCGGCCATGCTTTCGGATTACCAACTGCCGATCCATCCGGACAGCGAGCGGACGCTGTATGCGTTCGCCGCGGCTGACCCCGCCAAGGTGGCCGATACGCTCCGCCGGCAAATGGAGGGAGACGACCGCGCGGCACGCCACGAAGTGGCGGGCGTCGTCGTGTGGGAAATCAAGAACGTCGACAAACCGCTGGCGCCTGTTAAAGTCGAAGGCAAGGGGCTCGATCGCTTCCGCGAGCGGGCGAAGCGGCAAGAAGACGAGCGGCTGATTCCCAACTCGGCTATGACCGTAGCGCACGGCCACCTGCTCGTCTGCACGCACCTTGACTTCCTCAAGCGAGTGCTCGAGGAAGCGGCCGCCGGCGGCCAGCCGCTGGCCAAGAGCGTCGATTATCAAATTGTGACGCAAGAACTCGATCGGCTGCACGCCGACAAGCCGCAGAGCTTCCGTATCTTTTCGCGGACCGACGAATCGTTCCGGCCCAACTATGAGCTGCTTCGGCTTGGCAAGCTGCCGCAATCGAAGTCGCTCTTGGCCCAGGCCCTCAACGGCTTCCTCAGCGACGACGACAGCGACGAACTGCGCAAGCAAACGATCGACGGCAGCAAGCTGCCGGAGTTCGAGTTCGTCCGCCGGTATCTGGGTCCCGCCGGCATGGTGGTCGAGACGCTCGACGACGGTTGGATGCTGACCGGCGTCACGCTCTCGAAGCAGCCAGGCACGGTGGCCGGGGCGGCGGCGCAGGTCAAGTAACGCCGCTCGTGCGCCGGCGGCCTCCACGGCGAGCGGCCGGTGTTCGGCGGCCGATCTGCGCGATCCGTCAGCCGGCTCACGCCGGCCGCTCGCCGGAAACGAGCTCGACCACAAGTCCGGCCCGCCAAACTATTGCGGCGATCGTCGTGGCGACCGATAATCGCGTGGGTGCGGGGCCCAAGCGAGATCGGGTGCGATGATGTTTAGCCGAGCGCTTCTGTCCGTGGCAGTCCTCGTAGCGTGCCTAGGGCGGCCGTCGTTTGCGGTCTCCGCCTTGGAATTGTGGGTCGACGTCGACGGTACGACATATCTGCACAACACCACGGCGGCGCCGCTTTCGTTCGACGGCTACCAGATCGTGTCCGAAAACAACCGGCTCGACCCTGCCGGATGGAAGAGCATCTCGGACTACGTTGCGGGCGGTCAGATCGCCGAAGTCCTGGGCAACCTCGGCGCTGGCGGTCTCACCTTCGGTGAAGCCAATCCGGGGCCCGGCAACTTGGCTGAGTTGAACTTGGGCGGCGCAGGCACCCTGCAGGCCGGCGCCAAGTTCTCGATCGGCAAGCCGTTCTTGGATTTCAACGCCTACCTTGGTGCGAATGCCTTCTACAAGGTCCCCGGCGAATCCACGGCCCGGCCGATGGACGGGGCGTTCCCCGAGCCCTCCACGTGGCTGCTGGCTGTGCTGGCCGCTGCGGGACTCGCGGTCATTCGTCGACGGTCGCGATCCTAAGCAGTGCCCCGGGCGAGCGGCCGGCGTGAGCCGGCTGACGGACTTCGCAGACCAAGGGTGGCAAACTCAGCCGGCTGACGCCGGCCGCTCGCCTGAACCATCCGCGCCGCTTCTAGGCGCTGGCCGGCTGAGCCTCGTCGTCCCCCTGCAGGTACGTCTTGCCTTGGTAGCGCAGGGCCACGAAGACGAACGCGATGGTTGCGGCCAGCATCAGCAGGCAGAAAAACCAGAAGTAGCTTGGCCCCTCCAAGCGGCTCGAGCCGTCGGGGCGCTGGATGGCCGTGTTGACTAGAAAGGCGATCCCGTCGCCCCCCGCTACGGTCAGCAAGTAGAGCGACATGATGAAAGACTTCATGTAGGAAGGCGCCTGCGTGTAGGAGAACTCGAGCCCGGTCGCATAGACCATGACCTCCGAGGCAGTCAGGACAGCGTAGGCCAGGCACTGCCACCCAATGTGCGGCCGGTATCCGGCCACGAGAGAACGCTCGATGAGCGCAATGATGGCAAAACACGCAATCATCAAGAAGAAGCCGAGGCCGATCTTCCGTAGCGCCGTCATACGGATTAGCCGATTGAGGGTGGGATACAGAAGGTAGGAAAACGTGGGAATGAAGACCAGCACCAAAATCGGATTGATCGCCTGAACCTGCGACTCGAGGATCGTCCAGGTGCTCGGCAGAAATGAGAGACCCCAATTGCGCAGCGGCTCGAGGTCGACGTCGCGATTCATTCTTCCGGCTTGGGCCACCCATCCCAGGCTGCTTTGTTCGTAGAGCGACCACCAGACGACGATGCACAAGTAGATGGGCACGAGATTCCGTAGCGCTTTCAGCCCTTCGCCTCGAAAAGCCTGGCGCACGAACGACGTCCCGACAGGTGGTCGATGAACGAACTCTCGCTGCCCCATCCAGAAGATCAGCGTCGCCAGGAACATCAGAATCCCCGGAACGCCGAACGCCATGCTGGGGCCGTACCGGTCGAGTAGCACCGGCGTAAGCAGCGTCGACGCGGTCGAGCCGACGTTGATGGAAAAATAGAACCAGTTGTAGACCTTTTCGATTAGTCCCTGGTTCGTCGGCCCAAACTGATCTCCCACGTTGGCGGAGACGCAAGGTTTGATTCCGCCGGAGCCGATGGCGATCAGCGACAATCCGATGGCCAATCCGAGTCGTGTGTCGTCGACCGCCAGCGCCAGGTGCCCCAAGCAGTACACGATCGACACGTAGATGATCGTCCGATACTTTCCCCACCAGGCGTCAGCGATGATCGCACCCAGGATCGGAAAGAAATAGACAGCCCCTTGAAACATGTGCCCCCAGGCTTTTGCTTGCGCCTCGTTCATCACCGCCGGCTCTCCGGCCGCATCCATGAGGTACTTCGTCATGAACACGAACAGAATCGCCCGCATCCCATAGAAGCTGAACCGCTCGGCTGCTTCGTTCCCCACGATGTACGGAATGCCCGACGGCATGCCCGTCGTGTCTTGCGGGATCGTGCGGTAGCTGTTGGCCATGCGGCAGTTCCGGAGAATAAGCGGCCAGGGAGACTGGTTTTCACAGCGCGCAAAGCGAGCGCTGCGGCCTAGGGGCGTGGCAGGCGGGTGGCTAGGGGATCGCGTCGAGGGCGGCGCGGGTTTCCGGCGCGAGCCGCGCGGGGGGGGTGCCCCCGGAAGTCAGGCCCGCGGCCAGCACGCCGGCGTCCTGGCTGTCGCTCGCGCCGCCGAGCGCCGGATTGTCCCACGCCTGATCGTCCAGAGCATAGTCTTCCACCAGGTGGCCGTGGAAGGGGCGGGCTGCCTCCGGCAGCTCGACGAAGTCGGCCCGCGTGAGTTGCTTTTCCTGCGGCGCTCCCCATTGGCCCTGCCACTGGGCGAATGTGAGGGACGAAAGGGGCGACGCCGAGCGGTCGCCGGCGCGGCCGTACATCGCGGGAAACCCGAGGAAGAAATTGCGGCCGCCCTTCCAAGCCAGGCTTCCGCGCAGGTCGCCGCTGCCTGCGGCGCCCAATTGGGTTACGAAGGGTTCGTTTTGGCCCAGCCAGATGCTGTCGGCACAGTCGACTTCAAGCGCGCGGTGGAGCGGGAAGTCCTGCGGCGACGGCAGCCGCACCAAACCGTTCGCCACCGCGGCCGTGAGGTGCCGGAGGTCGAGCCGCAGCGTGCCGGGCGCTCGGTCGGACATCGTGCGCGGCGCCAGGTTCACCGCCCGCTCGCTGATCGCCAACAGGCCGTTGTTCCAGGTGACGTGCAACGGCTGGGAATCCGCGACGCGCAGCCAATAGGCCTCGCCCCGGAGCACGCAGTCCTCGAGGTCGATGCGCCCTTCGGTCAGGTCGCGGGGCGCGAGCGAACCCATCATCATCGAGTCGCTCCCCGGCGGCGGCTTGAAATCGAAGAAGGCCACATCGGGATGCAGAGCGGCCCGCCCCACGCCCGCATTGCGGATCGAGAGGTTGCAGCCCTCGAGCCGGATCAGCTCGGCCCGCTGCGAGGCGATGAGCGACCAGCTTGCCGCCGGAATCGCCTCGAGCGGCGGAACCTCGAGCTCCACCTGGAGGTTCAGGAGCGTCAAGCGGCCGCCGGCCACGCTGATCATGCTGCGCGGATAGCGGATGGGATCGGTTTGGTTGGGGCGAAACACGATCACCGGCCGGTAGCCCTTGCCGGGGCGGATCGTCACTCGCCGCATGCCCACCGTCACGGGCTCGGCCTCGCGGCGGCCATCGAACCGCAGCTCGATGATCTCGCCATCCTTCGCCACGCTGCAGGCAGTGCGCAGGCTCCGGTACTCACGCGGCGCGAGCGGCTCGTCGGTGACCACGAGCAGGCCATCGCTTACGGCCGCCGGCGGCGCCGTGGTGACAGCCGCAGGCTGCGCGGCGGCAGGCGCGACATTGGGCTGCGCAACCCGAGGCGAGGTCGGCGCGGGGGAGGGCGCCGCTGCTGCGGAGTTCGCCCGAGGCGCCGGAGACTCGAGCCACGCCTCGGCAGTCTTTTTGAAGATCCCGCCGGCGCTGCGCAGCAATGTGGCAAAGCCTCCGCTGGTGGTGCGCGATGGCCGCGCGGACGCGCCTTCGCCCGAGCGCTGAGTCGTTGGAGGCGACGGCCGAGCCGCGGAGTCGGCCACGTCGTTGGTCTTGGCCTTCGTGCCGGGCGACTGTTTTTCAGCGCCCGTCCCGTTCAACGGATCTTGCGCGAGCGTTCGCGCCGCATCGGTTGCTTGCGGACGCGCCGGCGGGGCGTTCGATGGCCGCCACAGGGCATCCAGCACCAGCACGATCACCAGCAGCGCGGCCACCGGCAGAGCCCAATTGAGCTGTCGCGCCCAATCGAACGAGGGCGCCGGGGCCGGCATCCAGCCCTGGTCCAGCGGCGCCAGCGGCAGATTCAGCCGCGCCGCCAGGTTGCTCAGATCCGCAATCAGGGCCCGCGGCGATTGGTAGCGCTGCGCGGGGGACTTGGCCATCATCCGCCGCACGATCTGCGTCAGTTCCACGGGCAAGTCGGGCCGCACCTCGCGGGGGTCGGGGGGCTCGTCGCCTTGATGCTGCAACAGCTTCTGCAGCACCGTGCCCTGGGGAAAGGGGGGCCGCCCGGTGAGCATGAAGTAGAGCGTGCAGCCGAGGGAATAGAGGTCGCTGCGGACGTCGGCCGCGCGAGGATCGCGGGCTTGCTCGGGCGAGATGTAGTCGAACGTGCCCAGCGTGACGCCGCTGGCCGTGAGGTCGGCGCTCGACTGGTCGACGAGCAACACGCGCGCCAGGCCCATATCGACCACCTTCACGCGGCCCGGCCCGGCGATCAGCACGTTCGAAGGCTTGATGTCGCGGTGGACAACGTCGCGGCTGCTGGCGTGCTCGATGGCCCGCGCGATCTGCACCGTGTAGAGCAGGGCGTCGGCCAGGGGCAAGGGTCCGCCGCGGGCCACGAAATCGCGGACGTTCACCCCTTCGATGAACTCGAAGACGATGTAGTGCCAGCCCTGGTCTTCGCCGACGAAGTAGACGCGGGTGATGTGTTCGTGATCGAGGCGGGCGGCGGACTGGGCCTCGTTTTTGAAGCGACGGACGACCTCGGGGTCGCGGGCCAAGTCGGGCGACAGCACCTTGACCGCCACCTCGCGGTTGAGCAGGGTGTCGAGCGCACGATAGACGGCGCCCATCCCGCCGCCCCCTACGAACTCCCGCAGTTCAAAGTGCGCGAGCTGCATGCCGACCAGGGGCCCGGCCGGATCGGCCTCGTTCCAAGGCCCGGCCACGAGCGACAGCGGGGGCCGTTGGCGAATCACCGTGGCGTCGTCGGTCTGGGAAGGGCTCGTCGCCGAGGAACCACCGCTGACAGACCCGGTGTCGCCGGGGGCAGGGGAAACGAAGCGAGCGCCTGCGTCGGTCGATCCCGGCGCTGCCCATCTTTCGCGGCTCGGTCGGCTGCTGCTCATGCGTATTTGGCCCTCAATGGCGCACTTCGCTCTCCCTCCCCTCCGCCTTCGTGGCGGTAGTTCACTTCGGGCGACGCGCACGGCCACACGCCGCGAGGGACAAGGGGTCCCTCCACTGCAACGGGACGAACGTCCCTAAGATAAGACGCAGCATCGCCTACTGGCGACCGGTCCATTCTAGTCGGCCGTCGAGAGGGGGGTCAACCTGGCGCCTCGGGCGGGCAGCAAAGCCGAAGAACCGTAGGAAAGAGCGCATGGTCAAGCCGGCCAAGGCCTGCGCTCATACCAGGCCTCCTTGGCACTTGGCGAGCGTTCCTGCGACTCTGCCAGCGTGCGGCAGAGCGCGCAGTGCCCTGAGGGTCGAAGGTTTGCCACCGCAGCCAGCTAGTAATCGACGGCCTGGGCGCCCGCGATCAGCTTGATGAACTCGCGGTTGCTCTTGAACTTGCCGAGCTTGCTGGTGAGCTGCTCCATGGCGTCCACGTGGTGCATCGTGGTGAGCGTGCGGCGGAGCATCGTCACGGCGTGCAGCGTTTCCGGCTCGAGCAGTTTCTCTTCGCGGCGGGTGCCCGACTGCGAAATATCGATGGCGGGCCACACGCGGCGGTCGGCCAGTTTGCGGTCGAGCACGAGCTCCATGTTGCCCGTGCCTTTGAACTCCTGGAAGATCAGTTCGTCCATGCGGCTGCCGGTGTCGATGAGCGCGGTGGCCACGATCGTCAGCGAGCCCCCTTCCTCGAACACGCGGGCGGTGGCGAACAGCTTCTTCGGAATGTCGAGGGCCTTGATGTCGACGCCGCCCGACATGGTGCGGCCGGTGTTGCCGACCCACTTGTTGAAGGCCCGCGCCATGCGGGTGATCGAGTCCATGAGCAGGAAGACGTCCTTGCCCATCTCGGCCATACGTTTGGCCCGCTCGACGACGAGCTGCGAGAGCCGCACGTGGCTTTCGACGTCGCGATCGAGGCTGCTGGCGATCACTTCGCCGCGCACGCTCCGCCGCATGTCGGTCACTTCTTCCGGCCGCTCGTCGACGAGCAGCATCAGCAGGTTCACCTCGGGATAGTTCTGCGAGATCGCCTGGCTGATCTGCTGCAGGAGCACCGTTTTGCCGGTGCGCGGGGGGGCGACAATCAGCGCGCGCTGCCCTTTGCCCAGGGGGGTGAGCAGATCCATCACCCGCGTGGAGAGCGGCTGTTGCCCGGTCTCGAGCTTGAGCCAGCTTTCCGGATTGATGGGCGTTAGCCCGTCGAACGACTTGACGTTGACGTAGTCTTCCGGCTTCATCCCCTCGACGTCGATCAACTCGCGGAGGCGCGGGCCCTGCTGCTTGCGGGCCTGCTGCACCATGCCGTTAAGCATCACCCCTTCGCGAAGGCCGAACTTCTCGATCATCGTGCCGGGCACGAAGGGATCGGAGCGTTCGCGGGAGTAGTTGTTGTCGGGGCTGCGGAGGAAACCGTAGCCGTTGGGGTGCATTTCGAGCACGCCCGAGCCTGGGGTCAGCGGCCCCGGCTCACCGCCGTTGTCGGGCTGTTCGCCCTCCATCGGCGCCGGATGCAGAGAAGGATCGCGGAACCGGCGCGGACGATGATGGGGGCGTCCATTGTTCATCGGGCCTCCGCCCGGACCGCCACCCTGGCCGACTCTCCCACGAGCGCGGCCCTTCTTCCTTTTTCCCATTAGGTCACCCAGAGTGATGAATCGTTGCCCTGCGCGCCTGAGCGCACGAAGAAGCAGGAGCACGTTGCCGGCGGCGCGCAGGCGCAGCCGAAGGTTCTGGCGGTAGCCAGGAACGAAGGCCAATTCCGGCCGGAAGGGCGCAATGCCATTCCCACCGGAAGGCAGGAACAAAAAACTCCATTCTCGCCGCGGGGGGCGAGAACTTACCCGTCCTCGCCGCAAAGGCGAAGACACCCAAATCTCCGCCCAGGCGGCGAAGCAATTGTCTTGAGGTCCCTAGCGCTGAATTTGGAGGGAAAACCCCACCATTCCAGGTTTCTAGCGCCTAACCTGCCAGACCGCATTCAAGGGAACGGAGCCACACAGCCCAGACCGCAAGAACGAATCTTGCCGCGATCCCGAAAGCCCAGCAGGCCACTTCCAGAGGAAGCACATTTAGTGCCGGTTGCCGAATCGGCAGCCGTTACCCGGCCCAGAAGAATCGTTTCTAGTCCTGCAAGAGCCGGGTATGCCTTCTTGCCAGGAAGAACTAAAACTACGGCAATCATAGTCATCTTTCGGCCACTGTCAAGCGGGACCTACACAACTTTTCCGGCGGCGGAAAACGACGCAAGTCGCGCCGTCGCGGGAGACTGCGCTGTCAGAGGGCAGCGCAACCCGGCGAGATGTCTCCGCCGAAACTGGCCGTCGGCAGACTCGACGTTGTCGCTAGAATCCGCGACTTTGGCAGGACAGAGCTACGCCCGAAAACCGATACATAGGGATGACCGCGCGGCATAGCCGACTCACTTCTCGATTTCTCGCGAGGCACGATCAACATGCGGGCGATCCGATTCCTTCTGGCGGCTGGCTGCGTTGGGCTCGCGGCCACCGGCGCAGGGGCAGCCGAGAGCGGGCTCCGCTGGGAACCCACGCTCGACGCCGCCAAGCGGCTCGGCGCGCAAACTAATCGCTTCGTTCTGGTTCACTTCTCGGCGCCTTGGTGCAAGCCGTGCCTGCGGCTCGAGAAGGAGGTGCTCAGCAAGCCGGAGTTGGGAGACGCGCTCGCGGAATCGTTCGTGGCGGTCAAGCTCAACGCCGACAACTTTCCGGCCACTGCCCGCCAATACGGGGTGACGAGCTTGCCTGCGGACGTCATTCTCTCGCCCTCGGGCCAGCGGGTGGCCCTCTTGAGTTGCCCCGCGGACTACGCTCAGTACGTCGGCCAGTTGCGCCAAGTGGCGGCCAATGCGGCCGGCCGCGTCGACTCTCCGTATGCCGATCTGCATGTGCCGCCCGCCGTCACCCCGCCGGCGCCCCGCGCGCCCGCGGCCGACACGGCCCCGGCCTTTTCGGCGACGCCGACCTCGCCTGGCCCTGCGTTCAGCGCGGCGCCATCCGCGACTGCCCAGACGCCGGCCGATGCCTCGAATCCCTACGCCGAGGTCTTCCGGACCCAGACGGCGCCCTCGAGTTCCATCGCGGTTCCGCCCGCGACCCACGCCAACTTGCGCATTAGCGACCCCGCGGCGCCGGCGGCCTCGATGGCGTCTGCCGCACCGTCGCCCTCGGCCGGCAATCCGCCCCTCGGGCTCGACGGCTATTGCCCCGTGGAACTGGTTGAGCACAAGCGCTGGGTGAAGGGAGATCCACGCTGGGGCGCGATCCACAATGGCCGCACCTACCTGTTCTCGGGCCCCGAACAACAGCAACGCTTCCTGCCCAATGGCGACGCCTATAGCCCCGTGATGTCCGGCAACGATCCGGTCGCGGCGATCGACCACAATCAAGAGGTGCAGGGCAAACGGCAATTCGGCGTCTTCTACAACCGACGCATCTACCTCTTCGCCGATCCGGCGTCGAAGGATCTCTTCTCGCGCAGCCCGGAACGCTACTCTCTCGAATCGCTGCAAGCCCGCCGCGCGCCGCCGGGAAAGTCGATCAACCGCTGAACGACTGCGAAGCGTCCAGCGCCCACCGTGCTAGCGGTCCAATCCGCGTGGCGCCTCGCTCCCCACGCAGGCTGCGTGGAAGTTGCCGCAGGCGGCTTGCCGTTGAGCCGCCCTTCGAATTTGCAAGCGCGCCCCCCTCTCTGGGCCCCCTCGCGTCAAATCGCCCGCTCCTGGCGTAATTTGCCAAAGACTGGCAGAATATCCGGCGTGGGCCAAGCAGGCAGCCCTTTCCGGCGCAGGCGTGCGTCCCGCGAAGCGACGGGCTGTTGGGCAATCGCTGCTCCCGCCCATCGATTGTGATGGACCTGCTTCGCGGCGTCGGCTGAGCCTCGGTTCCCGCCGCCGTTTGTGGAGGCGGCGTTGGCCACGGAACTCCCCGCGGAATAGGCGTGCGCTATGTCGGCGGCAGTGCAAATCATGACGACCGCCCCCTCGCGCGAGGAGGCCCAGCGCTTGGCGGACTTGCTCGTCGAACGCAGGCTCGCGGCTTGTGTGCAGGTCGTGGGCCCGATTCACAGCACTTACCACTGGCAAGGCTCGATCGAGCGCAGCGAGGAATGGCTCTGCCTGGCCAAAACCCAGGCGGCCGACTTTCCTCGAGTCGAGCAGACGATCCGCGCGGCTCACTCCTACGAAACTCCCGAGATCGTGGCGCTGCCGATCGTCGCCGCCAGCGAGCAGTATCTGGCCTGGCTTACGGCCGAGACAACGCCGGCCGCTGACGCCAACCGTTAGTCGCCGAATCGAGGGTCAGCCACATGTCGATTCCGCGTGTTCATCTGCTGTTTCAGCGGCGTCGCGAGGCCGCGGCGCAGCCGGCGACCTTCGAGCAGTTTTCCGCGCGCGTAGTCGTCTGGCCGCGAATGTTTCTCGAGGCCGACGGCTCGTTCGTGCTGGTGGGCAAAGCGGAAACCGGTCCTTGGCAACTGGACGGCCAGGTTCACGACGGCCGCACCGCGGTGGACGCCCTGGAGTTGAAGGGCGATTGCCCGGCGGCCACGCTGGCGGCCCTGCTCGCGGCGCTCTCATGGCGGGAGGGCGACTTTGATCTTCTGCGTCTCCCGGCCGGCGCACCTCTATCGCTCGAAGAGGCCCACCAGTTCTTGGCGGGAAACGCCAGCGACGCCGCGCGAGCGCCTGCGCCATCGGCGGCAACGCCGCCTCGGCCGCTCCGCACCCAGTTCGAATCGCTCGAAGACCGCCGGCCGCTGGCCATTGGTCCCGGCGGCCACGACTATCAGTTGCTCGGTCCCTTCACGGGTCTTACCTGGTCGGCCGCCGAACAGGCTGCGGCTGCGCTAACAGCGCCGTCCGAGTTTGGCGACGGACGCCTGGCGACGATCAGCAGCGGCCAGGAACAGGCGTTCCTGTCGGCCACGTTCGGCGCGCAGTTGGGCGACCAGGCGGCTTGGCTGGGCTTTACCGACGAAGCGCTCGCCGGTCAGTGGGCCTGGCTCGACGATTCGCCGGGGCCTTGGCAAGACAGCCGCTTCTTTCCCAACCCAACTCAGGCCAGTTACGTGAATTGGTCGACCGATGAGCCCGCGGCGCCGGCGGTCGCGCTCGTTTCGGCCCATCGAGTCGTGTCGGTGAGCACAGGCGTGGGCGAGCCCTACTTCCAGTCAAGCGATGAGTTCGGCGGCTTCCATGGCGATCTCGAGATCACGAACCCCGCAGGTCCTGGAGGCCGGGCTCGACAAACGTCGCAGGTGGAAGCGGTAGGACGCATCCTCGGCGGACGGGCCGATCTTTCGGCGCTGCCGCGCGGCTCGGCTCGTTCGACCTACGAGGCGACCTTCGATCTGACTGAACCAGAGTCGATTCTGCTGCAAGGTACTTTGGCGGGCTTCGTCACTTCGACCTCTTTCGAGCTTGGCGGATTGGCCAGCTTCGAGGTGCGGCTGCGGCGGCTCGATGCGCAGGGCGGACTCCACGAGATTTGGAGCGACGTGCAGCAGTTCAACAGCCCCGGCACACAGTTGCGGCCCCTTTCCACCACCCTCGAGCTCGCGCCGGGGCGCTATGCCATTTATGTGATGGGCGCGGCCGACGGCGCGCCGGTGGCCGGCGGACGCACCGCGACGGCCAGCTGGGACTTCTCCGTCTCTTTGGGCTCGCCCCGCGCCGCGGCCTTTGCCGGGACCACAGGCGGCTGGCTGAGCCTGCCGGCCACCGCCACCCCTAATTACTATCTTGTCGAGTTTTCACCGCTCAACGGGCCGCAGGCAGTGCAGCTCTTCCCGTCGGGCGTTGCCGAAGATACGCCCGCGGGCGCGGTAGCGGGAGTGCTGGAAGTGGACGGCGGAGCTGCGCCCTACACGTTCGAACTGCTCAACTCCGCCGAGGGGCGCTTCCGCCTGCTGGACGACAAGCTCGCCGTGGCCGCCGAGGGCGCGCTCGATTTCGAAACACAGTCAACGCACACCATCCGCGTTCGCGTTACCGACGCCCTCGGGAGAGCGCTCGAACGCGACATCGCGGTTGACGTGCTCGACGCCAACGAGGCGCCCACGGGCGTCTTCTTGGACAACGGGCAGATCGCGGAGAATTCGCCCCCCGGTGCGATCATCGGCCTGCTGTTCGCAAACGATCCCGACTGGAACGATCAGACGACGTTCTCGCTCGTCGACGACGCCGGCGGACGTTTCACGATTGGCGGGTCCTACTTGCGCGTGGCGGGCCCGCTCGACTACGAGCAAGCGCAGCGCTACATAGTCAAGGTGCGGGCCGCCGATCGCGGCGGCTTGGCGCTCGAACGCGAGTTCGAGGTCGCCCTGGGCAACGTCAACGAGCCGCCCACACTCTCTGCGCATGACAGCTACCAGGCCTCGCCAGGTGCGGATCTGCCGCTCGTGGGGCTCGACGTGAGCGACCCGGACATCAAGGGCGAGAATGTCGAAACTCGTTCGCTCCGACTTAGTCTGCTCGTCAATCAAGGCGGCGTGTCGTTCGCCACGCTCGACGGGCTGAGTCTCGTGGCCGGGGAGAATGGCGGCGCCGCGATCGCGCTCGAGGGACCGCTCGGGGCGCTGCGCCGCGCGCTCGACACCGTCGTCTATCGCGCGCCGGCAGATTTCCAAGGCGTGGTGGAACTCACGCTCAAGGCCAACGACCTGGGCAACAGCGGGGCCGGCGCTCCGCAAATGGCAACACTCAAGAGCGCGATCCATTTGACTACGCCCCTGGCCGCGGGCGAAGACGCATATCAGGTGTCGGCCGGCGGCCGCCTGTTCGCCCAGTCCTACTCCGCCGCGGTGCGGTCGTCGGCGCCCTGGGGATGGTGGCGCCTCGATGATCCGGCCGGCAGCCCCGCGGCGCTCGATAGCGCGGCACAACACGCGGGCATGGTCGACGCCACGCAATTCGGCGGTCCATCCGCCATCGAAGGGCAGCCTGGCAACTCCGCGCGGTTCGGCAGCGCGGCGGCCCGGATTCTCGTAGACGCGGCGCCCGATGCAGCGCGCGGCTTCACCCTCGAGGCCTGGATCAAGCCGGCCAACGCCGGGGGACTGCAACAAATCGCTTCCGCGCGCGGCGGCGGCCAGGGCTGGGCCTTTGGCCTCTCTGGACAACAACTCGTGCTTTCCGCGCCCGACCATGAAGACTATTTGGCCACCGCAGCGCTCGTGCGCGTCGGCGATTGGTCGCATGTAGCCGTGGCGGTCGGGTCTGATGGCAGTGCGGCAATCTACCTCGACGGTGCGGCTGTGGGCCAATTCATCGCCGCAGCGCCGTTTGCCTCCGGCCCCACGCTGGCCTTGGGGGGACACCCTGATGGAGAGGACGAATCCTGGACGGGCGATCTCGACGAAGTGGCGGTCTACGAACGCGCGCTGCCCACCGATGAGATTGCGCGGCACTTTGCCGCCGCCCAGCGCGACGACACCGTGCTGGCCAACGACGGTGACGGCGAGCGGCCTCAAAGGGCCGAGCTCGTCGCCCAGCCCGAGCACGGCGCGGTCGAACTCTTGCCCGATGGTTCGTTCATCTACCGGCCGGCGCTAGGTTTCGCCGGCGTCGACAGCTTCCGCTATCGCGCGGTCGACGGGCAAATCGCCTCGGCGCCGACCAAGGTGACGATCACGGTCGTCGCCTTGCCTGGCGACGCCGACTTCGACGGCGACGTCGACCTCAACGACTTCGCCCTGCTCAAGGCGAACTTTGGGGCCGCCGGCGGCCCCGCCGACGGCGACTTCGATGGCGACGGCCAAATCGACCTGAACGACTTCGCCGTGCTCAAGGCGAACTTTGGCCGGCGGACGGGCGGGCAGTCTTGAGCCGGAGCCGGTGAACTGGACCTACAACGTCCAGCCCGCGCGAAACTCCGGCTTGAGCAGCGCGTCGGCCTCGGGCGCGTTGGGGCAGCGCAGGGCCTTGGCGTCCCACTCGAGCTTCTTCCCCAGCCGGATCGCCACGTTTCCGAGCAGCACCATTTCGCTGAAGGGGCCCGAGTACTCGAAGTTCGAGAGCGCGGCCGGGCCGCCCTTGCAGGCGGCCACCCACTCCTGATCTTCGTTTTCGACGCGCGGCAGCGACTTCGGCGGGGCTTGGAAGGCGCGGGCCGTGTCTGCGGGCGTCACCACCCATTCGGTGTCGCCGCGGTTGAAGAAGAGCTTGCCGCGTTCTCCCACGAGCACGCCGTCCCAGCGGTTGATGTCCTGCCCCTCGAGCACCTCGGCCGTGGGGCCGTTGCGCGGCGCTTTCGCGCGGTCGGCGCCGCGGTAGCCGTCGTACCAGTGCATGGTCACCGGCGGCCGCTCCCCGCGGGCGGGGAAGGTGTAGGTGACGGTCGACCAGAGGGGCGCGGCTTCGGCCGTGGCCCCTTCGCTCTGGGCCTCGATCGTCGTCGGAGCGCCGAGCTCGAGTGCCCAGTAAGGCATATCCATGATGTGGCAGGCCATGTCCCCCAGGGCGCCCGTGCCAAAGTCCCACCAGCCCCGCCAATCGAAGGGCAGGTAGCCGGCGCCGTAGTCGCGGTAGGCGGCCGGCCCAAGCCAGAGGTCCCAGTCGAGCGTGGCCGGCACGGGGCTCTTAGCCGGGCGCGAGCGCATGCCTTGCGGCCAGATCGGGCGATCGGTCCAGGTGTGGACCTCGGTCACGGGGCCGATGATGCCGGCCCTCACCGCTTCGACGGCGCTGCGGATCGGCTCGCCGGCGTGCCCTTGGTTGCCCATCTGTGTGGCGACCTTTTGCGCTCGGGCGACGTCCGCCATCACGCGGGCTTCATAGACGCTGTGGGCGAGCGGCTTCTGGCAGTAGACGTGTTTGCCTGCCCGCAGCGCGGCGACCGCCGCCACGGCGTGCGTATGGTCGGGCGTGCTGACGGTCACGGCGTCGATGTCGCGCTGCTTGTCGAGCATCACGCGGAAGTCGGCGTATTGCTTGGCGCGGGGGAACCGCCCGAACGACTCGGCTCCGCGCTCCTGGTCGACGTCGCAGAGCGCGACGATGTCGCAACCGGCCTCGGCAATGTCCCGCACGTCGCCGCCCCCTTGCCCGCCGATGCCGATGCAGGCGACCTGCAAGCGGTCGTTCGCGCCCAAGACGCGCTTCGGGAGGTAGGTGAAGGCAAAGGCCGAGGCAGCGGCACTGGTGAAGGTGCGGCGGGAGATGCGCGGTGCAGACATAGAAAGGTCTCGCTTGGCAACGGGAAGATCGGTGCGCCCTACTGACCTACAGCGCGAGTCGTTGCGCTACAACATAACCTCCTGGCCGCCTGAGGGCTTCGCTAGCATTGCGGGCGGAGCCTAACGAGGCGTTCCTACTCGTGGGCGCTGGCCAGTGCGATGGCCAGTTGGCCCGCGGCCAGGCCGCCGTCGCCGGGCGGAATTAGGCCGGGCAAGGCAAGCTCGCGGCCGGCAAGCTGCTCCGCCACGAGCTCGGTCAGCACGCGATTCTGGAACACGCCCCCGCCGAGCACAACCGGCAGTGCGGGCCAACCGCGGGCGACGTGGCCAATAGCCGCCGCCAAACCACGGTGAAAGCGCATCGCAATCTCGCCCGGCGAGGCGCCGGTCTCGAGATCTCCGACCACCGCGGCGATCAGGGGCCGCCAATCGAGTTCCGCGGGACTCGTGTCGCGGAGCAGCGGCAACTCATAGGCGCCGTTGGTGGTTGGATCGCAGGCAGATTCGAGCTGCATCGCGGGGTAGCCCTCGAAACCGCTCTCCTCGAGGCCCAAGGCCAATGCGGCGACGCCGTCGAACAGCCGGCCGACGCTCGATGTGCGCGGCGATAGCGTCTCGCTGTCGACCACGCGCAGCAGTATTTCGATCGGCATGGCGGCGCGTCGCGCCAATTCTTGAACTCGGGGATGCCCCGCGCCGATCGCACGCTGCAGCATGACCAACGCCACGCGCCAGGGCTGGCGAACGGCCGCGTCGCCGCCGAGCAACGGGAAGGGGCAAAGGCAAGCCACTCGCTCGAATCCGCGCACGCTCGCCCGTAAGAATTCTCCACCCCAAATCGTGCCGTCAGGGCCGTATCCCGCGCCGTCGAAGGCGACCCCCAGCACTTCGCGATCGAGCCACCCCTGGGCGACCATCCCGGCGCCGATGTGGGCATGGTGATGTTGCACTCCGTGCAGTGCGCTGCAGCTCTGCGTTTCCGTCCAACGCCTCGCAGCGTAGTCAGGGTGCAGGTCGATCGCCCGCGAAAAGGCTGCGGGCAGGCGGTAAAGGCCAACCAGCGACTCGACGTGTTCTTGATAACGCGCGAGAGTGGCGAGTGAATCCAGATCGCCCACGTGTGGGCCGAGCGCGGCTTGAGCGCCGTTGCAAAGCGCAACCGCTGACTTTTGCTGGCCACCCAGCGCGATCAGCGGACGCAGCCACGGCAGCTCCAGCGGCAAAGGCGCCAACCCGC
Source organism: Pirellulales bacterium (assembly GCA_046349955.1). Classification (GTDB taxonomy): domain Bacteria; phylum Planctomycetota; class Planctomycetia; order Pirellulales; family JBGAPH01; genus JBGAPH01. The sequence continues at coordinate 63,159 of JAXMBI010000021.1, read as the reverse complement.
GGGCCAGCCGCATTGTGACCGGCCGGCCGGAAACCACTCGCACAACGCTATCGTCGATCGGCCGCTCGATGGGACGGTCGTGGTGCAGAAACAGATCGGCGACGCCGCCCAGTTGCTGTTCGGCCTCCGTCACCGATGCCGCCAGCGGTTCGCCCTCGCGATTGCCGCTCGTGCAGACGAGCGGCCCGTGGAACGCTTGGGACAGCAGGAAGTGGAGCGGCGTCGTGGGCAGAAGCAAGCCGACTTCTGCGAGCCCAGGATGCACTTCCGGCGCGAGCCCTGCGCCGGCGCGGGCGCGCACGGTCACGATCGGATTGGCGGCGGCAGCGAGTTGGTCGCGCTCCGCGTTAGAGAGCACGGCCCACCGCTCGGCCTCAACCAAACTCTCGACGAGCACCGCCAGAGGCTTCGCCTTGCGGCCCTTGCGTTGGCGCAAGCGCACAACAGCCGCGTCGGCAGTTGCATTGCACAACAACTGATAGCCCCCCAAGCCCCGCAGCGCCACGATCCTTCCAGCGCGCAGCGCAGCGACGGACGCACGAACCGCCTCACTGCCATCGCCAACGCGGCGGCCATGGTCGTCCGCCGCCCATACCTGGGGGCCGCAGACGGGACACGCCGTCGTTTGCGCATGGAACCGGCGGTCGCTCGGCAAGGCGTATTCGCGAGCGCAGGCCTTGCACAGGGAGAAGCGGGCCATGCCGGTCGCGGAACGATCGAAGGGCATGCGTTCCACGATCGAGTAGCGCGGTCCGCAGGCGGTGCAGCTCGTGAAGGGATAGCCGTAGCGGCGGCCAAGCGAATCGGCCGTTTCGCGCAAACACTCGGAGCAGACCGCCACATCAAGCGGAACGGGCGTTGCGAGCGAACCCGCAGCGTCGCTGGGCACGATCGCAAAGTCTCGCCGACTGCGCGGTTCGATGGCGCTCGACTCTGCGAGGTGTAGCCTTTCATCCGCGGCAAGCAGCGCAACAAGCTGCTCGATTGCCTCGGGGACGCCTTCGACCTCGATCTCCACGCCCGCGGCAGTGTTGCGCACTTGGCCCGCCAACCCACACTCGTCCGCCAACCGCGCTACGCGGGGCCGCAGCCCGACGCCCTGCACAGCGCCTTTGAGCACGATTCGGCGCGCGACGATCGGCCGGGCAGAGAGTTGCGTTGCGGAAGTCACGCTGGCCTCCCCTGCTCCGCCTGAAGCAAACTGGTCCGCTCTCGTTCCAGAAATGTCCACCAGGCCTCGAGCCCTGCGCCCGTCCGCGCGCAGACCGGCAACACGCTCAGGTCCGGGGCGATGCTGCGGGCATCGGCCGCGGCAGTTTCGACCGAGAACGGCACATAGGGCAGCAGATCCAACTTGTTGATGACGAGAGCCTGGCTTGTGCGAAACGCCTTGGGGTATTTCGCCGGTTTGTCGTCCCCTTCGGTCACGCTGAGCATGACCACGCGCAAGTGTTCCCCTAGATCGAACGAAGCGGGACAGACCAGGTTGCCCACGTTTTCGACGAACAAGTAATCGAGCGAGGCGCCTCCTAGTTCAGCGAACGCCCGCTCGACGAGCGGAATCTCTAGGTGGCATGCGCCGCCCGTGGTGAGTTGCACGACCGGCGCCCAGGGCGCCAGACGCTGGGCATCGCGGTCGGTGGCGATGTCGCCCACGAGCACGGCCAGCGACCGCTGCCCCTGCCAATGGCGAGCTGTGGCCTCGAGCAGGCTCGTCTTGCCAGCCCCTGGAGACGAAATCAGGTTCACGACTAAGGTGCCGGCAGCGGCTCGCGCGGCGCGGAACTCGGCCGCGGTCGCTTGGGACTGCGCCTGCACGTCTCGGCGTACGGTGACTACGGTCTGCATGCTGAAGCCCTTGCTGGCGCCGACGCCTCGTCGCATTCCCGGGGGACGAACACAACGCTCTCCAAAATCAGCCCCTCGCCCCGCACCACGCGGCACTGCATCCCGCCACAGTTCGGACAGACGAAGCGAAATCCAACGACCGCGAACGTCGCCTCGCACGCAGCACAGTGGGCTTCGAGCGGAGTTTCTAAGATCCGCAGCGCGGCTCCCTCCAATCCCCACTCGCTGGCCAACCGATCGAACGCCGCCGACAACAACAGCGGTTCAACGCCTGACAACGGGCCAAGTTCCAAGTGAATCTCGCTTGCCCGCGCGTGTGCATGGGCTTGGCCGATCTCCGCGACCTGACGCAGCAGCGAACGGGCGAGCGACATCTCATGCATCGGCGGGCTCCTCGGTGAGCTGCGCGCGGATTCTCTCGACGGCGAGCGCCGCCGCTGCAGCCACCGCCGGCGAAAGGCTGTCGCAGGCGGGCACGGCCGCAGCCAATTCCACGCCCCAGATCCAGACATACTTCGGCAAGCGATTCAACCGCGCCGCTAATGCCAGCACTTCGGTCAGGCTCAAATCGTGCGAGCTTCTGCACGTCTCCAATGCTAAGACGTCGCTCGGCCAACGCCAACGGTGGACCGAGCCCGGCGCTCCGGCGCCGTTGCAGGCGTCGCACAACACGAGTCGATCGCCGACGCCCTCGTGCAACCAGGCCAGCAACTCGGAAGGGGTGCGCCCGAGCTTGACTTGGCAATCGGCGGCGCCGAGTTCAGCCAACCGCTCGGCAACCCGCCAACCCACTTGATCGTCGCCGTGGTGGCTGCCAAGTCCTACGACCAAGGTTCGTTGCACAAATACCCCTCGAGCCGTCAGGAAACCGAGTCGCGGCCGCGATCCCAGGCGATGCGGAGAAAATGCGTCGAGCAACTGATGCACGGGTCGTAGCTCCGCACCAGGTTTTCGCAGCTTCTCGTCGCCAGCGTCTCGGCGTCATCGAGCACGCTGGGTACGAAGTCGCGCAGGTCGCGCTCGATCTGAGCCTGGTTCTGCGACGTGGGGGGCACGATCCGGGCCAGCGTCACTTTGCCGTCGGCGGCAATCTCGTAGCGATGGTAGAGCAGACCCCGCGGCGCCTCGGTCGCGGCAACTCCCGTCGCCGCCCGCTGATCGTACGGCACGTGGGCCGGCCCCTGGGGTTCATACCCGCGTAGGATTGAGAGCGCCTCATCGTACAAATGAATCAGTTCCAACCCACGGGCGATGATGCTGCGAAACGGGTTGCGCATCGGCCAAGCAAGCCGCAGTTCTTCCGCTACCTGCCGGGCGCGCGGACAAAGCCGGTCGTAGTTCAGGTTCACGCGGGCCAACGGGCCCAGGAAGTAGGGCTCGCCGGTCGCTGTGCGCACCGCCTGCAGGGCCGTCGAGTGGGGAACTTGTCGCTCGGCGAAGCAGTTCTCGAATTCGGCGACCGGAATCCGCTCTCCGGTGGAAGTGCCGATGACGCCTTCGTTCAGCGGGTATTCATTTTCAGGCGCCAGCGAAACGAACTCACAAGGCCGCTCAAATTCCGGAAAGTCGAGGCCCGCCACCCAGCGCGTGGTTTCCACCGCGGCCTCGAGCCCCCACTCGAAGTCTGGGATCAGCCGCGACAGTTCCTCTCGCCGTGGCAACCGATGGAAGCCGCCGACCGCTACGTTGATGGGATGGATCGCCCGTCCGCCGAGCGCCTCGAGCAGCTCGTTGCCGTGTTTCTTCAGCCGGAGCCCTCGCTCGACGATGGCGGGATGCCGCTCGGCGACGTGCAGGCCGCTGTCGCAGCCGAGAAAATCTGGGGCGTTCAGCAAATAGACGTGCAGCCCATGGCTTTCGATCCATTCGCCGCAATAGAGCAGCCTGCGCAACTGGCGAATCTGAGGCGTGATGGTGAGGCCCAGCGCCGCCTCCAGGGCATGCACCGAGCTCATCTGGTAGGCGACCGGGCAGATCCCGCAAATGCGGGCGACGATGTCGGGCACTTCCTCGAGCTTGCGTCCGCGGAGCAACGCTTCGAACAGCCGCGGCGGCTCGTAGATGTCGAGCCGCACCTCCTCAACCTGGCGGTTTCGAATGCGCAGGTAGAGTCCGCCCTCTCCCTCGACGCGCGACAGCGCCGGCACGCGAAACTCGAACTCGCGGGACTGGGACATCAGGGGCGCGGCTCCGTCAGTTCGGACGCCTGAGGAGGCAGCGCAGCGTCCGCGGGCGAAGCCGCGATCAGCCGCTCGCTCTCCCGGCGAAACTCAGGAGCGTAGCCGTTGAACAAACGCAGACTCTGCGCAGCCGCGCGAGCGGACATACCGCCGCGGACGAACTGGCCGGTCAGACTGACCAGATTGGCCTGCGGCGCGGGTCCGAAGCAGGCATAGCAGCCGCGGTCGTAGGCCGGACAGATCGCGCCGCAGCCGGCTTGCGTCACCGGGCCCAAGCAAGGCACGCCCCGCGCAACCATCACGCACACCGTGCCTCGCCGTTTACAGTCCAGGCACACGCTGTGGCTGGGCGTCCGCGGCCGGCGCCCGTTGGCCAGGGCCGCCACGACCTCCACCAGTTGGTGTTTGTCGATCGGGCAGCCGCGGAGCTCGAAATCGACCGGCACATGGTCGGCGATCGCCGTCGACGTGGCCAAGGTCTGAATATAGTCGGGCCGGGCATACACGGCCTGCACGAACTCGGCCGAATCCGCCCAATTGCGCAGGGCCTGAATGCCGCCCGCGGTGGCGCAGGCGCCAATCGTCATCAGAAACCGCGATTGGCGGCGGACCTCGCGAATCCGCTGCGCGTCATGCGGCGTGGTGATCGAACCCTCGACCAGGCTGACGTCGTACGGCCCTTCGAGCATGCGGCTCGTGGCTTCGGGGAAATAGGCGATCTCCACGAGGCGCGCCACTTGAAGCAACTCATCTTCGGCGTCCAGCAGCGAGAGCTGGCAGCCGTCGCAGGAGGCGAACTTGAACACGGCAAGCCGCGGCCGGGTCGACATCAGAGCGCCTCCACAGCGAGATAGCGGCCCATCCGATCATGCCGAAACACGGGCCCATCCTTGCAAATGAAGGCCGGTCCAAGCTGGCAGTGCCCACAGTGGCCCACGGCGCATTGCATGTTGCGCTCGAGGGAGAGCCAGATCTGGCATTCTTCGAGTCCGCGGTCGAGGGCGCTGCGGACGACGTAGCGCATCATAACCTCGGGGCCGCAGACCATCATCAGGGTCTGCTCGGGGCGGAGCGGGCGAAGTCGATCAAGGAGCAGCGTGACCACGCCCACGTTTCCCAGCCACCCGGGAACCGAGCGGTCTACGGTGGTGAACAGATTGAGGCCTTGGTTGGACCAGCTTTCGAACTCATCGGTATAGAGCATGCTGGCCGGAGTGCGCGCGCCGTAGAGGAGCGACAGGCGGCCGTAGCGGCCTCGGTTCGCCAAGAGCGCGCGCACGACAGGCCGCAACGGGGCTAGGCCGATTCCCCCAGTCACGAGCACCACATCTTGCCCCACGGCCTCGTCGAGCGGCCAAGCCGTGCCGAAGGGGCCGCGCAGCCCCAGGCTGCCTCCCTCGCCAAGTTGCTCGAGGGCCCGCGTAGTGTTGCCCGCCACGCGGACGGTGTGCGCCAGCGTGCGCGCCGCCGCATCGTGCCCGCTGATGCTGATCGGCGTGTCGCCAACCCCCGGCAGGTAGAGCATGTTGAACTGGCCCGGCCGGTACTCGAAGCTCGCTCCCACGGCGGAATCGTCGAACCCGAGATGGTAGGTCGCCACGCCCTCGACCTCGCGGCGAACGCCGCGAATCGTCACCGCGTGGGTGAGCCAGGGCTGGGCGGCGGAGGTCGGGACCAGGACGCTCATGTGGCCTCGTCCCCGGAGCACGCCGTGGCGCGAATGGCGTCGACCTCGGCGGTCAGGTCAATTCCCACCGGGCACCACGTGATGCACCGCCCGCAGCCCACGCAGCCGGAGGTCCCGAATTGATCCATCCAGGTCGCCAGCTTGTGGGTCAGCCATTGCCGGTAACGGCTGCGAATCTGATTGCGGACGATGCCGCCGTTCATGTAGCTGAAGTCGAGGTTGAAGCAAGAATCCCACTGGCGCCGGCGCTCGACATGGTCCCCCGTCAGCTCGGCCACTTCGCTCACCGAGCTGCAAAAGCAGGTGGGGCATACCAGAGTGCAATTGGCGCACGACAGGCAGCGCGTGGCCACGTCCTGCCAATGGGAATGTTCGAGGTTCTCGAGCAGCAGGTCGTGAACATTCGTGGTGTCGAAGCGCCGTTCGATCTGGTCGACGGCCTGTTGCCGGGCGCGCTCTCCGCGCTCTAGTTCCGCAGCATCGGCGACGCGCGTGGCCAGCTTGGCGAGCAACGATCGTCCGGCGGGGCTGCCGCTTTCGACCAAGAAACCTCGCTCGAGCTCCGTCAGGGCTAGATCGAAGCCGGCCGCGCAGCGGGGACCAGTGTTCATCGAGGTGCAAAAGCAGCTCGCGCTCGCGCTCGTGCAGTTGACGGCGACGATCAAGGCCTGCTCACGCCGAGCCCGATAGCAGGGATCGACATACGGGCCTTCCAAGAAAACGCGATCCTGCACGCGAATCGCGGCGAGATCGCAGGCGCGCACTCCCAAGAGCGCAAAACGAGGCGGCGCCTCCTGCGGCGTCTGCATCCGCCAACGACCATCCGGTCCGCGTTCCGAGGTTAGCACGGTCTGCTGCGGCGGAAACAGGTACTGCTTCCAACTCTGGGGGCCGGCCGCGAAGCCGAAGAATTGGTTGGGATCGCCCGGCCGGAGGCGATAGCTGCCGGGCGATTGTTCGTCGGTCCAGCCGCGCGGCAACTGATCGATGCGGCGCAGTTCTCCATGAACAACGGCCTGCTGCTCGAGCCGCGGGCCGACCACCGTATAGCCCTGGTCCCACAGGACATCCAGCAGCGACTGCAGATCGTCCTTCGCGAGGAACGCCGGCAGCGCGTCGTCCGTCGGTGGGTCCAGCGAGCTCACGATGCGAAACCTCGAGGGCCGAAATCCGCCCCAGGAGCAGGCGTCTCCTGGCCGAATAGATCGAGCAGTTGTAGCCTGGTCGCAACCAGTCGCTCCGACAGTCCCATGGCCAGGCGGCGCATCACACGGTAACCAAGCTCATGATCTGCATCGCAAAGCGCGGCCAGGCGACGGCCGTCGACGCTGACCACCTGCGTGTCTTCGAGCGCCGTGGCCATGGCCGTCATGCGGCCGCCTCCGAGAAGCGCCGACCAGGCGAGCAATTCGCCGGGCCCGACCGAGAGGAGCCGCGTGGGGCCACGTGCCGGCACGTTCATGTCCAAGCCCACGCTGCCCACGGCGATCACGTACAGGTCAGGATTGCGGCTTCCCTCGGCGAACAGCACGGCCCCCGCCGGAAAACCGCGCAGCTCGGCCAACTCCGCCAGTTGCTCGATCGCCCGCGGCGGCAACGAAGCGGTGAAGCGCAATTGACCGAGCAGATTCTTGAGCCTCGATACATCCATTGGGACACGCCGCCTGGAGGCCGCGGTTGACTGCCACCGCGGACTCATCGTACACCTTTGCTCACAATGTCCAAGCGCCTGCTCGACTAAAGGCGACGTGAAGGCCGGAAGAGAATTGCGCCGGACGTGCGTTTTCGCCCACCGCGTCGCCTCGAATTGCCGCGAAGGTTTCTCTGGTGACAGCGGCGGATCAAGCCGCATAGACTGGCGCTGCTAGAACGGTGTCGCTTCGTTTCTCGGTAGGGCTCGCCCCATGCTGCCCGTTTCCTCAGCGCTCGAGGCGCTGCGCGCGGAGCACTACAACGCCTGCGTCACGCACGTGCGACCGGTGAATCCGGGACTGCGCATTTTGCGAGTGCAAGGCGATCACCCCTTCCGCTTTGTGCCGGGGCAGTATGCGGTGCTGGGGCTGCTCGACGCGGAACCCTCTCTTGAAGCGATCGGATACGCTGCCCACGCGCCGCGGCCCGCTGGTGAGCAAGATCGTCCGCCCCATGTCATCAAGCGCGCCTACTCCATCTCCGCTCGGATGCTCGACGATCTCGGTCGCCTGGTGCGGACAACCGACGAGCCGTGGCTCGAGTTCTACGTGACCCTGGTGCCGGAATCGCCGAGTCATCCACCTGGGCTCACTCCCAGGTTGTTCGCGCTCCGACCGGGCGATCGCCTGCTGCTCGGTTCGCACGCGCACGGGCACTACACGCTCCGGCCTGTCGGCAGCCAGGACGACGTGGTGTTCTGCGCCACAGGCACCGGAGAGGCGCCGCACAATGCGATGCTCACCGAGCTCCTCGCGCGAGGGCACCGCGGACGCATCGCCTCGCTCACCAGTGTCCGCTATCGGGTGGATCTGGCCTACCTGGAGACGCACCGAGCGCTCGAGCAGCGCTACGCGAACTATCGCTACCTCCCGCTGACGACGCGCGAACCTGCGAACCTCGATCCGGCGGATCCGGGATTCGTCGGGAAGCAGTACCTGCAGGAATGGATCGCCGCTGGCGGATTGGAACGCGAGGCCGGCATCCGGCCGTCCCCCGAACGGACTCAAATCTATTTGTGCGGCAGTCCTCAGATGATCGGTCTGCCGCGCCGGGCAGCGGGCGGAAGCGTGCAGTTTCCGCACCCTCCCGGCATGGTCGAAACTCTTGCCGCCCTGGGCCTCGATCTCGACGCGCCTGGTCGCCCCGGGCGGGTCCATGTGGAACAGTATTGGGCGACTGCCGATCCCGCGGCCGAGGCGCCGCCCGCCCGCGCGTAGGGTTCCCCCTCGGTTTCTTCTCCACTCTCGCACACTGCTATCCGCCGATGACCGTTCGAAATTTGGAAAGAATCTTCCGCCCGCAGCGTATCGCCGTGATCGGCGCCAGCGACCGCCAGGGCACGGTCGGCTACACCTTGTTCAAGAATCTGGCCGGCTCCGGCTTCCACGGAGAAGTCTATCCGGTCAATGAGAAGCGGAACCTCGTGCAAGGCGCCGCTGCCTTCCCGAAGATCGCCGCCGTGCCCCTGCCGGTGGACTTGGCCGTGATTTGCACGCCGGCGGCCACAGCGCCCGAGCTCGTGCGGCAATGCGGCGAGGCCGGAGTGTTGGGCCTTGTCATCATTAGTGCAGGTTTCCGCGAAACGGGCCCCGAGGGACGGGCGCTCGAAGCCGAAGTCCTCCAGCAAGCCGCGCAGTTCCCGGGGATGCGGATCATCGGTCCCAATTGTTTGGGCGTGATCGTGCCTCATCTGAAGTTGAACGCCAGTTTTGCCTCGGCCATGCCACCTGCGGGACGGATGGCTTTCCTTTCTCAGTCGGGCGCCCTCTGCACGGCGATCCTCGATTGGGCGCTCGAAGAAGGCGTGGGCTTCTCGTGTTTCGTGTCCATGGGCAACATGCTGGATGTGGGATTCGGCGATCTGATCGACTATCTGGCCGCCGACCCGCTGACCGACTCCATGCTGCTCTACGTGGAAAGCATTTCCGCGGCGCGCACCTTCATGTCGGCCGCGCGCTCCTTCGCTCGGCAAAAGCCGATCATCGCGTACAAGGCAGGCAGGTTTCCGCAGAGCGCTCAGGCCGCCGCTTCGCACACCGGAGCATTGGCCGGCGTCGACGCGGTCTACGACGCGGCCTTCGCCCGAGCAGGGATCGTGCGGGTGTTCGAAATGGGCGACATGTTCGCCTGCGCAGAGTTGCTCGCGCGCCACAAGACTCCCGCGGGACCGCGGCTGGCGATCGTCACGAACGCCGGCGGCCCGGGCGTCATGGCGAGCGACGCGTTGCTGGCTCGCGGGGGCACGCTCGCCAGCCTCACGCCGCAGACCATCGAAAACCTGAATGCAACCTTGCCGGCCTTCTGGTCGCACGCAAATCCGATCGACGTGCTCGGCGACGCCACGCCCGAACGTTTTGCCGCAGGAGTGGCCGCCGCGCTGGCCGATCCGCAAGTCGACGCCGCGCTCGCCATCCTCACTCCTCAAGCCATGACCGATCCCACGGGAACCGCCGACGCCGTGGCCCGGGTCGCTGCCGGAGAGCGAAAGCTGCTGTTGGCTGCCTGGATGGGCGCGGCCTCGGTGCGGGCCGGCAGCAAGCTGCTGGCCCAGGCAGGAGTGCCGACATACACCACCCCCGCCGCAGCCGTGCAGGCATTTCATCACCTGGTCGCCTACGCCCGCAATCGCGAAACGCTCTATGAAACGCCGGCCGATCTGGGAGTGGCCTTCGGCCGCGAACGCGACCAAGTGCGGCAGCGCTTGGAAGCGGCCACTGCCCAGGGGGAGCGGCTGTTGTCGGAGGTCAGTTCCAAGGAAATCGTGGCGACGTACGGGATCCCGGTCACTCGCCCGTTGACGGCCGACTCCGCTGAGGCTGCGGTCGCCGCGGCGACGGAACTTGGTTATCCCGTGGTGCTCAAGATCGTCTCGCCGCAAATCACGCACAAAACGGACGTCGGCGGCGTCAGGCTCAACTTGAACACGGCCGCCGAAGTCCGCACTGCATTTGAGCAGATGACCGCGCGCGTGCGCGAGCAACAGCCTTCGGCCGAGCTGCAAGGGGTTTCCGTCCAGCGCATGGTGGCCGCGGCGGATGGCCGCGAAATCCTGGTGGGGGCGAGCAAGGACCCCGTGTTCGGCCCCGTGGTGATGGTCGGCATGGGGGGCGTGGCGGCCGAGGTGATCGCCGATCGTGCGTTGGGGCTGCCCCCCCTCAACGAGCGGTTGGCGCGGCGGATGCTCGAGTCGCTGCGGGCTTGGCCGCTGTTGGCAGGCCATCGCGGCCGGCCGGCGGTGGCGATCGACAAGCTCATCGAGGTGTTGATCCGCACGTCCCAATTGGTCGCCGATCAGCCGCTCATCAAAGAGCTGGACGTCAACCCCTTGCTGGCAACGCCGCACGACGTGGTTGGCCTGGACGTGCGGATCGTGCTCGACGAGCCCTCGCCGACTCGAACGGGGCGTCCCTACGAACATCTCGCCATCACACCCTACCCCGAGCAACTCGTGCGCGCGGCCGAGTGCGGCGGTCAACCGATCACGTTGCGGCCGATCCGTCCCGAAGACGAGCCCCTGTGGCGCCGGCTGCTCGCAGAGACCTCGGCGGAATCGCGTTGGCGCCGTTTCGGATATTCCTTCGCCGAAGTGACGCACGAGCTGGCCGCCAGGTTCTGCTTCGTCGACTACGATCGCGAACTGGCGATCGTGGCGGAGACCGGCGAAGGCGCCGACCGCAAACTGCTGGGAGTAGGTCGCCTGACCTGCGAGCCCGATCGGCGCATCGCTCACTTGGCGCTCTTGGTGATCGACTCCTGGCAAGGCCGCGGGTTGGGCAGCCTGCTCGCCGATTACTGTCTCGAACTGGCTGATCGAGGGGACATCGAAGAGGTTCTAGCGGAAACGGAGCCCGAGAACGGGCGCATGCTTTCCATCCTTCGCCGCCGCCGTTTTCGCTTCGAATCTGGTGAGGGCCAAGTCGTCGGCCGTCGCCTTCGCGCCGAGCGGCCGGCCTAGGGCTGCGTCACAGCTAGAAGTTCGGGTTGCCCTCCGATACTAGCTCGCAGCGCAAGTTTTGAAGTTGCGCTTTTGGTTGGAAGTGGGGGCATGGACCAAGCATTTTGCTCTTGGAGCGAGCAAGGCTACGTGCAGCCCCGGCAGGGGCGACCCGATAATAGCCCCGGGCCAGGGCAGCGTGAGCTGACCGCAGCCCGGGGTCCGTTAGAAGTAGGGAACAAAGCCCCGCAGGGGCGACACAAGAACTGCTTGCCAGCGGAGGACTCAAGCATATCGGTCGCCCCTCCGGGGCTCTTTGTTTCCGTGGGGCGTAACCCCGGGCGGCGTCCGGCTTGCGCCGGCCTTGCCCGGGGCTATTCTCGGGTCGCCCCTGCCGGGGCTGCATGCCGCGCCTCACGCTTCGCAGATGCCAAAGCGCAACTTCAAAAAGCGCAAGCAAGGAAGAGCCACGTTTCCTTGGTCGAGCCTTACGGGCCCCTGCACGGGCCGGGCAGCATTTTCGGTCAGCGCGCCCGGCGGGCGCACGCGTCCCTTGCTTGCGCTGCGGGCTAGTGTGGCACAACCCGAAAAACAGGCTGTGACCCTGCACTAGGGCAAAGTACTCGCCGCAGGATGCCTGATCTGCCGGCGGCGTTTGGGCGGCCCGAACTCTCCCACCTAATCGCATTGGTCGAGCCACGGCCCGTTTTCGTATAATCACTGGTCGCCCCAATTACGCTCCGCTGCTCTGCTCCCGGCTTCTCCCCGCATGTCCGCCGAAAAGGCCCAGGCCCTCGTGTTGCGGACCGTAGAGTTCAGCGAGACAAGCCTGGTGGCAACCCTCTTCACCCGCGAATTCGGCAAGGTGCGCGGTCTCGCCAAGGGCGCCCGCCGGCTCAAGGGGCCCTTCGACAATGCCCTTGACCTGCTGGCGGCGTGTCGCATAGTGTTCCTCCGCAAATCGTCGGGCGGGCTCGACCTGTTCACCGAAGCGCGGCTCGAGCGGCGCTTTCGGCCGGCGGGGCGCTCGTTGGCCAGCTTGTATGCCGCGTACTACGTGGGCGAGCTGCTCGAGCTGCTGACCGACGAACACGATCCTCATCCGGAACTTTTCGACGCGGCGACCGAAGCGCTTGCGAGTCTGTCGGCGGGCGAACCGATCGCGTCCAGGCTGCTGCGGTTCGAACTGACAGGCTTGGGCTGGCTGGGGCACTTGCCGTCGCTGGAGCAATGTGTGGAGTGTGGGCGGCCGGTGGAAGCAGGGACCCGCGTGGCCTTCAGCTTGCAGGCCGGAGGAGTGTTGTGCGCGCGGTGCCGGCCGGGGAAGAAGCAAGTGGTGTCCGTCAGCTCGGGAGTGCTCAAGGCCATGGCCCGCTTTGCCGATTCTGGAAGCGATCTGTGGCGGCGAGTCGAGCTCGATCAACGTACGAGAGGGGAATTGCGGGCAGTGCTGAATCACTACTTGGCCAGCTTGCTTGGCCGGCAGCCGAAGATGCACGCCTGGCTCGGAGACGGCGCGTGAGGCAGATCATCTTGCCAGACACCCTCGAGTTCCTGCCGCCCGCGGGTCGCTTGCGCGGCGCCGCTCGGGCGCTGCTCTTGGCCTGCATTCTGCCCTTGCTTGCCGGCTGCGTGACAAGCGACTTTGGCCGCAGTTTGGCCCGCAATGGCGGCGACTTCTCGGAGGAGGGCGGAGACGTCGACACGCCCCCTTGGTGGAGCACCGAGGCCTACTCCAATAAGCAAATCAAGCGCCGCTGGTACAAGATGATCGGGCAAGGCCCCGACGAAACGATCGCCCGCGGCTACTTCGACGAGGGGGAGGCGCTGTTCCGCGAGAAGCGCTACTACGAAGCCGAGAAGCAATACAAGTTGGCGGCCCGTCGCTCGCCTGACTCGGCGATCGAGGAAGACGCGATCTTCAAAATGGCGGAGTGCCAGTTCTTCACCGACCGCTATTCGAAGGCCATCGACACCTACGGCGAGCTGCTCAAGACCTACGACAATTCCCGCCATCTCGACATTATCAGCCGCCGCCGCTTCGCCGTGGGCGACTACTGGGAAAAGCTCTATACGAGCAAGAACCTGTGGCCGCTCGTGCCCAACATGATCGACAAGCACCGCCCGATGTTCGACACCGGGGGGCATGCGCTCAAGGCCTTCCAGAGCATTATGGAAAGCGACTCGACCGGTCCGCTGGCCGACGACGCCGTGATGCAGATGGCCAACGGTTACTTCAAGCGCGAGCGGTACAACGACGCCTCCGACTACTACAAGATGCTGCGGGAAAACTATCCCAAGAGCGATCACCAGTACACGGCCTTCCTGCTGGGGCTGCAAAGCGAAACCCGCCGCTACCAGGGACCGCACTACGACAGCCGGCCGCTCGACAACGCAGAGAAACTGGTCGACCAGTTGCTGACCCAATTCCCCGGCCAGTCCGACAAGGAAAAGCCGCGGTTGCTCGAAACTCGCCAAATGCTGCGGGGCCAGCGGGCGTTGCGTGAGTTGGAGCTGGCACGCTACTACGACCGCCTCAAGTACTACGGCGCCGCCCGTCGCCACTACAACGTGGTGGTGAAGGATTGGCCGCAGACGCCGCTGGCGGAGCAGGCCACCGAGCGGCTGGCGCAGCTCGCCGAAGAGCCTGACAATCCGCCGAGCATGCTCGCCCGCACGCGCACGGCGCTCGCCTCGCTGATGCCAGGCGAAACGCCCGCGGCAAGCGCCGATGCGCCGGCGGCCGTGCCGCCGCTGCCGACCCAATCGGGGCATCCTCCGTATGTCGCCGGCCAGCCCGTGCCGCCCCCACGTTAGCCGCAGCAATCTCATGAAGTAGCCCGCACACTCCGTGTGCGGAATGCCTAACCCGCGCGAAGCGTTTCCCGTGGCCAGCTACCTTCTCCGCCGATCGGTTGCACGCCAAATGACGGCGGTCTGCCGCTTCAGCATTCGGCACACGGAGTGTGCCGGCTACTTGCAGGCAAGCCGCTTCCGCTTGCTGCTCGTCACTCTGCTCCTCGCCCTGGGCGGCTGCGCCCCCTATCGCTTCGGCGTCCGCTCGCTCTACCCGCAGGACATCGAAACGGTGCACGTGCCGATTTTCGAGTCCGATAGCTTCCGCCGCGATCTGGGCGAGCAGCTCACCGAGGCCGTTTGCAAGGAGATTGAAAAAACGACGTCCTACAAGATCGTGGGCGCTGCCGACGCCGACAGCGTCCTTCTAGGGCGGCTCGGCCCCGACACGAAGAAGGTGCTCGTAGAAACCGGCACCGACGAGCCCCGCCAGTTGCAAATCAACTACACGGTGCAAATCCGCTGGCTCACGCGCGATCAGCACGTGCTGGTGGAGAAGCCGATCATCCTGCCGGCCGACCTGGTGACGATCGGCCAGGCGGCCGACTTCGTGCCCGAAGTGGGGCAAACCTACGCCACGCAGTCGAACGAGGCCATTCAGAAGCTGGCTCGGCAGATCGTTCACCTGATGGAAGCGCCCTGGTAAGCTGACCAGGGATGAACCGCGACGATCTAGCCCCCCTGCAAGCCCGCTTCCCCCTCCGCGCCCCCTGCTGGCGGTTGCGCACGCGCGAGCTCGCGCTGCCGCGCCGGCCGCTCCTGATGGGCATCGTCAACGTCACGCCCGACAGCTTTTCCGACGGCGGCCGCTTCTACTCTCCCCAGGCGGCGCTCGAGCGGGCGTTGCGGCTCGAGGCCGAGGGGGCCGATCTCGTGGACCTGGGGGGCGAGAGCACGCGTCCTTACGCCGAGATCGTGTCGCCGGCCGAAGAGCTGCGCCGCGTGCTGCCGGTGATCGAGGCGGTGTGCGCGCAGGTGCGCGTGCCGGTGTCGATCGACACTTCGAAGCCGGCGGTGGCGCGGGCGGCTCTGAACGCAGGCGCGGAGATCATCAACGACGTCACCGGACTCCGCGACCCGGCGATGGTGGCCGTGGCCGCCGAGAGCGGGGCCGGCGTGTGCGCCATGCACATGCGGGGCACGCCACAAACGATGCAAGACGACCCGCAGTACGCCGACGTCGTGCGCGAGGTGCTGGTTTATCTACGCGGCCGGCGCGACGCGCTCGAATCGGCCGGCATCGAGCGGGCCTGCATCGCGCTCGACCCCGGCATCGGCTTCGGCAAGACCCACCAGCACAACCTCGACCTGCTGGCCGCCTGCGGCCGGCTGCACGAATTGGAGTGCCCGCTGCTGGTGGGGCATTCGCGGAAGGGCTTTATTGCCAAAGTGCTGGGGGACAAAGCGGCCGACCGCACGCAAGGGACGGTGGGCGCGGCGCTCGCGCTGGCCGCCCAGGGAGTGCAGATCCTGCGGGTGCATGACGTGCGCGCGGTGCGGGAGGCGCTGCTCTTGTTCGAGGCGGCAGGGGGAATTGATGGAAGGGCGGGGGTGGTGGGCTAAGGGGCGGCGCTTCGGGAGTCGCGGCGTCGTTTTCTTGTGTCTGCGTCAGCCTTTGGCTAGCCTGGAGAAGACCGCGTGATTGCGCCTGGTGAGGCAAGCGGTTAGGCAGATTTGACGGCCACGGGGCGGGTTCATGAACTGGCGCAGACTCTCTCGAGCCAAACAGAAAGTGCGGGCAGCAGATCGCCGGCTGCGCGGGCGCTTCGAGCCGCTGGAAGACCGCTGCCTGCTGTCGATCACGCCGGAGTTGGTTAAGGACATCAACACGACGGAGGCAGGATCTTGGCCTAACTGGCTGACGGAAATGGGGGGCGTTGCGTATTTCTCTGCTGATTCCCAAGAAGGCCTGGGGCTCTGGCGCACCGATGGAACGGCCGAGGGCACGCACAGGATCGCGAATGTCGGGACCGGCAACGACGATTTTGCGGCCGTCGGTCAACAGCTCTACTTCGTCGGCCATGACCCCGTTCACGGAACAGAGCTCTGGGTCACCGATGGCGCCGAAAGCGGCACGCGGCTCGTAAGGGACATTTCTCCAGGCTGGCAGAGCAGTGATCTCTCGGCCTTGACCGCTGTTGGCGATCTCGTGTTCTTTGTGGCCAACGACCTCGAAGCTGGATCGGAGCTGTGGAGAAGTGATGGCACCGAGGCCGGAACGTTTCGCGTCCGCGACATTCGTCCCGGCGTCGAAGGTAGTTCGCCGGAAGAACTGTTCGACTATCGAGGCTTAGCGGCGTTTGTCGCCGATGACGGGGAACATGGGCGCAAGGCCTGGGTGAGCGACGGAACCGGCGGAGGCACGCGGATGATCGAACTCGCCGAAGGAGCTGGCTCGGCCTTCCTTTACCCCAGTCGCTCGTTTGCCGTCCTAAACGACGGCCTGTACTTTGTCGACCGAGGTCCGTTTTCGAACAGCATCTGGCGCTACGATGTCGAATCCGGGGCTGAGCCCGTGCTGCCCGTAGTTTCGGCTCAACTCGTCACTGCGCCTGACTACTTGCTCGTCGTGTTTGGCGACTGGCAATCAGGGGGCTCCATGTCGCGCTTCGACGGCCAGGCAGTTGTGCCCTTGCTCGAGTTTCCTGCATTCTCAGTCGGTGGAGTCAGCGATTTCACGATAGTTGGGGGCGACCTTTACTTCATGCTCGACCGATCGCCAGGGCGCGAACTCTGGCGCACAGACGGAACCGCTCAAGGCACCGCCTTAGTGACCACGTTTGACGGCGGAGGCCTTTTGTTTGCTGCTGCGGCTCGACTGTACTATCTCGAGCAGTCCAACGGGGCCGTCAAGCTTTGGGCAACGAATGGCGCCACGAGCGACTTTGCCCCGGTGCGTCAATTTGCGCGCGATCCCGTCCCGAGCGATCATCGGCGGGGAGTCGCACTGGGTAGTCAGCTTCTGTTCCTCGCTGACGAGGGCCTCACGGGCCCTGAGTTATGGTGCAGCGACGGCTCTGCAGCAGGCACCCGTTTGATCGCAAACCTCGCACTGCAAACCAACAACTCCCTGGTATTCGGAAAGCGGCTTCAAGTCGGCGACTCGCAGCATTTGCAGAGCCGAGTGGGTGTTCGGTGGAGGCCGCAGGGACAGACGGTACTCCCTGGGCGAACGATTCGCCAACTGGCCGAACGCGATCAGCGCGCTTTGCGCCAGGTCAACGACGCTCGCGAACCGGTCTTCTGCGTTCATCGGCCCGCTGGTGTCGGCGGTGCTGATGGCACCGAGGCGGGAACGTATCGAGTTCACCGATTCGCCGCAGGTTTTGGGGCCGACAAGTATGCCCGCTTGACGGCGGCCGGCAAACACCTGCTCTTCTTCGATTCCGAGCCATCGACAGGCATGGAGCTTTGGACGAGCGATGGCACGGAAGCTGGGACGCGCATCGTTAAGGACGTGCGCCCTGGACCGCTATCATCGAACGACGGTGATTCGGGGATCGTCGCCGCCGACCTTGGCATCGTCTACTTCGTGGCCGACGACGGCGTCTCGGGAGCCGAACTCTGGCGCAGCGACGGCACTGTCGAGGGAACACAGTTGGTTGTCGATCTCGTCTCGGGTTCGAGAGGCGCGAATCCCTCGCAGTTAGCGTCGTGGGGCGGCCGGGTCTTTTTCTTGGCGGAGGTCGGCGCCCACACGGGCCTTTGGAGCACCAATGGGTCCGTCGAGGGAACCGCTCTGATTGTCGAGGTGAATTCGGGCGACGGGCCCTGGTATCCGCGCGACTTCACGCTGGCGGGCGACTACATGTACCTGCTCGCCGAGAACTCAAAGTTCCAACCGGTGCTTTGGCGGACGGACGGAACGACCGGCGGAACAGTTCCAGTGCGAGCCATCGGTCTGCCCGGCAGCAATGCTCGTGAACATGGCGAAGTGCTTGCCATGGGTGGCGAGCTTTATTTTCTCGGCGACGACGGCATTTCGGGAAAGGAACTTTGGCGAAGCGACGGAACGCCCAACGGCACCGAATTGGTCGCCGACCTTGCGACAGGCCCTTTTGCCTCCGTCATCCTCGGCTTGTCCGTCATCAGCGAGTCGCTGTTTTTCACCGCGGACTCGCCAGCCGGTCGCATCCTATGGCGTACCGATGGTTCGCAGGGCGGTACCGTTTCGCTGGGCGTTCCTGTGTTCTGGGATCACGTCGCCGGGCTAGGGCGGAAACTCATCATCAGCAGTAGCTCAGGGCCATTTGGCTACGAGCCCTTCTCCCTCACTCCGCCCCCCGGCGACACCAACTACGATGGCTTCGTCGATCTCACCGACTTCGGCCGGCTGAAAGCCACGTTCGGCGCTACGGGAGCTTCGTTGGCGGCCGATTTCGATGTGAACGGCGTCGTCGACTTGGGCGACTTCGGCCTGCTCAAGGAGAACTTCGGTCGCCCAGGCAGTGCGTCTGGCGGCGCTTGGGCCGCTAAGACCGAACCCGCGGTGGCCTGGCCTTCGGCAGTTGCTCCTCCAGCGACAACGAGCGCAGCGTCGCCGGCGGGTCTTCCGCGCAACGAGTGGATCGAGGCGGTCGCCTACCAACTCGCCTGGACTCTCCTGGCGCGGGAACAGCTCCCGGCATCGATCGACTAATCAGCCGCAGGGGTCATTGCGTCGGCTTCTTCGGCCGCGCCGCCAGCGAAGCTTCGAGCTGCGGCGCCGCATAGCCCCCGCGCCCTGGCGGCAGCTTCGTCGTAGCTTCGTCGCGCCTCGTGCGGCGGTTCACCGGCCCTGATCCTACGATCAGCGGCATGGATGGGCCGCTCTTGGCTTCGTCAGTCGGCGGAGCGGCGGCGCATCGCTGCTTGATTGAGGGAGCTGCGCCGTGGCCTATCGCAAAGCAAAGGGGAGCGACACCTGGCACTACTGCACGAACTGCTCGAAGTGGCCCACGTCGAACTACGACCAGTCGGCGGGCAAGCCGACGACCGGGGAGCTCTGCAACGAGTGCAAGGGGAAGGAAAAGAACGGGCAGTGCCAGCGGTAGCTGGCACTGGATTCGGCAAGAGTCCCTCCTTCCCTCAAAGAGGTGATGCACCATGGTTTCGTCCAGGCGGACCTTGCGTCGTTCGTACGCGTGGCGAATGGTCGTTTGCACTCTCCTGCTCTTGCTGGCCGACAACGCCCGGCCGGTCGCGGCCGGGCCGTATCAACTGGGGCCGCCTGGCGCGGTCATTACTCCGGCCGACGGCGACGCCGCGCTCGCCCACGACACCTTTCCCGCACCGCCTGGGCGGGCTCGGACTACGCCGAAGGGCACTGCAGCGATCAGCCGCACTACGCCGATCCGGTCGCTCAACTCACGGTCGCGCTGCCGCGGCCGCTCCTGATCGATTGGTTCGGCGCTTTGAGCGAGGCCTCGGCCCGGGCCGAAGGTATTTCGGATGCCGGCCGTGAGGGGCGCACGCGGCTCTTCGGCCTGGTCGTCGGCTCGGAAGAGCCGCAATTGCTCGCCGAGTGGCGATTCCAGGACAACGGCCAATATGGCTCGCGCTCGCTCGATCGCGAGTGGCGGATGGCGGGCAACCTGCCCGACGCACCCGTCAAGTCGGTCTCCGTGGAGGTCGCGGCCACGGCCTTCTCCAACTGCGACAACGACGTCACCGGTCAAGCCTGGGCCTCCGTCGCCCTGTATGAAGTGCTGTTCCGCGGGCACGACGCCCTTCCCGGCGACGTGGACCTCGACGGCCGAGTCGACCTTGATGACTTCGGCTTGCTCAAGGCCAATTTCGGGCTGCCGTACTATGCGGCGGACTTCGACCAGAGCGGCAAAGTCGATCTTACGGACTTCGGCATCCTGAAGGAGAGCTTCGGTAAGGTCTATCCGGCGGGAGCGGCTGTGCCGGAACCGGAGACCTGGGCGCTGGCCGCGCTCGGCGGTCTCTTGCTGGGGCATCGCCTTCGAGAGCGATAGCGGCGCTGCCGCGCGGGCCTTCGGCTGGTGGAGCCCGAGAATTGACGCCTCCCTAGCGTCGCGATAGCATGGCGGCCGGTCGGTCGCCGCGACGTTTTTGCGCCGTTGTCTCCGCAAAATGGTCCGCGAGAGCGGACACTACGTAGGGTCCGCTCTCGCGGACCATCGCGCTCCGGCCGCCATGCCCTCCCAACGTGCCAGCTTCAGCGGAAGGACCAACCAGCGATGCCAAGCAATCAAAAGGTGCGGGTAGCGATCATCGGGCTCGGCTTCGGGGCGGAGTTCATTCCGATCTATCAGAATCACCCGCACGCCGAGATGTACGCGATTTGCCAGCGGAGCCCCGAAAAGCTCAAGCAGATCGGCGACAGCTTTGGCGTGGGCGTCCGCTACACCAACTTCAAGGATGTGCTGGCCGATGACAAGGTCGACGCCATCCACATCAACTCGCCGATCCCCGACCACGGCTGGATGAGCGTCGAGGGGCTCAAGGCGGGCAAGCACGTTGCTTGCACCGTGCCGATGGGCACGACCAAGGAAGAATGTCTGGCGATCGTGGCCGAGCAGAAGAAGAGCGGCCGCTCCTACATGATGATGGAGACCGTGGTCTACAGCCGCGAGTTCCTCTTCGTGAAGCAACTGTACGAGAGCGGCGAGCTCGGCCGCATCCAGTTCCTTCGCGGCAGCCACCAACAGGAAATGGCCGGCTGGCCCGGCTACTGGGAGGGCCTGCCGCCCATGTTCTATGCCACGCATTGCGTGAGCCCCTGCCTGTGCCTGCCGAAGAAGCGGGCCGAGAGCGTCGTCTGCCACGGTTCGGGCCGGATCAGCGAAAGCCTGATCCCTAAGTACGGTTCCCCCTTCGCCATCGAGACGGCCACGATCAAGATGGCCGACAGCGACCTGGCGGCCGAGGTCAGCCGCAGCCTGTTCAACACGGCCCGCCAGTACATCGAGAGCTTCGACGTGTACTGCGAGAAGGTGAGCTACGAGTGGCCGCGGATCGAACACGAGCCGGCGGTGCTCCACCGCGGCGAAACGCCCGAGCGGGTGAACGTGCCTGACTTCGCCCACCTGCTGCCCGAGGGCATTCAGAAGTTCACAACCAAGGGCGTTTACGATCTCGACGAGACGACGCACCTGTCGTTCGTGCAGGGGAGCGGCCACGGCGGCTCGCACCCCCACCTGGCGCACGAGTTCATCTCGGCGATCGTCGCAGGGCGGCCGCCGTTGCCCGACGCCGGAACGAGCGCCAACTGGACGATGACCGGCATCTGCGCCCATGAGAGCGCGATGGGCGGCGGCAAGCGCGTGGAGATCCCGCGGACGTAGCAAGCAGGTCCGCTGTTTGTGCGGAACTGCGCAAGCTGCGCCACCAACGGATCTGCGAAAGCGGCTCTAGCGATTCGCATTTGCGAACTCTTCGAAGGGCTGATATGTGTCTGGCCGTGCCGGGAAAGCTCGTCCGTTGGCTCGACCGCGACCCGCTGCTGGCGCGGGGCGAGGTCGAATTCGCCGGCGTAAGCCGTGTTTGCCATTTGGCCTGCGTGCCGGCGGCGGTCGCCGGCGACTATCTTCTCGTCCATGCCGGGATCGCCATCGCGCGGATCGACGAGCAAGAGGCCCAGCGCGTCTTTGCCGAGCTGCAACGGCTCGACGACGACGGCGACTGGGGTGCGGCGCCGACCGCTGATCGGGATGTCGGCGGATGAAATACGTCGACGAATATCGCGACCCCGCAGCCGCTCGACGCCTGCTCGAGTCGATCCGCCGCGCCGCCAGCCGTCGCTGGACCATCATGGAGGTCTGCGGCGGGCAGACGCACAGCCTGCTGCGCAACGGCATCGAGGCCGCGCTGCTCGACCAGGTCGAGCTGCTGCACGGGCCCGGTTGCCCCGTTTGCGTAACGCCGCTCGAGACGCTGGACGCCGCCCAACAACTGGCGTTCCGGGGCGATGTCCTCTTGGCCAGCTTTGGCGACATGCTGCGCGTACCGGGCAGCCGACGCAGTCTCTTGGACGTGCGAGCCGCCGGGGGACATGTGCGCGCGGTCTATTCCCCGCTCGACGCGGTGGAGGCGGCGCGCTTGAATCCGCAGCAGCAAGTCGTCTTCCTCGCCGTCGGCTTCGAAACGACCGCCCCGGCCACCGCTCTGGCGGTGCAGCAGGCGGCCCGGCTCGGGCTGGCGAACTTCAGCCTGCTCGTGGCCCACGTGCGCGTATTGCCTGCGATGGCGGCAGTGCTCGCTTCGCCGGGGAATCGCGTGCAGGGCTTTCTCGCCGCCGGACACGTCTGCACGGTGATGGGCTATGCCGAGTACGAGCCGTTCGTCGCCGACTCAGGCGTGCCGGTGGTCGTCACCGGCTTCGAACCGATTGATTTGCTGGACGGCATTCGAGCCTGCGTAGGGCAACTCGAAGCGGGGCGGCCTCGGGTGGAGAACTGTTACGGCCGCAGCGTCTCGCGCGGCGGAACGCTGGCCGCTCAGCGGCTGATCGCCGACGTCTACGAGCCATGCGACCGCGCTTGGCGCGGCCTCGGAATCGTGCGTGGCGGCGGGTATCGGTTGCGCCCCGAGTGGCAGGCGTTTGACGCCGAACTCCGCTTCGGCGTGACGTCGGAAGCGACCCCGCCGGAAGTGAGCTCTGACTGCCGAGCCGGTGAAGTCTTGGCAGGTCGACTGCGGCCGAGCGACTGCCCTCATTTTGGCTCAAGTTGCACCCCGGATCGTCCCCTGGGCGCTCCCATGGTTTCCGCCGAGGGGGCTTGCGCGGCCTACTTCCGATATCGGCCAGCGGCCGAATGCCTGCCGTGCCGGGCAAGCGGAGGCGAATCTTGAGCGCGGCCGCCGAGCGCATTCTGTTGGCCCATGGCGAGGGAGGCCGTCTGTCGCGGCGTCTCGTTGAAGGCGTGATCTTGCCGCGGTTGCACAACCCAGTGCTCGCCGCGCTTGGAGACGCCGCACTGCTGCCGGTCGCGCAGGGTCGCCTCGCGTTCACCACCGACAGCTTCGTGATCTCGCCCTTGTTCTTTCCCGGGGGGGACATCGGCCGCCTCGCCGTGTTTGGCACGGCGAACGACCTGGCCATGGCGGGCGCCCGTCCGCGGTGGCTAACCCTCTCGCTGATCATCGAAGAGGGGTTTGCGCTCGAAACGCTCGAGCGAGTGCTCGACAGCGCGGCGCAGGCAGCCGTCGAAGCGGGCGTGCAGATCGTGGCGGGGGACACCAAGGTCGTTCCGCGCGGCGCCGCCGACGGCCTGTTCATCAACACAGCCGGCGTCGGCGAGTTGGAGGAGCCCGTGCCGCCTGGACCGGGTTCACTTCAACCCGGCGACGAGCTGCTCGTGAGCGGGCCCTTGGCGGAGCATGGCATCGCCGTGCTGGCTGCGCGCGAGCAATTGTCCTTCGAGCCGCCGCCTCAAAGCGACTGTGCTGCGTTGTTTCCGGCCGTGGCGGCGCTGCAAACGGCGGGCGTACCGGTGCGGGCGCTGCGCGACGCCACGCGCGGCGGCCTGGCGGCGGTGTTCCACGAGTGGGCGGAAGCCAGTGGGCACACGCTGCTCATCGAAGAGCGTCGGCTGCCTGTCGGCGCCGCCGTGCGCGGCGCTTGCGAACTGCTGGGGCTCGATCCGCTGCACGTGGCAAGCGAGGGAATGTTCTCGCTTGCGGTGCCTGCCGGCGCAGGCCAGCTCGCGCTCGACGCGCTGCGGACCGTGCCGGTTTCTACGCAGGCAGCCAAGGTCGGCGAAGTCGTCGCTCGAAGGACAACGACCGTGGCGGTGCAGCGCACGCTAGGAGGCGCCCAGCCCCTCGACGATCCGCTCGGGGCGCCGCTGCCAAGGATTTGTTGAGAATCTGCAAGGACTTCGGACAGGTTCTCCTGATTGCCGACGGACGCGGCGTCAGCGATCGGGAGAGGTCTGTTCGTAAAACGCGTACACGTTCGCCCCAATAAAACGGTCTGTCGGGCGAATCACGTTTGCACCTGTCCCCTGCCACCCCACCCGAAGAGCGACCTGGACATGAAGAGCGTGATGACCACTTCCGTCGCCTGTGTCGCGGTGCTGATCGCCTGCGCGCTGCTGTGGTACACTCTGACGATGAAACCGCCCGTCGCTCCGGCGCCCATGAAGGCTGTGCCTCAGACGCTTGTGGACGCGGAACAAACGTCGCCGGTCGCTCCCTGACCAGCGGCCGGACGCTGGGGCGCAGGCGATGGTAGGATGGTGCGCATGACCGCATCCTTGCTCGCGTCGACCATGAACCTCTTGCCGTACTTCGGGCGGCTTGCCTTGGCCACGCTTCTGGCCGTCGGTCTGCCGATGGGCTTGCTCACCTTCGCGGTCGTTCGGCGCACTCGCCCGGTTGCGCTGTGGGCGGCTCTCCTGCTGGTTGCGCTCTGGACATGCGTCGGCTTCGCCGCGATCTGCGCGCTGATGAACAGCGGCCTCGTCACCGGATTCCCAGCCTCGTTCGAGCGCTGGCTGGAGAATTCGCCTCGCTAGATTGCGCTCAAGAGAGCGCCGGCCGACCTAGAATTGAGCGTCTGAGGGCAGTGCCGGCGGCGGGCCGCGGCCCTGCGGCCGGCTCTTCGTAGCCCCTCCCGCGTGAGGCGGGCTGCCCCGCGCCTGGTGCTTGGCCCGAGCTGCATGCTACCGTTTAGAGGTCCAGTCCAAGTTCACGATTAGGTGCAGCCATGAGCCGAATCGCAACTTTCGTTTGCGCCGCCCTTGCCGCTTGCGCACTGACCGATAGCTGCACAAACCGCGGTCTGGGTTGATGATGCCCAACCTACGGGTATTTCGACTACCCTGTGGCCCCCGGCTACGACGTCTCCAGTCCACCCGGACATGCATACTCGCCCGATTACTCGTACCTCAGCTACGAGATTACTTATCCCAGCTACAGTCTGGGATCAGCTTCCCTTGGGAAGCCGAAGGCTACTATGCGAATCGCGGCTACCCCTACCGGCGGTGGGCCGGCGACCCAGCGTCGTGTTTCCAAACGACCTCGGGTCGTGCTGCCCTAGTGCTGCGTCAACGCTAGAAGTTCGGATTGGCGAGCGGCGGGGTTTACCCCCGCGGTTTATGGGGGTATCCGAGAGCGGCCGGGGGTAGAAAGCAGCCTGTCCCTCATCGGTATCGCACCTGGGGAATGTCTGCCCGCCGCGCCCCGATAGCGTCCGCTCACGATGCGGGGATGAGAGCGACCCTGCGAAACCGGTTCATCAACGCGCTGGCCCTGGTCGCCGCGATGCCGCTCGCGGCGCCGCGGCCGTACGCATTGCCGGCCCGCGTGCAGTCGACCAGGCCACGAGTGCAGCGGCGAAGTAGACGCTTGCCCCGCCCTCGCGCCCCGACTACCGTTGACCTCGCCCCACGGAGGTTCGCCGCGCCGGGGACACGAAACGCACGCGGCCGCGGATTGTTTCTTGCCCTGGCTGGATTTCTGCCGCGGGGCGGCGGACTGGAGGATGGCCCGCATGAAGCTTCGATTCTCACCGTGGGTCTGCTCTTCAAAGGCGGGACTGTCGTCGCCGCCATATTGCTGGGCTGGTGGGCCGACCATCGGAAGCTCGGCCAGCCTTGAGTCTTCGTCGTTTCATCTGTTCACGAATGACTCGCTCGACCTGTACACGTCTTGGCAGGTCTATCGGCTGGGGCCACCCGCCAGGCGTGCGAGGCCGACTTCTCATCTCCTAAGCGGATTCGGATTCACTGCGCGTCAGCCGGGCAAGGTGAAGTTCACGCTCTGGGAAAGAGGACAGTCGAAGCCGTCCACGTTCTGGGTTGTCGTCAGCCAGACCGGCCCCTAGCCGCTTCCATCCCGCCAGGTGCAATATGGACGCAATGAAGGGCCTCATCGTCGGAGGCTTCACGTCACGGCCGTGGCAGGCTTGGTGTTAACCGTTGTTCTGTGGCTACGTGGGGTGAGAACGGAACTTGTCTGGGTGGCGCTGCTGGCCAGCGGATTTGGGCTTTCTGGTGCTTTCGGTTCCAGATCGAGCGGGCGCAGGTGTCCCTGAGCGCCTTCTCGTGCAGCCGTCCGCTTTGCCCCACAAACCGACGCCCCAGATTGCCCCAGGAACGCACGCGAGCGGGTTGGGCGACTGTTGAGCCGTCCGGCGTAGGCCGGGGCGTGAGCGCTGCCATGAGCAACGAGGAGGGGTGGCGGGGAGGCCGATCAATCTTGCGCCCTTGTTGCCGGCGAGGGCCCAATCGCTGGAAAGGTCCGCCGTTTCCTTGGCCGCAAGTGCGGCACCAGCGTGCAGATCATCGACAGGCCAGATCATCACTTCCGGCCCGTAGCTCCAGATGCTCACGAACGGCCTGATCCCAGGGGCGCGTGAGCATCTGGACGAAGTCTTATGCGGTGCAGTTGTAAACTAGGACTCTTTCTTTGGGATCCCTACGTCAACTACAAGATAGTGGACGTACAAGATTACCATTGTCGATTTAGGCCTGTTCGCCTTTCCGACGGCACCTTGTTTTTCTTGAGCTGGTTATGGACGGCCTCATCGAGCACCTTCAATTGGTCCTCGCTAAAGATCTGCAGCTTTCCAGCGACTACTTCACCGCCAACCGACACAGGAACCACTGCCTCGATCTTCGTGCTCTTTGCCTGCCGCAGATTCTCCTTAGCTCTCTCCGGTTCGTCGGCGTTGAGGAGGCTTGGTCAAAGATATCGAGATGATGGCCGCGGTAATGAAAACATCACCGCCGGGACCAATGCAAGGAGCCGATCATTCTCCATGGCAACAGAGATGGCTCGATTATCGGGCGGCCAGGATTGGCCTGCAACTGCCCGGGCAGTGCCGGCGGCGGGCCGCGGCCCTTCGGCCGGCTCTTCGTAACCCCTCCCGCGTTAGGCGGGCTGCCCCGCGCACGGTGCTTGGCCCGAGCTACATGCTACCGTTTAGAGGTCCAGTCCGAGTTCACGATTAGGTGCAGCCATGAGCCGAATCGCAACTTTCGTTTGCGCCGCCCTTGCCGCTTGCGCACTGACCGATAGGGCGCAGAGCCAGACCGCGGTCTGGGTTGATGGATACCCAACCTACGGGTATTTCGACTACCCTGTGGCCCCCGGCTACGACGTCTCCAGTCCACCCGGATACGCATACTCGCCCGATTACTCGTACCTCAGCTACGAGATTGCTTATCCCAGCTACAGTCTGGGGATCAGCTTCCCTTGGGAAGCCGAAGGCTACTATGCGAATCGCGGCTACCCCTACCGGCGGTGGGCCGGCGACCGCAGCGTCGTGTTTCCAAACGACCCCGGGGTCATCGGAGCGCCCTAATGGCGTCCGGCCGCGTGCAGCCGTCAACCTGCAAGGGAGCCACGAAGGCGCCACGAAGGAGCCACGCAGATTGGGCATCGCCTCGCGCAGCCCGCCTGCCCAGAAAAAGCAGCGGCCATTGAAGCACGCCGCTGGCCCACTGCGAACGATTCCGAATACGTTGGCAATTCGACAGAACCGAGAACGAGTGGGCGCACCAAGATTCGAACTTGGGACCTCGTCCTTATCAGGGACGCGCTCTAACCAACTGAGCTATGCGCCCAAGGCTTGGCTGACCATCGGGTTACGCCGTGGCCAAGCACGATTCCAAGGGTCCAGTATTCTAGCCTACGGGTCCCGACTGTCAAAGGGCCGCGGCTCATGGCGCCTGGCCGCAACCCGCGCCACCAGGGCGCTTGGCCGCTCCGCGGCGGAGACAAGGGTTGGAGCGGTTTTCCGGCTCGCTGGTACACGCGGCCGCCTGCCGGTTCGCCGAAGCGCCCTGCACCGCCTCTTCTGCGGTATAACGGCGGCTCCATGCCCGCCCCCTGGCCTCTCGAGCCCGTCCCATGATCAAGCTGCTCGTGCTCTACGGACATCCCCGCGATCCGGCCGCCTTCGACAGGTACTACCAGGAGGTCCACATTCCGCTCGCCAAGCGGATGAAGGGGCTGAAGAAGTGGACCATCGGCAAAGTGCAAGGCACGCCCGATGGCTCGCCGGCGCCCTACTACTACGTGGCCGAGCTGACCATGGAAAGCCGTGCGGCGTTCGACGAGCTGTTGGCGTCACCGGAAGGTAAGGCTGCCGTGGCCGACGTGCCCAACTACGCCACGGGCGGCGTGACCTTTCTCTACACCGAGGTGGAAGAGGTTTTGTAGCGCCCACGCCGAGACAAGCGTCGGACAGGGCGTTACCATGAGCGGCGTCGGCGCTTTGCCGCCGGCCCCGCCTCGTGCTCCCACCTAGAATGCCCCCGCCTGCCCGGAGCCCATCGCATGCGTCGTCGTGAATTTCTGGGCGCTGCCGCCGGCGCGCTCTTGGCCAGCCGCTTCGCCCGCGCCGGCGACAGTCCGCGGAAGAAGATTGCCTTCCTCGGCACCGTCGTCCGCACGCACTCGCACTCGCAGCACTTCCTCGATCGCCTGACCGAAGGCTACGCCTGGGGCGGCGCCTGGCAGCGGCCGCGCGTGGAGACCGCCGGCGTGTTCGTCGATCAGTTCCCGGCGGAAGACCTGGCCCGCGAGCGCGCCAAGCGGCACAAGCTGACGCTCTATCCGAGCGTGGCCGACGCGCTGACGCTGGGGGGCTCGAAACTGGCCGTAGACGGAGTGGTGATCATCGGCGAGCATGGCGACTACCCACGGAATGAGTTGGGGCAAACGCTCTACCCTCGTTACCGCTGGTTCAAAGAGGTCGTCAAGGTCTTCGAAGAGAGCGGCCGCGCCGTGCCGGTGTTCAACGACAAACACCTTTCGACTTCGTGGGCCGAGTGCGCCGAAATGGTGCAGGACGCGCGCCGACTCGACTTTCCGTTTCTCGCCGGCTCGTCGCTGCCAGTCACCTGGCGGTTGCCGGCGTTCGATCTTCCTTGGGGGGTCAATCTCGAGGAGAGCGTGTGCGTGGCCTATGGCGGCGTCGACAGCTACGACTTCCATGCCTACGAAACCGCCCAGTGCATGTCGGAGCGGCGGCGCGGCGGCGAGGTGGGCATTCAGAGTGTGCTGGCGCTCAAGGGAGATGCCCTGTGGAGTGAGTTGGAACGCGAAGACCGCCGCTCCACGCGCGACCTCTTCGCGGCGGCGCTGCGGCGCAGCCACAACCTGCCGGTGGAAGGAGGCTATCCGACAAGCGCGGTGACCTACGACTGGGCAAAGACCGCTCTGCCCGACACCACCGGCTTCTTCGTGGCCCACCGCGACGGCTTTCGCACCGCGGCGTTTCTCACCGGCATTCGCGACTTCAACTACGCCGGTCTGCTGGGGGACGGCCAGATCGTTTCCTGCCAGATGTATCTGCCCATGCCAGGCCATGGCTCGACGACGGCCGACTTCTTCACGCCGCTCGTACGGCATATCGAAGACATGGTGCTCAGCGGGCAAGCGCCCTACCCCGTGGAACGAACGCTGCTGACCTCCGGCATGGTGATCGGCGGTGCCGAATCGCTGCACCGGGGGCAGACGTTGTTCGAAACGCCCGAAATGGACGTGGCCTATCAGGCGCCGCGCGAATCGCTGTTCTGGCGGACCTAGAAGGCGCCGCGTAGGGTGCGGGCGAGGCTCGGCGAGCCCTACCTCCGTCGGCAATTCGAGCGGGTGTTTGGTGGGGCTCACTCCGTTCGCCCCACCCTACAATTCAGGAACCGGCGTCTGGCTTGATCACGCCCATGTAGAGGCTGCCGTCGGTGGTCCAGGGGTCGCCGCCGCCGTTGCGGCCGTGGCGGACCTTGTGGAAGTCGGGCACGACGTATTGCTCGGCCAGTTCGCCCGTTTGCGTGAGGTCGCGAAACAGCTTGTCGCGCTCGGCGTCGACGTTGGGGGCCGTGTGATGCGTGATCTGCCCCGTGGTGTGGCTGAAGCCCACGCGGCGATCGAACACCGCCGAGCCGACCCACACCGGGCGGCCGCTGTCTTCCTCGGTGGTCTTCCAGAACCGCACGTGGTGCCGCTGGCGCGGGTCGTGCCCGACTTGCTGCTCGAAGGCCAGATCTTCCTTGCGGCCAAAGAGGTATAAGCTGCTCACGGGGGCCTGGGCGTCGGGTCGCTCGAGCACGGTGGCTTCGGCGATCTTGAGGTCGCTGTGCAGGCTAAGTGGCTTCGCCTCGGGCCAATTGGCCGCCGTCATGATCTGCACCACTTGCTCGCGCGTGCCAATCAGCCCCACGTTGAGCGGATCGCCGGGGATGCCGGTCTTCGTCTCAGTGATGCCTGGCACATTGTCGAGTGCGGGGTGCTTGTGGACATAGCGCTTCCAGGCGAACGGCGCGATGAGATAGGCCGCCGCAAAGTAGAACGCCGCGAGGCAAGCGGCTGTGATCGCCACCCGCTGCCAGAAGGTCCGGGTCGCCGCAGGAGGTTGCAAGGGGTCGTGGTCCATGAATCAGCGAAGGTCGTGGGCTTGCGGAGTTCTTGCCGGGCCATTGGCGGCTGATGCGGCCGCGCGCAAACAGACCACGCACCACACCGTCAGCCCTGCATGCAGCACGCAGGCAGGCCACAGCAGCAGGCTCGAGAATGCGTAGGAGAGGGCAGCATACGCCAGCAGCGCAGGCACGGCAACGTTGTAGACGAGCAGGCCCGCCAGCAGCGGCTTGGCGGCGCCACCGCCGGTGCCGTCTCTGGCGAGCCAGCAGGTGATGGCGATCACGAAGAGCGCCGCCCCCAGAATGCGCTCCATGACGAAAGGAGGCGGCGACTCGTCGACCTTGCCAAGCAGCAATTCAACGCTCAAACCCGGCGCGACGAGCAGAGCGACGCCCACGCCGGCCTCGGCGAGGGCGGTGACCAGCAGCAGGGATCGAGTCTTCGGCATGCGGCATTGGTCCAGCGCCGGAATCCCGCTATTCGCTTGCTCGGTTGTTGCGCTGCGCTTCCTGCAACCGCTGAATGTCGGCCGGCGAGAGTTGGGGCCGCTCGAGCTCGAGCGTCAGCTTTTCCAACTTGCCGTTGAAGGCGAAGGGAATCTGGTAGTCGCCGTCGTCGACGGGCGTGCCGGTGTCGGAGCCGATGTCGAAGTTCTCGTCCCACTGCAAGATCAGCGGCAGCGTGTGCTCCATGGTTTGGCGAGCCACCTCGCGGCCGTCGACGGAGAGCACCCCCGTTCCCCCGCGGCCAATGCCGCTCATGCTGTCGAAGGCCAGCGTGGCGGGGCCGAGGCCGTCGTACTTGAAGTCGAACTCCACGCGGTGCTTGCCGGGCGTGAGGGCCTCGGTGCCTTCCCAGCGAATTCGCCGCAGGTCGACCAGGTTCCACAGGAACACAGGCTTGCCTTTGAGCAGGTAGAACCCATAGCCGGCGAACCGGCCGCCGGAGGTGAGCAGCATCCCTTCGCCGCCCCCCTCAGGCACTTCGACTTCGGCCGTCAGCTTGTACGAGGTGTTCAAGATCGACGGCGAGTCTCCCTGCGGAATGCCGGTGAGAGGGCGCGTGTAGACGAACTTGGTGCGCCCAGCAGTGAGGTTGGGCCGCGGGGCCACGAGGCGCGGCGCCACGGAGGAGTCGAGCGGGAGCACCTGATACTTCACCGCCTCGGCCAAAAACATCTGGCTGAGCTCGCGCACTTTGCCAGGGTTTTTTGCCGCCACGTCGTCCGACTGCGTCCAGTCCTTGCTCAGGTCATAGAGCTCCCAGGTGACATTGTTGAGCGGATCACGATTCGTCGGGCCGATCACCACCCACGGGGGCCGCACGACCTTGGTGCTGGCGATCCAGCCCTCGTGATAGAGCGCGTGATCGCCAAACATTTCGAAGTACTGCGTCTTGTGGCGCGAAGGGGCCTGGGCGTTCTTCTCGTCGAAGGTGTAGGCGAAGCTGGTCCCTTCGATCGGTGCTTGCTTGATGCCGTCGACGTACTCGGGCGCGGGAATTCCGCAGACCTCGAGCAGCGTGGGCGCCACGTCGATCACGTGGTGGAATTGATTGCGAACGCCCCCCAGGTCCTTGATGTGACCCGGCCAGGAGACGCACATTCCCTGCCGCGTGCCGCCTAAGTGCGAGGCAATCTGCTTGGTCCAGCGGAAGGGAGTGCAGAAGGCCCAGGTCCAACCGACCGCCATGTGGTTGTAGGTGCGGTCGGTCCCCCACACGTCGTAGAACTTGAGTTGAGCTTCGACCGGCACTTCGACGCCGTTGAACATGGCCACTTCGTTGGGCGTGCCCAGCAGTTGCCCTTCGGCGCTCGAGCCGTTGTCGCCGCTGATGTAGATGATCAGCGTGTCGTCGAGTTTGCCGATGTCCTCGACCGCTTGAATCACGCGGCCAATTTCGTGGTCGGTATAGGCCAGATAAGCGGCGTAGACCTCGACCTGGCGGATGAAGAGCTTCTGCTCGTCGGCCGTGAGGGCATCCCA
This sequence comes from Pirellulales bacterium, assembly GCA_046349955.1. Lineage (GTDB taxonomy): Bacteria > Planctomycetota > Planctomycetia > Pirellulales > JBGAPH01 > JBGAPH01. Next base: position 30,657 of record JAXMBI010000021.1, on the reverse strand, counting down.
GTCTTTGAGCAAGTCCTTCGGCCAGGGCGTCAGCTTCGCGTCGGCCGGAATCACGCCCAGCTTCTTCTGATTGGCGAAGATCGTTTCGCGGAGCTTGTTCCAGCCGCCGTCGAACAGGTGCATCTCGTGGATGCGGTCCACCCATTCCTTGGTCGGATGGTGGGGCGCATGGGTGCCGCCAGGCACGTAGTAGCAGAAGAAGGGCTTGCTGGGGTCGATCTGATCGAGCTGGTGCAGCCAATCGATGGCGTCGTCGGCCTGCGCCGTGGTCAGGTTCCAGCCAGGCTTGCCGACGTACGGATAGATCGCGGTCGTGTTGCGGAACAGGTTCGGCTGCCACTGGCTCGTGTCGCCGCCCACGAAGCCGTAGAAGTAGTCGAAGCCCATGCCGATCGGCCATTGGTCGAACGGACCGAGTTGGCTGGCCGAGAACGACGGCGTGTTGTGGTTCTTGCCAAACCAGCTTGTGGCGAAGCCGTTGTCCTTGAGGATCTTGCCGATCGTCGCCTTGCTCTTGGCGATGACGCTGTTGTAGCCCGGAAAGCCTGTCGACTGCTCGGAAACCACGCCGAAGCCGGCCGAGTGGTGGTTGCGCCCGGTGATCAGGGCTGCCCGCGTGGGGGAACAGAGGGCCGTCGAATGGAAGTTGGTGTAGCGCAGGCCGGCCTTGGCGATGCGGTCGAGCGCCGGCGTGGGGATGACGCCGCCGAAGGTGCTGGGCGCGCCGAAACCGACGTCGTCGGTCATGATCAAGAGGACGTTGGGCGCCTTCTTGGGAGGCACCACCCGCGGCGCCCACCAGGGCTTCGAGTCCTGCGCGCTGTCGCGAATCACGCCGCCAAACTTGGGATCGGGCGCGGGCAATTGTTTGCCCGGGATCGTGGTCGTGGCGCTGGGCGTGCCCGGCGTGCCGGTTGCTTCTTGGGCCAGGCTGGGGAGCGCCGTGGCGAGAAAGATCAACCCGGCGAATGAAAGGTGCAAACGAAAGAAGGCGTTCATCGACGAAGCGCGTCCAGCGACGACCGAAGTGGGAAAATGCCTGAGAAGCGGGAATCGTATTCCCTCGACCGGGGGGCCTGCAAGTGGCTGGCAGAACCGTAAATTTTCGTGGGCTTCGAGCCTACGACAAGTGCGCCGATTCGCTCGACTCCCGCCGAGCGCCGCGCGAACCAATCCTTGCCTCCCCCGGCTGGGGAGGGTTATCCTGGCAACCTTTCCTGCCTGGACTTCTTGCAGAGCGAGCGATTATTTGTGACGCCGTTGACCGTCAGCCTCTTCGTGCTCCTGTGCATCTTCGGCGCTTCGATCGCGGGGCTGTTCCTGCGGCCGCTCTTTCCGGAAGACCATCTGACTGCCGAAACCAAGGACGTGGTCAAGCTGGTGATCGGGATCGTCGGCACGATGACCGGCATGGTGCTCGGCCTGCTGGTCGCTTCGGCCAAGAGCTCGTTCGACGCCCAACGCGACGGCGTGGCCCAGTTGGCGGCCAATCTAATCGTGCTCGACCGCGCGCTCGCCCACTACGGACCGGAAGCGCAGCCGGCGCGCGAGGGGGTGCAAAAGTCGCTCTACGACATGCTCGTGCGGCTTTGGCCGGACGAACAGCCGCCGCTGGCGACGCCTGCGGTGGACCAGGTCGAGAAGGTCCGCTACGACGACGTGTACGACCGCATCCTCTTTCTCGAGCCGAAGACCGATGCCCAGCGCACGATCAAGGACGTTGCGCTCGGGATCGTGCACAGCACGACTCAATTGCGCTGGCTCCTCTACTCGCAGCGCGGCAACACCCTGCCGAAAGTGTTCCTCATCTTGATGGTCGGCTGGCTGGCCATCACGTTCGCCTCGTATGGCCTGTTCGCGCCTCGCCACGCCACGACGTTCGCGGTGCTGCTGCTCGGCAGCTTCGTGGTGTCGAGCGCCGTGTTTCTGATCCTGGAACTCGATCAGCCCATCGGCGGCATCATTCGGATTTCGAGCCAACCGCTGAGGAATGCGGCGACGCAGATGGAAGAGGCGCCGGGAGCGGTTAGACCGCACGGTGAATGAGCGCCAGCAGGCGAAATCTGCCGACCACGGAATGACGCGGGCCGTCAAATGCGTTACCTGGCCTGCGCCTCGATGCGCACGCCCACATCCTTGCCGCCGGGAAAGACCTCGACGTCGCCGCCAAACGGGATTTCGACCCGCTGCTCGCCGACGTTGAGCCCGGTCACATCGACCACCGCACGGTCCCTCTTCACTTCGACGACTCTGATCTCGAACTGCTTCCCCGCGATTCCCAGCGACAGTTGATCAGGCGGACCGACGGTGGTCATGCTCGAGACGCCGCTCGACTCAACTTGCCCGGCGGCGTTCTTGCTCAAATAGGAAACGCTCAATTGAGCCGCTGGCGGCCGGCCGCACCCGGCCGCCAGCAGGAGTCCCATGACGATCAAGGTGGATCGCAGTCCCGTGTCCATCGATTGCTCCCCCAGTTCACGACGGATCACGGGCAAAACCGCGCTACTGCCCGTGATGGGCCTTGATCATTTCGTCGATCTGCTTCTTTACGGCGTCCAAGTTGAACGACGCCGGGTCCTGCATCGGCGGGTAGTCGATCGCCGTCTTGGCCAGCTCGGCCACCTTCTGCTGCACCAGCACGAACCGCCAGAACTCGCGGGCATAGAAATCGTTCATGTAGCCGCCGCCCAAGTCGTTCAGGCTCTGCTCGCCGGTCGACGGCGTGCGCTCGAAGGGATCTTGGCGAATGTTGACGATGCCCGGCATGTCGGTGACGACCTTGGGTCCCGGCCAGCCTTGCGGCTGCTGATAGAACTGGAACTTGAAGTCGTCGAGCCGCACGGCGCCGAGCTTGGGCCCGCCAAAGTACCAGAGCTCGCGGCGCTTCGAGGGGCCTTGGCCGTGCAGCAGATCGAGCTGGTTGTAGCCGTCGAGATGGTTCTTGTAGGTGCGGTCGCCGAGCTTTATCCCTTTGAGCAGCTCGTCGGTGATGTTGGGGTTGCCGGCCGCGGCCAGCAGCGTGGGGAACCAATCGAGCCCGGAGAAGATGCCGTTTTCGACCGTGCCCGGCTTGATGTGCCCTGGCCAACGGACGAGGCAGGGGACGCGGAAGCCCCCTTCCATCACGGTGCCCTTGGTGGCCTTGAAGGGGGTCATGCCGCCGTCGGGCCAGGTGAAGACTTCGGCGCCGTTGTCGGTGCTGAAGATGAGGATCGTGTTGTCGGCCTCGCCGATGTCGTCGAGGTGCTTCATGAGCGCGCCGACCGAATCGTCGAGCTGCTTCATGCCGGCCTCTTCGAGCCCGAAGTTGGTCTCGTAGTTCATCTCCGAGGCGTACTTCTTGGAGAGGAACGTCCACACGTGCATGCGCGTGGTGTTGTGCCAGATGAAGAAGGGCTTGCCCTCTTTCTTGGCTTGGTCCATGAAGCCCTTGGTGCTTTCGACGAGCACCTCGTCGAACGTGGTCATGTCGTACTTGGCCTTCTGCAGGCCCTCGTGCATGTTGGGCACGTTCGACATGTCGGGATAGGGGGCGAGCGGCCCTTCATCGACGATCCGCTGCTTGCCGACCTTGCCCCAGCGCGGCATCACCGTCGCGTCGTCGGTGTCAGTCGCCCAGCAATGCACCAGGTTGCGCGGCCCGTACTTCTGCAGGAACTCGGGGTCTTTGGGATACGAGTACCAGTAGGGGTCCGACATCGCGTCGAGGTGGTACAGGTAGCCGAAGAACTCGTCGAAGCCATGCAGCGTGGGGAGGAACTTGTTGAGGTCCCCCAGGTGGTTCTTGCCGAACTGCCCGGTCTTGTAGCCCTGGGCCTTGAGCGCCGTGGCGATGGTGCAAGCCTGAGCCGGCATGCCGACATCGGCGCCGGCCTGGCCGACCGTGGTCAGGCCAGTTCGCAGCGGAATTTCGCCGGTGATGAAGTTGGCCCGGCCCGCCGTGCAGCTTGCTTCGGCGTAGTAGTCGGTGAACCGCATCCCCTGGGAGGCCAGCTTGTCGAGGTTGGGCGTCTTACCCGACATGATGCCTTGGTGGTAGGCGCCGACGTTGAACCAGCCCACGTCGTCGCCCATGATGAACACGATGTTGGGCTTCTTGCCTGGGGCGGCGGGGCGGCGCTGGGCCGTCTTCGTGTTCGCTTGCGCGAGCAACTCCTGGGTGGGCGCCACCTCGCTAGCGGCGTCTCGAGCCAGGACCGGCGTGGCGTCGGCCGCTCGAGACTGTTGGGCCGGGGCGTTGCCGCTCACGGCCGCCACGTAACCGAGCGCGCTTCCCAGCGCAACGAACAGCATTGCTTGGAACCGGGTGGACATCGGATGTCGCCTTGGGCATCAAGGGGGAAAAGAAACGCTGGTTAGTTGACCTTGGTCACCGGGGGAATCTTCCAAGTGTTGTCGAGAATCGAGGGGGCCTTCTCCCGCGGCCAGTACATTCGCAGCATGAGAATGAACTTTCCCTCGGGGGCCGGCAGCCAGTTGGCCTGCTTCTCGGGCCCGGGGTCTTCGCGCTGAATATAGAGGTCGAGCGAGCCGTCGGCATTGTACTCGAGGTCGTTGCGCGGGCTCACGGTGTACTTGTTGAGCGGATTCTCGACGAAGAAGTACTCGCCGTTGTACATGGTGATCGACCAAAAGGCGTCCGCCGGCGGCGTTTGTCCCTTGGCGAAGTGAATCACGTACTTGTTGGCGCCGCTGTAGGGCTGCCCCTGGCCGTCGACCTCGGACGTGGGGTAGACGGCGTCTTGCGGGCGATTGGCCCCGAGGCCGATCGCCGTGATCAAAGCTCGCTGCAGGTAATCGGTTCCGTACAGGCCTGTTTGTGTGGTGAACACCCAACCGTTCTCGGCCCGGCCCGCGGAGCGGAAGTGGCCCATGATCTTGCCGAACGCCTCCGCGGGAACCTTACTCACGCGCTCTGCGATCTCGGGCCCGAGCTTCGCCAGCTCGAAGGGCTTGCCCGGCGCAAGGCCGAGCTTGGCCATCTCGGCCACGATCGCGGCGTCTTCCTTGGCCGGCGGATTGTCCTTCATCAACTTCGCCAGCAGGGCGAAGTAGTCCTGGGCGCTCAGGCGGTTTACCTGCTCGCGGACGGGCGTCTTCATGTCGACGCTCGGGTCCACTTTGCCTGGCGGCGGAGTGTAGGGTTTGCCGTACGAGGCGAGCGGCACGAGCTGGTACTTGGCCTGCAGGGCATGAACCGCCGCGTAGTCCTCCGGCGTGCCGGTGCAGTAGGTGCGGCCGAGGATCCAAACCAGGTTCGTGGGCGCGGCGAGCTGTTTGACGCCGGCCGGCAGCTTGCCGCTCCAGCCGGGGCCGGTGATGGCGTAGGTCTGCGCCCCGTCCCCGGTCGTCCGCTTGCCGGGCACGGTGAACACGTTGGTCCAGGCGTCGAGCATCGGCATCAGGTAGTAGCGGTCACCCTGGTCGGGCAAGGTGAATACGTAGGGCCCCTTGGTCAGGTCGAGCCAGGCGGTCGAGTAGAGCGTGTCGGCGTTGGGCGCCGTGACGTCGCGGAACTCGGCGTTGGGATAGCTCTCCGCCTTGTAGAACTGCCCCATCGGCGCGTGGCTGTTTCCGGGATGCTCGGCATTGGTCATTACGCGGCGCGTGAATTCCATGGTCACGAGCGGGTAGCCGTAGATGTAGGCCCGTTCGGCGATCGCGGCGGCTTCGTCGGCAGTCATGGCGGCGTGCGAGGTGGCGGCGGAAGACGCGAGGGAGAAGGCAAGCAAGGCCATGACAGAAAGCGCCCTGCAGCAGCGGCGGGTCATAGAGTTGTTCTCGTGTTGCAGAATCGAAAGTGATCGGTCGTCGCGTGCGTTAGCTGGCCGTCACCCATTCGCGGGCGGCCTCGACCTGCGTGTGGTCGAAGTACTTCACCGTGGCGCCCGTGAACGGCTTGCAGAAAGCCGCCATGCCCTGCTCCCACTTCGACTCGCCGACGATCGCCAGCCGCTCGATGTCCTTGCCGTGCTTGAAGTCGAACTTGATGTCTTCCCAGAGGGCGCCGGCGGTCCAGCCGTGAAAGTCGTGCATGAGCACGAGAATCCGCAGTTTGCCCGCGGCCTTGATCTGGGCCTCGACTGCCGGCACGAGCTGCTCGTAGAACTCGCGGGTGAGCTTGCCGGTCAGATGGACTTCGAGCAGGTTGTCGGCGGCAGTGATTTCGACGGCGTTGGACATGGCAGGCGCTCCGCGAGGGATAGGCGTTCTCATCGACTCCCGCGCAGGCGCTGCGCGCGGAGCAGTGGGAAATCGTAATCCTCGGCGGAGGACTGCACAATTAGCGATGCAGCGTCAATCACACCGCCACACGGCAAATCCTCTGCCGGCGCTTGCTCGTCGGGCACGGCCAGGTAGCGAACGCCGCGAAAAATGCATTTCCAGGACGAAGCCTGCTCGTTCGGCTTAGCTCGCCGCAAGGGAAGCGGGGGCTGAAGCTTGCTCTTGGCAGCGACAGTTGGGCCGTGACCAGGGTCAACCGCAATCCTTTCCACAAGCTGCAAGGCCGTAGGCAGTTATCGACTCGCTGCTTTGAATCGGTGCGCGGGGCCGCCAACGTCGCCACGCCAGGGCGAACATTCCCAGTGCCAGCAGCGCTCCGGTCGGCGGCTCAGGCACAGGCGCCGCTTGGGCCCCCAACTCGCTCAACTTCGGACCGTCGCTGCGGCCGAAGTTCGCTTTGAGGATGCCAAAGTCGTTCAGGTCGATCGTGCCGTCGCCGTTCATGTTGCCCTGAGACAGGCGCTGGCCGGAGCCGAAGTTGCTCTTGAGCAGCCCGAAGTCGTTGAGGTCGATCTTGCCGTCGAGGTTGGCATCGCCCGCGAGGGCCGCGAGCAGCAGCACTTTATTGCCTACGCCGACCGGCGTGAGAAACGTGTCGCTCGACAGCAGAGCGCCGCCAAACTCGAAGTTGCCCGTCCTCGAGGCGGCGGTCAGCAACTCGATCGTGTCGCCGAGTTGCATCTTCGCGAAGTTTTGCTGCAGTTGCACATCGAGTCTACCGCCCAGCGCCGCCTGGCCGGCCACGGTGATGGTGTCGAACTGGCCGGCGCCCGGGCCGGCGAAGCGCACCCGCAGCCGGCCATCGATCTGTTGCGAAAAGTCCGCGCCAAACGGCAGCAGGCCAATCGGGGCCGAAGGCAAGATCGACCCGGCGGCGTTCACCAAGCTAGCGTTGAACCCGCCCGCGGTCTCGAGCGTGGAGCCGGTCAGGAGCGAAACGGGGCCCCCTTGGACCTTGCCTCCCCCGTCGACCAGCATGTTGACGCCCTTCAGGGCGATGCCCGTGGGTGCGACGATCGTGGTCCCTCCATCCCGGACCCACCACCGCGAGAGATCTCCGCCCGTGTGCGTCCAACTCGCGAGGCTCGAGGCGTCGAGCACGGCGCTGGCCCCGGTGGAGCGCAGATCCGTGGCGCCCCCGTTGATCGTCGCGACCTTGCTGAAATCGACCTTGCCGCCGTTGGTCGCAAACACCCGCGCGCTGCGGCCATCTCCCCCCGTGAACGAGGTAATGGTCTTCAGGTCGAGCAAGCTGCCGCCGCCGAACGACTCGAGCAAGCCGTTGTAAACGCTGGGCCCGGTATAGCTTGTGACTAGCGGCAGGGCGAGCTGACCGCCATTGAGCACCGAGATGTTAGTGCGGGAGACGTCGGCCACCTTGCCCAAGTCGATTTGGCTGCCGGCGCCCTCGACATGAATCTCGACGTCGACGATCGACGTCAGGTTGGGCGACAGCACTTTGCCGCCGTTTTGCGCCCAAAGCCGCGAAGTGTCGCCGCCGGTGTGCGTCCAAGCCTGGAGCGCCGAAAGGTCGATCACGCTATTGGCGCCGTTGGCCCGCAGGTCGATGGCGCCGCCGCTGAACTCCGGCGCATTCTTCAGATCGACCTTGCCGCCGAAGCTGGCAAAAACCTGGGCGCTGCGGCCGTTGCCGCCGGCGAACGCGGTGATCGCCGTGAGATCGATCAGGCTGCCGCCGCCGAAGGCTTCGAAATGGCCGTTGTACTGCGTGGGACCGGTGTAGCTCGTCACGAGCGGCAGGGCGATCTGCCCGCCGTTCACGGCCGACATCGGCGCGCGGCTGACGTCGGTGAGCTTGCCCAAATCGATGTGACTGCCGGCGCCTTCGACGTGAACGTCGACATCGACGATCGAGGTCAGATTCGGCGTCAGTACTTTGCCGCCGTTTTGCGCCCAGAGCCGTGAGGTGTCTCCGCCGGTGTGGGTCCAACTCGTGAGCGCCGACAGATCGACGACGCTGCCGGCGAAGTTCGCCCGCACGTCCGTGGCGCCGCCGCTGATTTGCGGCACGCTCGAGAGATCGACCTTGCCGCCGTTGGTCGCGAACACCTGGGCGCTGCGGCCGTTGCCGCCGGCAAACGACGTGATCTTCGTCAGGTCGAGCAGGCTCCCGCCGCCATCGGCCGCCAGCAGGCCGTTGTAGATCGAGGGACCGGTGTAGCTCGTCACGAGCGGCAGGGCAATCTGGCCACCCGCGGCAGCCGTAATGTTGGTGCGGTCGACATTCGTCAGCTTGCCCAGATCGAGATGACTCGTCGCGCCTTCGACGCGGATGTCGACGTCGACGATCGAGGTCAGATTGGGCGTGAGCACCTTGCCGCTGTTCTGGGCCCAGAAGCGCGAAATGTCGCCGCCAGTGTGAGTCCAGCTCGTAAGGGACGATAGGTCGATCACGGCGTCGCCGAAGTTCGCCCGCAGATCAACCGCCCCGCCGCTGATCTGCGGCACTTTGCTCAGGTCGATTTTGCCGCCGCTTGTGGCAAACACCTGCGTGTTGCGGCCGTTGCCGCCGGCAAACGCCGTGATCTTCGACAGATCGAGCGCGGCGCCCACGCCGTTCGCTTCGAGCAAACTGTTGTAGGCCGAGGGGCCGGTGTAGCTCGTGACCAAGGGTAAGGCGATCTGGCCGCCATTGACCGCCGAGATGCGCGTGCGGTCGACGCTCGTCAGCTTGCCGAGATCGAGCTGACTGCCGGCGCCGTCGACGCGAATCTCGACGTCGGTGATGGACGCCAGGTTGGGAGAGAGAACCTTGCCGCCACCCTGGGCCCAAAGGCGCGAGGTGTCGCCGCCCGTGTGCGTCCAGCTCGTGAGCGACGAAAGGTCGACGACGCTGTTCAGTCCGTTGGCGCGCACATCGGTGGCGCCGGCGGAGATCTGGGGAATGCCGCTGACATCGAGCTTGCCGCCGGTGGTGCCGTAGAGTTGCATCGCCCGGCCATTACCGCCGGCGAAGCTTGTCACTGCCCCTAGATCGATGAGGCTGCCGGCGCCATCCGCCTCGAAGCGGCCGTTGAACGTGCTTGGGCCAGTAAACGACAACGTCGCCGGTAGATCGATCTTGCCGCCCTGTTGCGCCAGGAGAGTCGCGCCCTCGAGCGCCGTACTGCCGAGTGCGGTGAACGCCGAACCGCCGCCGTTGACAAACAGGTCTCCTCCGACCGCCTGCTTGAACGCGCCGGTAACCGAGAGCGAGCCGCCGGTGATGCGCAAGGATTCGAGATTGGTGAGGGTGGCAATCGTGTCGGCGTTCTTCGCATGCGTGATCACGCGCTGCGCGTTGCCACCGATGTCGATCGTCACTCCGTCCCCCGCCCCCGGCAGCGCCGGATTGCTCGACCAGTTCGCGGCGTCGTCCCAGACGCCGTTGCCGTCGAGCGTCCACTGGATATCGGCCGCCCGCAGCAGCGGCCAGCCCGTGCTCAGCGCCAGAAACATCGCCACAGAAATTCGGCCCAGCGGCCCAATCGCGCGCAGACGAAACATGGATGCACCTCAAGGAAGCAGGCATCAGCGAAAGCGCTGCTAACTTAATCCCTGGCGTTCCGCCGCTCAAGAAAATCCCCGTTTTCGGCGCGGCCGCCTCTTCCCTCGTCCGCGACCAACCCACCGGGGTTGAGCTCGAACGGTGGGCGTCGTCGAGTCGCCCCTAGTCGATTTGCGGCCAGTCGCACGCGCCAACTATAATGGCCCCGCGGCGGGGCCAAAATTCCCGGATCGGGGATCGCACTGCCGCCGGCTGACCACCTCCCGCCCTCAGGACGTCCTCCCGATGCGCTCCCCGCTGGTCCTTCTCGCTCTGCTCGCGCCGCTGCTCTCGTCCGCCCCCGCCTGGGCCCAACTCTCGCCCGACGAAGAGCTGAAAGCCCTGCAGGCGGCCGACGGGGTCGAAGTGTCGCTGTTCGCCAGCGAGCCCCTGATCACCAACCCGGCGGCGATCGACGTCGACACGCGCGGCCGAGTGTGGGTGGCCGAGATCCAGTGGTACCGTGGCCGGGCCAAGGAGCCAGGGGCCGACAAGCTCAAGGTCCTCGAAGACACCGACGGCGACGGCCGGGCCGACAAGGTGACCGTGTTCGCCGAGGGGCTGTTCGCCCCGATGAGCGTCTGCGTGGCCGGCGACAAGGTCTATGTGGCCACGAGCCCCGACCTGTGGGTGTACGAAGACAAGGACGGCGATCTCAAGGCCGACGGCCCGCCGACCAAGCTGCTCACCGGCTTCGGCGGCCACAACCACGACCACGGCGCCCACAGCATCGTTCTGGGACCCGACCACAAGTGGTGGATGGCCCACGGCGACACCGGCTTCGACGTGACCGGCAAAGACGGCTCGCACATCAAGTTCCGCTATGGCGCCATGCTCCGTGGCGAGCTCGACGGCACGAAGCTCGAAAAGGTGGCCGAGAACTTCCGTAATCCGTACGAGATGTGCGTCAGCTCGTTCGGCGAGCCGTTCTGCAGCGACAACGACGACGACGGCAACGAGAGCGTGCGGATTTGTTGGATCATGGAAGGGGGCAACTACGGTTGGTTCGGCCGGCCGCCGTTCCCCCGTCAGCAGCTCGACCTGAAGGTTCCCCCCGGCACGCCGTTCCGTGAAGGCTGGCACTTCCGCGCCTTTCAGCCTGGCTATGTGCCCGGCACAGTGGTCACCGGCTTCGGCTCTCCTTGCGGCATCTGCTACTACGAAGGCGACGCCTTTTCGCAGTTCAAGAACTCGCCGCTGCATGCCGACGCCGGGCCGCGCGAGGTGCGACAATACCCGCATAAGCCCAACGGCTTTGGCTTCCGCGGCACGAGCAAGGTGGTGCTCGGCAGCGAGCAGGACGCCTACTTCCGCCCCGACGATGTGTGCGTGGCGCCCGACGGCAGCTTGCTCGTTTCTGATTGGTACGACGGCGGCGTTGGCGGCCACGGCTACAACGATCCTGACCGCGGCCGCATCTTCCTGCTGAAACCCAAGGGCAAGAAGCTCGCGCGCGCTGACAAACCGGGCCCCTATGCCGACGTGCCGTCGGCGATCGCCGGCCTGAAAAGCCCGAACCTGGCTACGCAGTATCTGGCCCGTGTGAAGCTGCTGGAATCGGGCCAGGCTGGGGCGGAGGCCGTGGCCAAATTGCTTAGCGATTCCGAGCCCAACTTGCGCGCCCGCGCTTTGTGGCTGCTGGATCGCATGGGGGGCGATGCCCGCAAGCACGTGACGGCCGAGCTCGAGAACTCCGATCCGACCTGGCGGGCCCTGGCCGTGCGGATTTTGCGCCGCCACGGCGGCGAATATGCCGACGCGATTCTGGCCCGCGCCGGCGACGCTTCTCCCGAGGTCCGCCGCGAGGTGTTGCTGGCGATTCCCAAGATCCCCGGCCCGCAGGCGTTGACCGCGCTCGTGAAGCTGGCCCAGGCCTACGAAGGGAGCGACCGCTACGAACTCGAGGCCCTCTACATCGCCGCCAAGGGGCGCGAGGCCGAGGTCTTCGCCGCGCTCACGGCCGGCGACGTTGGGCTCGATCACTATGCCTTGCTGGCGCTGCTCGACGCCCCCGCGGCGTTTGCGCGGCTGCAGCGCGACCGCGCCCAGCATCCCAACGACGAAGCCGTGGCCGAAGTCGTGCTCACGATGTCGGCGCATCTCAAGACCAAAGAGATGAACCAGGCGCTCGCCGAAATCGCCACGTCCGGCACGGTCGCCGGCAAACTGCGCCGCCAGGCCGCCGATCGGTTGATCGCGGGCCTGCAAGGCAACGATTCGAGTGCCGCGGCCGACCCGGAGTTCGTCGCCCGCATGCGGCAGCTCTTTGCCGACCCGGCCCTGCAGCCGACGCTGCTCGACGGGCTGGCCGCCTCGGGGCTGACCGCGCTGGGACCCGATGTGTTGGCGGTCGCGGCCAATTCGGCCGCCGATTTGGAAATCCGGCGACAGGCGCTCCGCGTCTACGCCCAATTGCTCGGCACGGGCGCGGCCGAAGGGCTGCGCGGGCTTGCGAGCGACAGCGCCCCCGAAATCAGCGAGCTGGCGACGGATTCGCTCATCGAACTGCAGGATCCGACCACGCTGCGGCAGTTTCTGACCGACGACGGCCGGACGGCGCCCGAGCGGCGACGGTGGATTCGCCGCTTGATGGGCACCGGGGGCGGCCCCTGGCTGGCGTTCCGGTTGCTCGAACAAAAGCAACTGCCTGATGACGTGCGCGAGCGCGTGATCGCGGCGGCGGCCGAGCACCCTGACGCCGCGGTGCGGGCCCTCTACGAGCAGTTCATCCCGGAAGACAAGCGGCCGGTGCGCTTGGGGGCCGCGATCAAGCCCGAGGAAATCCTGGCGCTCAAGGGGGACGACCGCCGCGGGGCCGAGATCTTCGAGAAGAGTTCGGCCGCCCAGTGCAAGAGCTGCCACGCCGTGCAGAACTTCGGCGGCCGCATCGGCCCCGAGCTGACGACGATCGGCAAAAAGTACGAGCGGGCAGCGCTTCTGGAAACGATTCTCGAGCCCTCGAAGGCGATCGCGCCGGAGTACGTGCCCTACCTGGTGGAGACGACCGACGGCCGCGTGCTGCTGGGTTTCCTGGCGGAAAAGACAGATCAGCACGTGGTGCTCAAGGACGCCAAGGGGGACACGGTCCGCCTGGCCGCCGGCGATGTGGAGAGCATGCAGCCGCAGCGGACCTCGCTGATGCCGGAACTGGTGCTCCGCGACATCACGGCCCAAGACGCGGCCGACTTGCTCGCGTTTTTGATGACGCTCAAGTAGGGAACGAACCGGGAAGACGCTGAGCGCAGTGGCCGGAAACGGCCGAGGCACTTCGAGCCTCCATTCGTTTGCCGACGAAGCAATTCGCGCTGATGCGTTCCGCGGTTTTCTCGGCAAAAGCCTTAGCGCTTGCCATCCCGCCGCCGCGCCGGGCCGTCGCGTCGTGCCGGCTGGGGGAACCGTTCGTTGCAGATACATCACGTCGCGTCCTGCGCGGCGATTCGGTCGAAAAAACGAGCAACGACTTCGTCGACCGCTGATGCTGCACCAATGACATGCGACGAGACCGGGGCCTGCTCTTTTTTGCGCTCTTGTGGCTCGGATTCCCGAGCTTTGCCCCGGCGGCGACGTTCACCGTCACCAACACCGCCAACTCGGGCGCGGGCTCGCTGCGGCAGGCGGTAATCGACGCCAACGCCTCGCCGGGCGCCGACACCATCAATGTCAACGTGACCGGCACGGTCACCCTCTCGACCTCGCTGCCGGCCCTCACCGGCGACATCGACTTGAACGGCCCCGCCTCCGGTTCGTTCACCGTGACCGGCGGCGCCAGCGTGGCCATTTTTGCCGGCGCAGCGGCCGTGGGCAAAAGCGCCGCCGGCACAGTGGTGCTGTCGGCCGCGAGCAGCAATACCGGCGGCACCAGGGTCTCGGGCGGCGTCCTGCAGGGAAACACCACCAGCCTCCAAGGAGACATCGCCAACAACGCCAACGTCACGCTTAGCCAGACGACCACGGGGACCTATGCCGGAATCATGAGCGGCACGGGCAGTCTGACGAAAGCCGGCACGGGCACGGTCACCCTCAGCGGCGCGAACACCTATTCGGGCGGCACCACGATTTCGGCCGGCACGCTGCAGGGAGACACCACCAGCCTGCAGGGAGACATCGTCGACAACGCCACGGTCAACTTCAACCAAGCGACGGCGGGCACATACACGGGCAACATCAGCGGCACGGGGGCCATCGTCAAGCAAGGCGCTGGCACGCTCACGCTGACGGGCACGAACACGAACACCGGCACGACTACGATTTCCGCCGGCACACTCCAAGGCAACACGGCCAACCTGCGGAACAACATCACGAACAACGCGGCCGCGATCTTCGACCAGGGGAGCGCCGGCACGTACTCCGGCGTGATGAGCGGCACCGGCACTCTCACTAAGCAGGGCGCCGGCACGCTTACACTCACGGGCGCGAACACGTATTCGGGCGGAACCACCGTTTCGGCGGGAACCCTGCAGGGGAGCGTCACCGCGGTCCGCGGCAACATCACGAACAACAGCACCGTGGTGTTCGATCAGACAGCCGCCGGCACCTATTCGAGCGTGATGTCCGGCACCGGGGCTCGTGAAGCAGGGCGCACGGCACGCTGACGCTCCGGCGGGGCCAACACCTACTCCGGCGGCACCACCGTCTCGGCCGGGCCTTCCAAGGCACCACCACGAGCCTGCAGGGGAACATCACCAACAACGCCAACGTCACGCTCAGCCAGACCACCGCCGGAACCTACGCCGGGGTGATCAGCGGCTCTGGCAGCCTGACCAAGAGCGGCACAGGCACGCTCACCCTGAGCGGCGCGAACACGTACTCGGGCGGCACGACGATCTCCGCCGGCACGCTGCAAGGCGACACCACCAGCTTGCAGGGGAACATCGTCAACAACGCCACCGTGAACTTCAATCAGGCGACAGCCGGAACCTACGCGGGCAACATCAGCGGCACAGGGGCCATCGTCAAGCAAGGCGCAGGCACGCTCACGTTGACGGGGACGAACACCAACACCGGAACGACGACCGTCACGGCCGGCACGCTGCAAGGCAACACCGCCAACCTGCGGAACAACATCACCAACAACGCGGCGGTCGTCTTCGACCAGGGGAGCGCGGGCACCTACTCCGGCGTGATGAGCGGAACGGGCAGCCTCACGAAACAAGGCGCCGGTACGCTCACGCTCTCGGGCGCCAATACCTATTCGGGCGGCACCACCGTTTCTGCTGGCGCGCTGCAAGGAAGCACGACGAACCTGCAGGGGAACATCGCCAACGACGCCTCGGTGATCTTCAACCAGGGTTCGGCCGGAACCTATTCCGGCGTGATGAGCGGCGCCGGCAGCCTCACCAAGCAGGGCGCCGGCACGCTGACGCTCAGCGGGGCCAACACCTACTCGGGCGGCACCACCGTCTCGGCCGGGGCTCTCCAAGGCACGACCACGAGCCTGCAGGGGAACGTCACCAACAACGCCAACGTCACGCTCAGCCAGACGACCACGGGGACCTATGCCGGGAACATGAGCGGCACAGGCAGCCTGACCAAGGCCGGTACGGGCACGGTCACCCTGAGCGGCGCGAACACCTATTCAGGCGGCACCACGATCTCGGCCGGCACGCTCCAGGGAGACACCACCAGCCTGCAGGGGAACATCGTCGACAACGCGACGGTCAACTTCAACCAGACAACCGCCGGAACGTACACCGGCAACATCAGCGGCACGGGGGCCATCGTCAAGCAAGGCGCGGGCACGCTCACGCTGACGGGGACGAACACCAACACCGGCACGACCACGGTTTCCGCCGGCACGCTCCAAGGCAACACCGCCAACTTGCGGAACAACATCACGAACAACGCGGCCGTGGTCTTCGACCAGGGGAGCGCAGGCACGTACTCCGGCGTGATGAGCGGCACGGGCACTCTCACCAAGCAGGGCGCCGGCACGCTCACGCTCACGGGCGCGAACACCTACTCGGGCGGAACTACGGTTTCGGCGGGAACCCTGCAGGGGAGCGTCACCGCGGTCCGCGGCAACATCACGAACAACAGCACCGTGGTGTTCGATCAGACAGCCGCCGGCACTTATTCGAGCGTGATGTCGGGCACCGGGGCTCTCGTGAAGCAGGGCGCCGGCACGCTGACGCTCAGCGGGGCCAACACCTACTCGGGCGGCACCACCGTCTCGGCCGGGGCTCTCCAAGGCACGACCACGAGCCTGCAGGGGAACATCACCAACAACGCCAACGTCACGATCAGCCAGACCACCGCCGGAACCTACGCCGGCGCGATCAGCGGCTCTGGCAGCCTGACGAAAGCCGGCTCGGGCACGGTTACCCTGAGCGGCGCGAACACCTACTCCGGCGGCACGACAATCTCGGCCGGCACGCTGCAAGGCGACACCACCAGCCTGCAAGGAAACATCGTCGACAACGCCACCGTGAACTTCAATCAGACATCCGCGGGGACCTACGCCGGCAACATCAGCGGCACAGGGGCCATCGTCAAGCAAGGCGCGGGCGCCCTCACGCTGACGGGAACGAACACCAACACCGGCACAACGACCGTCTCGGCTGGAACGCTCCAAGGCAACACTGCCAACCTGCGGAACAACATCACCAACAACGCGGCGGTCGTCTTCGATCAAGGAAGCGCCGGGACCTACTCTGGCGTGATGAGCGGCACCGGCAGCTTGACCAAGCAAGGCGCCGGCACGCTCACGCTCACCGGCGCGAACACCTACTCGGGCGGCACCACAGTCTCGACCGGAACCCTGCAAGGCACGGCCACCGCCGTTCGCGGGAACATCACGAACAACGCGGCCGTCGTCTTCAATCAGCCGACCAGCGCCACCTACAGCGGCACGATGACCGGCTCGGGCAGCCTCACCAAGCAAGGCGCCGGCACGCTCACCCTCTCGGGGGCGAACACCTACTCCGGCGGAACCACCGTTTCGGCCGGCGCGCTGCAAGGGACCACGACCAGCCTGCAAGGCAACATTGCCAACAACGCGAACGTCACTTTCAATCAGGCCACCAGCGGTACTCACAGCGGCAACATCAGCGGGACGGGCAGCCTCACCAAGAGCGGCTCTGGAACGGTGACCCTCAGCGGCACGAACAGCTACTCGGGCGGCACCACGATCTCGGCGGGCGTGCTCCAAGGGAACTCCGCGAGCCTGCAGGGGAACATCGTCGACAACGCAACCCTGCGCTTCGATCAAACGACCGACGGCACGTACGCCGGCAACATCAGCGGCACGGGGCAACTGAGCAAGCAGGGCGCGGGGCGGCTCGACATGACGGGCAACGTTTCCCTGGCGGGACAGACCACGGTTTCCGCCGGCAACCTGGCCGTCAACGGCGCGCTCAGCGGGCCGGTGCAAGTGCAGGCCGCCGGAACCCTGAGCGGCAATGGCAGCGTGGGCGCCGTTGTGAATCAGGGAACAATTGCCCCCGGCAACTCGATCGGCACGCTCACCGTCAATGGCAACTATCAGCAGGCCGCTAGCGGCACGTATCAGGTCGAGGTGAACAGCGCCGGCCAAAGCGATCTGCTGGCCGTCTCGGGAACCGCCGCGCTCGACGGCGCGGTCGACGTGGTCGCTGGGCCAGGCAGCTATGTCGCCGGGACGAGCTACACCATCCTCACCGCCGGCGGCGGCGTGAGCGGGCAGTTCTCGGCGCTGAACTACAACTTCCTAAACATGCAGCCGATGCTGGTCTACGAGAGCAACCTCGTGCGGATCGTGCTCGTGCGGCCGCCCACGCACTTTGCGGCGATCGCCGACACGTTCAACCAGCACAGTGTGGGGGCGGAGCTCGACGCCCTCAATCCGCTGGCCAGGGGGCAAATGGCCTTCACGATCGATCAGCTTGCGGCCCTCTCGCCGGACGGGCAGCGGATTGGGTTGGATCAGCTCAGCGGCGAACTACACGCCACGGCCGAGACTGTGGCCCTCGACAACACGGGCTACCTGTTGCAGCTCGTGTCCGACCGCATCCGGCTCGGGCCCTTGCCGGAAGACGGCTGCGGCGACGGCCGCTCGGAAAGCCGCTGGCGCACCTGGTTCTTGGGGGCGGGCCAAGGGGGGCTGCTCCATTCCGACGGCAACGCCGGGCTCGTGAACTACACCTTCGCGGCGACGACGCTGGGAGTGGAGACAACCCTCGACGAAGGGATGCGGGCCGGAGTGTGGCTGGCCTACGGGCCGGCCGCGGCCAATCGCAACGGCGACCGCCTGGATCTCGATACCGGATACGCCGGGCTGTATGGAGTGCGGCAAATCGGGCCCAGCTACCTGATGGGCACGGTGTCCTACTGGCACGGCGACTTCAGCACCCGGCGCCAGATTGCCTTTGGCGACGTGGCCGAAACGCCCCGGGCCAGCTATGGCGGCGACGGACTGGCGGCTTACCTGGAGCAGGGCTATGCCTTCGACTTTGGCGATTGGTCGGTGCGCCCGCTGATCGGCCTGCAATACATGAACCTGACTCAGTCGGGCTACCACGAGCACGGGGCCGGCGAGCTCGACCTGATCGGCCCCGGCCGGTCGCTCGATTCGCTGCGAAGCGTGTGCGGCGCCCGCCTTGTCCGTTCGCTAGGGCCGGCGAGCGCTTGCACGCTGCTCGAGCTGCGTGCCCGCTGGACGCACGAGTTCTTCGCCCAAGCGCCGGGCATCACGCAACTCTTCGACGCGCCGCGGGCAACGCCCTTCGACATCCGCGGCCTCACCCCCAGCCAAGACGCGCTGTTGCTCGGCGCCGGCCTGCGCGTGCCGGTGAGCCAGCGGGCGGACGTCTTCTTCGGCTATGATGCCAACCTAGCCACGCGACAAACGGCCCACGGCGGCAACGTGGGGTTCCAGGTGGTTTGGTAACGCACCTACGCCCAGACCACGCCTGCGGTCCAGCTCGCACCTGGCCGATCGGCCATCGTTCGCGCGATGATCGACGAGTTCCTCGATCGCCGCCGCGGTCAGAAGGTCTTGCGGCACGAACTGGTCTTGTATGCGAGAGCCGCCAGGGAAGAATATGTGCCCTCAACACGCGGCGCACGCACGCGACGTTTGCGGCCGCGTATTGCGAGAACGCGGCCCACCTTGTTGACCTGGAGCACGTCGGAATCGTCTGAGCGCGCGAGTCGAGGTGCGGTCCGAGGACTCAGGGCAACTAGTCAGGGTTGTTGCTCATCTTCGAACCGCTGAAGGTGCCCATCCGCTTGAGGGAAGTTTTCGCTTGCTCTCCAATTTTGCGATCATGTCGGACAGCGTCATCGGCACGGCATGTCTGGCGTTGCTTCGAGATCGCAAAGAACCCCTAACAGTCGCGCGAACCACGGCGAAAGATTGTACATTCTCTCTTCGAACGCCTCCGTAAGTGAATCCTCAGTTTCGATCCGAAGCTGAAAATGGTGAGGCAAATCTGCCGAGTCAGCTTGCAGCCACACCTCCCATCCGAGCGCTTCAATCATTCCTACTTCGCCGTGCGGCGGATCCTCCATTGGCTGGACGACAAAGGGTTTTATATTTAGGCCGGACGCCAAAAGGCTGGCAAGTTGTTCCAGCGTGCCTGCGTAACGAATTCGCACGCTGGCGAATGCCCCGTAAACGCACAGATCGTCGAGTTTGTCGTTCATGGCTGACCTCACTCGCCAATTTCGATGGCTTGAACTTTATCGAAAAGCCTTGAGCGGTGTTGGCAAAGTGCAGCCCGATGCCAAGTTCGCCATCGGCAGGCCGTTCCTCGATTGGCTAAACGCGGATGCGACAGCCGACTCCTTTACCAGGTCGCGGCGACCCAAGCTCGCACTCAGGCGACATCGCCCCCGCTGTGCCCGAGCCCTCCACCTTCCTGCTCACAGTCCTCGCAGGGGTAGGCCTGCTGTCGTCGCGCGTCCGGTTCTCGCTGCGATTAGGGCCATATGCCCACTGCTCCGTGGCGTCTGGTAGTGCGCTTCTCAGGCCCGTCCGGCAACTCCGGCGAGTTTGTCGGGCGGGTTCTTTTTGTGCGCCGAAGCTCTTGCCCAGCAGAACAGTCTGTCGCGGATACGGATAACTCCTGCTGCCTCTTGTCCTTGGAGGTGTAAGCGCATCCAAGTCTCAGGCCCAAACCACGCCCTTCGGCCCAGCCCGCACCTGCCCGATCGGCCAATTCGGATACCCCGCATCGGTAAGCTGCGCGCTCACGCTGTCGGCGAAGTAGGAGCTGACGACGAGCGCGAGGCCGATGCCTTGGTTGAACACGCGGTCCATTTCGTCGTCGGCCACTTCGCCCAGCCTTTGCAGCCAAGGGAAGACCGGCGGCACGGGCCAACTGCCGCGCTCGATGGCCACTTGGGCGTTGTCCGGCAAGATGCGGCCCAGGTTTTCGTGCAGGCCGCCCCCCGTGATGTGGGCGATGCCATGCACTACCTGCTTCACGCGGTAGTTGGAAAGCACCTTGCGGACCGCGCGGGCATAGAGCCTCGTTGGCACGAGCAGCTCGTCGGCCACGGTGCGGCCGAGTTCCGGCACGTGGTCGTGGATGCCGAGCTTCGCCAGATCGAACACGATCCGCCGCACAAGGCTGTAGCCGTTCGAGTGCAGGCCGCTCGAGGCCAGGCCAAGCACGACGTCGCCGGGGCCGATCGCGCGGCCGTCGATCACGCGCCGCCGCTCGGCCACGCCTACGCAAAAGCCGGCCAGGTCGTAGTCGCCGGGCGAATAGAGGTCCGACATGATGGCCGTTTCGCCCCCCAGCAGTGCGCAGTCGCTCTCCACGCAGCCGGCCGAAATGCCGGAGACGATCTGCTCGAGCAGCACCGGATCGTCGGCGTGCATGGCCACGTAGTCGAGGAAAAACAGCGGCTCGGCCCCGCAGCACAGCGCGTCGTTCACGCTCATGGCCACCAGGTCGATGCCCACCGTGTCGTGGCGACCGGCGGCGATCGCCACCTTGATCTTCGTGCCGACGCCGTCGGTGCAGGAAACGAGCACCGGGTCTTGATAGTTGCGGGCAAAGAGCGAGCTGGGGAAGTCGAGCTGAAACAGGCCGGCGAAACCGCCATCGAGCCGCATCACGCGGGGGCTGAAGGTGCGGTGCAGCAGCCGTGGCAGCCGCGCCATGCTCTCGGCATAGACTTCCAGGTCGACGCCGGCGTCTTTGTAGGTCGCTTTCGCCATCGCAGCTCGGAGGGCCCCAACAAGCGGCCTTGGGGAAGGCCGCGAAAAGCTGCGATTCTAGGGGGGGCCTCGGCGAAGTGTCAAACTGCTGGGCGAACGCGGCGAGGAGTCGCGTGCGAGCAGCCTTGTCCGCGCGAAGGTACGCATGCGCTGGTTGCACGTGCGTCGAAATGCTTGATCGCGCGTGCCCCAGGCTGTGCCCGACTCGCTCGGCCGACTCACAAGGCCAAACGGCGGCAGGAGGCCAAGAACGGTCTGGGGCGCCGCCTTTAGGCCTGCGCGTGCGTCGTCGGCCGGGTTACGCCAGGCCGCTCACCCAGGAGCTGTGCCAAAACCCCCGGCAGATGCGTAAAGTAAGGTAAGCTAACCACTAGGGGCGTCAGGCGGCGCCGGCGAGACGATCTTGCCGGTTACGGGGCCGGGAACCGATAACTCACTTCCCAGGAACAGGTTAGGACCGCACCTGGACTGGCGTTCGCCATCCGGTTAAGGATGCACGCAGACGTCAGGCGCCTGCGCGGTCCCATTTCGCGGCTTTCCACGGAGCGTCGACAGCCATGTGCGGAATCGTTGGATACGTCGGATCGCGGCAAGCGTCGGGCTTCCTGTTGCAGGGTCTGCGCCGGTTGGAGTACCGGGGTTACGACAGCTCGGGCGTGGTGACGATCGACGCCGCCGGCGAGCTCGACGTGGTCAAGGCCGCCGGCCGCATCGACACCCTGGCCGACATGCTCCGCGAAACGCCGGCCGCAGGCCACATCGGCATCGGCCACACCCGTTGGGCCACCCACGGCGCCGCGACCAACGTCAACGCCCACCCGCACCTGGGCGGCGACCGCGCCCTGGCGCTCGTTCACAATGGGGTCATCGAAAACTACCGTCCGCTCAAGGAACGTCTCGAAGGCGAGGGCTACCAGTTCCGCTCCGCTACGGATAGCGAAATCATCGCCCACCTCGTGGCGAACTGCCTGGAAGATGCAGGCCTGCTCAACCCGAGCCCGGCCGAGCGCGAGCGGGTAATTGCCGCCGGCTACGAGTCGCTGGCCCAAGCGGTGAAGAGCGCCCTGGTGCAACTGCACGGCACCTACGGCCTGGCGATCCTCTTCCGCGACTATCCCGAGGTGATCCTCGCCGCGCGGCTTGGCAGCCCGCTGGTCGTCGGCGTGGGCGAAAACGAACACTTCGTCGCCAGCGACGCCTCGCCCCTGGTCGGCCACACCGACAAGATCGTTTATCTTGCCGACCATGAGTTGGCCATCGTCACCGCCGACAAGCTGCGCGTCATCCATCGCGATCAGGGGAACGTGCATCACAACGTGCAGGTGCTCGACCTCGAGCTCGACGATGTCGGGCTCGAAGGCTACCCGCACTACATGCTCAAGGAGATCTTCGAGCAGCCTGAAAGCTTGCGGAACGCGATGCGGGGCCGCTTGAGCTTCGACGAGGCGACGGCCGTTTTCGGCGGCCTGAATCTCACTCCGCAACAACTGCGCTCGGTCAACCGCTTCGTGCTCACCGCCTGCGGCACGAGTTGGCACGCGGCGCTGGTGGGCGAGTACCTGATCGAGGAGTTCGCCCGCATCCCGGTGGAAATCGAATACGCCAGCGAGCTGCGCTACCGTAACCCTCCGCTCGACCACAACACGCTGCTGTTCGCGATCACGCAAAGCGGCGAAACGGCCGACACCCTGGCCGCCCTGCGCGAAATGAAGCGCAAGGGGCACCCGACGCTCGCCATCTGCAACGTGGTGGGCAGCTCGATCGCCCAAGAAGCCGACGGCGGCGTGTATCTGCACGCGGGGCCCGAGATCGGCGTCGCCTCGACCAAGGCCTTCACGTCGCAGTGCGTGGTGCTCGCCATGCTGGCCCTCTACTTCGGCCGACTGCGGCACCTGAGCTACGGCGCCGGGCAGCGGATTATCGACGAGCTCCTGCGGCTGCCGGATCAGGTGAGCAAGGCGCTCGAGTGCAACGCCAAGGTGCGGCAGGTCGCGGAGAAATACGCCGGCGCGAACAACTTCCTCTACCTGGGCCGGCAATACAACTTCCCCACGGCGCTCGAGGGGGCGCTCAAGCTCAAGGAAATCAGCTACATCCACGCCGAGGGGTACCCCGCGGCCGAGATGAAGCACGGGCCGATCGCGCTCGTGGACGAGAACACCCCCAGCGTGTTCCTGGTTCCCCACGGTCAGGTGTACGACAAGGTGATGTCGAACCTGGAGGAGATCAAAGCCCGCGGCGGACCGGTGATCGCCATCGTCACCCACGGCGACACGCGGGTAGCGGAACTGGCCGACGACGTGATCCACGTCCCAGCGGTCGAGGACTACTTGCAGCCGATCGTGGCGGCGATTCCGCTCCAGCTCCTGGCCTACCACATCGCGGTCCTTCGCGGCTGCGACGTCGACAAGCCAAGGAATCTGGCGAAGAGCGTGACGGTGGAGTAAAAGAAGCCCGTCCAAGGTTGTTGGACGGGCTTCGAAATTCGCAAACCCCGCGTTTGACAGCTACTCCTTCGGATCCAAGTTCTGCTTGAGATCTTCCGGCGTCACGTCGCACTGCACGCCGTCGGCCGGCACTTCGCCGCCGGCGGTCCACACCAGCGCGTTGAGCACCAGCGTGCGGAAGCTGGGGTTCCCCCAGTTGACGTGGTGGTGGGCGCCCGTGAAGCCGAAGCCGCGCCCGCCCGAGGGCCGCTCATAGGCCCAGGCGACGTGCTGCGGCTTGCCCGCCTCGGCCCGCACGAAGGGGTTGCCGCTGTGGGGGCCGTTGGGGCGCTCGAGCGTGCTCGCCGGCGGCACAGCCGTCAGCAGCGGGGTGACGCCCTTCATGTCGGGCTGGAACCGCATGTGGTAGTACCACTCGTCGTTCACTTCGAAGGGCTTCACGCCGCGGGTGATCGGGTGGTCGGGAAGCGAAGCGAAGTTCGCTGTCCAGTGCGGGTTCACGCTCCAGTGCATCTCGAAGTAGCCGCCGATCCCGCGGAGGAACTCGGCGCCGCCGCGCTCCTTGGGCACCTCCACGCCATAGTGGATGCAAGCCATGCCTACGCCGCGGTCGAGCAGCTTGTCGAGCGTGGCTAGGCGATTGCCTTGGATGGCCGGATGGCCGTCGCCGCCATCGGCGAAGAACACGATCGAGTCTGCGCTGTCGAGCACGCTCTCGTCCTTCGGCCAGCCATCGCGGTAGACCTCGGCCGTGATCCCTGGCACATGGTTCAGGCAGCGGGCCAACAGCAGGCAGCCGGCGTTGTGCTCGTGGTCGCCGCGGCCGTGGCTGGGGCGGCCGGCCAGGAGCACGATCTTCTTCTTGGCCTCGGCTGATTTGTCGCCGTCGGCCTTGAGCCGCATGAGCCGCACGTTCTTGAACTCCACCGTCATCGGCGGCCCGGCGTGAAGCTGCAGGGCCAGAATGCCGGAGCGGCGCTGCTTGTCGAGCGGTCGGTCGTCGACGACTTCGGCCGTGGTCTGGCCGTTGATCTGGTGCTTGTACTTGTTGCCTTGGACCGTGACGACGTAGTCGTTCCAGTCTTCCTTCTTGATCTTCTTTTGGATCTCGGCCGAGTCACCGAGCTTGGCGACGACCTTCTTCTGGCCGTCGGGGCCGATCACCACGCTCGTGCCGCGCTCGGCCACGATGCCTAGGTCGCCGCGCTCGTCGTAGAGGATGCCGGAGTAGGTGTCGCCGGCCTCGAAGTCGGCCTGGAAGCCGCCGGCCACCCAGTCGCCGAAGTCGCGGCTGCGGTACTGAATGCCGGAGTTGCCGTTCTTGATGCGGTAGGAGAGCCGCAGCTCGAAGTCGTCGACCTCGCCGTCTTTCCAGATCAGGAAGGTGTTCCCCTTGGTCGGGTTGTCGGCGGTGGTCTGCCCGGTGACGACGCCGTCTTTGAGCGACCAGAACTTGGGATTGCCGTCCCAGCCGTCGAGGTTCGTGCCGTTGAACAGGGGCTTGAAGCCGGCCTCGTCGTCGGCCGCCAGGGCCGGCGCGGCCAGCACACACAGCGCGAGCGCAAGCGGGGCAAACAGTTTCATCGGGGTCCTCGCAGCGGGGGTGGGTCTAAGGGAGGGCGGAAAGCCGGCGCGGGCCACAGGGGCGCCCGGGGAAGTGTGGGGCACGAACTCCCGGAAAGTGTAACCTGCCGGGGCGGCGGCTGCACCCCGCGTGGAGAGCGAGGCGCCGGCGCGCGTGCCTGGGATCGAGCGAAGCGAGCCCCCAGCGCCCCCGCATCCTAAGACCGGGCCGCCGGGTATACTTGGCCATCCGGCATGCGGCGGCGGAATCGCACGGCCGGATTCGCTCAGCCCACGTCGTTCTCCGTCCGGAGTTTGCCCTTGAGTCTGCACCGCTCGCTTGGATCCGCCGCCCTCTGGCTTGCCCTCGCCGCCGCCGCTCCAGCCGCCGAAGAAGCCTCCAGCCTGCAGGCGGCCCTGAACTCCGTCACCGACGCCGATCTGCGCAAGCACGTCGGCGCGCTCGCCGACGACACCTTCGAGGGGCGCGAGGCCGGTAGCCGGGGCGGGCGGGCGGCCAGCATTTACTTGGGCAAGGAGTTCCAGCGGTTCGGCTTGCGTGGCGCCGGGGATCGGGGCGGCTACTACCAGGTGTTCGGGGCCGGCTACCGCAACATCCTGGGCTGGATCGAGGGGAGCGATCCGCAGCTCAAGAACGAGTACATCCTCGTCGGCGCGCACTACGACCACGTGGGCTACGGCAGCTCGCAGAATAGCTACGGCCCCACCGGGTACATCCATAACGGTGCCGACGACAACGCCAGCGGCACGTCCGCCCTGCTCGAAATCGCCGAAGGCATCGCCACCAGCGGGCTCAAGCCGCGACGGAGCATTCTCTTTGCCCTCTGGGATGCCGAAGAGAAAGGCCTGCTCGGCAGCAAGCACTGGGTTGGCGCCCCCACGATTCTCCTCAACCAGATCCGCCTGGTCATCAACACCGACATGCTGGGCCGCATGCGCCGCAATCGGCTGGAAGTGGCTGGCACGCGTTCGGCGTCCGGTCTGCGTCGGGCGATCAGCAGTCAGAACGAAGGGACCGACCTCTGGCTCGACTTCACCTGGGAGCTCAAGGACAACAGCGACCACTGGCCGTTCTACGAGCGGCGGATTCCGATCCTCATGATGCACACCGGGCTGCACGACGACTACCACCGCCCGAGCGACGACGCCGAGAAGGTGAACGTCGATGGCCTGCGGCAGGCTTCGCAGTTCATGGTCCGAGTGGTCATGGCCCTGGCCGACGCCAACGAACTGCCGCGGTTCCGCTTGGCCGCCCGGAACGAAAACGAACATCGGCAGCGCGAGGTCGAGCAGCCCGCCGCGCCGCTTCCCGGGCGACTCGGCCTGCGCTGGGACGAACAGGACAAGAGCGGTCAGGGCGTGAGAGTGGCCGCCGTCACGCCGGGCGCCGCGGCGGCCCAAGCGGGCCTTCGCGCCGGCGACCGCATTCTCACTTGGAACGATCTCCCCGTGTTGAGTGGCGATCAGCTCCGTTCGCTCGCGCTCTCCTCTGAGAATCCGGTGATCGTCGGCATCGCCCGCGCGGGGCAGGAGCAGCCGCAGCCGGTGACGGTGAACCTGGGGGGCAAGCCGGTGCGGATCGGCATCGCCTGGCGGACCGACGACGCCGAGCCAGGGGCGGTGATCCTCAACCGCGTCGTGCCGGGCTCCCCCGCCGACAAGGCCGGCCTGCGGGTACACGACCGCATCTACCAACTGGCCGGCAATAACTTCGCCGACGAGCGGGAATTCATCGCCCGGCTGCAAGAGGCGGCGGGGCCGGTGGAGGTGGTGTACGAGCGGTTCGGCAAGTTGGGGACGGCGACCATGCAGTTGCCGGGGGCGGGGCCACAGTGAGTCGATTGCCAGCGCAGCTTGCTTTTCCGCAGTTCGGATTTTCGGGTCCGCATGACCGAGGAGCAAGTATCCAGCGAGCCGCCGGCTTCACGCCGGCGGTCTCGGGTTGCCGGATCGCGGCGGCAGACGCCGCCGACAACCCGCCCAGCGCCGATGGCTGTTACGGAAACGCGCTTGCAAGCTCCCGGCGGGCCTGAGAACTTGCCGCGGAGACGGTGGGCGTAAAGCCCGCCGCTCGCCAACCCGCTTCTTTTTCGCGACACTAGGGCGATTACCCATCTCGGCCTCGCCGGAGCGTCTGCCTTGCTCAGTTTTTCCGATCGTCTTGCGGCCGCCGTGCGCCGCTGCCAAACGCCCGCGCTCGTAGGCCTCGATCCGCGGGCAGACTCGCTCCCCGGGCCGGTCGTTGCCGCGTCGTCGTCGGCCGAGGATGTCGCCCAGGCGTACGTCCGCTTCTGCCAGGGTGTGGTCGACGTCGTCGCCCCGCTCGTGCCGGCAGTCAAGCCGCAGGCAGCCTTCTTCGAAGCGCTCGGCGTGCCTGGCATGGCGGCTCTTAAGCAGGTAATCGACTACGCGGCCGGCAAGGGGCTGCTCGTGATCCTCGACGGCAAGCGGAACGACATCGACTCGACCGCCCTGGCCTATGCCGAGGCATACCTGGGGCCCGGCGACGCGAGCCCCTGGGGGGCCGACGCCCTGACCGTCAGCCCGTACCTGGGGGACGACAGCCTCACCCCTTCGAGGCGGCCGCGCGGCGCCGCGAGGCCGGCATTTTCGTGCTCGTAAAGACCTCGAACAAAGGGGGCAAAGGCTTTCAGGACCTGAACTGCGCGGGGCGGCCCCTCTACCTGCACGTTGCCGAGTATGTGGAGTCGCTGGCGGCCGGCACGCGCGGGGAGTGCGGCTATGGCGCGGTTGGGGCGGTGGTCGGGGCAACTTACCCGCAGCAGCTCGTCGAGCTGCGGTCGGCGATGCCCAGCGCTTGGCTGCTGGTGCCGGGCTATGGCAGCCAAGGAGGCACGGCGGCCGATGTCGCCGGCGGGTTCGACGCGCAGGGGCTGGGGGCGATCGTGAACAATTCGCGGGGGATCATCTTTGCCCATTCGCGGCCAGAATACGCGGCGTTTGGGGCCGCGCGGTGGCAGGAAGCCGTCGAGGCGGCGACGCGGCGGATGATCGACGAGCTGGCTGCCGGCACCCCGGCGGGCCGGTTGCGAACGTGAGCGCCGTGTGAGCGGGGGCGGTTTCCTGGCAGGCAGTGGCCAACTAGACTCGAAGTCTTCGGAACAGACCTGCCCCGATTCCTGCCCGTGAGAGATGCTGCCCGTGATGCTTTCTCGCCTCAGCCGCGTTCAACGTGGACTCGCCGTCGCCAGCTTTGCCGCGTTTTTGGTCAGCCTGGCGTTCGGCGTCCCTCTCCAAGCTCAGGCGCCCAAAGGTCCCCGCAAGACCGAGAACGTGCTGCTCATCACCTTCGACGGCTTGCGCTGGCAGGAACTGTTCTACGGGGCCGATCGGCGGCTGATGAACAAGGAACAGGGAGGCGTTGAGGTAGAGGCGCCGCTCAAGGCCGCCTTCGACCGCGAGACGCCTGCCGAGCGCCGCGAGGCCGTGTTTCCTTGGTTCTGGAGCGTCGTAGCCAAAGAGGGGCAGGTGTTCGGCGATCCCGAGCACAACTCGGCCGCCCGCGTGACCAACACACAGCATTTTTCCTACCCCGGCTACAACGAGTTGCTTTCCGGCTTCGGCGACCCGCGGATCGATTCGAACGACAAGAAGCCCAACCCCAACGTCACGGTGCTCGAGTTTCTTAACCGCCGGCCCGGCTATGAAGGGCGCGTGGGCGCCGTGACGAGCTGGGACGTCTTTCCCTGGATCATCAACACCGAGCGCAGCGGCGTGCCCGTGAACGCCGGCTGGACGAAGCCCGATCTCGCGGGTTCGGAGATGGCCCGGCTCGAGGAGCTTGCCCGCGAAGTGCCCAAGAGCTTCGCCGGCGTGCGCTTCGACTACTGGACGTCGCGGATCGCCGAGGAGTGGCTCAAGCAGAAGCGGCCCAAGGTGTTCTATGTGTCGTTCGGCGAGACCGACGACTGGGCACACGCCGGACGCTACGACCTGGTGCTCGACTCCGCCCGCCGCACCGACGAATACATTCGCCGGCTCTGGGAGCAGATCCAAGCCGACCCGGAGTACGCCGGCAAGACCTCGCTCGTGCTGACCACCGACCATGGCCGCGGCGACGACCGCGACGGCTGGAAGAGCCACAAGGCCGACGTGCCCGGCTCGGACCGCATTTGGATGGCCGTGCTAGGCCCCGACACGCCGGCTCTCGGAGTTCGCTCCAACGTCGACGTGACGCAAAGCCAGGTGGCGGCCACCGTGGCGGCGCTTTTGGGAGAGGACTTCCAGCAGGCGAACCCGCAGGCGGCGGCGCCGCTGCCTGGGGTAGTTCGAAACGGCAAATAGAGCTACGCAACCTTCTGGGCGATCACCACCCGCGCCAACCCCGCGCTGTCCTTCCGCGTCGGCAGCGAGCGCAGCTCGGCCCGGCCCACGATCAGCCGCACGACTTGCGGCTCGATCATCGGGCTCACCTCGAGCAGCAGCCAGCCGCCCGGCTTCAAGCGATCGACCGCTTGCGGAATCAGCCGCTCGATGACTTCCGTGCCGGCGGGCCCCGCCTCGAGGGCCTGGCGCGGTTCGAAATCGCGCACGCCGGGGGAGAGCGCCTGCCATTCGGCCGAGCTCACGTAGGGCGGGTTACTCGCGATTAGGTCAAACGTCGCCGCGGCAGGCAGCGCGGCCAGCAGATCGCTTTGGAGAAACGTCACCCGCTCCGCTACGCCGTGCGTCGCCGCGTTCTCGGCCGCCACCGCGAGCGCCGACGGGCTTAAGTCGACAGCCGTCACCGTGGCTTGCGGCAGGTGCTTGGCGAGCGCGATCGCAATCGCGCCGCTGCCTGTGCCAATGTCGGCCAGCTTTAGCCCGGCCCCTTGGGGAGCTCGGCCGCGGGCCAAGTCGAGCGCGGCGATCACCAGGTGCTCGGTCTCCGGCCGCGGAATCAGCACGTCGGGCGTCACCTTGAGCGGCAGCGAGAAGAACTCGCGCTGCCCGAGCAAGTAGGCCACCGGCGCGCCCTCGGCCCGGCGCTTCACGAGCTCGCGAAAGGCCGTGCGCACCGCGTCAGGCGGCGTTTCGTCGAAGGCTGTGTAGAGTTCGATCCGTTGGCAGCCGCGGGCGGCGGCCAACAGCAACTCCGCCTCGAGCCGCGGGCTGTCGGCCCCGTGCTGCCCCAGGTAGTCGGCCGTCCACTTGAGCAGCCGGCCGATCGTCCAAGCGTCACTCATGGGTCGGCGCGGCTCGCAGGGGGTGGGAATCAGCCGAAGGAGAGCAGCGCTTATTCGAGCGCGCCCATTGCCGAGCGCTGCTGCTGGCGATCGTAGTCGAGCAGCGCGTCGGTCACCGGCTGCAGGTTGCCGGCCAGAATCTGATCGAGCTTGTACAGCGTCAGGTTGATGCGGTGATCTGTTACCCGGTTGTCGGGAAAGTTGTAGGTGCGAATGCGCTCGCTGCGGTCACCTGAGCCAACCAGGGACTTCCGCTGATCGGCCCGCTTCTTGTGCTCTTCCTGCCGCTTGGCCTCGTAGAGCCGCGTCTTGAGCACGCGCAGCGCCTTGGCGAAGTTCTTGTGCTGGCTCTTCTCGTCCTGGCAGGAGACGACGATGTTGGTCTCGTAGTGCGTCAGCCGAATGGCCGAGGCCGTTTTGTTCACGTGCTGGCCGCCAGGACCGCTTGCGCAGAAGATGTCT